>JAGKWO010000009.1 GCA_021151835.1 Gammaproteobacteria bacterium
AATTCTATAATCAGCAAATTCAAAACAGTTAACAAGGCGCGTCAGGCTCGCCAACTTCGTTGGCTGGACGCATTGTAAGTTGCGCATGGCGAATCGCTGCGCGAAGTTTACTGCATGCGCAACTTACAACGCGCCCCTGCGCTTAACGTTAGGTGAATAATGAAATTTATATTTTGTGCCATTCTGCTAGTATTTTTAACAGCTAGTGCACTTGCTTCAAGTCCTACATCCATCACAGAAATTGAATCGGCAGAATCGCTTTGGAATTCGAAGAATTTAACTTCGTATTCTTATGTTGTTAAAGAAGGCGGCGTATTTGGTTTTTATGAGTACAAAATTAAGGTTAATGACAGTAAGTGTTCAGCAAAATCTCGTTATTCTATCGGTAGTAAATTCAGCTCTTGGAAAAATGATGTTTGTACTGGGCATTTAATTTCTGAACAATTTGCGCGCGCAAAAAAACAAATTCTTACGGGTACAAATCATTCAAATTTCACTGCTAATGCATCGGCCGGCTACTTGGAATACTTTTCAGCTGATCCAGTCACTGATGCAACGGATCAAGACTGGTATATTGAAATTAAGGGTTTTAAGGTTATCAGTGCCAAGTAAAAGTCACCTAACAAGTCGCTGAAGCATCGCGCACTACGTGCGCTGGACAGTTTTTAAGTTGTAGTTTTGTGGTTTTGCTGCGCAAAAGTATTCCATAAAACTACAACTTAAAAACTGCCGCTTAGCTCGGCGTTAAACAATAAGAGAGCACATGAACAAATATATACAAATATTGCTAGGGGTTTTGAGTATCTGCGGAGGCTTTATTGCTATCACCTCTATTCTGAATTTTATAGTTTCATCGGCTGGTGTGGCTGGATATATTTTTGGCGCTATCGCTATTCTGGTGTTTCTGTATGGAATTTGGTGTGGAATTGAAATCATTAAATCAACTAGCTCTAGGGCCCTATCTATAAATAAAATATTCTGGGCTATGCAGGTTCCGCTGCTTGTGTCACCCGGCGTTAGCTATTTTCTCTACACCGGATTCAATTTTACTGTTAATTATTCCTTTACTGAGTCAAGCCCAGGCTTCAATGTTTCCACTGGTGGAAACCTCATGATTAGTCTTTTTCAATTTTCTAGCCCTTTTCAAATAGGAATCAATGTTTTTGCTCTGGTTATATTCTGTTATTTAAATGTAATTACAAGAAAACTAAAAAAATCGGTGCATAGCCTAGAAAATGTTTAACAAGGCGTAGCAGCACGCACACTACGTGTGCTGGACAGTTTGTAAGCCGCGGCTTTGTGGTTTTGCTGCGCAAAAGTATTCCATAAAACCACAACTTAAAAACTGCCGCTGAACTCGGCGTTGTAAGGAAATAATTTTAGTTTTGTATCGCACTTGGTTGGGGTTATGAAGAAAAGCGGTTGCAGTTTCTACTGCATCACCTGCCGTTCGGTCTGGCCTGTGGTCGAGTGCGGCAAGTTCACGTAGGTTTCGCTGGCTTGCTAGATTTATCGCAGTGTTAGTGAGTCAGGAAGTTTGGTAAAGTTTACCGTGCTCGGAAGCAGCTCCATCAGCTCCGTGCCACAGGGTTTAGGTTGGCGCATTCTTCGAACCAGTTAGGCTCTTCGTGGCAACACCAGTTGCGTCCAGCTTACAACCAGTCGTTCAAAACGCAGGCGTTGCCTGCTAGGACGCAGCTAAAGCTGCTCCTTTTAACTAAGCGTTATGTGAAATGAGATGGGGAGTAAGAAAGTGCATACTCATTTATACAAAAAGGAAGATTGGTCTTTCGACTTCAGCGATGACGCCTTGGCGGTCACAACGAAATATGTAATGAATGGTGAACAACCTATTGTTGAAGTGTTGCACTGGGGCGACGGTGGCTGGCAGTTTATGTGTAATACGACCACTGACGCAGATAACGGCATGGTTGTGTGTATGGGTTGTATATTCGAAAAATTTCCGTGGATTTCTAGGTTTAAAGAACTAAAGCCGGGCTATCTTTCCTTTTATGAAATAGAAACTGGTGAGTGGCGAACCCAAGAAATTGAGTAAATCAAAGCTGAACCACATAACAAGGCGCAGCAACACGCCGCTGCGCGGCTGGACAGTTTGTAAGTCGCGCTTATGTGGTTTTGCTTCGCAAAAGTATTCCGCAACGCACAACTTACAAACTGCCGTTGTGCTTAACGTTATGCATGAACTATGGACTCTGAAAATTTAATTAGAGAAATAGAACTGGCTTTTCCGTTTGTGGAAAAGCCTAAGGGAATTCAAGTTTCATTTCACAAGGTTGACTGTTATCAGTGCCTATATTTACGGCAAGAAATGGAAAGATACGCTGGTGCTGAGTTGCCAAAAGAAGCTTTAAGGTATCTTCATAATGAATTGTCTTGCTTGTCGGCAAAAGGTTGGGCGTGGGTGTTACCCTCATATTTAAGGTATTGTGTAACTGTTGATGAAACATATGATGGTATGGAAACAGAGTTTCTAATTTATAATTTGTCACCCGATCTAAAATTTCAAAAAGAAACTATGCAAAGGCTATCTTTATTAAACAGGGAGCAAATAACCTGCCTTATTCATTTTATTGAATGGTGCGAAGAGCATGAGCATTGGTCAAATTACTGTCCGAAAGAAATAATTAGAGCTAAGCATTTTTTGCTGAGCATAAATGCATAACAAGGCTATCTTGCGGACGCATAAATGCGCCGCAAATCTTAACGTTATGCAAATCAAGGGAAAGAATGAATTACATTCAAGTAAAAGAGCAAGAAGCGCTTCCTTCAATTGAGCATTTATATCCATTTAAATGCTTAGTTATAATTTCTGAAAGTGTTTCGCAAGCAAGGCAAGACGAAATAAGTATGTGGCTTGTCAAATCCGGTTGTATAGTAATGTGTGCTTGGGGTATCGGTTGTAGCTCATGGGACGACTCAGTTGATTACGCTAGTATTGAAATGTTTAATTATAATCAACCACCTGCTGAACTTTTTGTATTAACTACATGGCATGAAAATGAATCGTTAGAAGAAGCAATATTTTTTCTTAAACATTCAATAAGCCACTCTGAGCATGATCTTGAAAATGTTGTTTTGCTGCATATATCATCAAAAAACCAAAGCAATGAAATTATTGCTGAATTTGAAAATGCATAACAAATCGCTGAAGCATCGCGCACTACGTGCGCTGGACAGTTTTTAAGTCGCGGTTTTGTGGTTTTGCTGCGCACAAGTGTTCCACAAAACTACAACTTAAAAACTGCCGTTTAGCTCGGCGTTAAGTAAATAAATATGAAGACACTACCGATCAACGCAAGCCATGACGAAATTAGACAGTTAGTGGTTGAATGGAATCGCTTGCTGTCAAATGAACAATACAAAGAAGCCATAGAGCTATTTTCTTCTTCTGAGGAAAAAGCATGGTCTCCGGAACAACTGGAAAAAACAATAAGCGGCTATGGAATCACATGTAATCCAGATGATGAAACATTGCTTCTACTATTAAATGAGTGGGAAGTTGAAAGGTTCGTCATGTCGCCAATACATATTGAAAAAATTGATTCTTCAATAGAAGTTGATCGCGATAATCTGTATGGCATGAATCCAAATGAATATCTTGGAATGGTGCATTTTTCTGATATTCCTCTATGTGGTTACTTGAGCGATCTTACTGCTCGCTTTAACATTAGAAGAATTGAAGAAGAAAAACTGACACTTGAGCTTATAGACATTCATGTAATGTAATTACTTAACAAGGCGTTCCACCATCACTACGGCGCTTTGCGCCTTCGTTGGACAGCTTTTAAGTCGCAGCTTTGTGGTTTTGCTGCGCAAAAGTATTCCACAAAGCCGCAACTTAAAAGCAGCCGCTGAACTTAACGTTAGCCATACTGAGAATGAACAATGAAGTTTGAAATCGGAAATCCAGAGCACGGATGGATAAATATAAAATTATCTCACAATGAAACTGAAATAGAATTTGAAGCCTCTGATGTCCCTAACAATCCAATATCCGAGCTTATACAAGCAGTTGAATCCGCTTTAAACGGTATAGACTCATTAGTGTGGTGGAATCTTGAACCTGCGGGCTATTATTTCAAATTTACAATTTCAGGCTCAGAGTTAGAGCTTGAGGTTTCATATTCTATAAACTCAACAGAATCACAAACACAATCTATTTTAGTTGTAAGCGGTAGCTGTCATGAGCTGCTAGTTGTTTTTTGGCGTGCTTTGCGTAAGTTTGAGACATTTAACCACAAAGAACCAAATTGGCCTGTGGTGGAGTTTAAAAATTTAGCGGCCATTGAACTAAGGCTTAAGAAATTAAAAGCGGGCTAACAAATCGCTCAAGCACCGCCACTTCGTGGCTGGACAGTTTTTAAGTCACAGTTTTGTGGTTTTGCTGCGCAAAAGTATTCCACAAAACTACAACTTAAAAACTGCCGCTTAGCTCGGCGTTATGCAAATATATGAATATAGATTGGTATAGAAACGAAAACTGGAATGAAACAATTAAAATAGATTTCATGTCTAGGCTATCACGTGCCCGATCACAAAGAGACCAGTATCTCGTTATACAATCGAGCACTATTTCAGATTCTTTTCCTGATGCTGCATTAGAATTAATAAATATCTATTTTGCGTCACGAAAATCTGAATTTGACACAGTTAGGGCATTAAATGTAAAAGCCAAATCATACTTAGCACTGAATAAATTTGAAGAAAGCATCAATGAAATGAAGGTCATTCTTGAAATTGAACGCCATAAGCCGAACATCAAAACAAACATATTTGTAGAATACCCCTATTTTGTGGCTACCCATAATATTTCAAGTGATTATGAAAATGCTTTTTCCATTCTGTCAGAAAGAGAAAGTGACCTAGCATTCCCTATACAAATTTTTATGTGGCATGCTGCAAAAAGTATCATTCATAGCTTCTATAATCAAATAATTGAAGCCAGGTATCATGCTGGTATAGCATTAGAATCTGCCAAAATTAAAAAGTCGGGTTTTTCATTTCATCAGAATTTAGGTTTGGTTGGTGAAGAACATAAAAAGTGTGTGGATATTCTGCAAAAAATATAGGCATAACAAATCGCGCCAGGCTCGCAAACTTCGTTTGCTGGACGCATTGTAAGTCGCGCATTTAGCGAATCGCTGCGCGAAGTGTATCCACATGCGCAACTTACAACGCGCCCCTGCGCTCAACGTTATGCAGGAAAAATACACGTAGCTATGTATGAATTAATTCAGAACGTTATTCGCACACTACCAATGCTACTTCTGACGGTTTTGTTCATTTATATGCTACGTTTTAAATGTTATGCACGTTTAATTTCTGTGGTTTTCGTTGGTTGGGGTGTCTTAATCTTATTTGTGCATCTTTATTGGTGGTATGCATTCAATTTTGCACCAACACCAGAAGTCCAGAATGAAATTGCATTGAAAGACTCTGGGCCTAGCTCTGCCGTCTATATAATAGGTTGGGCATATAGTCTAATTTTCTATTTTGTTCTGGAGCTGGCTGCAATACTTATAAAAGCCACACGGCGAATATTTAAGTGGGCATAACAAGCGGTTGCAGCATCGCTCCAGCGCTTCGCGCTTACGCTCGACAGTTTGTAAGCAGCGCATTTAGCGAATCGCTGCGCGAAGTTTATCGCAAATGCGCCGCTTACAAACTGCGGCTGAACCTAACGTTAAAAAGAGGAATATATGGTGAAAAAAATAAAGAAAAATCGATGGTTATCAATAGTTTTATTACTGTCTTTAATAAGTAATACTTTTGCCTTAGAAAATGATCAAAGTAATTTAACCATTAGCAGAGTTCGCGCTGTTGGTGATTATGCGGGCGATACGTATGACGGTACTATTGAGTTATGGTTTTCTACATCTTTAGTATGGCCATCTCAATTTCCTTGCACGTCAACCTATAATGTAACTATTGACAAAAAGCATCAACATCTTATTAGTGCTGCGTACATGGCATTTGCTGCGGGTAAAAAAGTGAACATTCACGTTGACACAAATTTACCAATCAGAGGTGGTTCTTGTGAAATTTCATTCATAGATGTTATAAATTAAAAAATAATTGTTTTAACAATGCGCTCCAGCACCGCACACTTCGTGTGCTCGACAGTTTGTAAGTTGGTTTTTTTGAGGTTTCGCTCCACAAAAGGTTTCTACAAAAAATCAACTTACAAACTGCGGCTGAGCTTAGCGTTACACAAAGGATCAGTTAATGAAGAAAATTGTATTTATTGGGGCTTTGCTTTCATCAAACATCTGCCAGGCGGATGAATGGCACAATGCTTTACTTGGTGTATGCAATCAAGAAGGTAATACTTTCAAAGTTGAATATCATGGAAAGTACAACGAAGGCGGCGAGAAAATGGTTAAAGAGATTGCAGAGAAATCCGTGACTTCCTGCAACTTGTCAGATGGCACGTATGAGCTAAAACCAAATTTATTCTACGGCGCGTCTAAAGGAATGGCTCGCTGCAGTGCTCATGAATTTGTAGAAATAGTGATACTCCATAATGGAAAGTCCATTTATAAGTCATTTGTGCAACCGGACTGTCACGATTCCGCAAGCTACATTTCATCCGTAACAATATCTCCCAATTCATCGGAGAGAGTTTCCGTGGAGTTCAAAGAAGGCACTCCATATTAGAAAACACATCAATGTGTAACAAAGCTTTGTAGCTGACGCACTGCAAGTAGCTGCAATATCGTTGCGTGAAATTATTGCAACGCGCTACTTACAATCCGCAGGTGAACGCAACGTTAAGGCAGTCGAATAAACATATGTACAAATGTCCGTGTTGTCATAAAGAAACTATTTCAGCTTGGAAAAAGATCGGGGCGCATCGATTAAATCCAATAATGTGTCCGGCTTGCAGTGGCCTTTCATATGTGCCTTTAAAATATTCTAGAAACACTCTATATTTGCTAATGTTTTTGGGGGTTTTAATATTGAGTCTTGTAATTTTACTTAAAAGTGGTTGGCCTCTGTTAATCGCTTTTCCGGTCATTGTATGGAGTCAGCTTGATTATCTAAAACGAGCACCTTTAATTCCAAAAAATTAACAAATAGTTTACCTCATAAAGCTCTATCGCTAACTATTTTAATATTTGTAGCCCGTAGGTTGGGCAGTCATGCCCAACATGCTATTTAATTACCAAAATGTTGGGCATTGCTGCCCAACCTACAACAATTTACTTCCATCTTGGTTGAGAGCAACACCGAATATCAAAACCAAATTACAAAAAGAATGAATTTTTCCTTTCGCAAAAATCCACATAATTGCAACTATCTACTCTTGAAATATTCCCGCCTATAATTCATTGCAATTCGCGTATTGTTTAACGTTAAACTAAGGCCCCGTCCATACAATTTACCCGGCGTTATCGAATGACATATCTTCCTCTCCTGCATCTTACCAAGCGCCATCCTTCGGCAATTCTGCTGCTAGTACAACTGATGGGAATGTTGCTTTATCCATTCCTTGAAGGAACACAGGCGGGGTTGGTTGCCTTTAACGCCTTTGGTGTGATGGTACTGGCGCTTACCACGCGTATGGTGAAGCGTACGCCGGGGTTAACCTGGATTAGCGTGACCCTGGCCACGGTCATCATCGTGCTGTTAGTGCTGCAAACTTTTTTGGGGATGAACCACTTGCTGCCCTGGAGTTCGGGGTTGGAAGCGATTTTTTACTTTTATGCCGCAGGCAGCCTGATCGCTTACATGATGGAGGACCTGCGAGCCACGACTGACGAACTGTTTGCCGCCGGTGCAACTTTTACTTTGCTGGCTTGGGGTTTTACTCACTTGTTTATGCTGATCCAGCTACTGCAACCGGGTGCCTACGGCGCGGCGGTTAATCCACAGGATATGCGTACCTGGACCGAGCTTAACTACCTTAGCTTTGCGCTGCTGTCGAGTACCGGGATTGGCGATGTCATACCGTTGACTCCACATGCACGCGCGGTGGCGAGTGTCGAAATGTTTGTCGGTTTGCTTTACCTGGCTGGTGTGGTTGCAAGATTGATCGGCCTCACGATGCAATCACATAGAGATGACACGCCGAAGCCTTGAGCGTAAATATTTGCTCTTGGCAGAGACTGGAGCGTTCCAATACGCAAGCGTCGATTCCAGCGCTGTTATTCGAACTAAACGTGGAATCAACAAGTCAATGTTGTCGTAGGGTGTATTATTCTACGCATTAGTGATTGTTGTTCTTGACATACCGGGGTAATCAAATGATTTGTATTGTTTATATTAGCTCTGCGAAACTCGGCTTAACTTACAGTGAAATAATCAACATCGTAGAAGATTCCCGGATTAACAATGAAAAAAACGGCTTAACCGGATTATTACTCTTCAATAGTGGCAATTTTATGCAATTGTTAGAAGGCGAGGAATCGGTTGTAGATGCTTTGTACAGAAAAATCGAAAAGGACCGTCGCCATACCGAAGTGAAGCTTTTGTTGAAGGAACCGATCACTCACAGGAATTTTAACAATTGGACGATGGGCTTTAAAAATATCGAAAAATTGAAAGAAATGAAGCCTGAGCTTCTTAACTCATTCCTAACGGATGAATTGAATTTTTCTGTCTATCAAAAAAATCCATACAGGGCATTGGAATTTTTGGAGACGTTTAAGCGGATAATTTAATTTTGAGGCGTAGGTGGGCAGCCATGCCCAACAATGCTATTCAATTGCCAAAATGATGAGCATTACTGCCTGCGTGGCCCGACCCAACCTACAAAGCCACTCCTGATTTTGGCCGAATGCGGGTTCTTATTAATCAACGCGTGTAATATGTTGTTATGGCGGTACGAAGAAAAATCTGGAAAATTTTGATTCATACGTACAGTTATTAATTCTTTCTGCCGATTCTTATCCCTCTCTCTAACCCGTAGAATATTAAGGATAGTTATATGCCGAAGGCTGAAATTTATGAAGTTAACTCAAAAGGAGAAATTGCTAAAAAACCGTGTCACGAAGCCGAAAAGGATGGTCCGGGTAACGCCTTGTGTGCGGAGCAACAACTTTTAGCAAAAATTAAAGATCAAGCGAAAGGGAATAGATATTTAATTGTGGTTAATGATTGGCCATGTGCGGGATGCATCGAAAAGCTTAAAGAGGCGAGTAAAAAGTTCACCATTTTTGTACGCGCTTGCAAGAAGAAAAGTAAAGGTCTTAACAAGGTAACTGACGGCACCTATGAGGCTAATCACTACAGCGACATAGTCAAAGACGCTAACCAAAATTCATCTTCCGTCCCGACGGCATCGCACGAATCATCAAAGTATTCTATTGTTGAGAAAATTATTTCTGTTGACGGTAAGGAGCGAGGAGTTGTCATTATCTACAAGGATGGCGTTTCGACATATGTAGCTTTTACCGAAATACCCGAGCTGAAATCTCATGCAACAATCCAGGTCGCTCATAAAATAGAATTGAAGAAAATTTTTGAAAAGATTTTATAAATACTTTACCTGGTGCGTAAGTTGGGGCCTGCCTGCGCAGGCAGCCATGCCCAACAATGCTATTCAATTGCCAAAACGGTGAGCATTACTGCCTGCGTGGCCCGACCCCAACTACATAAGAACCAACTTCAATTTTTGCTGAGATTTCTTAACGAGTGGCTGCTTTATTAGGTTGGAAAACAGCAATCAAAGATCACCGTTTTCAATTTTCGACGCTATTTTCTTAAATTCTTCAAATAATCCCTTTGTAAATAAAAGCTCATCGCTAAAGTTTGCCTGTTGTGGATCATTATCGTCGTCTTCTTCCCATAGATGGCTTTGACGAGAGTAATTTCTAAAGCCATAGCCGGGTTCTCCGAACATTCTGGATACGCAAAGATTCTCTCCATTAACGGTCTCTTCGTAAGTATATTTTCCTTTTGGAAGACCACCTTCGATTTCGGTTCTAAAAAATTTTAGTTCTAATGTGTTAATAAACCATTGAAGTCCTTTGGCTGGAAACTCTAAATCAGAACCTGCTAACCATTTTTCTGGAGAGCCATTTATTGATGGTTGAAAACTCTTTCCAGCCCAGATTAAATAATTTTCGTCTTTTAACAAATAATGAAATCTACTTCTGCCTAACTCTTCTGCAAATTCTTCGAGTTTAAGAATTAGCCTTGAATCGTTATCTATTGTGGAAGCATCGGTATCGTTAATTTTTTTCATTGCTAGTTATTTTTTCCAACATCTTTGATACATCATCAATTAGAGCCTTTATCTCCAGTTCATCAGGGCTTGAAAATTCACGAGACGATATAATCCCATAGGTGAATTGATTTCCATCTAACTTGATTCTTGGGTCAATATTTTGGTCGGCATATTTTTTTATAAAAATCATTTGATTTTTTATGGATTGTTTTGTGTCGTCACTGGTGCATGAAAGTTTATCGCTTTCAAGTTCCATGATGACTTTATGCGCGGCGGTAGAGAGCTTTTGATAATTCATTTTAACTTCCAATTTTATTAAGAGTAATTATGTCTTTTCTGAGCCTGTCGTTGATAAACAACTGTATTCCGCCCCCATTCGTAGATACAGAATTGCCGGGAGTTGTCCATGTGTCAATGATAGGTTTTGAATGGCTTGAAAGACCTGTACCTTTAGGCATTAGGAAATCAGCTTTTGTTCGTCCTTTAGCGCTTATTCCCAGTGCGTCAGGTGTTTGATTTCCCTTTGGATCAAACCAGTTTCCGGGGAAACCATGAGGCATGACATATTGCGTCATTTTTTCCGGGGGTGGAAAGCTTATGACACTTAAAGGTTTTGTTAGGTCAACTCCACCGGATCTACTGCCATCGGCACTTCCCAGTGCATCAGCTATTTGTGTTTCTGAAAATTCATTTTCCTTTAGATAGATCCTTGCAACCTTTTCCCTTGCTGCAATATGAGCAGGTGTTGAGCCTTCTGATTTTGCAAGCTGTATTTCCTGTGTTGTGGGTTTGTTTGAATCTGTAGTTTTACTTGAGCTCTCCGGCCCCAACGACACCGGATCGTACCCGGGCCCAGTAGCAGCCACAAGTTCAAACTTTTTCTCCGGCACCGACATCGGTGGCAATTGAATTTGGTATGCAAGCAGTTCTTTGTTGGCTAATCGATTGAATACTTCATCGAGCGGGTTGGATTGGTTGTAGCTGTTGTACAGGTTGTGGCTGTTCAGGTAGGAGAGCAATGCATGGGTTCCGATGCCCAGATCTGCCAGCAGCATTTGTGCAGTTTGTTTGCTGGCGATGGGCACCGGTGATAGGTTTGTGGCGCAGTGACGTTTGGGGCCTTTGATGATGCAGAGCCCGATGTCCTTGCTGCCGCGCAAGCTGTTATTGGCATTGAGTAACGGCAGTTTGTAGAGAATTAAATCCCCGCGCATGATCGCGTTGGCGACTTCTTTATGCACACCGGCTGCGTGGTAAGAATAAAGCGAGGCAGGGCGGCAATTGATGCGGGCCAGTATTTGTAGCCAGGTTTCAGGTTCCAGCGATAAATACGCGATTGTGCGTTCCGTGAGATAACTGGTGTTGGTATAGCGTTGTGCTGCAGAGGATTGGGGTTGGTTGTAGCGGCCGGTGAGTTCGTAAAGGTGGCCGTTGCGGGCGTGTATAGTCAGGTTGATCACAGGGTCGTCCTTGTTGTGATAGTGAGTGGCGCTAGTTTAATCAGCGAAAATGTGCTGTCCAGTCTTTCATTTGTGCAATGTATTTATGTGTGATGAATATCACTCGGCCCACTAGCGATTCGATATTTTAGGGAATGGCGATTCAATATCGCTGAATTTTAAACACCGCGGCATTTAAAAGGTACTCGTCACCACACCGGCTTCTATCACCTTGGCCTCAATAGTCTTTCCACTCGATAAATTCTTCACCCGAATCACTTCCCCTCCACCGCCTTTTTCCAATGCCTCACCCGGCATGGACGCAGAAATCCCGGCACGGTTGGCGATGATTTTTATTTTGTCGCCGCGTTTGATTAATTGCGGTTGGTCGATTAAATCCGGGCTGAGTATTTGATTGGCGCGGATGCGGCGTTTGGCTCCCATGCCGGTGATGTCGCTAATGCGGTGATAAAAACCGCGTTGGGTTTTGGCGATGTCGGTTACTTGTGTTTGCAATTGATTGCTTTGGATTGTTTCGCCGCGATTGATAATGGCGGTGCTGATTACTACGGGTAGAAATACTTGCATGTCGCTACTGACTTTTATTGGCCAGCCTTTTATGCCTGAACATTCCAGTGTTAATTGTTCGCGAGATAATTTTGTTGCATTGCCGCCACTGACTTTTATTTTTGTGGGGCAGGGTGTGAGTTTATTTGTGCTGGTTAACGGAGTGTTTACCAATACGAGACGCATGCCTCGCCAGTTTTTTTCGGTGGCTTGTTTGTTCATCAGGGATTGCAAGTGCTGGTGAATGGCTTGATCGATTTGTTGATTAACGGTTTGTTCGGCGTTCGCGGCGGTGGCGATTGAAAATAAAAATAGTGATAAGCCCGCTAATGAAAAACAACAGGCGGAAAAACTACTTCCGCTTGTATTTCCCCTTTGGTCCACATGCGGAAATATCGCTGGCGTTTTTGCGCGCGTCGATTTAATAAAATTCAATAAAATCAATTTGATAAGCCTCGTTTTATCTCTGGGCATAGTTCCTGCTAAAGCTGTGCCATATCACTCCTTATGAGCATTTGATTTATGAGTATCGATATTGATAAGGCGTTGGGCGTGCATGCGCAGGCGCTCGATTTGCGCGTGCAACGCAGTGAGATTCTCGCGGCCAACCTCGCTAATGAAGACACACCCGGCTTCCAGGCGCGCGACCTGGATTTTGCGCGCGAGTTGCAACGGGCGGATTCGCCGTTTGATATCGGTGACATTAGTGCCGGGGCTGATGGAAAGTCGATTCCGCAATTGCTGTATCGCACTCCTATGCAAGCATCGCTGGATGGCAACACGGTTGACCTGAGCATGGAGCAATCCAATTTCTCCAAAAATGCCATGGATTTCCAAACCAGCCTGACATTCCTGGATATGAAATTTCGCGGTTTAAAACAAGCGATAGAGGGGCGTTAAGAAATGGCTTTTGATTCGATTTATAAAATCGCCGGTTCGGCGATGGGCGCGCAAACGGTGCGCCTGAATACCATCGCCAGTAACCTGGCTAACGCCGATTCGGCGGCAACGCGCGCGGAAGATGTGTATCAAGCGCGCAAGCCGGTGTTCGCCGCAATTTATGAAAATGACCAGATGACGCGCAGCCAGGGGATGGGCGGTGCGCATGTGCAAGTGCTGGATGTGATTACGGCAGGCAATGAACCGCAGCGTCGGTACGAGCCGAATAATCCGCTCGCGGATCGCGATGGTTATGTGTTTTACGCGGATATCAACCAGATCGAAGAAATGACCGACATGATGGCGGCCACGCGCAATTACGAAACCAATGTGGAAGTGCTCAACCGCATTAAAGGCATGCAGCAAGGGTTGCTGAAGTTGGGAGAAGCGTAATGAGTGCGGTCAACAATAATACTGTTTCTAATCCCTACAGCATCGATCAACTTCCCACAGTGAATGTCAGCGACGCCACGCAGATGGAAAATAATTTCATCAGCCTGATGGTGGCGCAGATCCAGAACCAGGACCCGACCAAACCGATCGATAGCACCGAGTTCCTCAACCAGTTTTCAGCGATGAGCCAGGTCAAGAGCATGGAGAACATGACCAGCCTGAGCAAAAGCAACCTGGTGTTGATGGATAACTTGCAAACCCTGACTGCCGCGGGATTGGTAGGGCAGGAGGTGAAGGTGGCGGTGGACAGCTTGTATATAGATAGCACTGATGCCGGCAGCGATTCAATTAAAGGCCAGCTCAATCTGGCGCACGCGGCTGGCTCAGTTGAAATGAAACTGACTGACGTTAACGGCGTGAGCAAAACCATCCAACTGG
This sequence comes from Gammaproteobacteria bacterium, assembly GCA_021151835.1. GTDB lineage: Bacteria > Pseudomonadota > Gammaproteobacteria > Pseudomonadales > Cellvibrionaceae > Cellvibrio. The sequence continues at coordinate 13,969 of JAGKWO010000009.1, forward strand.
GTTCGCAAGCACCGGGCTTGGTGCCGGTGGAAATCAATCCTTCCGCGCTGGGGTTATCGCCCGGTAAATACAACGTGGAACTCAGCAGCGACAGCGGCGAATACCCGACCCTGGAAGTTAATGGTTTGGTGAGCAACGTGCGCGTGAGCGCCGATGGTCCGGTACTGGAAGTGGCCGGTGCCGGTGCAGTGCCTTTCTACAAAATCACGGAATTCGGTCAGGCTCCGCTTGCCGGGTTGCTGTAATCGCACGCCTTTCATAAGAGGAAAAATCGATGAGCTTTAATATCGCCCTGACCGGCCTGAGCGCCGTCAACGAACAGCTGGATACCATCAGCAACAACATCGCCAACGTGGGAACGACCGGTTTTAAATCGTCGCGCACTGAGTTCGGCAGCATCTACGCCGACAGCCAGGCGATGGGTGTCGAAGTGCTGGGCCAAACCCAAAGCATCAGTAAAGGCGGTTCGTTGGTGACCACCGGGCGCGATTTGGACCTGGCAATTTCCGGCGGCGGATTTTTTGTGACCAAAGCATCCACCGGCAACCTGAATTACACCCGCGCCGGTGTCTTCGGTACCGACAAAAACAATTTTGTGACTAACGCCGCAGGCCAGCGTTTGCAGGGTTATCCGATTGATGCCAACGGCAACTTGCTCACCGGCACCATGGGCGACCTGCAATTGCAAAACGCTAACTTGCCGGCGAAGGCGACTGATGCGCTTGCCTTTGTGATGAACCTGGATGCAAATGAAACCGTGCCGGCAGTGGCGCCGTTCAACCCGGCCGATGCCAATACGTTTAACTCCACCTACACCACCAAGGTGTTTGACTCGCAAGGTAAAGAGCACACCCTGACCCAGTATTTCGTCAAGACCGGGGCCAATACCTGGAACGCCCACTACTACGCGGATGGCGCTGCTGTTGGTGCTCCACAAGCACTGGCTTTCAATACCGCCGGCCAACTGACGGCGCCAGCGGCACCCATCAATGTGACTTTTAGTCCGGCAGGTGTTGATCCGGTCAGCATCGCGCTGGATTACAACCGCTCCACCCAAACCGGCTCCAACTTTGTGGTAACCACCAACCGGGCGTCCGGTTATGCCTCCGGTGAGCAGATTGGTATTGCGGTGGAGAAAGACGGAAAAGTCTACGCCAACTACAGCAACGGCGAGCGCATGTTGCAGGGCCAGGTGGCACTGGCAAACTTCGCCAACCTGGGCGGCTTGCAGAATGAAAGCGGCACTAACTGGAGCGAAACCTCTGAGTCCGGTGCGCCGATTATCGGTGTTCCCGGCATTGGGATTTTTGGTGAGTTGCGCACCGGCGCGCTGGAAAACTCCAATGTGGATTTGACCCAGCAGCTGGTCGGTTTGATGGAAAGCCAACGCAACTATCAAGCAAATACCAAAGTGCTCTCTACCGATAAAGAGCTGACCCAAGTGCTGTTTGGCGCTATCTGACGGAGGCAATGATTTATGGATCGCCTCGGTTATACCGCCATGACGTCCGCCAGCCGCACGCTGCTCTCCATGCAGGTGCGCGCTAATAACCTGGCCAATGCCAGCACCAACGGCTTCCGCGCTGATATGGAGCAAGCGCGCGCCGCCAGTATTCAAGGCTACGGCTACGACAGCCGCCATATGGCGCTGGCGCAAAATAACGGGGTGGATTTGACCCCCGGCGCCTTGATCGCCACGGGCCGCGACCTGGATTTTGCCATCCGCGGCCAAGGCCTGATCGCGCTCGAAAGTGGCGACGGCGAGGTTTACACCCGCAACGGCAATATGCAGATCGATGCCGCGCAACGCCTGACTATCAATGGCCGCGCGGTATTGGGCGAGGGCGGTCCGATTGTGCTGCCGGAATACGACAGCCTCCATATCGGCTCCGATGGCGTGGTGTCGGTGCGTCCGCGCGGTGAAACACTGATGACCGAGGTGGATCGCATCAAGCGGGTGGATGTGGCCGCAGCGGATCTCGCCAAGGACGAAAACGGCATGCTGGTCACCAAAAATGGCGCCCTGGCAGAACAGAGTGATGCAGTGACGCTGGTGTCCGGCCACCTGGAATCCAGCAACGTTTCCGCGATTGAAGAGTTGGTGGCATCCATGAGCCTGAACCGCCTGTTTGAAACCCAGGTGAAGATGATGAAAGCGGCGGAAGACCTTTCCAACGCCGGCAACCGCATGATCCGCGGCAGCTAATTAGCCGCTCTCCGCTAGAGGAAAATTTTATGAGTTCAGCATTATGGGTCAGTAAAACCGGGTTGGCGGCACAGGATAAAGCCATGGCGACCATCGCCAACAACCTCGCCAACGTCAACACCACCGGTTTTAAAAGCGACCGCGCGGTGTTTGAAGATTTGTTTTATGCCATTGAAAAACAACCGGGTGCGCAGGCGGACCAGGTCAATACGATTCCGTCTGGCATCCAGTTGGGCAGCGGGGTGCGCATTGCGGGCACGCAAAAAGTGTTTACCGAGGGCAACGTGCAAACCACCGGCCAACCGATGGATTTAGCGATTATCGGCAGCGGTTTTTTCCAGGTGGAATCGCCCTCCGGTGAAATCCTGTATACCGAAAGCGGCCAACTGCAATTGAATGCGGAAGGGGTGATGGTAAACGCGCAAGGTCTGCCGCTGGTGCCAGCGATAGAAGTGCCGGCGGGCGCCAGCCGTTTTACCGTGGGTAGCGATGGCATTGTTACCGCCGTATTGCCGGGCGATACCAATCCGGTGGAGCTGGGCCAGATCACGTTGGTTAATTTCGTTAACCCGGCCGGCCTGGAAGCGCTGGGTGGCAACCTCTACAAGGAAACGGTCGCCAGTGGTGAGCCAGTGGAAGGTGTTGCGGGTGAGGAAGGTTTGGGGCTGATCAAGCAGGGTGTGCTGGAAGGTTCCAACGTGCAGGTGGTGGAAGCGATGGTTTCCATGATCGCCATCCAGCGCGCCTATGAAGCCAACGCCAAAGTGCTGGACGCATCGTCCAGCATGCAGCAATTCCTCAACCAGAACGTGTAATTGCTATGAAATGCCTCGCCCTGTGTGCCTGTTTAGCAGTGCTGGTAAGCCTAACCGGTTGCCAGCGTTTTTCGGCCACTATGGCCAGCGCGGATACCGACGACTACCAGCCGCCGGTACTGGATTACAGCCAGCCGCCCGCTACCCGCGGCGGCTTGTTCCGCGCCGGTTATGCATCGGGTTCCTTACTGCAGGACAAACGCGCCTTGCGCGTGGGCGATATCCTCACCATCGTCCTGGATGAATCCACCCAATCCAGCAAAAGCGCGGGCACCAGCTACGGTAAATCCTCCGATGTGGGCATCGGCGTGCCGCGCGTGCTCGGTAAAGATTATCCCGATGCCGAAACCTCCATTTCCAGTTCGCGCGATTTCAGCGGTTCGGCCGAAAGTTCGCAGCAAAATGCCCTGCGCGGGGCCATCGCGGTCACCGTGCATCAGGTGATGCCCAACGGCACGCTGCTGGTAAAAGGCGAGAAATCACTGCGGCTAAACCAGGGCGATGAGTACATTCGCCTGAGTGGTTTGGTGCGCGTGGATGACATCAATAACAACAACCAGATCAGTTCGCGCCATGTAGCCAATGCGCGCATTTCCTACTCGGGGCGCGGCGCGCTGAATGAAAGTAACCAAGCCGGCTGGTTGACCCGTTTCTTCACTAATCCGTTGTTCCCGCTCTGATCAATCACGGGCCTGGAGCCAGAATTTATGCATATTTCCCTTTCCTATTGTCGTCTCGCCCCTGTCTTGTTATTGCTCGGGGCGATGTTGACCAAAGCGGTGCAGGCCGTGCCTTTGATGGATGTGGTGGATATTGAAGGTATCCGTACCAACCAATTGGTGGGCTATGGATTAGTAGTCGGCCTGGACGGCACCGGCGATAAAAACCAGGTGAAATTTACCAGCCAGTCCACGGTGAATATGGTCAAGCAATTCGGCATCAACCTGCCGCCGAATATCGACCCCAAACTCAAAAATGCCGCTGCGGTAATGGTGACGGCGACCATCCCGCCGTCGTACGGACCGGGGCAACATATTGATGTAACAGTTTCTTCGTTGGGCGATGCCAAAAGCCTGCGCGGCGGGCAATTGCTGATGACCCCGCTGATGGGCGTGGATGGCGAAACCTATGCGCTGGCGCAGGGGGCGTTGATTGTGGGTGGCTTGAACGCACAGGGGGCGAGCGGCTCCAGCGTTGCCATCAATACCGCCAATACCGGGTTGATTCCCAACGGTGCGACGGTTGAGCGCTCCATCGCCACCGATTTTGCGGACCGCAAAGACATCATGCTGAATATCCGCGAACCCAGTTTCCAAACGGCGACCAAAGTGGCGAATGCCATCAACGCCAAATTCGGTACCAGCGTCGCGACCGCGTTGAACGGTACCCAGGTTTCCCTGCAAGCGCCGCTCTCCGCCGGCCAGCGCACCAGTTTTGTAGCGATGCTGGAAATGCTGGAAGTGGATACTGGCCGCACCCGCCCGAAAGTGGTGTTCAACAGTCGCACCGGTACGGTCGTTGTGGGTGACGGTGTGCGGGTAAAAGCGGCCGCCGTGGCCCATGGCTCGTTGACGGTGACGATCAACGAATCCTCGCAAGTCAGCCAACCGGGCGCGTTTTCGCGAGGACAAACGGCGGTGACGCCGCAGTCGGATATCGCCGTGGACCAGGAAGCCAACGCCATGTTCAAGTGGCCGGAAGGCGCGAGCCTCGACAGCATCATCAGCACCGTCAACAGCTTGGGCGCGACGCCGGATGATGTAATGAGTATCTTGCAGGCGCTGGAAAAAGCGGGTGCGTTGAATGCGGAATTGATTGTGATTTAACGATTAATCTTCCCGGTCCCGCTTTAAAACGAGGGGAAGCCAAAGCTCCTCCCGTTGGAACGGGCGCGTAGCCTAGAGCGGCGGCGGGAGGCATTCCTTTGCCCGCTATTTTGGAAAGAAACAGGACCCTGTTCGATGAGTATCATCTCCCTCAATAACGCAACTAACCCTCTGGCAACTGCTGACTCTGTCGCTGCCCAGAAACCGGCACTCGACATGGCCGCCGAACAATTCGAAGCCATGTTCCTGCAACAGGTGCTGAAGCAAATGCGCAAAGCGGGTGATGTGCTGGCGGCGGACAATCCGTTGCGCAGCCGTGAGATGGACACCATGCGCGATTTTTACGATGGTGTGCTGGCTGAAACGCTCGCTGGAAAGCGCCAGACCGGTATCGCCGATATGCTGGTGAAACAGCTTTCAGGCAACGCCGATCAAATTGGGGCAGCCGGTGAGCAAGCGCAAACTGCTGCGCTGCCGGCGCGTCGCTCGGCGGCGATGGATAATTCGTTAAGCCTGGGCACCCTGCGCAGCAGTTGGCAGCGCGGTGTGGATAGCCTGGAAAATATCTGGGACAAAGGTTCGGCCAGCTTTAGCGCGCTGGTGGATTCGGTGATCAAACAGGAATCCGCTGGCCGTGTGGATGCGGTTTCCAGCAAGGGCGCCCTTGGCGTTATGCAATTGATGCCCGAGACCGCGCGCCAGATGGCGCAGGAGTTGGGGGTGCATTTCAATTCGCATCGCCTTACACGCGATGCGGATTACAACAAACAACTGGGCACTGCCTTTCTAGGCAAGATGCTGGACCGTTATGACGGTGAGCAAGCGCTCGCATTAGCTGCCTACAACGCCGGCCCGGCCCGGGTGGATGAATGGCTGGAGCGCAACGGCGACCCGCGCCTGGGCCAGATCAGCACCTCGGCCTGGGTGCGCCAGATTCCATTCAAGGAAACGCGCGATTACACCAGCCGTATCCTCTCTGAACTGGGCCAGGCGGGGGCTGCAAATAATCGCCACATTCCTGTTTCCGGGGAACAAAATTCATTTAATCGCGCCAGTGATCCGGTCGCCTTGAATACAGTAAGTGAGGCTTACCGCACGCAGCAAGTTAACGCCCAGCCATCCAGCAAATGATGTGCGCCAATGGCGGCACCTCCCGCGCGGTGACTAGCGGCGGCGCTGAATAAACCCGTGCGATAACGGCGCAATACAGGAAGACAATCATGAGTTCACTTAACAATATCGCCCTGAGCGGGGTGCGCGCCGCGCAAGTGGCTATCGCGACGACCGGCCAGAATATCGCCAACGTCAATACGCCTGGCTTCAGCCGCTTGAACACGGTTACCCAATCTTTTTCCGGTCCCGGCGGTTTAAATGTTGGGGGTGGGGTGGAGGTGAGCAGCATCCGCCGGATGGCGAGCGAATTCCAGAACCAGCAACTCTGGCGCGCGACCACCGAGCAAAATTATTTCGGCGCCCGCCAGGAATACCTCACCGCACTGGAGGGTTTGATGGCGGGAGAAGGCTCCAGTATCAGCGTCGGCCTTGACCATTTTTTTGCGGCCTTAAGTGAAGCCAGTGCCACGCCCAATTCCATCGCCCTGCGCCAGCAAGTGCTGGCGGAAACGAATAACCTGGCCCAGCGTTTTAACGGCTTGAGCAGCAACATCAACGCCCAGGTGCAGGCATTACATGAACAGCGCACGGCGATGGCAACAGAAATCAACGGCCTGACCGACAACCTTGCCAAGCTCAATAAAAAAATTGTGGAAACGGAAGCGGTTAAAGGCGATACCACCGCGTTGCGCGATCATCGCGACAGCCTGGTGAAAGATCTCAGCAAGTTTGCTTCGATCCGTGTGAATGAAACACCAGATGGCGCACTCAATGTGTCCCTGTCCAACGGTCAGCCGCTGGTGTCCGGTATTTCGGCGGGTGAATTGCAAATCACCGTAACTATGACGGGCGAGCAGCAAGTATCGCTGGCGTTCCTGGGGACTACGTTTCCTTTGAAGCAGGATGGTTTCGGTGGCGCCTTTGGTGGTTTGTACGATGTCGAATACGGCGATCTTCGCCCGACCATGGATGCCTTGCATGAAATGGCTGACCAGTTTGCCAGCCGTATCAACAACACGTTGATGACGGGTTTTGACCTGGCTGGCAACCCCGGTACCGCCTTGTTGACCTATGACCCGAGCAGCACGACCAAACTGCTGCAGGTGAATGCATTAACACCGGAAGCCCTGGCATTTTCATCGGCGGCGGGCGAGACCGGCAACAACGAGGTATTGCTGGATCTGTTGGCGATCAAAAACCAGAACATCACCCTTGCCGGTAGCTCGGTCACCTTGAACGATGCCTATACCGGGCTGTTAGGGCAGGTGGCGAGTAATAGTCGCCAGAACCAGGCGGATTTGAAATCCACTACTACCGTTACCCAGCAAGCCCAAACCCAGCGCGATAGCGTGAGCGCGGTCAGCCTGGATGAAGAAGCGGTTAACCTGATGACTTACCAGCAGGCTTACCAGGCCAATATGAAAGTCATTTCCACCGCCAACCAATTATTTGATGACATGCTCGCCGCCTTCTAAGGCCGCTGCATCTCACCGGGCAACACCTCAGGATTCAACCAATCCAGGATTAAACCGATTTAAAGGGGCAGCACATGCGGATTACCAACGCACAGATTACCGCCACCATGCATAACTCCATGAATGGCAACTCGGCGCAATTGGGCAAGATCATGCAGCAATTGGCGACCAACAAGCGCATGTTGTTGCCGTCTGATGATCCCATCGCCAGTGTGCGCGTGATGCGTGTGCAGCGCGAGGAGGCGAGCCTGGAGCAATACCGCAAGAATATCGATAACGTCTCCGGTAGCCTGTCCACCCAGGAAGCCAACCTCAAATCCATCTCCGACGCCATCCTTAATGTACGCGACCGTTTGCTGTGGGCTGCGAACGGCTCCAACACCAGCGAAGACCTGGCGGCGATTGCGGGCGAGCTGGAAAACCTCGAGAAAACCTTGTTTACCGCGACTAACGTACGCGATGAAGAAGGCCGTTATTTATTCTCCGGTACCTTGAGCGATACACCGTCGGTCACTTACGACGCCGCAACTGAAACCTATTCAGTAACCGGCAATGACAAATATCGCCAGGCGGCGGTGGCCAATGGTGTGTTGGTGGAAGAGAACGTGACGGCGCTGAATATCTTCGGTGCCGGCATGGATATGCTCAATGAATTGCACGCGGTAGTAACCATGCTGAAAGACCCGCTGCTCGATGCATCCAACCCGGCGGTGGGCACGCAAATCAGGGCTACTATTGATCAGTTGGATGTTACCCACAGCAATCTGCTCGGCAACATCACTGAATTGGGTGGCCGTCAAAATACGCTGACATTGCTTGGCAATAGCAATGATGAAGTATCGCTGGTCAACCAGAAAATCGAAGGTGAGCTATCGCAACTGGATTATGCCGGTGCAACCATCGACCTGAACAACTATCAACTGGCGTTGCAGGCGACCCAGAAAACCTATTTGAAAATTAACCAGTTGTCCCTCTTTAGCTTGTTATAAGCGGGGAAGATTGATCAATGAAGATTGATAAACAAACCTCGGTCGCCAGCGCACTCGAAGCCAATAGCCAGGCGTACAGCCGCTCGCGCTTGAATCCGGCGCCGCCGCGTAACCAGACTGCGCGTGCAATGGAAAGTAATGCTGCGGAAGCGCGGCCGACGGCGCGTGCATCTGGCCATGGTGGATTTAACCTGCAGCTCAACCAGCAACTGTCGTCCATGCAGGCGGCGGATCGTTATCTGGGGGATCTGGCGGAAAATCTATCGTCGCTCAAGTTGAGCATCAGTCGCCAACTCAGCTCGCCGGTCAGCAATGAACGCGAAGCAATTGGCAAAGGTTTGCAACAGGTAAATTCACTGCTGGATGAACGCAGCAAGCGCACCGGCCAAAGCCTGGATGCGAATTTCAATTTGCGCCTCAACGAACCCTTGCGCAGCCGTTTCAGTGTGCCGGGGCTGGAATCGCTGGAAGCCATCAAGCGCTCGGGCAAGGAAACCCTGGTCTTTACCGGTGGCCGTGCACTGCAAGAGCCACTTGCGGTGGTGTTTGATGATGGCATGAGCGATGAGCAAGTGCTGCGTAATCTCAACGCCGGCCTGGGCAGCGCGGGAATTCGCGCGGAGCTGGATGCACAAGGCGCACTGAAATTTTCAATGCCGGAAAATGATTGGCAAGCATTGAAAAACCAACTGCGCGTAAAAGGCGAGGGCAAACTTTTTTCGGCCAACGCCAGCCAGATACAGCCACGCGAAGAAGGCTTATTGGGATTTGACCCGGCACAAGCTCAAGAGTCGGCGCGCGAACTGCGCCTGTTATTGGATTCAGTCATTGCGGCGCTGGATCGCATTAGTGGTTTGCGCCAGCAACTCAGTCAACGCCAGGACGATGTACGGGAATTTCTCGCCCGCCAGGAAAGCCAGGACGAAAAACAATGGGCGCTCAATTTTGCGAGCGCCGTGTTTAACATCCACGGACGCAAGGCATCCAGCTACTCAGCGGTGTCGCAAACGGTTATTGCCCAGGCGCAGCTCACACGCTTTGCCGTGGTCAGCCTGCTGTCCTGATTTGCTATCACCTGCACGATTCTGATCGCACGGCCATGACCGTGCGCGGGCTGCTTCATCCCGAGTAAAGCGGCACATCATCCACGCAACAGAGGTTTACCATCATGAGCGGCCTTGATTCGCGCTCCCATGACATAAACGATGCCGATTGCGCTTATGTCCCCCATACCCGCCCCGCCGGTATTCAGACCCGGGGAAACCTTGTAACATCGCTCGCCATGTTAATAACGAGGCGATGGCGGAGGCAGGCAATGGTATATGTAGAGCGCGATGCGCAAGGGCGATTGCTGCGGGTAGAGCAGCAACCTTTTGAAGGCGCAGAACATATGGCCGTGGAAAGCGAGGAATTGCAAAACTGGCTAAGAGTAAAAGAAGAAGTCAAGGCGCGTCTGGACAGCCTTAACTCATCCGACCTGGAATTGGTACGGGTGCTGGAAGATGTGATTATTGTGTTGGTGGACCGCGGTGTAATCCAGTACACCGATTTGCCCGCCGCCGCCCGTGACAAGCTGGATCAACGCGCTGTGGCCCGCGCCGACCTTGAAGGTTTGAATACTATCCTGCGTGAAGCCGGTGAATAACCGGAAAAAGCAATTAAAAAACACCTGCAAACCCCGCCTTGTGCGGGGTTTGTTGTTTTGGATTGTGTAAATTGAAAAACAACAAATATGTTGTAAAAATTGATAAAACAACAAATATGTTGTAGTTTGCGAAAATACAACATAAATATTGTGGTGAATACGATGCGACAGAACATAAGCGACGTCAAAGACATCGGAAAGATTATCGAGGCACAGCGGGCAAAACTGCATCTGAGTCAGTCAGATATGCTGCTAAAAGCGGGTATGAGCCAGCAACAGGTTCAACGGATTGAAGCGGGTGCGAATATCACCGTGAAAACACTTCTGCACCTGGCGGATGTGTTGGGTTTAGAGATAACTATTTCTCCAAAAGAAGAGAATGCTATCAGCTCAGGTCCAGCGGCAGTTTATAAAGTTAAAACCAAAAAAATGAAAAAGGCTGATCAAAACCTGACGATGGGATCTACTGCCAAGCAAAAGCCCGGCAGTGTTCAGAGAGGAATAACCGGCGAGAAGGACATTGATGGATATGCGAAAAAAGAATCCACAGTAATGAGATTGTTTGGTCACCTGCTGGATAAAGATGATGAATAATGCCGGTACAGTTCAAGCCCTGAAACTCACGTTGCACGGTATTTTTATCGGTGTATTAACACATCACAGCTCCAACAGAAATATGTTGTTCTTTAATCCTGAGTATGTTGCCGCGGGGGACGCACGCCCGACCTTTACGTTACCGCAGATAATGAATGATGGTTATCTGAAAAAATCGATCATCAGTAGCCAAAAAGCTGCACCGGTACTCTCCAATTTATTGCCTGAAGGCGCAATGCGGGAGTGGGTGGCAAAATCGCTGAAAGTGGATATCAACAATGATTTTGCATTACTTGCCCATTTTGGTGAGCGATTGCCAGGAGCGCTCATACTGGAACAATTGGCTCCGGATGAAATTCCGGATTGGGTGGCAGAAAAAAATAGCGGCAAAATTATTAAGGTGAAAACGCCAGCGGCAGATGATGTGTCATTGGCAGGTATTCAAATAAAATTCTCCGGAAATAAAAATAAAGATGGCCGTTACAACTTGCTTCCATCAAACGACAATACGCTGATCATAAAAACGCCCTCTACAGTCCATAAAAACGTCCCGGAAAATGAATATTCTTCAATGAAGCTAGCGCAAGCAATTGGAGTAATAATCCCCGAGATAAATCTGGTCAACCTGGACGCACTTGATAATCTGCCGGATATTCAATTGCCCAATGAAAAGTACGCTTACACGATTAAACGTTTTGATAGAGTCGATAAAGGACAAGGCATATCCAGAGTGCATATGGAAGACTTTGCACAAATTGCAGAATTTTATCCCCATGACAAATATGAAGTTGTTAATTACGAAATAGTTGGCGGAGTCATTTACCGATATTCGCAACAGCCGCTTGCGGATATCCAACAAATGGCAAGGCGACTCCTTGCCAATATTTTGCTAGGCAATGGCGATGCACATCTAAAAAATTGGTCGATGATTTATCCGGATAAAGTGGGCGCGATTTTGTCCCCTGCTTATGACATAGTGTCCACGCTTGTTTATATGAACGGTGAGCGTGAAGTTGCATTCAAGATGGGCAAGGAAAAAGACTGGTATATGCTGAACATGACTCATTTTGAGCGATGGGCAAAAACAATGGGTGTTCGCTGGCCTGCTATTAAGGCGCATGTGCAGGATGCAATGGTTATCGCCAGAACAACATGGCCAGCATTACTGGCGTCCTTGCCGATGGCTGATAGCCACAAGCAAAAACTGATAGCGCATTGGGCAAATCTTCACGAAGATTTTAAAATTAATGGTGCCCTGGCGCGCTCAGCTGCTGAACAGAAATAAAATCCTTCCACAATGTGGAGTTTATTGTTTTGTAATCGCTCCCAGCCTCTCTGGTGCGCAACCAGGATGGGTTGTGGTGATTTAAAACATTGATGGTTTCACTTATTCAAGCGAACAAAAATTATGATGTCCTTACTAAGAAATCGCAGCGGTAGCCAAAGTGGCAAAGTGACTATGGTCGAATTATTTTTCGATCTGGTGTTTGTGTTTGCCATTACCCAAATCTCCCACTCACTGCTTGCCAATTTAACGCTTGACGGTGCGGTCAAGCATGGTTTGCTTTTACTCGCGGTGTGGTGGGTGTGGATTTACACTTCCTGGGTTACGAATTGGCTGGACCCGGATCGCTTCCCCGTGCGGTTATGTTTATTTGCATTGATGCTCGGCGGATTAATTATGTCGGTATCAATTCCTGAAGCTTTTGGCGAGCGCGGATTATTTTTTGCGTTTGCTTATGTATTCATGCAAGTGGGGCGCACGGCATTTTTTCTCTATGCAATTCGCACCAGCGCGAAAAATTTTGTACGCAGTTTCCAGCGTATTTTTATCTGGTTATGTTGTTCGGCAATTTTCTGGGTCAGCGGTGGCTTTGCGGAAGGTGAGCAGCGTTTTATCTTGTGGTGCATCGCTTTTCTTATCGAATTTATTTCACCCGCAGTGCTATTCTGGGTACCCGGTATGGGCCGTTCAAGTACCACCGATTGGGATGTAGAAGGCAACCATATGGCAGAGCGTTGCGCGTTGTTTGTGATCATCGCGCTGGGTGAATCGCTGTTGGTAACGGGCGCCACCTTTGCTGATCAACAGTGGGATTCAACGGTTATCGCCGCATTTCTGGTGGCCGTATTGGGTTCGATTGCACTCTGGTGGATTTATTTTGATAGCGGGGTTGAGCGCGCGCACCATCGCATTCTGCATTCGCAAGATCCGGGTGGCCAGGCGCGTCTCGCCTACACTTATTTGCACGCGCCGATAATCGCGGGAATTATTGTGTGTGCTGTTGCAGATGAATTGGTACTGGTACATCCAGCACACGCATCCATTGCCGGATTGTTTGCCATTATCGGCGGCCCCGCATTGTATTTAATGGGTTGCGCCTTATTTAAATGGGTCACCAATGATCGCCGCACACCGCCGTTGTCTCACCTTATCGGGTTGTTATTGCTTGTGGCACTAATTCCGGTGGTATTAGTGCTGCATTGGTCGGCACTCGCTATTAGCGCAGCGACTACCGGAATATTAATTGTGGTTGCCGCCTGGGAAAATTGTTCACTGAAATCGGAAGTGAATCACCCTCATTAATGCCAACACAATTGATGCACTACGCTGGTACTTATTTACCGGTGGCTACCGGTGTGTCAGGGTGGTTGCCCCATTCCGCCCAGGCACCGGGGTAACCAGCAATATCAAAACCTAACGCCTTACCGAGTAACCAGGTAAAACTGGAACGATGATGGGTTTGGCAATGGGTAATAATTTTTTTCTTCCCGGTAATTCCTGCTGCAATTAATTCTGCACGAATCACTTCCAGGTCGCGCAAACGATTATCGTTGGTGCGATCAATTGCCTGTTCCCAGTTGTAGTGAATTGCGCCGGGAATATGGCCGCCGCGTTGTGCCGACACGCGCTCTCCGGAAAATTCTTCTGCGGTGCGTGCATCCCAGATTTGTAAATTCTCATCGCGATAATGCGCGCGCAAATAATCCAGATCGATTTGCTTTTTCACATCGAATAATTCAACGTCGTAAGCGGATGGTGTAGCGACCGGTGCGGTGACTTCATAAGGCAAATCATCGGCGAGCCAGGCGTGGATGCCACCGTTAAGGAAACTGTAATGCGCGTGGCCAATAGCATCGAGCAACCATAAAAAACGCGCGGCGCGGGTTCCGCCTTCATCGTCATAAGCAACGACATGGGTATCCGCTGTAATACCGAGCGAGGAGAGTAGTTGTGCAATATCGCCCAATGCGGGCAATTGGCCGGGGGCGGGAAGCTCACCTTTTTGCAGGCGGCGATAGTCCAGGGGCAGGGCGCCGGGCAAATGCGCCTGCTCATAGATCGCCGGTTTGCCCACATCAACAATGGTCACATTTTCGTCAGTTAGGTGCGTTTTTAATAACTCTCCGCTCACTATCAGGGGTAATTTAGCCATAGTTTTGCCAATCCGGAATATAGGGTTGGGAGACTATAACAAAGCCCTGTGCCGCGATTGAACTTTAAATAAGTTATTAGCATATAAAAAATGGTTCTAATTTCTAACGGATATTGGATTGGCATAGCCTGCACATGCGACTACCATTGTCACCAGAATACACAGTTTATGTATTCGCGCTTATCAGCTGGCAAGACCCCCCCGCAACAAAGGACTACCTGATTTTTAGGAACTGTCTATCCCGGAAGAAGTTAAGGACTTTTGAAAAATCGCACGCAGAAATGTTTATTTTTCCGCGCGCTTACAGCATTGCACTTACGGAAATTCTCGTTAGAGACCCGCCTGGTTACTAGATAACTAATACCTTCGGCGGCAGGTATTCGTTTGTCTTTTTTTTACCAAGCACAGGATTATTACAATGAAATCGACCATTCATCACCTTCGTAAACGACCATTAACCGCTACGTTATTAATCACTCTCGGCCTGTCATTAGTGGGTTGCGGTGGTGAAGCCAGCAAAAAAGAACCTGACACCACAACGCCACCTGTTGCGCAAATCAAGGTGAATACACCGAAGGATATTGCGCAGGAATCGGCGGAAAATTATGACGATAATGTCAACGGTGTGATCACCGGTAAAACCCTGAAACGCTGGATTGGCAATTGGGAAAAAGAACGCCCGCAAGGTATCACCGGCAAGCTGGTAATTTTCCAGGCGACCAAAGGCCGCGCCGGTTTTGAATTTATCAAACCAAACAACAACACCGTATTTACTTACCTGGAAAACACCTGGCGTGAGCCGCGCTTTAATGGCGTGACTGAAATCGAAGGTATTGTGATTTCCGGTGAGACTACCGATGCATTGGTGCGTCGTTACGGTATCGATTTGAAAAACGATTTGATTTTGTGCGCGCAAGGCACTGGCGGCAGCGCGGCAATGGATCAGGGCCGCTGCTGGTACACCTTCCGTTATTGGGGCGTGGATGCAAAAAACCTCGCGATCCTCGACGGTGGAAATAATTTCCTGAGCGGCACCTGGACTGCGGATGATTTCACTGCAACACCATTTAATGGCGCTGTTGCTAACCAACCGAGCCCGATTATTAACAAACAAATCAGCAGCGTGCGCGACCTGGGTGTTGATAACACCATTTTGCAAGCGACCATGGAAGATTTGATCAATGTGTTGCCAACCCACGACACCAACAATACCAAAGACGGTTATTTTTTATGGGATGGCCGCAGCCTGGACCAATTCAGTGCGGGTGAAGCCAGTGAAGCGGGTGGTGCATTGGCGAACCGTTATTCCAGCTTCCAAAATAACGCACCACGCCAAAGCCATCCACGCGGTGCATTGAATTTGAACTGGACCAATTTGATTGATACTTCAACCGGTTTATTCAAAACCAAAGCGCAATTGCGTTCTTATCTGGAGGGCAATATCGATGCGGCCGGCAAAGGGTTTGTTGATGGAACCTATCAACACGTTGGTGCAGGTAATGCGTATCAAAAAGGCGACCAGATTATTTTGTGGTGTGAAACCGCAGCACGCGCAGCGGTGACCCAAGTTGCGGCTGTCGTTATTTTGGGATTGCCAACCCGCATTTACG
This sequence comes from Gammaproteobacteria bacterium, assembly GCA_021151835.1. Classification (GTDB taxonomy): domain Bacteria; phylum Pseudomonadota; class Gammaproteobacteria; order Pseudomonadales; family Cellvibrionaceae; genus Cellvibrio. The sequence continues at coordinate 29,679 of JAGKWO010000009.1, forward strand.
ATGCCTCGATGATTGAATGGAATTCATTGAGCGCCGGCTTCACCGACAAGAACGGCAATTTAATTCTTGCGAAAAATTCACCTTGGGATACCGCATCGTTATCTGCACCGTATTTTCCGAACAAACCGGAATTAATCAACGCACGCGATGCGCAATTCACCACGGCGACTCCCCGTATCGTTGACGGCTTCGGTGCGCACACGCATCAGGTTATCAACGAAGATAAAGCCTACATCCGTCCTGCCGCGACTAGCAGTAGCGCTGCGAGCAGTGGCAGCAGTAGCAGTAAAGGTGGTGTGGTCCTGCCACCCAATCCGTGCGGCGGTTAATCATCGCTTCAATTTGATGGGCTGGCTAATCATGACTTGATTTGATTAGCGGCTCATCTACCGTGGAGAAATGTTTATGCATTACGTTACCAGCAACACTCCTTTTTCTGGAGTGCGGGGTACTTTTTTTCTATTGTTTTCGGGCGCGCTGTTATTGCCATTATCAGCACAGGCTGATGAGGTGTTAACAATTGAGCAGGCGGCCAATGAAAAAATTGCAATAGCAGAAAAAACAGAAGGCATGGAAAAACAATGGGCACTTGACCCGGTAAAAGATCAATCGAGCCCGGCTGCAAATCCGGTCAGTGAGGAACTGGAGAAAAAATCAAAGCGTTTGCGGTTTCGCGACGGCCCCGTGTGCCTCTGTGCCGATGGCCTGACCGAAAACGATATTAAAAAAGCGCAGAAAACCAAACAGGAATAACAACCGTGAAACCGCAACCGGAAAACATCCGGTAAAACACAAAGGTACATAACCGTGAAATCGCTTAATCACATTGTTGTAAAAAGTGTAACGCAACTGGCGAAAGTGACTGCACTGACCTCCATTCTGTGGGTAGGGATATTTGTGGTCAGCACTGCTATTGCGTTGGGTAGTTTTTATTGGGAAGCACACACCAGTGAGGCTATTGCCAGCCATGCACCGCTGCACAACCAGTCATCGACACACAGTGGGACATCACCTGATAACACCCTGGGTATCATTGCTGATGCCGTTGCTACGACGACTGGGGCAGAGTCACCCGCCGGAATTTCTTCGACACAGGATGTTGCAAAAACAATTGCGCAAGAAAATTCTGCGGACGATGGGTGGGGCGCGGAAGCGCTGGAAATTATCCATACACAAGCGCAGCAGTTATCGCCCATTGCATTGGCAAATGCGTGTGGTTTGGGGGCTTCCAGTTGTTTCCGTTGCCACAACGACAAACGGGCAAAAGCACCGAACTATTCGCCTGTTGACGCTCCCTGGCATGCGCAACACAAAAGTGTGAACTATTCATGCACCGGTTGCCATCAGGGCAATCCGCGCATCCTCAAGCAGGAAATTGCCCACAAAAATTTAATTGTGAATGCTGCTGCCGCTCCGGAAAAAACTTGCGCGACTTGCCACTCGGCCGACGAAATTACGCGCTTGCTTCCCGTTTACCGCGCCAGCCATCCACGCTTATTTGAAAATTCTGAAGGTGTCGCACCGTGAAAAACCTTACCGTAAAAAGCAACAGCGTGAAAAATAGTCGCGCTAAAAAAAGTATTGTGAACAATCCATTAGTGCTTGCGCTGGTAGCCGCTTCATCCAGCGCTGCCTACGCCGGTCCAACAATTGACTTTGGTGATTCAGGTTCGCTGCAATTTAATTATGCACTGCAAGCCTGGGCCACTAACAGCAGCTACACCTCCAATAATCATGACGGTAGCTCTACCGATTTTTATCTGCGCCGCAATCGCATCACCTTATCGGGCCAATACAACGATTACGTCGGTTTTTACGCGCAGCTTGAAGCAGGTAATGACAGCAAGGCCGGCAATGATGATCGCGAAGTGTATTACCGCGATGCTTATGTCACACTCGATTATTCCGATGAGTATCGTTTTATTATCGGCCGCTTCAAAAATACCTTCTCGCGCGAAAACCTGGAAGCGTGCCTTGAGCCGCTGACACTGGATCGCAGCGATATTTCCTATACACCGTTTGCCGGCACGCGCGATACCGGTGCCGCCATCTGGGGTAATTTGGCTGATGCGGCATTCCAATACCGTCTCATGATTGCCGATGGTCGTGAAGGTGATTACGTCCCGATCAAATCGCCACGCGTGACCACCCGTGTTCACTGGAGTTTTCTTGACCCCGAATACGACTACGGCTATCGCGGCACCTATTTGGGTACCCGCAAAATTTTAACCGTCGGTGCTGCCTATGATTACCAGGCTGATGCTGCCTACGCGGATTACCAAAACCGTGAAGATATAAAAGATTATTCGGCGTGGACGGTGGATGGTTTTGTGGAATATCCGTTCAAGAGCGGAACCTACACATTTTCGGCGGCCTATTTTAATTACGATTTAGGCGATGCAATTAATTTATTGCCGGACCCGGAATTGCCATCCAATACCCAGCAGGAAGGTATTTATGTCAAAGCCGGTTATTTGTTCCCGAATGCAATTGGCCCCGGTCGTTTGCAATTGTTTGCCCGTCACGATGGTACTGAATACAACCTTCCCGGCGGCAGCCTGGATAGACGCGTATTCAGCGGCGGTGCGAACTATTATCTCGATGGCCAGAAAATTAAATTAACGCTTGAATACCGTCGCAATGATTACGCCAATCCGGTGGAATCGGTTCCGTCATTACAAGACAATTATCAAACGACTGTTGGCTTCCAGTTTATTTTGTAATAGACAGTTATTGTTAATGAATAACCAATTCATGTCGTAGTAAAGGGTTAATTTATGCAGGGGTCCATTACTGCAGCCGCGGCGACGAGCAGTCGCCGTCGCGGCTATTTATATTCCGCTGCAATTGCGATTGCGGTATTGCTGGTATCGCTGGTTTATCTTGCGGTGGACCAGCGTTTCATCTATTTATTAATTTACGCCTGGTTTGGTGTGGCTTACGGAATTTTTTTGCAGTACGGCCGCTTTTGTATGGCATCTGCTATTCGCGATTTATTTGCGATTGGTGTCCCGCGCATGGCGGTGGGCGTGCTCATCGCGATTATTCTCTACGCGCTGATTTCCGCATTTATCCAGGATGCCGGCTTCAATAGTTTCCATGCACACCCGTTGGGGTGGCATGTGTTGATTGGCGGCGCTATTTTTGGGTTGGGCATGGTGTTTAGCGGTGGCTGCGCATCCAGTTCACTTTATAAAACCGGTGAGGGAAATCTGGGCGGTGCATTGGTGTTGTTTTCCATTTCATTTTCGCAAGCCTGGTTTGTGAGTGCCGGCGGCTGGTTAAATGCAGTGGTACCCGGGACATGGACTACAGCGGCGGCTAATGCACAAATGCCGGAAGAGCTTACCGTTACCGATGGCTGGTTCGATCAATTTACCGCCGGTTATTTATGGGAATTGACCGGCACTACGGCGAGCACCTGGCTGGGTTGGGGTGAGAATCTTGCCAGTTATCTGATTGCCAATGCCGTGTTAATTGCGATTGTGCCGTCGTTGATATTGCTGCTGCTTTTGTATCGATTCAATTACCGCAAAATTTTTGTTCGCCAGCATTCGGGTGAAAACGTTAAAACCATTACCCAACAAATTCGTTACGAACTGGCGGGTATCTGGTCCATGTTTATCCAATCGCGCAACACGGCGATTGCCGGTATTGGATTGGGCATTCTCGCCGGTTTGCATATGTTGCTCACCGGCGAATTGCGCGAGTACTACAATATTTTTAATTTCGGCGAGCTGCTCGCGCAAATGGGTTATACCGATGGTTTGTCAATCCAGGACAGCGTCTTTGATCCGGGTTATTGGTATATCACTACGCAAGAAGCGCAATGGGGCGGTTGGGTATTGGAAAAATTGGGCATCAATATGATGGATAATATTTTCTTCGGTTTGGAAAACGGTTTGCCTAACCCGCTCTTAAATGCCCCGGGCATGATGTCCATCGGTATTATTCTGGGCGCGGCGATGCTCGCGAATATCACTGGCGAATTTAAATGGAAATGGCCCAATACTGAAACCGTGATACTGGCAGTCGTTGGTGGTGCATTGATGGGCATTGGCTCGCGTATTGGCATGGGTTGTAACATCGGCGCCTTTTTTGCGACTGTGACCAATGGCGATATTAGTGGTTGGGTATTTCTGGCAGGTATGGCGCTTGGTGGTTATGTTGCGGTGAAAGCCATTAAAGCCTGGATCGATTGGCAATTAGCGCGCAGCGGTGCTGATTTTTAATATACGCCAAATGCAGTTAATTATTTTATATTTGTATATTTTATATTTTCGTAATCGAAAAATTATGACAGAGATAAAGAGGTAAACCATGGCTTTGAAATTAAAAGAAACAGTTGTATTTGAAGAAATAGAAGATGGTAATTTCAAACTGGATGTGCGCGGCTATGGGTGCCCGCACGTACAAATTTATACTGAAAAGGCACTGAAAAAAATCGACAGTGGCAAAGTGCTGACGGTGGTATTTGATAATCCATCCTCCGGTGAATCTATCACTTACTTATGTACTGCCAGTGGCGATGATTTATTTGTGCGCAATGAAGAGTCCGGGACATTTACCTGGTCAATTCGTAAAGCTGCATAGGATTACAGTATTAGATGAATTCCTCGCGCAAAATAATTCCGGCACTTGGCCTGGTAATTATGATCGTGGCAGCAGCGTTGTGGTGGTTTATTCCTTCGCAGTCGCTGCCTGCGCGCGTTGGTAAAAATGAAACTGTTATTAAAAAAGAAACGATTGAACAACATACTTCCGATTCTGCATCACTATCACCCCACAATTTACAACCACAGGATGCGGTGGATGCTTTTCTGGCACAACATTGGAAAGATCCTATTTCGCCACAAGGCAAGCCGCCTACACATTTTTCCGCACACGAAGCATCGCTCGCACCGGAAACCTGCGGCCAATGCCATGTGCAGCAATACCAGGATTGGCAACACAGTTTGCACAGCAAGACTATGGGGCCGGGAATTTTATGGCAATTGCGCTTAATGACCCAGGCGGATGGCAATCAATGTATGAAATGCCACGCGCCACTCGCCGAACAAAAAGCATTGATTGCACAAGCGCAAGGTTGGCCCAATGCGCCGCAACAAAAACCACCTGCTTACGTTCCTGCTGACCTTGGCCATCAAGGTTTGGTGTGTGCATCGTGTCACGTGCGCAAACACCAGCGTTTTGGACCGGAGCCATTAAAAGAAATGGCTGCACAATTACCGCATGACGGATTTACCATTGCACCGGCATTTGAGGACAGCCGTTTTTGTGCAGCCTGCCATCAATTTCCGCAAGACGGGCCACGCACCAATAATAAATTGCGCGAAGATACTTATGCGCAATGGCTGCAATCATCGTTCGCGAAAAATGGCCAGCAATGCCAATCCTGCCATATGCCGGATCGCAAACACCAATGGAAAGGTATCCACGACCAGCACATGGTAATTGGGGCGTTAACTACCGAGCTGACCCGCACCGGCAATCAAATTTATGTTGATGTAATCAATAGCGGAGCAGGGCATTATTTCCCTACTTATATGGTGCCCAAAGTAATTGTGGAGTTACGTTATCGCGCAAAAAATAAAACTGAATTCAGTGTTATTGCAACCGATACTATTGGCTGGAATGTGGATATTTCACTTGCACAGGAATTAGCGGATACGCGTATTCCCGCCGGCGCAAGGCGACGCCTTGGCGCAACCTTACCCACCGGCTTTGATCACAACGGTGTGGTGGATATTTATCTCCGTGTTAAACCGCGTGAGCACTATGAACGCACATTTTTATCAGTGCTTGAGCAGCGCGATAAGCTGGATGCAGAAACGCTGGCGCTATTGCAAACCGCTTATGACGAAGCTGTTCTCACCCACTATGAATTTACCCTGGCAACCTACTCTTTAACCGCACCCTAATAATTTTCCTTCCATCCTCCTTTATCACCCTGTACTCCTGGTGGCAACGAAGCTTTAAAAATTCCACTTTGGCGCCCTTGTTGCTTGGTTAAGCTGGCTCTGCTGTTTGAGTTCCTTTTTCTGTGAATTAATCCGGAGGTAACTATGAGAACAAGCACGCACTTTGGGCTTTCTGTGCACTATTTACATGTCATTTTGATCGGCCTGTTTGTAATTTTTTCCGGTAATGCAACGGCGGTGGCCATTGATTTTGATGACATTGATGTGTACCACGACCCTGAAGGGGGATGCTTTTGCGATCATCCATTAACAACTGAATATCTGGATAAGGGGTTGTTGATTAGTGATGGTTATCTGGTTGGCGAAAAGCGCGCGGATGGAACCAATGATAATAGCCTTCTCGGAAGTTTGTTTCTTACGTTTACTTTTGTCGATAATTTTCCGACACAAGTCAGCATGATTATCAATGCAGTGTATGACCAGGCGGTATTTCTGGATGCCTATGGCAATAAGGGCTGGAGTGACCATAAAAAAACCTCTGGATATGCCGGGCCTTTTGACGACACACCTTATCGATCAAACCAACGCGTAACTTTTTATGCGGCTGAAGGGATTACCAATATTACCTTTGGTACTTTTTATGGGCTACGAGTGGGGCCCATCGTCGATAATTTGCATTATTCCTATTTAAAATTGCCGGAGCCGTCGCCAGCGCTGTTGTTATTGCCGTGTTTGTTATTGGCGATTACCCGGCGGCAAAAAACAATTCACGCTAGCTGTCGTGAAAGCAATGTTTCATAAATTTGTTAAGAAGGAGTTGATGATGAAATTACTTCGCTATTTGACAATGAAAATGTTTTTACTGCTGTTGTTAATCCAGTCTTCTGCTGCCAATGCATTGTTATTGTTTACCTACACCAGCAATCCGCTTCCCTGGCAGGCATCCTATAACGAAGGTTATCCGGATGATCTGGGAAGTGATATTGCCCCTTCATTCACCTTAAGTTTTACCGCACCGGAACAAGATTGGACGTTAAAGAAAAGTACTAATTTTTTTATGGAAAACCCCAGTATTACACTAACGGATAATTATATCCTGGAGCAAATTGATATTCGTTCATTATCCTATGGACGAGTTACCCTTGATCAGAATGGAGCTGTTTCCGGGTGGAATTTAATTTTATTTCTCACTGAATATATTGCGCCGGGTGCAACGCCTTTTGAAAAATATTTATACCAGTTGGCATCTGAACGCATCGATATAGTGTCACGCTACGGCAGTAACACCTGTAATTGTGATTCATTTAAAAAGCATTTCTATCCTTTATATTATTTCCCTCGCAGCAATACCTATATGCGCCTGGCACAACAGGATCGTTTTTATGGCGATAGCAATAGCCCGGGCCAATGGACGATCAGCCACATCAATGTGTCTGAACCTCCGGCACTGGGGTTGATGGTAATTGGTTTGGGAAGCCTGTTTTTTTATCGCCGCCGGATGAATGCAAGGCAGCGTAAATCAATTACCTAAAAACAGGGTTATTAATAAAAAATAACGGTGAATATTTCCCGTGTGTGTGCAACGAGGTAAAGCAGGCAGCCGATGCTGCCACCGACAATAGTTCCGTTGATACGTATGTATTGCAGGTCTTTGCCAATGTTAAGTTCGATTTGGTGAGACATTTCTTGGCTATCCCAGCTTTTTACGGTGTCCCTGATATGTGTCGTCAGGAATTGTGCAAAATCAGGGGCCATTTTTTTTGCGGCATCTTCCATATGCTGATTCAATGAGTGGCGCAAGCTTTCATCTTCTGCCAGGGTTTTCCCTAACCATTGACCGGCGGCGGTGATTTTCTGGTGCAGTAACGAGTGTTCATCGACACAGTCGCGTTTTAACCAGTCTTTCAAATCGCGCCATAATCCGTTCATGTAAGTAGCAAAGGTTGCGTCATTTTTTAAATAACGTTTAATTTCTTCGGCTTTTGCAAAAAACTCGGGGTCACTCTTTAATTTTTCGATGAACTCCGTGGTGTAATGATCAAATTTAATCCGGAGTGGATGTTCAGGATCATCATTGACTTCATTCAATAACCGGCTTGCTGCTTTAACCGCGATGTCGGCTCCGGTTTTGCCTACCCAACCTGATGGCAATAATTTTTCGGCAACCGGATGCTCTTCTTTGAGCCATTCAACAATGCCATCGGCAATTAATGTTTGTGTGCCTTCCTCACTCAATAGCATGGCGAACTGGTTAATCCCTTCATTGAGCAATTGCTGGTGGCGTTTATCTTTGGTGAGCACTTCCAACAGTGTGCCCGCAGAGGCTGATAAATCGATTTTATCCAGCATGGCGTGAATTGCACGGGTAATAAATTTTTGTACGGCCGTATCTTCAATAAAATCGATGGTTCCCGCCGTGAACCTGACCAGCCAGCTTCCCAGTTTTTTAGTATTGTCACTTGCGGTTAGCCAATCGGCAGCTTTTTGCGCGGGATCATGCTTCTGGATTAACGCGACGAGTGAATCTACGTCCAGGAATTTATCGCGCACGAACAGCGCAAGGTTGTCTGCTATTTTCTCTTTATTTTTAGGAATAATTTCGGTATGTGCAGAGACGATGGGAATTGGCACGCGCTTGAATAATGCAACCACAGCAAACCAGTCAGCCAGGGCGCCAACCATAGCCGCTTCGGAAATGGCGCGAATCAGGCCTACCCACCAGGCATCAGCTGGCAGAAACAATGTAGTTAAAAATGTAAATGCGGCGAATAATAAAAAATAAAGTGCGAGGCGTTTGGATTTTCGTAATTCAATTTCTTTGGTCATTGAAGGCTCACTCCTTTTACTACAACTAAATGGATTGTGGCAGGGATCCGGTATATGCCACAAGCTCCCTATAACCATAGACCAGGAGTAATAACAAGCATTCACTGAAAATAATAAAGCCCGGCGAACCGGGCTTTAATATTTGCGAAATACGCGAGCGAGTTTATTCAGGCACAACAAACGGAAAATAATTTTTCGCGTTATTGAAGCTGATATCCTGAATCATCTTGCCCACCATGTTGGTATCGTTTGGCACTAAACCTTTCGCCATGTCGCGGCCTAAAATTCCGCACAGAATGCGGCGGAAATATTCGTGGCGCGAATAACTCAGGAAGCTACGGCTATCGGTCAACATACCGACAAAACGGCTCAGCAGACCCAACTGGCTCAATGATTCGATCTGGCGAGTCATGCCGTCCATTTGGTCGAGGAACCACCAGCCGCTACCAAACTGGATTTTGCCCGCAACGGAACCATCCTGGAAATTTCCGATCATGGTTCCAATGACTTCGTTGTCGCGTGGGTTCAGGTTATAAATAATGGTTTTGGCCAGTTTGTTCTGGTCATCCAGGCGGCCCAAAAATTTCGCCAGTGGTTTGGCATAATTGTGGTCACCGATAGAATCAAAACCGGTATCAGCCCCGAGGGTGCGATACAAGCGCGGATTATTATTGCGAATTGCGCCGATATGGAATTGTTGCACCCAACCTTTGGCGTGATCCTGCAACGCAAATTGCACCATCATTGCCGACTGGAATTTTTCAATTTCAATTGCATCCAGTTCATTGTGATTGCGGATTTTGAGGAAAATCGTTTTGATTTCTTCATCGGTGTAATCCGCCGCGTAAACGGTTTCCAGGCCATGGTCCGATAAACGGCAACCATTTGCGTGGAAATAATCGTGGCGAATATCCAGTGCGCGTATCAAATCATCAAAGGTATTGATGTTTACGTCGGCCGCAATCGCGAGGCGATCCAGGTATTTGTTGTACGTTGATTCGCTTTCCACTGCCATGGCGCGGTCAGGGCGCCAGGTTGGCAGCATGGCAGACTTGAACGATTTATCTGCTGCAGCGGTTTTATGGTGTTGCAGATCATGGATGGGATCATCAGTGGTACATACTATTTTTACATTGGCTTGTTGCATTAAACCGCGTGCGCTGAATTCCGGCGTGGCCAGCAATTCATTGCATTGATCCCAGGTGCGTTTGGCATTGCTGCTGTCGAGTAAACGATCAGTAATTCCAAACGGCTTACGCAGCTCGAGGTGGGTCCAGTGGTACAGCGGATTGCGCAGGGTGTAAGGAACAGTCTCACACCATTTTTCAAATTTTTCCCAGTCGCTGGCGTTGCCAGTACAGTAGCGCTCATCCACACCGTTGGAGCGCATCGCGCGCCATTTGTAGTGATCACCGGCGAGCCAAACCTCGTAGAGATTGTTAAATTGTTTATTCTGGCCGACTTGTTCGGGGGGCAGGTGGCAGTGGTAATCAATGATCGGCAGGTGTTTGGCGTAGTCGTGAAACAGCACTTTCGCCTGTTCGGTATCGAGCAAAAAGTCGTCGTGGATAAAGCTCATTCTCACAATTCCTCAAGATATGCCGAAGCAACAGCGTTTCCCGTTGAGGCTGTGCGATGGCAAGAAAGTATTACGCTCAACGCATGTCCCGTCCTTCCGGCCATAAACAAAGCCTGGCCCGAAAAATAAACGGGCAACCTTTTGAAAGGGAGACTGGTTGAATGTTGTTATTCCATCGTGCACCGGCGTGCGGCCGCTACACGAAGAGATAAGTTTGACCGAGGATTGCCTGCCCAAAAGGCTCAATGGATGACCACACGAAAACCGTAACTATTGGGCGTGCCGCTATGTTGCAGCTTGGATACCAGTGTAACTGCTGGCTGGCAAAATACCAACAGCTAGCCACAGTGTTTTAATGCGACTATTACACTTCTTTAACCCGAATGTAACCGTTTACAGTATAGTCGCGGGCGCCGCTAAACCGGTTAAGCAAAAGTGGATTCATCAGCTATAGTCAAAACAGGTTTTATCGCGATTATTGCTACCAAAACGGAGTCTGTTATGACCAAGCCGATTGTCCACACTAATCCGTATTACGAACTGTTACGTTCCGAGCGGGTGGCCGAGTTCAACCAGCGCAAGGCGCGCGGCGAAATAAAAGACGGCATGTTGCGCGGCGGGGATTTTCGCGGCCTGGACTTGCGCGAACTGGATGCTAGTGGCCTGGATTTACGCGATGCTTATTTTCGCGGGGCCGATTTGCGTGGAGTCGATTTCCGTAATACCCAATTGGAGGGCGCGAGTTTTTGCCAGGCACATATTTCAGGGTGTTTTTTCCCGGCGGAATTGCCAGCGACGGAATTGCGTTTATCGTTCGATTTGGGAATCCGTGTGCGCTATTTCAGTAAATAGGCACATGCCCATAGGTCCAACGGGCAGCAAGAAAAAATTATAAAAATTGCCAGTCATACATCAGCCGATTGATTGGTGAAAAATAGGCACGGTAAATTTCACAGTGCCATCAAAACACAATACCAGCGGTTATTAATATTTATAAAAAAGAGGTGAGCTCTTTACCTTTCACTTTAAAAAATCCGCGAGGGTAGAATGAAGAAATATGTATTACCGAAATTATTATCGGCGTTGAGGTGTGCAGTGTTAGCGCTGGGCACATTTTCTGCTTTTTCAATGGCGCAAACCACTCCGGCAAACACATCTGTTGGTGCACCAAAACCAGCTCCTGTTGAAATTAATATTGTCGATAAAAAAGCCACAGCTGAAACCCGTTCATTATTTGCTTTCCTGCAGCAACAACGCCAACGTTCAATTATGTTTGGTCATCAGCATGAAACCACGCAGGGCCTGACAATTACTGCTACTGATGGCACCCAATCAGATACCTTCAATGCCGTCGGTGATTTTGCGGCGGTCTACGGTTGGGATACGCTCAGCATAGTTACACCGAAACAGGAGGGCGATGTCGTCGCGCAAATTAAAAAAGCGTATGCACGTGGCGGCATCATCACTGTCAGTTCGCATTTTGATAATCCCAAAACCGACAAGAAAAAAGGTGAGGGAATGACCGGGACTGCATGGGACCAAACTCCGGCAGTGATCGAATCACTTCCCGGCGGTGCTTATAACGATGTTTATAAAGGTTATCTAAATTAATTGGCTGATTGGGCCAATAATCTAAAAGATGACCACGGAAAACCGATTCCGGTAATCTTCCGCATCCTTCATGAAAATACCGGTAGCTGGTTCTGGTGGGGCGATAAACAATCCACGCCCGAACAATATAAAAGGCTGTACCAATACACCGTAGAATATTTGCGCGATAAAAAAGGCGTGCACAATTTTCTCTACGCTTATTCACCGAATAATTTTTGGGATGTAACGGAAGCAAATTACCTGGAGCGCTATCCCGGTAATGCATGGGTCGATGTATTGGGGTTTGATACTTATGGCCCCGCCGAAAATAATGCTGACTGGTTTAACAACGTAGTAGCCAATGCGGCGTTGGTTGTGCGTATGGCCACTGCGCGCGGAAAAATCCCGGTGATTTCCGAGATTGGTATCCGCGCTCCGGATATTGAAGCCGGTAAATACGATAACCAGTGGTACCAAAAATTAATTGCCGGTTTAAAAACAGATAAAGATGCGCGCAATATTGCGTTCTTGCTAACCTGGCGCAATGCACCGCAAGGTGTTCCGGGTCCTGATGGTAAAAATGTGCCTCATTATTGGGTACCGCCAAACCGTGAAGAAAATATCAGGAACGGAACCCTGGACGATTTCCGTGTCTTTTATAAAGACGACCTGACGGCGTTTAATCGCGATATTTCCGGTGTCTATACCATTGACACCGAGGTTAAATGAAATATTTTCAGTAATAAAAACGGCTCTTGGAAAAAGGGCCGTTTTTGTATGCGGGTGCGTAAATGTGGGTTAAGTTACTGCGGGCGACCAGCTGAAACGCTAGTATCGCGCCGGTTTTCATAAAACATTTTATTTATAACAACAACGATTTTCTCCAATACACAACGCAAGGGGCTCCACCATGACCTTTACCCAAAAATTCCTGGTTATCGCTATGGGCTGTGCATTGACCGGCTCTGCATTGACGGCGATAGCACAAACACAACAATCATCAGTGCAACCCGCGCCAAGCCAGAAAGAACTGGCAAGCAAACCCTGGATGAACACCAAACTCAGCGCCCATGAGCGCACGCAATTGGTATTAAAGGAAATGACGCTGGATGAAAAGCTGGGTTTGTTAATGGGCTATTTTGGTACTGACGCACCCTGGAAAAATTTTACTCGCCCGGTTGAATCCTATGCGCAATCGGCGGGCTTTGTTTACGGTGTGCCACGTTTGGGTATTCCCCATATATGGCAAGCAGATGCGGGTGTTGGTGTGGCTTCGCAATCCGGACCCAATGTGCGTGAACGCACGGCGTTACCATCAGGTATGGCAACTGCTGCGACCTGGAATCCGCAAGCGGGATTTGACGGTGGTGCAATGATTGGCTCTGAAGCGCGCACATCCGGTTTTAATGTGTTACTTGCCGGTGGGGTGAATTTAGTACGCGAACCGCGCAATGGCCGCAATTTTGAATATGGCGGTGAAGATCCTTATCTCGCCGGGGTGATGGTGGGCCATCAAATTAAAGGTGTGCAGTCCAATAATATTGTTTCCACCCTTAAACATTTTGCCTACAACGATCAGGAAACCGGGCGCTTTAATTTAAATGTAACTATCGATGAAGCCGCAGGGCGCATGTCCGATTTGCTCGCACTGCAATTTGCCTATGAAATTGGCAACCCCGGTTCGGTGATGTGTTCCTACAATCGTGTGTATGGGGTGTACGGTTGTGAAAGCGATTATTTATTAAATCAGGTGTTAAAAAACGATTGGGGTTTCAAGGGGTGGGTGATGTCTGATTGGGGCGCGACCCACTCTACTATTCCTGCTGCCAATAATGGTTTGGATCAGCAATCCGGTTTTCCGTTTGATGTTTCTGCCTATTTTAAAGAGCCGTTAAAAGAAGCTGTTACCAACGGTTGGGTATCGCAAGAACGTTTTGATGATATGGCCGGACGTGTACTCTTTGCATTGTTTGATAAAGGGGTAATCGATAATCCGGTACCCAAGGGCAGTAATAATATTAATTTTAAAAAGCACGCGCTGGTCACGCAAAAAGATGCGGAAGAAGCCATTGTGTTATTAAAAAATGACAAACTTTTACCGCTCACCAAACGCCTGAAAAAAATCGCGATCATCGGTTCCCATGCAAATGTCGGCGTGCTTTCCGGCGGTGGGTCATCGCAAGTGTATCCGCTGGGTGGAATGGCGGTTGCGGGACTTGGCCCGAAAATATTTCCTGGCCCTATGGTGTATCACCCTTCATCGCCAATGAAAGCATTGGAGGCGCGTTTGCCTGATGCGCGTATTACCTTTGACGAAGGAACCAATGTGGAAGCTGCTGCAACATTGGCCGCGGAAAGTGATGTGGTGTTGGTGTTTGCAAATCAATGGACGGCGGAATCTGTTGATGCCGCTAATTTATCGTTGCCGGATAATCAGGATGCATTAATTGCCGCCGTGGCCAAAGCCAATAAAAAAACCGCCGTTGTTTTACAAACAGGCGGCGCGGTACTTATGCCCTGGTTAAACGAGGTGGGCGCGGTGCTGGAAGCCTGGTATCCGGGAACGAGTGGTGGTGAAGCTATTGCGCGGGTGTTAACCGGTGAAGTAAATCCTTCCGGTCATTTACCCAATACGTTCCCGGCAGCAGAAACCCAGTTGCCACGCCCGAAAATCGACGGTTACCCGGAAGTGAAAGATCAACGCTTTGAGGTTAATTACACTGAAGGCGCTACAGTGGGTTACAAGTGGTTTGACGCACATGAATACCAACCCTTGTTCCCGTTTGGTTATGGTTTGTCGTACACCGATTTTGAGTTTGGTGATTTGAAAACCGCACTTAAAAATGATCAGTTGAACATCAGTTTCACGGTAAAAAATATCGGTAACCTTGCGGGTAAAGAAGTCGCACAAGTATATATAGCGCCGCTCGATACCCAATGGGAAGCGCCCAAACGGTTGGGGGCATTCCAGAAGGTGGATTTAAAGCCGGGTGAGTCAACCCGTGTTTCAGTTACTGTAGATCCCCGTTTACTGGCGATGTACCAAAGCAAATCAAAAACCTGGACAATTACCAAAGGCCAATATGAGGTGATCCTTGCCAAGTCGGCGACTGAACCTCAATCCCGCGTGAAAGTAAAAATCCCTTCCCGGACTTTAAATGTTAACGGAAAATAATTTTTCCGGCGCGTCATCTGCGCAGAACGTGATCAATCATTAGCGGCAACTTTTTAGTTGCCGTTTTTTACTTGTAATTTTTACAGGATTTTTTGCTATTGATACCGTCCCGTTGATTGGCCAGGGCGCTGCTTTTCTCCTTAATTACTGAATTTATTAATAATTTCCTTTTCTGGCACACAATACGCATTGTGCAGCATGAACTTTGCGTTGAGCAATTCAAATCAAGTGAATAAAGGATAAGGAGTCTATTATGACTATTCTCAAAAGTGCATTGATTATTTTGTGTTTGGCTTTCCCTTTGGCTGCCTGTGATTCCAATGATGGAAAAGCGGAACAACTCGGGGAAAAAATTGATAATGCAGGGAACGAGGCTCGCGACAAACTGGATGACGCCGCTGACGAAGTAAAAGATGGTGTTGAGGATGCTTGTGAAAAAGCGACGGACAAGAATTGCTAATAATTGGTATTGAATTGTTCCTGAAATAAGAACCAATAGCGGTGTGATCCACTATTGGTTCTTATTATTGATTCTTATTTTATTTTTTTATTCGGTTGGTAATTCCCGGGATTTAGAAAAATCAGGCAGCCAAATTCCCTGTGCGGGCTGACTGCCCGTCAGGAATCCGCTATATTGATCTTCCCCATGGCGATAAATCAGGGATATTGATATGAGCACGGATCTATCCGGCAATACCAACCGCTTTATTATCTTCTCGGTCTTTTTTACTGCACGCGCTTACTATCCGGTCCTCGCCATCCTGTTTATCGATTTGGGCCTGACCCTCGATCAATTTGTCATGCTCAACTTTGTGTGGGCAATTACAATATTTCTCTTTGAAGTTCCATCTGGCGCATTGGCGGATACGATTGGCAGGCGAACATTACTTATCGCTGCATCGGCACTCATGTTAGTGGAAATGTTATGCCTGTTATTTGCATCCTGGTCGAGCGGGGCAGTGTTGCTGGCACTGTGTGTAATCAACCGGATTTGCTCCGGTTTATCCGAAGCTTGTGCAAGTGGTGCTGATGAAGCACTTGCCTATGATTCATTGCCGGAACAAAACCGGACCTCGGCCTGGGATCAATTGCTTGCCAAGGTAATGCGATGGCGTTCAATTGGTTTTGTCGTCGCTATGATAGCCGGCGGCATACTCTATGACCCGCAGGTGTTGAATTTTTTGTTGTTGCAAGACAATACCATTACTGCTGAGACCGCCCATCGTTTACCGGTAATGCTGGTATTGATCCAGGCAATTATTTGTTTATTCATTACCTGGCGTATGTGCGAGCCAGCAAATGCAATCGCCGGGGCGAAACTGGAAAATACCTGGAGGCATATTTTTTCCACGATGCGTTGGGTATTAACCACGCCTAAAACAGTAGTGGTAATTGCGCTTGGTGTTGCAATCGATTCGATTGTTCGAAATTTTGCCACGATCAACAGCAGCTATTATCGCCTGATTGATTTGCCAGAGTGGACGTATGGATTTCTCGGGGCGTTATTTGGGGTGATGGGTTTTATTGTTCCGGGGATCGCCAAACACTTGAATGAAAGATTTAGTCTTTTTGCTAATTTATTATTCATCGTAATTTGCACCCTGATTGGATTGGTTGCACTGGTTCCGGCCTGGTCAATGTATGGATTAATCCCTGCTATTTTTGTTTTCAGTATGATGTTTTTTCTCGGCTTTACCGTCAGCCGTGTACTACACGAAGAAGCGGAATCGTCGCGCCGTGCAACGGTATTGTCCATTAAAGGATTAATTTTCAATTTAGGCTACGGTTTATTTAGTTTGGCTTTTGCAGTATTGCTCGCGAACTTCCCCAATTCGCCGGAAGGCGTTGCGCTACGCAACGCCTTATTGTGGCAAGTGCCTTTCTTTGCGTTAGTTACAATGGTGTTATTAATCTGGGCTAAATTTAGATTACAGCGGAAGCCGAATTGATGGGTGCTTTTATGGTAAAGGACAGTACGGCAGATGGTTTATGGTTGAAATGAAGGTTGAAAAAACTCCCTCAATGAGGCTACGCCGCTCTTGGCGATATTTCTTTCTTTATTTCTTCTCCGCGCTCAATTTCGATTAACTTTAAATCATAAGTAGATTGCAAATTAAGCCAGGACTGCGCATCACCACCAAAATAATAAGCAAGGCGCAGAGCAGTATCTGCCGTAATTCCACGCCGCTCATTAACAATTTCATGCAAACGTGTAGCCGGTACCCGTAACGCTTGTGCAAGCGCATTCACGCTCATCCCAAATGGAACAATATATTCTTCACGAAGAATTTCGCCAGGATGGATCGGGCGCATTTTATTGGTCGGCATAGGTATTTCCTCTAGTGATAATCCACTATTTCTACATGATGGCAATTGCCATCAATAAAGATGAAGCATATTCGCCATTGCTCATTAATACGAATACTGTATTGCCCGCTCCGATCTCCTTGTAATGCTTCTAATCGGTTACCGGGTGGTGAGCGTAAAAACGCCAGCGATGTAGCGGCATCCAGCATCTGGAGTTTGCGTTCAGCCTGTGCTTGAAATGCCCGAAATTTACCGGGGCAATTTGCACCACTAAATAACTGCTCCGTTTGTTTACATGTGAAACTTTTAATCATAATTAGCTTATTCCGTTAAGCGTATTACGTCAAGCGTAATATTGTGGGTGGGAGTCTTGCAAGAGTGTATTGTTAATATCAAAAAGCTCCAACTGCAAAAAATTATTATCTTCGCGCAAATCAATAAACCTGACACCCACACCCAGTAAACGTACGGGCATATTTTTGCGATTATATGCTTCTGCACACAAGCTTTGTAATTCACTGAGTGAAACCGCGCTGGCGCTGCGTTCGATGGTGGTGGTACTGAAATCGGAAAATTTTATTTTTACGTAGAGTTTTACCACTTTGTAATCATCGTCTACGCGGCGCAGGCGAATCGCCAATTGCTGGCTCAAGGAGGGAATTTCATTCAGGCATTGCGGTAATCCCGACAAATCATTTGCAAACGTATTCTCTACGCTCAGGGATTTCCGGCGGCGATCCACCGTCACCTGCCGGTTATCAATACCACGGCTTAAATGATAAAGGCGGGTGCCCATTTGGCCATAGCGCTGGGTTAATTCGAATACTGAAAATTTATGCAAATCACTGCAATTAAAAATACTCGCTTCTGCCAGCCTGGCAGCCATAGCTTTACCCACACCGTAAATTTTATTCACCGGTAATTGCGCTACAAATTCCGGTACCCGGGCAGGTGTAATGACAAACTGGCCATTGGGTTTATTCCAATCGCTGGCAATTTTGGCGAGGAATTTATTGGGGGCGATGCCTGCAGAAACGGTAATGCCGATTTCCTTGTGAATGCGCGCGCGAATCTCCTGCGCGATAAGCGTTGCACTACCGTGATGAAACTCTGAATCACTCACATCCAGGAATGCTTCATCTAACGAGAGCGGCTCGATCAACTCGGTGTATTCATAAAAAATACTGCGCATCTGCATCGATGCATCGCGATAGGCCTCCATGCGGTGTGGCAACACCACTAAATCCGGACAAAGGCGTTTGGCACGACTGGTGGGCATTGCCGAGCGTACCCCGTAGCGCCGCGCAACATAATTGCACGTTGAGATAACGCCGCGACTTTCACTGCGCCCGCCCACCGCGATGGGAAGGTTCACCAATGACGGATCATCGCGCATTTCAATCGCGGCGAAAAAGCAGTCGGCATCGAGATGAATGATTTTGCGCATTGGGAGAATATGGATTGGATGGTGTTAATCAATGGTGCTGTATTTAAACACAGTATGGCTAAAAAGCCAGTACCTGCAACTAAAAGCATAGCTTCCTGTACTGTCAGATTGCGGCAGTGGCGAATGGATGAAGGTTGGCGGTACGTCCGGTAAGCCCGCAACACAGCGTGATGCCGGTCACAGCGCGTAAAATTAGGTTAAATTGTATGACTATATTATCTCTGAGCGACTATTCTTGCCCCTGCCTGATTTAACTATAAATACAAACTCTGGAGAAAATCCTATGCGTTTTATCAAACCGCTCGCGGCAGCTATCGGCCTGTGCGCATCTTCCCTGGTTTTTGCCAATACCCAGTTGAGTGTGGATACCACCAAGCCGGGCCCGGTCATTAATAAAAACATTTACGGTCAATTCGCCGAGCATTTGGGGCGTGGCGTTTACGAAGGGCTTTGGGTTGGCCCGGATTCCAAAATCCCGAATACACGTGGCTGGCGCAACGATGTAATCGGGGCGCTGAAAGAGATTAAAGTCCCGCTGGTCCGTTGGCCTGGCGGTTGTTTTGCCGATGAATATCACTGGCGTGACGGCATTGGCCCACGCGCGCAACGCCCGGTAAAAGTAAATACCAACTGGGGCGGCGTGGAAGAAAATAACGCCGTCGGTACGCACGAATTTTTTGACCTGGCTGAAATCCTCGGCGCAGAGACTTATGTGAATGGCAATCTCGGCACCGGCACCGCGCAAGAAATGGCCGAGTGGATGGAATATATGACGGGAGAGGGCAAATCCACCCTCGCGGAACTACGCCGCAAAAATGGCCGCGATAAACCTTTCCGTGTGCATTATTTTGCAATTGGTAATGAAGCCTGGGGTTGCGGCGGCAATATGACGCCGGAGTTCTACACCCATCTCTATAAGCAATACGCCAGTTTCCTGAAGGCGCCTGATAACAACAAACCAAAGTTAATTGCCAGTGGTGGCCATACTGAAGATACCAGTTGGGCCGATCATCTCACCGCCAACGTTAAACCTAACTGGAGTTTGCGTATGGATGCAGTGAGTTTCCATTACTACACGCTGCCAACCGGCGATTGGAAAGTTAAAGGCGCTGCATTGCAATTTCCTGAAACGGAATGGATGTCGACGTTGGTTAATACATTGAAAATGGATCAATTTATTATCAACAATAAAAAAGTAATGGATAAAAATGATCCGGAGAAAACGGTAGGTTTTTATGTGGATGAATGGGGTACATGGTTCGACGTGGAGAAAGGCGAGAACCCCGGCTTCCTCTATCAGCAAAATAGTTTGCGTGATGCCATCGTAGCTGCATTGAATCTGAATATTTTCCACAAACATGCAGATCGTGTGCATATGAGCAATATTGCGCAAATGGTAAACGTGTTGCAGGCGATGATTTTGACCGATAAGGAAAAAATGATCCTGACTCCAACCTACCATATTTATAAAATGTATGTGCCATTCCAGGATGCAACATCATTTCCGCTGGAGTTGAAAAACGTTCCGCAATATACCTTGGGTAAACAATCCGTTCCGGCGGTGAGTGCAACAGCGGCACGCAGTAAAGATGGAAAAATTTACCTGGCTTTGGTAAATACCAATCCCAATAAAGCGGAAACGGTGGATATCGACCTTGCCGGTGTGAAAATTAATTCTGCAAGTGGCCAGGTGTTAACGGCGAAAGCAATGGATGCGCACAACACCTTTGCGGCACCGAATAGCATCAAACCCGAAGCGTATTCAGCGAAGGCAAATAATGGAAAATTGGCGTTGGAGCTGCCAGCGAAATCGGTTGTGGTTGTTGAAGTAAAATAATTATTCATCGTTGAATATGGATTGAATAAGACAGGTGCGATAAAAGGGATGTGATAAAAAGGGCGCAATAAATTGCGCCCTTTTTTATTGCCTGTTTGTTATCGCATCTTTTAATGTTGTCATTGTTGCTTGTTATTGCCCCGTAATTCAGCGTTAATATGGCAGCAAGAACTCACTAAAACAAATCCTCAATCGATAAATAACGCTCACCGGTATCGTAACTAAAAATAATTACACGGCTGCCCGGCTTAAATTGATCCTGCTGTTTTGCAACCGCTGCCAGGGTTGCGCCGGAGGAAATACCGATAAAAATCCCTTCTTTCAATGCGCATTGGCGGGTCATTTCAAACGCAGCTTCTTCGCTCACCAGGATAGTGCCATCCAACGTTTCCTTGCTTAATACTTGCGGCACAAACCCTGCACCTATGCCCTGGATTCGATGCAAGCCTTTTTGGCCACCGCTAATAACCGGTGATTTTTCCGGTTCTACTGCAAAGGTTTTTAATTGCGGGAATTTTTCTTTTAATACCTCACTGCAACCGGTGATATGGCCACCGGTACCCACACCGGTAATCAGGTAATCAATGCCTTCAGGAAAATCGGCAAGGATTTCTTGTGCAGTCGTTTGGCGATGAACTTCTACATTCGCGGGGTTATTGAATTGTTGCGGCATCCAGCTATTGGCATTTTCAGCGAGCAATTCGTTTGCTTTGGCGATACATCCGCCCATGCCGAGTTCGCGCGGCGTTAATACCAGCTCGGCGCCCAGGGCTTTCATATTTTTACGCCGCTCGACCGACATTGATTCCGGCATAGTGAGAATTAAACGATAGCCTTTGACCGCACACACCAGCGCCAAACCGATACCGGTGTTGCCAGAGGTCGGTTCAATAATGACCGTATCTTTATTGATTAGACCTTTGGCTTCTGCATCTTCAATCATCGCGAGCGCGATACGGTCTTTGATGCTGGAACCCGGATTAAAACGTTCCACTTTCATCCAGACTTCAATATCGCTACGAAACAAATGATTGATACGAACGTGGGGGGTGTTACCTATAGTTTGCAAAATATTGTCGGCTTTCATGATGTTCCCTGATGAGTTGTGCTTGCAATGCAAACAGTGAATGGTAAATGTTGAAAATACCACGCTAGTGTAGCGAATGCAGGGCATAAAAAAAGCCGCTCGGGTGAGCGGCTTTTTTTGGGGTAGCGCAATTATGTGCTGATGCGTTTACGGCGCATTAATAACAACGCGAGTAAACCGGCAACGAACAACAGCAATGTGGCGGGCTCCGGCACGGTTACAACGGGTTGTGCCGGTGGTTCGATTGTCACTGGCGGTACAAAAAATCCATCCCACAGATTGGCTTGTGCGCCCCAGTTACCGGTCCAGGATTTTGCAATGACCTGACCACTTAAATCACCGGTAATGAAATTGAAATTGGCATTCGGGGCGAGGATATTGCCCTTCAAGCCGCCGCTAAAACTGAGGTTTTCTGCTTCATAGAAGTTATAGATAATCTGCGCGGGAGACACCGCCAAAGGCGCCAGGCCCTCGCGGTTGGTGTAGCTAACGGAATCAAAATTAATATTTTTACCACTGACGTTGATAATCAATGTGTCATTTTTATCAAGGCCAAGGGCGGTCAGGTCGGTTGCATTGGCCAGCATCTGGCCGGTGATGTTAGCAACGTAAATATCGGATTCGGCGCTGCCATTCAGTAATAGCCAGTTGTTGTATCTGAATTCCAGGCCACCAGTATTGGCTTGTGAGGCTAAGGATTTGGACACTTCGGTGAGTTGATTGAAGGCACTGTTGAAATCGATGGGATTGCCTTTAGTGGTGGTGCCCAATACGGAATTCTTGCTGGAGCCAGATGTCAGCTCGCCACCCAATACAAGGTTGCCTTTGATATTGCCCCAGGCATAAGACGCGGTAGTCAGGTTGCCACCCACTACCAGCACATCGGAATATTTGCCGGGCTCTGTCCAAAACTGTTTGCCATCGCGCCAGGTACCCGGTTCGTAATTCACACCTACATCGTACTGGCCAATGTTGGCGTTGCCGCCAACAGCGATTTTGCCTTGTGAATCGGCACCGGGTTGGGTGAAGTTTTCTTTGATAAACAGGTTATACCCTGTAGCAGCGCCCAGATCGATGTTAATGGCCTGGGCGTTGGCGGCAGCAATGACTAACGCAAAAACCGAAGAAACTTGCTTAAACATATATGCGAACCAGTTCACAAAATTAATGTGATGCAAGTTTAGGTTGAGTTTTAAACAAGCTCAAGCGGTAACGACATATAAATTTTTCTACTTATTTTTATTGATTATAAAAATACTGGTAAAAAGCCGTTACCCACAATGTTTGGGCATAAGCGGGGGCGGTTGTTATTAATCCAGGCGTTTTTTGAATCGGGTTGCTGCGGCCAGGACCCCGATGATGGTGAAGCCGATAAGCCAGAGGGGATCAGGCCAAAGGTCATCCAGGGTAGCGCCGCGCAGGACAATCGCACGCACCATGCGGATAAAGTGAGTTGCCGGTAAGGCCTCGGCAATCCATTGGGCCGCCGCAGGCATTCCTTCGTATGGAAACATAAACCCGGACAACAGGATGGATGGGATCAATAAAAACACCGTGAGTTGCATCGCCTGCAATTGGGTTTTGGCGATAGTGGAAATCAGCAGGCCGAGGGTCAGGCTGGCGCTGATGAAGGCAAAGACGCCGAGCACCAATTGGTCGAGCCGGCCATTGATCGGCACATCAAAAATAAGATGGCCGAGGCCGAGGATGATCGCCATCTGGATCAGGCCGACAAAAATATAGGGCACGATTTTGCCGATCATGATTTCACTTGAATGCACCGGTGTGGTGATCAGCAACTCCAGGTTGCCGCGCTCGCGCTCGCGTACCAAGGCGGCCGAGGTAAACATCACCATCGTCATGGTCAATACAATTGCCACCAGGCCGGGAACAATATTCACGGCCGAGCGCCGTTCCGGATTAAAAAACAGGGCGATTTCAAACGTATTTTTTCGTGCCGCCGCCTGGGTTTCAAACCCGCTGGCAAATGGCATTTGCTGCAAGGCGAGCAGGGCGTTGCTGACCATGGTGTCGGAACCATCAATCAACCATTGGGCGATAGGGCGGTTATCTTGCAGGCGCTGGCCGAAATCCTCGGGAATCACCAGCACCGCGTGGACATGGCCGCGGCGGATCGCATCTTCAGCCAATGTTGGTGTTTGGTAGGTTTCGTTAAAGCGCACCACTTGCGTGGCTTGCAAATCGGCAATCAGGTTGCGCGCCACTTGCGTGTGGCTTAAATCCACGACACCGACCGGCAAGTCGCGCACATTGGTGTTGATGGCAAAACCGAATAGCAACAATTGAATTAACGGCACCATCACAATCATGCCAAAGGTCGGGCGATCACGGGTAAGCTGGCGCAACTCCTTGAAAACAATCGCGCCGATGCGTTGCAAACTGCGGCTCAAGCCATTCATTGCCGGGCCCCTCCGCTTTCACCGCCGGTGCAATGCACAAATACATCTTCCAGGCTGGGGCGCACTTTATGGATTTGCCGTTGCGCCACCAGTTGCGGGTGGGCGGTGCGCAACCAGGTTTCCGGATTGGCGATGTCTTCTTTTATTAGCACGCGCAAATGCGTGCCTTGTTGCGCGGTGGAAACAATTTCGGGCAACTCGCTTAATTGCTGTTTGAGCAAGCGCAAGTTTTCCCCGTCAACTTCCACCACACTGGCGCCGAGGTCACGCATCAGTTGCGCGGGCGGCCCATCGGCGCGTTTTATGCCGGCTTCCATAATGGCGATACCATGGCAGCGCTCGGCTTCATCCATGTAATGCGTGGAAACCAGGATGCTGGTCCCGGCATCGCACAGGTCAAATAATTTTTCCCAGAAGTCACGGCGGTTTTCCGGATCAACGGCGGAAGTAGGTTCGTCGAGGATTAACAATTCCGGTTGATGCAAGGTAGCGGCGGCCAATGCGAGCCTCTGGCGTTGCCCGCCGCTCAAGGCACCGGCCAGGCGCTGTTTACGTTCATTGAGTTGATAGCGGCTGAGTTGTTGTTCGATAAGGTGTTTGCTCTGGTGCTTATCCAGGTTGTAGATCTGCGCCATAAAACGCAGGTTTTCCTGCACCGTTAGATCTTCGTACAGCGAAAACTTTTGGGTCATATAGCCCAGTCTCCGCCGCAATTGCTCGGCTTGCTCAGGGATAGCCATACCCAATACTTTGACTGAGCCTCCACTCGGCGTTAGCAAGCCGGTGATCAGGCGCATGCTGGTCGATTTGCCGCAACCGTTGGGGCCGAGGAAGCCATAAATCGTTTTGGGGGGAATGCGCAGGTCGAGGTTATCGACTGCCACAAAATCGCCAAAGCGGCGCGTCAGGCCGTCGGTCTCAATGGCCCACTCGCTATCCATCTTGCGGTTGGGATCAGTCATGGGGCAGCTCGACCTGCACCGGCAAACCACTGGGTAATTCGGCGGCACTATCCGGCAGTTGCACTTCGGCCAGATACATCAGGCGCGCGCGGTCAGTGGAGTTCAGGGCGAAATAGGGCGTGAAGGCGGCATCTTGCGAGATCCAGCGCAGCGTGCCGGTTTGCGGTTCGGCAATTCCATCGATATGAATCTGCAATTGCGCACCGGTTTTGAGTTTTACCCGATGGGTTTCCGGAACATAGATGCGCGCATAAGGCGCGCCGCCATCCAGCAAGGTGACTACCGCTTCACCTGCGCTGGTGCGTTCGCCCAAATGTTTGGGAAGATGATCAAGGCGCGCAGGGCGGGTGGCGCGAATGCTGAGCTCATTAAGGTTGTGTTGCTCCAGTTCGAGCCCCGCTTTGGCGAGCGCCACTTGCGCTTCCGCTTGTTGCAAATCTTCCTCGCGCGTGCCGTTGGTTTGCAGTAATAAATTTTCGCGCGCTTTATCCAGGTTGGCCTGCGCGGAATCGCGTTTGGCGCGGGCGCTGTCCAGCTCGGCGGCGCCCGCCAGCTTGCGTGCAACCAGTGTCTGGGCGCGATCAAAGGTTTTCTGCGCTTCGATCAACTGCGCATCGGCGCCCTGGACTTGCGAGCGCGCCGCCGCGATATCTTCCGGGCGATTACCATTTTGTAATTTGGTGAGGTTGGCTTGCGCGCTCTCCAGGCTGGCTTTTGCACTGGCAAGTAAGGCTTGCTGGCGGCGATCATCCAGTTGCAGGAGCAAATCGCCTTGCGCAACTAAAGTGCCTTCAGCGACCGGTAATCGGGTAATGATTTCCGCTGCGGTGGCCTTGAGGATAATCCGATCCCTTTCCAGGGTGCCCAATGCGAGGTGATCATCCTTGTCGCTGCAAGCCGTCACCATAAATAACAGCGGAAGGAAAATATACCAACGTTGGCAAAATCGTGTGCGCGCACTGAGTGTCATGATGAATCCCTGAACTACACCGGAGTGGCAGAGTGTGCCAGAAACTTTCAGTTCAGCACAAAAACAAATGCAATAATTTGTGGCGTGTCAAATCCGGGGCGGCCGCCAGCAATGGATTGTAATGACACGATTTCTGCGCCTTAACAATTCTCTGCGCTGTGGCGATTGGGTGTTCATAGTGTGCTGGCGGGATTTATGGCAGAATCGCCCCGCGTTTTACTTCGTATCTCAATACCC
This sequence comes from Gammaproteobacteria bacterium, assembly GCA_021151835.1. GTDB lineage: Bacteria > Pseudomonadota > Gammaproteobacteria > Pseudomonadales > Cellvibrionaceae > Cellvibrio. The sequence goes on from JAGKWO010000009.1 coordinate 56,037, forward strand.
AAGGATATTTCCATGCTTGAAACCACTTTGTCATCGCTTGATGGTTTGCCACCGTTCCTCGCTTATTTTGCTGTGGCTGTTGTGCTGGTCCTGATTTTCATCGGCCTGTATACCTGGATTACCCCGCACAGTGAAATGGATTTGATTCGCGCCAATAACCCGGCAGCGGCGTTGGCATTTGGTGGGGCATTAATCGGTTTTGCGTTGCCATTATCCAGTGCAATTACCCATTCATTATCTTTACTGGATTGCGCGATCTGGGGCGCCGTAGCATTGGTTGTCCAGGTGTTAACCTTCACGGTATTGCGGTTCTGTATCAAACAATTGCCCGAGCGTATTCACAATGGCGAAATAGCTACCGGAATTTTATCCGCCGCCACCGCTATTGCCGTCGGTTTGATCAACGCGGCATGTATGAGCTATTAATTTTTTCAGGAAGATTTTTTCGAAATTCTTTTTACAGGAACATCAAGATGAAACGTAGTAAAAAAGCTGCCCTGGTATTAATGGTTCCCGCTGCGACTTTATTGTTAGCCGGTTGCGGTGAAGAACGTGAACAGGCATTGGTGTATGAGTCACCCAGTGAATGTGCTGCTGCCTCGTTTAATACCCCGGAACAATGTAAAGCTGACTATGACGCAGCTAAAGCATTACATCCACAAGTTGCCCCGAAATATGTTTCCAAAGAAGAGTGCGAAACCGATTTTGGTTCTGGCAATTGCGAAACTGCACCGCACCAGACTTCATCCGGTGGCAGTGTTTTTATGCCGATGATGATGGGGTATTTAATGGGGCAAATGATGAACCGTGGTGCGGCGCCGCAAAATTTCCAGCAGCCTGCCGCTGCCGGTGCCTCTAAGGTTCCCACCCAGCCGTTGTATAAATCCCGCGATGATCGCGCCACTTTCCGCACGGCAACCAATAGCCCTGTTGCCGGTGGTATTGGGCCAATCAGCTTAAAACCATCGCAAGTGCAACCACAGGCTGGCCAGTTGGTACGCCGTGGTGGTTTTGGTTCGCAAGCGGCGAACCGCGCACCGGCAACCGGTTTTGGCGGTTAATGGATGAAACGAATCAGTATTAACGAGCGCGCCAATTGGCGCGCTTACGCGGAAGACGTCGGTTTTAAATTCCACACCTTTGATGGTGAGCCCTACTGGGATGAAACGGCTTACTATCAATTTTCACTGCAACAAATTGAAAATGATCTGGAAAATCCCACCGAAGAAATCCACCAGATGGTGATGGATATGGTGAGTGATATCACCCGCAGCGAGGAAATGCTCACGCTGTTAAATATCCCGCGCGATTTCTGGAGTTATGTGTGGAATTCCTGGAATAAAAACCAGCCGCATTTATACGGCCGCCTGGATTTGGTGTATGACGGCAAGGGCCCCGCAAAACTACTTGAACTGAATTACGATACTCCCACCTCATTATTTGAAACCGGTTTTTTCCAATGGGTGTGGCTGGAAGATCAAATCAATGCTGGCGTATTGCCGGCCCATGCCGATCAATTTAATTCACTGCAAGACAAACTCGAGCAAGCCTTTGCTGAATTAAATTTGCCACAACCTTTTTATTTTTCGAGCGTGCGCGAAAGCATTGAGGATAAAGGTACAGTTGAATACCTGATGGATATTGCTACCCAGGCGGGTGTCGATGCGCGCTACATTGCGATTGAAGATTTGGGTGAATTACAAGGTCAATTAATCGATCTGGATAACCAACCGATTAAGGGGCTATTTAAATTGTACCCGTGGGAATTTATGGTGCAGGAAGAATTCGCCAAAGTAGTGACTACCAGCCAAACGCAAATTATCGAACCCGGCTGGAAGATGTTGTTATCCAATAAAGGCATTTTGCCGTTGCTGTGGCAGCGCTATCCCAAGCATCCCAATTTATTGCCCGCATTTTTTGAAACACCCAAAAGTGAACCCATGGGCGCAGGTTGGGTACGTAAACCATTATTTTCACGCGAAGGCGCGAATGTCGATTTAATCACTGCCAGCGGTGAAAAAATTTCAGCGCAAGGGCCTTACAGTGATGGGCGATTCATTCGCCAGGCATTGCATGCGTTACCAACATTCCGCGACGAATATCGCCATGCCGACACTTACACAATGCTGGGTAGCTGGGTAGTCGGTGACAGCGCAGCGGGTATTTGTATTCGCGAAGATGAAACGCTAATCACCAAGGATACCTCGCGCTTTTTACCGCACATTATTCTGGATTAGTGCCTGCCAATTAATATCTGCCATCGTTAGCTGATGATGGATGCAAAACCGGATTAAAAAAATCGCAGCGAATTGCTGCGATTTTTCTATCAGCAGATTTTTTTTCCTTGTTAAGCGATTAGCAAGGACCCACTACTTTCCACACGCCCCATTGACCGCTGTTCAAATCCGGGCGCTGGTTTTGTGTCCACCACTTGGCTTCATACAGCGTGCCACCGTAAGACGCTTTTTGACCGGTCGTGTAGGCAGTAGCAGCGTTCCAGGCATTACCCGCACATTGGGATTCCGGCAGGGTAGTGATAACGAGCGGTGCACTTGCTGCTGACAGGTTGTGGGCGCCATCGCGGGTTTTGATTGTGATGGTGTATTGGGTTGCCGGGTTCAAACCCCACAAACTCACGGTGGTGTTGGACGTTGAGGCAACCGGCTGGGCACTACCATTGACAAACACATCGTAACCAAAAAGTGATGTGTTATCGGTAGCCTGGTTCCAGGTGATAGTGGCATAGACCGTCTGGATTTGCGTTGCCGCCAGGCCTGTTGGAGCGCTCGGCGCCGTCGTATCCACGGGCACGGTTCCGGGCGTTACCAGGTGATGGTTAATGATTTCGCGCAGGTTCGGCATATGGCCGATTTTGTGGTAAGCCGCATCGGAAGTCGGGGTGTTGTACTGGGCACTTTTCAACAGGCGGCGCAGTTCGGCTGGCGAATACGGCGTACCGAATTTTGCTTTGGCAATGCCCTGGATCGAAATGGCCGCGCCGGTGACTATCGGCGATGCAGATGAAGTTCCCGAAAAGTAGCTCATATAACCGGTGGTGGAGTTGCCATCGGCCGCATCCAGGGTCGCGACATTTTCACCCCAGCCGTGGGTATCGATGCGGTTACCGTAAGTGCTGAACCCAAGGCGATAGCGGGGAACGCTATAGGACGCCGCACCGACAATAATCGCCCCGGAATCCTTGAAGTCAGGGCTATTCGGATTCAGGGTGTATTTGCCATCGGTAGTCTGGAATGAGTCCAAATCCACGCTGCCATTCCCGGCAGCTTCGACCACCGTAATCCCAAGGCTGGTGACATACTGGATCGCATCAAACTCCGCCGGGTAGACCTCGACTGGAACATAACCACTGGCAGTGGGGTAACCCGCCTGGGCTTCCAGCAAAATCACGTCGCCCGCAGCCAGGACACTGGCGGCTTCCAAAATGGCTTCGGCGGTATTGTAGGTACCGCCCACACGGTGTTGGGAGGCCGCATAAGGTTTGGCTTTGCTCGCCAGGCCCAGGTTGCCCAGCGCATTATCCACTGCCGATATTTCACCCAGCACGGCGGTGCCATGGCTGTGGTACCAGGCGCTCAGCCCGCCAGGCAACAACTGCACATTGTGCGCTGCCAGATCCTCATGGCCAAATGCCCAGCCCTGTTCGACATCCACCCATTTAACGCCTTTACCGTCACCGCCCTCAAATTCCCAGGCGTAAACCGCATTAGTTCCCTGTGGCGCGGGTTGCGCGTAGCCTTGCTGGGAGAAATAAGTGTCGTCACCGGATACTACCGGCGTGGTGTTGGCTGCAGGCAACGCCGGCGCTTCAACCGGTTGCGGCTTCAGGTAAGCCTCATCCACCAGCCCGGAATTTTTCAGTTGCAAAATCAGCTCATCCGCCTTGGCGCCTGCGGGTACCGGCACAGTGTAGTAGCGATCAAATACACGGTTATCGGCTGCTTTCGCCGCTGCGGATGGCACAGGTTTCGGGAGTGTCTTAAACAGCGGGTTAAACTCCAGGCCCGCAATCGCATTCACCGCTTTGCTTGCCGTTGAATTTGCCGAGGTTGCCTGGGGAGGTGTTACCTGGGGTTTGAATTTCACCACAATTTCAGCGGGATATTGTACCGCTGCCGCCTGCGGTGCTCGGGTTTGCTTTGCCGGATAAACTGGTCCGGGCTCCTGGGTAATTGCCATGCTTTGTTGAAATGTCAGCAGGGATAATGACAACGCGAGCGTTGCGGCCAGGTAACCGGTTTTTCTGGGAAATAAGGTTTTTTTGCGGAGTGAGTTTTTTTTGGACAGTATGGTTTTTTGATGGGACATAAACATTTTCCTTAATTGATTCGTTGAATTTACAGCGCATTTGCAACAACAAAACGACAGCATTAAAAATAGCAATCGTTTAACAAATAAAATTTGAAAATTTAATCAAATTTAATTCTTCAACATTGGTCCGCGCAGATGTTAAGGAGCCACCGACTATTTCGGCGCGATTTTTTTATCACATTGCCATGACAAACAAAATCCGTGGTTAAAAAGTGGCTACCGCATTTAAAATTATTAAATGTCGGATTTAAGCTATTTAACTGTGGAAAAAATAAGGGCCAAAATGGGAGAAATACGCTGATGGCGTCAAAAGAGAGGTAATAAGCTATTTTTTGGCGTTGGAATTATTGGTAATGGTCCGGCGCGTGTTGCAAAAATGAATTTAAGTTAATTTGTTACGATTGTAATAAATTGTAACAGCTAAATTTTTTTTACAATAAATTTATTGTAGTCAAATTTTATATATGCGGTTCCGGTGAAAATTCCTATATAGAAATGTCTATGCAGAAATTCCCGGGTCATTTTTTTCATCCACCACCACTGACTTAATGACCCGGCACGGATTGCCAGCGGCGACAACATATGCAGGAATATCTTTATTGACCAAACTGCCCGCGCCAATCACCGAACCTTTGCCGATCGTGACTCCCGCCAAAATAATTGCGCCGCCGCCGATCCAGCAATCATCGCCGATAGTCACTGCTGCACTGAATTCCTTGCCGGTGGCGCGTTCAAGCGGATCGAGCGGGTGAGTGGTTGCATAGATTTGCACATTGGGGCCAAACATTACCCGGTTGCCAATTCGCACTTCGGCACAATCCAGAATGACGCAATTGTGATTGGCGTAAAATCGCTCGCCCAAAAAAATATTGCTACCGTAATCACAAAAAAAGTTAGGCTCTATATAAGCGGTTGAAACCTGCCCGAACAATTGCTGGTAAATGGGTTTACGCGCTTTCATTTGGTCGGCGCTCAGTGCGTTTAATTCCTGGCACAGCTTCTTGGCCCGCTTGCGGGCGGCGACGAGCTCAGGTTCAAACGGATTAATTTCATGGAATGGATGCATTGCAGCGGTTTCTCGGAGTTGTCTCGGGGTTGGACGATTTGAGGTAGAATAGCGCAAAACCCGGTTGGGATTACACGCCTGATTGAACTTATCCAGAGCACTCCATGAGAACAAATGATATTTTTCGCACAATAACCCGGGCTATAGCCATGGACACGCAACAAATCCAGGCGCTTTTTGCCGCTACTGATATTGAACTGAGCGATAAGGAAATTACGAATTTGCTCAAGACAGATTACCAGCCCGGTTTTGAAGCCATGCCGGATTATATTTTACTAATCTTCCTGAATAATTTGATTGATGCCAAACGCGGGAAAAAAGCGGATGCAGTTGTAGCGCCGGTTGCCAAACACCAAAAAATCGCTAATAACGAAGTGCTGAAAAAACTGCGTATTGCCTTTAATTTACAGGAACAGGATGTGCGCGATTTGTTCAAACTGGTCACCATTGAATTAACCAAATCCGATTTGTCTGCATTGTTTCGCAAACCTGGCAATGGCCATTTTAAAGCCTGTGACGATGAGTTGCTGCTCGATTTTATCGAGGGGTTGGGTAAATGGTTGCAACAAGGGCAGGGTGCCGGGTCTGATCTATGAATGAGCAGGCAATCAAGGGCGCAGTAGTTCGCTGGCTGAATGATGTGGTGATTGGCTTAAACCTTTGCCCGTTTGCCGGTAAGCCGGCGGGTGAAAATCGCGTGCGCATTATTATTTCGCAAGCGCTTGACGATGAATTGTTATTGCAGGATTTACAGCGTGAAATGGAACTGCTGGATGAAAAACCGGCAACAGAAATTGAAACCACATTGATTATTATTCCCCATCATTTGCAGGATTTTTTCGACTACAACCAGTTTTTAAACTGGGCGGAAAAAATGATTAAACGCAATGGTTGGACCGGTGTTTACCAACTGGCAACGTTTCACCCGGAGTATTGTTTTGCCGGTGCTGAACCGGAAGATGCAGAGAACCTGACTAACCGTTCTCCTTATCCCATTCTTCACATCATCCGTGAAGCCAGTTTGGAGAAAGCGTTGCAGTTTTATGAAGGTGTTGACGAAGTACCGGAAAATAATAAAAAGCGGGTGGAATCGCTGTCCACCGCGCAAAAACGCGTATTGTTCCCGTATCTGCTCCATCACTGATGCTGTAAATAATGGAATATTTTTATGCAGGTAGTAATAAACATTATTGCTTCACTATTTCTGTTTTTTTGCCTGATCTGGACCTTGTTACCCTGGGCGTTCGGTATTCAGAATTACGCCAAATCCCATGGCAAGTTATTAGTTGTTATCGCCCGTGCCAGTTGGCTGGGTTTGCTGTTATCCCATCCGTTATTGATCTATCTGATATGGTTTGAAAATATCAGTTACTGGTTGATCCTTGCCCTGGTTATTGCCCACCTGGTCTTTTGTATATTCTTTGCCCGCGATGTAGGTACAGGCTAGGTTTCGTCTTGCAGATTGCACTGTGATGCTTGTCACATTGATGATGGATTTCCGGAGATAGTTAATATCTTTATTTTGTTGGTGGTTTCTGCCGTCAAATCTTTTGCTACTATTCCGCGACTCTTCCGGCCTGCTTTTTTTGCGGCAGGTGCCGTCCATTTCCTGTTTGAGTTAATGCAGGTCAGCTGTTCATGAAACATATTTCGTTGAGATTGGTTGCCATTGTTTTCAGTTTATTTTTTGCCGCTGGAGTTTTTGCCATGACATTAGGTGATGTTGGTCGAGTTTGTTTGTTTTCCGCCATATCAGGGACTATTACCTTGGACGGCAAGCCTGTTGCTAATGCGCGCCTGGTTCGCACCGGTGATCGCGATGGTCCCAAAGTGGATGAGACAGTCACCGATGCCAATGGCCATTTTGCATTTCCGGCAATGTTTGAGCGCACTATCACCAAATTTTTACCGCAGGAGTTTGTTGCCTCCCAGCAAATAATTGTGCATTACGCAGGTCGGCAATATGAAATGTGGAGTTCAATAAAGCGAAATTCAAGCGAAAATACAGAATCGAAAGGAAAACCACTAATCGTGTCCTGTGAGCTGAACAGTGAAGAAAAAACTATTGTTGTAGATCGGGTGCCGATACACAGCTTATGCATATGGGATGTTGAGCCGGATGCTCCGATAAATTGGGACGAATTATAAAAGTGTATTATTAATTAATGGAGATATGTAATGACTGAGTTGATACCTAGACTTGCGGCTTCACTCGCTGAAGGGGTTTATGGACTTACAAAAAATGAGTCGATTGAGGGCGCAATTAAAGATTTGAATGCTCTCTTTAAGGACGTTGCAAGCTTTAGTGACGATACTATGCTGAAGGCAAAAACAGGTGGTCCTTGGTTTATAAAATGTCGTACAGCATTTGGATTTACCTTGATTGGCAAGGGAAAGTTTACTGGCCAAGCATTTATTTTATTTCGTGGGACCCAATACCTGGCAGATTGGCTAACCAATGGTAATGTAAGCTTATCCCGAAGTGCGTCGGGCCAACCTGTACATGATGGTTTTAATCTCACATTTAAAACTATGGAACCAAAGCTGAAAGAGTTCCTTGCATTGCTAATGAAAAATAAAATTACTCAAATTCACTGCATTGGACACAGCTTGGGCGGTGCATTGGCTACTATATGTGCAGATTGGATTCGCAGTTCATATAAGATAAAACCTTATTTGTATACTTTCGGTAGTCCACGTGTTGGTTTGATGGGGTTCGCTGATTATTGCACTGCGACTGTTGGAGCAGAGCGCATTTTCCGTGCATACCATAAAACAGATATAGTTCCTTGCATTCCTGTATGGCCGTTCATTCATACTCCGAATTCTGGTACGGATTATTATCTGCCGTCACCCGGTATGATTCCATGGGCGACTTATCATGGCATGGATAAGTACGTTGAATCCGTCAGTGGAAAAAATTGGGCAACGCTTGCTGCCTTGGACACTGAAAAGAAAACAGAAAGCGGAATTGTTCAATGGTTAAAATCATCTTCTCCTGTTGGTTTAACAATCACTGCAATGGAATGGTTGAATCAGGCCTTGGTTTATGTGTTAAAAAAATGTCTAAATAATGCTGCCTGGATTATCTCGAGAGATATGAGTTCATCATTCACATTAATGGATCAACTTGCTGTGGTACTGAAAAAAGGAATTGATATATCGGAGAGTGTTTCTTCATTAGTAATGCACTTGATCCGTAAGGTAATGGAAGTTCTAGGCATGAAAAAAATATTGAAAGCTGCTGATATGACGCGTGAATTTATCCGTAATATCTTTTTACGTTTGCAGGCCAAGGCAAATGAATATGCCAAGGCTGCTTTAAGTAAAGCAATGGTAAAAGGTCGCGCGATCTGATCATTATTTTATTGTTGTTATAAAAAAGGAGCCGCATTGATTGCGGCTCCTTTTTTATTTTGTTAATAATTAACCTGGAAATTAATAAACACCTCACGGCCAACATAATCATAACCGCTATACAGCGGTGAATTACCGACACGGTTAAAATAGCCAGCGGAAATTTCCGGTGGGGTTTCGTTGGTCAGGTTGCGTACGCCGAAGGTTGTTTTCCAGGTATCAGCTTGATAGCGTGCGGAGATGCGATGCTCAAAGTAACTGGGCACGGTGTAATCGGAAATACTTTCTTCCGGATCTTCCTCCGCTTCACCGTAACCATCCATGCTGCCAATCCATTCAACACCATAAATAAATTTCCATTCATCCAAAGTATAAGTGAAGGCTGCACCACCACCGAATTCCGGTTTTTCCAGGCTGCCGTTATATTCCTTGAATGGGTCGCCGCTAAATAATTTTTCAGCCTGGGAGTAATAGCGGGTGAGGTTTACATTCACGCCCAGTGTCCCCGGCCCTATCTCCTGAGCAAAATCAGCGGTGACGTCAAGGCCCCTTACCACTTCGGTGGCCAAATTGGTGTAAGCATCGTTAACGGTTAATTGTTTGGTGACGGGATCGCGTGTTACCAGGCGGCATAAACCGATATCGTCTGCAAAATCCGCAGAGTCGTAGCAGCGATCCAGGATTTCATCTTCACCGGCTTTATTAACGCCGTTATTGATTTCAATATCAAAATAATCCACAGCAATGCTTAATTCTGTTTCATCACTGATATGCGGCTCAAAAATAAAACCGTAGGTTATGTTGTCCGACGTTTCGGCAAACAAGCCAGCCGCTGCGCCGCCAAGGCTGAATACCTCTACGCCATTGGTCGCCAGGAATTCTGGTTGCCCGGGTAGTTCCGCAGCGCAGTTTGCGGCGCGGTTGGGATTCACGCCGTCAGCGCCGTACTCATTACAAGGGTCGAGGGAGGAGGCGCGGAAGCCGCTGGTTGGCCCCTGGAATTGTTCAAACAATGCCGGTGCGCGGTAAGACGTTCCGCGGCTGGCACGGAGCGTAAACCAATCCGTAATTGAATAAATCAAACCGATTTTGTAGGTATCATCGGAGCCGTAGGAATCATAATCGGTGTAACGCACAGATCCATTAAAGGTAAGATCTTTAGCGAAGGGAAGGTCGCGCAGGATCGGAACCTGGATTTCACCATAGATCTCGGTGACATTGTCTTTACCGATTGTGGGCGATGCGCTACTTAAATTGTAGAGGTTGCCACTGATACTATTTTCGTCCGGTTGATCATTGATTTTCATATCGCGGTATTCCAAACCGAATACCCCCTGGACTTTTCCGGCGGGAACACTGAACAACGGACCATCAATTATCCCGCTGTAAATCGTTTCTTCATATTCCGTGGCGCCAATCGTATTGCGGAAAATATAATCCTTGAAATCCTGCGCTAAATCCCCGCCAATAACTGCCGCAGTCAAACGCGGATAGGGAACACATTTCTCGCCGGGATTGGTGAGGTTTATTTCGCAGGTCAAGCCATCGTGCACGAGGCTTGAATCGAGGCCAACCGGTGCGGTGATTACATCGCTGGCATAAGTAAGTTTATCGATCAGGAAAGATTCGCGTTCATAGGTTGCATCGGATTTTGCGTAACTGGCATAAATGTCGTAACGCCACTCCGGTAAAAATTCAAGGTCCCCGCGCAAACCAACAGTGGGTTTATAAAAATCCACATCCTGTATGCTGCTGTCGGTACCAAAACCGACAAACGCCCGCACACCAACGCGATCACCATCGGTGGTTCCCTGGTCCGCACCGAAATTCCCGTACGCAAGCGCAGCGGGAATTGCCACACTACCGCGACGATAATCCATGGATAACTGGCGATAACCGGTTTGGTTGGATTCGCGCCGTGATGTTAACAATTCACCATAAAGTTCGGCATTGCCTAATGCTTGTAAATCGTATTTGCCTTGTATAAAACCGGTATAGATTTTTGCAGGCGAAATTAAATCTTCCTTGAGCATCCGTGGTTCAAATGTATCGCGGACATTCAAATCGTTGGAGCCTCCGCCGACGCCCTCATAACCAATTACCCCGGATAAAACACCAGCGTTAGGGCGAAAGCGTGTAAAGGTGGTTCCGGACGAACCGGGTGCGCCAATAACGGGTCCGTTTAAACCGAGTTCCTCCCAATTATCGGCGGTCACCGCTTGTGTGCCGATGGTGTTTACCGTAACGCCATTAGAGCCTGTCGTTGTCAGGGGATAACATTTGGCCCGGCCAGTGCTCGGGTCGACATAATCGTAGGATTCTCCAGTGACGGGATCGCGGAATTTATCCTGATTGCAACGTGTCCATTCGCGATCACCCAGCGTCAGCGATTTGCGTTCGTAATAATCAAATGATCCGGACAGTGAGAAGCGTTCTTCCTCAAACCCGCCTGAAATTGACAAGCGAACTTGTTCGCCATCGCCCTCTGTCGGGTAATTAACATCCGCCTCAATGGAAATGCCGTCGACTTTTTCGCGCGTAATTACATTGATTACACCGCTCACGGCATCTGAACCATAAACAGATGATGCCCCGTCACGCAAAATTTCCACGCGTTCGATCATGGCAGTTGGCAGCACATTTAAATCCGCGGTACCCACTGAGCCCTGTGTGCCCGCCGGAGCAACGCGGCGACCATTGATCAACACCAGGGTGCGGCTTGCCCCCAAACCGCGCAGGGAAATGGTATTTGCACCAGGACCGCCGTCAGTGACATAACCGCCGTAGGCATTATTAATTTGTGATGAGCCACCGGTGATCGCATTGGATTGCAGTAAATCCGTGGTGGAGTTAAGCCCGGACGATGCGGCATCGTCCCGTGTCAGCACCCTGGTGGGAGAAATCGTTTTTGATGTGCTCTGGCGAATACGTGACCCCACAATTACCAATTCTTCAATTTCACCAGCTTGTTCATCGTTCCCGGTATTTTGCGCAAAAACCTGCGGGCTAGCCCATAACAAACTGCAAAAACCGGCGGCAGCAATTAATTTGGGAATGGATATCGATGAAGTAATTGGAGCCGTAAACGAGTGTATTGCGACGTACAAAGAATGGTGCTTGATCATCATAACTCCTTCGCTCATGTGTGTGAGTCAGCATTAGGTGCCAGACATTATCAGTATGATTTCCACAGCACCGCGATCAGCACAACACGTTCACGATGCTGCTTACAGTCTAGTGACAAGCAAAAAATCTGCCGTGTGAAATGCACCGCTTTTATGCGTTGTTGTACGCAAATATGCAGAAAATTATTCTTGTTTTTCGAACTGCGAAATTTTAGACGCCAGAATCAAAAAATTCTGGCGAGTGATGAAGGCTGTTATTGACGCGGTGATTACACCGGCTGGCTAAAGCAATCAATCCACTGCATGACCGCTTTTGCTTCGCTGATAGTGCACGGATTATCGCGTTCTCCACGAAAATAATTATTTACCTGCTCAATCATGGGCTGCTGGATGTGTTGCGGATTCGGAATAATTATTTCTTCATTTCCATTGCTGTTACTTAAACGAATAACTTGTTGCCCGAAAAAATTAATGGTTAATTTGCCTTTGGTGCCGATGATTTCGCATAGATCGCGCGTTTGCTCTGTTCCCACCGCAAAATGCCAGCGCCCTTGTACGACCACACCCGATTGTAATTTTGCCCAGCCGTGGACAGTGTCATCGGCGTTATTAAAATGTCGCTGGTTAAATCCAAAGCCGCTGGCTGTTATCACTGGACCAAACCAGTAGAGCATTAAATCCAATTGGTGCGGCGACAAATCATGAAACAAACCGCCGCCGGACAGTGCCGGGTTTACTCGCCAATTGTCTTCCGTGGTGGTGATAATTTTTGATGCTGCCGGCTGCAGCATATCCAGCTGTACCAGCAGTGGTTCGCCAATCGCGCCGCCGCGAATTAATTCATGCAATTTCATAAAGCAGGGTACATAGCGGCGATAATGTGCGGCGCTAACTTTTTTACCAGTGCTTTTTTCGGCGGCAATGATGTCATCGCATTCAGCGGCGTTGAGTGTAACGGGTTTTTCTATGTAAACATTTTTGCCCGCGTTTAATGCGGCAATGGCATAGTCTTTGTGCTGTGCGGGTGGTGTGGCGATATACACCGCATTTATTTCCGGATTGGCGAGCAGGCCTTCAGCGTTGTCGTACCAGTAAGGAACATTGTGGCGCGTGGCGTAATCGCGTGCTTTATCACCGTTACGGCGCATTACGGCCATTAATTCCGAGTTGGTGGCCTTGTAAAAACCGGGACCACTTTTTACTTCGCATACATCGCCAACACCGATAATTCCCCAGCGGATTTTTTGCATACTTGACTCACTACAAGAGGTTGGTGTGGAATTTATTCAACAAGGGTGATCTTGTCTTTTTCTATCAGGATTTTGCGTTGCTTGTACAATAAGCTCAGGGCATTTTTGTAATTGCCTTTGCTTACGTTGAAGACTTTATAAATGGCTTCGGGTTCACTTTTATCGGTAAGGAACGAAACACCGCCATGTTTTTGTAAATCGGCAAGGATTTTTTCCGCCAGGTCCTCTTTGCTGTCACGCGCGCGCTGCTGCAAACTCAAATCGATCTTGCGGTCCGCGCGAATGGTTTTGATAAACCCTTTTACTTTTTCACCGTAAAGCAGTGTGCGAAATGCATCATCGCGAAAAATTAAACCCAGGTGGGAATGATTGATTACTGCTTTGTAGCCCATATCGCTGCGCCCACAAATAATCAAATCAACGGGTTGCTGGGCGCGGAAACCGCTGGCGCGCTCTTCCAGGTGACGATTTAAACGCGATGAAGCCGTGATGCGTCCGGTGTGTTCATCCAAATAAATACAGACCACATAGGAACGGCCAGCTTCCATGGGTTTGTGTTGTTCGCTGTAAGGCACTAATAAATCTTTGGGCAAACCCCAATCCAGAAATGCACCTACCTGGTTAACTTCTTTTACTTCCAGGAATGCACATTCACCGACCGTCGCTTTGGGGGTGAGGGTTGTGGCGATAATACAATCGTCAGAATCCAGGTAGATGAATACATCCAGCTCATCACCAATATTCATTGCCTCGGTGACATAGCGTTTGGGCAATAAAATATTGCCGTATTTTCCACCATCAAGGAAAACACCAAAGTCGGTGCGCTTGATAATTGTTAAACGATTTTGATCACCTATCCGTAACATAGAAACCTTCGCGAATACCTGTACATGAGATAGCGCACAGTGTATGCGCTCTAAGCAGGAGATTTCCACTTTTTACCGGTAGATCATCGGGATATAACAAATTTTAAACACAGAATAAGGTGAATTGCGGCGGTGGCTACTGTGGCATAAGGAAAAAGGAGTCGTATCGACTCCTTTTGGCCTGGTGTGGCTTACGCACATTCCTCCAGTGTTTGCAGTAACAATTGTAATTTTTTGTTGCCTGCGTCATCCAGTGCGTGCAAGGGTTTACGTGGCGTTCCTGCCGATAAACCGCGCAATTTTAATCCGGCTTTAATTGTTGTCGGTAATCCGCCTTTTAAAATAAATTCCAGAACTGGTAATTGTTTATAAAACAGTTCGCGCGCCAGTTCGATATCGTTATTTTGAATGGCCTGATAAAGTTTTAATGGCCAGTGTGAAATTATATTCGGCGCTGCGGTGCACCAACCGGTTGCTCCCGCCGCAAAAGCTTCGAGGGCTAATGGATTGCTACCGTTATAAAAGGGCAACTCACCATGGCTTAATAAACGAATTTTATGCATGCGCTGAATATCGCCGGTGCTCTCTTTTACCATCGTGACATTATCGATAGCGGTAAACAGCTGCACGATTAATTCCGGGGACATATCAATCCCGCTGGTGGCGGGATTGTTGTAAACCATAATCGGCAATGAAACTGCGTCGGCAATTGTGGCGTAATGATTAAAAATTTCATCGGGCGTTAATTTCCAGTAGGAAACTGGCAACACCATAATGGCATCGGCGCCGGCTTTTTCGGCAATTTTTGCGCGTTTTACGGCGTTTTGTGTCGTCAGGTCAGATACTCCCACAATCACTGGCAAACGCTTGTTTACCGCGTTAATACTCGCTTGCGCGACTTCGGCCCATTCTTCATCATGCAGGTAAGCACTTTCACCCGTGCTGCCCAAAGGTGCAATCGCATGCGCACCATCAATGATTAATTGTTCAATTAATGTGGTTAACGTTTTGATATCCACTTCCCCATTTTCCGCAAAGGGTGTGATGGGGTAAGTGATAATGCCTTTGAATTGATTGGTAGGGTTTGTCATCAAGTTATCCTCGGTTAAGTGATCAAAAAATTTATTGCAAACAATCGCTGTGATTGCGCAATGCGCGACGTGCGTAGTACGCAAAAAATGCCTGGTGGCGTTTCGGGGTTGAGGTCCAGTCGTGCGCTTCCTGCGCTAGCGTTTCATCAATCGGCTGGATATTTCCGGCTGCCATTGCGGTGAGTTGCATGCGTGCCGCGCGTTCAAATAAATGGGCGAGCATCAACGCTTCCTCTACCGTGCGGCCAGTCACCAGCAAGCCGTGGTGCGCTAAAAATAAACAGCGTTTATGTCCCAATGCCTCGGCAATAATTTGGCCTTCACTATTACCTACGGGAATGCCCGGCCAGTGCGCGAGAAAAGCGCAATCGTTAAACAGCGGCGTGGTATCCATATGCGAAATCACCAGCGGTGTTTCGAGCATGGATAAGGTCGCCACATGAAATGGATGGGTGTGGATAATGCAATTGATCGCAGGATTGCTGCGATAAACCCAGGTATGGAAGCGGTTGGCAGGATTGGGCATGCCTTCACCGCGCAGGCGATTCAGGTCTTCATCCACCACCAATAAATTGGATGCGGTAATTTCATCAAACCCGAGGCCCAATTGCTGGGTGTAATAGGTTCCGGGTTGATCGGCACGTGCAGTAATTTGCCCGGCCAACCCTGAATCGTGGCCGGCATCAAATAACATCCTGCAGGTGAGGGCCAGTTTTTCCGGTGTAGTCCATTGGGGAATTGTTAAATACGCTTCCATCTTTTTATGCGATTGGAGTACGAGTTCGTCTTTCGATGTAGTCAGGGTATTCGCCATTTTTGGTTCCTCATGCTGGTGCGACGGTTGACGGGAGAGCGTCTGGCGGTAATATGCGTCGTTTTCTGGACCCATAAAACGTCCAGTTTTGTAATTTATTGGGGGCCAGGTGATGGGAGTATTGAGGAATTGGTATCTGACAATTGTGTTGGAGCGCACCGCGGGCATTGCCCTCCACTTGCAGTTGGTGCAGGCAATTATCCGGGAGATCCAGCGCGGTCGTTTGTTACCTGGAGCCGCATTGCCCGGAAGCCGGACTATTGCCGATGCCCTGTCGCTAAACCGTAAAACGGTGGTACAGGCTTATGATGAATTACTTGCACAAGGCTGGATTGAAACCCAGGCGCGCCGCGGCGCATTTGTCTCCGCACGCCTACCTGCAATTGCGCTGGAAAACGCGAATCAACCAGCAAAGCAGATTCCCGCTGCCTTTGTGGAACGGTTGCCACCGAACGGACTCGACGCATTTTTGGAAGCCAGTGTCGAAAAACCCGGCGTTGTACGTTTTAGCGATGGCGTTCCCGATGCGCGCCTGGTGCCATTTGATGTGCTGTCGCGCGCGTATCGCCGTGCGTTGCTCCATTCGGCGCGCGCCAATCGTCTGGCTTACGATGATGCGCGTGGCAATTTATTATTGCGCGATGCTATTGCCGATATGCTCAGGGCTGAACGCGGGATGGGCGTTACCCATGCGCAGGTGTGTGTGGTCCGCGGCAGTCAAATGGGAATCTATTTAAGCGCGCGCTTATTGGCAATCAAAGATATGGCTGTCGTGGCGCAGGGTAAGGGGTGCGTAGTGATGGAGGATCTCGGTTACCCGCCTGCGCGCGAAGCCTTTGCATCATGTGGACTTGCGCTTGAATATATCGCACAAGATTGCGCGGGTATGAATCTGGATGAATTGGAAGCGCTGTGTGGCCACCGTAAAGTCAGTGCAGTGTATGTCACACCACACCATCAATTTCCCACCACGGTAATGCTTTCCATTGAGCGGCGAATCCGTTTACTGGACCTCGCACGCCGCTATGATTTTCTTATCATCGAAGATGATTACGATCATGAATTTCATTTTTCCCATAACCCCATGTTGCCGCTGGCAAGTATGGATACCGACGGGCGCGTGATTCACATTGGTTCGCTTTCCAAGGTGCTCGCTCCGGGATTGCGTTTGGGTTATATCGCTGCGCCGGAAGCGGTAGTTAATCGTTGCATGAATGAAATTATGTTGATTGATCGCCAGGGCAATGCGCTAACCGAATTGGCGGTAGCGGAATTAATGCGCAGTGGCGAAATAAAACGGCATGTGCGCCGCGCTTTGAAAATTTACCGGGAGCGGCGCGATTATGCCGTCCAGCGCGTGGCAGAGTTAATTCCATCGGCAAGGTTTACGATTCCGTCTGGCGGATTAGCGCTATGGCTGGAGTTGGATGCGCACATGGATATGCAACGTTTGCAGCGTGATGCATTAGCCCGGGGCGTTGCTATTTTACCCGGGCAATTATTTTCCGGGACGGGCAGGGCAATTCCTGCGTTACGACTGGGTTACGCCAGTTTGAATCAACAGGAATTGGAGCGTGGATTAGCGGCATTGCTAGCTGCAATACAACAACAGTTTCCTGCATAGGAGTGTACAATGCCGTTTTTGTTAATGATCTAATCCCGGCGCATTTTTAAAAGTTAAGCGCTGTGGTGTTGTAATTTTATCAAGAGAGCTAATGTGTTATGCAGGTATTTACCTTTGCTTATGCCGGGCGTGAGTTTGTGGTGGCAGTCACACCGGCGACAGGGGAAGAAACAGTCCATGTGGATGGTGAGCTGGTTTCTCATGCGCGCCATTTTAATCCTGTCAGTGAGCAGCGTTTTGATTTGCCGGATTTGGGTGAAGTGCGCATTGCTTTTCAAATGAATTTGCCAGTGTCACGAGTGAATTACCAATTATGGATTAATGCGGTGCAGGTTCTCGGCGCAGAAGCTGAATTATCTTCTCGCCAGGATTGGCAAACGACAGATCAGCAGCAACCTGCCGGGCAAGGTTCCGGTGATGCGACGCTGGCAGAAACCAATATCCCATCACCAAAATCCGCGCCAGCAAAAAGTAATTCGTGGATTTCACTAGGGTTGGTTGGCCTTAAATTATTAAAAACCGTACAAGTTGTGAAAGTTGCGTTACTTGCTGCATCGGTTGCCGTGTATAGCGTGATGTTTACTGTTGAGTTCGCGTTGGCATTAATCGGGGTATTGGTATTTCACGAATACGGGCATTTGCGCGCGATGAAAAAATTCGGCATTCCCACCAAAGGAATGTATTTGATTCCATTTGTGGGTGGATTGGCCGTAGGCGATTTGCCGAAAACCCGCTGGCAGGATGTGTACATTTCCATGATGG
Organism: Gammaproteobacteria bacterium; assembly: GCA_021151835.1. GTDB lineage: Bacteria > Pseudomonadota > Gammaproteobacteria > Pseudomonadales > Cellvibrionaceae > Cellvibrio. The sequence continues at coordinate 74,321 of JAGKWO010000009.1, forward strand.
GCCCGGTGTTCGGCTTAATCATGACGCTGGTATTTTATGTAGTTTACCTGGTAACAGAGAGTCACTTTGCAGGGCTGGTAGCATCCACCAGTGCGCTATTAAATTTATTTAATTTAATTCCGGTATATCCACTGGATGGTGGACGCGTGGTGAAATCTTTGGTGTTTTCCGGCCGCAATTATCTGGCGCTGATTGCGCTCTTGAGTATTTCGGCTTTGTGTTTTGTGCTGGCCTGGAAGATGGGTTTTTATTTCATCACCTTTTTTATTGTAATAGGGGTGATTGATATAGTGGCGGGCTGGCGCGTTGGTCTTGCCGAGGACATTACCCCGTTGAACCGTTACGGTTTGTGGTTTTCATTGTTGTGGTATCTGGCAATTGTTGCACTCTTTTTAGGGATGATTGTAATGATTGCACAAGATGCACTGCCCGGATCTGAAATTGCGATGAAAGTTTTGTCGTCTTAATTTGCGGGAAGTGTTTTTTATTGTTTGAAAAATCCAAAGCCCGTCGCATGACGGGCTTTTTTTTACGCATAAATCAGCAGTTGAAATTTTCTGTTCTACACTGGAATCAGGTTTGCTTGGTGATTGATTTACACCGGTTGATTTTCGTTTGTTGGAAGACAACCCAATCGATCCTCCTTAATTAACTAATAATCCAATAACTAAGAAAAGGAAATGCTTATGCACACACATACCTGTATTCCTGCGCTCCAAAAAAACTTTTCAGGATCGCCCAATAAAAATCACCACATCCGTAAAAAAATTCTGGCGACGGCAATTGGTTTTTTGGTGTCGGTGGCAATTATTGCACCGGCATCCGCGCAAATAGGAAGCGCCAGCTTGAGTGGTATTATTGAAACTCGCAACGAGCCTTACGCGGGCGCCACTGTTACGGCAACCAATATTGCCAACGGTCACTCGGCCAAAACCGCAACTAAAGCAGATGGTAGTTATACCCTGACCGGACTGCCACCCGGGGTGTATCGAATAAGCGTTGCAGGGAAAAATCTGCAGGGCCAAAAGCCGCTTAATTTAAAAGTAGGGCAAAAAGTTAATTTCAGTATTGATCTTGAGCAAACCAATGCAGATGAGCCCATACAGGAATTGCTGGTGCTGGGCACGCAGGAAAGCGTTGCGGTTGCTGGTGAAGTAGGGACCAACATTACCCTGGAACAAATTGAAGCATTGCCGCAAACCTCGCGCAATTTTTTATCCTTTGCTGATCTGGCGCCGGGCGTGCAATTCAATGAAGGGCAGGAAGGCAGCACCAAAATTCAGGGCGGTGCGCAAAGCCCCAACGCTATTAATGTATTTATTGATGGCGTCGGGCAAAAAAATTACGTATTGCGCGGCGGCATTAGCGGGCAGGATGCCAGCCGTGGCACGCCGTTTCCGCAGTCAGCGATTGCAGAATATAAAGTGATTACCCAAAACTATTCTGCCGAATACGATCAATTAAGCAGTGCGGCTATCGTTGCGGTTACGGCATCGGGTACTAATGAATTTAAAGGTGGTTTTTTTTACGATTATACCGACGAAGGCATGCGTGAAAAAAATCCCAATGAATTGAAAGTGTATAAAAAAACGCCCAGCCGGAAAATACAGTACGGTGCCAATGTGGGTGGACCTATCATCCAGGATAGGTTGCATTTCTTTTTGGCATACGAGGGAAAAAGCAATAACGATCCGCGCAATGTGACGGTGGGTTCCGGTTACGACATCGCGCTCTTGCCTGAAGGTATTCGTAGCCAGTTGGGTGGCGTTAGCGCCGCATTTGAAGAAGATTTAATTTTTGGAAAACTCAGTTACGCGATTAATGATGACCAAAAACTTGAGCTTACTGCCAAGTACCGCGATGAAACCGAACTAACCGGTATCGGCGGCCAGGAAGTATTGAGTTTTGGTACCGATAAGGAAAACGAAGAAACCCGGTGGGTGTTGAGCCACAATTGGCGCAGTGGAGATTGGTTAAATGATTTTCGCATCACTTATGAGGATTACACCTTTAATCCGCGTCCGCATACCATTGGTAACGGCGTAGTGCTATTTAATGCTGCCGACCGATTGGTGCTGAATACCGGCGCGGGTCGCGACTATCAGGAAAAGAGCCAATCCGGTTGGGGGTTGCAGGAAGATTTTACGTACACAGCACTGCTCAACCACAAAATAAAAACCGGTTTTAAATATAAATCAGTTGAATTGTCATCGGCGGAACAGCAACCATTCAATCCGCAATATCGCTACAACATCGATTATTCATGGGCACAACCTTACCGGGTGGAATGGGGCGCACCCCTGGCCGGAATTGGTGACGGTACGACGCGTAGCGATAACGAACAAATCGGGATTTATATCCAGGATGATTGGGATCTAACGGAAAAATTAACTGTTAATTTAGGTGTGCGTTGGGATTATGAAAAATCCGATGCATATCTGGATTATCAGACGCCTGCCGCTGTCGTGACTGCTTTGCGCAATTGGCCGAATTTAAATAATTCCAATATCAATGTGAATGACTACATTAGCACCGGCAATAATCGCGATACATTTACCGGCGCATGGCAGCCGCGTGCCGGTTTTAGTTACGACATAGGCACTGGTTATAATCTGGTGTTATTCGGTGGCGCCGGCCGCGCTTACGACCGCAATTTGTTTGATAATTTACAGCTTGAAGCAACCAAAGCGACCTTCCCGACCTACAGTATTAATTTTGATTCAGAAGATCCGCAACACAATTGTGACCCGGCCGTGGAAACCAATTGTGCGGTATGGGACCCGAAATATTTAACGCGCGCAGGTTTGGATGAATTGCTTTATTTGAACAGCGGGGCGGGCCGTGAGGTCTATCTGGTAAACAATGATTTAAAAACGCCTTACTCGGATCAATTCAGTTTGGGAGTGCGCGCTTCCCTGGGCAATTGGGAAACCGAGGCAAGCCTGTCACATATTGAAAGCCATGATGGTTTTGTCTGGATGCTGATCAACCGTCGCCCTGACGGCACTTTTTTTGAGCCGGGCGCCAGTTGGGGGCAACCCTGGGGGTTTGGTATTCCCGGTTACAGTAATGGTTTGATCGGCATGAACGGATTGGAGTCAGAAGCTGATTCATTGTATTTGAAACTGGATAAACCCAAAGGTGATGAGTTCTGGGGCGTGACCATTGCGTACACCTATACGGATGCGCAGGAAAATCGCAAATCCGGTGAGGAGTTCGCACTGGATTATCCGAGCATGGATGACTACACCTGGTTCGATTCTACCTCCGTCCCTGAACATCGCCTGGTAATTGCGGCGTTATTTGATTTGCCGGGCGGCATAGATTTTTCGGCGAAATTAAATCTGGAGAGTGTGAAAACCTACATGGGGACTGATTGCCGCGCGGGGTGGAACGCCTGTAAGTACAACACCTTCAAACCGGAAGGCGACGGGTTTATTGGTTTCAAACAACTGGATATCGCATTCAGTAAAAAAATTCCCACCCATTGGTTATCGCCCGATAGTGAACTGGGTTTGCGCCTGGACATTCTCAACGTCACCAATGCGGTAAATTACGGCGGGTACCAGGATTGGCATGGCGCCCCGGGCGAAGATTTGCCAGCCAATTTTGCGCAACCGAATGATACTTTTGATGGTCCACCGACCACGCTTAAACTGGGCGTTAATTGGAATTGGTAGCGCCTATGGAGGCCACAATACGGAATTTAAAGGCTAGCTAAACCCGTCACCTGTTTCACTGTTTACTTGTTGGTGAGTGGCGATAAAAAAATCCCCGGACATGCCGGGGATTTTTATTTATTGAAAAGCAAAATTTACGTTATAGAAAAGGATCTTCTTCATCGGCCGGGAAGTAGCGCTCTGCTGTTATCACCGCCGGTTTGATTTTATGGGCGAGTAAATCATCGACATCCTGGTTTACACGGTTTACCAATTCCAGCGCCTGATCGCGGTCCAATGATTCCAGCAAGGCGTTCCCCCAGATGGACACATGGCGTAAATAAATGGTGCGGGTATCGGATTTTTTTGCCCACTCGGAAGATACCTGGCGGCCAATGCGATCAACTTTGATCTTGATTTCTTTTGCCTGGGCGGGGTCGTCAATCTGTGCCAGCAATTCGTCTGTCATTTTGGTCCAGCCGCGACCATAGAGTTCCCAGCCATTGTAAAACCGGACAATCCAGGTCAGGTATTCCTCCCGGGTCTGGACTTCTTTATTAATTTTGTCAGCTTCAAATGTCTCCAGAAAATAAGCTCGCGGTGGCATGGTTGCGGGCCAGTTTTCATCGCGTGCCATTTTTTGGGTACTACAGGCAAACAAACTGGAAACCAGCACCAGGAGTGCCAGCAAACGAAAGAAAGGTGCGGTGTTCTGCATAGATAACTAAAAAGCTCTGGGGTTGATCGGTCGGGTGAGTCTGACGCGGGTTTGTTGCAATAGTATAAAAGCAGGAACGGGCAGAAAAACAGTGCCCTCTGGTACGACTCTCAGAATATTCTGTTTAGTTCCGGCAGGAATATCCTGCCGGTCTGTATAAGTTGGCAAACGGGAGGGGGATTAGCGCTCGCGGCCACCACGGATTTCGCTGCGCTCATTGGATGCTCGGCCCTCTCTGCCACCACCGCCGCTATCGCGAAACCTTTCTATGCGTTCAGCGCGTGGCTCTGCCCGTGGTTGTTCAAAACGTTCGATGCGCTGTTCCATTCTTGGTTGTTCCATTCTCGGTTGTTCGATACGCGATTCTGCACGTTGCTCTCTTTGGCTTTGGCTTTGGCTTTGGCTTTGGATTCGGCTTTGTGTCTGGCGATCAGCACGCTGTTCCTGCGGGCGTTCATAGCGCGGTGTTTGTGTGCGTTCAATACGTTGCGGGTTCAACCGCTCTTGTGGCGTGCGACTTTCCGACTGGCGAATAGTGCCGCGGTTTTCCGGGGCATTTTGTTCACGGTCTGCATCGCGATTGCCGTTCCAGCGCGGGTTGGCCGTTGCGTTTTGGCCATCATTGCGTAGCGTGCCCAAATTGCGCTCATTGGTGCGGGTATTCATGCGTTCACGCAATTGTTCGGCACGCGCCTGGGGGCGTTCATTACCGGTGCGAATAGTTCGATCCGCCGGTGTAGTAATCTGCCCGGCCTGGCGACGTTCAAGGCGTTGCTGGAATTCGTCGGAGCGATTCTGGCGCTGGTTCCGCGCCTGGTTAGGCGCGATATTGGGATTATTGCGCACCCGGTTATCGCCGCGCATTTCATTCCCGCGCCGTTCTTCGCCGCGTAAGTTGGCGCGGTAGTTCTGTGAATCGCGGAAACTTTCGCGCGGGCTGTTAAAGCGCTCGCGGGTGCGGTTATCGTAATAGGCAACGCCGCGTCTATGGGTAGGGTTGTGGCTCCAGCGTGTGGCATCCACATGGCGAACTACACTGCGGCTATCGTAAAAACGATGGCCATGATGGTGGTGGCGATCTACCACATAAACGCGGCGATCACGCCAGTGACAACCGCTGAAATAAAACTGCGGGCCGATGTAAACCCGTGGCCCCCAATAAAAACCACTGACAAATACGTAGCTACTGGGGTAGGTCCAGTAAACCGGTGGATAATCCGGCCACCACCAACTGCCGTAAACGACACGGGTGTCGTAGGCTGGTACATAAACCACGCGTTCAACACTGGGTTCAATAACGATAGTTTTTTCTTCGCGAATTACCCGCACATGCTCAACTTTATCCAGGTGACCGGATGCATAGGCGCGGTTGCGTAGTTTTTGCACGCTATCCATTACCCGTTCTTCATCGGCGAGGAAAGCGTCACCCAATTGTTGGGTCCAATCCAGGTCTTCGCTCATGCGGCGCAAAATATCGGGAAAGGCGACCAGCGCTTTTACGCTGGGGTCCCAATCGCGGTTGTCCACTGCATCTACGGCGTCATCACCTTTATAGCGGGTATTGTTACGCGCCCAGCGATCTGCCTCCACGACTTCCAGCGGGTAAGTAGATGCAATTAGCACATGCGATAACACCGTGTCCGGGTACAGTGCAACGGGCGCGAGTAACGAATCCAACTGCGCCTCGCTGAAACTGGCTTGCGCTGCCGTGGTGCTATAACTGGTGCGATCCACCGCCTGGCTGGTGGTGCAGCCTGCCATCAGGGATATTAACAGGCCGATGGTTAACGCAAGTTTGCCGGGGCGTTGCAGTAACTGGCTCATGATGTTCTCGCTCGCTCATCGCGCGTTGGGTTTATTAAGATAGTGTTCCCTTGGGCTGTCGCAGGCAACAGAAATTCCCGGGATTGCCTCATATATAGGCGCGCGGCGCTTAATGCTGGCTGAACTGATTGCAGGCGAGGAGAGATAACCTATGAAGATGAATCCCGCCACGCCGTTCTTGCTTGACTAATCGGGTGCCGCCCCGATAATGGCGCACTTCCCTAAAATCGACTTATAAGCCGAGATTCGCGCATGATTGACGTCAATTTTCAGTTAAAAGGCAGCGCTATTACCGTTGTGGTGCTGGCCATTATCCGCTACGAACCCAAAAGTCTGGTGGATGAGCTGAAAGAAAAAATCGCCCAGGCGCCGCAGTTCTTTGTGAATTCCCCGGTATTGATCAACCTGGATCGCCTGGAAAACCCGGAAGCCCTGAAAAAAATCGGGGATTTGCTGACAATTTGCCGTGAACTGGATTTACAACCACTAGGTTTTAGCGGTGTACCTGAGGTATTGTTAGCGCCAGTCAACAAGACCGGTTTGGCCGTTTTACCGACACCCAACGAACGGGCACTCAAGCTTCCCAAACAGGAAGTTGCACCGGCGGTAGAAACCGTCGTGGAGCGTGTAGTGGAAACGGTTGTTGAGACCGTGATTGAAGAGCGGATTGTACAGCGCCAGAGCAAAGTGATTACCCGCCCGGTGCGTTCCGGCCAGCAGATTTACGCTGAAGGTGCGGACCTGATTGTACTGACCCAGGTCAGTGAAGGCGCAGAAGTTCTCGCCGATGGGCATATCCATATTTATGGCACATTGCGGGGCCGTGCGCTGGCAGGTGTCAGGGGCGATGAAACCGCCCGTATCTTTTGCCAGCAACTGGACGCAGAACTGGTATCGGTTGCCGGCAATTTTGTATTGCAGGATTCGCTGCCCAAAGAATTATTGAAAAAGCCGGCACAAATTTCCCTGAAAGGCGAAAAAGTGGTGGTAGAGGCACTGGTGAATAATTAGCAATAAAGCTGATTACAGATTAGTGAACTCGTATTGCAAACTCATGTCATTAAAAAATTCGTTATTTAAAGGAGCCTCCCTTGGCCAAGATTATTGTTGTCACTTCCGGTAAAGGTGGTGTTGGTAAAACTACTTCAAGCGCAGCAATCAGCACTGGTTTGGCCATGCGCGGTCACAAAACAGTGGTAATCGATTTTGACGTTGGCTTGCGTAACCTGGATTTGATCATGGGCTGCGAGCGCCGTGTGGTTTACGATTTTGTAAACGTCATTAAAGGCGAATCCACCCTGAACCAGGCGTTGATCAAAGATAAACGCACCGACGGCCTGTATGTATTGCCTGCATCGCAAACGCGCGACAAAGATGCATTGACCCGCGAGGGTGTTGAGACCGTTATCAACGAGCTTTCCAAAGATTTTGACTACATTGTTTGCGATTCGCCTGCCGGTATCGAGCAAGGCGCCTTGATGGCGTTGTATTTCGCCGATATCGCCATTGTTGTTACCAACCCGGAAGTTTCTTCGGTGCGCGACTCGGACCGTATCCTGGGAATTTTGCAGAGCAAGTCGCGCCGTGCCGAGCAAAACCTGGAACCAATCAAAGAACATTTGTTACTGACTCGCTATAACCCGACGCGCGTGGAAGCAGGGGAAATGTTAAGCGTAAATGATGTGGAAGAAATTCTGGCAATTCCGTTATTGGGGGTGATTCCTGAATCGGAAGCGGTGTTAAAAGCTTCCAACCAGGGGGCGCCGGTAATCCTGGATGATGCAACCACTGCAGGGCAAGCGTATAACGATGCGGTAGATCGTTTACTCGGCAAAGATATTCCTCACCGCTTCCTGGAAGCGGAAAAGAAAAGTTTCCTGAAGCGTTTGCTGGGGGTGTAAAGCGTGAGTATCCTGGATTTTCTAATCAAAAAACGCGCGCCTTCCTCGGCTTCGGTGGCCAAGGAGCGGTTGCAAATTATCGTGGCCCATGAGCGCAATAAACGCAGCTTGAGCCAACCGGATTTCCTGCCGCAAATGCAGCAGGAAATTATCGCTGTGATTCGCAAATATATTCATATTGAATCGGATCAGGTAACGGTAAATCTGGACAACTCGGACAATTGTTCGGTGTTGGAATTGAATATTACCCTGCCGGATTAATTCTCCATGCTGCTGATGGTTGCAGCACAAAAGGACGCCCTGGATAACAGTGCGTCCTTTTTTATTTAATGTACCTGTTATTTGCGGTAAGTTATTGGCCGTTGATAAACGCTTTTCAAGTTAACATTTTTGATTGAGCCCCTTATGACTATAAGCATCCGGCATAAACCGGCAAATCACCTGGTGGTATTTGATTTTGAAACCACAGGCTTATCGCCAGATATGGGTGACAGGGCAATAGAAATCGGAGCGGTGCTGATTGAGGACGGCAAAATCACGGACCGCTTCCAGCAGCTAATGAACCCCGGAATACGTATTCCGTTGTTTATTGAAAACCTGACAGGCATTACCAATGCGATGGTAAAAGATGCGCGCAAAAATGAAGTAGTCATGGGCGATTTTTACGAGTTTATCGCGGGGCATAATCTGGTTGCCCATAATGCCAGCTTTGATGAACGTTTTTTGCGTGCGGAATTTCGCCGCATTAAAAAATATTTCCCTGGTGGAATTGCCTGTAGCCTGCTGGCGGCACGACGTATTTTCCAGTCTGCCCCTAACCATCAATTGGCGACCCTGGCCAGTTATAAAAATTTGCCTAATGACGGAACTTATCACCGCGCGTTAGCCGATGCTGAAGTGACTGCGCATTTATGGTTAAGTATGCTGGAGGAGTTGCATAACCAGCACGGGCAGCGTTCATTGAGTTTTGATTTTATGTTTACATTGACCAAAACGCCGAAGCACCAATTACCCAGGCTGTATCAAAAAAAAACCAGCAAGGAATTTGTTTGATATGAAAAAACACTGGCTTTTGATGGCATTTTTAATGGCGTTATCCGGCGCGTTGCTGGTTGGTTGCGGCACGTTGATCAAACCAACAGTAAAAACCGGGCTAATCCAGCTGGAGAAAGGCTCCTACAAACTCGACCAAACCCATGTTGCCGTATTATTTAAAATTAATCATATGGGGCTTTCCACATTTGTCGGGCGTTTTAATAAAGTAGATGCAAGCCTTGAGTTTGATCCGCAAAACATTGCCGCGGCAAAACTTTCCGCCGTTATCGATATTGCCAGTATCGATGTCAATAATCCCGATCTGGAAGATACCTTGCGTGGTGACAGCTGGTTCGCAGCAGAAAAATTCCCCCAGGCATTTTTTAAAACCAGCAGCGTTAACATAATTGATGGCAATACGGCGGAGTTTCGCGGTGACTTACAACTTCACGGGGTGACAGCACCGATCAATTTACGAATTCATTTTAACGGTGGCGGTAATAATATACTCACCGGATTTTATACATTAGGTTTTAGTGCAACGTCCTCTTTCAACCGATCAACTTTTGGTATTGATTACTTGACCCCGGCCATTGCGGATCAGGTAGATATTGAAGTTTTCGCCGAATTCCAACAACGATAATTCCCTGCGCAGGAGTAGTTATGTCAGAGCATTTTTTAATAGGTGGTAATGGCCAACAAACAGCGCAACTGAATCTGCGCATGGCAAATCGCCATGGGTTGATTGCGGGCGCAACAGGGACTGGTAAAACCGTCAGCCTGCAAGTATTGGCTGAAGGTTTTGCAAAAGCAGGTGTGCCGGTATTTATGGCCGATATAAAAGGGGATCTTTCCGGACTTGCCAAAGCCGGGAAGCCCCACCCGAAAGTGGATGAGCGTGTGCAGTTATTAAAAATTGCCGATTATCAACCGCGATTATTTCCTTGTATCTTTTGGGATTTATACGCAAAAAATGGCCATCCGGTGCGCGCGACCATTTCGGATTTTGGCCCGCTTTTACTCGCCAGTTTTTTTGACCTGAATGAAACGCAAACAGCCGTACTGTACGCTGCATTTAAAATTGCGGATGACCAGGGAATGCTGTTGCTGGACCTCAAAGATCTGCAAGCCATGCTTAACTGGATGAAAGATGAACGCAAAAACCTTGAAGATGAATACGGCGGCATCAGCGAGGCAAGTATCGCTGCCATCCAGCGTCGGTTGATGATGCTGGAACAGGAGGGGGCCGATAATTTTTTTGGCGAACCTGCATTGGATTTAAATCATCTGATGCAATCAACATTGGAGGGCACAGGAGTAATTAATATCCTGGATGCAACAACCCTGGTAAGCCAGCCAAAACTCTATGCAATTTTTTTACTGTGGCTGATCTCTGAATTGTTTGAAAATTTGCCTGAACAGGGCGATGCAGAAAAACCCAAATTGGTATTCTTTTTTGATGAGGCGCATTTGCTATTTAATGACGCCCCCAAATTACTGGTTGATAAAATCGAACAGGTTGTGCGATTGATCCGTTCTAAAGGCGTGGGTATTTATTTTATTTCACAAAGTCCAGCGGATATTCCCGACACAGTATTGGGCCAGCTCGGCAATCGTATCCAGCATGCACTGCGTGCGTTTACGCCTAAAGACCAGCAAGCGGTAAAAATCGCGGCGCAAACTTTTCGCCCCAATCCCGCTTTCTCCACTGAAAAAGTAATCACTGAATTGGGGATTGGAGAAGCACTGGTTTCGGTGCTGGATGATAAAGGTTCGCCCACACCGGTAGAGCGGGTTTTGATTGCGCCACCGGCATCGCGCATTGGGCCATTAACAACGGAAGAGCGCGCAGAAGTGATGAATCGCTCGCCGTATAAAACCATTTATAACCAAATGATTGATCGGGAGTCGGCTTATGAAGTTTTAAAAGCCCGAGTCGCTCAACAGCAGCAATCTGAACAGCAACAAAAAGTACAGGAACAATTACGCGTTGAACAGGAGCGTATTTTCAAGGAGCAACAAAAACAACAGCAACAAGCCCAGCGTGAGCAGGCCCGCGCCCAACAGCAAGCGCAACGTGCAGGGGCCAGGCGCGAATCGGCAACCGAAGCGCTGGCAAAAAGTGCTGCACGCGCTATAGGCAGCAACCTCGGCCGCCAGATCGTACGCGGTATTTTGGGATCATTGTTAGGCGGGCGCCGTTAGTCTGCGTAATTTGTATGTCATCAGTCCTTGGCTATAGTAAATAACACGAAGGAGGCGAGCATAAAAAGGCGTACGTAATTTGAATGTCAGGTTTGAGCCAGGAAGTTCAAGCCGGCTGAAAAATGTTGAGGATGCAGCATGAAAAAAATTACAACGCACGGCCTGATGATTATTCAAATCGAGATTATTTTTTTATGCACTTGTTTGGTGGTGCACCAAGCAAGTGCAAACCAGGGGTTGCAAGACGAAATATTTTTAGCCCAGGGATGGGATCATAAAACCCGACAAAAACTATCCTATACCTCATTTGGTTCCCGCTTTATCCCCTACACCTGGTTTATTGCATTAGAACAACCGGAGACACGCGAATTGTTTCGCGATAACCGCCATATGGCGTCGCTGGGTTTTATTACTGCACAAGCTGATGAATACAATCCGGACGGATTACCTGTCGGCCTCGTACGGGACAGCGATAAAAAAAATGGTGATTACATCGGATTAACCTGCGCGGCTTGCCACACCGGCCAGGTGAGTATTCAGGGCAAGCGTATTCGTATTGATGGTGGTCAATCATTAATTGATTTTACTGAATTCGAACACGCGGTATTGGCTGCATTGAAAGCGACCGTTGCAGATCCTGAAAAGTTTTCACGGTTTTTTGAAATGATTAATACCAGTGAAGGTATTAAAACAGAAATAGTAAAAGGCCAGCTGCAACAGCGAATTGTTGAATTGGAACGGCATTATGCAATCAATAAAACAGATGTTCCTTACGGTAAAGGGCGTTTGGATGCATTTGGTCAAATATTTAATGCTATCGCTGTAGAGGCGTTGCATATACCGGAAAATACCCGTGCTCCTGATGCACCCACCAGTTATCCGGTGTTATGGGATGCATCGCATTTGAATGTAGTGCAATGGAATGCTTCCGCACCTAACAAGGAACCAGGCCCATTATTTCAAAACGCAATCACGGCGTTGGCTGTCTTTGGTACGGTGTCGGTTCCACAGGATAAACGGACTTATGAATCCTCGATCCGAATTAGCAATTTGGGGAGCATCCAGCGTGAATTTTATCAGTTGGTTGCACCGCAATGGCCAACGGAATTAGCCGGTGCGCTGGATGCTAAAAAAATAGCGGCGGGGAAATTGTTATACAATCAACACTGCGTGCAATGCCATAATTACGTTGATCCGGCAGATAAAAAGCGAAAACTAACAGCGGTGATAACGCCTCTCGTCGATGTAGGAACGGACCCATTGATGAATGATAATTTTAAAAATCACACAGTAAAATCCGGTGTGCTGGAAGGGAGGTCGCTTATGATTTTTGCGGGCGATAAAATCCCCGCCGAAACCAACCCATTGGATTTGGTAACCCACACCGCTGCAGGGGCATTATTCAATCAGCCCTGGCAAACATTTAAAGCTATTGTCAAGGAATACCAATCCAATAATCCTGCCCCGAAAAATGCTGCTCCAGGTTACAAGGCGCGACCCATAAATGGTATCTGGGCCTCGGCACCTTATCTGCATAATGGTTCTGTCCCTACAATTTATGATTTGCTTTTACCCGCTAGCGAACGGCCGGTGACATTTTATGTCGGCAATATTGAATTGGATGTAGTTAAAGTGGGGCTCGCACCGAATCAAACTCCCCTCACGACTTTTTTTGATACCCGTTTGCGTGGCAACTCCAATGCAGGCCATGAATATGGTACGCAATTGAATGATGAGCAACGGTGGGAATTGGTTGAATACATCAAGAGTTTGTAATGCCGTTATAAATCCGTGTTATTAAAGGCTGGTGTGCTTGAACTCGCCTTTTTTATCTCCGTTCAATAAATGTCTCCGAACAATTCCAATTGGGTCAAATATAACCGCAAATCGAATTCGTACTGGTGATAGTGTGGTTCCATATGGCAACAAAGCTGGTAAAACGCTTTGTTATGCTCCTTTTCCTTAAAGTGGGCCAGTTCATGCACCACAATCATTTTCAGGAATGCTTCCGGTGCAGTGCGGAAGAGGCTGGCGATTTTTATTTCATTAACAGTCTTGAGTTTATTGCCTTGTACGCGACTGATGTAATGATGTTGGCCAAGTGCATGCTGGATCACTTTTATTTTACTGTCATAAGTTACCCGGTTTAGCGGCTGGGCTTTGCTCATAAATGCGCTTTTTAAGGATTGGGTATAGGCATAAAGCGCGTTGTCGGTGCGAATATCGTGAATATGTGGATAACGCTTTAGCAAAACGTCGGCTAATCGTTGCTCATTAATTAACAAATCCACCTGTTGCAAGGTTTGGAGGGAGTAACCGGTTAGATAGGGCAGGTGTTTCATAGGTAGCAAAAAAATGTAATTAATTCATAAGGATATGCATTATAAACAAAAACCGGTGAGCACTCGTGCCAGCGCTTTGTAATTTTGGCTGGGCCATGCATTTTTTGCATTAAGTTAGGGCGACGACGCCTTTTAGTGAGGCGAGTCCCACGTTGTCATTAGGCAAAGATGGCGTCGCTTATCTCAATCGGGGAAAAATTTGGAACTTTCATCAAAGAAAATTGTAGCCAAATTTACAGGTGCATTTCTTGGCCTGAAAAATGCAGTTGGGGATTGGTAACGATGTTGTAAATCGCATGGAGGTAATTAATGAACAGTCACCATCCGAATATTGCTATGGGTCCCCAACACTTGACCGGTCAACCACCGGTTGTACGTTTTCACCACTCTAAAATACTTGCGCTGTTTCGCGCACTAGATAGCGCATTGATTGTGCTACTACTTTGGGCTGCATTGCACTTTGTTGGTGTCGAATGGACTAACTTGCACACGGCGTTTGCCATTAGTGCAGTCATTACATTTGGTTTTTTTGCGGAAACCAACGAAGTCTATTATCTGTGGCGTGGCCATTCCATGTTGAAATTGTCGCTGCAATTATTTTTGGCGTGGTTTGCTACTTCGATCTTTTTGATCTTTGCCGCATTGCTCGTGTATAGCGTTAACGAGCCCGGGTTCCTGGGCATCAGTTTGTGGTTGGTAGCGACACCTGTAGCGACGATTACGATGCATGTGGGCCGCCGCCTATTGTTGGCCAAATTGCGTGCAAAGCCGTCAGAGCCACGTCGTGTTGCGATTGTGGGCGCAAACGAATTGGGTTTACGCGTGATTAACTCAATGGGAAATATGCCTTGGTTAGGTTACAAGATTATGGGCTTTTACGATGATCGTTCACCGGATAATGACGTAGGTCGTCGTCTGGTAGGGCAGAACATTGATGTTAAAGGCGGCTTGGACCAGCTTTATGCTGATGCGCATGATGGTAAGTTGGATATTGTATTTATCACCTTGCCTATGCGTGCAGAGTTGCGCATGCATTCAGTTATTAATCGTCTCGCTGACACCACTGTGTCGCCTTATTTGATTCCCGACGTATTTAATTTCGATTTACTGCACTCACGCTTGACCTGCTTGCAAGGTATTCCTGCGTTAAGTATCTACGACTCGCCGTTGGTTGATAACGGTTGGGCTAAACGCCTGGAAGATCTGGTGCTCGGTTCATTGATGCTATTGGGGTTATCCATTCCAATGTTGATCATTGCTGCCGGTGTAAAACTAACCTCAAAAGGCCCGGTGTTTTTCAAGCAAACGCGCTATGGCCTGGGTGGTGATCCAATTAAAGTCTGGAAATTCCGCTCCATGAGTGTTTGTGAAGATGGCCCTAATGTGGCGCAGGCGACCCGTTCTGATCCGCGTGTAACACCGTTCGGTAATTTTTTGCGTCGCACATCGCTGGATGAATTACCGCAATTGTTCAACGTAATTTCCGGAAGCATGTCGCTGGTAGGGCCACGCCCTCATGCGGTTGCGCACAATGAATATTACCGCGGCCAGATCAAGGGCTACATGTTGCGCCATAAAGTTAAACCGGGGATTACCGGGCTGGCGCAAGTTAATGGTTTCCGCGGGGAGACCGAAACCCTGGATAAAATGTCTGGCCGTATTGCCTATGACCTTGAATATATTCGCCACTGGTCAGTATTGCTGGATCTTAAAATTTTATGGCAAACAATTTTTAAAGGATTTGTAGGCCAACAAGCTTATTAATTTTTGGAAAATTGATGAAAAAAGTTGTTTGGATCTCGTTGGTTTCTCTTACTACAGCTGGAAGTAGTGTAATCCCATCCCTTGCGTTAGCGCAGGCGCAGCAACCTGATGAAGGTATCAGGTTGCTCGCCGGTGCCCAATACCAGTCAGACAGTAACTTTTCCCGTACTGCTAATGCTGAAGAAGAACAAATCCTTCGCGCAGGGCTGGGTGTTGGTTATAGCAAATCCATTTCCGCACAGCGTATAGCGTTGCGGTTCTCCGCGAACCAATATCGTTACAATGAACGTGATTACCTGGATGAAAATTCCTGGGAGGGCACTGCCAGTTGGCGAAGCCAATTTACCAACAGCGTTAGTACACTGATTAATTATCAACGTGAAGAGACGCCTGTTGACCAACTGGAATTTACCGGGCGCGATCTCGTTGCGCGGGAAAATACCAATGCCCAATTGTCACTGGGTGATAATCGTTGGCTGGGGATCATTGTTGGTGCACATCAATTGCAACAGCGTCACTCCAATGAAGAGCGACGTTACCTGAATTTTAAAGACCAGGATTTTTTTGCAGAAGTTCGCTATAAAGGCGCAAGCAGTTCATGGGTTAGCTTGCGTTATCGCGACGGCGAACGCAATTATGAATTATTTGAATTACAGCCAACAAACCTCAACTTTGATTACACCCAATGGGAAGTTGAAACTGCCTGGAAGTTAACGCCCAAAACAGAACTCAGTGGTGTGGCCGGCTATTTCACGCGGGAAGGTGAGAGCAATAACAATGAAGGTGCGCTGGCGAGCATGAAGCTGACCTGGCAAACCAGCCCGAAACTCGCAACTGAAATTACCTACAGTTTTAGTCAGCCTGCACTCGGTGAATCAACCGATGCTCCCAATGAAATTGCCAGCACCATATTAATGTTTCGCTGGCAGTGGTCCAGTAAAGTTAATGTGACTGCTGGCGGTAGCTACAGCGAGCTGGAGTACCCCGGCGCCGATGATATACTGCCGCGCATCGAGCGAAATATCAGCGCAACGCCCCTTGCTATGGAATGGTTGTTTTCAGATTCATTGCGATTTCGTTTTAGTGCGCAATGGATAGAGCGGCATTCCCCGATATTTATCCGCGATTACGACGGCTATATCCTTACAGGCGGATTGGCTCTGGCGTTTTGAGTGATTCATTCGTTCCGCTTTCCAAACTATGTAGCTTATCCAATGCATGCTGGTATTTATGATTATTGATGCACGCTTGCATTTGCTGCGCGCACACCGCGCTTTTCTGTGCGATTAATTCCGGTTGCAAATATATAGCGTTCAAAATTGTTGCGGTTTCATCGCTATCGGCATCTGCCCATTGGGCATTGCTTAATCCTTTGAATTCAGGATGCGTTGAACTTACAGGAATTCGCGTGAACGGAATGAGAAAACTGTTTTCTGTGGTGCAGAAATCCATGTTCCCCGACCACGCCGTCACCAGGGTTGGTGTGCCCAATAACATGGCTTCTGCAATGGTAAGGCCAAAACCTTCCGAGCGATGAAGTGACGCATAAACAGAAGCGCATTGGATAAGCCCTAAAATATCGGCACGGCTCCATTGTTGATCAATTAAATGGATTTTCGTATGCCCGGCCATCAATTCCAATAATTGTTTTTTCTCCGCTGATTCATCACCCGCATTGGCTTTTAATATCAGGTGTGCGTTATCCGTTTCGTTGAATGCCTGTTTGAATGCTTTTACTAATGCAACGGGATTCTTTCGCTCCATGGCACTGCCAAAACTGAATATGTTGGCAACCAGAAAAGCATCCTCAGGTATTCCCAATGCGGCGCGCGTGTTGGCAGTGGCCTGGCCGGCAACTACCGGGTGAGTCACCGTCAACACCGGTGCCGTGGTGTAACGCTGGATGACCTGGGTTGTGAATTCCGATGGAGTGAAGATGGCGTTCATATAGCGAGTGGCTTTGATCCATTCCGCCGGGATCAGCTCCAGTTCCCATGCCCAATAACCGATGTTGTAGGTTTGTTTGAATTTTTTGATCCCCATTTGCAAAATAACAGTAGGCAGCATGGGGGGATTCAAATGATAAATCCTGCATTGCACCTGATCGTCGCTAAGAGCATTGGGCCAGCTCCAGTCTATTTCTACCGGTTTACGAAAAAAACTTTCCACACTCGTGCATTTTACCCGGTAGCCATCAGCAGCCAATTGTTGTGCACACAAGCGCGCCGACTCACCGATACCGGAAATACTGTGAAAAAAACCGATGACTTCAATAACCGGTTTTGATTGCGCCGGAAATGTTGCCCGGCTTTGGGGAATGACTTGTTGCAACAGATGTGCACGCAACAGGCGGTAACCGGAGCGGACAAATTGGCTTAAATATTTTTTCATAACATAACTTTCATAACGTAATTAATTAAACCCGAGCCAATGCTGCAGGCGCAACAGGTGGGGCGATACTTTAGCCGGGGCTATGCTTAGTGCCTCCTGCAGGAAATTTTTTGTTTCCGGCCTGAACACCAGCAAACCTAGCAGTAAATAACTCAAGGCGCCGACTAAGGCGATTAACGGGATTTGCAGTGATAAGGGCAAATTCCCCAATTGGTTTTTGGTTGCCCAGCAAATTCCCAGCATGGTTGCCGACGCAATATAACTGGGGAGTAATGTTTTGATGATTACCGCGAATGAGCAACCAAAATGGGATTGGAAAATAATTAAACCGAGGATTGCAGCAAAATACGTCGTGGCGACATAAGCGAGCGCTGCATAAATTAATCCTTTGGAAACCCAGAAATATCCTAACGCCACAGTTGCTATGAGCAAACTCAAGGTAAGGCCCAGCACCCACAAGGTTTTTCCCTGGGCGGTGAGCGCAGCGTTTACCTGATAGCGAATGAGCAAAGGGGCCGAACCAACCGCAATCAAACTCATCAGCTCACCGCTGGCGCGCCATTTTTCACCAAATACCAATACAATAAATTCGGGTGCTATAGCGGCAGTGCCAAAAAATATTGGCACTATGATAAAGCTGCTCATGCGCATGATGCGCAGGCACGCACTGGCTCTGGAACTGAGGTCGTGCAGGCGCGCTAACGCAGGCAATGCGGTTTGTTCCAATGGGCGCACAATAATATCTTGCAAGATAAACAGCGCGCGTCCACCGATGCGATAAATCCCCAACGCCGCCGGCCCCAATAAAATGCCCACCATAAATTCCAGCACCGAGCTGCATAAGGTGTTGATTAATTGTGCCAGCATTAATGGCGATGAAAATTTCAGTGCATGTTTGGCGTGATGCCAAACGAACTTGAACTCTGGCCACCAGCGCGCACTGACTAAAGTAACAACGGTTACCAATAATTGCCCGCTTAATTGCTGCGCGACTAATGCCCAGACACCGTAACCCTGCAGTGCCATTACCACACCAATGATGCCGGATAAAAGACTGGCGCTAATGCTCCGTACCGCGATAACTTTAAACGCGAATTCGCGCCGCAATTTGCCCTCATGAACGACTTTTATTCCTTCAAGCAAGAAAATAACAACCAGTGCTTGTAACACCGGTACCGCCGCCGGGTCATAATAACGCGCAGTCAACGGGCTTCCCGCAAACCATACGATAGCGGTAAAGACCAGGGCGTAGAAAATATTCAGATAAAAGCAACTGGACGCGTATTCGTGGTTCCAATCGGCGCGTTTCACAATGGCTTGTGATATACCGCCATTTAAAATTATTTTCCCGGCTTCCACGACCAGGATGGCAAATACCGCCAAGCCAATTTCGGTAGGCGAAAGAATGCGTGAAATAATAATAAATACCAGAAAGCTGACAATACTCATGCCGCTGGCAGCCAGGCTCATCCAGGCCGTACTGTTAGTTAACTGTTGTTTTAATCCCATAATCAATCCGCAAACTTTTTAAAAAAAATCAGTTCAGGCTTTTACCCTGGCGCAAACACAATTGTAAAAAGACGACGATGTCGAGCGTATAGCGCCGCAATAACCTGCCCGGTTCAAGGCAGAGGCGGTAAAACCATTCCAGACGTAAACGCTGGAACACTTGTGGCGCGCGCGGTTTGTCGCCCGCCAGAAAATCCAGCAGCGCGCCCACGCCGATTAATACAGTTGCTTGCAGTTGATTGCGATGCTGGATAATCCATTGCTCCTGGTAAGGGTTGCCCATCGCAACCAGAACCACATTGGCGCCGCTACTATTGATGGCTTCAATCAATGCCCGGGTATCGCGCGCTTCGTCGTAGCCATTGCGATAGCCTGCAACTTCAACCTGTAATTCTTCTTGAATATGTTGCGCGGCCCTTTGTGCGATTCCCGGTTTGGCACCGAGTAAAAATACCTTTGCATCCGCGCCCAATTGCTGCAGAAAAAATGGTGTAAAGTCGGTGCCATTTAAATTTTCGCGAAATTTTTTCCGGTGGATTAGCCAGGTAGCTATATCGATACCTACACCATCATTAACAATCAATGTATTGCTATTGGTTAGCGCACTCTTTTGCGGTTGGCATTTCACAATAAAATTGGTATTGGCAAACAGTAATGTTGTTTGCTGGTGAGCCATGTTGGCTTGCAATTGGTCGGCAAGATGTTTGCTGGTGGTTGATTGGATCGCAAAACCACCCAGCGGAATAATTTCTGAATTTTCCCTGCTCATCAAGCAAATACTCCTGTGTCACTAAAGTTGTGCGGGGCGAGCATACGCTCGGTTACCTGGCGCCAATTAAGTACGGTGTGTTTGGCGATAGGCGTGGGTGGTGCAAGGGCTTTGGAAATCGCCGCCACAATAGATTCCTCGTCGCCAATTTCATAACCAAACCGATTTGCATAATCGGCCGCAATAAAATGCGGGCAGATCGCCGGCAAACCAAAGAATGCATACTGCGTTAACTTGAGCGAGGTATCGCGCAGGTAGGCTGGCAAATTAACACTGGAGTAGGGTGCTATTCCCAGGGTGGCATGTTTGATGTAGGGCAAGGTTTTATCAAACGGCATTTCGCCATAAACAGTTACGTTATCGCCGTATTCAGCATGGCGCGGATGGCAGGAGCCGATGATATGGAAATGAATATTGGGAAAGCGTTTGGCGGCGATCACAAAAAAATCCGGATCAAATAACATCGAGCCAACGGATACGGCGTGTATGCCGGGCCCATAGGGTGACGGGTTTGCTTTTTCTTCCACGGTGGGATCTATCCCTTGCGGGGCAAATACCAGATTGTGTGTGGACGGAATAGTTTCGGCGAGCGCTTTGGATGGCAGCACGATCGTATCAATTTTTTCGGCGATGCGATTGAACGTATCACTTACGTAAGTTGCTACGTCAATCGTCTTGAGTGCATCGGACGCGCGGTAAATAATTTTTGCGGCGGGATTAAGGCGCTTGATCAAATCGAAAAAAATAGGTGCCACACCGCTTTCCAAAATAATTACATCGGAATCAACAATCCAATTGCGCAACACCTTGTTAAAACCGTAGCTGTAAATGTGATACATCAAGGATTCAAACGGGCGGATGCGAATGGGGTGGATCAGGGTTTTCCACAAATAACATTCCACGCCATCGTGCGTCACAATTTTATTGGCCTGATCGTCAAGGGAAACACGCGGGTCTTGTTTGTAGCGCGATAAAAAACTGTAGCGCAATGAGAAAAACCGTGTGGAGCCCATCTTCGCAAGTTCGGCGGCAATAAAATGCATGCCTGCTTTGCGCGGCGAGCGGTAATCGTGGGCGGACAACAATAAAAATCGCGGCCGTGTTGATGGCAACTGGCCAGTGAGCTGGCTGGTTTCCTGCGCTGTTTCAATAGGGGTTGCGATGGAAATAGGGTTTGTTGCAAGGGTCATAAGTTGCTCCTTCAATTAGCACTGGACGAGCTGGAACTGGTGGGGTAACTGCTGCTAGTGCCGGGCGCTTGTGGTGGGCTTAATGAATGGGCTTCGGGGCGATAAAAATACGCTTGCAGCGCTGCCCATTGCGGCGATAAGGGTTGACCGGCGGCGCTCAGGGCAAAGTGGTAATTCCCCCACCAGCGTCCCGCCGCCCAATAGGTCCATCCGCGCCAGGGCGGGGATTTGGTTAAATCCAGCATCCGCGTCAGTGTTGCAAGGCATTCCGGAGAGTTGGGAACACCGAACTCGCCCAGGAAAAGTTGCTGGTTGTTTTCGATTGCCCAGGCGCTGATGCGTTCGAACTTGCTGTTGAATTCATCGGCAGGGCGGCAACCTGCGCCAGTGACGGCGGTGTGGGTACCGGAATAGTCTTTGTCGGCGTATTGGTGGACTTCCAGTACGGTGCGCTTGAGGGGATCGTTCAGATCATCAAATTCCGTGGCATTGCTGGCAAGTAGCCCCGCAAACCAGTCGTGCACACCGCTCCAGCGACCACCGCTCACAAAGATCAGGTTGGTGGCGTTGGCATCGCGTAATGCTTTGAGGGTTTTCTTGGCCAACTTGGCCCAATCGGCCAGCGGCATGTTGGCCGGCTCATTCATTAACCCGAAAACAGTTTGGGTGGGGTCATTAAATTCTTTAGCGACTTTCAGCCAGAATTCGATAAAGGCTGCATCAAGCGGACCGTTATCGCCCATCTTGCCGCTGTAATACCCGGCGAAATTGTGCAAATCCAGCAGCACACACAGGCCGCGGTTATTGGCGCTGGCGATGCTCGCACGCATTCTGCCCAGTTCTGCAGTGTCCAGCGGGCCATCCAGCGCGGGTTGCAAACGCTCCCAGCGAAAAGGGAAGCGGATGATGTTTGCGCCCTGCTCGACAAAAAAACTCAGGTCAGCCGGAACCGGGTAGGTATAGTCCTTGTAGGGTGTGCCCGGCAGGCTTTTTAAATTGAATTCAGCGCCAGCGACATTGACCCCGGTGAGTCTGCCCTGGTCCAGACAGCCAGCCAGCACCTCGGAACCTAGCCCGGCACAGGCACCAAACAATGCGCTGAAACCGACGGATTTGACTGCATTGGTGGCGTTCATGGCGGCTACTCCTCTGCAGTGAGCTGGTTATAGAGCGTTAAGTAGCGGTCGGCAACGGCGGGCCAGGCGTAACGGGTAGCAAATTCCTGGGCCTTGGCCCTGCGCTCCTGGTAGGCGGCTTCACCTTGCTGGTGCAATTGCAGGAGTTGGGCAACGGCAGCAGTGGCCTGGTGTTCGGCATCAATGCAATAACTCAAGCCGGACTCCTTCATCAACCGTTGGAACGGCGGAATGTTACTGAGCAGTGGTGTGAGACCGGCACTCATGGCTTCAATCGGGGCGATGCCAAAACCCTCATGGCGCGACAGGCACAGGAAGTAACTGGATTGCTTGATCAACGAGCGAATTTCATCGTCGCTGGGATTGGCTGCCAGGGTTACCGCATGGCTTAATCCCAGGTTCTGGACCTTGTCGGCCAGTTCACTCAGGGTATGGTCATATTCCCTGCCGGCAATAATCAGGCGCCATTCAGGGCGTGATTGATGCAGGCGGGAAAATAATTCCAATGAAGGTAATAACCCTTTGTTGGATGACCAGCGACCAAAATAAATCAGTGTTGGTGTGAGTGTCGGCGATGCTTGCCCCGCATATTTGTCCACATCAACGCCATTCTCGATTACCTGCAATTGGCGGGGGTGGGTAATTTGCTGGAACATATCGCCATCATTGGCGCTGGTCGCGACGACTTTGCTGTAGGCCTTGGCCGACAAGCGTGAAATGTTATTGAAATACACTTGCTTGAGGCGCGAGGCAAAACTGGTGTGGAAAAACCCGCCGTGGGTGGATAGCAGCAGTGGCCGGCGATGTAACCATTTAGTGGCCGCGAGGAAATCGTAGAAAAAATCCACACCGTGTACGTGGATAACATCTGCCTCGCGCAAGTATTTGAACACGCCCAGGCAAATGGGGTAGCGGCTGGACCCCTGATAGGGCAGGCGAATCACTTCGATACCGTCAATCAATTCGCGCTCGGGCAGTATTTCCGCCGAGTTACGGAACAGGCGATTCAGGGTAATAATCCGGGTCGCCCTGTGCCCCGAGCGCAATTGATGGCGGGCGATATTGCGTACCACTTCTTCCATCCCGCCAATAGATGGCAGGTATTGGCGCACGATATGGGTGACGCGGAGCGGACTGGCACTAGTCATGGCGTGGTGCTCCCGATATTGATTGGGTTGATGGTGCTGGCCGTTGCAGGCTGGAGCCCAGCAAAAACCAGAGCAGGGCGGCACTTTTCAAGGCGAAGAATGAAAAGCCGCTGATGCAGAGTAAGAGCGATAGATAAATGGCCGCCAGGGCGCGGAAGCGATGGCTGGTCGAGTCAGTAATCGGTAAAAGCCAGAAGCAGGCCCAAAAAACCAGGCACAACGGCAGGCTGTACGTATTGAATAAATGGGCATAGCCCACATCGGCGTAAATAACGCCGTTGCTAACGCCTAACAGGCTATTCAGATCAAAATCCAGTAATACTTTGCCGCTGAATTCGAGGCGGCCGTGGAAATCGTCGCTCGACATTTCAAATACCGGGCCGTCAGCAATACTGCCCAGGTAGAGCAAACCGGCGAGGGCAAGAAAGGGGGTGAGTAGCGCGGTGTTTAGTAATGGGCCATGTAAAAGGAGACGCACTACAATCATCAGGCTCAGTGATGCCATGGCAAAACGCGAGTCTGACAACACCATCAAAAACACCGCTGAGCCTACGAAAAACATTATGTCGCGCCATTGGCTCCAGGGTTTACTCATTCCCCAGGCTGCGCATAGCACGGCAAAGTTTCCCAGCGAAACAGGCTCCAGGAATACCGAGGAGACCCGGTGGCTACCCAATAAGCCGGGCAGGAATGTGCGGCCTATACCTTCCGGACGAGTACCATTGAGTTGCAGTTTACTGTCGCGCACGTAATCGGTAATGGGTTGCAGATTGCCGGTGTTGACGTAGTAGCTGAAAATGTCGAAAAAATTGGTGTAGGTATCCAGGAATAACAACTCGCACAGACCTAATACACTCACCATGGCGATGGCTGCTTTTAATACCTTATCGGCAATAGTGATGCTTCCGAGGTTGCAGCCGGCCCAGAAAAAAATCAGCGGGATCAACAAATCGCGGAAGGCCTTGGCGTTGAGCTGACCGTTTACCAGCGTTAGCACACAAAGCACACCAGCAATCAGGCAGGCCAGGATAATAGTGCCGGGTAACAAGCGCTTGGCCAGCAACGGGATGCAGGCGAGCAGAATGATCAACTCACTCGCCCCGATAAATGCGCGCGACACCGGCAACACCAATGTATTAAGCAGGCACAGCAGTGCCTGATAGCCGATGCAGGCAAGCAAAATAGCAATGATGAGCTTTTGCTCATAGCCTGTTTGCCGGGCCAGCCCCGGTAAATCACTGACCGGGGCGGCACCGGGAGTCGCAGCCAGGTAAGCCATAAATCCTGCCTTAGCGATAGAGTGCCGTGCCAATTAACCGGACACCCAGGTCGCGCAGGCGCTGGCAAATATCAGCAAGCGCACGCGCACGGGTGTGATTGGTATGGGTAACAAGCAATGCAGCGCCTGATTGCACGGCAACCAGTTGCGCATCGCGATTGGAATTCATCGGGGCAGTGCTGATCAGCACTACATCAAAAAGCTGTTGTGACTGGTGCAAAAAATCCCGGTATGGATTGCCGGCCAATAATTCCTGCGGGTTAGGCGCCTGGGTACCGGCGGGCATCAACCATAAACCGGACACTTCAGCAATGGGTATGGGCGCAAGGGTCAGGCGCCCGGCAAGGCGATCAGCCAAACCTGGTGCGTAGGGATGCAAACCAAACAACGGATTCAGGTTGGAGTTACGCAAATTGGTATCAACCAGCAGGGTACGATGACCTAACTGCGCAAAGCTGATTGCCAGATTGGCGGCGGTGAGGCCAATCTGGTCGGCGTTGTCGCTGGCCACTATCGCTAATGAGCGTTGTGGTTGTGGTTGGAAATAACGCACCAGCAACTCGCTGCGCAAACTACGTAACGCCTCGGCTTGCAAGCTGTCGGGTTGGAACAGCGTGCTCAGCTGTGGGTCCAGTTTGCTGGTGCTGGCCGGTGGTGATGTATAGGCAAATTGCTCGGCGAGAATGGCGTTGATATCGGCCTGGGTGACCAGGCCCAATTTCATTGCTGCATCGCCAAAGCGCAGGCCGGATTGGGCCTGGGCAGTAGTAATTGCATGTAAGTCACGGGTGCTGAGTTTGCCCCGCGCCACCAGCATGGGGCCCATGCGCTGGGCGCTGGTGGCTTCGCCATCGAGGGACTTGGCTAGATCGTTCATCTGCGTGCCTCCTTGGAAGTTATCGCCTTCGGCGAGGGGAGAGTGGGAATACTGGCCAGCACTATTAACCCTAACCCGCGTTCCAGGTCACTCGGGTGGCGGATGCGTTGATCCAGCCATTCCAGGCAAAGCGCAAGGCCGGTACCGATAAATAAACCGGCCAACACGGCCAGGAACAACGCCGTACGTAAACTGGGTGTTGCCGGCTGGCTGGGTGCCATGGCTTTGTTCAGAATGGCGATATCCGTCGCGGCAATCTGGCTTTCCAAACGGGTTTGGGCGGTGCGCGCCAGGGCGGCATCGTAGGCGGCCTGGGCGTTATCGACTTCCTGCTTGAGCAAGGCCAATTCGTTGCGGTTGCGGCTCAATTGCAGCACTAATTCCTTCTGTGCTGCCAGTTCAGCACTTAACTGTGCTTCTTGTGCCAGGGATAATTCGACAGACGATTGCAAACTACCGCTGATTAACTCCTGCATCCGGTTCATTTGCTGCCTTAATGCATCCACCTCACTGCGTGCCTGGCGATATTGGGGGTGATTTTCACCCACCTGGGTGGCCAGCTCTTTCAGGCGGGCTTGCGCTTGCGCCAAATCGGTCGCCAGCTTCTGGACTTGCGGGTTATCCAATGCGCGGGTTTCAATCTGGCCGCGTTTGGTATTGGCAATCTGGTCACTGCGGCTTTTGGAGGTTAAGCGCTCGTTTTGCACCGCCAATAGTAACGAGGACAGCTCGGCCAGCTTGGCGGACTCCAGATCCAGCCGGTCCGAGGTAGCCAGAATGTTATGTTGTTCCTGATAAGTGGACAGGGCGTTTTGCCGCGCGATTAACTCCGCGCGCAGTTGGGCCAATTGCTTGTTGTACCACTCCGTCGTTTGCCGTGCCGGTTCGGTACGCAATTCCAGATTGGTATAGATATACGCTTCAGCGAAACCATCAGCCAGTTTGGCGGCCAGTTGCGGGTCAAGTGCGCGAAATGTGATTCCCAGAACGCTGCTATCGCGCTTGGGGATAACTTCCATCCCCTGGGCAAGGAAACCGAGTACGCGTCTGCGATCAACTTCCTCATCACCACTTAACGTAACTGCATTGGCGAGCAGCGGGTCTTTCAGCAAGTTGAGGTTATCGATCACCCGGTTGGCGACGGTGCGGCTGCGGATAATATCGGCCTGGGTGGTCAGGTAAGCAGCGTTCAAGCGGGAAGGTTGCGCCTGGCCGCTGATAGGGTCCCAGCCGCGGCTATCCACGATCAAATCGGTGGTCGCCTGATAAAACCGTGGTTTCAACGACACAGCAGCGATAGCAATAATCACCGCGACCAGTGCTGAACCCAGGATAATCCAGCGGCGCGCGATGAGAATGGCAAACAAACTATTTAATGTCAGGGTATGCATTTTTGTCTCCGTACCTACATTAGTGACTACAGGCAGTGTCTAGAAGAGACTCTCCTTCACAACCAACACATCGCCATCCATCACGGGATCTTCCGGTTTGGCGCGCAACTCTTGCAATTTACCGCCAGGCTGCGGCCGCAATAATTTGATAGTGCCATTACTGGCTCTGGCCGTTGGGCCGCCACCGGCGCCCAGCGCCTGGATCACATTCAGCGGGCGGTCCAGGGGATACATCCCGGGGCTGTTGACTTCGCCATTCAAATAAAAACGCCCGGCATTGGGCACGTATAGGGTATCGCCATCTTTTAACCACACCGGCGGGGTATCGCCTGCGTCATAGTTGAGTAGTTGTTGCAGGTCATATTCGATCCGCTCCTGTTTACCCTGGGTGAGGCGGGTCAGGATCAGTCGTTCGCTGCCGGATGGTGCTACACCACCAGCCCATGCCAGCGCCTGCGTCAGGCTGGTTGGACCCTCCAACACCATACGGCCCGGGCGATTTACCTTGCCCAGAATGGCGACTACCTGGCTGCGGTATTGCGTAACCAACAAATTCACCTGGGC
This sequence comes from Gammaproteobacteria bacterium, assembly GCA_021151835.1. Classification (GTDB taxonomy): domain Bacteria; phylum Pseudomonadota; class Gammaproteobacteria; order Pseudomonadales; family Cellvibrionaceae; genus Cellvibrio. The sequence continues at coordinate 102,023 of JAGKWO010000009.1, forward strand.
ATTTTTAAGGAAGTTACCGCGCTGGTAACTTTCGGCAATGAACTCGGCGGCATCGGCGCTGGTTTTACCGGCAACATAAACGCTCCCCAGTAATGGCACTACTACAGTACCGCGCGCGCTGACCTGGCCCTCGGCAGTCAGTTCGGGTTGGCCATAGATAGTGACTTTGACTTCGTCACCTGTGCCCAGGCGATAACTATCGGTGGCGGCATTCACCGCGCCCCCGATACCGGGCAAAATTGTCAGAAGTACAAGGAAAGTTTTGCGGAGCGTAGACACAAACATCATTTAGGCGCTGTCCTTATAGGGTCACCAGGGTTGGGGCTTAAGTTTCAAGGCTTGGCTTTGCAAAAGCGGGGCCGGTTTGATAGGTGAAACACATGAATCGCCAAAAATGAGACTTTGCTAGCAACTGGCGATACAGATCTTCTAAAAAAAAGTACTTTTTATTCCAAAAAAATGGGTGTACAAGCGGTGTGTCAGCCGTAGGCTGATGCAAATTGTGCAGTTTTGGTGCAAAAAAGAACGACTCCCGCGTGCGGGATCAAACGCTATAGGTGGAATTAAGGTGACGGATGAATTTTTTGCGTGGAAGGGATTTAGAGCCTTGGTGTACAATGCGCGCCTATTTTTTACCCTTCCCACCCTTCCTAACCCAGGACTTATCTATGTTTGATAAAAGCCAGACTATTGCTTCTTTCGATCCCGAAATATGGGCCAGTATCCAGAATGAGGGCAAGCGCCAGGAAGAGCATATTGAGCTGATTGCATCGGAAAACTACACCAGCCCAATGGTTATTGCCGCCCAGGGAACCAAACTGACCAACAAATATGCGGAAGGCTACCCGGGCAAGCGCTACTACGGCGGTTGCGAGTATGTGGATGTGACGGAATCCCTGGCTATTTCGCGTGCCAAGGAACTGTTTGGGGCCGATTACGCCAACGTGCAGCCTCATTCCGGTTCACAAGCCAACTCGGCAGTTTATGCCGCGCTTTGCGCCCCGGGCGATACCGTATTGGGTATGAGCCTGGCCCACGGTGGACACCTGACCCACGGTGCCAAAGTGAGCTTCTCTGGTAAAATTTACAATGCTGTGCAATATGGTCTAAACCCGGAAACCGGCCTGGTTGATTACGAAGAAATCGAGCGCCTGGCGGTGGAGCACAAGCCCAAAATGATCGTGGCGGGGTTCTCTGCCTACTCGCAAGTCCTGGATTGGCAACGCTTCCGCGACATCGCCGATAAAGTAGGTGCCTACCTGTTTGTGGATATGGCTCACGTTGCTGGTTTGGTTGCCGCCGGTTTGTATCCGAACCCGGTGCAAATTGCTGACGTAACCACCACTACCACGCACAAAACCCTGCGCGGCCCACGCGGCGGTATCATCCTGGCCAAAGCGAATGAAGAAATCGAGAAGAAACTGAATTCCGCGGTATTCCCGGGCGGCCAGGGCGGCCCTTTGATGCATGTGATTGCGGCTAAAGCAATCAGCTTTAAAGAAGCAATGACCCCTGAGTACAAAGCCTATCAGCAACAAGTCGTGAAGAACGCCAAGGCGATGGCGGCTACCTTTATCGAACGCGGCATCAACATTGTGTCTGGCGGTACTGAAAACCACCTGATGCTGGTTGACCTGATTGGCAAGCCCTACAGCGGTAAAGATGCAGATGAAGCCCTGGGTAAAGCGCATATCACCGTAAATAAAAATGCGGTACCTAATGACCCTCGCTCTCCTTTCGTGACTTCCGGTATCCGCGTGGGTACTCCGGCGATTACTACCCGCGGTTTCAAAGAAGCAGAAGCAATCCAGTTGACCCACTGGATTTGCGATATTTTTGCTGCATTGGAAGCTGGTAATGCTGATGCTGTAATTGCCGATGTGAAAGGTAAAGTGGCTGACCTGTGCAAGAAGTTTCCGGTGTACGCCGAGTAATAATTTATTTGGATCTACTTAAAAAGCCGCCTTATCAGGCGGCTTTTTTTATGTCGATAAAATAACTGCCTCCGGATTAACAGATTCTATTAACCCCATAAATAGTGTTTATTACTTTATGAGCTGAGTAATTACACTCAAATTCGGATTTTTCATATAACTAAAGTAATAAAATTTAATTATAAATAGAATATTTTTTCAAAAATGGAATAAAAGATTGCACGCTGGCGCTCATTACATCTACAATTTGTTTAACTTGTGAACATTGATGACTTTTTGATGTTTTGCCTGTCATTTTCGAATTTTCTTTAAAATGGCATAAGGGACAACAAAATATCGTCAGGCTCCAGGTTGGTCCCAGGTATGTCAGTAAGGTAAAAAAGATAGGAATGCCTGAAACACTACTGGACCCGGGTGCGGTTCTGCACCATTCAAAAGGAGGCCGTCAGGCCCTCGCACAAAAGGCACTTGCTGCTAAGAGTTTTCCCAATCCAAAGGATGCTCAGGATTCAGATGAACCCTGCGGTATAGCTGTAACTTGCAATCCGGATTCCTACTCAACACTGGCCAATTAGCCGGTTCAGGACCCGTATACCCAAAAGATCTATCCACCTACCGAACTGAAGCTTGTTAAAGCCTCAGCAGGCCTCTGCATGCCTGAAAAAGTAGTGGCAGGAGTTGGAACGTCAAGGGGGATTTCACTTCACGGAAGTTATTCAGTAACTTTATTCGAGACAAATAAAACATGCGCAATTTTTTTAACGCATTAAACGTGTTGGCAAGTATCGGTTTGGTCATGTTGATCAACCCTGCACAGGCTGCCACCAAGGTCATCGATATTCTGGCTGTATATACCAAAGGCGCTGCTGATGTTTATCAGGGCGACCCATCAACAAGAATCAATCAATTATTCCAGGTTACCAATCAAATATATCAAGACAGTGGGCTCGATATTGAAATTCGCCTCGTGAAAACCATGATGGTGGATTACACCGATGACAATTCCGGTGATGCCGCATTGCACGATATTACCTACGCGCAGAATGAAGCTTTTAAAGATGTCGCAAAAGTGCGCGAACAAGTTAAAGCAGACATGGTTATCCTTTATCGCCCATTTACTTCAGCTCAAGGCAGTTGCGGTCAAGCATGGATTGTTGGTGAAGGAAGTAACGGTGATTTTTCCAATCCCGATTACAAAAATTTTATGTATTCGCATATTCCGTTAAACAGCTGCGGAGATTTTTCGACTGCGCACGAACTTGGCCACAACATGGGTTTAAAACATTCCCGTCGCCAGGATGGTGCAGGTGCAGTATTTCCTTTCGCTGTAGGTTATGGGGTTGATAATCAATTTGCTACGGTGATGGCGTATCAGAGTTCATTCAATGTCGATTATTGGGATGGCAAAGTTTATAAATTCTCAAGCCCTGAGTTGTCGTGCAAAGGTCAACCTTGTGGTATTGATCGCACCGATGCAGTGAATGGTGCGGATGATCGATATGCGATTAGTATTACTGCACCACAAATTGCTGATTATTATTCAGAGCAAACTACTTCCAGCAGCTCGTCATCTGTATCCAGCTCCAGTATTTCATCGGTGTCCAGTTCAATTGTTTCGTCAGTGTCGAGTTCCAGTGTTGCTTCGAGTGTCGCCAGTTCCATAGTAACTGTGCAAAAGCCAGTAGAAAGTACCCCTTCTAGCGGTGGCGGAAGTGGCGGTGGTGGTGGCGGTAGCAGCAGTATTTTCTTGTTAGTGTTGATGCTTGCCGGTTTGTTTATGCGTCGCCCGTCAGTGGTTGCAGTAAATTAATTTGCTTTATTTGGAAAATATTTATTAACAGGCTGTTTAATTGATAAGTAAATGTAATGGCGATCCTTTCAGGGTCGCCATTTTTTTATATTTAATGTTTTATTTTAAAAATAATTATCTGTCGTTTAAATTTTTTTGCTTTACGGTGAGTAATCTTCAAAGATATTTTTTATACAAATATGATCTATGTTATTGGTTGACAGTGAATTCTGCTTTGCTGGCCTCTTGAAATAATCCTAAGGTTCTGGACTCTGGATTTGCATAAAAACTTATGCTGGGTTTTCAAGCTGAAATACAAGGAGCAATTAAATGCAATCATATCTTGTGTTATGTCGTGTAATTGAAATTTTCAAAAAACAAAAATTCAAACTCTCCTCCTGATTAACTTCGTTTTCACCATTATCCAATTTTTTTATTCGGTAATAGCTTCCTTTTGTCTTCGGACGGGAGGCTTCGTCTTTGCTCGTCCTGAATTTCATGGTGTTATTTAATGCCAGGGGCGACCTTTATCCTAAAAAGGAGTGGTTATGAATTATCTCCGTCTAGCAAAAATAAATTCGTTGATGTTTGTGTTAATGCTTTCACCTGTATCGCTCATGGCTAATGATTTTTACGACTACTCAGGTTGGTATGCCGGGGGGCGGTTTGGTTTTTCCAGCAATGAAAAATCATGTCTGGATGACAGAATTTCCTGCGATAAAACTGATACGGGGTACGGAATTTTTGCCGGTTATGATTTTAGCCAGCGCTATGGTATTGAGTTTTCATGGAATGATATCGGCGATTCAAGCGCACGATACCAATCATATAATCTCGATGGAAAACTGAAAGAGACAGATCTCGCCTTAAGAATTTCCCATGCATTAAATAAACATGTCCGTATTTATGGAAAAGTTGGCGCCGCATTTTGGGATGGTGAAGTGCTAGGTGGTCCAGAGAAGCTGGATGATTCCGGTGTGCGCCCACTAGTTGGTGCCGGGTTGGAATTTCCTTTCTCTCATCATTGGTCCGGACGTATCGAATATCAGTACATTGATAAAGTTGGCAACAGCGAAATGGGCCATACCAATCCTAATTTTCTAGGAGTGGCATTGGTATGGCATTTTTCTGCACCACCAAAACCTGCGCCCAAATTTGTACCGCAACCTGAACCAAAAATTGTTGTGGTGAAAGAACCGGAACCAGAACCGGTTGAACAGAGGATTACTGTAGATGAGCAAGTGGGTGGTCCGTTGTTTGAATTTGATAAAGCTGAAATTCGCAATACGGCGGCGATTGATCAGGTAGTGAAAATATTAACTGAACATCCTGGTTTAAATGTTTCTATAACCGGACACACAGACTCGCGTGGAAAAGCTGAATATAACCAACGCCTATCAGAAAAACGCGCTGATGTTGTAGCGAAATACCTAGCGGCAAAAGGTGTTGCTGCCAATCGCATAAAAACTGCTGGTATGGGTGAGAGTGTACCTGTAGCTAACAATGATACTGATGCGGGTCGAGCTAAAAATCGACGCGTGGAATTTATTATTTCTGGCACAAAAACCAATCCTTAATTTCAGTCGTTGTTACAGGCAAGGTGGCTATTATGAAAAACTTATCATTTATATTATTGCTGGTTACAGCTCTGGGATTGAGTGGGTGTGGTGGCGGAAACAATAGTGGTTTCCCGGCAGATACCGAATTTGAAGGATCATCGGTAGCATCTTCTACGCGCACTTCTTCTGGTGGTGGCGAATTGCCCTCGAGTGCTAACAACTCGTCCGGTGCAGCCGCATCACTATCAAGTGCGGTGTCATCAGTTGGATCAAATTCCAGCATCCAAAGCGGGCCAGGTGAATTGCCTTCGAGTGGTGCTGCGTCCTCAACGAATGCAACAAATTCAAGTGTAACTGGATCAGCAACAAATAATAGTTCCAGTATTCAAGGTGGATCAGGTGAGTTACCTTCGAGTGCAGCTGCGTCATCAACCAATGCTGTCAATTCGAGTGCAACTTTATCTTCGGGTAGCGCAGTAAATTCAAGCATTGCAGCATCAGCAGGTTCCAGTAGTAGCTCCAGTATTCAAGGGGGTTCAGGTGAATTACCTTCGAGTGCAGCGTCTTCCGTGGACGCAACAAATTCCAGTTCGGTTGTAGCGTCTGTTGCATCGGAAAGCTCTTCCTCTCAATCTGCGGGAGCAACGTCATCGGCCAGTTCTTCCGATAGCAGTTCAGTTGCTTCTTCACTCGCAAGCTCTGTAGCGTCCAGCGCGGTAAGTTCGTCAGTACCCGCTGACGCTGATGGTGACGGTGTTCCTGACAGCAGCGATAACTGTCCTAACAATCCTAATGCCAACCAGCTTGATGCTGATTCCGATGGAATAGGCGATGCGTGTGACAATGATATTGATGGCGATCTGGTCATTAATATTTACGACAACTGCCCGGTGCTGGGCAATCCATCCCAAGATGACCTTGATGGCGATGGTATTGGCGATATCTGCGATATCGATGTGGACGGTGATGGTGTTCTGAACATCCCTGACAACTGCCCGGTAGTGGCAAATGCATCCCAGGCAGATAGCGATGGCGATGGAATAGGCGATGCTTGCGACAGCGATATCGACGGCGATGGTGTGTTGAATGCGACTGATAACTGCCCGGTCATTTCCAACCCCGGCCAGGCTGATACGGATAGTGATGGCATTGGTGACGCCTGCGATGCCAATACGGATACGGATAGCGATGGCATTGATGATGGCCTGGATAATTGCCCTGCTGTGGCTAACCCGTCACAACAAGACACTGATGGTGATGGCGTGGGAGATGCCTGTGATCCTGACGATGATAATGATGGTGTGCCCAATGGCAGCGACAACTGTCCATTGCTCCCCAACAGTTCGCAACAGGATGCAGATGGCGATGGAATTGGTGATGCCTGTGACAATGACCGCGATGGCGATCTGGTGCTAAATGTCCTGGATAATTGCCCGGCTGTTGCCAACGCCAACCAGCTTGATACTGACGGCGATGGAATAGGTGATGCCTGTGATGATGACCTGGATGGCGACAGCATCAATAACGCCGGGGATAACTGCCCGGCAGTACCCAATACCAATCAGCAAGATAGCGATGGTGATGGTATAGGGGACGCGTGTGATACAGATCGCGATGGCGACGGTGTGACTAACGGTGTCGACAATTGCCCCAATGTGGCCAACCCTGGCCAGCAAGACGGCGATGGTGATGGCATTGGCGATGCTTGCGATGCGAACACTGATACGGATAGCGATGGCATTGATGATTCTTCTGATAACTGTCCGCTGATCGCCAATCCAACCCAGACCGATACTAACGGCAATGGTGTAGGTGATGCTTGCGATAGCGATATCGATGGCGATGGTGTGCTGAACGGATTCGATAATTGCCCGGTAGTTGCCAACAGTAACCAGGCTGACCAGGATAACGACTTTATCGGTGATGCCTGCGATCCGGACATTGATGGTGACGGTGTGCCGAATGGTACCGATAATTGCCCGGTCACTTCGAATGGTAGCCAAACCGATACTGACGGTGATGGCATAGGTAACGCGTGCGATAACGATAAGGATGGCGACGGTATACTGGATATCGCTGACAACTGTGTCCTGGTCGTTAATCCGACGCAATTGGATCTCAATGGCAATGGTATCGGTGATGCCTGTGAAATCAGCGTCGATATAGACCTGGATGGTATTGATGACGGTGTTGATAACTGCCCATCGGTCCTCAATCCATTGCAAATCGATTCGGACCACGACGGTGTCGGTGATGCCTGCGATCCGGACATTGATGGTGACGGTGTTGCTAACGGGGCCGACAACTGTCCTGCTAATCCCAACCCGGGGCAACAGGATGCTGATGGTGATGGCATTGGTGATGCGTGCGACCCATTAACTGATACTGATGGTGATGGCATTGCCAATACGCTGGATAATTGCCCGCTGATTGCCAACCCGGCGCAAACTGATACCGACCACGACGGTATTGGGGATGATTGTGACCTGGATAAGGACAACGACGGCATATTAAACCTTGTCGATAACTGCCCACTGGTGTCAAACGTCTTGCAACAGGATTCTGATGGCGATGGTATTGGCAACGCTTGCGATACGGATAACGATGGCGATGGCGTAGCTGACAACCTGGATAATTGTCCTGCTATTGCCAATCCATCACAAACCGATACCGATAGTGATGGCGTTGGTGATGCCTGTGATAGCGACATCGACAACGATGGTATCACCAACGTTCTTGATAACTGTCCATTGGTGAGCAACCCAACCCAGTCAGATATTGATGCGGATGGTATTGGCGATGCGTGCGACACGGTAGAAAACGTTGCTTGCGCCCCTGGTAAATTGTTTGAACCGGTCCTCGGTAGCCCGACAATTACCAACGGTGTCCGTGGCGTGCTCTGTATCGGTTGCGGTGTTTTGAATCCGGCTTACATGGCCTCCACTATCAATGATGCTGCATCATTTGCTACTCCGGTTGCCGTGGCCGCATCTGTGTGGGGACGAGTCCAGTCACCAACAACCTACACCGGACCAAAACGTGTTGGCTTCCTCGTATCATTACCGGTAGGTGTGCTGGATTTGACCTTGATCAGCGGATTGGAAATCACCACCTTTATGAACGGTGTGCAACAACAAAGCAGCGCTTCCGGTTCCTTGCTGGGATTGCAATTGCTCAACCTGACTGGTGATGCCACAAAACAACTGGTGTATATGAATACCACCAGTAGTTTCAACCAGGTTGAAATTGCCAAAGTGGCGGTGCTTGGTGCGCTCTCAACCGTTAAAGTGCATGCCTTGTGCGTTGCACCGCCACCGATATAAAACTATTGATGGAAGTTCTGTAATAAAAAAGGCAGCCACCAGGCTGCCTTTTTTATTGCTGTTTTAATGGTGATTTACAGCAACTAGATTTTTTTAGCCGCGTGCTAGTTAAAGGTCGATTTTCATCGGGGCTTGCTCTATTTTTATACAAAGTTTGGCATTCAGAGTTTTCTTAATGGCGATTTCCGGCAGCAACCTCAAACAACCTTTTTTATGGGTAATTATTTTGGTAGTGATTGCAGTAGCCGGTTTTTTCGTTGGCACTAAAGACAAGCTGGAACCATCGGTAGCGCAACCCCGGGCCTTGCCACAGCCGCAAAAAGTGTTGGATGCAGGTAGTGATGACTTGCGCAAGGCAGAAGAAACCCTTGCCACGGCAAATGCCACATTGGCAAAGAAAACCACGGAAAGTGGAGCTGCTGAAAACCCCTCGCCACAAGCATCTACTCCAGCATGGCAGTTTTCCAATTCCGATTCTGTATCCATGCCATTACCAAAAGGTGTAGCCATTTACGAACCCGTCTCGGTGGATATGGATTCGCCGGTTTATCCCTCACCGGGTGAGCAAGTCAATCTACCCTTGCCGGGCGGTACATCGTTGAACGCAACAGTGAGAACCAGCAATGAAAATCCCAATGGCGATTATTCATGGCGTGGTTACCTTGATGGGTATGGGACTGACTACCCGGTGGTGATGACCTACGGGGCGAACTCAGTGTTTGCGACTATTACTACACCGCAAGGCAGTTATACGCTGGAATCGATTAATGGTAGTGGCTGGGTTTATAAAAACCCGTCAGAGTTTGAATTGTCCGAGCCTGGCAAGAACGATTACCTGGACATTCCGCATTCGCATCACCATGATTAATCATTAACTACATAAATATTTCTTTGGGGATAAAGGTATGAGTAAGAAAACATAGTGTTACCACGATTTGGCTTTAATGGATGCGCACAACTATTTGGATATTTCCAAATTTGTTAATCACGGAAGGTTTTCAGTAAAGTCATCAGAGAATCCTTTATGAAAACTATTTGGCAACAGCTTGTTCGTTCTGCTTCCGCAATTGTTTTATCCGCTCTAACATTCCCCGCGTTCGCGGCATCAACAGTGATAGATGTATTGGTTGTTTATACCGATGGTGCTGCCGCGCTTTATGGTGGCGACCCTACCACACGCATTAATCAAATTTTTCAAGTGACCAATCAAATTTATGCCGATAGCGGTGTAGATCTGGAAGTGCGCGTTGCTAAAACAATGAAAGTCAGTTACACCGATGACAACGCGGCGGAAACGGCATTAAATGCAATTACGTTTAACCAGAATGCGGCGTTCAGCGGTGTTGCTGCGGCGCGTGACCAGGCCAAGGCCGATATGGTGGTTTTTTATCGTCCATACAAACAAATTCACGGTAGCTGTGGTGTTGCCTGGGTGGGTGGCAATAATGGCAGCGTGAGCGCATACAAAAATTATATGTATGCCCACGTCGCTATTAATTCTTGCGGTGATTATGTTACTGCACATGAGTTGGGCCACAACATGGGTTTAAAACATTCACGCAAACAGGATGGTGTCGGTGGTGTGTTCCACTATGCATTGGGTTATGGTGTGGTGAATTTATTTACCGATATCATGGCTTACCAAAATGAATTCAATGTGGATTACTGGACTGGCAAGGTTTATAAATTTTCCAACCCGGATATCCTGTGTAAAAACCAGCCATGTGGTGTTGATCGCAATAACACCACCAGTGGTGCCGATGCGCGTTATGCACTGAATATCACCGGCCCGCAAATTTCGAATTTCTATGCCGGGGCTCCGGCGTCTTCAAGTTCTTCGTCAAAATCCAGCGCCAGTGTTGCGGTATCATCCAGCAAATCTTCCAGTTCGGTAAGTAGTGTTAATACGAGTGATGCGGCAAATCTGAAAACCAAAATGGAAGCGGCGCGTGTTGCCCATTCCGCTGCTGTTGCTGCGGTGAATGCGAATAAGCTGGCAATCGCCGATAAAACGGCCAACGAAAAAACCGCGAAAACGGTATTGACTACTGCTACTAAAAATTTAACGACAGCGACTGGCAATTATGAAAAAGCAGTTTCCAAATACAATGCATTGGTTGCTAAGGTTGATCCTCTGAAAACGCAACTAAGTACTGCAATGACGGCCTATAATTCAGCCACCACGTCTTCAGCCAAAACTGCCAAATTAACGGCTTATAATAATGTTGTTGATAAATACAATACGCTGGTTGATCAAATACAAGTTGCATTGGATGAGGCAAATGCGGCGCAAAAACTAATCGCACCTGCTACAGCAGCAGTTACCGCTGCAACAACCGCTTACAATGCGGCTGTCGCTGCAACCGCAGCAGAAAAAGCGAAAACAGAAAATATGATTAAAGCAGTAACCGACGCACTGGCCGTTTTTAAAGCACTTGAAACTGAATACAAGGCTGCGCTGAAAGCCTGCAAATGCACTGTGTAGTTATTAGTCAATTGCTAGGTTTGTGAATCATTCATTGGGTCTGTCCTCTTCGCCCGGCAACTGCCGGGCTTTTTATGTCTGAAAAGGCTTTCCTGTTAATAAAGCAATGGTCTGCTAGACTTCCGGAAAAATACCCCTGCCGGAAGTGATTGATGTTAAGTGTGTTCTGGAAAAAATACAGTGTGCTCGTTTGGCTGGGAGTAATCCTGATATCAGGATTTCTGGCTACCAGCCTGGCGAGTTATTGGGTGTCGCGCGATCAAATTCGCCATTCCATTATTGATCAGGGCCTGCCGTTAACGGGCGATAATATCTACTCTGAAATCCAGCGCGATGTGCTGCGCCCCACCTTTATCTCCTCCTTGATGGCCAGCGACACGTTTGTGCGCGATTGGATATTATCCGGCGAACAGGATAGCTCACAAATTGTACGTTATTTAAACGAAGTGAAAGCCGAATATGGTGCAGTTAGCAGTTTTCTGGTTTCGGATAAATCGCGTAATTATTATTACTTCAAAGGAATATTAAAAAATGTAAAGGAGAGCGAAGCACGCGATGATTGGTTTTTTCGTGTGCGCGCTATGAAAGAACCCTATGAAATGAACCTGGATGTCGACCTTGCCAATAACGACACGGTGACGATTTTTATTAATTATCGCGTGCTGGATTACGATGGAAATTTTATTGGTGCAACAGGTGTCGGGTTAACCCTGGAATCATTAGCGCGGGTAATTGATGATATCCAGCAACGATTTAATCGACGCGTTTATTTTGTAAATGAAGCGGGCGACATTATTGTTTCAGCAAAAACCGGCGAACTGCACAAAGGTTCGATTCATGAATTGCCGGGTATCGCTGCGATTGCGGACAAGATAATCAATAAAAATATCCAGCCTACTAACCTTGAGTACGATAATTCCCATGGCCGTATACTGCTCAGTTCCCGCTATATTCCCGAGTTCAATTGGTATTTGGTGGTGGAGCAAACCGAAGAGGCAGAAATCGCGAGAGTGCGTCAGGTTTTTATGGGGAATATTGCCATCAGTGCTGTGGTGACAGTGTTGGTCTTATTATTGTGTTTATACAGTGTTAATCGCTTCCAGCGTCGTTTGGAAAATGTAGCGGCAACAGACTCTCTTACCGGTTTATTAAATCGCCATGCCTTTGAGCTGTTATTTGAACAAGCCGTGCATGAAGCGCATCGCGCTAAAACCCCATTATCAATGATCCTGCTGGATATTGATTACTTTAAAAGCATTAACGATAACCATGGGCACCTTGCCGGTGACAGGGTCATCATGCGTGTTGCCCGCATGCTGGAAAACAGTTTGCGCAGTGGTGATGTCCTGTGCCGGTGGGGCGGGGAAGAATTTCTAATATTGTTAAAACAAACGTCGTTGGCTAACGCGCAATTGGTGGCAGAAAAGTTGCGCGAAACCATGGCTGTCGAACAGCTGCAAATGGGTAACAAATCTCTCCATATTACCGGCAGTTTCGGCGTTGCGGAGTTTGGTGGTGTAGAGACACTCGTGCATTTTTTTGCACGCGCAGATCGGGCGCTATACATGGCCAAGAGCGGTGGTCGCAATAGGGTTGAGGTCATTAAATAAAGTTGATGTACAGCTAACATGCACTGCATGTAACATTTTTAAAAATTGCTGGCAGCGCATATCTTTTTATTTCCGGATTGGAGTAAAGCTCCGTAAAGCACTTCATTTTAACCAGCGCCTGGCCTAGGATGGGCAGCACAAAAATATATGGCCTGACATAACCCCTATAACATGACCACACATCATCACCCGTATTGAAACCTGGGGTGATGTGTTTTGCACAGGAGTTGTTTTTATGTGTTCACTATTTTTGGGCCTCAATCAAAAACTCTTTTTAGTCTTCTCCATTGTTACGATCCCTTTTTTAGCCGGTTGTGCCGCACATAAAACTGAACTGCCCGACAAATCGTCGGTTAGCGCTGTTGCTAACCGCGCCGCCGATTGGCAATTAGCGCACATGCAATCATTTGATTACGTGCGCACTTTTCGCGATCACACTGAAAATTCATCTGGCTGGATTCAGGGCGCATTTTTTGTTGGGTTAAATCGCTGGGCAGAGCAGACTAGCAATCCGCGCTATTTGCAAGCATTGTTTGCCAACGGCGAAACTAATAACTGGAAGCTCGGTGATAAAAGCTGGCATGCAGACGATCAAGTGATTGGCTTCACCTACGCCGCTGTTGCCGCACGCACAAATAATTTTGCGTTTATCACCCCTACGCAAAAAACGTTCAAGGAAATTTTAGCCAATCGCGTTACGCACAGCCTGGAATATCAATCTGATACAACAGGTCAGGGTGAAGCGACTTGCCAGCGCCGCTGGTGTTGGTGCGATGCCTTATTTATGGCGCCACCCGTGTGGGCCGCTGTGGGAAAATTAACGGGTGATCCTGCATACTTAAATTACGTGGATGAAGAATACCAGGCCACTATCGATTACTTATTTGATAAACAGGAGCACCTGTTTTATCGCGATGGCCGTTTTTTCGAACGGCGCAGCAAAAATGATAAAAAAATATTCTGGAGTCGCGGTAATGGTTGGGTATTTGCCGGTTTGCCATTACTAATCGAACAAATCCCGGTGCATGATCCGCGTAAACAAAAATACGAGCAGCTATTTATAACAATGGCCGCCAAATTAATCACCCTGCAACAACCCAATGGTTTCTGGCCTTCATCTTTATTGGATAAAGATGAATTCAATGTACCTGAAACCAGCGGTACCGGTTTTATGACCTTTGGTTTGGCGTGGGGTATTAATAATAGGTTGTTGTCGCGCGCTGATTATTTGCCCGCGGTTACTGCTGGTTGGAGAGGGTTGATATCCGCAGTGGATGAATCCGGTAAGTTGGGCTGGGTGCAACAGGTGGGCGCATCGCCTGAAAAAATATTACAGGAAGATACGCAATTATACGGTGTTGGTGCGTTATTGTTGGCGGCTTCTGAAGTTAGCCGATTATAAAGGTACACAGGAACTACGGTTATGAGTGACTTGCTGTTTGCACCAATGCTAACCCATATAGGGTTAGTGGCCCTCCTTTACGTTCTGCTTACCGTGATGCGCGCCCCGAAAATCTGGGGGGTTGGTGCTAACCCCGATGGAACCAATCCATTTGCAAAACTGGAACCGAGGGTCAGTGCGAATCTTTCCAATCAATTTGAATGGCCAGTTTTGTTTTATACCATTTGCGTTATTCTTATCGCCCGGCCCGAGTTATACCAATCGATATATTTGTGGTGTGCGTGGGTGTTTGTGTTTGGTCGCCTTATCCATAGTGCTATTCAGATATTCACTGCAAATATCCGGCTTCGTGGTGCGATATTTACCATTAATTTTTTGGCGGTAATGTGTATGTGGTTTGTGTTGGCTATGCATATCTTGCGGTAAGGTTATGAATTGCAGCAGGTGAATTGTTGCAGATCAAGAGGCGGTAATAGAAGCCGCCTTAATTGTTATTATCGATAACTCAAAATCGTCTGCATTGCTGCCCACTCATTGTAAGTGGCGTGCCCCGGTCACTAACTGCCGCACTATTATGCCAGGGCGAAGCGGGGCCACAGGGGGCAAAACCCCCGCATTTCATGCTAGTATGCGCCCATTTTAACCATCGCCGGGGCTTGTGATCATGCATTGTCCGTTTTGTAGCGCGGAAGATACCAAGGTAATCGATTCACGTCTGGTGGCAGAGGGCGATCAGGTTCGCCGCCGCCGCGAGTGTTTATCCTGCCATGAACGCTTCACGACATTTGAAGTGGCTGAATTGGTAATGCCGCGCATTATCAAACAAAACGGCACCCGCGAACCCTTCGATGAAAACAAATTGCGCGCCGGGTTACTGCGCGCATTGGAGAAACGCCCGGTGAGCATCGAGGCGATTGAATCCGCTATCAACCACATCAAACATTTCCTGCAAGCGACCGGTGAGCGCGAAGTGAAAGCATTGCTGGTGGGTGAGAAGGTGATGGAACAATTGAAGAAGCTTGATGAAGTGGCTTACGTCCGTTTTGCGTCGGTGTATCGTCGCTTTAAGGATTTGAATGAGTTCCGGCAGGAAATCGACCGGCTCGAACAACAGCCTGAAGACCATCAGTGACCTGAATTAACAACCCCGGATTTTTATGGCGTTATCTCCCCAGGATTTTGATTTTATGGCCCGCGCTTTCCGTTTGGCAGAGCGCGGTCTGTACACCACTATGCCCAATCCGCGTGTGGGTTGTGTGTTGGTTAAAGGCGGGCAGGTGATTGGCGAAGGTTGGCATGTTCGCACCGGCGAGCCTCATGCCGAAGTGAATGCACTGTTGGCAGCGGGCGATAAAGTTCGCGGTGCGACTGTGTATGTGAGCCTTGAGCCATGCAGTCACCATGGCCGCACGGGGCCATGTTCGCAAGCGTTGGTTGATGCCGGTGTAAGCCGCGTTGTCTATGCGATGGAAGATCCCAACCCGCTGGTATCCGGGCGCGGTATTGAAATTATGCGTGCGGGTGGAATCCAGGTGGATGGTCCCGTCCTTGAGGACGATGCGCGCGCGTTGAATCCCGGTTTTATCAAACGCATGGAGCGCAAGCTGCCGTTTGTGCGCTGTAAACTGGCGATGAGCCTTGATGGTCGCACGGCGATGGAATCCGGTGAGAGCAAATGGATTACCGGCCCCAAAGCCCGTGCTGATGTGCAGCGTTTGCGTGCCCGTTCCTGTGCGATTATTTCCGGTGTGGATTCGGTGCTACAAGACAATTCATCCTTAACCGTGCGTGCTGATGAACTGGAGTTGCCAAACGCGCAAGAAGCTGCCGCCAAACAACCACTGCGTGTGATCCTGGATTCCCGCCTGCGTTTGTCGCGTAATGCCTTGATGTTTAAGCAATCCACCCCAATCTTGCTGGTTCACAACGGCACTGCCGGTGCGGACCAATTGGCTGGTTGGCCGGATTTTGTTGAGTTGCTGGCCTTGCCGGCCAAAGATGGGCGGATCGATTTGCAGGCGCTGTTACGTGAATTGGCCCGGCGCCATTGCAATGAAGTATTGGTCGAAGCCGGTGCGACCCTTGCGGGCGGTTTTTTGCGCCGCGGTTTGCTCGATGAAATCATTGTGTATATGGCGCCCAAGCTACTGGGCAGCAATGCGCGTCCGATTTTTGATTTGCCGCTGGAGACCATGTCCGCATCACTGGCGTTGAAGATTAAAGATATCCGGGCTGTCGGCCGCGATTGGCGGATTACAGCGAGCCCGGATACTGAGTATTAAAGAACCCCTTCCAGACCCCGGCTGCGTGCCCCGCTTAAACGGGGAGGAGCCAAAGGTGATGCTCCGAATTTAAAACGGAGTCGAGTCTAGCTTTCCCCCGTTTAAAAAAAGGGGGCTAAGGGGGGGTATTCATAATTTCTTGTTAGGTAGATAGCCTCGTGAACGATCCATATAAGTCTCCAGAATCTCCGCCACCCCATATGCCGCCTCCGGTTGATAACACCGCTTCATACGGCAAGCGCTTCGGCGCGTTTTTGCTGGACAGTGTGTTTATGTTTATCGCCGTGATGTTTCTGCTGCAGTTTTTAGGATTGACCGATGTTGATCCCAACAAAGCAAAAGATGCGCAGGCGATGCAAGCCGAGATGCTTGCCAAATTGGCGGCGTTAACCACTGGGCAAAAGGTATTGCTCCAACTATTCCCTGTTATTGCGTTTTTCCCCTTGCATGGCTATTTACTCAGCCGTTATGGGCAAACCATCGGCAAACGTATTGTCGGTATCGCCATTGTGACAATAGATAATCGCGTCCCGCCGTTTTTCCAATTAATTACCCAGCGTTACCTTCCACAGTGGATGGTGGGCTATATACCGGTATTGGGAGCGCTCCTGCGGTTGCTTGATGTTTTGGCGATCTTCCGCCCGGATCGCCGTTGTATTCACGATCATCTCGCCAAGACCAAAGTGATTGATTTGAGTATTCCCGTGGTTTATTCACCGGATGCGCCAGTTGCACCTGGCAACACCCTGATCGTCTAAACGGAGGTTGTATGTTTACCGGCATTATTGAAGCGATTGGTGAAGTCGTTGCGCTGCAGCCCAAAAATGGCGATGTGCGCCTGCGTATCAAAACCCATAACCTGGATTTGGCTGATGTGCGCCTCGGTGATTCCATCGCCACCAACGGTGTTTGCCTGACCGTAGTGGAGTTACCGGGCGACGGTTTTTGGGCCGATGTATCGCGCGAAACCCTGGACAATACCAGCCTGCCCGATTGGAAAGTCGGTCAGCGCGTTAACCTGGAAAAAGCATTAACCCCGCAAACCCGGCTCGGCGGCCATATTGTTTCCGGCCATGTGGATGGTGTGGGCGAAGTGGTTAGCCGCCACGCGGACGCACGCTCCGAGCGTTTCCGCATTCGTGCCCCGAACTCCCTCGCAAAATATATCGCCCACAAAGGCTCCATTACCGTAGATGGGACTAGTCTTACTGTAAACAAAGTAGACGGGGCCGAGTTTGAACTCAATATTGTTCCCCACACGTTGCAAATGACTATTATGGGTAGCTACAAAGCCGGTAGCCGTATCAATCTGGAGGTAGATGTACTCGCCCGTTACCTGGAGCGTTTGATGCTGGGTGAAAAAGCGGCTGAACCGGAAGGGCAGGGTGGCATTACCCTGGAGTTTTTGGCGAAGAATGGTTTTATGTAGGTTGGGTCGGACGGCGCAGGTAGTCATGCCCAATAAACAAAATCGATATACAGCGACAAAAAGTTACGTTGGGCATGGCTGCCCAACCTACGTTATACATTCTCATGAGATGAGTTATGCAATTAAATACCATTGATGAACTGATTGACGATCTGCGCCAGGGCAAGATGATTGTGCTGATGGACGATGAAGATCGTGAAAACGAAGGCGATTTGATCATGATCGCCGAACTGGTGCGCCCGGAAGATATCAACTTTATGGCGACCCATGCGCGCGGGCTTATTTGTTTGCCGTTGACCGCAGAGCGTTGCGAGTTGCTGGATTTACCGCTGATGGTGCGCGATAACAAATCCTCCTTTACGACCAATTTCACTGTATCGATAGAGGCGGCAACCGGTGTGACTACCGGGATTTCGGCAGCAGACCGCGCCCGCACTATCCACGCGGCAGTACGCCCTGATGCCAGGGCGACTGATATTGTGCAACCGGGCCATATCTTCCCGTTGATTTCCCAGCCTGGCGGTGTCCTTAGCCGTGCCGGCCACACCGAAGCGGCGTGTGACCTTGCAAAACTGGCCGGTTTTTCACCGGCGGGGGTGCTGGTGGAAATTATGAATGAAGATGGCACCATGGCGCGCCGTCAGGATCTGGAAAAATTTGCTGTTAAACATAGCCTGAAAATCGGTACCATTGCCGACCTTATTCATTACCGCACCATCAAGGAAAAAACAGTCGAGTGCATCAACACCCGCAAGGTGGAGACGCTTTACGGTGAGTTTGAACTGCGCACTTACCGCGACAAGGCGCGTGGCGACCTGCATTTTGTGATGGTGAAAGGCGAAATTGATGCCGAACCGACCCTGGTGCGGGTGCATGTAATGGATATTGCGCGCGATGTCCTGAGCTTGAAACGCACATCGCCCACGGGCGGCAAAAGCTGGACCTACCAGGACGCGTTGCGCGCAGTCAGCGAGGCGGGCAAAGGTGTCGTGCTGCTGATTTGTCACGATGAATCCACTGCTGAAGTGGAAAGCAGTATTGATTGGCTGCTCTCGGGCAAACAAATACAGCGCAGTTCCGAAGTGCTTTACAAACAGGTAGGTACAGGATCGCAAATATTGCGTGACCTCGGTGTACGCAAAATGCGGGTAATGTCGGCGCCGATGCGCTTCTCGGCATTGTCCGGTTTCGATCTGGAAGTGGTGGAGTACGTGTGTCCAGATGCGTCGTGAGTCATCCGTGCCACATGCGAATTTGATTCTCTTTATTAATGATTTTTTTGGGAAACGCTATGAGTAACATCCGGGTTATTGAAGGTGATTTTTCGGCCTCTGCTGGCAAATATGCGCTGATCGTAAGCCGCTGGAACAGTTTTGTGGTGGAAAGTTTGAAGGATGGTGCGCTGGATACCTTGCGTCGCCACGGTATTAAAGATGAAAACATCACCATCTATTACGCACCCGGCGCATTTGAGTTTCCATTAACCGCGCAAAAAATTGCGGCAAAAAAAGAGTTCGATGCGATCATCGCATTGGGCGCAGTAATTCGCGGTGGTACACCGCACTTTGATTATGTTGCGGGCGAATGTACCAAAGGCCTTGCACAGGTTTCATTGCAATACGGCGTTCCGGTCACCTTTGGGGTATTGACTGTTGATTCAATCGAACAAGCGATTGAACGCTCCGGCACCAAAGCGGGCAATAAAGGTGTAGAGGCTGCATCTACTGCGTTGGAAATGGTGTCGTTGTTTGGCAAGATTTAACGTTGGAAAAATTCAATCCCGGTTTCCGGGATTGTTGGTTAATCGGAATTATTGATAAGGGATAAAATCAGGAGTTTGCCCATCCGGTTTTATCCCTTGTTTTTTTGCTATCGGATTTTGTTGCGCTAATGAAATTTGATAGCCGCTCTTTGTTCTTTATCAGGTAATTGTTCATGAGTACTTCATCAGGCCCACAAAAAGGCCACACGGCCGCCACCCGGCGCATGGCTCGACACTACGCAATGCAGGCGCTTTACCAATGGCAAATGGCTGGTTCCGGGATTAATGCGATCGAAGCAGAATTCCGTACCGATAACGACATGAGCAAAGTGGATGTGGAATATTTCCATGAAATTCTTCACGGTGTACCCGAGCATTTAAGCGAACTCGAAGAATTATTTTCCCCTTACCTGGTAGAGCGTTCACTGGATGAGCTGGATGCAATTACGCGCGCACTATTGCGTATGGCAACCTACGAATTTAAATACCGTATCGATGTTCCATATAAAGTGGTGATCAATGAAGCGGTTGCGCTAGCCAAAAAATTCGGTGCGGAAGATAGCCACAAATTTATCAATGGCGTGCTCGATAAAACCGCCGCGGTGGTTCGCGCGCTGGAATTCAACGCCGAGCGCAACCAACGCTAATTCATTCTGTCCAATCAGTCATTAACGTGCCCGGCGAATTTCAGTTAATCCAGCAATTTTTCCAGCGCGAGCAGGCTGAGCAGCCTGCCGAAGGCGTGTTGCTGGGTATTGGCGATGACTGCGCACTGTTGCAAATGCCCATAGGAAAACAGTTGGCGGTGTCGGTGGATACGCTGGTGGCCGGTGTGCATTTTCCATTGGATGCCGATGCAGAATTAATTGCCGAACGCGCATTGCGTACCAATCTTAGCGATCTCGCTGCAATGGGGGCTGATCCACTTTGGTTTACGCTGGCGCTTACCTTGCCGGAAGCTAATGAAGAGTGGCTGCGCAATTTCAGTCGCGGATTATTTGCCTGCGCGCGCGAATATAAAATCGCGTTGATTGGCGGTGATACAACATCAGGCCCATTAACGATTACGATTCAAGTGATGGGAACTATTGCACCGGGTACGGCGATGCGGCGCGATGGTGCAAACATCGGTGATTTTATTTTAGTCACTTATAACCTCGGTGATGGCGCCGCCGCTCTGGCGGTGATTCAGGATCGTATCTATTGCGATGAATCATCAGCCGGTTATTTGCATGAGCGTTTTTATCGTCCGGTGCCGCGCTTGCAAGAGTCGGCATTAATTCGTGGCCTGGCGACTGCGGCATTGGACATCTCTGATGGTTTGGTTGCTGATTTACAACACATCTGCGATGCGAGTGATGTCGGTGCAATTATTGATGTGGAAAATTTGCCATTATCGTCCGCGGTACAGTCACTGAATAATCCAACGCAAGCGTTGGAGTGGGCATTAAGTGGCGGCGATGATTACGAATTATGTTTTACGGTTGCGCCCGAAAAAATGGCTGATGTTGCCATGCTCATTGCGCAGGGAAAATTAAACGCAACGGTGATTGGCGAAATTGTTCCCGGCAATAAGGTCATTTGTGAATATGAAGGTGAGCCATTTACGCTTGCCAACACTGGATACCAGCACTTCTAGCGTGCGGTTTTAATAATGAATATTAATACTCCCAGCCTTAAACAAGTGTTTACCAATCCCTATCATTTTTTTGCATTTGGATTCGGTAGCGGCCTCGCCCCCAAAGCACCGGGAACCTTTGGTACTTTGGCAGCCATCCCGATTTTTTTAGTGATTCAGGATCTGCCATTGCACCTTTATGTATCCTGGCTGGTGGTGACATTTGCCTTGGGCGTATTTTGGTGTGACCGATCTTCCCGACAACTGGGTGTACACGATCACGGCGGCATAGTCTGGGATGAATTTGTCGGTTTCTGGATGACCATGCTAATGGCCCCGGCAGGATTAATCTGGGTGCTGCTTGGTTTTGTTTTGTTCCGTATTTTCGATATTCTCAAACCCTGGCCTATCAGCTGGCTGGACAAAAAAGTGCACGGCGGTTTCGGCATTATGATTGATGATTTCCTTGCCGGAGTTTATGCCTGTATTGCGCTCCAGTTGATTGCCTATTCTGTGAGGTTGGTGTGACTGTTCACTTTGTAGAATCTTCCAAATTACCTACTCCGTTCGGCATGTTTACCATGCACGGTTTCAGTGATGATGAAACTGATAAAGAGCACGTCGTGCTTACCATGGGCGACATCAGCGGTGATGAACCGTTGCTCGCGCGCGTTCATTCGGAATGCTTAACCGGTGATGCGCTTTTTAGTATGCGTTGTGATTGTGGCCCGCAACTGCAAGCGGCCATGCACAAAATTTCTGTAGTCGGGCGCGGTGTGATTTTTTATTTACGCCAGGAAGGGCGTGGCATCGGTTTATTAAATAAAATCCGCGCCTATCACTTGCAAGACCAGGGTGCCGATACCGTAGAAGCCAATGAGCAATTGGGCTTTGGTGCAGATATGCGCGATTACTCGATCCTCAAACCCATGCTTGAGCATTTAAATATCAGGGCGTTGAAATTGCTCACCAACAACCCGCGCAAAGTCAAAGCATTGCAAGATATGGGCATTAATATTGTTGAACGCATGCCGCACGAAACAGGCCGCAACCCACACAATGCCAAATACCTGGAAACCAAACAGGGCAAGCTTGGCCATTTGTTTAACGGCGAAAATTTATTTAACGCCGATCACGAATAATTCTCGGAACACTGTTAAGTCAGGACATCATTCATTTTCAGGATACTAGCATGACTCGAATTGCAATTGCCGGCGCTGCTGGTCGGATGGGAAAAGCGCTGATTGAATCAACCCACAAAAATCCGGAAACGTCATTGGGCGCGGCGATAGTTCGCCCGGGCAGTTCTTTGGTTGGTGTTGACGCGGGCGAGTTGGGCAATGTGGGGAAATCAGGTGTTGCTATCACCGCAACATTGGCGGAAGTCATTAATCAGTTCGATGTATTGATTGATTTCAGCTCGCCAACAGCAACGCTGGAAAACGTAAAAATTTGCGCGGCGCATAACAAGCCCATCGTGATTGGTACAACCGGCTTTAGTGCGGCGGAAAAAGAAGAGTTACTAAGCTATCAAACACAAATTCCATTATTGCTATCAGCGAATTTTTCCACCGGCGTAAACCTGTGCTTTAAATTGCTGGATTTGGCCGCACGGGTTCTGGGCGAAGGTTACGATGTGGAGGTGTATGAAGCGCATCATCGCCACAAAGTGGATTCACCCTCGGGAACAGCGGTGCGCATGGGCGAAGTATTGGCTAATGCACTGGAGCGCGATTTGGATAACGTGGCAGTATATGGCCGTGAAGGCCAGATTGGTCCGCGCCCCAAAGAGACTATTGGTTTTGCAACCGTGCGCGGTGGCGACGTAGTCGGTGATCACACCGTGATGTTTATGGCGGATGGCGAGCGCGTGGAAATCACTCACAAAGCATCAAGCCGCCTGGCATTTTCAAATGGTGCCGTGCGTGCGGCTATTTGGTTGCAGCAACAAAAGCCCGGCTTGTTTGATATGCAAGATGTGTTGGGCTTACGCTAACCTGGAATAAAAATCTATAACGCGTAGGTTGGGTCGGGCCGCGCAGGCAGCAATGCCCAACAATAATAGACGGCAGCAATATTTTTTGGGCATTGCTGCCCAACCTACACAATGAATTAAATAAATAAAATATTTTAACTAAAGGAATCGAGTATGGCGGGCGCCAGTTTACTTACGTTACTAGATGATATCGCTACGGTATTGGATGATGTGGCGGTAATGACCAAAGTTGCCGCCAAAAAAACCGCCGGTGTCCTGGGCGATGATCTGGCGCTGAATGCACAGCAAGTACAAGGAATTCGTGCCGAACGCGAATTGCCGGTTGTGTGGGCTGTTGCAAAAGGTTCTGCGGTCAACAAACTGATATTGGTTCCCGCCGCACTTTTAATCAGTGCTTTTGTGCCCTGGCTGATCATTCCGTTATTAATGATCGGTGGTGCCTATTTGTGTTTTGAAGGTTTTGAAAAACTTGCACACAAATTTCTTCATTCAAAAGACGAAGACAAGGTGCATCGCAAGGAATTAATTGAAGCCGTAGCCAACCCGGCTGTGGATATGGTTGCTTTCGAAAAGGAAAAAATCAAAGGTGCAGTGCGCACGGATTTTATTTTGTCTGCAGAAATTATTGTAATCGCGTTGGGAACTGTTGCCGCCGCGACTTTTGCAAAGCAAGCAGCGGTGGTTGTCAGTATCGCCATTTTGATGACCATTGGTGTGTATGGTTTGGTTGCATTGATCGTAAAACTTGACGATATGGGCGCGCACCTGTGCAAGCAACAAAATACCGTTGCACAGTTTTTCGGAAATATCTTGCTCGCCGCCGCCCCCAGGTTAATGAAGCTGTTATCGGTATTGGGCACTGCAGCGATGTTTATGGTGGGGGGCGGGATAGTGACGCACAGTATTCCCGTTATTCATCATTGGATTGAGCATGTTGCCGTTACAACCGAACCCGTGGGTTGGTTAACCTCATCAATATTAAATGGCCTGGCTGGTGTTGTAATTGGTGCTGCGGTGTTATTAGTGGTAACCTTGTGCGCAAAATTTAAAGGCGTGACAACCAAACCATAAGCAGAGTTGGATTAATACCCGGCGATTTACCAGGGATTAGAATATCCCTGGCTACAAAATTAATTTTTGCGTGAGGGATGTATGAAAGCCAAATTGGCGCTGTTGTTGGTTGTGATTGTGGCCGCTGTTATCTTTCTTCCCTCTGCTATCAACCGATATCACAATATTAATTCACATTCGGTTGAATCTACTCCTCCCATTTTACCCTCCAAACCTGAAATCACAGAACAATTATTGGTGGAAGGCAACGGCGGTGAAGATCCGGCGCAAACGGCCGAAGAAATTTTGGATGGCTATGCCCTGGCGCGCCAGCGAAAAATTTCCAGTCATGCCAATTGTATTCTTATGGATGATCCCTCTATGAAAGATGGTTGCCATAGATATGTCAATGATCAGCAATTGCGTCCGCCGTATATTGATCGTGAAAACTCCCTTGAAAATATAAGTGCAAATCAATGCCGAACGGAAACAACGGCCTACTATGAAGCTGTTGAAAAAGATATGCACCAGCAGGCGATGGCGGAATCTGTTCTCGGTCAATTAAAGTCAGATTGGCTGGCTGAACTGGATGCTTGTAATAAATATCCCTATAGCGCGCTAGGCATAATTGAATTGCAACCAATCATTCAGGATATTGAGCAAACTGGAGATGTAAAGCCGGAAGCTCTGCGTGCTGTTCTGATTGACGTTGCAGAAAAAAGCACTTTTGCGGACGCGGGAACGCGAACAGATTATATAAAAAATATCGATAAGCTGTTTCCCGCTGCTGCTGGTGAATCTGCAATAACGGTGGATTGTGAGCGCAGTAATCAGCAGCTCGCAGTTTTGTCAGAGGCAACGGCAAACATTAATGCGTTTAAACAATCTAATCCGGAGTTGTGGTCTGCTGTTGTATTGCAACGAAGGATAGTGTTCTGGAAAAAATTATTGATAACCAGTTCTGCTAATTGTGAAGCAACCAGTGAATCGTAAAAAGCTAATTTACAAAGGACCGATGGATAACTGTATGACGTATTTTTCGATGTGTGTTGTGGTTATTGCTGGCCTGTGCGCATCGCTCGCTTGTTGGTCGGCGGGGCTTACCGGTGAAGAAGAAAGCCTGCTCGAACATTTATCAGGGCGTATGCCAGCAGTATTGTCGAAAGATGGGGAATGGCTTGTTTATCTGGATGGCGATTCAATTTTACATCGTCGGAATATTAGTACGCGTGTCGATCAAAAAGCCATGTTGTTTCGCACTCCGAAACTCATTAGCTCATCTCATAATGGTGAAAAAATTGTTGTTCGTAATGATAACTGCATAAGTATTGTTGATTTTAGCAGCTCTAATCCCTCTGTGCGCCATTTAAAACCCGAGTGCAAGATTATTTCCGCAGCGGATTTGGCTTATGAACCTGGTGATCGATTTTATGGCAATCTCGGTTTGGCTATTTCCAATGATAGCAAGCTGGTTGCATTTGGTGATGAGGCATCATCCGCTCAGCATAGGATAGTGTTGCTGGATTCAAGCAGTGGACAAGTTGTTAATCAAATTCCGGTAGCAGGAAATACGTTGCATATTCGATTTTTGGATCAGGATTCAAAACTGTTAATAGTACAAGGTATTTTTGGGGAAAAATGGGAAGCATCGGCGGAGCCCAGCTCATTGCAATTTGTTGTATTGGATTTGAAAACCCGAAAATTACACGCTTTTTTTGAGTCCGCACTGACGACTATTACCGGAGAAACGTTGCTGTGGCATTTTTCCGAAGTGACGGGCGATTTGTATGCAGTCGGGCAAACTCCAGAACCGTTTAGCAGGGACATTAATACGCCTGTTCCTATACTGACATTTAATCTTAAGCGCTGTGCTGCTTCATCGCCTTTGAAATTGCGTTGGGAATTTATCACTGATTTTACCGCTGATCCCTTGGGGCGCTGGATTGCAACGATTGAAGGGCAAAAATTAGTCGTGCACAAGTCGTCGAATGGTGAGGTGTTGTTAGAAAAAAACCTGGAAAATGTAACTCGTTCATTTGTTCCATCGGCTGATGGGATGACCTTGTTTGGCATTGAGTCTGGTAGTTTGGAGACGCAACGCCAGAGCACTCTCTTTGGTGGACAGGTATATGGTGGCGGTGGAAAAGTAATTGAAATTCCTCTTGCACAATATCTGGAAAATATTCCAGCGAAGGAAAATAATTCCTGGTCTGCCGAGGCCTGCCGGATTGAAGATGAAGCACCAGGCGCGCGGCAATTAGCCGCAGGTGCAGCACCGGTTAAACTGTATGAACTTGATTTGGGCGAAACTGACTTGGCTAAAGTGATGCCGGATCAGGCTAATTGTTTCAGCCAATTGAATTATGAGAGTGGTGCTATTTTCAATAAATGGGGGCTCTCGAACGATGGTCGTTTGTGGATAGATGCATACGATCATCTGAATGAGTTCGAATTATTAACACAAAAATCCCTGTCGCGTTTGCCAATAACTCGCCCTGCGGACCAGTGTACGCTTTCTGTTTTTTCCCGGCGAATATTTTTGAATTGGAAAAATAATGGTAACCAGGTCACGCTGGTGTCTTTCGATAAAACAAATGAAGAGAACATGTTTGTTCAACGAAAAGGGCAGGTGCTTTCCAATATCACCCAGCGTGGCAATGAATTGGGTATCGCCTGGGCGAACGTTGAAGCAGACCCGAATACGAAGCACCCAGTCATTTATGATTTACAAACCGCGCAGGAAGTTGCGATTTTACCGGATGTGTATGTTGAACTTGGCGCGCCGGATTTTATCTACACACCGCCAATAGAAGATTTGAAATCTGGCGCTTATCGGTGGGAGATTTCTTTTGGTGGAAGTGTCAGGGCCAGATTTCGCTCAACCGGCGATCAAAAAGTTTCCACGCTATTGTGGGATGGTTTGGGTTACCCGCAACAATTTGATGCCCGTTTAAATGAGTCCCGTTTGGAAGACCGGCGAATAATTGATCTCGGTTCCGGCTGGGCGGCATTGGTAGAGCAATCGGGCGTCACTTTGTACAACGCGGTTGCCAAAAAAAGATACGCTGAAATTCCCTTGCAGAATCCGCGCAATTTGGCCTGGTCTGCGAAAGACCGTGTTTTGTTAATCGAGACCCAGTCCTATTCGGAGGAAAACGGAAAAACAGAGTGGAAGCTGCACACTTATAAGGTCGATTAAACCTAAATGCACGCAAAGGGATTTTCCAATAGACACTGGAGAGCAACTCCCGTAGAATTCGCAGCCAGATTGCGCCAGGCCAAAAACCGGGCAGCAGAAAAATACAAAATGGTTCGCACAAGAACATAAAAAGGCGAGATGAGATTTGGGTTTCATCTCGCTTTTTTACAACCAAACGTTTTCGTTACTCTCACTTACCCCCATATCGGAAATACCGGTACCAATACTGAAGACGAAGAATGCGAGCGCATTTGGGCAACTGGCCTGGTGATTCGCGATCTTCCTCTGTTGGCGAGCAACTTCCGCAACCAGGAAAGCCTTTCTGATTACCTGAAAGCACGCAACGTGATTGGTATTGCCGATATCGATACCCGCCGCCTGACTCGCTTGCTGCGTGATAAAGGTGCGCAAAATGGTTGCCTGATGGCGGGTGATGCTGTTGATGAAGCCAAAGCGCTCGCTGCCGCCAAAGCATTCGGTGGGTTGAAGGGCCTGGATCTGGCAAAAGAAGTGACGGTTAGCAAAACCTACCAGTGGAATGAAAGCAGCTGGAGCCTCGGTGAAGGCCATAAGGTTCTGGATGGTAACAAGCCATTCAAAGTGGTTGCCTACGATTACGGCGTTAAACGCAATATCCTGCGCATGCTGGCAGATCGCGGTTGCGACCTGACCGTTGTTCCTGCAAAAACCACTGCCGCGGAAGTGCTGGCGTTAAATCCGGATGGTATTTTCCTCTCCAATGGCCCTGGCGACCCCGAGCCATGTACTTATGCAATTGAAGCGATCAGGGAGTTCCTTGAGACCGATATTCCGGTATTTGGTATTTGCCTGGGTCACCAATTGCTGGCGCTGGCCTCCGGTGCCAAAACCATCAAGATGAAATTCGGTCACCACGGCGGTAACCATCCGGTGCAAAACCTGGATACCAAACGTGTGTTGATCACTGCCCAGAACCACGGTTTTGCGGTGGAAGAAAGCAGTTTGCCGGCAAACCTGCGTGCAACGCACAAGTCCCTGTTTGACGGTTCCTTGCAAGGTATCCATCGCACCGACAAACCGGCTTTCAGCTTCCAGGGCCACCCTGAAGCAAGCCCTGGCCCGCACGAAGCCGATACTCTGTTTGACCACTTTATTGAATTGATGCAGGCTCGTAAGAGCTGAAACCCACCCCGGCCCTCCCTTTGAAAAGGGGAGGGAGTAAAAGCACATCTCCCTGCTATGGGGAGTAAGCTCCTCCCTCTTTTCAAGGGGGGAGGTTGGGAGGGGGTTAATATACAAACCGGAGCAGACATGCCAAAACGTACCGACATAAACAGTATTTTGATTCTCGGCGCTGGCCCGATTGTGATCGGCCAGGCCTGTGAGTTCGACTACTCTGGCGCCCAAGCCTGTAAAGCACTGCGTGAAGAGGGTTACCGCGTAATTCTGGTTAACTCCAACCCTGCAACCATCATGACTGACCCCGCGATGGCGGATGCAACTTATATCGAGCCGATTGAATGGCAAACCGTTGCCAAGATTATCGAGAAAGAGCGCCCCGATGTAATCCTGCCCACCATGGGGGGCCAGACTGCATTGAACTGTGCACTGGCGCTGGCGAAAAACGGCGTGCTTGAAAAATACAATGTGGAATTGATCGGTGCGAAAGAAGAAGCCATCAATATGGCGGAAGACCGTAACCTGTTTGACCAGGCGATGAAACGTATCGGTCTTTCCTGTGCACGCGCCAAAATCGTTCACAGCCTGGAAGAAGCTAAAGAAGCACCAAAAGAATTCGGTTTCCCGTGCATTATTCGCCCATCGTTCACCATGGGCGGTTCCGGTGGCGGTATCGCTTACAACTGGGATGAATTTGAAGAAATCTGTACGCGTGGCCTGGATTTATCGCCTACGAATGAATTATTGATCGACGAATCGCTGCTCGGTTGGAAAGAGTACGAGATGGAAGTGGTGCGCGATAAAAACGATAACTGCATTATCGTGTGCTCCATCGAAAACTTTGACCCGATGGGCGTTCATACTGGTGACTCGATTACCGTTGCGCCGGCGCAAACCCTTACTGACAAGGAATACCAGATCATGCGTAATGCATCGATTGCGGTATTGCGTGAAATCGGTGTGGAAACTGGTGGTTCCAACGTGCAATTTGCGGTGAACCCGGTTGATGGCCGGATGGTGGTGATCGAGATGAACCCGCGTGTATCGCGTTCATCGGCACTCGCCTCAAAAGCAACCGGTTTCCCGATTGCAAAAATCGCTGCAAAACTTGCAGTGGGTTACACCCTCGATGAATTGAAAAATGACATCACTGGCGGTGCAACTCCTGCATCGTTTGAACCATCAATCGATTACGTGGTTACCAAAGTGCCGCGCTTCACTTTTGAAAAATTCGGTGATGCGGATGCGCGTTTGACCACGCAAATGAAATCCGTGGGTGAAGTGATGGCGATTGGCCGCACTTTCCAGGAATCCTTGCAAAAAGCCTTGCGCGGTTTGGAAGTCGGTTCTGCCGGTTTTGAATCGAAAGTGGATTACACCACGGAAGAGGGCGCGGCAAAAATTCGCCGTGAATTGAGTACTGCTGGCGCCGAGCGTATCTGGTATGTCGGTGATGCATTCCGTATGGGCATGAGTGTTAACGATGCATTCAACCTTTCCAAAATCGATCCGTGGTTTTTGGTGCAGATAAAAGAGTTGATTGATATCGAACAATCACTGCGCGGTAAATCATTGAATGATCTGGATGCAGATAAACTGTTCCAGCTGAAACGCAAAGGTTTCTCGGATAAACGTTTGGCGTTGTTGCTTGGCGTCACTGAAAAAGCAGTGCGCCATCATCGCCAGGGTTTGAATATCCGCCCGGCATACAAACGTGTTGATACCTGCGCGGCAGAATTTTCTACCTCAACGGCTTACATGTATTCCACTTACGAAGAAGAGTGCGAAGCGAATCCAAGTGATAAGAAAAAGATCCTGGTGATTGGCGGTGGCCCGAATCGTATCGGCCAGGGCATCGAATTCGATTACTGTTGTGTGCATGCGGCGTTAGCAATGCGCGAAGACGGTTATGAAACCATTATGGTTAACTGTAACCCGGAAACTGTTTCCACTGATTACGACACGTCTGATCGCCTGTTTTTTGAACCGGTGACTCTTGAAGACGTGCTGGAAATTGTCCACAAAGAAAAACCGGTCGGCGTCATTGTGCAATTCGGTGGCCAAACTCCGCTGAAATTGGCGCGCGCGCTGGAGGCGGAAGGCGTGCCCATTATCGGCACCAGCCCTGATGCAATCGATAAGGCAGAAGACCGTGAACGCTTCCAGCAAATGATCAACAAGCTTGGTCTGTTGCAGCCGCCAAATGCGATTGTTCGTTCGTTGGAGGAAGCGTTGGTTGCAGCCGATAAAGTGGGTTATCCGCTGGTAGTTCGCCCATCCTATGTATTGGGCGGCCGCGCGATGGAAATTGTGTACAAAGAAGATGAGCTGCGCACTTACATGCGCACTGCTGTGCAAGTTTCCGAAGATGCACCCGTGTTGCTTGATCACTTCCTGAATAATGCGATTGAAGTGGATATCGATTCGGTATCCGATGGCAAGCAAGTGGTAATTGGTGGAATCATGCAGCATATTGAGCAATGTGGGGTTCACTCCGGTGACTCCGCGTGTTCACTGCCGCCTTATTCGTTACCTGCCAATGTGCAGGACGATATGCGTGAAACGGTTAAGAAAATGGCAATCGAACTGGGTGTGATTGGTTTGATGAACACCCAGCTTGCGTATCAGGATGGAAAAATTTACGTCATCGAAGTAAATCCGCGCGCATCGCGCACGGTGCCGTTCGTTTCAAAATGTATCGGGGTATCGCTGGCGAAAGTGGCGGCGCGTTGCCAGGCGGGTGTTTCACTGGAAGAGCAAGGCTTTACCAAAGAAATTATTCCGGATTATTTCAGCGTTAAAGAAGCGGTATTCCCGTTCAATAAATTCCCGGCGGTTGACCCGATTCTCGGCCCGGAAATGAAATCGACCGGTGAAGTGATGGGCGTCGGCAATACCTTTGGTGAGGCTTACGGCAAATCGCAATTGGGCGCAAACAACCGCATTCCGACATCGGGTACTGCATTTATCAGTGTGCGCGACATGGATAAGGATGGTATTGTCAGTGTTGGTAAGGATCTTGCTGAGCTTGGTTTCAAGCTGGTGGCAACACGCGGTACTGCTGAAGTATTGCAGCAAGCCGGTTTGACTGTACAAGTAGTTAATAAAGTACAGGAAGGTCGCCCGCATATTGTGGACATGATTAAAAACGATGAAATCGATTTGATCATCAACACCGTAGAAGGCCGTCAGGCAACCCGCGATTCATCTTCAATTCGTCGCAGCGCCGAAAACCATCGTGTGTATTACAACACGACATTGGCGGCCGGTTTTGCGGTGTGTATGTCACTCAAAGAAGTGAAAGATATTGAAGTGCGTCGTTTGCAAGATTTGCACACACGAATCAAATAAAGGAAATAAAAATGAGTACAAAATTTCCGATGACCGAGCAAGGTGCAGAAAAGCTGCGCCTTGAGTTGGAAGACCTGAAGAAAGTACAGCGCCCACGTATTGTGCAAGCTATCGCTGAAGCACGTGAGCACGGAGACCTCAAAGAAAACGCTGAATATTCTGCGGCGCGCGAGCAACAAAGTTTTTGCGAAGGGCGCATCAATGAAATTGAAGGCAAGTTGGGTAATGCCCAGATTATCGATGTAACCAAAATCCCGCACACCGGCAAGGTTTTATTTGGTACCACAGTCACCATCATCAACCTGGATACTGACCAGTCAATGACCTATCAGATCGTTGGTGATGATGAGGCGGATGTTAAATCCAATAAGATCTCTGTGAATTCACCCATTGCGCGCGCATTAGTTGGCAAGGAAGAGGGTGACGTTGTAATTGTAAAAGCACCTGGCGGTGATGTGGATTATGAGATTGATAAGGTAGAGCATATCTGATTCTTGTTTTACAGATAAAAAAACCGCCAGTTGGCGGTTTTTTTATATCGGCACACAACATCAGCGATGTAAATTGGACAGCTTGGGATTGGCTTTTTTATTGTGGCGATAAAGTAAAACTACTTTGCCAATCTCCTGAATCAGTTCAACATTAGGCAGCGTCACTAATTCGGCTATAACTTCTTTGCGGTCTTCGCGTTCGGCTATTGCCAGTTTTACCTTGATCAGCTCATGATCGTCCAGAGCGCGATTGAGTTCTGCGATCACGCCTTCGCTCAAACCATTGCCGGCAATGGTCACAATGGGATTAAGCTTGTGGCCAATAGTACGAAATTGTTTTTTGCGCTCGGTGCTAATAGGCATAAACTTACCTTAAATGTGTCATGTGAAAAATGTGCGGTATTCTACTCTATTCGGTGCTGTTTAGGCGTTGTTTAATGTGGTCGCGGCCTTTCTTCCGGGTAAATATGGGCTTTCGGCAGAGCTTGTAATTTGCCGGTGTGCCCCCAATATGAGTTAAATCTTGTAACCAAGCCTTATTTGCGCGTCAAAAAGGCGTTAAGCTGTGAAAAATTCGACGATTTACGCCGGCAAATATGCCAGTATCTGCCGCCCGCTGTTGGTGCACTAAACAAAATCGCTGGCCGTCAAACTTAATTGATGTAACTGTGAGGATTTCTCCTTGAACGATATAACCAAGAATCTGGTGCTCTGGCTTGTTATTGCCGTAGTCCTCTTTAGTGTTTTTGAGGGCTTTAACAAACAGTCAGGTAATAACACGTTGAATTACTCCGACTTTATCGCCAGCGTGCGCGATGATCGGGTGCAGGAAGTCACTATAGATGGCTTGGTCATCGAAGGTACCTATAAAGATAACTCGACGTTCAAAACCATTCGTCCCCAGGTCCAGGACCCTAAATTAATCGACGACCTGTATAACCACAATGTGGTGATAAAGGGGCGTGAGGTTGAACAACCCAGTTTGCTTAATCAACTTTTAGTTGCCAGCTTTCCAATCCTGATCATCATTGCTGTGTTCTGGTTCTTTATGCGGCAGATGCAAGGTGGCGCCGGTGGTAAAGGCGGCCCGATGAGCTTCGGTAAAAGCAAGGCGCGCCTCCTCGGTGAAGACCAGATCAAAACGACTTTTGCCGATGTTGCCGGTGTTGATGAAGCCAAAGAAGAAGTGCAAGAGCTGGTGCAATACCTGCGTGATCCATCCAAATTCCAGCGCCTGGGCGGCCAAATACCACGTGGTGTATTGATGGTTGGTCCACCAGGTACCGGTAAGACCTTGTTAGCCAAAGCAATTGCTGGCGAAGCCAAAGTACCTTTCTTCTCCATTTCCGGTTCGGACTTTGTTGAAATGTTTGTGGGTGTT
This sequence comes from Gammaproteobacteria bacterium, assembly GCA_021151835.1. GTDB lineage: Bacteria > Pseudomonadota > Gammaproteobacteria > Pseudomonadales > Cellvibrionaceae > Cellvibrio. The sequence goes on from JAGKWO010000009.1 coordinate 135,842, forward strand.
GGTGCAAGCCGTGTGCGCGATATGTTTGAGCAAGCCAAGAAGCAGGCTCCTTGTATTATCTTCATCGACGAAATCGATGCGGTAGGCCGTCATCGTGGCGGTGGTCATGGCGGTGGTCATGATGAGCGCGAGCAAACGCTGAACCAATTGCTGGTGGAGATGGATGGGTTCGAAGGTAATGACGGCGTCATTATTATCGCTGCTACCAACCGCGCTGATGTACTGGATAAAGCATTGTTGCGTCCCGGCCGTTTTGACCGTCAAGTGTATGTTGGTTTGCCGGACATTCGTGGCCGCGAACAAATCCTTAAAGTACATATGCGTAAAGTGCCATTGGATGAGCGCATCAGTGCGTCAGTAATTGCGCGCGGTACCCCGGGATTTTCCGGTGCTGAGTTGGCTAACCTGGTTAATGAGGCCGCGTTGATGGCTGCTCGCGCTAACAAGCGTTTGGTCACAATGGAAGATTTTGAAAAAGCTCGCGATAAAATCATGATGGGTGCCGAACGTCGCACCATGGTGATGAGCGAGAAAGAAAAAGAAAATACGGCCTACCATGAAGCGGGCCATGCAATTGTCGGGCGCCTTGTTCCGGAGCATGATCCGGTCCATAAGGTCACCATTATTCCACGTGGTCGCGCGTTGGGTGTTACCCAATTCCTTCCCGAAGCGGATAAATATAGCCTGAGTCGCCGTGCGCTTGAGTCCAGTATTTGTACGTTATTCGGTGGTCGTATCGCAGAAGATATGACACTGGGTGCCGATGGAATTACCACCGGTGCTTCCAACGATATCGAACGTGCAACTGCAATCGCGCGCAACATGGTAACCAAATGGGGATTATCTGCACGTTTGGGGCCACTTCACTACGGTGAGGAAGAGGGTATGTACCCGGGCATGGCCAGCCAGCAATATTCGGATGAAACTTCAAAGAATATTGATGAAGAAGTTCGTCGTATCATTAATGATTGTTACGCGCGCGCGCAAAAAATCCTCGAAGATAACCGCGATATTCTTGAAGCTATGAAGGATGCATTGATGGAATATGAAACCATTGATGCCGAGCAGGTGGATGACCTTATGGCTCGCCGTAAAGTGCGCCCGCCGCGTGAATGGAATGACGATGATTTTAATGGTCACATGCGCGACAAAGATGCCGGTGAGTCTTCTTCTGGTCCGATTGGCGGTCCTGCGAATACTCATTAATTAGTTGCAACTCCCAAAGAACCCCGAGCTTGCTCGGGGTTCTTTGTTTTTGTTGATTTGTGTTTCGGGATTAAAAATGCAGCCACCATCTCATCAATCCATTCTTGTTTGTGGAAAGCATCGGCTTGATCTCTCCCGCCCATTGGTTATGGGGATTTTAAATACCACTCCGGATTCATTTTCTGATGGTGGCAATAGCTATATCGATCAGCATTTATCTCTCGATCTGGCGCTGCGCAGGGCAGAGCAAATGTTGGCGGAGGGAGCAACAATAATTGATGTTGGTGGGGAATCGACCCGTCCCGGTGCGGCGGTTGTCTCGACACAAGAAGAGTTGGATCGTGTGGTGCCGGTAGTGGAGGCTTTGGTAGGTAAGCTTGATGCAGTGGTATCGATAGATACCAGCACTGCAATCGTCATGAAAGAAGCAGCTAATAAGGGTGCAGCTTTGATTAATGATGTGCGTGCCCTGGAGCGGGAAGGGGCGCTTGAAGCGGCTGCGGCAACCAATTTGCCCGTATGTCTTATGCATATGCAAGGTCAGCCCGCGACTATGCAAAACAACCCCGCTTACAACGATGTTGTAACCGAGGTTTGCCAGTATTTAATCGGGCGAGTGCAAGCCTGCCTGGCTCAGGGAATTCGCAAAGAGCGGATTATTCTTGATCCCGGATTTGGATTTGGCAAAACACTCGCGCATAATCTCGCGCTTTTAAAGCGCTTACCTGAAATTGGTGATTCAGGATTTCCGCTGCTGGTGGGGATGTCTCGTAAATCGATGTTAGCGCAACTGTTAAATCGCGCTGTTGATGAGCGCCTGCCTGGAAGTCTGGCGTTGGCAATGCTTGCAGCCCAGCGTGGTGCTGCAATTATTCGTGTGCACGATGTGGCTGCCACTGTTGATGTATTGAAAGTTCTCGCTGCAGTAACTGATTAATTGCTCGATAGCGACATTTTTTTAACGGAGTAAGGGTATATATGTCTCGCAAATATTTTGGTACCGATGGTATTCGTGGTTTGGTCGGTGAGTTTCCAATTACACCTGACTTTATGCTCAAGTTGGGTTGGGCGGCGGGTTGTGTTCTTAAGGAACGCTTTGACGGCCAGAATATGATTTTGATTGGGAAGGACACGCGAATCTCCGGATACATGTTTGAATCTGCTTTGCAGGCTGGTCTTATTAATGCGGGTGTGGATGTAGGATTGTTAGGGCCTATGCCGACTCCCGGCGTTGCGTATTTGACCCGTACTTTCAAAGCACAGGCGGGCATTGTTATCAGTGCGTCGCACAACAGTTATGTCGATAATGGTATTAAGTTTTTCGGTGGCAACGGCAGCAAGCTGCCTGATGAGCTGGAAAACCTAATTGAGCAGCAGCTTGAAAAACAAATGTCGACAGCTGAAAAACTGGGCAAAGCAAAGCGTATTGCCGATGCATCCGGGCGCTATGTTGAATTCTGTAAAGGCACTATGCCCTGGGGATTTAACCTCAAGGGTATGCACATAGTCCTGGACTGCGCTAACGGTGCAACCTATCACATTGCGCCGGATGTATTTACCGAATTGGGTGCACATGTCACTTCGCTTTTTGTTGAGCCTAATGGTACCAATATCAACCGCAGTTGCGGCTCTACCAAGCCCGAAGCCTTGCAGGAAAAAGTTGTTGAGCTGGGAGCTGATTTGGGTATTGCATTTGACGGTGATGGCGACCGTGTAGTTTTTGTCGATCATAAAGGCGAGCTGGTTGATGGCGACGAGTTGTTATATATCATTGCCGCGTATCAACACGAATACGCCGGAGGTTGCGAGGGCGTGGTAGGCACCTTGATGAGTAATTTTGGATTTGAACTGGGATTGAAAAAATTAAATATTCCTTTTGTTCGTGCCAAAGTTGGTGATCGCTACGTGATTGAATTGATGCGTGCAAATGGCTGGCGGTTAGGTGGGGAAAATTCTGGCCATATTGTTTGCAGCAATGTCACTACAACCGGCGATGGAATTATTTCTGCATTACAAGTGTTGCTTGCGATCACAACGATGGGCGATTCGTTGCATCGAATTAAAAAAGCAATGAATAAATTGCCACAGATTATGATTAACGTTCACGTATCCAAGCGTGTTGATTTAAGTAGTAATGAGGCAATTACTGCGGCGGTGAAGTTAACCGAAGAAAAGTTGGCTGGCACGGGTCGGGTGCTCCTGCGTCCCTCCGGAACGGAACCTGTGGTTAGGGTAATGGTTGAAGGGGAGGATAAAAAGCAAGTGAAAGAGTTGGCCCAGGAACTTGCTGCGGTAGTGGAAGCTTCGGTGTAAGGCTAAAAAGTGACTATGCTGGATAATGCCTGTGCTTGAAAAATGCCCAAGGCGCAGATTTTATATCCGGTGGATTATCGATAGGCAGGGTTTTTCAGTAAAAGCAGTATAAAAACACAGAAAAATCCGGAGTGGAGCCAAGATTTGGTTGTATGTTCAAACCATCTTGGCTACCATTAGCGCCCGCTTTGGGGGAGGTATTGCTGTTGAGTAAAGCAAGTAACGCCAAGCGTCGCCAGCTGGTGGTTGGCAATTGGAAAATGAATGGAAATTTGCGTGAAAACGCGGATTTGCTCGCCAGGATAACCAATGGTTGGCAAGGCGAGCGCGGTGCAGATGTAGTGATCTGCCCACCTTTCCCTTATTTATCACAAGCCCATGAATGTTTGCGCGGATCTTCAATTATTTTGGGTGCGCAAACGGTAAGTGAACGGGATAAGGGAGCTTTTACTGGCGAGACTTCAGCATCAATGCTTGCAGATTTGGATTGCAAATTTGTAATAATTGGTCACAATGAGCGCCGCCGGATGCAGCACGAATCTGACCTGCAAGTTGCACAAAAATTTGAAGCCGTGCAAAAGGCAGGATTAATCCCGATTCTATGTGTCGGTGAGTCCCTGGAGGATCGTGAACAGGGAAAGCATCTGGAAACTATCAGCAGGCAACTTAATGTTGTATTTGCTCATACCGGGAAAGATGTTTTTGATAAGGCGGTGTTAGCCTATGAGCCTGTTTGGGCGGTAGGTACCGGAAAAACGGCAACACCGGAACAAGCAGAAGAAGTGCATAAATTTATGCGATCCCAGCTTGGTGCGTTGGCCGATAGTGTAAGAATTTTGTATGGCGGCAGTGTTAAAGCGCATAACGCACAACAGTTGTTTGCCCTGGCTGATATAGATGGTGCCTTGCTCGGCGGAGCATCACTGGATGCCGATGAATTTTTAGCAATATGTAAGGCCGCTGAATAATTACAGCAGGCTGAAAAGATAAAAACGCTCACAAGAGAGTTTTGCAATGGAAAAGTTCGTATTAATTATTCATTCCCTGGCTGCGTTGGTCATTATTGGCTTGGTGTTGTTGCAACAGGGTAAAGGAGCAGCAGCAGGTGCCTCTTTTGGTGCTGGTGCTTCTCAAACAGTATTTGGTAGTGAAGGTAGTGGAAATTTTTTCACCCGCGCAACCTGGGTTATCGCATTTTTATTTTTTGCTACCAGTTTTGGTTTGGCCGTAATTGCTAAAAACCATTCAAAAGTAGCAACCCAAGGGATGGTTATACCTGCTACACAACAGGCTCCTGTGTCTGATGTTCCTGCAACATCAACTGCCCCTGCTTCAGAAGTTCCAGCCGCGGCTCCTTCTGATGTTCCGAACCAGGCAGCCCCTGTTGATGCAGCGCAGCCAAGTGCAGCGCAGCCTGAAGAGAAAAAGGAATAATTAACGTTTTTGCCCCGGTGGTGGAATTGGTAGACACGCTATGTTGAGGTCGTAGTGGCGAATGCTGTGCCGGTTCGAGTCCGGCCCAGGGCACCAAAAGAAAGTATGATGACTTTTCAAAACATCCTGAAAGCCCCGTTAATCGGGGCTTTTTGTTTTTCTGGCTTTGATAAATTATTTTTATAATTTTTCATTGTTGGTGCTGTGAGATTCTGTCTAATCCACCAATTCAATACCCAGACACTCCAGCAATCTTACTGCCTCCAGCCTGCTGAATATGGCTCCTTTGATGTCATTGTTAAAGATATCTATCGTGTAGTTTTCTGCTTCAGAGAAGTTTGCTTCGCGCAAATTGGTTTTCATAAATAAGCTGCTAGTGAAATCGGTAAAGTTAAAGTTCGCTTTGCTGAAATTGCCGCTTCTAAAATCTACATCCAGGGCCTTGCAATGTTTTAATTCGAGTTCGCTTAGGTTGAGGCCAAAAAACGATGAATCATTAATTATGCAGTTATTGAATTTAATCGGCGAAGTGAAGGCAAATCGTGGCCAATCTGCTTTAGTCCAATCGATGCCGACCAGCTTACTGCTATCGAAACTTACATCAAAAAATTTGCTGTAATCAATGTTGGTGTTGCTCAGATTTGATGCGATGAATGAGCAATCAACGAATTTGCATTTATAGAATCGGGTATCAGAAAAGTTACAGCTCTCAAACGCGCAATTTTCAAATATAACGTCATTGAACGATTCGCCTGTCGCTTCATAGTGACTAAATGTTCTGGAAAAATATTCTTGTCGATTTTGAATGCTCATGATGATGGCTTGGCTCCCCGGGCTGCAATTTTGAGTACCGGCAATATTCGCATTAATGCTTCGCTGATAACAGGTTTGGCCTGGCTGCATTGCTGGCTGTCGGCAACACTTTCATTGCGAAGGTTCTCATGGGTTATATTGTATGATATATGTTGGGGACGCTGTTGCGTCCAGTTAAGGCCCGCGTTTCTCAGCGTATTCAATTTCCAGTGAGCGATAGAATGAAAAAAAACATTCATTTATTAATTATTTATAGCTTTTTTATTAGCGCGTTTTCCGTGTCTTCCAATATTGCAGCAGCGCCTGTGCAGTTGGTTACCGCAGATAATGATGCGTATCTGTATACAGGGCGGATTGATTTCACCGATAAAAAATCCCCTGTGATTTCCTGGACCGGGACAAGTATTAAAGCCAATTTCACCGGCACATCGCTGGCGATAAAGCTGGATGATCAATTCGGCAAAAATTATTTCAATATTTTTATCGATGGGGAAACGCAGCACCCTTATGTGCTGGAGGCTAAACAAGGCGAACAAACCTATGTAATCAATACCGCATTAAAAGCCGGTAATCACTCACTGGAAATTTACAAGCGCACCGAAGGGGAAGAGGGAGCTACCTCGTTTAAGGGGGTGTTATTGGATGAGGGAGCAAAACTATTGCCGCCACCTGCACGTCCACATCGGCGCATCGAAATTTATGGGGATTCCGTCAGTACCGGCATGGGCAATGAAGGCGCAGATAATGGCATGGACCATTTGTTAAGTGAAAAAAATAATTACTGGGCTTATGGTTCCATTACAGCACGCAATTTGAATGCAGAGCTACACACCATTTCACAAAGTGGTATTGGCATTATGATTAGCTGGTTTCCCTTCATTATGCCGCAGTTTTACGATCAGCTCAGTGCTGTTGGTAATAACGATACGCAATGGAACTTTAGCCAATGGACACCAGATCTGGTGGTGATTAATTTATTCCAGAATGATTCATGGTTAATAGATCGTGAAAAACGTTTGCAACCCATCCCGACGGATGCGCAGCGCGTACAGGCTTATATTAATTTTGTGCGCAGTGTGCGCGCTAAATATCCCAAGGCGCAAATCATTTGCGCGCTTGGCAGTATGGATGCAACTGCCACACCCAAATGGCCAGGCTACATTACTGCCGCAGTTGAACGCATGAAAAAAGAAAATAACGATCAAAAACTGGATACGATTTTTTTTGAATTCACCGGCTACGGTGGTCATCCGCGCATTGCGCAACACAAAGCCAATGCGGAAAAGCTAACGGCATTTATTAAACAGAAAATGAGTTGGTAACTACCCATTTAGCAAAATATCGTTACTGGTGTAAATAAAAAAAGCCAAAGAAGAATTCACCTCTTTGGCTTTTTTTATTTCATTTTTTGCTGTTAATTAGAGCTAACACCGAAGAGATCGCGATAGATAATACCCGCTGCAATATACAGCCAGGGAAGTACCCAGATAAGTCCAATAAATAATGGTAAAGAGGCGATTACAGCAATAACACAAGCCACTATGCCAAAACCAAAAAAGCGAAACCAACAAGCAGTAATCCCTTTACGTGATGTTTCCAATGATTCCCAGATGCCTAAATTTTTGTCGACCAATAATGGCAGCACAAATGCATAGGCGACTATCAGGTAAATGCCGGGAAGTACCAGCAGCACCGTACCAATTGCGACAAAAAGGATAATTAACAAGTAGGCAAAAAACAGCGGGACGGTTTTGGGAAAATAATTGAATACCATAAAGGCATTTACGGGTAAGCCAGCTGCGCGTTTAATACCGATCATCAATAAACCAACAACTAAAGGTGCAGTAATAAATAACTGGATGAGTTGCACCAGGATCATAATGGCGATGGAAGTTGCTTGGGACATTGTTGCAGTAACGGCAGTTAATATCCCGCCTGCAAATGAAACGCCAATCAACACACCAAAATAAAGTGCAAATGCACCCCAATAAGTTGCTTTGAAACCACTGGTTAATGCCCAGGCCTCAGACAATACCGCACCTATATCCCAATCGGGATTGAGCGGTTTATCGGCGACGGTTGATGGCTGATCCAGATTGGATGCGGGGACTTCGTAAGGATTGGTTTGTGACATTACAAGCTCCATGTATTTAATGTAAGGAGCCGCAATTAATCCCCAATTACCAGGGTAAGTCAATTGTCGTTCAGATCATTTATTAAAAATTCGGTATGAATGGTCATCGTGTTACTTTTTTGTGAGTAGTGTTACTGCTGAAGCCTTCCCTGGCCGTAACACATTAGCGTTTTACATCCAGCAGGCGGAAATAAGCGGGTTTTGGTTGTTGCTGGCGATCAAACAACAATGGATAGTTAGTTCTGCCTTTAATGGGGAAATCATTTAACCAACTGGCATCATCGCTAACGCCCCAGAAAGTTACGCGATCAACTTTATCGCGATGTTTCACCAGGATTTTAAACAGCGACTCATAGGCTTTTGCGAGTTTTTCTTCCACCTCTTTAGGCAAGCCTTTGATGTAAGGATCGCGTTCCGGTTTGTAATCAAAGCGGGTGGAGATTTCTGCCACCGGTAAATTCCACACGGAAGGCAATACATCAATATCCAATTCAGTGAGATGTACTTTCAACCCCAGGGCAGAGTAGGCAAGGATGCTGTCTTCAAAATCCTGCAGGTTGGTTTCCAAACCGATATGTGATTGCATGCCCAAACCATGAATGGGTGTGTTGCGTTTTTGCAAGCGCTTCAACATATCAAGTGTGGCCTGGCGTTTATCCGGGCGTTCGTTGTTGTAATCGTTGTAAAGTAAATGTGCTTTCGGGTCCACGTCGTGCGCGAGATTAAATGCGTTAACCAGAAAATCATCGCCCATAATTTTGTACCAATGGCTATCGCGCATTTTACCATCGTCACCTACGGCCTCATTCACAACATCCCAGGCCGCGAGTTTGCCTTTGTAGCGGCTAACAATAGTTGTGATATGTTCTTTTTGTTTTTTCTCAAGTTCTGCTTTGGAAATATAATTTCCATCTTTATTTTTAAATACGCTATCGGGAATTTGGCTGTGCCAGCCTAATGTATGCCCGACCATGTGCAAATTATGCTTACTGCCAAATTCCACAAACGCATCGGCATCAGCCCACTTCCAGGTGCCATCTTCATTGCGCACTTCGCCCCATTTCATGCAATTTTCCGGTGTGATGGAATTGAAATCTTTATTGATTATGGCAACCAGTTTTGGATCCTGTTTAGCAATAATACTGGCACTGAGGGCGGCACCAATTAAAAAGTCTTCTTTATAAGCCTCTTTCAAACCGGTTGCAGCTGCCGCTTTTTCTGCAGCCTGTAATTTAGCGCTGGCAATAAGGGCAGCAGTCGCACCGCTCATTGCTAACAAATGCCGACGTGAAATTTTCATTATGATTTCCTCAGTTGATAATTATTTATTAAGAGCTGTTGTTTGCTGAAAGTTAGTTAATCAATGCTGTATGCCTGCCTCGGTATGCTCCTCTACTTTATAGACGGGGTTATCGCGATGAGCAATGGCGAGCTTGAGCAAAAACATAAAACGAAACTTTTTATCGTTTTTAACAGGACCGGAAGACAATTTGCCGTTCATTATTGATAGGGGTGTTACCGGCGGCCCTTTACATTTATTAAATGTGTATTCTTGTATACCAGTGTTATATTTTCAATGACTATAAGGCGATATTCTAGAACAATCTACGGGAGGTTGGCGTGCAGCGGGCATTTCTTTACAAAATATTCATTTTATTGACGGTTTTATGCAATCTACCCCTCTTTGCCCATGCAGAAGACGGTTATGAGATGTGGCTGCGCTACCAGCCAGTGGCGGAACAAAAACTCCGCACGGCTTACCAACAACAATTGGGCGGGATTGTGGCTGAGGGCGAATCGCCAATACTGCAAGCAGCTATTAGCGAATTGCAACGAGGATTAACTGGATTACTCGCCAAACCGGTTTCTATCAGTAAAAAATTATCGGGTGATGTGTTAGTTATTGGCACACCCGCAAGTTCACCGTTAATTGCTTCGCTGGATTTATCGGCGCGCTTATCGACTCTGGGCAATGAAGGCTATCTGATTGAGCAAACCCGTATCAATAAACGTAATGTTACTGTGATTGCTGCCAATACCGATGTGGGCGTACTTTACGGCAGTTTTCATTTATTGCGTTTACTACAAACGCACCAGGGGCTGGATAAAATTTCCATCAGCAGTGCGCCTAAAGTACAGCATCGTGTTATAAACCATTGGGATAATTTAAATCGTGTTATTGAGCGCGGTTACGCCGGTTTGTCGCTGTGGGATTGGGGCACATTGCCAGAGTATAAATCGCAACGCTATGTAGATTATGCACGCATCAATGCGTCACTTGGTATTAACGGTACCGTTATCAATAATGTGAACGCTGATCCGCGCGTATTGAGCGATCAGTTTTTGCAAAAAATTGCTGCCCTGGCGGATGTGTTCCGCCCTTATGGGATAAAAGTTTATCTATCGATTAATTACAATTCACCGCGCGCGTTCGGCGATCTTGATACCGCCGATCCACTGGATCCGCGCGTAGCTAAATGGTGGCAGGAGCGCACCAAAAAAGTTTACCAATACATTCCTGATTTTGGTGGCTATTTGGTAAAAGCCAATTCCGAAGGCCAGCCCGGCCCGCAAGATTACCAACGCAACCACGCTGATGGTGCCAATATGCTGGCCGCCGCCTTAAAACCTTATGGTGGTGTAGTGTTCTGGCGGGCATTTGTATATCACCCGGATATTAATGATCGCTTTCGCGGTTCTTACGACGAATTCAAACCGCTCGATGGAAAATTTGCCGATAACGTGATCCTGCAAGTCAAAAATGGCCCCATCGATTTTCAGCCGCGCGAACCTTACTCCGCATTATTTTCCGCGATGGAAAAAACCAACATGATGATGGAATTCCAGGTCACACAGGAATATTTTGGCTTCGCGACTCACCTCGCGTACCAAGGCCCATTATTTGAAGAATCGTTGCGCACAGAAACTTATGCAAAAGGTGAGGGCTCGACGATTGGTAATATTCTGGAAGGAAAAACTTTTAATACCAAACACACGGGAATGGCAGCGGTAATTAATCCGGGGACAGACCGCAACTGGACCGGTCACCCCTTCGTACAATCAAGTTGGTATGCGTTCGGGCGCATGGCGTGGGATCATCATATTTCTGCAGGCGCGGCTGCTGATGAGTGGTTGCGTATGACGTTTACCAATGATCAACAATTTATCGAGCCGGTAAAACAAATCATGCTTGCCTCGCGTGAAGCAGGTGTAAATTATCGTTCACCGTTGGGGCTAACACATTTGTATTCACAAGGCGATCATTACGGACCCGCACCCTGGACTGCAAACCTGGAGCGCCCGGACTGGACGGCAATTTATTACCATCGTGCTGCAAAAGATGGTATAGGATTTAATCGCACTAAAACCGGTTCCAATGCGGTTGCGCAATATCCGGAAATTTTAGCTAGCCAATATGGCGATATAAAAATGGTGCCGGAAGAATTATTGCTGTGGTTCCACCATGTAAGTTGGGATCACAAAATGCAATCCGGTCGCACTTTATGGAATGAGTTAGTCCATAAATACTACGACGGTGTAGAGCAAGTGCGCGATATGCAGCGCAAATGGGAGAAGCTGGAATCGTTAATCGATGCAGAGCGTTTTGCGCAAGTGAAAGCATTATTGAAAATACAAGAGCGCGATGCGGTCATCTGGCGCGACTCCTGTGTACTTTATTTCCAGACTTTTTCCAACAAACCAATTCCCGCAGAGTACGAACAGCCACAACACGATCTGGAATACTACAAAACCCTGGCGCGAACGCGTTATGTTCCGGAGCCATGGCATCCGGCCAGCTCGAGTCGGGTGTTGAAATAATAAAAAGCAGGTGGCATTTGCTGCCTGTTTTTTTTCAGGTACTATTTACGCGTTGGTATATGCATTAATAATGTAAATACAATCAGGAAGCTTCATTTGTGTGATATATAAATCATTATGAAGTTAGAAGTGAGTGAAACCAGGAAATTTTTAATAAGCAGGGCCAAAATGAAAAAATTAATATTCATTGTATTGTTGAGTTTGACTTCCAGTATTTCCATGGCTGCCCAGTGGCTTGTATTAACATCGGCCGAAATAGGAAATATCCAAATAATACAGAGTGGAAATTCTAATGGTAGTCCAGAAGGGCTTTACATTGGTTTGAAAACCGACTTAACCGGTGATGCTGCATCTTATTGTTCCAACAAAAGCTCTGTGGTGATTACCGACCCCAAGCTAATTGATAGAGCCTACTCAGGTTTACTGTTCGCGTTAAGCACACAAAAAACGGTCCAGTTTTATATTGATGGTCCTGCCAAATGTGTTTCAAATGTACCGCAGGTAACAATGTTTACACTGAGGCCATAATAACAACCGAGTGATAATACAGCTCAGCTGATCTAGAGTTTCTTCCTGATATCAGTTTTTATTATTCTCATGAAAACTAGCTAAAAGATTTAACAGCCGGACATCATTATTAATACTATCCCTGCCGAAATTACTGTACAGCTATCACAGGCAATCGAGATTATCCGGAAGCATCTGGAATCAACATTGCTAGCTGTGCACTTATACGGTTCCGCGACTGACGGGGGCCTGAAACCTTGTAGTGATATTGATTTGTTCGTTACCGTGTCGGCTCGAATTAATAACACTATACGACAGGCTTTGGTCACCGATTTTTTAACAATTTCGGCGCCTCCCGGGCAAAGCGAAATTCGCCGCGCATTGGAAATTACTGTGGTTGTCCACAACGAGGTTGTGCCCTGGCAGTACCCGCCCAGGCGCGAGTTACAATTCGGTGAATGGCAACGCGACGAAATTCTTGCAGGCGTTGTTGAGCCTGCCATGATTGATGCCGATTTGGCGATTTTGCTAACCAAAGTAAGACAGCATGGCATTGCCTTGGTCGGGGCTTCAGCGGCAGATTTCTTCGTTCCAATTCCTGAACATGATTTATTAAAGACGATGGTTGACACTCTGGATCTGTGGAACTCACCAGCGGATTGGGAGGGTGATGAAAAACATGTAGTGCTTACGCTTGCCCGCATCTGGAATAGCGTAGCAACCGGCCAGATCATTCCAAAAAATGCCGCTGCCGATTGGGCGATGGAACGTTTACCGGTAAAATATCAACCTGTGTTACTTGATGCCCGGCAGGCTTATCTTGGGCTGGGGGAAGATTGTGTAGCTGCACACGCGGAGCAATTAACAGAGTTTGTGCGTTTCGTGAAGTGCGAGGTTATTAAATTACTCAGCGCCCACGCCGCGATATTTAAATAAATAATCCGGGATTGTCAGGCTACATAGCAGGCATAAAAATGAATCCAGAAATTATGAAATACAATGAACAACAAGAATTGAATCACAAGGAAGTGTGTGATTTTCTTGCCTTGCAAATCGACAAAAAATTAGCTAATGCTCAAAATAAAATATGGCATGCTCACCCGGTCTGGTTTTTGGATGGCAATCCGATTGTTGGATACAGCAAACAAAAACCGGGTATACGTTTGATGTTTTGGAGTGGTGCAGATTTCGAAGAGACAGGGCTGAATGTTCCAGGTAAGAAATTTAAAGATGCATCGATTTTCTACAATGATATTTCAGAAATAAAACAATCCGATTTGCAGCGGTGGCTAAAGAAAGCTAAAGAGATCCAATGGGATTATAAAAATATAGTTCGGCGTAAAGGACTATTGGAAAGATTGAAATAATCCCTCCGGTTTTATTTCTGGTCTCATCCTTCAACATAGTCGCAATTCGCCAACGCCTTGCCCCTGCATAGTTAAAAATTCACCCATTCCCAATGCATCCAATCTAAAGCTGCCCACGTAGCACAGACTGTCTGTGTTGTTGTCCATAGACCGCAAGATTGTATTCACTTCCGCTATTACAGCTAAATAGTGCCATCCTCATCCAGTGACTTAAATCGGTCCTATTACGGACTTTTTTTACAGACTGGCACCTTTTAACTCGTGCAGAATGGGTATATAACTCAACGTTCGGTTCAATAACAGCTAATTCATGCGTCGTAAACAGGGTACTAGTGCTACCGGTTATATGGATTTTATTTTTAATAAATTGCGATAAGGTAATTGCTATGAAAAGAATGAATCCCTCTGCGGAGCCTGCTTTTGTCGGTAATTCGCCCGCGTTTAATGCAACCTTGAAGATTATCGCCCGAATTGCACGTTGTGACGCCATTACCTTGATCCAGGGGGAGACCGGCACGGGTAAGGAACTCGCCGCGCGCGCTATCCATTATTTAAGTTCCCGTAGTAATTACCCTTTTATTCCGGTCAATTGCGCTGCAATTCCTGACAGTTTGTTTGAGAGTGAAATGTTTGGCCACGTTAAAGGCGCATTTACCGATGCTAAAGAAAATCAAATTGGCCTGATTGAGCATGCAGAAGGTGGCACTTTATTTTTGGACGAAATTGAATGCCTGTCAGCGAAAGGCCAGGCTACCTTACTGCGCTTTTTACAGGATCAAATCTACCGGCCGGTTGGTGGCAAGGACCAGGTTGCCGATTTGCGTGTGTTAGTTGCAACCAATCGCGATTTGTTGGAGATGACGCGGTCAGGTGACTTCAGGATCGATCTTTATTACCGCCTCGCGTTGTTGAAAGTAACGATACCATCCTTGCGCGAAAGGACCGGCGACCCGGAGTTTTTGGCAAATCATTTTATAAAATTGGGTTGTAAACGATTTGGTATTAATCCTAAGTCACTGCATCCTGCCACTATAGAATGGTTAAATAGTTATGATTGGCCGGGGAATGTGCGCGAACTCGAAAACTTTATCTACAGCAAAATCCTGCTTTCGGAAGACGATAACATTGTGCTTGTGGATGCTATGGAGCAGCATAAAGCAGAAAATGAGTGTACAACAGCCAGCTTATTTGAACTGACTTATGAGTCAGCAAAACGGCAATTAGTCAGCCAATTCGAACAACAGTATTTGAGTCATTTGCTATCGCGCACCAATGGCAATATATCGGCGGCGGCCAGGCTTGCCGGGAAAGAGCGTAGAACCTTTACCCGATTGCTGGAAAAAAATGGAATAGAAAAATAATCCCCATAAATGTTATCCCCTCGATAACTTGTTTATGCCTCCTTTACTATTTTCTTTACTTATTCTTCCTGGAAAACCTTCCAATACCATCTCCCCAATATTGTGATTGGCAATATCAATAATCCAGTATTGTTGTGCACGAACAATATGGCATCAAAATATAGGGTGATATTGCCTCAGGGTGAGGTAATAACGCCCCAGGGAAAAAATCGCTTTAAATACCTGCTTTAAACTCTTCCGCATTTTTTTGACGAAATTCACCTGGGGTATTTTTGCCTCACTCCTTTTGTGCGCTAAAAATATAATTCTTTGATTTTATTATTTATTTTTTATTAAAAAATAAATGGTATGCCTGTTGCTACCTTGAGTAAAGGTAAACAGCTTAAAAAGGCGGATGGAAATTTGAGCTCCGATCAACAGCAATCCGGCAAGGCGCAACGCGAAGCAATATTGCGCTATTTGGAAGCATGCCCGAATGCAGCGGATACATTAAATGGTGTAGTTGAGTGGTGGATTCCATTGCAGCGATATCACGATGATTACGACATGATTGCGAAAATCCTCGAAGAATTATTTACCGAGGGTTTGATTGAAAAACAGGTGTTGCCAGATAAAAAAGTTATCTACAAGGCAATCCAGGCAAAGGGCTCATTGAAAGAATAAATATTTCAATGCAAGTGCTTATCGATAAGCAGCTAACCGAATGTTATAGAAAAATTTACAGAAAGTAGCCAAGCGAAATTTATACAAATTCCAAAGGAGTATGATATGGCAACAACCGTCAGCTACCCCGGTGTCTACATTGAAGAAGTGCCGAGTGACGTACACACGATTACCAGTGTATCCACCTCCATCGCCGCCTTTTTTGGGCGCACGTCCAAAGGCAAGTTGAACCAGCCTGTTCGCTGTCTCAGCCAGGCAGATTTTGCACGCAACTTTGGCGCCCCGCATCCACAAAGTGATTTGGGCTACGCGGTTCGGCAATTTTTTGCGAATGGTGGAACGGATTGTTATGTGGTACGCGTAGCCAGCGGCGCACTGCCAGCGGCCATTACATTACATTCGCTGCTCAGGCCTGGTCCGCAACCGGTATTTGATGTTATTGCCAAATCCGAAGGCGCCTGGGCAAATCAACTCCGCCTGGAAGTTAATTACGCAACGACCAACCCTCATGACACGTTTAATTTAAAAGTAATTCCGCAAGCCGGCGCGGCGGAAAACTTTATTAACCTTTCGATGAATCCTTTATCGCCACGCTTTGCGCCCACCTTTGTAACGCAAAGTTCCGAGCTTATTGAATTGCGTTTAAACGCAGCGATGGGCGACCCCACATTGCCCGGCGCGCTGATTAATACCACCGCAGCGGGTAATTTTATTGCAGGCTATAGTCAGGCGCGCCGCCCGTTGGGAGCGACTGATGCAAATGCGGCAACTACCTTGCAAGGTTTTATTACGGCGGGGCAGGATTCTTTTAATATTTCTGTTAATGACGCCCCACCAGTGGCTATTTCGTTAGCGGGCCTTGCGCTTACCGGTGCAAATGCAGCGGCGGAATTAACACTGCGCATCAATACCTTGCTGGCTTTGCAAAGCCCGGTACAAACCGTTGCAGTTACCCTGGAAAATGGCGGCGCAAATGTCGGGCGGTTGCTAACAATTACAGCGAGTAACAACAATCGCGCGGCAGTGCGGGTGACACGTGCGAGTACACGGGATATTTCCGGTTTGATTTTGCTCGGCGTTGAACAGGGCGGGCTTGAGCAAACACGCTACAGCAATTTTCGCCCGGCACCGAATGCTTCATTTTTTCATTTACATCCAGGTGCTGCAGTTGCGCTTGATCATGTTAATTTGAGTGCATATGTAAATGCGCTCGCCGGTCTGACGCAAAATGCGATAACGTCAATTGCCGTCGACGGACAGCCAGCTTTGCCATTAACGGTTGCGCCCAATAATCTAATTACGACAGCTGCCGGAGATTTCTGGCATCAGCATCCGGCGGCCAATGGCGATGGTGTGCGCGAAAAACTGGGTATTATTGTTAATGCCATAAATTCACAAGCTGCCTTAAATTTCAAAGCGGAATTGTGGGGCTATGAAATTGCCCTTATCCGCAAAACCACCAATTTAAATTCACTGCCATCCGGCCTTGCCATATTGCCCGCTGCCGTTAATGCAGACGTTGCGCTTAACACCAATCAATATGCATTGGGCACTGATGGCACCAGTGCTTTTGCTAACGGTGGTGTGGCAGGGACGGACGGTGGTGCACCAACGCCCGCTGATTATTTTGGTAACCCGGTCACCCAAACCGGTTTCCATGCGCTTGATCCGGTGGATTTATTTAACCTGATGATTCTTCCCGCTGATGAAGGGGTATCGGTTGCCGATCATCAAACCCTCTGGGGGCCAGCGAGTAATTATTGTGCCTCCCGCCGTGCATTTTTAGTGATCGATGCTTCACCGACCTGGACTGATAATCAGGATCGTCCCACCGTTGTTAATAACACTGCACTCATCAATACCTTAAGAACCGGTGTCGTAAATAGTCATTCAGCCGTGTTCTATCCACGTTTGGTTTTCAATGCGAACGGACTTAAAAAAGAAATTGGTCCCAGCGGTGCTATTGCCGGGTTAATGGCGCGCACCGATGCAACACGCGGTGTATGGAAAGCCCCCGCCGGTATCGAAGCTGATATCCGCGATGTGCTCGGTGTCGAAGTCAAACTCACCGATGCTGAAAACGGTGTGCTCAATAAAAAAGCCGTGAATTGTATTCGCGTATTTCCCAATGGATTAGTGAATTGGGGCGCGCGAACCCTGGCCGGTGATGACGATTTTGGTAGCGAATGGAAATACATTCCTATTCGCCGGCTTGCATTAAATATTGAAGAATCACTTTTCCGCGGTACCAAGTGGGTTGTATTCGAACCGAATGATGAACCCTTGTGGGCCAAGATCCGTTTGAATCTGAATGCTTACATGATGTCGCTATTTCGCCAGGGCGCTTTCCAGGGCACCAGCCCGAAAGACGCATTCTTTGTTAAATGCGATAAAGACACCACCACGCAAGATGATCGCAACAAAGGTATCGTGAATATTGAAGTAGGTTTTGCACCATTAAAACCTGCTGAATTTGTTGTTATCAAAATCCAGCAAATTGCTGGGGATCTCTAAGCCCACTGGAACAGGAATTTTGTCATGGCTAATACCGGATTTGTCGTTAACACCCATCGTTTTGATCCGTACAAAAATTTTAAATTCAGAGTGATTTGGGATAACAAAACCGTGTTGGGTGTTAGTAAGGCCAGCGCACTGAAACGCACCACTGAAGTGGTTAAACACCGCAGCGGTGGCGAAAACAGTATTGACCACAAATCACCGGGTCGCACCAGTTACGAAGCGATTACGCTGGAGCGCGGCCTCACGCACGATCCCGAATTTGAAATCTGGGCCAATAAAATCCATTCGTTTGCGGGTGATCCGTTAATGGATTTGGCCGGTTATAAAAAGGAATTAACCCTTGAAGTGATGAATGAAAAAGGGCAGGTGGCAAAACGTTATTTTTTGCACGCGTGCTGGGTTAGTGAATACACCGCGATTCCCGATCTGGATGCCAATGCCAACGCGGTTGCTATCGAACACCTCAAGATTGAACTGGAAGGTTGGGAACGCGATGTCGATACCGCTGAACCTTCCGAGGCTGGCTAGAAGGAATTAATTCCATGGGTGTTTCACTGCGTTGTTGGCCACCGGCACCGGAGAAGGAGCGTTATCTGGCGCGGAGTTTTACCAGCGATATTGCCGACCTCGATATTAATTTTGCTTTACCGCGCCCGGAATTGGTGACCGCGCTGTTAAGCAGTTGCCTGCACTATGTGGATGGCGGAATTGTGAAAACCGAATCGGCCTGGGATTGGACGGTCAGTGAACGCCTGCAAGGTTTACTTGCTATTGCCAGCGCATCCATCGGCGATTCGTCAACGGCTATTGCAACCTGTAGCAATGAAGTTTGTTGCGGCAAAGTGGAACTGGAATTGGGGTTGGCAAGTTTTGCTACAACATCTGCCAGTGAAAAAATTGAATGGTTTTCGCCGGCAGGAGAAAAATTTTCCTGCCGTTTACCCACCGGCCAGGATCAGCGCGATTGGTATGAGCAGGTGCGACATACACGGGATGAGTCCTGGTTTATTGCGCGTTTGCTTGAGGTGACAACTGACGCACCATTGCCCAACGAATTACCACATGAGTGGATTGATTCTATCGGTGATTCATTGGCGGAAGCTGATCCGTTAACAGCATTAACCCTTGCAGTCGATTGCCCGTTTTGTGCGCAGGCTTTGGATGTTGAAGTGGATCTTGAGTGGCTGTTGATTGACGGTTTGCGTTTGCTCCAGCGACGGTTGATTGATCAGGTGCATTGCCTGGCATCGCATTATCACTGGAACGAAAGGGACATAGTTGCGCTGCCCCAATGGCGGCGTGAAAAATATTTATCGCGGCTTGTCGAGGGATTGCAATGAATCATTATTTTTCACGGTTGGCGCAACGGTCCGGCATTACTGCACCAAATCCCGCTCGTCAATCGCCGGCGGTAAATGCCCATGCTACACATGTTGCTCATGCTAATGCCAAAGTGATGAGCGCTAATCATGAAAATAGTGTTGATGTATGGGGCGAACAAAATATTGAAATCAGTTCCGCTGATCAAGTACAAACCAATCCGGAAAATATCGATCAGGCTACAAGAGCAACCGCTCCCCGAAATTCAAATGACCAATTCCCTACGGGGGCACCGGTTAATACCCGGGCGATAGTTCCGGCCACTGCCGAAATAAATGCTACTGCGTCGAGTTTGCAGCCAACACGAGCGCAACCGCAATCACTTGCTGCTGACGTGCATTATGATGCTGTCGATGAATTGGTTGGTGTAGCGACAAACTCCGTTTCCACTGGTCATTACCCCGAGCTCAAAACCGATCTGTCGTTGCCCGGGTTATCAACTGCCAATCGTATGGCTGCGATGCAGCGGGACGAATCAGCGCGTTTTTCCGGAAAACATAGTGATACCGGGCACCGTCAACATATTTCTGTTAGTGCAGAGCCCCATAGTAAAACGGTAATCACTGAAGCCGTACAGCGCCACAGCAATACCGTCGTGACAGACAATAACAATATCCAAGGGCTGTATGGCCGCCGTGTTATTGAAGAGCATCAAAATAAAAAAACCAGTGCACAGCCTGAGAGTGAAACGCCATCAATGGCTCCACCCAATCGTGCCGGGCGCGCTGTCTCCAATGCCGTTGCTGCAACTCCTGCTGAAACTCCAACGGCGTTAATCAACAGGCCGGATGCGCCGCCGCGTTCAGGTGTGCAAGTGAACATTGGAAAAATCGAGCTGGAAATTTTTGCACCGCAGAAAAAAATTGTGCCGGCACCGCCAGCACCAGTTGCGCCGGCAATAGCACCGGTACAGCGCGAACCGGTGTTTAATTTACATCGCCATTATCTACGGAGTCGCTAATGTCGTTACTGTCGACCCATGAAGCCATAGGCGCTGTATCTGAGGCCTTGCGTTCGCAACTGCAGTTGCGCACCTCGATACTGACCACGGTTGGCCGCCCGGAAGCGGCGGCGAATGGCGATGCGGTGCCCAGGCTTAATTTATTTTTGTATCAAATTGATTTTGATCCGCACCTTAAAAACCATTCGCTGGATGAAGGGCAACCGCCACCGTTGTGGCTGGTGTTGCGCTATTTAGTGACGGCTTACGATGGCAGTCTGGATAGTGACACAGTTGATGCACATCGCATGCTCGCGCGCGCGCTGGCCCAGCTACAGGCAATGAATTTTCTTTCACCGGCGGTACCGGCATTAATTGATAATCGCGAACCCTTAAAAATTTCTTTTGATAATGGCGATGTGGAGTTGCTGTCGAAAGTGATGCAAGGCAGTGAAGAAAAATATCGAATCTCTGCCGCGTTCCAGGTACGGCCAGTATTGATCGCCCCGGATGTGGCGCCTTCTTATGCTCCACTGGTACTTACTGTCGGGCCACCGGGAGCGGAAGGTGTCATTGTATTGCCTTCCATGGGGCCAAGTTTAAAACAAGTCGTTCCCGCACGTTTTGAAATTGGTGCAACGGTTGAATTTTCCGGTGACAACATTAATGGCGGTATTGAAACGGTTTATATCGGCAGCATGGAGCTGCCGGTTATCGCCGCGCGTGAAGGTGCGGTGCGTGCACGTGTGCCAACTACACCCACTATTTCTGCCGGCTTTCACACCGCCGTTGTAGCAAAACAATTAGTGAGTGGTCGCCAGCAACTTAGCAATCCGCAACTGGTCACGCTATTGCCCACCCTGGTTAGCGCGGTGCGTGGTCCGCTATCGCTGAACGGCGCAAACTTGTTTGGCAATGTTACCTTGAATGGAGAACGCCTCGGTGGTCCCGATGACAATGTAGTGGTTGCTTTTTATCGTGATGGCCAGGTGGTATTGAATCTGGAAGTCACAGGCTCGGTTGCACAAACCAGTTTGCCTGCGGTGGTAAATAATAGTAATGCATTGCCACCCGGTATTTATTATTTGATTGTGCGAGTGAACGGTGCGCAAGCACAACTGACTCCGGCAGTGGAGTGGACATTATGAACACTGCCGTAATCTCGCCCGCATTATTTTCGCCAGAGCTATCAATTAGCGATGAACTGGCGGCGAATTGGCTGGCAGAAGTAACCTTGCGGTTACGGCGCGAAATTGCATGGCAATGGTATATCCGGGGCAATACTGTTGCGCCCAATCCGGATCAATTACCGCCAGCGATTGATACATTAAGCGAGAGCCTGGACTTAACCCGCTTCAGTAGCGATAAACAAAATTTTTTTACAACAGATATCACGGCAAACTATATCAGTGAGCAAATCGCCAGCTTGCGTGAAAATCGCCGGCGCATTAATGAGCGCAACAACAATGATTTGCACAATAACACCTCGCGCAATTACGGTCCGTGGGCAGCAGTGTGTGCACGTGCGGGATTGGATGAGTGCGCACAATTTGTTTTTGCCCTGGGATTATTGGCGCGCACCGATCCGGCGAGTATTGCCGTTATCGCTGCGTGCCAAAATGATGTGCAAAAAAATTTACCGACATTGGCACTCGCGCTGCGATTGTTGGATGGCGATAGGAATTTATTATCCATCGATAGCTCACATCCATTATTTCGTCTGGGATTACTGCAGTTCCACAATGAAAATCCCACGGCCAGCTGGCATGAGGGATACGATGTTGCGCCGCTGATCGCCAGCGTCTTTGTGAATGGCGATAATCGTCTTCCTGCGGAATTGCGGCTGGTAAATAAGCTACCAGGTTCCGGACAATTACCTACCGCACTTGCTGCAGCAATACATTTATTAAATACACCTGCGACCGAAACGCAATTTATTCCGTTGCTGGGTGATGCAGGCACAGAATTTAGTGAGTGGGTTGCCATTATTTCCAGCACAACCGGGCGCTTTGTTGTGGAACTTGCGCAGCCGGTTATCCCCGCAATGTCCCGTTTAACGGTATTGGCTACCTGGTGTTGGTTGTACGACGCTGATCTATTGTTGCCGCCACTTGCCGTTGTGGCTGATGAGCATGCACACGAGCGAATTAATTGGCCCGCTATCCCTCTGCGCTGGTTTGCACCGATACAAGATGCGCGCGCACTTAAACCATTACCTGCATATGCACTGAAACCGGTTGTCGTTTTACCAATGACTAATTTTGAAATGCGTGTGCGGCGTTTTGAACAGGTACTGGGCCGCCATAGTGAAATATTGAAAATGGAAATTCTGGAAGCCGCCAGATGCTTTCGCCTGGGCATGAAAGAAATTGATGCAATTGGTCGTGCTGCGGCACAACTCAATGCGCTGGATGGCGAGCAATTGCATTTACTTTGCCGCGCCCAGGTGCGCCTGGATCTGGGTTCGCTCGCCCAACCCGTCACTCCACGTTTTACGTTAAAGGATTTGGTGTTGCCCCCCACACAAACCGTGCAGCTACACGAAATTATTAATGCGATGCGCGCGCTTACCTGGGTGCATTATCGCTGGGGTACGGCGCGGGTATGGAATGAAGCCGGACTTTCGGTTTTATTTTGCGGGCCACCCGGAACCGGCAAAACCATGGCCGCCGAAGCGATTGCCGATGAATTGCAATTGCCAATGTTCCGTATCGATTTATCCCAGGTAGTGAATAAATATATTGGCGAAACCGAAAAAAACCTGAAGAAAGTTTTCGATGCAGCGGAAGAAAGTGATTGCGTGATTTTTTTTGATGAGGCCGATGCGTTGTTCGGCAAACGCACCAGCGTGAAAGATGCCCATGATCGTTTTGCCAATATTGAAATCAGTTATTTGCTGGAGCGGATGGAGCGCTTGAAAGGCATTGCAATATTGGCAACCAATCGCCGCAAGGATCTGGATGAAGCATTTTTGCGTCGCCTGCGCTGCCTGATTGAATTTCCATTGCCGGATGAGCGCGAGCGCGAGCGTTTATGGCGCTACGTATTTCCTAATGATGTCGATGTTAGCGAGCTCGATATTGATTACCTGGCACGCAGTTTTCCACTTGCCGGTGGACACATCCGTTCGATTGCGTTTAACGCCTGTTTGCAAGCGGGCAATAGCAACAAACCCCAAGTGCAGATGGCACATGTGTTGTTAGCTGTGAAACGTGAACTCGATAAATTGAATCGCCCTAATTCGCCGGAAAGTTTTGGTAAATATCAACATCAGGTTGCCGGTTTATTTGAGGAGAACAATCGATGACGCAGCTCAATATTGATCGCATCGCCTTGCGTTTACACGGTGTCTCTACCGATGTCGCGCAAACGGCGCTTGCTGGCCTTGATGCGGAAATTATACGCCGGCTGCACGCGCGCGGTATTGATGCGAATGCATTATCCGGAATAGCAGCGAGTGTGCGGTTACCTTCAATCCACGCCACCCAACCCCTGGATGCGGAAAGCCTGCGCGCAAAACTGGCGGATGGTTTGATCGATTTATTTGCCTCTGCTGCTATGCAAACACCACTTGATACGGGAGGCAATCGTTAATGTCCGGATTCCTTTTGCGCGGCGCGTTGGTTGAATACAGCGGTGAATTTCTGGGGCCGATTCCCAACCTGGTGGTGTTCCAGTTTAATCCGGAGGAATTGGCTCGCACTATTACCATTCCTGCTCCACCCGAAACCGCTGCCACGAATCAGGCGCGGCAATCTGAACCCCATGCTACCAGCACTCCACCTACCGAAAGTTTTACGGTGACGGCCAAATTTTCCGCAGCAGATGATTTGGGCAAAGGCGGCGCGGTGTCGGCAATTCCGCGTGTGTTCGGTATTGGCCCGCAAATCGCGGCGCTGGAAAAAATGGTGTATCCCGCCGGGCCATTAAGTGGATTGCTGGGACAGGCGATTGATGCGATTGGCGATGCACTGGGGCTGGGTGGTGATGATAAAAAACCGGAGCGCGCAATACCACGGCAATCATTACCGCGCATTTTATTTATCTGGGGTTATACACGGGTCCTGCCGGTGCGCATTAAATCGATGACGATTACCGAACAAAAATTTGATGCATTCCTTAACCCGGTACAAGTGGAAGTGCAAATTGGTTTGGAAGTATTGAGTTTGGCAAAAACCAGCAGTGACAAAATTGGTTACGGCGCATTGACTTATTCGCGCGGCGCAAAAGATGCGCAAGCGATCCTCAATCTCGCCAAAGCGGTGGAATTGGCGGCTGACATAATTCCGTTTTGATCGCGCTATTTTTTTGCGCCGTTATTTTCAAGGAGAGTGAATATGTTTTTAAAAAATTCGCGCTACATCAACACGCCGCTCGTCATTGCGCAGACTGCCGATGGCCGCGCAGTGCAAGCCGTGAGTTTGCGCAAATTGCCGCCGGTTAGCGGTGAACGAACACAAATTCACGATCACGACCAGCTGGATGTGATGAGCCATCGCCGCTATCGCGATGGCACGCGTTTCTGGCACATCGCCGATGCAAACAGCGACCTGGAAGCAAACAATCTGGTCGCTGAAACCGGTCGCTACATCAACGTTCCGGAAAAGTGAGCTAGCAACTATGGCACTCGCCAACCTCCGCATTTATCTCGACGGTACTCCGGCAACAGAGGAGCAGCTCGATATGTTTCGCGAAATTCGTGTCGACCAGGCCATAGGCATGGCGGCGGAAGCGGAGTTGGATATTGATTTGAGTTTGGACGACCAGGGCTTGTGGTCAATGGTTGAAGATGCATTTGCGCAAGCTTTCAGCCGTATTCGCATTGAAGTAAAAATGGGTGAGGGCGAATACCGTGCGCTGATTGATGGCTCGATTATTTCACAGCGTTTTGAATTGGCCGCAGGCCCCGGCGATAGCGGCCTGACACTTGTGGTACACGACGATAGTGTGTTGCTGAATCAAATTGAAAACGTGGCGTTGTTTGAAGACCAGAGTGCGGATCAAATTGCCCAAACATTAATTGCCGATGCCGGATTAATTGCCGAAGTCGATAGTGTTCCCGCTGCTGGCAGTGCCTATACGCGTTACGTAGTGCAGCGCGGTACCGCAATGCAATTGTTGCGTGACCTTGCGCGCAAACACGGCATGTTTGCCTATGTAAAACCCGGTGAAACACCGGGGCAAAGTGTGGGCGTTTTTGCACGGCCCAATCTGGTTCGCGGTGCCGCGAGTGAACTGTTATTGGTGGGTGAAGAGCGCAACATCCATAAATTTTCCGTACAACTGGATGCGCTCTTGCCGATGTCGGTGCGCGGTGGTGATGTACAACTTTCCGATGGCAGTGTGCTATCCACTGAAGCCAATGCATCAACACTTGATCCACTGGGTTCTGACGCAACGCATTCTGCGCTAACGCCGACTGCCGTGAGTTTATTAACGCACAGCCGCGAAGAACAAAATGACCTGGATGCAGCCGCTGAGGCAGCGGTGAATTTTTCAGCCTTTGCGTACACCGCGAACACCGAAATTGATGCCAATGATTACGACACGGTGCTCGCGCCTTACCAGGTCATTAGTGTTGCAGGACCCGGCGGTTATTTAGGAGGCGATTACCTGATCAGCCGTGTGCAACATTCCATTAACGACAGCGGTTACAAACAAAAACTCACACTGAAACGCAATGCCCGCTCGGCGGGTTCCAGTGGTGGTAGCGGCTTACCGGGAGGGATTTTCTGATGTTAGGTTCCGGTATCGATCAATTACTGGTTGATCTTTCCGAGCGGGTAAACAACCGCTACTACGGAAAATATCGCGGCGTGGTGAGCAATGTGGATGACCCGGAAAAGGTGGGGCGTGTGCGCGCACGCGTGCCCAAAATTTTCCTGGATGTGGAAACCCAATGGGCAACCCCTTGCGCACCTTACACTGGCGATGGCGAAGGTTTATTTTTAATTCCACCGGTAGGCGCCGGTGTGTGGATCGAATTTGAAGAGGGCGATCTCAATCGTCCCATCTGGTCCGGCGGTTGGTGGAATAAAGATAAAACCCCAAAAAATGAACAGGGCGATGAAGCGGCGACCACGCGCAAAATTTTGCGCAGCAATAGCGGTTTGTTAGTGGCGATGGATGATGACGCAAAAAAAATATCCATCAGCGATAGCGACGAAAAGAATTTCATCACCATTGAAGTGATGGAAGGAAAAATAAAAATCCAGGCTACCACCAAAGTCGTTATTGAATCACCGCAAATTGAACTGGTTGAAAATGCCAGCCATCCTTTGGTGTACGGCGATGACCTGCTGAATTTTTTAAACCAGATGATAAATATTTACACCACGCATACCCATCCGGGGGAAACCGCGTTGGGAATTCCGGTGAGCCCCATGACCCCTATGCCTCCGATGACACCGGCAACACCGGCGTTGTTATCGGTAAAAGTGAAAACAGGGTGAGGAGCGGACCATGGCATTGAAAGCGGGCACAGTAGCCAATTTTTCCAGCAGTCTGGCGGAAGCAATGGATAACGCGTTCCAGCAGGAATGGCTGGCATTAAAAGGCATGCCCTTGCCGACGCAAGGGCAAGATGATCGCCGCATGTTATTTGCGGCCATTGCGCAGGGATTATTTGTTTATCTCAAAGCCAATGAGGATTTGTTGATCAGCACACTGACATTGCGCGACGACACCGGTATTGGCACAGATGAAACTTATGCGGTGACACAACTGGAGTTGAACCTATGAGTGGCCGACATCTAGCATTTCCATTTCGCATTGGTACTGATGGCCGCAGCGTTGCACCGGCGAATCTGGATGAACATGTGCGCGGGGAAATTTTGCAATTGTTGCTCACCAATGCCGGTGAGCGTCCTTTTTTGCCGAGCCTGGGCGGCAATTTGCGCCGTCTGGTATTTCAGGGTAATGACGAAGTGACGGCGGGTTTGGCAAAAGCGAATATTGCCCAGGCGCTGTCCTATTGGTTGGGGCACCGCGTGAAAGTGTTGAACCTGGATGTGGATAACCAGGATGCAATACTCGCCATTGATTTGAGTTATGAAGTGATTGATACCGGTGAACAACGCCGTGTGCGCCTTGAACACGGTGGAGGTGCAGTATGAGTATTAGCATTCGCGCCGGAAAAAAATTTGATGATGAAGTTCTCGCAGAGCGCGCACGCAATCTGGCAGCGCGAAACCTCAATGGAATTGAACGCGTCTTTGTCAATTTATTGCCCGTCGTCAATCCTGCCGATGCCTGGCTGGATCTTGAATTTCATACCACACATATTCTTGCCGCAATACTTACCGCCATTGGCGGTGGTACAACACCGCATGCTATTTTTCCTGTGAGTGGTGGTGTGCGTTTGCGCGGCGGCGCGGCGGCAGGGCAGGTGCGTGTGGTGCAAGTGGCTGCCGGTGCCGCACCGAATCAATTGCGCTTGCAAATTAATCCGATTGGCGATTATTCCACGTACACATTGGCAGTAAATTTTGCCGGTATTGATCCGCTGTTAGCGGAAATCGATTTTAAATTTCGCCCCGCCTGTTTCAATTTGAATTGCGCGGCGGATGAATCCTTTCCTGCGCCAGTAGAAACACCGGATATTGATTATCTCGCTAAAGATTTTGATTCATTCAAACACACGCTGATTACTGCCATGCAGCAACGGGTTCCCGACTGGTTGCCCACCAGCGAAGTGGATATGGACCAGGTGCTGATTGATTTGATTGCAGCGGATGCCGATGAGTTATCGGATTTCCAGGATCGCACGGTTAACGAAGCCTTTTTAGCAACCGCGCGCAAACGGGTTTCGCTCGCGCGCCACGCGCGCCTGATGGATTACCACATTCACCAGGGTAATCAGGCGAGCAGTTGGTTAGCCATGCAAGTACAAGCGGCAATTACTATTCCTGCGCGTACCGGCGTGTGGACGAGTGAACATTGGCAAGATAAAACCAGCCAGGCATTTATCACCAAAAATGCCGTGGCATGCAGCCCATTATTAAATGCGTTGCAGTTGTATAACTGGGGCGGCAGTTTAACGGCGCTGGATGCCGGTTGTACCAGTGCGGATATTGCGTTGCCGGCGCCGCTGAATCCTGCGAATGAAACGGATGCAAATAATTTACGCGATTTATTAAACAGTATTAGTGCGCGACCTTTTCTAGTCCAGCAGCATTTAAACCCGGAAACAGGTACCGCGTTAGGAAAAGATCCAACAGCGCGGCAATTGCTGGAATTAACCGGCACTGCACAATCCATGTTTGATCCAATGGGCGGTATGGCGGGCGAATGGTTTGTGCGCATTTTCTGGCGCGATGCGGATCGCCTGAAGCGTCGTTATTGTTTTTGTACGCAATGCAATACCGCACTGCCGCTGTATAACGTGAGTCTCTTTCACGGCAACCTGGTGGAGCTCAGCCATGGTCGCCCGCATCGCACTATTTTTCGCGCGCCGAATGCGCTGCTTGCCAGCAGCACTCCGTACCATTTTCTGTATGGCGATGAAGCGCATTTTGAATTAACACCCTGGGGCGCCGTGGCGCGCTTACCGCATGCATCCCTCGCATACCTTGCTACCGAGCCTGATGGTATTACACCGGTGCGCACCAGCCTTACGGTGAGCGTGAATGGTTTTGCAACGCCCTGGCGTGAGCAAAGTGATTTGATTGAATCTGCGAATGATGCGCAACATTTTATTGTGGAGACCGATGAATATCGCAACAGTTACCTTCGTTTTGGCAACGGTAAAAATGGCCGTGCTTTACCGGCTGATACGTTTATCACTTGCGATTACCAAACGGGTGTTGGCATTGATGGCAATGTCGGTGCGGATACGGTGATTGGTTTCGATAATATTGCGTTGCCGCAGATAACCCGCATCTGGAATCCATTCGATATTACCGGTGGCCGCGAGCCGGAACCGGTGGCAGAAATAATCCGGCGTGTGCCGGAAGCTTATCGCGCGCGGCAATTGCGCGCGGTGACATTGGAAGATTACGCACATCGCGCAGAACAATTAAAAGAAGTTGCCCACGCCCACGCCAGTTATGCCTGGACTGGTTCGTGGCGCACGGTGCGTATTGCAATAGATCCGCAAGGCACAGAAATATTAACGGAGCCTGTGCGCAAAAAAATTGCCCGCCATCTGGAAGCGGTGCGGTTGATTGGTGAGGACCTGGAAATAAGGCCCGCGCGTTATGTGCCGCTGGATATTTATTTGAAGCTGTGCGCGCATCCGGATTTTTGGCCAGAGCATTTACGGCGTGAATTGGAATTGGAATTTTCCAACGGTTACACCGCGGATGGCCGCACCGGATTTTTCCATCCCGATAACTGGACCTTTGGCCAACCGCTCTTCCGTTCGCAATTAATTGGCCGCGCATTGCAGGTGCCGGGAGTTGGCCGCGTATTGCTCGCGAGTATTAAACGCTTGCATGGCGAAAGCGGTGCAAGCCTCAGCACCATTACCATTCCTGCCAGCGCGGTTGATCATCCGGTTGTTGAACAATTAACGGTTCGCCCTTACGAAATTATCCAGGTGGCGAACAACCCGAGCAAACTGGAAACCGGGCGATTGAATTTTGAAATTACCGGAGGTCGCCAATGAGTTGCCAACACGATTGCCCGACACCGCCGTTATTTCCCAAAACGATTTTTAATCGGCCTGCATTGCCGCAGATTGATTATCGCATTGGTAATTACGCCGATGTGCGCGCTTTTTTGCTGGAGCAATTAAACAAACAACCGACGCTGGCTAACTGGACCCATCGCAAAGCGGATGACCCTGGCATTGCACTGCTGGAAGCCGATGCGGTGGTTGCCGACATCCTTACGTTTTACCAACGTTTGTATGCAAACGAAATTTATTTGCGTACGGCGCAGTGGCCGCAAAGTATTACCGATTTGATTCGCCTCGGCGGTTATCGGCTTGCACCCGGTGTTGCCGGTGAGGCGACCTTTGCATTGACTGTAAAAGGTGAAAAACCGGTAACGGTACCGGCAGGTTTTGCTTTAAAAGCACAACTGGCAACTAGTGATAAAGCCGCTGAATTTGAAACGCGTGCGCAACTGGAAGCCATTCCGGCATTGAGTTTATTTTCTCTCTATCGCCCGCGCGTTACCCCGCCGATTGCGAACGGTACCAGCGTGTTGTGTGTATTCAATGTTGATATTGAATTAAAAGCAAATGATCGCTTGCTACTGGGTGAACCGGTGGGTGGTTTAATCAGTTGGT
The DNA here is from genome assembly GCA_021151835.1 of Gammaproteobacteria bacterium. Lineage (GTDB taxonomy): Bacteria > Pseudomonadota > Gammaproteobacteria > Pseudomonadales > Cellvibrionaceae > Cellvibrio. The sequence continues at coordinate 166,533 of JAGKWO010000009.1, forward strand.
CGGGGCTGTCTGGTTTATCTGGTTTGGCTAGCCCATCCAGTTTAAACAATCCGCAAATTGTGATTGTCGATAAGGTGTGGGATTCATTTGGCGATCGCTATATCCAATTGAAATCGCCCATCGCACGCACTACTGCGGTGGCGTCATTGGTTGCGTATAAGTTGGGTGAAAGTTTGCGCCACTTTGGCCATGGTGCACCGGCGACCGTGACCACTATCACCAATGGCATTGCGAATTCGCGCAACACATCCTTTGTGCGGCGGACAAATACCATCACCACCAATGAAGTTTCACCGGATATTGCCGCCGATGAAATTCCGCTGGATCGCGAATTTAAAAATATTGCAGTAGGTGATACGGTCTTAATCCAGGCGCGCGCGCCTTCCTTGTTTTCGTTGGCGCCGTTGCGTATGACGCTGGTTCGCCGCGTTGTTCGTGTTGACGATGGCACTGTGACCTGGGGAATGCAATCAGGTGCGGCAACCACCTTGACGTTTGACAATAATCTGGGTGGCGTTTCGAGCAGTTATATTTTTCTCGGCGGTTCGATTGTCGCCAGCAGTGTGAGTGGCAATACGCTGGATATTCGCCACATCAATGTGTTGCAAGTCACGGCCAAGCCGTTTGTAGTTCGTGCCGCACCGGTGAATGCCAGCGCGAGTAATGGCAATGCACTTTTTTATTATGGCGTGAGTGCCCATGCAAAATTATTAAAAGGCCGGCGCCTGTTGTTTGTCGATAAACAAGGCGAAACCGTCGATGTGCTGGTTGATGACGTTGTCGCCAGCACAAGCGCAGAAAATCATTTCCACACAATTTTTATCAATCAAAGCGTTAATTATTCTGGCTTTGGTTACGACGAACCCACTACAGAAGTATTCGGTAATGTGGTGGATGCCTCGCAAGGAAAAACCATCGAACAGCAAGCGATTGGTTCGGGCGATGCACGCGCGGTGTTCCAAAGTTTTGCGTTACCCAAAACGCCGCTGACCTATTTATTTGATGCAACGCGCACGCCGGCGCAAACACCGGCGCTGGACATTTATGTGGATGGCATCCGCTGGACGCGGGTGGAAACCCTGTTTGAGTCCGGCCCCAAATGCCAGGTGTATATCGTGCGTGAAGATGCGGAAGGTAAAAGCATTGTGCAATTTGGCGATGGTAAAACCGGTGCGCGTTTAGCGAGCGGTTATAACAATGTCAGCGCGGTTTATCGCCAGGGAATAGGTGCGCATGGTCCGTTAAAAGCCGGTAGTAAAGCGCAAGCGACAGGCAAATTAACGGACCTGGATAAAGTTTTTTTACCGGCGGACGTAACTACCGGTGCTGGCCCTGAAACTGCTACGAATGCGCGCCTCGCGGCGCCCGCAAAATTACAAAGTTTGGGGCGCCTGGTGAGCATTGCCGATTACGAAGCCGAAGTGCGCATGTTGCCCAATGTACTTAAAGCCAGCGCGCGCTGGGATGCGCCGGAAGGCATACCGCTGATTGCTTTAACAGTGCTAACGCAAAGTGGTACGGAAGCGGATATTGCGCAAATCCGTGAGGCGCTGACGTCTTACAGCCGCTGTCGCGGACCGGCGCGGCATCCGGTGCTGGCGATTAATGGCCATCGGCAATTTATCCATGTGGATGCGTTGGTGGGTTATGACCCATCGCATCTGGTGGCGGATATCAATCGCAATATCAAACTGGCGTTGGGGGTTATGGGTGAGGAGGCCAGCAACATCGACGGCAAGGATGGGCTGTTTGGTTTAAACCGGCGCGATTTCCACCAGTCCGTGCACACCTCGGAAATTATCGCCGCTATCCAGAATGTGGAGGGCGTTGCCTGGGTCAAGTTGCGCGCCGCGCGCAACCTGTCGCTGGCGGCTGTACCGCACGTTGATCCCACCTTGCTGGAATTGCCTGCCATCAACCTGATTCCTTCGTCATTGCTGCCGTGCCCGCTGCATTTTCTGCTCGGCTTGCACACCAAACATCTGGTGCTGGGTTTTGTATCGGCGCTGGCTCAAGGAGAGTGTCCATCATGAGTAGCCCCCGCCGTGAGCTTTACCAACGCCTGCCGGAGATTTACCGCATCCGCGATGCCGGGCTGACACCGCCCGGCCAACTCGCGGCCTACGTCGGTTTGATCGAGCAGGTTCACAGCGCGATCCGCGATGATATTGAGTCCCTGGGACGCGATGCGTTTATTGAGAGTTGCGCCGATTGGGTAATTCCCTATATCGCCGATTTGCTGGGGGTATCCCACCTGTCCGGCGACCCCTGGACGTTGCGCGCCGATGTGGCGCGGACGATCAACCATCGCCGGCGCAAGGGCACCCTAGGGGCGATTGAGTCGCTGGCGTATTCATTGTCTGGCTGGGCGGCCCACACCGTTGAGATGCGCGAGCGTTTGGTATGGAACCAGCACCTTAACCATTTGCGGCCCGATGCCGGTGGCACGCCGCCGCTGACGCTCAGCCAATTTGCGGGCGATGCGCGCTTTGGCGGTACGGTAAACCTGCGCGATCCGGCGTTGCTGAGCTTGCTCAATACCCCGTTTGATCCCTTTGCCCATGTGGCGGATGTCAAACCGGCCGCCGGCTGGCGCGGTCTGCATAACTTGCCGAACCTGGGGATTTTTCTCTGGCGTTTGAAAGCCTATACCCTTGCGCGCACCCGGCCGGGCCGGATATTGGCGCCCATCGCCCTGGCGCCGCTGGTAGCGACCGACGCGAATTTTGCAGTGCGGGTGGAGTTGCATCCACAACAGGAACCCCTGGTGTTGTTTAACACCCACCGTTTCCTGGCGGATGAAGATCCGCCCAATATTAGCTCGCCCCATACGGTTCCGGGGCCAATGCCGGCGGCCTGTTTAACCCATGACACCCCGGCGGGTAAACCGGAGGAATATGTGGAGATCGCCACTTACCCCGCCGGGACAATACCGCCGCGTTTACAGCGGTTGGGTTTAAGCCTGCAAGTGCCGGATGCCCCTTTTACATCGGCCACGCCCTGGCGTTTTCGCGGCGCCAATTTGTGTGCCTGGGAAACGGGTTTACAGCCGCCATTGCGCGCCTATGAAATTGCCATTGATCCCGAGCGCGGCCGCGTGGTGTTCGGGGCGATGGGGGCGGCAGCGGCAGATGAAGCAGACGCGATTGTTTCGGGTTTGTTTGTTTCCACCACCACCGGTTTCCAGGGGGCAGTGGGCGCACAACCGGTTCCGCGTTTACCCGCACCGCCAACCTGGCTCGGTGTGGTGCCCATCGTTGTCACTATTGATACCTTGAACACTCCTGCTGTGACCTTGCAGTCAGCGCTTGCTAATCTGCAAGATCGCGCCGCGCCATTGATTATTGAAATCAGGGATAGTTTGGTACATGAGCTGGATCTGGATTCAGCGTCGGTCCCCGGAACTACCAATACCGAATTTGGTGTAAGTACCTTGCGCCTGAGCCATTCGTTGTGGCTTCGTGCAGGTGATGGCGAGCGTCCGGTGATTCGCCTGCGCCGGCCGCTCGCATTCCGGCCCCATGATGTCTTAGCCGCTGGGGCTCCGGCGGTGATGGATTCGCTAATGGTGCGGCTGGAGGGTTTATATATCACCCGCCAGAGCGCATTTCCGGCGGGCGTCCCATTAATTGCGCGCGCTGCCCTCAACCAACTCCATATCCAGGATTGCACCCTGGACCCCGGCGGCGTAGTGGCGCTAAACGGCGTTCGGGCACCCATCCGCGATTCCCTTTTCTTGCCCAATGGTTATGGCTTTGCACTAGCCAACGAAGAGCTTGCGTTTGACCAGACACCGGAAATCATTCTGGAAAATTCCATCAGTGGTCCCCTGGCGATTGATGATGGTTATTCGTTGAATATCACCAACAGCATTGTCGATGCCGGCGGCACGCTTGCGACGGCCGCGCCAGCACTGGCGATTGGCGCAGCCAGTGTTGATGTCGAGGTGAATTGGGGGCCGGCATTAACCTTCGCCGGCCTGACCTGTTTTGGGCGCACCCGTGTGACCTCGGCGTCCGGCAAGGGCGGGATCTGGGTGCATGCCTTGCAGGTACTGGATAACCAGCGCGGTTGCATCAAACACAGCTGGTTTGCCGCCGCCAATAATCGCCTGCCATCCAACCATGCCTGCGTCCATGGCGACCAGGCGGATCTGCACTTTACGGCTGAAACCTTTGGCCGCCCGGGCTATGCCCAGATTACCCGCGACAGCGACCCGCGCATTCTTGAACAAGGTCCGGACAGCGATGAGATGGGAGCTTTCGGCTTCCTGCTCAACAGCCATAAATGGAAAAACATCCACATCCGTTTTCGCGAATACATGCCGGTCGGAATCCGCCCGGTGTTGATAGCGGTTACCTAAGGAGATCGACATGAAAGGTGACTTTTCGAAGTGGGGACTAAAACCCGCCGATAACTTCAGCGGCGTCCTGCACCAACAGGGACGGGTTTTGCTGGACCAGGATTGGAATGCATCCACCCAAATACAGGCCTATTGGCGCGAGCTGGCCGGGCGCGATGTGATTGGCGGCGGCTTGGTTGCGGTGCCGGTGGCGGCGCCCGATGGCCTGAAGATACTGGCGGCTGCGGCCACAGTCGCGAACGGCGTTGAAGTAGTGCTGCAACCGGGGCGCGCCTGGGTCGACGGGGTAAACCTGTATTACGATCCCGCGCTGCCACTGCAACCCTTGCGCGCGGATTACCTGCAAGCGCCGGCCGCGCCCATTGCGGCGGGGCAGCGCGATGCGGTTATCCTGGAAGTCTGGGATGAAGCCTTCAGCGCCTTCCAGGACCCGCGCGAGCTGCTCGAACCGGCGCTGGGCGGACCGGATACCACCGAGCGCGTCAAAACCTCCATGGCAATCAAACTGTTGCGCCTGAATGCCGATCAGGGCTGCGGTAATTTGCCCCTGGATGATGCCCCCAAAGGCAAGCTTACCGTTACACCCGCACCGACTGTCGTTGTCGCCGGTTCTTGTCCGGTGCCGGATAGTGGTGGTTACACTGGCGCCGAACATTTTCTGTATCGCATTGAAATCGCTACGCCCAATGCCGCCAATGAAGCCAGGTTCAAATGGTCGCAATTTAACGGTGGCCTGGTCGGGCGCGGGGAATTTGCGGCGGGCGGTGCACCGGGCACCGGAACGGTTGCCATCCGCGCCAATAACCAGATGATCAACCAATGCGGGCTGGACTCTTTTTACCTGGAAGCACTGGCATTTGATCCTGCCTATGGCCATTGGCGCATTGTATTTACCGCCAATGCCAGCCTGGTGAACACCGATACGTTATCGCTGACTGCAATGACCGGCGCCTGGCCGGCACCCGCCGGCAAAACCGGGTTTTTCCGGTTGTGGAATGGCATCGCCCTGGTGAAAGACCATCCCACCGGTTTGGCCACGCCCAATCCGTTCCACGATGGTATTCGCCTTGAACTCGAACCGGCCCTGGCAGGGAATAGCAATTACAAACCGGGCGATTACTGGACCTTCCCGGTACGCGCATCCGGCGTGGCGTTCGATCCGTCCGTCTGGCCTACATCATCCCCGCCGCAAGGGATTTACTATCACCGCGCAGCCCTGGGAATCCTGGAATGGACCAGCCCCGCACCTGTCAATTTGACCCCGCCGGACATCCACGATTGCCGCCAGCCATTCCTGCCGCTGGCGCGTATCAAAAGTTGCTGCACCTACACTGTGGGTGACAATAAACACAGCTTCGGCCAATTTACGTCCATCCAGACGGCGGTCGATGCCTTGCCCGCGCAAGGTGGAACTGTGTGTGTATTGGCTGGCACTTATAACGAAAGCATTGTGATCGATAAACGCGTGTCCATCCGCATCCACGGCTGCGGGCCGCGCACGCGCATCAGTGCGGTGATCGATGGCAACAAAGAACCGGCACCGGCATTTCTGGTGCGCAATTCCGATGGCGTGGTACTGGAGGATATGGCCATTGAATCCGGCCCGCGCAGTGCGGTGCAAATCGCCAATTCCCGCCATGTCACAGTGCGCCGCTGCCTGGTGCAGATGCGCGATATCAGCACCATTTGGCAAGCGATATATTCGCGCGGCGATGACATCCTGATCGAAGAAAACCGTATTGAAGTCTTGCCGCGCGAAGGCGGGCCACGACAACCAACTATCCCGCCGGAAGCGGGCAGCCCCGGCTCCCCCGCCAGCGTTAACACGGCGCCGGACGACATCGTTATTGGTTTTGCCACATGCGGAGGAATCCAGTTAGCAGGCGGCTCGGATCGGGTGCAGATTCTCGACAATGTCATCCAGGGTGGAATCTGGAATGGCATTACCCTCGGCAGCCTGGTCGCGGTGGATGCGGAAGTCGAGCAGGATTTACCGGATCGTCCCGGCTCTGCCGACCCTTGCGACCCGTGTAAACCGGTCGACCTTACCGATGAAGACCCCGAGGGCGGCCCACCCAAATTTGTGTCGGCGGGCGACTTGTACGATATCCGTATCGAGCGCAACCGCATCACCGATATGGGTATCAACGGTATCGGCGTGGTGCGTTTCTTTAATATCCTCAATCGCGGCGATCTGGTCGGCGTACACAACCTGCATATCTACGACAACCTCATCACCCGCTGTGTACGACGCGATTTACTCAAGGTCACCAAGGCGATGGAATGGCTGGTTGGCTACGGCGGTATTGCGCTCGCGCGGGTCAGCGACCTACGCATTTTGCGCAACGAAATTGTGGCCAACGGTCCCACACACCGCGTGCCCATTTGCGGCGTCTACGCGATTTTTGTGCAGGGTTTGCAACTGGATGACAACCGCATTATCGATAACGGTGGCCGCACCAAAGAACCCGCCGATAACAGCCAAAGTGGTATTCGCGGTGGCGTGCATATCTGGATAGTGACACCGGTGATTGAAGTGGCGGCCGCACCGTCCGCTAGTTTTGCGGCGGAGAAAAGCGCAGCACTGGCGGCGACCAACAATCGCCGGATCAGTTGGGGCAGTACTACTGCCACTGTGCGCGACAATATTATTGTGTCGCCCCTCGGCCGCGCGCTGACGTTCTTTGCACTTGGCCCGGTAACGGTTGCGCGCAATCGCCTCGTCACCCAGGCCACCACCGGCAAAGGTCTGGATGTTATTGCCACCACGGTGTTGCACGGCAATCTCGGCATCAGTAACGAATGGACGCTGGGATTATTGCTGCTGTGGATTTTAAAACTGGGTGGAAAATTACCTGTTAATGATCGCGCGCCCAACTTGTGCACATTATCCAAAATTGTTGGTGCCATTAATATTTCTGCCCAACCACCTACGTTGTGGCCACCACTCACGCGCAACTGGTTTACCGGAAAAACCTTATTCACTGAAAACCAGGTTTCACTTGATGTCACCAACGAACCACTCGCATTTGCGCTCAGTTCGATTGCGCTGTTCTCGCTTGACGATATTGGTTTTACCGATAACCAACTCGAATTAAGTTCAACGAATTTTTTCCTGATCGCCAACGCCATTATCGGTGCGGGCAGTGTGCGCGTTGCCGACAATCGTTTTGCTGAAACCTGGATGCGCGCGTTCTTCTCCGGATTTTTTGTCGGCGCCATGAATACCACCACGGACAACCAATCCACCCATTGCCTGAAAGCTTTCGCACCGCAACCGAATATGCTGGTGTTAAAAGACAATATCAGCTTGTCCGAATTTTTCTGCCCCGGTGCCTGTGGTGATAAACGCGCGGCGGTCGCTGAACCTAATGACAATGTCACCGTGGTGACAGGAGGCAAGCAATGATTAGCAAATCCAAAAATAACGGACGCTCTACCTTTATCGCCGACAACATTGAAGCGGAAACGATTCGCAAACAATTTTTTGAAGCGCCGTTAAATGCTGCGCGCCAATCCACGATCCATTTAGGGTTGGATTTGCTGGATTTTATGAGCGCATTGCCCGATGCCTTTATCGCCGCTGAAGAACGCGAACTCAAACGCTTGTCGCGCACGTCCAACGACAAAAATGATTTACGTATCGAGCAGCTAAAACTCTCTATCGAACGCACGCAATTAATTCGTGAAAACACCAATGTGGGTAAATCACGTATTGATCGCGCGTTGGTTGCGCTCTCGGAAGACGGCAATATCTTTCACGGTTTTGTCTCCGACACAAATACCAATCCGCGCGCGGGGCTCACCGTGCGCATCAGTGTTGTAAGGGAAAATGAAACCGGTGCATCGCGCTCGGCGGTTACTGATGACGATGGGTATTTCAATATTTCCCTTGATAATGAAAAAAATGCATCCACCAAACGCAGTAATTTAAATCGGCAAAAAATGTCCGGTAAGTTGGCCGATTTGTTTGCAGCGCAAAACAATACTACTAGTACAAGCAACACAACTGGCACCCATGATACCAATGCAGAAGCGGTAACAAATGAAAGCAATGAAGTGCTGGCAGAAGTGACGATCTTCAATGACCGCGAACTGGTGTATCAAGATGGCGTACCGCTGGTTATTAGCGAAGGCACAGCGTATCGCGAATATGTCGTTGATATAAAAGCGAGTGGTGCCCAACGTTATATTGGCAATGTATTAACACGCGAATTACACGATACACAAAAACTGACCAAAAACTGCCAGTTTGATGAAATCAAAACCTACCAGCGTGTTCCCTTTGCCAGTACGGAGGAAGCGGAAGCGAACGGTTTTGATTATTGTGCGTATTGTTTTGGCAAGGAGAAATCCCGGCGTTGATTTTTGAAAAAATCTCAGCGGGTAAATGCCCAACGTAATAACACAATCAATGGTCACGATATGCAAGTTTTCTAAAAGGAGATGAACATGCGACTGATCGAAAAAACTCAACTGGGTGAATTGGCAAAGACGAGCAAGCCAAGCCAGAAACCCGCATCGTCGGTGACGCAAACACCGTCAACAGGAGGTTGTACTTGTGGCGGCACTTGTCCGCTTTGTAAAAGCAAACTGGCAGCAACCAACATCAGTGCGCCTGGTGATAAGCATGAGCAGGAAGCTGACCGGATGGCTGAAAAAATGCTCAGCACAACAACCGAAAAAAAACAGGGTGCAACGAGTAAAGATGCACCGAATACGCGCCCCCCAACGACTGCTGGCGATAACCAGATTGGCTTGTCAGGGCAACCATTGAGCCCGGAAATACGTAGCTATTTTGAATCCGGTTCCGGTACGGATTTTTCCCAGGTCCGACTTCACACCGGCACTGAAGCCCAGGCACTGGCAGCGCCTTTGCAAGCCGAGGCATTCACGCTCGGGCGCAACATTGTTATTGGCGATCCGAATTTCCAGGCATCATCCCCCGCAGGGAAAAATTTACTCGCCCATGAATTGGCGCACACTGTCCAGCAAGGTGCAGCGCCGCATCAAGGGGTGAGCGCAACGGCTGCGGCACCCATGATCATGCGCCGGTTAATCAGAACGGCACAAATTAATTTTTTATGTGGTGGTTCCGACCCTTTTATTCGCAGCCCAAACAGCGGTTTCATGCATTTGAATTCCGGTGAAACCTCCATTTCCATCAGTACCAGCATCCGTTGGGATCGACCGGAGTGCAGTGGCGGTGACATTTTTTTCACCCTGAAGCGAAGCCGGTCATTTATCTGGGACGCTAATGAGGGTGAACGAACAATACCTGTAGGCACCTCAGGCGCTGCAACATGGTCGGGGTTGGAAGAAAATGCTGATTACTATTTTGAAATCCGCTCTGCCAATACCAACCCCAATTGTTGTTTAACGGGAAGTTTTGATGTGAATACGCCGTGATATTTTGTCGGGATAATAAAAATCATTGATGCACATAGAGATCTGAATATGGCTGCCGCAGAGTTGTTACAACAAAAAAACGGTAAAAAAATTCCATTGCTTAAACCGGATGGAAAAACCAACAGCCACATTGCCGGAAAAACGCCATCAACAACCCATGCCGCTTGCGCTTGTGGTGGAGGTTGCCCTAAGTGCAGTAAAAAAAAGCATATTGAACAGGGAATTTTACAAACCAAACTCGAAATGGGTAGCGCGACAGATAGCTACGAACAGGAAGCTGATCGAGTTGCAGATCAAATATTGGCAGCAGCATCACCGGCAAAAATTCGTGCAATAAAACCTGCTATCCAACGGCTTCCGCAACAAACCACATCTCAACACAGTAACGCTGCGCCAGCGAGCGTCGATAAAGCCCTTTCAGCTAATGGCAGGCCATTGGATTCAGTATTACAGCAGGATATGTCACAACGATTTGGCTATGATTTTTCACAAGTGCGTATCCATGCAGATGCGGCGGCAGAACAATCAGCAAAAGAAATTAATGCACGCGCTTACACTGTTGGCCATAACATTGTCTTTGGGGCGGGGCAATTTGCCCCGGAGACACGACAAGGGCGGCACTTGCTCGCACATGAGTTGACACACGTAGTGCAACAAACAAATGCTTCACCGGGTGGGCCAAACGGAAAAATTCAACGACGGGTGGGCGACCCTGCGCAGAAACCGGCGGACGTAACCTGTGCTACCGGAAATCGTTTACCTTTTTTCCCCGCGCTGGTTGATGTGTTTTTCCCCAATGGCGGAGCGACATTGGAAACAGCACAAAAAAACCAGTTGTCGAATTTTATTGCGAGCTGGAGGGCGATGGGGGGCAATACCCAGGTAATGGTTGATGGCTTTGCAAGTACCGATGGTTCGGAAAGCAGTAATTGGCGGCTATCGTGCCAGCGTGCACAAAATGTTGTTGCGGAATTAACTGCACCAACGTCAGGTATACCGGGAATTCCAGCAAGCAGTATCACCTTTGTAGCGCAGGGTGAAACAGATGAATTTTCACCTTCCGATGCGGCGCTAAATCGGCGCGTTACTATTAATACGCCATCACCACCGCCACCGCCAACTCCAACTCCAACGCCAACTCCAACGCCCACTCCAACACCCACACCAGCTGAACCTGGTCCCGTTTGCGGGCCGGATGTAACGGCAGAAGTTACTGCGGCGGTTGCTAAAACAAGAACAACATTTGGCGGATGGAGCGCCGGAGATAAACGTGGTGCTTGTGATGCGTTGGATTCATTGGCGACAGGAGCTTATGCATGGGACATTGTGCAATTGCACAATCAGGCCTGGATACTTACCTATCGCCCTGCGTGCGCTACCCAAGGTGCAACACCCCCGTGTGGATCAACCGTGAAAATTAATTCGGATTGCTATTACGCAGGTTCGCCCAACTATGTAATTTTTGGCGTGATGTGCCAGCTATGCAATTCACACTTCACTAGCATTGGCGATACGGCGGCGGCAGATCGATTTACCCGCGCGAAAATGCAGTATTGGGTTAATGCTTACAAAGGCACAGGATTTTCCGGGCTGAGTACCCCTTCAGGAAATTTTGGTCCATCGCGAGATTGGGCAGATGCGGGATACAGCATGTGGCCCGCCACCGCATCACCCGCAGGTGACCGCAATACTTGCTCACCATCGTGCCCAACTGCATATAGCGGGCCTGCATTTACTGTTCATTGGGTACCGCATCCAATTTTTTAAATCAATGCACCTTAATTCTGCTTGTGTGCATATGCACTTCATGGAGGGTTAAACATTAATGAGTGAATTGGCCATTGCAGCACAACCGAAAATAGTCGGGAAAAAATACTCGCAGAATAAAACGGCGCTCACCAATGCAGGTAACACGGGCGTTGGGGCAATCATGCGCAAAGCAAACTGTGCTTGTGGCGGTAACTGTCCTAAATGCAAGGCAGCAATTAATAACCTCAACATATCTCAACCCTCAGACCCGGCTGAAGTTGAAGCCGATCAAATTGCGGATCAGATAGTCAGGTTGAAAGCTAATCCCGGAGTAACGCAATTACCAGGTGAATTTAATGTGTCGGCAGTGCAAAAAAAATCCGGTAATACAACGGGAGCAAAACCTATTCCCGCGAGTTTATCTGCAGCATTGAGTGATACTGGAAGGGAACTGAATGCGTCCACACGTGCAAAAATGGAATTACACTTTAAGACTGATTTTAGTGATGTGCGTATTCATACCGGTAAAAATGCTGTTGAATCTTCAAATGATATAAATGCCAGAGCGTACACATTGGGAAGGGATATTGTTTTTAATCAGCATCAATACTCACCTGAAACCTTTGAGGGAGAGCGCTTAATTGCACACGAACTGACGCACGTTGTGCAACAACGTAATGGTGTGGCTGGAAATGTATTGCAACGCGAAGCGTTAATTGAAGAAGCTCTGGAACCAAATGGGCAAGAGCCAATTTTATTGGATGAAGAGCACCATGAAGAAAATGAAAATGAAACTGAAGAAGAGGGAGATGAAGAGGACGATTTTGTCGAAGATGGTGATACGGAAGTTTCTGATTTAATCGAATATCCCGAGTTGCCTGAGCTACCCAATGACCCTGAGCCTATGCCCGTAGAGCCTGTTCCTGATGATTTAACACTAACTGGATTTGATGGTGCAGAACAAATGAAAGGTGGCGGGAAAGCAAAAAAAATAAAAAGTATTCTTGTTGATCAACCAACGCAAAAAATGACTATTACTTTTAATGATGGCACTACAAAAAAACATAATGTTTCTACGGGAAGGGGGGATTGTGGTACTAAGGATGATCCATGCAAGAGCCAAAATAGTCATGGATGTACGCCAAATGGCACCTACACTATTGTATTTCAGGGGAACGCCACTACCAAAAATTCTACAGGGGATGCGATGGCCTGGTTTGTTGGACTGAAGGTTCCCGGGCGCAGTGGAATTGGTATTCATAATAGTCAACCAGTTCCCGGTATTCCACATTCGCATGGTTGCGTTCGCACCGGTAATAGCGCACAGGATGGCGGTATGGCTGAAATGATCAACAAAGGTGTTACCTACGGTGCAACAAAGGTCACAATCCAGGGCAAAGCAAAAACTACCCCTTATAAATGTAAAAAGAAAAAAAAGGATGGAAAAAAAGGAGGTAAGAAGAAATGATCAGTGCCAAATTAAAAACAACAATAAAAAATAAAGCGCCTGAAAATTTTCACTCCGCAAGGAGTATTGGTAATAGCGCTGTGCAGATCTCACGCAAAGCCAGCTGCACTTGCGGCGGCAGTTGCCCAAAATGCAAATCAGCAGCAGGTAATGTAGGAAACAGCAGTATAAAAGTATCGCAACCCAATGACGCTGCTGAAATCGAAGCTGACCAGATTGCTGATAAAGTTATGCGTATGCCGGTCGGAGAATCGGTTGATAAGATAAATCATTCACTGAACAGTTCTGGAAAACTCCATGCAAAATGCGCATTGTGTGATGGTAAAAAAGATGATGAAACAAAAAAACTACAGCGAAAAATATCGAACAATGTAGCTCCATTTGGGGATGATCAGCAGTCCATAAAAAACATTATCAACTCTACCGGACAAGCACTTGACACTACTACGCGTAATTTCTTTGAGCCGCGTTTTGGAATGGATTTCAGCCAGGTGCGTATTCATAACGATTCCCGTGCGAATGACTCTGCACGTTCGGTAAATGCGCGCGCGTATACACTCGGCAGCAATATTGTGTTTGGCAAAGGCGAATATCGCCCCGAACAAGCCAGTGGCAAACAATTGCTAGCGCATGAATTGGCGCACGTCGCGCAATCGGCGCAGTCATCATCTACGATAAATCGAAGCATTATTTATCGCGCCCCCGATGATAATGCAACGGGTGAAGGTGAAGCCCCGATGACGCGCGCGGAAGAAATTCAATTATCGCGCACCAGCCCCGGATTAATCGCCGGATCAACAGACCCTCTGGCATTGAGTTTATTTAATTTTGGAATTGATGTTGACCAACCCAAAGAAGAACACAAAGCTGTGCTTAATGAACTCGGCCGATTCCTGGGAGCGCACGCCACGGTAAGCATGATTGTGCGCTCAATCGGATTTGCCGATTCATCGGGCGATGCGGGCTACAATCTTGCATTGTCACGTCGTCGCGCAACAGCAGTAAAAGCGATTCTCGATCCATTGATTCCACAGAAAATTTCGCTCACGGCGCGCGGTGAGGCAAATCCGGCGGCATCGAATGATACAGTTGAAGGGCGCACACGTAATCGTCGCGTTGATATTCGTTTTGCATCGGATCGACCGCCACCCAAAAAAGATGAACCTCCGCAGAAAGATGAGCCGCCCAAAAAAGACGATCCTCCTAAAAAAGACGATCCGCCAAAAAAAGATACTCCTCCCAAACCACCGGGCGGTGATGATCCAACCAGTTTCTGTGAGGATTATCCAATCCTGTGCGGTATTGGCGTATTACCATTTTTTGCCCCTTTGATTTGTATCGTCGCCCCCGAAATTTGTGTGGGCATTGCATGCGCATTAATGCCGGAATTATGTATACCGCCAATTCCGCCTGGCCCGCCAGAACTTCCTCCTGATAAACCGCCCGAAAAACCGGATGACGATGGTCATTCACCCATGGTTATTTTTTCGCACGTGCGTGCACCTAACACGCCAGCGGGAATGAATGATCGTATTGGTATTCGCGATACGGTTAGTGTTACCGCAACCGTAATTCGCCCGCCGACGGATGGATCGCAGATTTCTATTTTTGTTAGTGATAATAATTCCGGTGCCGGAAACGCCACAGTAAATGGCCAGCATCAAATTTTAATTAGCGGAACCACGCAATTAAATGTGCTCGGTACAGTCATGTCTGGCGGCAGTTATATTTTCAGTCCTTACGTGCAATTGGGGGCGTTCCGGACCCAACAGCTCGTTGGTTACAGTAATCGTTTTGCCGTTTCATCCATTGCAGAAAATTGGTCAGTGACTGATGGTGGCAGTAAGGTTGGACGTTATGGTTATGTTTCAAATGCCGATATGGGATGGATTTCCGATAGTGGTGCCTACCGGCAATTGGATGAATGCCGGTATGTTGAACGAGTTGAGGTAGGAAGTGAAGGTGGCAGTATGGATGGATTCGGGACGGGTGTTGTTGATGACCCTGATGCTGTCCAAACGTGTGACTTCCATCCGGCATATGATGAACACGGCACACCCTTTGAATATACCCGTGATGCCCATCGCCCGGGTTTTAGTAAATTAAAACAGGTATGGAGCATTCGCGATATGCGTTCCAATTCAAATTGGAGTGCGTCGCAAAATGCCGGCTTTGAAATTCATCGTCACTATGACCGCGATCCTGGCGATTCAAAATGCTGGCGATTGACGGTGCGGAAATTTGGTTCATCAGTTACCGCTAATGGTTTTAACTCGTCGGCGGGTTCGGGGGATTACACCCACGAATTTACCCGCATCGCTTGTGAACAACCACCACCAAAAAAAGACGATCCGCCCAAGGAAGACCCACCGCCGAAACGCGACGATCCTCCGCCAAAAAAAGAGGATCCAAAACCACAGGATGATCCACCACAACCGCAAGAAATTTGTTGTGATCGCCCCGAAATGGCACGGCGAGTAGATCTATGTATTGCGGCGGCAAAAGATGAGGCAAAACGCTGTACGGCGATGGTGTTTGCACCACCTTATACTCCTTGGGGTAATGTTGAGAAAATGATCGAGTACTACCAATGCCTGGATAAAATAAAAGCAGACGTTTTGGAATGCGATAAAAAAGTCAAACAGGAAACCAATTGCCCAGATGCTAATACCCCGCCGGATTGTGAAGGTGGTGTAAGGTTAGCCGAAGCAAAAGTAGAACAGTTTATTGATTCCTTACCAAAGTCCGACGGCCCAACCGGAAAGGTCTAATCACACGCCGGGTAATGGATGAATTGCTTGTTAACATGGTGAATAGCATTTAATTTCGAATGCCCTGGTATGGGGCCGGTATCAATTAAGCTGGTCCCCGATATCAGTTTGTTATAACCATTTATCATCTTGTCGTGTAAGGCAGCTGTTGAAAAGTTGCTTTCCGTTTTATAGTGCTGCGCTATTTCATTTGTTTGAGCAGCCCTGATGCATGCTTAAATCTGGCTAAACAAAACTCCCGGCTCATATTGAACATCACCGAGTAATTAGCATGGTTAATAAGCATGAACACCTCTCCGAGTCAGTGCGTTTGAATTGGGAATCGCTCTTCTCACTGGTGGAACGGGCGCCCTTTGGGTTGTACATTATCGATGCGGATTTCCGTATTTCATTAATGAATGCCGAGTCTAAAAAGCGCGCGTTCCGCAACGTTAATCCAGTCATAGGGCGGGATTTTGGCGAAGCTATCCGTGTGCTTTGGCCTGAAGAAGTCGCGGTGTCGGTGATCAATAAATTTCGCCACACCCTGGATTCCGGCGAACCGTTTTTCTCATTGGATTATATTGAGGCGCGGGCCGACATTGATGCAGTGGAAGCGTATGAGTGGGAGCTGCATCGCATTACCCTTCCGGATGGCAAATATGGTGTTGTTTGTTATTACTACGATTCAACGCAACTACGGGAATCCGAGCAGGCATTGCGCCGCAATGAAACCTGGTTAAAGGGCCAGAAGGAAGCCTTTATGGCATCCATTAATGGCGCGCCTCTGGAAGAGTCGCTGGATATGCTGATTCGGTGTGCCATTAATTTCATGGACGACGGTGGCAAGGCGTCGTTTTTTCTGGTGAATCCTGAAGGCACTGCAATTAATCACATTACCGGAATGGGCGAAGAATATACGCGTGTAATAGGGGATTTTCCCGTGGGCCCCAATTCTATTGGCTGCGGCCTGGCGGCACACCGGGGAACGCCATTAATTTATCCGGATGTTGATGCAGACCCTGAGTGGACGCCGTATTTGTGGATTGCCCGCCGCTTTGACTTCCGTGCAACATGGTCTTTTCCTGTGAGGATTACCGGCGGGAAAATTGTGGGCACTTTTTGCATCTATTACCAACAACCGCGCGCGGCAACTCCGCGCGATTTTGAAGTGGCCAGTACCCTGACCAATGCCGCCGCGGTAATTATGGTGCATCATTTGGCGATGCAAGAGCGCATTCGAACAGAGCAGGTTTTGCGTGAGGCTGATCATCGTAAAAATGAATTTCTTGCATTGCTCGCCCATGAATTGCGTAATCCATTAGCCGCAATCCGCAATGCCGGGCAAATTTTGTTGCGCGCTAATGGCGATGCGCAAACGTCACGCCTGGCAGCGGAAATTTTAAATCGGCAAGTGGATCATATGGTGCGACAAGTTGACGACTTGCTGGATGTGAATCGAATTACCCAGGGCAAAATTGAGCTTAGAAAAGAAGATGCTGACCTTGCGCAAATCATTGACCATGCCGTTGAAACCAGTCGTTCATTATTTGATGAGCTGGATCAGGAATTAATTGTAACCTTACCGACCGACTCCATTTGTATTCACGGTGATCCCATCCGTTTAACGCAAGCTATTAGCAATCTCCTGAACAACGCGAGCAAATTTACCCGCAAAGGAGGAAAAATCTGGCTTGATACCGAATTAGCGAATGATATTGCAATCATCCGCGTGCGCGACAATGGTATTGGCATTGCACACGCTGATTTGCACCATATTTTTGAAATGTTTGTGCAAGTGGATAAATCTCTGGAGCGCACTCGCAACGGGTTGGGTTTGGGGCTGGCATTGGTGAAAAGTTTGGTCGATCTGCACAATGGCACCGTAGAAGCCCATAGTGAAGGTATTGGGTGTGGTAGTGAATTTATTATCCGGCTCCCGGTACTGCATCGGCAAGCTCCCGCACCGGTTGCAATAGAATCGGGTATTGGGGCGAACAATACGGGACCGCTACGAATATTAATCGCGGATGATAATCTGGATTCCGCGACTAGCCTTGCTGCGCTCCTGCAATTAATGGGACACGAAATACAGGTTGCATACGATGGCCTCGAAGCAATAACAAAAGCGGAAGCGTTTTATCCCGATTTAATTTTATTGGATATTGGCATGCCGGAAGTGAATGGTTATGAAGCGGCTCGCCGTATTCGCAAGGTGCGCGCAGAGGGTTTCAAATTGGTTGCCTTGACCGGTATGAGCCAGGAAGAAGACCGGCGCCTTTCACTCGAAGCCGGTTTCGATGCGCATTTAATCAAGCCGGTAGATCTTGCTTCGTTAACGGAGTTTTTGACGAGACATTAATTTTTATTGAAAAAATCGCTAAAAATTTAATAATTGAACATACTGGATAGACAGTAAAAATACAGTTATCGAAGCGAAACCCAGGCATTGAAATAGTTCAGGCCAATCGGAAAGATTGGCCTGATGGATTTATCAGGCATTTGCCACCAGTGATATCTTTTCCAGTCGATTATTACTTTTGCGTGGAGTGAAACGGAAACTGTAGCCGCGCTTTAATAAGGCTGCGATTTCCATGGCAGTCCAGGAAGGGCGATCTTCCGAACCTTGCTTGCTGTAATACAACAAGGTGTTTTCACCTTCTTTTTCACACAGGCTCAGGAATTTTTTGTAATCCATATCCGGCTCCATGCGAAATTTTTCCAGGATGCGTTGCGGGATATCATCGTAATCGCCCCTGCCGGATAGTTTTAATTTAAATTCCGCGCGCGATGCCACTCCACCTTCAACCCAGGCCAGGTTCAAACCCCAGCTCCAATCATTGACATTCAGTGTGCGTAATTTTTTTCTATTATTGCCTTGGGCGTGGAGCGCTACAAACGTTTGGCTGCCGATATAAAGTTTATTTTTTCCGGATTTCTGCTGGATATTTTTGGTGTCTTGGTAAACTTTCTCTGCTCCCACACGCACTTTTTCCAGATTGCCAAAATCGTCAATTTCCTTTTTTGCATCCTGTAATTTTGTCGCAGTTCGTGCTACCGCCGCCTGTAATTGCCCGAGGCTCTCCAATAATGTTTCCTCACTGTAATCCTGTGATGGGGAATTACGGGCCAGTTCAAGGATTTCCCGCTGCCTGTTCAATTGTTCCAGGCGTGTAGCAAGATTGTTTGCGTAGGTAATCAGTGCATTTAATTCGTCGCGCTCGTCTTGCAGGACCTTATTATTGACTTCTCCATCGTAAGCTGCCCATAGGCCCGCTTTCAGGCAATTAGTGCAGACCACATCATTCATTTCGTAGGATTGTTTGGATGATGACTGAATATTTTTACAGGGATGGATGTACCAGGACATGGAATGCTCCTTAATTCGCAAAGTAGGTAGGGGCCAGGATGGTAATCACACGCAGCGCGCCGATTGGTTCAACGCGGCGTGAATCTTAGCAGATCAGATATCGCTGTTCCCATCGGATAATCAGGCAATAGAACAACCCGACACCACTTCGTGGTGATGACGTTTGCATATGAGGTAAGCGTGCATGATGGTGGAAGTTTTAAGTGACAATCGTATTGGTCATTATGTCGTTGGCCGACACGCTGTAAGCCGGTTTATTCAACTGCAGGATGAAGGTGATATCTCTGCGGCAACATAATTTTTTTTAACAAAAACACGTTATACTGGTTGCCCAACCAGTAATAGCTATTTGCCCCCGATGTTTACGAATGCTTTTTTATTAACCCGCCAATGGCGTGATACCCGTGAAGGGGTTGTGCTTGATTTATGGTGGGCTACCGGAACAGGTAGTTGCTGGACGCAAATTACCGCACAGGAAGTGGTGTTGTTTGTGCTACGCGAGCAAGCGCAAGAAATTCACCAGCGACTTAAATCCCTGCGGCAATGGCGTATGGCAGAAGTCGATTTAAAAACTTTTCACAACCAGCCGGTCAACGCACTGTATTTCAAGCAACATCGCGTTGCGCGTGATGCGCAGGATATTTTTCAACAACAAGGCATCAATTTTTGGGAAGGTGATATCCGCCCGCCCGAGCGCTATTTGATGGAGCGTTTTATTACAGCGGCTGCACAGATCGAGATTTCATCCAACAGCGTGCCGTTGCGCAATCCCAGGCTGGCTCCGGTCAGCGATAGCCTGTGGCGCCCGTCCTTGAAGATGCTATCGCTTGATATAGAAACGTCTATGGATGCCAAACAACTTTATTCGATTGGTGTCTGGTGTGATGCAGGGCAAAAAGTATTTATGGTCGGTGCGGGAGAAAATACTGACATCGTTATTTTTTGCGCCGATGCAAAACAATGTTTGTTGGCTTTTTTTGAATTTCTACAGGCTGCCGACCCGGATATTTTGATTGGCTGGAGCCTGGTGCAATTTGATTTGCTGGTGTTGGAGAAAATTTGTAACAGCTTGCAGATGGACTTGCAATTGGGACGCGGCGGGCAGGCGATTCATTGGCGCCATGACGATGCGGATACCGGGCGCAGCTATGTAGTTATTCCCGGGCGCGTGGCCCTTGACGGCATCGAATTATTAAAAGCCGCTAATTACACTTACGAAAGCTATTCGCTGCAAAATGTTTCAGAAAAATTACTCGGACAAGGGAAATTGCTAAGCGGCGATAATCGTGGCGAAGATATTACCCTGTTATTTAACACTGACAAGCTTGCATTGGCGGAATACAACCTGCGCGATTGTGAACTGGTATGGAAAATTTTTCTGCAACAGGAGCTGCTGGCATTTGCAATGGAGCGCAGCCAATTGACCGGTGTGTTACTGGACCGGATTGGCGGTTCAGTCGCTGCTTTCGAATATTTATATTTGCCGCGTTTGCACCGCCGTGGTTACGTTGCGCCTAACCTGGGTGAGTTGGAATCCGATATTTACAGCCCTGGTGGCTACGTCATGAATTCACAGCCGGGCATTTATGACAATGTATTGGTGCTGGATTTTAAAAGCCTGTATCCGAGTATTATCCGTACGTTTTTAATTGACCCTTGTGCGTTCTGGGTTGCGCAACATCGCCAACTCGATGAAAAACAAACAGTACCCGGTTTTAATGGTGCTTATTTTGCGCGTGATGATCATATTCTGCCGCAGATTATTGAACAATTATCTGCGGCACGTGATCGCGCCAAACAACATAAAGATGCGCCCCTGTCGCACGCCATAAAAATTATTATGAATTCCTTTTACGGTGTGCTCGGTTCTACCGGCTGCCGCTTCTTTGATCCGCGTGTATGTAGTTCAATTACCTTACGTGGCCACGATATTATCCAGCGCAGCCGGGATTGGATTGAGCAGCAAGGCTACGCGGTTATTTATGGCGATACGGATTCGCTATTTGTATGGCTGGAAAATAATTGCACTGGTTTGCCTGCAAAAACGCCGGCGCAATGCGATGTGATTGGCAAACGCCTCGCAAAAGAATTAAACCAATGGTGGCAACAAACCTTACTCACTGAATTTAATATTAACAGCGCATTGGAAATACAATACGAAACCCACTACCTGCGTTTTTTAATGCCCACGATTCGCGGTTCGGACCTGGGCACCAAAAAACGTTATGCCGGTTTGGTAGAGGTGAACGGCAAACGAGAAATGGTCTTTAAAGGTCTGGAAAACGTGCGCACAGACTGGACCCAATTGGCGAAGGATTTTCAAAGTGAACTTTATCGCAAGGTTTTTGCCGGCGAGGATTATCTGGATTTTGTGCGTTCTACCAACGATGAGGTTTTGGCAGGCAAACGCGACCTGGAATTGATTTATCGCAAGCGGTTGCGTCGTCATTTGCACGAATACCAAAAAAATGTTCCACCCCATGTACAGGCTGCGCGCAAATATGTACAACTCACGGGGGAATCCATGCGACGCGGGGACTGGATCAGTTATTTGATTACCACCAATGGTCCTGAACCGGTGGGGCAGTACGAAGTGGATATGGCGTTGCGCCAAAGCCCGATTGATTACCAGCATTATATCGATAAACAATTAACGCCAGTGGCCGATAGTATTTTGCATTTTTTAAATGAATCGTTAAATCAATTGGTTGACCAGCAACTTTCATTATTTGGTAAATAGTGACTTGATCCGCAACCTGTAACAGATCGTATCCAACAGGAACCCCGTATTAATTATCCAGTCGATAATCTACCTGGTAAATTCATCGATAACGGGGACTACCTTATGAGATGGCTATGTTTATTTGCGGTGATATTTTTGTTGGCTTGCAGCCAGCGACAGGTTTACGATTCAGTCCAAACCAGCCAGCGTAATGAATGTGAATTGCTAAGCGGTGTACAACGTGCAGAATGTTTGCAGCGTTTGAGCCCCGATTATCAAACCTATGAGCGACAACGCCAGGCGTTGCTACAAGAAAATAATAAATCAACAGACGTTGATGAATTCAAGAAACAGTAACGAATCGCCAGTAGCTGTTGTTAAATTATTTCAGGTTAATGACAAATGCCGCTGCTCACCGGGATTTCTGCCCGGATTGTTAGTTTTTTATCCCGCTCTAAGTAGTTAACATTTTTAATATGTCATGGGTGCGGCACAGTTTGTTGTGTTCGGGACTCACTCTCCGCGGCTGGAAATGCCAGTTCGGCTTCAGCCCCGGATAAGTTGGAATTCGGGTATTGTGAGGATGTTGCCGTTCGGGCTATAGTCCGTCTCCCTTAGTTAGTGACAGGTTGCTCCATGGCTGATATCGATGAGGTTCTGGATTTACTGCGCGGATACAATGAACCCGTGCCGGTACCTTTGGAATTACCCGATGAAGACCGTCTGGTCGAGATAGAGGAAGAGATCCTTCTGCCGATCCCGCGCGAGATGCGTACCTTTTTACTGGAAGCCAGCGACGTGGTTTACGGTGGTATCGAACCGGTGACTGCTGCCGATCCCCATTCCCACACCTATTTACCTGAAGTGACGGCTGTTGCCTGGTCCCAGGGTGTGCCGCGTTACCTGATGCCACTCTGTGAAACCAACGGCAATTACTATTGCGTCGAACCGGAAGGCGAAGTGGTATTTTGGCGCGATGGCGATTTAACCGATGAAACCTGGCCGTCAGTGTGGCATTGGGTCAGGGATGTGTGGCTGGAGTCTTGATGGACTGCTGCTGGAAGACGCGAGTCAGGTCACGAAAACAGATTCTTGTGCCACACGAAATTTGCCGCTGGGCTACACTCAATCTCCCGGTCACTCATCCGTGACCAATCATCCGTTATGAGAATTTGCTGTGCGATTATCTTCCGCCTTAACCTTGAGCATGCTTCTGGCCTTCGCCAGCGGGCAGCTGTGGGCCGAAGATCAAGTCGTCGAGGCCGCGACAGTGGCAGAGGCAAGGTCACAGGAGTCGAGCCTTTCCGATTTTGAAGCCCAGGTTCGCCGGGTCGCGGAACAAACGGCGGCCGATGAAAAGGCGCGCAAGGAACAGGAACGAAAAGAATATGAAGCCGCTGCGAAAAAGCAGGAGTTCAAGTTTTTTAAATATCGCAAAGATGGCGCAGTAGCCTATTCTGATCGCCAGCCCCACAAAACCGATTTTGAAGTGATTGTTTACAACTCTTGCTATGCCTGTAATCCGCTTTCGCGTATTGATTGGCGTGGCACCCGTTTGTATCTCACTGAATTTACCTATTCCATCAGCCGTAATGCGAGCAAATACGGTGTCGATCCCGCATTGGTGCGTGCGGTTATTCATGCGGAGTCCAACTTTAATCCACTCGCCCGTTCGCGCAAGGGTGCGAATGGTTTAATGCAGCTAATGCCGGGCACTGCACGCGATATGGGAGTAAAAGACGTGGCCAACGCCGCTGATAATATTGAAGGTGGGGTCAAGTATCTCGCCTGGTTGCTTAAACGTTTCAAGGGCGACATTACCCTCGCAACGGCTGCGTACAATGCGGGGCCTGGAGCGGTGGAGAAATATCGCGGCGTCCCGCCATTTGAAGAAACCAAAACGTATGTATTCCGTGTGAACATCCTGCATCAACGCTACAAAACCCAGTTGGCGTCCCTCGCGCGCAATTAAGCCCTTCATATTTTTATTTAAATCATTCCTGTCCTTATTCCCGTTCTTTTACTAACCCGCAATCCGGCGCTGTCATCCATAACAAAAGATTCTAATTCTGCCATCATTTTTTGCTCAAATAACAAGCGTTTTTGCCGCTATAGAGATTAGCCCTCACTCTTTGGTATGGGGGCATCCCTACAATTCTCAGCAAAAGTGGATGGCATTATGATTATTTCGAACGCCTGGATTGGCATGGCCGCGCAACGGGATTATCGCGAAGAACATAAAGTGACCGAAGTTATAGAAATATGGCTGGACCAGCCGCCGAACGAGCCAACATTTGCGGAGCATATTGCACCGCCGGAACCGGAAGTGGATTTATCGCGGGTTGGTTCATTGCTGGCGATGTACCGCACCAAAGAGACTCTCGATTTAACTCCCCACATGGATTCGCGTTCACGCTTAAACCTGATGATTCTGGAATCCCTCTATAAATCCATCACCGGGAACGAATTGAAAGTAACTACCCCCGATGAAATGCGTACAAAAATAAAGGCGAAGATGGAGTCGCTGGACGTAGAGACAACACCGCCTGCGCGTGTAACCACAACACGTGCTAACACCGGCCCCGGTGTGGTTTATCAACGCCATGAACGCTACCAGGAACAGGAAACATTGAAGTTCCAGGCGGTTGGCGTTGTGCGCACTGCCGATGGCCGCGAAATTGATTTTTCCGTCGCTATGAATATGAGCCGCGAATTCGTGCAGGAATCCAATCTTGATTTACAGGCGGGCAGCAAAAAAATTGATCCCTTGGTGATTAACTTTGACGGGCAGGGCGCTGCACTCAGTCAAACCCGTTTTGAATTTGATCTGGATAACAATGGAACCACAGAGCAAATTGCACAGTTGCGGCCGGGCAGTGGTTATCTGGCATTGGATAAAAATGGCGATGGCACTATTAACAATGGCGGTGAATTATTTGGGCCCAGTAGCGGGCGTGGTTTTGCAGAACTGGCTGTGTACGACGAAGACGGAAATAATTTTATTGATGAAGCGGACAGTATTTATCACCAGCTGCGCATCTGGATGATCAATGAAGATGGAAGTGCGCAATTGGCGGCACTGGGTGATAAAAATATCGGTGCGATTTTTCTCGGGCATGTGTCATCGCCATTCCAGTTAAAAGATGAAGGCAACAATTCGCTGGGCGACGTGGTTAATTCCGGAATCTATTTAACCGAGGATGGTAAGGCGGGTGTTATCCAGGAAATTAATTTAAGTGTGTAGTAAATAATGTCTGCAACTTTTAAAACAACAAGCCCCTTAGCCGGGGCTCGTTGCAGTGGTCATCACAACAATAATTGTAATTAATCTCCAGAGCTTGTTGTTTATTTGGCATCCGCGCGAACAACCAATTCATTTCCACTGCGCAGACTCGCAAAAGATTCGCTGCCAATTCCGGTAGCACGAACTTCTTCATTGAATTTTACATGCAGAATATTTTGTGTTTTGTGTTCACGCAGTTTTACGGTGAGATCTTCAGAATTTACGGCAAGAATTTCGCCTTTGATTTCACCGGCAACAGGATTGGACACGCGATTTTTTAGCGTAACAGTATCACCCGCTCTCAATGATGCCAACTTCATTGCACGGCCTTTGGTGGTTGCTACCTTCGCGCCTTTCACTACATTAAATGTTTTGGTTTCGCCAGCCTCGGTTTTAATAGTGATAGTGCTTGCCGCTTCACTCACGCTTTGCACTACACCGGGAACTTCTTTGTAAGAAACAAAAGAGTAAGCGCTTGCGAAGGAAGAAAGGCTAACCAGTGAAACCAGGGCCAGTGCTTTTACAAAAGGAACTTTAGTCATGATAAAAAACCTCTAAACAATAGGATGTCGGGGGAAACAACGTTGTCATCAGCTCGCAAGTTGATTATAGGCAAGCGGAAAATTTATTTGTTACCTTTTGTTACGATTTTTTAAACTGTTTTGTCACTAAAAGCGAAATAAACAGTATTTTTATTCATATATGAAATATTAAAAATAATTTTAACTTTAATAAGTTATTAAAAGCACAAAATAGAGGCATACGTAATGGCTTTTTGTTACCTATTGTAATGTTTTGGTGTTTTTGTGTGGTTGCTTCTGGTGCAAAAAAGACAACGTTGTCTATTGATGGGTGCATTTTTGGTGCGCAATAAAAAACCCGCTCAAGAGCGGGTTTTTTTAGTTTTAGCGCGATCAAAAGAATTAATGATTAAACAGGAATTCCATCAACGCATTTTGCGCATGCATACGATTTTCCGCTTCTTCCCAAACAACCGAGTCTGGGGCGTCCAGGATTTCCGCGCTGACTTCTTTACCGCGGTAGGCTGGTAGGCAATGCATAAATACGGCGTTGCTATTGGCATGGCTCATCAGTTCTTTATTGACTTGATAGCCCATAAAGATTTTTTCGCGTTGTTTCTTTTCATCTTCCTGGCCCATGGAGGCCCAGGTGTCAGTCACAACCAGATCAGCGCCGGCAACTGCTGCACGCGGATCATTGCTTAATGCCACACGATGTTGGTAGGGCGTTACAAATTCATCTTCCGGTTCAAAACCTTTCGGAGTGGCAATACGCAATTCAAAATCGCACAGCTCGGCGGCCTGTATATAGGAGTTGCACATGTTGTTGCCATCGCCTACCCAGGCAACGGTTTTGCCCGCGAGCGAACCGCGTTGTTCAACGTAAGTCTGGATGTCCGCCAGTAGCTGGCATGGGTGAAACTCATCGGTTAACCCATTGATCACTGGTACGCGTGAGTATTCGGCGAAGCGTTCGACGGTATCGTGGCCAAAGGTACGGATCATCACCATATCGACCATGCTGGCGATGCAACGCGCAGCGTCTTCAATGGGCTCACCGCGGCCGAGTTGTGAATCTTTGGTCGACAGGAAAATTGCATGGCCACCCAATTTGGCAACGCCGGATTCAAAGGAGACACGGGTGCGGGTGGAGTTTTTTTCGAAAATCATGGCCAGCACTTTATTATCGAATAGGGCTGGTGCTTTACCCTGGCGCAGCAGGGCTTTGAGTTCGATGGCACGCGCGATGATGTGTTGGAGTTCGTCGCGGTTAACGTCGTTCAGGGTCAGGAAATGTCTCGGCGCCTTGGAGGGAACCATAATCATGCTCTTTATATTGCAGTGCGCGCGTTATTGCGCGCACTTGTTTAAAACTCTGTAACCAGTTGTACCACCTTGGCAACCAGTTCATCGGCTTCCGCATCCGTGAGGATAAAGGTGGGCAGCAAACGGATGGTATTCAGGGCGGTTACATTGATCAGTACACCCAGGTCCCGGCCTTTCTGGACCAGGTCACCACAAGGTGCATTCAGCTCAATACCAATCATCAAGCCTTTACCGCGAATCTCGACCACTTTGGCATTACCTGCCAATGCCGTTTTAAAGTCATTCAAAAGCTTGTCGCCCAGAACTTTGGCGCGGTCGATCAACCCTGAACCCTGTAACGTCTCTACTACCGCAATACCTGCGCTACAGGCCAGCGGGTTGCCGCCGAATGTTGTGCCGTGGTTGCCGGCTTGCAGAACTTCTGCGGCTTTGCCGCGTGCGAGGCAGGCGCCGATCGGCATACCGTTGCCCAGGCCTTTGGCGGTAGTGACCACATCCGGCAGGATGCCGTTGTGCTGGTAAGCGAAGTAGGTACCGGTACGGCCATTGCCGGTCTGGATTTCATCCAGCATCAACAGCAACTGGTGTTGATCGGCGATAGCACGCAACTCGTTCAGGTAATTAGCCGCAGGCACACGTACACCGCCTTCGCCCTGGACCGGTTCAACCAGGATGGCGACGATATTCTTGTGTTCGGCAAGAGCGGCTTTTACTGCCGGGACATCGTTATAAGGAACACGGATAAAACCTTCCACCAGTGGCTCAAAACCGATTTGTACCTTGGTATTGCCGGTGGCGGTGAGGGTCGCCATGGTCCTGCCGTGGAAGCTATTGCTCATCACAATAATGGTCGGGTTTTTCACCCCTTTATCATTGCCGTATTTGCGCGCGATTTTGATCGCCGCTTCATTGGCTTCCGCGCCGGAGTTGGAAAAAAATACTTTGTCCATGCCCGAAACCTGAATCAGCAGATCGCCCAAACGTTGTTGCTGGGGGATGTTGTACAGGTTGGAGGTATGTATCAGTGTAGCCGCCTGTTCAGCGATGGCTTTAGTCACTGCCGGATGGCTATAACCCAGGGCACACACGGCGATGCCGCTGATTCCGTCCAGATAGGATTTACCCTGATCATCCCACACTCGGCTACCTTCGCCTCTGGTGAGGGTAAGGGTTCTGGTGCCGTAAGTGTTCATCAGGCTGGTCATGGCAATCTCCGTAAAAAAACAAAGCCGCAGGCCGATCAGGGAAAGGCCATCAGGCGATTAATATTCATTAGTAAGCAGAGGGATTTTTTGCTGGTCAGGCATTATTACTGACGGGCGGATCGCGGAAATTACGTTACGCGCGGCAAAAAATAGGCAGCAAATATATAAGTTATTGCGAATATTGGCAAATTTGCTGCCGTATGGCGTGTTTTTTAATAGCGTAAAATTGTTTTTAATAACAGGTTAACCGGCTTTTATGACAGGTTAAAATTATTGCCCTGCACAAATTCCTTGGCAAAGATAATGTCATTTTTCAGGTGGAAGCCGACATCCGGTGGCTGGATAAAAAAGCCTTCAAACAAGCGCACGCCTTGTACCCACAGGCTGGAAAGGTTACGGGAATTTTCGATTTGGGTGGCAATCACCTGAACCCCTTTTTTATTCGCTAACGAGACAAACTGTGCCAGCAATGTCGGGTTATTCCCATCGTTGGTCAATTTGGGTGAAAGACGCAGGAAACTGAATGGCAATTGCTCCAGTATTTGCAGGGCTTGTTCATTTTCGCCTGCGCGGGTAATACAAATCCCACAGCGAATATCCTGCAATGCTCTGGCGATCTCTTTCGCCTGGTGGAAATGATTGATTAGCCAATTTTCCTCCAGCATGAATACCAGCCGGTTCTCGCCACGCAAACGCGATGAGCGCAGGACATTGGCCGTAAAGGAAAAGAATGAACTCTGTTGCAGGGTTTCCTCTGCCAGATGGATAAATAACGTTGCCAGCTCTCGTGTGCTGCTATTGTCTGCAATAGCTGAAACAGCTTGCTGTAATACCCAGCGATCCAGTTCCAGGCGTTTTCCCGGCTGGGTAAGACGGTTCAAAAATTGCCCGGCCGGTATGGGATCGCCGCCTTCGTTGCGCAGGCGGGTAAGTACCGAAAAGTGTTCAATCTGTGCTTCTTCCAGGCTGATAATTGGCTGGAATGCCAGCAGCAAATCGCGGCTGAATTCTATTTGCGTAGCGGGCTGGTTTTTAATGGTCAGAGCGGGTGCAGCCGGTGCTGGCGTAAAGTCATTGGCATTTTCTTTGGCGTTCCCCAGTTGCTCCTCGAACGCTTGTTCCGCGCGCAAGAGGGCATTATTCGCGGTTGCAAGGCTGGATTCGAGCATTACCACGCCCAGTTTAACGGCCAGTGAAATATGCTGCCCTTTGACGTTATAGCTGTGGCTGCTCAGGTATTTACTTATTTGCTCGGCGCGCTGCCGGTGGAATTCCGGGCTGCGTTTGCCCGCCAGAACACAGGCTACCAGGTTGGATAAATCGGCCCATTGCTCATCGCTGCCGAGGGTTTCATCAAGTAATTCACAAAAATGCTCATGCAGGCGAATCAATTCTACTTGCCCTAATTGCTGGCCAATTTCAGATAATTTATCCACGCTGATGTAATACAGTGCACTGGTCTGCCCGCTCGCGGTGTTGCTGTGTAATTCCTCTTCAAGGGCACTGAAAAAATAACTGCGATTGATCTGCTGGGGCTTTTGCGTGTGCCGGGTAATCCGTGCCACGCGGGTTTTAAGCAGGGTAGTGTCAGTGAGCGCCTGTCGGCAGCATTCGATCAAACCGTTGGCTTCAAATGGTTTTGTTAGCAGTGCGTTAACACCCAGTGCGCGAATGCTGCGATGCAAATTAACATCGGTATCGGCAGTGACAAATATTATTGGCAGCAGTAAAAATTCCGGGTCCTGGCGTAGCAAAACCGCCAGCTCCATACCGTTGATATCCGGCATGTGCATATCCAGAATGACCAGGTCCGGTTTGAATTCCGCTGCACGCTGCAGGCTATGGAGTGGCTGGTTTACACAGAGAACCTCCATGCCCGCATAGCGCAGGATTTCTGCTTGCAGACCGGTGACCGCTTCGTCATCGTCCACCACCATTACGCGATAGGTCTTGTTGTTCTGGTTGATTAATTGGATCAGTTTTTCTATCAGGAAATTAAAATCGATCGGTTTAATCAGATAGTCGCTGCTGCCAGCACGCAAAGCGCGCAACTTCGCATTCAAATCGGTTCGGCCCGACATAAGCACGATGGGGGTGTTTTGCAGTAGTAACGCTTTTATTTTGCGCAAGTTGCCTAACGCTTGCAGGCCTGAGCCCTCAAAATCCGGATCAAATAAAATGATGTCCGGAGAGTCGAGGTACAAGCGTTGCATACAGCTTTGGGGATTATCAAAATATTCAACGATAAAACCGGCATTGCGTAAATACGCTGTACAAAGTGTTGCAAGCGTGCGATCAGGGTCGATTAAAAAAACAGTTTTTTCTTTAGCTTCCGCTCGGGTATCCGGTGCTGTTGCGGGTTCAGTGTGTTCCTGCTGGCTATTGAGGCTTTCCGTTAATTGTTTAACCAACTCTTCAACTTGCGCATATTCGGGGCCGCCAAAATTTCGCCCCAATGCTTTCATGTCGTGAATATAGCGCTCCAGTTGTCCGGCTTTCTGGCGCAAATCGGCAAAACCAAAGCTGGTCGACGTCTCCGTCATTTTGTGCGCGAACTGTTCAAGGGCCGCTATTCCTTGCTCGCTCCAATTGAGATGGCGCAGGTGACCCCAAATTAATTCAAGCCTGCGCGCTTGCTCGGGCAAGTTCGCGGCAAATTGTTGACGCAATTTTTCTAACTGGTTGTGGAATTCTTGTGGCATAAAATCGTCCTGAAGCATTCGTCTTGAGTATAGAAGCTGTTTGCCAAATAAGAGTTCAGGCGAACGATGTAAAAAATAGTTTTAATGGATGAGTCTATGATAGCCATCCTACACAATGATGCCCGGTTAAATATTCGCGCTATGAGTCTTGTCACGTTATGAAATCATCCGCCGTCTTATCCGTTGGTTGCACCTTAGTAATGACACTTGCAGCCATTGAAAGTAATGCAGAAAAAATACCAACAACTGTGGAAACATTAGTGATATACGGTTCCCAATCCGATCAATGGAAGTTGACACGTCAATCTATTGTTAATACGCCAGCTGATTTTAGCCCCGGAGCGCGGTTGGATCCTGCGGAGTTACTGATGGCTATTCCCGGGGTGCAAGTGGATTCGCGGACGAATTATGCGCAAGACACCCGCATCAGTTTGCGTGGTTTCGGGGCCCGGTCTGCATTCGGGGTGCGCGGCATCGATTTGCTGGTTGACGGTATTCCTATGTCCACACCCGACGGTCAGGGGCAATTATCCAGTGTGATGCTGGATACGGTGACCTCTGCGCAGGTTTTGCGTGGACCTTTGGCATCGCTGTACGGCAACAGCTCGGGTGGTGTGATATCACTGCAAACCGCCGCGCCCGGGCAAAGTCAATTAAGTGTGGCTGGCACCGGTGGGGACCAGGGACTGGAACGCTATCAGGTCCAAGGCGATTTTCGCCATGGTGATATTGCCCTGCGTGGCCAGTTTGCAGACACCCGTGTGGATGGTGATCGTCCCCATTCCGCCGCCGAGCGTGAACAAGGCGCATTACAACTGTTCTACAACATTGCTGATGATCTGGATCTGCGCATTAAGCATGAGCAGAGCGATGATCCATTACTGGAAGATCCGCTCGGGTTAACGCCTGAGCAATGGCGAGTTGATCCCTGGCAAAAAAATGCATTGGCTGAAACTTACAACACACGTAAAAGTATCAAACATCGGCAAACATCAATCAGCTTGCGCGAGCAGGGGGGCACAACTCGCTGGCAGACGTCGCTCTGGCAGGGCGAGCGCGATATCACCCAATACCTCGGTTTTAGCGGTGACGGAATTTCCGGCAGTGGCGGTGTTGTGGACCTGGCGCGGGATTTCGCTGGCGGTAGTGCCACCATCACACGGAGTGCTGCATTTTTTTCGATGCCGCTGGAATTAAGTGTGGGGGCTGAAGTGGCCCGAATGGAAGATCGCCGTCGCGGTTATGTCAATAACCTTGGAATTGCTGGCGACCTGCGTCGCGACGAAACGGGTGATGTGACCAGCCGCGATGTTTATTCGCTGGTCCAACTAAATCCACTGGCGCCATTGACGGTTTATACCGGAGTAAGGCGTACCTGGCTCGATGTGGATGTCGATGATTATTTTATTGTTCCCGGTAATCCGGATGACTCGGGTGCGCGCGATTATCGCGAACATTCTTATGCGTTCGGCGGAAATTATCAGCTCGATAACCAATGGGAAATCTTCGCCAGCACCGGTCGTGGTTATGAAACGCCAACGCTGACAGAGATGGCGTACAGCGCCAATGCAACGGGCCTGAATATTCAATTGCAAGCAGCGATTAATCGCCAGCATCAATGGGGATTGCAATATCAGCAGGAAAACCGGCTTCACGTATCGCTCACACAGTTTATGATCGATACCGAAAATGAAATTGTGGTTGACCAATCAGTGAATGGCCGCACCAGTTTTCGTAATGCGGCGGAAACCGAACGTGAAGGCGTAGAATTATTTGCGCGTATTTCGTTGAGTGATCAATGGAAATTGCAAGCCAGTGCGCAATCCATGCAAGCTGATTATTCTGCGGGTCAATGGGACGGCAAACAATTGCCCGGCGTTGCACGCGAACAATATCAACTTGGCGTAGAATGGCTGCCGTTGCGCAATAAATGGTTGCAACTGAATTTAACGGCGCAACAGCGCTCGCGCATTTTTACGGCCGATAATAACCAAGTTGCCGCACCCGGTTTCCACACGCTGGATTTCAGTGTACAGGGTGAATATGTAATGCAATCCTGGGGCATAGACTGGTGGTTAAAGTTGGCGAACCTGAGCGATGAAAATTATGTTGGCTCGGTAGTGGTTAATCAGAGCAATGGGCGCGCGTTTGAACCAGCCTTGGGGCGCAATTTTTCTGGTAGTGTAAAAATCACCCATCGTTTTTAATGCTCATTAATAAATGGCTTGATAACCGTTGCTATCATTTTTTAGTGGATTTTTTCTGTGATTGATCTGGATGCGTTGCCCCTATTACCGTTGACGCAGTTGCGTGACGATTTTTTTACCGCATTGCAACAAACTCCTTTGCTATTGGAAGCAGAGCCAGGTGCAGGAAAGTCCACGCTTGCGCCTTTGTGGGTTTTGGCGCATAGCGCAGAAAATAAACAAGTTTGGCTTATTCAGCCGCGCGTATTGGCGGCGCAAGCGTTGGCCGGTCGACTTGCAGAATTATTGCAGGAAAGATGCGGTGAAACTGTGGGTTACCAGGTGCCTTACGACTCGCGGGTGGGTGCTCGCACGCGCCTGGTGTTAATGACACCCGGTGTCCTGTTACAACATTTATTACACAATCCTTCTTTGGATAATGTTGCGTGCGTAATGCTTGATGAGATCCATGAACGTGCAGTAACGCAAGATCTGGCGTGGGTATTCCTGCAAGAAGCGCAAATTTTACGGGATGATTTGCAGCTAATTCTGATGAGTGCAACACCGGACCCGGCATTGCAGCAACAAATCTCCAATCGGCTGTTTGCAGCGGGCCGTTGTTATCCGGTGACGCTGGAATATCAACCATCCAAACAACTACCCAACCAGTTTCCGGAAAAAGTAGGCGAGCATTTATTACGTGTTTTACGTAATCAAAATGATTGGCACCAAAAAACGGTGCTGGTATTTCTGCCGGGGTGGCGCGAGATAGACGATTGTGCCCAGGTTATTGCACGTCATTTTCCCACGCAAAAAATTTTTCGCTTACACAGCCGTGTTGCTGCTAATGAACAACACCAGGCATTGGACCCGGCGCAGGGGCCACGCGTTATTCTCTCAACCAATATTGCGGAAACGTCATTGACCATTGCCGATGTTACGCTGGTGATAGATTCAGGGCTCGCGCGCCGCATTGATTATGAGCAGCGCACCGGTATTTCACGTTTGCGTACAACGCGCATCAGTATGGCCAGTGCCGAGCAGCGTCGTGGCCGCGCCGGGCGTGTGCAAGCAGGTCACTGCATCCGTCTCTGGTCACAGGATCAAGTGCTTGCTGCCGCAGATTTACCGGAAATTCGTGCAACTGATTATTTACCGCTTGCATTGCGTATTGCCCATTGGGGCAGCCCCGCAGAATCATTACCCTGGCTGGAAAAACCCAACGCACTTGCGCTCGCTTTTGCACAACAACAATTGCAACAAATGCAATTAGTCAATGATCAGGGCGCAATTACCGATACGGGCAAGCGCGTCAGTGAATTGGGAACCCATCCACGTATCGCTGCGTTTTTATTACTGCATTCACAGCACATTAGCCGATCATCCTTATTACTCGCGCTGGCATTGCATTTTGAATTATCAGCAGAGCAAGGTATTGAAGCATTAATTGAAAATGCAGAAGCGGAGCTTGCGCGCAACCGACAATGGCAACAGCAACAAAAACGCTGGATGAAAGTGCTGGATATCAAAATTACCAGGGGCGATATTGCCGCTGATTTACTAGCGCGTACATTTAGCGATCGCATTGGTTATCGGCAAGAGTCGGGAAAATATCGATTGAATTCCGGCATCAGTGTTGAATCACCACTTACCAGCCAATGGGCAGTATTGCCGATCATTAATACCAAACCTAAAAGTCATGCCGGTGTTGGTGTTGCCGTTCAATTAAATTCGGATACCCAACGGCAATTAAGCCAGCATCAAACACAATTGGAATACAAACAACAGCGTTGGCAATTGCACAATACCTGGCGGATGGGTGGAGTCGTTATCGATGAGCAATTTATTCCGCTGGAAAATAATGAAGCTCCAAGGTATTTAACACAACATATCCAGCAATTGTGGCAAGAAAAGGGACGTGCACAGTTTCGCTGGAGTGATCATGCCAACCGATTGCTACAGCGCGCGCGGTTGCTGGCTGACCTTGGTCTTTACGCTTTGCCGGTATTGGATGATGAAACGCTTTGTCATTCACTTGGGCAATGGCTCGCGCCCTTTTTAACAGCGGCGACGCAATTGGATAATCTACCCTGGATGCAAGGGTTGGAATTTTATCTGGGTTACGATGCGTGCCAGGCCATTGCAAAACTACTACCGGAGAAAATTGACTTACCGAGCGGCCGCAGTGTAATCGTAGAGTTTACTGATGAAGGTGGTGCCCTGGTTGCTGCAAAATTACAGGAATTTTTTGGTTGCGATCAATTGCAATTAGCGAATGGAAAAATCCCGCTGCAGATTCATTTGTTATCGCCCAACGGTAGTCCGCTAGCTATCACGACCAACCTGCAAACGTTCTGGCAACAGGCCTATCCGGATGTGCGCAAGGAAATGCGTGGTCGCTATCCCCGTCATCCCTGGCCGGACAATCCCCTGGAGCACGAAGCTACCTCGCTCACCAAACGTAAATTGGCGATGCAGCAACATCCCAAAAGCTGATTGGTAACTTAATAGGCTAATGATCAATTTTAAAATTTCATTTGGTGATAAGACTGCACTGCACGTTGAATTTACCCTTGGCGTAAGATTTCCCTGTCTATACTCATAATTCGTCTGCAATTGCGGATTATAGACAGAGGGAATCTAAAACCATGAATAACTCCCTGTTGTTAGCCTTTCTTTTGAGCGTCGCTGCTTTTGCTCGCGCCGAGGACAATGCGGAACCGGCTGCCTATGCGTTAGCTGGCGCTTTGACTTTGGAGTCTGTAATCAATCTGGATGGCGGTGTTAAAGAGGGAACACGCGAATTGGCTAACCTGGATATCACACTTGCTATTGATACCGCCCAAGCGAATTGGTGGAGCGACGGGGAATGGTTTGTGTATGTGTTGGGTGATACCGGGAAAGATCCGTCGGAATATACCGGCGATGTGCAAGGTATTTCCAATATCGCAACTGATGAGTCGCTGAAAATTTATGAATTCTGGTATCAGCACAGTTTTGCTGACGGCGGCATAAAAGTGCTGTTTGGTTTGCACGATTACAACTCGACATTTTATTCGCTCGAAGCCTCGGGATTATACAGTCATCCTTCTTTTGGTATTGGTCCGGATACATCGCAAGTGGGTCCTTCGATTTTCTCCACTACCTCGACTGCATTACACATTACATTCCAGGGTGAAAACCAATATTTATTGGCTGCTGTGTATGACGGTGTTCCGGGAGATCCGGATAATCCGCGCGGTACACACGTTCAATTTAACGATGGTGATGGTTTGTTCAGCGCAGTGGAGTGGGGATGGGCAAACAAGGCACATGATAAAATTGCGGTGGGTGCATGGCAGCATACTGCCGAAGTAGAAAATCCGGTGGATGGAGCAATTAATGATGACAACACCGGTGTGTATATGATCGCGGAGAAAAATATTAATGATGTCGCGGGCATATTTTTGCAGCTCGGGCGCGCTGATGATCTCTACAATCAACTGGAATATTACGCCGGCACCGGCATTACCTTTAATAGTTTCTGGATTGATGGTGACGGTTTTGGTTTGGCTGTCGCCCACGCGCGCAACGGCGATCCTTATCTCGCTAACAATGAAAATGCAAAGCGGGCAGAAACCGCATGGGAACTCAGTTATTTTTCGCCGATCGTTGATCATTTAAGCGCGCAGGCAAGCTTGTATTACATCCAGAATCCGTCGATGGATAAAACACTGGATGATGCAATGGCTCTGGGAGCGCGAATCTACATTGAATTTTAATCGGGCTTGTTGCAAGCAATTAATGAGCAGGTGAGGAAGGAATGAGCATCAAACAATCGATTATGTGGGTGGTGGCCGGTTTTATTGCGTTGATCGGTATTAATACTTTTGTCGGATTAAGCTCCACCGAGAAACTTGGAAGTTTACTGGATTATATTTCCGGTCCGGCATGGAATGCAGCCGATGGTGCTATGGAGGGGCAAATCGGCTTGGAGGCGCAAATTATTGCGCTGCAAAAATTATATTACCGGGAAAAAAGCCTGGCAGAAATCCAGGCCCACCTCGATAGCGCTATTGCGATGGAAGAGCAGGCATTGGGGCGCATGAAGGAATCCGGCCTGATGGGTGAGGCCACGGTGGCAAAACTGGATCAGCTGTTAATCCAATATCATCAAACGCGCAGCGAACTTTTGACAAAGTTGCAGGCCGGTAGTGATGCAACACAGGAATATAACCAGCTCAATAATTTAATGGACCAATTGCTGGAGTTTATCGGGCAAATGGAAGAGGAGGCGGATACTAAAGTAGAAGGTGAAACCGGTAATGTGGTGCACTTGCAAAGCTCAGCGAAATATAAATTACTCGGTGCATTGCTGGTAAGTGTTGTGCTGGCAATTATTATTTTTAAATTTGCAAACAATACGATTGTGCAACCTATTTCGCGGGTGACCGATAATTTACGCGAGCTGGCGTCCGGTTCCGGTGATTTAACCGCGCGCCTTGGCGGCGAGAACCAAAATACTGAAGTCGGGCGTTTATCCCTTGCATTTAATGTATTTGTTGAAAAGCTGCAGCATTTAATTGGCCAGGCGCAGCAGAGTAATAAATCACTTACCGACGCCAGCGTACAAATTACGCAATCGATTGACCAGACTGCAAAAGGTATAGAGGTACAGTTTTCTGAAATTTCCCACGTCGTGTCGGCCGTGGACCAAATCTCTTCGATGCTGGATAAAGTAGTTGATGCCGCAGTACAGGCAAGCGAAGCATCGATCCAGGCTACCAACACTACCGGCGCTGGCAATAATGTGGTTGCATCAGCCCAACAAGGTGTTGATGAAGTGGTGAGGGAAGTTGATAAAGCGTCGCAGGTAATTTCAGATCTGGTGGCAGACAGCCGCAATATTGGTTCGATGCTGGAAGTTATTCGCAGTATTGCCGAGCAAACCAATTTACTCGCATTAAATGCTGCCATCGAAGCGGCGCGTGCCGGTGAAAGCGGGCGTGGTTTTGCGGTGGTGGCTGATGAGGTGCGCAGTCTTGCGTCGCGCACCCAGGAATCCACCAAAGCGATTGAAACGATCATCGCCAATTTGACTTCCGGTTCTGGCAAGGCCGTGGAAGTTATGGGTGATGCCCAGCAAAAAGCACTGGTGATCAAAGAAAGAATTTCCGATACCTCCCACGCATTTTCCAATATTGTGGTTGTCGTGGATCAAATCCAGAAAATGAACACGGAAATCGCCCGCGCAACCGGCGAGGAAAAACATTCCATGCAACAAATTACCGGCAGCATGAACACGATTTTGCAACAGGCGCGCCGCAATCATGATGCAGGGGAACAGGTGACCCGCTCGCGCGAACACCTGGAACTGGAAGCGCGAAAACTGGACGGATTGTTGCGTGAATTCCGCACTTGACGTGATGATGGAAAAAGGAATGCCGTGAGGATTGTGAAAATATTGGTGATTAACTATGGAAAAACTGTGGAAGCATTAAACCGGGAAGAAAAACACCGGGTAATGAGAAGAAATTGCCCGTATTCGGACCTTCCGTAGCCCGAGCGGTGGGCAAAAAACAGTCAGGATGTTTGCAGGCGATAACCTACACCGTACACCGAATGAATAATATCTTCGTTGCAAATAGGTTGTAGTTTTTTGCGCAATTTGGTGATGTGTGAATCCATGGTTCTGTCGCTAACAATGCGATGATCCGTATACGCATTTTTCAATAAGGTATCACGCGAAATAACACGTTGTTTGTTCAACAATAATGTTTCCAGAATACGAAATTCAATGCTGGTTAATTCAACGCACTGATCACCTACGCAAGCGTATTGACGCTCTTTATCCAGCCGCAAACCTTCTTCTTCATCGGTTTCTGCTTTTCCGGTGCGGCGCAATACGGCTTTCACGCGTGCCACTACTTCGCGTGGGCTGAAAGGTTTGCAAATATAATCATCTGCACCGAGTTCCAAGCCTAGCAATCGATCAATTTCTTCTACTTTGGCAGTGGTCATAATGATGGGGACTTGGGAGGTTTTGCGTACTTCCTGGCAAATACTTAAACCATCGCGTTTTGGCAACATTAAATCCAGTAATACCAAATCCCATTTTTCCGTAAGAATTTTTTGCAGTGCCAGTTCGCCGTCGCTGACTAATGTCGCCGCAAAATTTTCGCTGGTGAGGTAATCTTGCAAAATTTCACCCAGATCAATTTCATCTTCCACAATCAAAATATTCATGCTGATACCTGTAATGGCAAAGTCACTGTAATTTTTAAACCGCCGAGCTCGCTGTTGCTGATATTGATTTGCCCTTCATGGGCTTCCACAATGTTGCGACAAATACTCAGACCCAAACCGGCGCCACCGGTTTCACGGCTGCGCGAGGATTCAGCGCGATAGAGCCGTTCAAATAATTTCTCATGTAATTCGGCATCGACACCGGGAGCTGAATCTTCGATCACCAATACCGCCGCCTTGTCGGTTTTACTCAAGGATACTTTTATTTTCCCCGGTGCTTCCGTGTAATTGATACTGTTGTTGAATAAATTCAACAACAGTTGCTGCAGACGTTCTGCATCAGCAAAAATCCACAAGGGTTCCTTGCTGATCTGTTGCTCCAGTACCAGGCCTGCCTGGGTCAGCTTGTCTTGCAGGGAAACACTGGTTTCCTCGAGTATTTCACTAAAATCACAGTCGTGTTTGCGATAGCTCATGGCTCCGATATCGGTGAGTGACAATTGGTATAAATCATTAATCAGTCCTGCAAGGCGTGCCGCATGTTTTTGCAAACGTGCAATTGCTTTTGCATCAAATTTGCGTACCCCATCTTCCAGTGCTTCGAGGTCTGCTTTCAACACTGCCAGTGGTGTGCGCAATTCGTGGGAAATGTCGGCCACCCAGCGTTTGCGCGCTTGTTCCGTTTGTTCCAATGTATGGGCCAAATGATTTAGGTGTTCGGCGAGGGTGGAAATTTCATCTTGCCCTTTCGGTGTGAGCCGCTGTTGGTAATCGCCGCTGCTTAATCGTTGCACATGGGTTGCCAGGCGCTTGACGCGTTGCGTTAGCAGGTAGGACAACGGAATCGCACAACCTAACGCAATGATTAGTGC
This sequence comes from Gammaproteobacteria bacterium, assembly GCA_021151835.1. Lineage (GTDB taxonomy): Bacteria > Pseudomonadota > Gammaproteobacteria > Pseudomonadales > Cellvibrionaceae > Cellvibrio. The sequence continues at coordinate 206,684 of JAGKWO010000009.1, forward strand.
AACCATTGCCATAATTAAAAAATGATTTTGCTGACGTTTGGCGAATTCGTTATCGCGTAAATCGCGCAATGCCGGATTCATGGGGGTGCCCAGGTAGCCAACACATTTTTCTTCACCGTCGATAGTGATGTTAAGATCACTGTAGAAATACGTTTCGTTGCGCCATTTTTTTCCTGCGATAACTTTCTTTTTTTCATTCAGTAACACAAAGCGTTTATAAGGTTGATGCCGCAAGAAGTCATCCATGTCTTGTGGGGCGCGCTCGCGATTGCCTTTAGTATCACGATGGATGAAAAAGCGTTCTTGTCCGTTATCGGCATCGTTGTTGCTAAATTCCGGCGGTAGCGGAAATGGGATAGGGCGCTCACCGCGCTCGCGTATATTTGGGCTGTATTGCCATACAAATAATTCCCAGTAATTGCGATTCATTTTAAATGCATCCCAATTACCAGCCATGCGATATTGGCGTTCGAGCGCATTAATAAGCCGGGCGTTGCGCGCGCTTTCTTTTTGCTCCATGTAATGATTGAAACCGCGTTCAAAACTCAAGCGTGAATATAAAAATAAACCGCTGGTTAATAGCACGGCAAAGAAGGCAAACACCAAAAATACTTGTATGCGTAAATTGAATTTCACAGTGACCGGCGACCTTTCAACATCGGGATAATAGACAAAAGATATGGACAGAATATGCAAAATTGCCGGTTTGGCAAACCCGGGGAGATTGGCCTGGCCACTGTGACTAGGGTAAAATGCCAATACTTGAGCAAAATACTCGGATATACCGGCTAGCCCCGTTGTCCATGTTGAAGATGGCCAATCCCTTAACAAGATTCAGTCCCATGCAGATTATCGAGGTAGATAAAGATGGACACGTTAGAAACGATCAAGCAACAAATCAGTGAGAACGCCGTGATCCTGTATATGAAAGGCTCACCCAATGCTCCGCAATGTGGTTTCTCCATGCGCGCGTCCCAGGCCCTGATGGCATGCGGCCAGCGCTTTGCCTATGTAGACATCCTGGCGAATCCGGATATTCGCAGCGAACTGCCCAAATTTGCGAATTGGCCGACCTTCCCGCAATTGTGGGTCAAGGGTGAGTTGATCGGCGGGTGTGACATAGTGACCGAGATGCATGAAAAGGGTGAGTTGAAGCCCCTCATCGATGCGGCTGTTGCGGAGTAATACAGCAGGCGACTTCTTGTTTAACAGGGAGTTGCCAACAACCCTCAAAAAATCCTTTCCTCGATTAGACCAACGCAAAAAACAGTAAAACAGCAGCACCTATGAGGCTGATTGCGCAGAGCGACAGGCCGATAAGGCGCTGGCGTGCGCGGTTTGCTTCATCGTTTTGATCCTGTAATTCGTGGGCACGCCAGGCGAGTGCTTTGGATTTTTCCAGTTTTGCCCGTACTTGCTGCAGGGCTTCGATATCCTGATGCCGTTGTGAGCTTGGCGAATCGCGTTGTTCTTGTTCGAGTTGTTTAAGTTTTTTATCCAGTTGCGCGAGTTTGCTATCCAGCGCGGCGGATACCTGGCGAATTTGCATAGTGAATGCTCTGGAAAATTATCGATTCACCTTAGCAGAAGCCGGATTTTTTTGCCTGACTTCATAATCATCATATCGATTTATGGGTAAAACCTAATAAAATACTTTAAGTTTTAACGGCGTGTGCTATAAACCTGCCAGCTTTGCGCCCGGCCTGTCGCTTAAGGCTGACTTGTTATTAGAGGAGAACGGCACCCATGTTGAGAATGTTTAAAGTACAAGGTAATGCGCTGCGTGAAGACAAGCAGCCGGATGAGAATACCCGCCTTGCGCTGAATAACGCTCTCTGGATTGATGCCCGTGAACCTTCCGACGAAGAGCGCGAAGAGCTGAATACTTTTTTGCGCGCAGAGTTGCCGGAGTCCGATGATGTGGAAGAGATCGAGTTCTCTGCCCGTTATTTCCAGGACGGCGTGGGCATACATGTCCACTCCCTGTTCCTTGCTCCCGGTGAATCCGGCCGTCACAGCACGGCGACTGTTGCGTTTATCTTGCAGGACAAGCGCTTGATCACCGTGCGCGATGGTGACCTGGCCGATTTCCGTTTGCTGCGTATGCGTGTGCGTGCCGGGCATGTGAACGTCACTTCGCCCCAGGATCTGATGGTCACCATGTTTGAGCAGAAGGTGGAAAACCTGGCAGACGTGTTGGAGGACATCCATCGCAAACTGGAGGAAGTCAGCCATATGGTACTGGAGGATGAAGAGGCGGAACTGGAAGATGCAATCGACCAGCTTGCTAAACTGGAGGATAGCAATGGGAAAATCCGTTTGTGCCTGATGGACACCCAGCGTTCTATTTCCTTTTTACAGCGCCACCTGCGCGAATCCTTTGAGTTGCAGGAAACCGCCCGTGAGATCAAGCGCGACGTAGATACCCTGATGTCGCACACCGCATTCCTGTTCGACAAGATCAACTTCCTGATGGACTCGACCCAGGGTTTTATCAATATCGAGCAGAACCAGATCATCAAGATTTTCTCCATTGCAGCGATGGTTTTCCTGCCGCCCACCGTGGTCGCAAGCGCCTATGGGATGAACTTTGAATACATCCCCCATTCAGATTGGAAATACGGGTTTGTGGTCGCTGTGTTATTGATGCTGCTCTCGGCAGTCTTGCCGTACTGGTATTTCAAACGCAAGGACTGGTTATAAGCACATCCTTCCAGATTTTTTGAAAACGCCGCGGAGCAATGCTCCGCGGCGTTTTTTTTGGCCCCGGTAATGCCGGAAGGTAAGGCTGTGTAAAAAAGTTACGTTCCGCGCAGCTTATGGCTTTATTTGGCGCCAAAATACACTAGGATTAATCACGTACAGCAGTCAGACAGCAGGCAACAGCATTGAGCGTGAAAGAACAGACTGGCAGGGGGTTGAGCTTCGTAAAGCGGGTTTATCCCGCGCGGGCATTAGGGTTGGGCCTGGGGGCACTGGCTGTGGGGGCAGCGCTGCTTCCGCAGGGGCACCATCCATTATTTTGGGTGTTGTGGGCGCTTAACGGTTTTATCTGGCCACACCTGGCGTACTTTAAGGCGTTGCGCAGCCGGACGCCTTTTCAAACCGAGCGCCGACATCTCTTATTTGACAGTACCAGCGGCGGATTCTGGGTTGCCGCCATGGGTTTTAACCCGCTTGCCAGCAGCATGATTATTATGATGCTGTGGATGAACAACATCGCCGCCGGAGGTGTGCGCTTATTTCTCAAAGGTGTTGGTGGCAGTGTGGCGGGGTTGATTATTGGTTTACTGATATTCGGTTGGCAACCTAACCTTGAAACCGGCCAACTGATCGTCTTTTCCTGTTTGCCGATGCTGGTTGCCTATCCGGTAGCCATCGGTTCCATCACTTATCGCCTGGCGATCCAGCTGCACAAGCAAAAAGAATTGCTTAAACAACTCAGCCGGATTGATGGTTTGACCGGACTCTACAACCGCCATTACTGGGAGACCCGTGTTGCCGATTTGATAGCGATGGTTAAGCGTACTGCCCAGCCGTTGTCCCTTGTTTTGCTTGACGTAGATCATTTTAAATCCATCAACGATACCCATGGCCACCTGGCCGGCGACCAGGTTTTGCAACAGCTCGCCCGCTTGCTGCGGTTGAATTTACGTGAAAGTGAATTGTTGGGGCGGTATGGCGGCGAGGAGTTTGCATTGGTACTACCCAATACCGGCAAGGAAGCCGCTTATGCAACCGCTGAACGGCTACGGCGCATAGTGCAGCTCGCTCATTTTGATTCGGATAAAGGCGTGGGCGATTTGCGCTGCACAATCAGCCTGGGTGTGGCCAGTTATCATACCGGCTTCCACAGCTACAGCGATTGGTTCCGTGCGGCGGATAGCGCGCTTTATGCAGCCAAGGAGCAGGGGCGAAATAGAACCGTATCCGCCGCTGGCGGGATTTTTGCGGTAGACCTCGCCTCCAGGTAAAGCACTTACTCTTCGACCCATTCCCAGCGTAGCGGCTGACCAAAATCATCGAGAATTACTTTTTTGCGCGGCCGGGGTTTTTTAGCTTTCAGGAGCGGGGCGGGTTTTTTACGTGCCTCTATAGCGGCGACAACTTCGGGCAAAGGGGTGCGATCTTCGTGGCTGGTGCCTTCAAAAAGCGCAACCAGCGGACCACTAGGGTCCATGCGACCACTCAGGCCACGCGGGACTTCATTGACTTGGCCGCCACTATCCAGATACTGGCGAACTTGTTCTTCCAGTTCCTGATGCAGCTGACGGCGGGTTTTTGTGGGTTTGATCATGGAATCCAAACGACCTTTTCAGTCAGATAAAGTGGAGGGAACGCGAGCGCATCAAAAGAAACGCGGCCTGCCAGCATAACAGTCTGGCTGCTGGCAGATCAAATTCCCGACAATTAAATTAGACGTAGGTGGTTATGCAGGTGTGGCGTGCCTCGCATCGAGCGCTGCCTTCCGGTAAACTGCGCATCTGTTAATCGCCTGCCGTATCCCGCGCCCCTGTTATGACCCAAGCCAGCCTTAAAATCACCGAAATCTTCTATTCGCTCCAGGGTGAATCCAATACCGTAGGCCTGCCTACTGTGTTTGTCCGTCTGACCGGTTGCCCCTTGCGCTGCGGCTATTGTGATTCCGAATATGCATTCTATGGTGGCGAGCGTCTGTTGCTGGATGAAATCCTCGCGCGCGTTGCCGCTTACAACCCCAGGTATATTTGTGTCACCGGCGGTGAGCCTTTGGCCCAACGGGAATGTCTGACGTTGTTAACCTTGTTGTGCGACGCCGGCTATAAAGTCTCACTCGAGACCAGCGGTGCGTTGCCCGTGGATGATGTGGATTCGCGCGTTGTGAAAGTCATGGATTTAAAAACACCGGGTTCCGGTGAATCCGGGCGCAATCGCTGGGAAAATATTCCGCAGCTCGGCGAACAGGATCAAATTAAATTCGTGATTTGTAATCGTGAAGATTACGAATGGGCACGTTTTAAGCTGGACGAATACCAATTAAATACCAAAGTGGCAGAAGTACTTTTCTCTCCCAGCTTTGGCCAGATAACACCACTGCAATTGGCGGAGTGGATTCTCGCTGATAATTTGCCAGTGCGTTTCCAATTGCAATTGCACAAAATATTGTGGAATGACACTCCTGGCCATTAATTATTTCTGCGCGATTTCTGTTTTTTGATCCGGTTTCTCGCAGGTCTCCCGTTCCTGTAGGCCTTTCTTTTCATAGGTAAGAGTTATGTCGCAAAAAAAAGCCGTGGTGCTTGTTTCCGGTGGTTTGGATTCCACCACTGTCCTGGCCATTGCGCGCAGTGAAGGTTATGAATGTTATTCCATGAGTTTCGATTATGGCCAGCGCCATCGCTCGGAATTGCTCGCCGCAGAACGTACCGCAACAGCACTTGGCAGCGCTGATTACAAAGTTATCAAACTGGACCTGAGGTCGATTGGCGGTTCTGCGTTGACGGATGAATCAATCGCTGTGCCGGAAGAAGAAACCGGCGGGATTCCGATCACTTATGTTCCGGCGCGCAATACGATTTTCTTATCAATTGCATTGGGATGGGCGGAAGTGTTGGGTTGCGACGATATTTTTATCGGCGTAAACGCAGTGGATTTTTCCGGTTATCCGGATTGTCGCCCGGAATATATCGCCGCCTATGAAACTATGGCGAATCTGGCAACGCGCGCTGGTGCAGAAGGCAATAAATTACACATTCGCACGCCGCTGATTAAATTGACCAAGGCGGAAATTATCCAGCAGGGGATTGCCCTGGGGGTGGATTACGGCCTAACGGTTTCCTGCTACCAGGCGAATGATCAAGGTGAAGCGTGTGGTAAGTGTGATAGTTGTCGCTTGCGTAAAATTGGATTTTTACAAGCGGGCGTTGCGGACCCGACGCGTTATCGCTCCTGATTGACTTCGTATTTTGGTATCCGGTTTTTACATTTAACACATGCAGCTAACAAATACAGTTAACTGCATGTGTTAACAATAGTTGCGTGCAATTAATTGCTGCTCAAAATCTGTAACCGGCATAGGTTTGCCAAAGAAATAACCCTGGAACATCGTACAGCCATTTTGTTCCAGGAACATTTTTTGTTCCTCGGTTTCAACACCTTCTGCAATCACCTGCAAATTCATGTTTTGCGCCATGGCAATAATGGTACGCGCGATAATTGCATCATTGGGATCGATCGCAATATCGCGTACGAAAGTCTGGTCAATTTTCAACTGTCCCAGTGGCAAACGTTTCAGGTAGGACAATGATGAATAGCCAATACCGAAATCATCCATTGAAAACCCGATGCCTTCATCTTGCAGCTCCTGCATTTTTTCAATGCTCTGATCGACATTTTTTAACAGCGAGCTTTCAGTGAGCTCGAGTTTTAACAAGCGGGGATTTACACCGCTGGTTTTTATAATTTGCAGCACATCTTCCACAAAATAAAGTTGATTAAATTGAATCGGGCTTACATTCACTGCAATGCTCAGGTTAGCGAAGGCGGGGTTGGTGCTCCATTTTTGCAGCTGCTCGCAGGCTTGGCGGATAACCTGGCGACCGATATTAACAATCAACCCGGTTTGCTCGGCAACCGGAATAAAATCGGCTGGCGAAACCATGCCATTCACAGGGTGCAACCAGCGCAATAATAATTCTGCGCCTATGGCTTTGCCTTGATGATCAATTTGCACCTGATAATAAGGAATAAGTTGCTGGTGTGATTCATAAGCCGTACGTAAATCCGCTTCAATCGCTGCGCGTTTTTCCAACCGCGATTGCATATTGGGATCAAAGAAACGAATCGCATTGCGACCACTGTCCTTCGCCTGATACATAGCTACATCGGCATGGCGCAATAAATCATCGATACTGCGTGTTTGCCCTTTAAATAAATTTACACCAATACTGATCGTGCAGTGATAAACCGTTTGCATTAACGGGTAGGGAAGGTTAATTAAATCGTGCAGCTCTTCGGCACGTTTTTTGGCTTCCATTGCCGCCGCTTCTGCCTCTTCACCAAGGTTATCAAACACCACCACAAATTCATCGCCCCCCAGGCGTGCGGCTAAATCGGTAGAGCGAATTACGCTGCTGATTCGCTCGGCAACCTGGACAAGCAATTGATCGCCAATGTGATGGCCACGGGTATCGTTTAATAATTTAAAATGATCGATATCAATAAATAACAGTGCGCCGTGCTGGTTAACACGTGCGCTTTGCGCTGTTAATAATTTTAACCGGTCTTGCAACATGCGCCGGTTGGGCAAACGGGTCAGTGGATCAAAAAACGCCAGGTTATAAATTTTTTCCTGGTCTTGTGCGCGCCGCAATTCACCGCCAATACGGTCAGCAAAAATAAGCAAGAGTGAGCTGATTTGCGGGGTTACCGGCATGGGCTTTTCCGCCATTACCATCAAAATGCCCACGGGTTTTCCGCTGGCATTGCGAATGCCTACGCCCATGTAACTTTCAATATTTAACGCCTGGAACAGCTCATCTTCAGGATAGCGTTGTTGTGCATGTTCAGTAACAAAGCACAGGTTTTCCGCTACCACATCGGCACAGGGAGTATTCTGCAAGGTGTAGTTGAAATTATCCTGTAATTCGCCATTTTTTAAATAGGTGTGCGAAGTTGCCCGGGCTGGATCATCCGTGTTAATCAGGCTTATCAGCACATGCTCTGCACTGATTGCATCCGCTAACGCTTTTAAAATGGTGACAAAAAAATCCGGGGCCGAGGCAGCATCTGCCGCTGCTGCGACCAACGCAAGATCGAGTCCTTTGCGTTCGGTAATGTCTTGCACTGTGCCTTGTATCAATGCTTCGCCATTATCAATAACCCGATCGCCTTGCAGTTGTAACCAATATTTTTGATTGGCGATTTCCAATCTGAGTTCCAGCGCGATTGGTTTTTGCAAGGTAGCATTTTCATGGAGGGCGTTTTGTAAACTGTCGTGTTCTTCACTGTGAATAAACTCGGCAATAAAATCGCACATTTTTCCCTGTAATTTTGCAGTGGGCAGGGCAAATATTTCTTGCATGGATGGGCTAAAGCTATAGCTATCAGTGGCAGGATTCCAGCTCCAGTGGGCAACACGTGCCATGAGTTGTGCGCTCTCTAATCGCTGCTCACTTTGGCGTAGCGCACTTTCAATTTGTTTGCGCTCTGCCAATTCCTGTTCAACTTGCAATAATGCTTTGCGCTGGGGGCCAAGGTCGATATCCAGGCAATACATCTCCTTGTAATCCGGCGCGTCAATGAGTACGTGGTTGGAATAGACCCACACCTCTTTGCCATCTTTTCCAATCAGTGCCAATTCACCGGAAGGTATGGCTGCATCTTTTTCATGCCAGTCTTCTATGCCCTGGTGCACCATCTCGCGCATAAATTCCGGAATAATTAAATCTTCCAGTTTTTTCCCCATCGCTTCGGCGGCACTAAAACCGTAAAGATCTTCACTGGCTTTATTCCAGAAAATAACCTCGTGAAAACGGTTGTAACCTTGTACTGCAATGTTGCGGGTAGTTTCAAAAATATTGCGGAAGCGCTGCTCGTTGGCGAGATCTGTTTGATGGGTGTGGACACGTTTGGTGATATCGCGCGCAAGGCAAATAAAGCGGTCATCCTCGCGGCGCAATGCAGGGCGTTTGGCAATTGACAGTTCGTACCAGAAAATCTGGCCGTCCTGCTCAATCATTATGCTTTTTCCTTGGGATATTCCCCAGTTATCTGCTTCGCCCAACGCACTTATCCACACCGATACCGAGCTTGATGATAAGGTTTCGGAAAGATTCTTTCCCAATAGGACGGGTGCAGATAAGCTGTGATGTTCGTTGCCGCCATTAAATGAAATGACTTGTCCTTCCCGATCTATTTCAAACAGTAAATCAGGAATCGCATGCAGCACGGCTTCCAGATATTGCTTTTGTTGCTCCTGCTCCTGATTGGATTCGCCCAGTTGGTAAGTGGTGGTAGCAATTTCGGTATGCGCTGCAGTAATCATTAAACCCAGGATGGCCATGCTGGCGGTGTAAATCCAGATCACCCAATAACTCAATTGCCAATCCGGTAATGCAAATGGCCCCAGGTGATGAACACTTGACCAGATCGCAAGAAAACTAAAACCAATAGTGGTTAATGCCGAACCGGGCAAACCAAAATTCAATGCTGCCCAGGCAACACAGACAAAGCTGATAAACGCGATAGGTAAATGGATGTTGTCAGCATAATTATTTAACGGGAAAGACAGTAAGCCGACGATCAGGCTGATGGCGCACACGATAAAAAAATCCAGTTTGCGTGCCAGGATTTTATCCACATGTTTTTTATTGATATTCGCGAGTAATGGTGTTGCCAGAAATACGCCAAGGGTATCTCCCATCCACCACACCAGGCTGATATAAAGTGCGGAATCCAGCGTTTGGTGTTGTTGCAAGCTGAGGATTATGCCGCCGCTGATTGCAGAGACCAGCATCCCCAATGAGCACAGGGTCAGGAAACACAGTGCATTACTGCGGTGTAAGTAAGTGATATTGCATTTGGCCCAGCGTAGCAACCAAACACTGATAAGTGGTGCGAGGGTATTTGTGACAGCTAATAATAAATCCGTGATAAAGGCGGAGGTACCGGTGGTCAGGTTCAGCACTAGTGCCGCAAAAAATACTCCCGGCCACAGCGCCGGCGACCAGCGATAAAAGGCTGCTACGGCAATGCCACTGGGTAACCAGAAAAGGGTGACTTTATCGTTTTCAAAAGGAACATAAAGGCCGAGCCAGCCAGTAAGGCAATAGGCCAGGAAAACCAGTAGTAACTGGCTTGTCCTGGATGGCGTTGACTGAGAACTTCTTTCACCGGATGAGGCAAAGAGCATGCATCTGTCTCGTTATCGACGTGGACCAAAACCTACAGCAACCTGGCCTATTGTTTCTTGCAAGCGTCTTAGATCTTTTCTTTCGCTCACTGGAATTTCTTTAGACCATTAAAGATTTTTTTAAGGATAGGTTAGTTTTGATACTGTGTCGTGAAAGTTTTTCCTTACGCAAATTTCCTTCAAGCCCGACTTCCCTTATCGGCTATAGGTTTTGGGTACATGGAACCCCAAGCTTTTGCTGATAAATCTAGCAAAAAGATTCTTTAATAACCAAGCTGTCTTTAACGGTGCGCTATTGTGCACTATTTCAAAAAAAATGCTTGTTTTTTCATTTCAAAACATTATTATACGCGCCTCGCATTTAGGGTCGTTAGCTCAGTCGGTAGAGCAGTTGGCTTTTAACCAATTGGTCGCTGGTTCGAATCCAGCACATTGTTGTGCCCGCCGGGCGAATGTTCGTTGGGCATTGTTACAAGCTGTCATGCCGGCACTGCGGGTGTGATAAAATTGCGCGCAAATTAACTCATCTTCATGTTCGGGGTATTTCCCTGTGGGGATGTGTGTTCTCTGAGGCGATTTCATGTCTGAATTTATCAATTTGGCTGCGCGCGATTCAGCGGCGCAGGATCTCGTTAAGCAACACCTTGCGCGGGCCTGGAGTGCTCCCCAATACACGCCTGAGCAAGAGGCTGAATACAAACAGCGGATTAAGTCCTTGCTCAAGCAACACAATGCTGTGCTGGTAGCGCACTATTACACCGATCCCCTGATTCAGGCGCTAGCGGAAGAAACCGGTGGGTGTGTATCTGATTCATTAGAGATGGCGCGCTTCGGCAAAAACCATTCGGCGGATACCCTGATTGTCGCCGGTGTGAAGTTTATGGGCGAGACCGCCAAAATCCTTACGCCGGAAAAGAGGGTGCTTATGCCGACCCTGGAAGCGACTTGCTCGCTGGATCTGGGTTGTCCTATTGATGAATTCTCGGCGTTTTGCGACCAGCACCCGGATCGCACTGTGGTGGTCTATGCCAATACGTCAGCGGCGGTTAAAGCGCGCGCGGATTGGGTAGTGACCTCCAGTATTGCGTTGGATGTCGTGGATTACCTTGATCGTCAGGGCAAAAAAATCCTCTGGGCACCGGATAAACACCTGGGTGCTTATGTGCAACAGAAGACCGGTGCCGATGTGTTGCTGTGGGATGGTGCCTGTATCGTCCATGAGGAGTTCAAGGCAAAAGGCGTTGAAGACCTGAAGTTGTTGTATCCCGATGCAGCGGTATTGGTTCATCCTGAATCACCCAAAGCGGTAGTGGAATTGGCTGATGTAGTAGGCTCTACCTCGCAACTGATCAAGGCGGCGCAAACCCTGCCGAATCGCGAATTTATCGTGGCGACCGACCAGGGTATCTTCTACAAGATGCAGCAGGTCAATCCGGATAAGATTTTCCATATCGCGCCCACTGCAGGTAGCGGTGCTACCTGTCGCTCCTGCGCTAATTGCCCCTGGATGGCGATGAATGTGCTGGATAACCTTGCTTCGGTGTTTGATCAGGCAGATAACGAAATCCATGTTGATCCGGAGCTGGGCAAGCGGGCAATGATTCCGTTGCAGCGCATGCTGGATTTCAAAAAATAAGTATTCGTGTATCTTCACCGTGTTTTGCTTGTTTCGCGCTGGTCCACTCAGTACCATTGCGCGTCTTTAATTTGATTCACTCACTTTCTTGTATTGCTAGCCGTTGTAGTTAGCTAATGGAGCCCCCGATGATTCAAGGCAGTATGGTTGCCCTGGTTACCCCGATGCATGCAGATAACTCCCTCGATTGGGCCGCACTGCATAAATTGGTGGACTGGCACCTGGAGCAGGGAACCCATGCAATTGTTGCAGTGGGCACGACCGGCGAATCTGCAACCTTGAATGTCGAAGAACATCTGGCGGTTATCAAGAAAGTCGTTGACCAGGTAAATGGCCGTATTCCGGTAATTGCCGGTACTGGCGCCAACTCTACCTCTGAAGCAGTTGAATTGACCCAGGCCGCCAAAGATGCCGGCGCTGATGCCTGCCTGCTGGTCACTCCTTATTACAACAAGCCTACCCAGGAAGGTCTGGTACTACACCATACCCATATCGCGCGTGCAGTTGCCATTCCACAGATTCTTTACAACGTGCCCGGTCGTACCGGTGTTGATATGAAGCCGGAAACGGCTCTGCGCCTGGCCGCTGTGCCCAATATTATTGGTATTAAAGAAGCGACCGGTGATTTGGCCCGGGCAAAGTTGCTGATTGATGAAGCCCCCAAAGAATTTGCAATTATCTCTGGTGACGATGCTACTGCCGTCGACCTGATTCTTTTAGGTGGCAAAGGGGATATTTCTGTCACCGCGAATGTCGTACCTGCGGCCATTGCACGTATGTGTGAATTGGCACTGGCAGGTAAGGCCGAAGAAGCGCGTGCGATTAATGAGCGTCTCTTGCCTTTGCATACTGCCATGTTCGTGGAATCCAACCCGATTCCGGTGAAATGGGCCGTTGAACAATTGGGCCTGATCCAGTCGGGTATTCGCCTGCCGCTGACACGTTTGTCAGAGCAGTATCACCAACAGGTTAAAACGGCGCTGCAGGCTGCCAACGCATAATGTTGCCTCGCCTGCTGTCGATGAGATGATTCATGAGTCCTATTAAAAAAATGGCTATAACAACAACCAACTTTTTTGGTACCACGCGTCCCCTGACATTGCTTTGCGTAATGGGCTTGGGTTTATCACTGTCGGGTTGCGGCATGTTTTTCGGTAAAGAGGGTGTTTTCCGCAATCGTGAAGCTGATTATTTGAAAGCGGATAATATCCCTCCGTTGGTACTGCCGGCAGGTAAAAAGTCTGAAACGATGGGGGAGTTGTATCCAATTCCTCCCATTACCGCATCGGATTTTGGTTACGATCCGGATGCAGATAACTACGAAGTGCCCCGTCCTATGCCGTTGGCTGCCAATTCGGAGCAGGAAAATGTCAAAATCCAGCGCGTGGGTGGCGAAAGCTGGATTTTGATTAATGCAGCTCCCGGGGAAGTGTGGCCGAGAATTCGTAACTTCCTCAATGTAAATACCCTGGCGGTAAGCAAAGCCGATATTGGTAAAGGCATTATCGAAACCAGTTGGCTGCAATTCAAAACTGACTTGAACACCTATGATCGTTATCGCATGCAAATCGATCAGGGGGTACAACCGGACACCACAGAAATTCATATCACCCACATGAGTGTCCCAACCACTGAAAAGCCCACAGCCGATACACCCTGGCCGAAACGCTCCGTTAATGCCGAGCGTGAAAAATGGCTATTGGACGAACTGGCGGCAACCCTGGCGAGCGAAACAGGTGAAGGTGGTACTTCCTTGTTGGCACAGGATATCGGTGGATCCGTGAAGGCCAACTTGAGCATGGTTAGTGGTGAACCATTAATGACTATCAAGCTGGACAGGGTGCGTGCCCTGGCAACGCTGAGCTACGCCGCCAAAAAGGATGGTTTTACCACGTTTGATGTGGATGGCGATGCAGGCCTTTATTACGTCGAGTATATAAATCCGGAAGAAAACAAGCCGGGTTGGTTAAAGCGTTTGTTCCGTATTGGTTTGAATCCAAAGCCTCCGGTTTCTCCGTACACGTTAGAGCAATTGAAAACGGGTTTGCCAACGGGTGAGGCATTTGAAAAGGCGCCGCGCTCAGATCGCGATAAAGAAAAAGTGAATCCTGATGCGCCGGGTTATCTCTTCATTGTTACCGGTTCGGACGATAACTTTGTTGTGCGTGCACGCGATCCGTACGGCAAGCGTTTAACGCCGCACGAAGCACGTGAATTGCTCACTGTATTGCGTAAAAACCTGATTTAAATGATGGCGTCACTGCGTTTTGCTTCATTGGGAAGTGGTAGTCGGGGTAACTCGACCCTGGTGGAGTGGGATTCGGGGACCTTGCTGATTGACTGTGGTTTCAGTGTCAGGGAAACCACCCAGCGTCTGGAGCGGTTGGGGAAGCGTGCGGAGGATTTGACGGCGATATTGGTCACCCATGAACATGCCGATCATATCAAAGGTGTTGCCCCTCTCTCCCGTCGCTATAATTTGCCGGTGTATATGACGCCGGGGACCTATCAAAGCCGCGATCTGGGCGTGTTGCCGGATTTGCGTCTGATAGAAGGTTATGCCCCCTTTGCATTGGATCAGCTTAAAATAATCCCGGTGGCGGTTCCCCATGATGCGCGCGAACCGGCCCAGTTTATTTTTGAGTGCGGGGGAACCAGGCTCGGTATTTTAACGGATCTGGGCAGTATCACCGCTCATGTAGAAGGACATTACCAGGATCTGGATGCAATGGTGCTGGAAGCCAACCACGATCCTTTTATGCTGGCATCCGGCCCATATCCGCCATCGCTCAAACAGCGTGTTGGCGGTTTGTGGGGGCATTTGAGTAACCAGCAGGCAGCCGGTTTTTTGCAGCGGTTAAACTGTGCCCGGCTGCAGCACCTGGTAGTGGCTCATATCAGCCAGCAAAACAATTCGCTGGAGCTGGCCCAAGCCGCTTTGGCACCTGTCACGGCCGAGGTTAAGCAAATAACCTTTGCCTGCCAGAACCAGGGTTTTGACTGGTTATCGGTTTATTAATTTTTATCTTTCAGACATAGCAGGCCCATCAATGGAAAAGCGCGAACAACTCTACGCTGGCAAAGCCAAATCTATTTTCGGAACCGATGACCCGGATCACGTGATCATGCTGTTTCGCAATGACACTTCCGCGTTTGATGGCAAACGCGTGGAGCAATTGGATCGCAAAGGTATGGTGAACAATAAATTCAATGCCTTCATCATGACCAAGTTGCAAGAAGCGGGAATCCCAACCCATTTTGTCAAGCAGTTGTCCGATACCGAGTCTCTGGTAAAAACCATGAAGATGATCCCGGTTGAATGTGTGGTGCGCAACCTTGCTGCTGGCTCCCTGGTGCGTCGCCTGGGGGTGCAGGAAGGTTTGGAATTGAATCCGCCAACCTTTGAGTTGTTCTTGAAAAACGATGCCCTGGGTGATCCGATGGTCAATGAATACCATGTGCAATCGTTTGGTTGGGCGACCGCTGAACAATTAGCCCGTATGAAAGAACTGACTTTCAAAATCAATGCGGTGCTGAAAGATTTGTTCGCTGCCGGCAATATGTTGCTGGTGGATTTCAAGGTTGAGTTCGGAATTCACAAAGGGGAAGTAATTCTTGGCGACGAGTTCTCACCAGACGGTTGCCGTTTGTGGGATAAAGACACCCGTGAAAAGCTGGATAAGGATCGCTTCCGTCAGAACCTGGGTAATGTCGTTGAATCCTATGAGCTGGTTGGCCAGCGCCTGGGCTTAACGTTTTAATTTGCCCGGCTGCAGCAAAAAGGGGCATTAGCCCCTTTTTTTATGCAAGTATTAAGTGTAATAAAACGCCGCAGTGAATTTTGACGAATCCTATCTATACTCAACAATAATCCTGGCCAGGCCAAAAGGCTTCCCACTATGGAGAATCAACTGTGAATGAACGCCGCTTGTTTGAACGTACGTCAACCTCGGTACGTGTAGAAATGTCCCATCCGAGTTTTGGAACTATTGTTGGTTTTGCCAGGGATATTTCTGACGGCGGTGCCCAGGTGCAAATTGAAAACCAGGTTTGCCCACCAGTAGGTACGGAAGTATCGGTGAAATTTAAAAAAGCCGTAGGTGCAATTAATGCAGAACCTGTGCGTATGCGTGTTGTACATCAATTGCGCAACACTATCGGTTTAATGTTTGTGCGCGGTGCCACCTGAGTTGTTGCGCCCCGTATGAGGGGCGCCTCCTTCCTTGTTAATTCACTATCAACCGTTTTTTGTACACTGCTCAGGTAATTTCAATTGCGGTTTCAGCGGTGCCAGATTTTGTGCGAGCTGGTATAAATCCTTGCACGCCATATCCGGATTACCGGTCAGGTCAAGTGTCTGCAAATGCAACAGGTTTAGCAGTGGTGCAGGATTTTTAATCTTGTTGTTGGTCAGTACCAATACTTCCAGGCGACCCAGAGTGCCCAATTCGCTGATATCACGTAGCGGGTTGTTAGCAAGGTTCAACTCAGCCAGGGCAAAAAATTTATCCAGTCCTGCAACAGAGGTTATTCCCGCATTGCTGCAGTTCAAGCGAATTAATTCGTCTGCTTTGGTAATGTTCAAATCAGCAATGGTTTGTTCGACGCAAGTTGCCAGCTTCTCATCTGCGATTTGATAATTTTTAAATAAAGGGGCAGGTGTATAGACTGTTTTATCGTTGACACTCACTGAATAATTTTTACAACTGGTTAAAAAAGCACTGCACACCAGGGTGAGCGCCAACAGCGGAAATGGAATTCGCATAATACTTGTCCTGTCGTTTTGGTAGGAAAATCCTGATGGTTCCTGAAAGTGTGACCTGGTGTTCACTTTAAACAGATGGCCGGATTACAGCAATGTTAGAATCTAAAATTCAGTATGGGTTCAGTTGTTGTCATCGACAATCCGCTTACACCAGCTATGATTTTGCTGCCCGATCTAAACATTTTTACTGTTTACTGGTCTGACAAAAACAATATGTTTGTTCTATTGGAGATTTGCCATGAAATACTTAATTGCCTTGATTCTGTCTATCGGTCTGATTGGTTGTACCACTACAGATCCTTATACTGGCGAACAAAAAACCAGTAAAACTGCCAAAGGCGCAGGTATAGGTGCAATTGCCGGTGCTGTATTGGGCGCGGCGACAGGTGACAATGCGAAAGATCGCCGTGAGCGCGCACTTAAAGGCGGTCTTATCGGTGGTGCAATTGGTGGTGGTGTAGGTAATTACATGGACCGCCAGGAGAAAAAATTGCGTGAGGAATTGCAAGGGACCGGTGTACAGGTGCAACGTGATGGCAACAACCTGACCTTGATCATGCCGGGCAACATCACCTTTAACTCTAACAGTGCTGATATTCGTTCAAATTTTTATGAGGTCCTGAATTCAGTGGCCAAGGTGCTGGCAGAATTTAACCAGACTTCCATTCGTATAACCGGCCATACCGATTCAACTGGCGGCGACAAAATTAACCAACCATTGAGCGAGCGTCGTGCTGATAGCGTAGCAACCTACTTGCGTAGCCAAAAAGTTAACAGTGCGCGTATCCAGTCTTATGGTTATGGTTCGCGTTATCCAATTGCCAGCAATGATACCGCCTCTGGTCGCGAGCAAAACCGTCGTGTAGAACTGGAGTTGGTTCCCAACGAAAGCAATTAATTTCAGCAGGCGATTTATCACCAGAGCCGCTCGGGAAACCGCAGCGGCTTTTTTTGCAGCGGCTTTTTTATTGGTTAACGATGTGGCGAGTGATAATTGCGACCAGTATCGGTACTGTGGATAATGCCGGATCAGATTTCCTCCCCAGTGATTGCCCATGATTCAATCGATTGCCATTTTATGTAACGATTCATCAGTTCAAACTGCTGCAGAATTGCTTGCTGCAAAATTGCAGGTTCCTCTCGTGTTGGCGCAATCGCCCGCCGTCATAACAGATTATGATTTCGTTATTTTATTGGATGACGCCGGCGTTGCGTTGCAACAAACCGGACGCAAAGCCCCGGGGCCTATCCGCGCAGAATTTACCGAAGGTGCAGTTGATCATCGGCGTAAATTTGGTGGCGGCAAGGGGCAAATGATCGCAAAAGCGGTGGGAATAAAAGCCGGTTGTTATCCGCATGTGCTGGATGCAACAGCCGGACTTGGCAAAGATAGTTTTGTGTTGGCAAGCCTCGGTTGTAAAGTGACGCTGTTAGAGCGATCGCCTATCGTACAAGCGATATTAAGTGATGGGTTAGCGCGTGCAGTGGATTTTGCGCGTGCACAAGACCCGGAATTATTTTCCCTATTGCAACAGATGGTATTGGTCGCCCAGGACAGCAGTGAATATTTGGTGCAGTTGGATCATGCTGCATTTCCCGATGTCATTTATCTGGACCCGATGTTTCCGGAGCGCCAAAAAAGCGCCGACGTAAAAAAAGACATGGCCGCATTTCATTCGATTGTTGGCAAGGATGAAGATGCAGATTCATTATTGCCCCTCGCGCTGGCACATGTGAATTATCGGGTGGTTGTTAAGCGCCCGCGCAAAGCGCCGTTCCTGAATAATCAAACACCGTCTTATCAGCTGGAAGGAAAATCCAGCCGCTACGATATTTACACCATCAAAAAAATGCCCGACCAACTCAACAATACCTGATAGATATGCCATCAAATAATTTTTGAGTAGCGAATGGGCTGCACTTTGCTTGCCGCGTGTGATAAATACTCATCAAACACCATACATATACGGCGAATCAGTAAGCGGCCTTTGTTAAGTACTTTAATCCCGTTGCTGTCAATAGTAATCAAGCCGTCATCAATCATAGGCGCCAGTTGCTGTAATTCGCGGCGAAAATGGTCGCGAGGATTGATATCAAATATTCGCGCGATTTCATGGAATGGTAATTCGCAGTAACAGATCAAGCGGTTGATTACAAAGCGGCGCAACAAATCTTCCTGGTTCAAAGTGAAACCTTTGCTGACAGGTAGTAAACCCATATCCATTTTTTGCTGGTATGTATTTAAATCCCGCGCGTTTTGTACGTAAACATTATCGATCATGCTAATGGAAGAAACGCCTACCGCAAGTAAATCACAATTACTGTGGGTGGAATAACCCTGGAAGTTACGCTGCAATTGACCTTGTTGTTGTGCGATAACCAGATCATCATCGGGTTTGGCAAAGTGGTCCATCCCGATATAAACGTAGCCGGCGTTTTGCAAGGTTTCGATGGCGCCATGCAGCATTGCCAATTTTTCCGCCGAGCAAGGTAAATCTTCAGTGCGAATTAATCCCTGGCTTTTAAATAAATGCGGCATATGGGCGTAGTTAAATAACGATAACCGATCCGGGCCCAAATCAATCACCTTCTGCAAGGTTTCACGCAGTGATTGTTGGTTTTGCAGCGGTAATCCATAGATCAAATCCATGCTTATTGATTGATATTGTTGCGCGCGCAAGGCGTTGGTCAGCTTTGCAACTTGTTCATAGGTGTTGTAGCGATTCACTGCTTGTTGGACGTGCGCATCAAAATCCTGCACACCCATGCTGACGCGGTTAAAACCGAGGTGGCGCAAGTGGGCCATGGTATTGCTACTGACTTTTGCCGGATGGATTTCAATCGCAAACTCGCCGCTTTTATCATCGGCAAATTTAAACAGGCGGCGGGTCGCATTCATCAGCAACGACATTTCCTGATCGCTAATAAACGTTGGTGTGCCTCCACCCCAATGCAATTGCTGCACTTCCTTGCCTGGCTCAAACATGTCCGCGTAAAGCGATAATTCCTGAATCATTCGTTGGACATAAGGTAATGAGCGGCCTCGATTATTGGTCACGATTTTATTGCAGCCGCAGTAATAGCAAAGGCTGTCGCAAAACGGAATGTGAAAATAGAGCGATAACGGACGATGTGCGAGATTGCTGCGCACAATTGCACGGAATAATGCCGATTGGCTAAATGACTCCTGAAATTGCGGTGCAGTGGGATAAGACGTATAGCGCGGTCCGGCGAGATCGTAACGCTGGATAAGTTGTTCATCCCACTCAATCGGTTGTGCAAAAATAGACATGGCGCGCTGTACCTGTGATCAATATATTGCCATGGTAAAAACTTGTGAAACGCTCTGAATTGACCTGGATCAAGCCTATAATGGCTATCTGGATGATGATGTGATTTTTTATCAAGAAGAATTTCTATGCATTACGCACGGCCACTCCTGCAGGATAACTATGATGAAATTGCCGATGCCATTGCCGGCCCCGGTTTTATTATTCTCGATGCTGCTTTTCCGCAACAGCTAACCCTGGGGTTGGTCGATCTTATTGCCGCGCGGGAAAGCCTGCTTAAACGTGCCGGGATTGGCCGTGAAGGCGATTATCAGCTTGATGATTCCGTGCGCGGCGATGCCATCCAATGGCTGGAGCCGGGGGCTGAACCTGTCACAGAATTTTTATCTGCCATGGATAAACTGCGGCAGGCTTTAAATGAACGTTTGTATTTGGGTTTATTCGATTACGAAGCGCATTTCGCCAGCTATACACCCGGTGCTTTTTATAAGAAGCATCGCGACGCATTTCGCGGTAAACCGGGGCGGAAACTCTCCAGTGTTTTTTATTTAAATCCGGATTGGGATTTGGCGGCAGGCGGTGAATTAGTGCTCTATGATGAAGCAGGGGAGCAGGAATTGACCCGGGTTGCACCAGAATGCGGCAGGTTGGTGTTGTTCCTTAGCGAAGACTTTCCCCATGAAGTGTTACCGGCGCGCAAATCCCGCCAAAGTATTGCCGGTTGGTTTCGTATCAAGTCGTAAGTTTTTCCGGGCTGAAGGGTTCATTGGCCTAATGTCTAATTATTTTTAGGCGATAAATCCTTTTGATTATTTATAAAAGCGGCTAAATAGTCTCTATCACTTTGCCAGTGTCAGTTGCAACGACGCAGGTGATTGCGAGTGTTTGGCAGTTGGCAACGCTTTTGCAAGAGACTGGGCGTAGCTTGCTGAAATTCTTCCGGGATGGAAGAAATGGAAACCAGGGATGTGTTTTTCAGCGGGCGCTATAACAAAGAAAAATGCTCAGAGAAACAATAAGCGAGGCCGCGCATGCTTAAGGAAGTCACCATGAGTGAAATGAAAATAGATTGGCAGGATTATCACTCCGGCCATTTCTACGATGAACTGATTAGTGCGCCTGGCAGACCCCGACCTGAAACCAAACACCTTACCCACTATCTCGCCTCGCTGTCCGGTGAGGAATTGCAAGAACGTAAACTCTCCGCTGAATTAGCCATTAAAACCATGGGAATTTCCTTCACGGTGTATAGCGATGCCGGCAACATCGACCGCGAATGGCCCTTCGATATTATCCCGCGCATCATCCCGCAACGTGAATGGCAAAAAACCGAACGCGGTTTAATTCAACGTTTAACCGCCCTGAACTTATTTATTAACGATATTTACAACGACCAGAAAATTATTAAAGACAAAGTTGTTCCTTCTTATTTGTTTGAAGATTCGGTCAATTTCCGTAAGGAATGTATGGGCATGAAGCCCGCGCACGGTGTGTGGTCCCACATTTGCGGGAGCGATTTAATCCGCGATAACTACGGCGAATTTTTTGTGCTGGAAGATAACTTGCGTGTGCCTTCGGGTGTTTCTTATATGCTGGAAAATCGCAAGGTGACCAAACGGGTATTTCCCGAATTATTTGAAAATCACAACATTGTGCCGGTAACGGATTACCCCAACCAGTTGTTCGACACACTGGCATCCTTGTCACCGCGTAAATCCGATCGCCCGGAAATTGTGGTACTTACTCCGGGTATTTATAACTCCGCCTATTTTGAGCACTCCTATCTCGCGCAGCAAATGGGCGTGGAATTGGTAGAGGGGAGTGATCTTGTAGTGGATAGCGATGACTGCGTGTATATGCGCAGTATCGACGGCTTGAAACGTGTAGATGTTATTTATCGCCGCATCGATGATTTATTTTTGGACCCGGAAATGTTCAATCCGGATTCGGTATTGGGTGTGCGCGGTTTAATGCGCGCATGGCTAAAAGGAAATGTTGCCCTCGCGAATGCACCGGGTGCCGGTGTAGCGGACGATAAAGTTATCTACACCTATGTGCCGGATATGATCAAATATTATTTGGGTGAAGAACCGATCCTGCCCAATGTACCCAGTTATTTATGTGTAGATAAAAAGCAATGCGACCATGTGCTCGCTAATCTCGATAAACTGGTGGTGAAACCGGCAAACGAATCCGGTGGCTATGGCATGATTATCGGTCCGCAAGCGAGTAAAAAAGAACTGGAAGAATTTGCGTTGCGCATTAAAGCGAATCCGCGCAATTATATGGCGCAACCTTTAATTTCATTATCCACCGCACCAATTTTAACTAATGGCAATGCAGAGCCGCGCCATATTGATTTACGTCCCTTTGTTTTACAGGGCAAAGAGCATTGTGTAACTCCGGGTGGCTTGACACGCGTTGCCATGCGCAAAGGTTCCTATGTGGTGAACTCATCGCAAGGCGGTGGCAGTAAAGATACCTGGATTGTGGTGGAGGACTAAGCATGTTGTCCCGAGTTGCAGAACGAATTTATTGGTTAGGGCGCTATATGGAGCGCTGCGAAAACACAGCGCGCCTGGTCAATGTAAATTCGAATTTATTGCTGGATTTGCCGAGTGGTGTGCGCGTAGGCTGGGGTTCATTGATTGATATCAGTGGTACCGGCAGCTACTTCAAAAAAGATACCTTAAGTGCAGACGAAAAAACGGTTGTGCATTTTATATTGGCGGATAAAGAAAATCCGGCCTCATTAATTAACTCGCTTAGTTTCGCGCGCGAAAATTCCCGCATCACCCGTGAAATTATGCCGATGGAAGCGTGGGAATTAATTAATGATTTGTATCACTATATTCGTGAGCGCGCCGACAAAGTAACTTCGCGTCGTGACCGCAATATTATTTTGCTACACGTTATCAGCAGTGTGCAGCAATTTACCGGTTTGCTTGCCGGTTGTATGAGCCATAACAATGCTTACGATTTAATTCGTATCGGCCGCAATATCGAGCGTGCAGATATGAGCACACGTATTGTGGACGTCGGTCTGGTTAACTTGTTGCCCCACTTATCCATCGGCGGTACAGAAGTTCTGGAGCCCTACGACAATATCCTATGGATGAGCGTGCTACGCTCTCTTAGTGCATACCAGATGTATCGCCAGCACGTTCGTGACCGTGTTAATGCTACTGCGGTAGTCACTTTCCTGTTACAAAATGAAGATTTTCCACGCGCAGTTGCCCACTGTTTAAAGCAGCTGGAGCAGTGTTTATGGGCCTTGCCGAACAGCGAGAAGGTATTGGCCACCATTGTAAACATCCAGCATAAACTGGATGAAGCAAATCTGGACCAGTTATTGCAATCTGGATTACATGAGTATATTGATGAGTTGCAATTGGAAATTGGAAACTTGCATTTCAAAATTGCAGAGACCTGGTTCTTGCCAGTGGTGATGGCGCAGGAGCAAAAGTCAGCGTGAATTTCTGAGTTAAACGTGTCGATGTAAATCGATACAACCGTCTTGCGTGTTGTCTCTCTGAGACCTGGCCCGTTGTTCGGGCCTTTTTTTTGCGTTTAATTTCACGATTGTTTGTTAATAAAATACCTGGGGGCGCAATTTATTGCGCCCTTTTTAGGTCGCCTATTTGAGGGAATATCAGTATCAGGATTTTGATGATTTTCTTCTTAATTTCCGCCACAAAAATCTCAAAATAAAGAATAAAACTATCAGCAACACCAACCAGGGAATCAGATAGGCAGTAGTGGTAATTGCACCAGCAATGCCTTCAGCCAGATTACCCTTGAACTCATTCAGTGCGTCGCTAACCGGTTGCCAGAATGAATTTTCACTGCGGCTTGATAGACGAATATTAATAATATCCATCTCTACGCGTTGCATCAGTGCTTTATTGTTGCTGCCCAAATCTTCCAATTGCGATTGAACATTGGCTATCTCTTGAGAGACTTTGATCAGGGAATCTATATCGCCCTTGGCCTGTTTTTGCAGGTCCAGTAAATTTTCCTGGTAGGACTGTAATAATTTAATACGTTTTTCAGTGTCGAAAATTTGCGTTGAAAGATCTTCTACGCTGGTGGACTCATTGGTAATTTCACTATCGGTGCCAGCAAGGGTTAAAAATTTTTCTACGCCGGCCGGGGCAATCCGGACCCTGATTTTTCCGTAGCTATAGTTACCAGCAGAAAGTTCGGATTCCAGAATGGTACAGTTATTACTCCTGTCTGCTGCGCAATGATCGGTCAAGGTTTTATATTTGGCGGCGAGCGCTGCTTTTTCCAACTCTACGCCAAGGTTGTGCTCATAGGAAAGGTAAGGGTTGGATTGCCGTTGCGCAATCAATCCGGCTTTCATCATGGAGCTTGGGCTTTCTGCTATTGCTTTTTTGCTATCGCTGCTTTCGCAGCCACCCAGGCAGAGCAGGATTAAGAGGCAGGTGAGACTTGTTGTAATAACTTTGTTCATAAAAGAACCTGATCCGTTGTTGGTTTCCGTTTTAAATACATCCGCGATGAATGTATCGGAACTCATAATAGTGCGCCTGGCTTTACCATTCCTGAACAAAAATTTGATTGGATCTGTAGACCAAGGGTTCAATAAATTGAACCCCTACGGAATGGGTTGTATCGAAATTATATTAATTGGATTTGTAGGGGCGCAATTTATTGCGCCCTGTTTTTTGCAGTGGTGTTTGTTTAGCTATTCCCCGGAATAATCACTCGATGTTCGAAACAATTCCCCTGTCATATAAAATTCCCCACCCGCCATATAATGGATGCTGCGTTTTTGCGGATCATCAGAAAAATGCCAGCGACCATTTAAAAATTGTTCAGCGTCTGCATAGGCGGCGACTACTTCGCCGACGATTAAATCCATCTCTTCTGCACCTTGCCTGATAACTTTACATTCCAGCCAGCCAATGCAATCTTCGATTAACGGTGCAGCAATTTTTGCAGCGGGGAAGGTGTTGATATTAAAACGGGAAAATTTATCGAGGTCGCGACCGGATACATCGCCAACATCCAATGTCAGTTTGGCGATTTTGCGCATCGGGAATTGCAAACCGAATTCACCGCTGGCATTTACCAATTCGCGCGTGTAAGTATTTTTATCAATAACTACAGCAACTTTTGCGGGAGAAAAATCCAGGGGCATCGACCAGGCTGCCGCCATAACATTGCGCTTATCACCATGGGCGCTGGTGATGATGCTGACCGGGCCATGGTTGAATAATTTGTAACTGTCTTCCAGGGGAATGGATAGGTTTGTCATGTTAAAAAGTTAATCCGCTGCTGATATAAAAGGTCCATGAGGAGGCTTTGCTCTCACGGAATTCGCCAAAATGCTGGAAGTCCACGCCGGCGCCTAACAATAAATGTTCTGTGGGTTTTATACCAATTTCTGCGCTGGCGTCAAACATATCTTCTTCGGTTTCAGTGCCATTAGTAAACGTGAAGGTTCCGCGGCCCACGCCGATTCCACCCATTAAATAGGCATTGTACTGGCTATCAAGTGCGTCGTAATTAATGCCGGCCAATCCGATGGCAAGGGTTTTTACATCAATGTCGCCACCGCCGTTAATGTCGGCTTTACTGTGCTGGTGCGACACATACACAGGCCCGACAATCACCCGGCCGCTATAACTGCTGGCGAAAGTCATATCGTATTTGCTGAAACTTTCATCGGTTTCAAATTCATCCTCATCTGCGTCTATGCCACCCCAGGGTGAGTATTTCACTTGCAGTATCACCGGTAAATCCACCGCAAAAGCGGAGGGGCTGGCCATAGCAATTAATAATACCGCAATCAATGATTTCATTATTTTTCCTTTGATAAGTACAAAACCCATCGGTTTTTAGTTTGCAAGCTATAGAGAAAATTAATGGGTGGTGAATAGCTTAATGGATATGCGGCAGGCAAGCTACTGCACCTTGCAGTTCTACAGTTCAATAAATATAAATGGAAGATGCTATGAATAAAGGCACTACTAAAGAAGCTACTACTAATGAAGCTACTATTAAAGACGCCATTGTGAATGATGGCATTATGAATGACGACGATATAAATAATCCGGCAGTCAAACACATTGTGATTGTTGGTGGCGGCTCAGCCGGTTGGTTGGTCGCGGGAACTATTGCAGCAGAGCATGGCAATGGCGATGAAGGCGTACAGATTACGTTGATTGAGTCACCCGATATCAAATTGGTTGGGGTAGGTGAAGGGACCTGGCCAACCATGCGTGCTACGCTCAAAAAAATGGGCATCTCTGAAACAGAATTTGTGCGTGAATGTGATGTCGCATTTAAGCAAGCCTCCAAATTTTGTAAATGGACTACCGGGGAGGAGGGTGATGAATATTATCACCCCTTCACATTACCGGTAGGTTATCGTGAATTGAATCTGGCGGAATACTGGAAGGCGTATAGTAACGAAATATCTTTTTCCGATGCGGTTTGTGTTCAAAGCCAGGTGTGTGCAAATCACATGGGACCAAAACTGATTACTACCCCGGAGTTCAGTGGCATTACCAATTACGCTTATCATCTGGATGCCGCTAAATTTGCAGTCTACTTGCGCAAACATTGTATTGAAAAACTGGGTGTTAAACACATTACCGATAATGTTATCGGCATAAATTCGGCAGCGAATGGTGATATTCGTTCATTAGCTACCCAGCATAGCGGTGAGCTGCGCGGGGATTTATTTGTGGATTGCACCGGGCTCACATCGTTGTTACTGGGTAAACATTACCAGGTACCGTTGATTAGTAAAAAAGAATTTCTGTTCAATGATGCCGCGTTGGCTGCACAGGTTCCATATCTGGATCCTGAGTGCCCCATTTCATCCAATACTATTTCGACTGCGCAATCGGCTGGTTGGGTGTGGGATATTGGTTTGCAAACACGGCGCGGTGTTGGTTATGTCTATTCGCGCACCCATATTTCTGATGAAGATGCTGATAAGGAATTCCGCGCTTATTTGACCTTGACGATTGGAAAGGAAAAAGCGGAGGCAACTGAATTCCAGAAAATAAAATTTACGCCTGGCCATCGCGAAGTTTTTTGGAAAAACAATTGTGTAGCGGTAGGTTTGGCAGCGGGATTTATTGAGCCGCTGGAAGCATCTGCGATTATTTTGATTGAGCTATCCGCGAAAATGATCAGCGAACAATTGCCTGCTGACAGAAACGCAATGACCATCGTGGCGAAGCGCTTTAATGATGTGTTCACTTATCGCTGGAACCACATTATTAATTTCCTGAAACTGCATTATGTATTAAGTAAACGCAGTGGTTCCCAGTACTGGATTGATCATCGCAATCCCGACAGTATTCCGCAAAGCTTGCAGGAACTTCAGGCGTTGTGGAAATACCAGATTCCCTGGTTTTACGACGAAGTGCATATGGAAGAATTGTTTCCCCTGGCCAGTTTCCAATACATTCTGTATGGCATGGGTTATGAAACCGCACAGAGATCAACAATTAAGAAACCGAACCCGGCAGCGCTGGAACGGGCAGCGGAATTGCTCAGGGATAATATCAGGAAAACCAATGAGGTGATGAAAGCGTTGCCAACGCATCGCGAAATAGTTAATAAGATCAAGCACTATGGATTGCAGAAAATCTGATACTTAACATCGAAAACAAACGGCCACCGGGTAGTGGCCGTTGTTTCTATAAGCCAAAAATATAATTTTCTTCCACTCGCTGTACATCCACCGACACCAGCAATTGCGGTGAATGCCCGCCGCCGAATATCACGCCTTTCAATGGCGTTACATCGGAGTAGTCGCGCCCCCAGGCGGTAGTGATATGTTGTGCGCTGATCAGTGTGTTATTGGTAGGATCAAATTCATACCAGCCTTCACCCGGGGAATAAACGGCAAACCATGCGTGGGTAGCATCCGCGCCGATTAATTTTTTTTCTCCCGGTGGCGGCAAGGTTTCCAGGTAGCCACTGACATACCGCGCTGGATAACCGAGCGAGCGCAAACAGCCAATTGCAAGGTGCGCAAAATCCTGGCATACCCCGCGCTTATGTTTCAGGACATCAGCAAGTGGCGTTGCCACATCGGAAAATTGTGGATCGTAAGTAAAGTCTTTAAAAATGCGCTGGGTTAAATCCATAACAGCAGAGAGAAACGGGCGATCATCGCTAAAGCTGGATGAAGCATAATGGGCCAGGTCCGGATGTTGTTGCACCATAGGCGAATCGAGCATAAATTCGCGTGCGCAAATCGTTTCCCAATCCTTATTGTGCTGCAATAAATATTTTACGTACGCGCAGGGTGTGCCAAAATCAAGGTTGATGTTGCCGTCGGTTTCCTTGATATTGATATCGCTAATAATCGTTACATCCAACTCGCTATGGTCTTTCTCAATGGCAAATTGCAAAAAACGGTTGCCAAAATAATCCTGGTGTTGTGCCTGGCTTGATACAACGGGCGATAAGTTGATATCAATATGCTCAACCTTTTGCCGTTCAGTAGTGCGCGGCAATACATAGGCAAGGTTGTAACAATGACTCACCGGTAAAGAATATTGGTAGCGCGTTGTGTGGCGGATGCGGTATTTCATAATTGATCCTGCCAGTCAGTATTTTTTACGAGCAGTTGCGGGCCTTCAGCGTGGTCGAAATAACGCTGCCCAACGGTTTTCGCTGCATTGGTAATCAGGTATTGCAGCCGCGATAGTAGCTGGTCAAGGTCAGTGCGAATGCCGCTTTCTGCTTTAGCGAGTTGTTTAACATCGCTTAACTTCAACGCAGTGGTGGCTTCCAATAAATATTTATGTTCTGCGCTGAATACCTCGCGGTCAGCCGGCAACTCGGCAAAGTGTTTTTCCAGCTGGCTCAGTTGATAAATCAATGAACGCGGATTTTTAGCATTGAGCATGATCATTTCCAATCCCTGGTCAATACGAATGCCATTTTGGTAACGGCGGCGGTAAGGTATTAATGCTTCACCACACATCAGGCTGGACTCAATTAAAATTTCCTGTTCTATTTCATCGAAGCGTGCAGACAATAAAGAACGTAAGCTGGAAATAATTTGCAGTGCACGTTCAAGCCGGCGGCCCATTTCCATAAAGTGCCAGCCGTTGCCGCGTGTCATGCTTTCATGGATTAGCCCGGCGAAGGCGAGCAAGGTTTTGATCATCGGCGCAAGCGCATCTTCCAATGCGGACAGGGATGAAGGTTCAAGCGATATTTTCAATTGCTCCAGTTCATCGCCAATATCATTGATGACCCGCTGGGTATCGCTGGAAAGTTGCTCCTTGACTTGCTCGGCAGAATTAATCATCGCAGTTAAATTATTCGCGACGCTACCCATACGGTTCGGATCGAGAATAATGGCAATCATTTCCGGTTCGGGGTTTTTTAGTAGCGCCGGCTGCAAACTGGTAAAACCCGGATAGGTAGATGTCACGTGGGTAACCGCACATAACAACGTGCGTTCTACCGCATCGGGTAATTTTTCAGTCTTGTTGGTTTGAATAAATACTGTGCGCAATAAACGCAATGCTGATTCCGCGCGTTCGGCGTAACGTCCTATCCAGAATAAATTTTCTACCACCCGGCTGGGCAATTCACTGCTGCTTTCCTGCGTAGGTTGTACATCCACCGGGCGCAAACTGATTTGTTTTTCCGGTTCCGAGGCAAGCACCCAGGTATCTTTTGAGACTGAGCCGCGCTGGTTGGAAATAATTTTTTTGCCGGTATCCAGATTGACGCGCGTAAGCCCGCCGGGCATTACTGCATAAGAACTTTCACTTGCCACCGCAAAGGTTCGCAACACCGATGCGCGCGGTAAAATTTTTCCCTGGTGCCAGGTGGGGGTTTGTGCACCGGCAACATATTCCTGCGCGGCAAATTGATAAGGATTTTTGCGAATGCGGTTTTGCCAGGCTTGCAGCTTTGTATCATCCAGTTCGGCACCATAGGCTTCGTACAAGCCGGGGCGCCGATAGGTTGGTTTGATAATCAAATCTTTTAAATTGGCGCACACATAGTCGAGGTCATCCGGGTTTCCGCACCACCAGGTTTTTACCGATGGTAATTGCAATTCGCGACCAAAGAGCGCGCGGGAAATTGCGGGTAAATAACGCAATAGCGCCGGGTTTTCCAGCACGCTGGAACCGAGCGGATTAGCGATAGCCACATGGCCCATTCGCGCCACTTCCAATAAGCCGGGTACACCTAAACGCGAATCACCTTTTAATTCCACCGGGTCGCAATAATTATCGTCAACGCGACGCAAGATGACATCCACGCGTTTTAAACCATCCAGCGCTTTCATCCACACATAACCATTGCGCACACTCAAATCGCTGCCTTGCACTAATTGAAACCCTAAATAATTGGCGAGATAAGCGTGTTCGAAATAGGCTTCGTTATAAGTGCCCGGTGTGAGTACCACGATGCGTGCAATACCGCCATTGGGATTCAAGTCGTGCAAGCGTTGGCGTAAGCGCGCAAAAAATAATGAAAGGCGATGGACGTGGCTATCGCGAAATAAACTGGGGAAAACGCGGTTCATGACTGTGCGGTTTTCCAATGCATAGCCTGCGCCGGATGGTGCCTGGGTGCGGTCAGCCATCACCCGCATGTGGCCATCCGGTGCGCGTACCAGATCCACACCGTGCACAATCAATTGGTGAGCACCGGGTAATTTCACCATATGGCACGGGCGTAAAAAACCTTGATGGGAAAATAATAATTCCGGAGGGATTACGCCCTGGCGAATTAACTTTCGATCACCGTAAATATCTTGCAGCAATAAATTAAATAATTCCGCGCGCTCGATTAAACCCGTTTCAATCTGGTTCCATTCATCGCTATTGATTAACAGCGGAACCGGGTTCAGTTGCCAGCTTTGGTTTGCATCCGGTTCATCGTAAATTTTATAAGTTGCACCATCATCGCGCAAAATACGGCGCGCTTTTTTCTGGCGCTGCTCAATGGTGTCTTGCCCCAGAGCTTCCAGGCTATGTAATAAATATCGCCAGTAGGGGCGAATGTGCCCATCAGCATCGTAGGCCTCATCGACCCCCTGTTCCGGCGCGGGATAATTAAATGCGCCTTGGCTGGTGTTGACCCGGGTTTCCATAAGTGTGGAATTCATTGCGTTTATATAGTCGCTAGAAGTTAATGTGTTGTTATCGACGCAGTTTATTGTAACGCGCTTTGCCGGATTTGCTTCCTTGAATACACGTCACAAATTGTTACTGTGCAATGTGTGACCGTATAAATCAGCGAAGGGTTCATTACTTGCGCAAATCCAGTGTATGCGGGTATTCATCTGCCGGTTCCTCCGGTGGTGGTGCCATGGGGCGCGGTGGATGTTTGTGTTCGAAAAACTCGCGCAATATTTTTCCCGCTGGCG
Source organism: Gammaproteobacteria bacterium (assembly GCA_021151835.1). Classification (GTDB taxonomy): domain Bacteria; phylum Pseudomonadota; class Gammaproteobacteria; order Pseudomonadales; family Cellvibrionaceae; genus Cellvibrio. Next base: position 237,662 of record JAGKWO010000009.1, read on the forward strand.
TAACGGGCAGCACGCCGGGGGTATGGTTGAAATCAAAAAAGCGATTGCCGCGCCGGGATTCCGCTTCATTCGCATTGACCGGAAAGCGATCATAACTGCGCCCGCCCGGGTGGCTGACGTGATAACTGCAACCGCCAATACTTTTGCCGTTCCAGGTATCAATCAAATCAAATACCAACGGTGAATGAATTCCAATCGTCGGATGCAATGCCGACGGCGGTTGCCAGGCGCGGTAACGCACGCCGCCAACAAACTCGCCTTGTTTCCCCGTTGGATTCAAACACACCCGGCGACCATTGCAGGCGAGAATATAGCGGCCTGGTGTTAAGCCGGTAACTTTCACTTGCAAGCGCTCTACCGATGAATCCACATAGCGTGAGGTGCCGAAGCTGCTCACTTCCTCGCCCAATACATGCCAGGGTTCAATTGCCCAGCGCAATTCAATTTGAATATCATCAAGCTGCACGCGGCCATAATGCGGGAAACGAAATTCTTCAAAAGCAGCGAGCCATTCGAGTTGGAATGGATAGCCATTTTCATTCAAATCATTTACGACAGCGCGCAAATCTTCCCACACATAATGGGGCAACATAAATTTATCGTGTAGCAATGTGCCCCAGCGCACCAGATTCTGGCGATAAGGATTTTTCCAGAAGCGGCTAATCAAACAGCGCAACAATAAAATTTGTACCAGCGACATCCGCGCATGGGGCGGCATTTCAAAACCGCGAAATTCAAGGATGCCCTGGCGGCCACTTGCTGTACCCGGAGAATATAATTTATCGATACAAAATTCTGAACGATGGGTGTTGCCGGTGATGTCGATTAATAAATTGCGCATCAACCTATCAACTAACCAGGGTTGTTCAACAATTCCTTCCGGCATTTGTTTGAAGGCGATTTCCAATTCGTAGAGCATTTCATCGCGGCCTTCGTCCACGCGCGGTGATTGGCTCGTTGGCCCGATAAATAATCCGGAAAATAAATACGACAGGCCGGGGTGGTGCTGCCAATAAGTAACCAGGCTGCGCAATAAATCGGGGCGCCGTAAAAACGGGCTGTTTGCTGGCGTTGATCCACCAAAGGTAACGTGATTGCCGCCGCCAGTACCAGAGTGGCGGCCGTCGAGCATAAATTTTTCTGTTCCCAAACGGCACTGGCGCGCATCTTCATAAAGTGCTTCGGTATTTTTTACCAGATCACTCCAGGTTTCTACCGGATGAATATTTACTTCAATCACACCGGGATCAGGTGTGATTAAAAATTTCTTCAAGCGATAATCTTTGGGCGGTTCATAACCTTCAATAACGACCGGAATTCCCAACGCCGACGCCGTGTCTTCAATCGCTTCAATCAATGCCACATAATGTTCGAGATAAGTCAGCGGCGGCATAAACAAATGCATGCGACCATCGCGTACCTCGAAGCAAAGCGCAGTGCGAATAACATAACCGGCTTCGATATAGGATTTTTTAAACGCAGCTTGCAGTGGTTGTGCTGTTGTTGCCGTTGATTTTTTCTCGGCAATCAATTGCGTGTATTGCTGCCCACTGGGCGCGAGTGGCGCGCGTGTTGTCAATGGATCATTTTCCGGTTGATAGCGTTCGTATTCGTGCTCGGGGAACTCCAGCGAATTTAATGGCAAGCGTAAACCCAGCGGGGAATCGCCAGGGATTAATAACAAATGCTCGGCACGTAATTTCCAGCGGCCAGTGAGCCAGTTTTGATTGAGATAATTCCATTCGATAGGTAATACATAACCGGATTCGGTATTTAATCCGCGCGCTAATAATCTGGCGATGCGGCGCCGTTCCAGGTCGTCTTTCAAATCGGCTTTAAGCGGATCTATATCGGCGGGTAATTTTTGTTCGGCCCACAGGTAATAAAGTGTATCTTCGTATGCGGGAATAACATGTTCGCTATTTACCTGGATTTTATCGCACAGCGCGTGTGCGAATTTTTTTGCATCGAGGTGTGTTAAACCATAATCCTTGTCGACCCGTGCCAGCAACGCGGGATTGCGCCATAAATCTTGGCCGTCAGTGCGCCAGAAACAGCCCAGCGCCCAACGCGGTACTTCCTCGCCCGGATACCATTTGCCCTGGCCGTAATGCAATAAACCATTGGCGGCAAAGGTGCTGCGCATGCGCAGTAATAAATCTTTGGCGAGGCGCAATTTATCCGCGCCCAATGCGCCAGTATTCCATTGCTCTGATTCCATATCATCGATGGAAACAAATGTCGGCTCACCGCCAGTGGTCAGGCGCACGTCCTGCTCGATTAATTCGTTATCGATTGCTGCACCGAGTGCATTTATTGTCGCCCACTGTTCTTCGGTATAGGGTTTGGTTACGCGTGGATCTTCAAGGATGCGAAAGACTTCGTTGCTGTAACTGAATTCCACTTCGCATTTGCTGGTGGCGCCAGTGATAGGCGCAGCGGAAATCGGATCGGGCGTGCAGGCGAGGGGAATATGGCCTTCGGTCGCTAATAAACCCGAGGTTGGATCGAGCCCGACCCAACCGGCACCGGGAATAAAAATTTCGGTCCAGGCATGCAAATCGGTGAAATCTTTTTCGGGGCCGCTGGGGCCATCCAGTGCTTTTACATCTGCGGTTAGCTGTACCAAGTAACCTGACGCAAAACGTGCGGCATAACCGAGGTGGCGAAAAATTTGCACTAACAACCAGGCGCTGTCACGGCAGGAACCTTTTGCGAGTGTTAAGGTTTCCTCGCAGGTTTGTATGCCCGGCTCAAGGCGCACGCCGTAGCCAATATCCTGTTGCAATTGCTGGTTGATGCTCACCATAAAATCGTTAATGTGCCAGGGGTTTTCAGTCACCTGGCGATGGCGGATTTCGGTTTTGATTTTATTAACCAGCTTGCTTAACAGCGGGCCGGCTTCATTGATTTCCAGATAAGGAATTAATTCGCGTTTTAATTGCGGGTCATATTCAAACGGAACATGCTCCGCGTAATCTTCCACAAAGAAATCGAAGGGGTTGATGGAGGTCATCTCGGCGATAACTTCCACTTCAATGGTTAAATGCTCGCATTGTTCAGGAAAAACCAGTCGCGCCTGGAAATTACCGAACGGGTCCTGCTGCCAGTTAATAAAATGTTCGGGTTCAACTTTTAGCGAGTAGCTATGGATTTTGGTGCGGCTATGCGGTGCCGGACGCAGGCGTAACACATGGGGAAAAAGATTGGTCAGTCGATCAAAACGATATTCAGTCTTATGGTGAATGGCAACGCGAATAGCCATAAAAATTTCCTTCCAGTAACCGTGATGTGGACCATGCTGGTGCACTCAAGTGTGCATCAGGTTGGGAAAAGGGCAAGTTATTATCATCCGTAATCGTTGTGATGCTGTGACACTCACATTTATTGCGGATTAGCTCGCCTTTTCGCGGCTCAGGGTTGGTAAGGCAATAACTGCACCATGAGTGCACGGCGAATAATATTCGCTGCGTTTGTTAGTCAATGGTTAACGGCTATTGGTGAATTGCCTAGCGGTTTTTGCGGTGCTCATATGCAAGCAAGGTGCGCACGAATGGATTCTACTGTCAGTGATCGAGCCGGATCGGTCTTTGGCAATCGAAAGCGTTCCTGACTTGGCGATACGGGCGGTTCTCTATAGCAAGGGCTTGAACACGTTGGCTTTCGTTTTTATTTTCAATGAATCAATTTTGCGGCGGTGGTGGCAGCTGCAAAAAGGCCTGGACGATCTGGTGATCCCAGGATTTGGTCAGGTTGCGCAGGTATTCGTTATCGGCGGCGAAGGAACTGTGTTTCATGACTCCGCTGTCTTTGGCGTACACCATCAGCTCGATCGGCGGGCCAACAGTAAGGTTGGAGCGCATCGTTGAATCCATGGATACCAGCGCGCACAGCGATGCGGTTTCCAATGATGTTTCCGGTTTGAGAATACGGTCCAGGATCGGCTTGCCGTATTTGCTCTCGCCAATTTGCAGGTAGGGTGTCTGGTCCGATGTGGTGATGTGATTGCCTTGCGGGTAAATGAGGGTCACTGCCGGGGTATCCAGTCCGATCTGGCCACCCAATAAAAAGCTGGCTTCAAAACTGACATTACTGTTGTGTTGTGCGTGTTTTTCCTGGATGGCAACACTGATTTCACCTACATAATCAGCGGCATCATGGATGCTGGTGACCGTCGCAAGGCTAAGATCTGCCCCATCCTTAATATCCTTGCGAATTTTGGCGATTACCGATTGGGTCGTAGCCAGGTTACCGGCGGAATTAATGACCAGTTGGCGGTCGCCCTGAATACCAAATTGATACATCTTGCTATAGGTGCTGACCTGGTCGACACCGGCATTGGTGCGGGAATCAGAGCAAAAAACAACACCCGCATTAACGTTGATAGCGACACAATAGGTCATAACAGCAACCGGAGCTTGGGGAAAAAAGGGCGCCTAGGTTAAGAGCAGGTTAAATCAGCGTCAAGGCAATTTTTGACGACGCTGTTGGTGCACCAATATGGGGCGTGATTGCTTGGCCGGGACGTTATACAGGGAAGAAAAAGCCGGATTACTCCGGCTTTGCCACTACGGCTTTGGCCTGTTTATTCCAATGAACATCCATTTGCGGGAACGGAATGGTGATGCCGTGATCATCAAAGGCGATTTTGATTTTTTCGTTCAGGGAGAACCTTACATCCCAATAATCTTCAGTTTTTACCCAGGGGCGAACGAAAAAATTCACACTGCTTGCGCCCAGTTCCCCGACTACGATTTGAGGCTCCGGCTCAAATAAAATGCGTGATTCATTTTTGATGATGGTCGCGATAACGTCGCGCGCCAGGCGGATATCATCGCCGTAGCCAATACTGAATATCATGTCGATACGGCGGGTTGCGCGTTTGGAATAATTGATGATGTTACTGCTATAAATAGAACCGTTAGGGATGATGACTTCCTTATTATCACCGGTGCGCAAGGTCGTAGAGAAAATACCGATTTTTTCCACGATGCCGGACGTGCCTGCCGCTTCTACAAAATCGCCATCTTTGAACGGACGGAAAATCAATAACATAAATCCCGCAGCGAAATTTTGCAGCGAACCTTGCAGGGCCAGGCCTATTGCCAGACCCGCCGCACCCAGTACCGCAATAACCGAATTGGTGTTGACACCGAGTTGGTCCAGCGCAGCTACAATCACAAACACCAGCAGTAGGGCATTGACTAATGATTGGATAAAGTCCACCAGGATTTTATCCAGCTTGGTATGTCGCAGCACTTTGCCGAGTACGCGGGCAATAATTTTGGCTATCAACTGGCCGATCAGGAAAATCAGCAAGGCGACCAGAATTTTTACACTCCACGGCACAATAAATTTGTCGTAGATAACAATCATTTTAGCTTCTTCGATACCGAACATGGGTAACCTCTTATCCATGATTACATTAAAGGGAAATAAAAATCGCGAACCGGGTAATTCATCAGGCAACCGAACCGGTGGTGCGCACGCGTTTGCTGCCTTTAACAATGTCTGCTTTGCGCGCCTCGGCGCGTTTTTTGATTTGTGCATCGATAATATTTTTCAACGCGATCAAGAAACCCACCACAATAAATGCTCCGGGGGGCAAGAGCGCGAAAATCATATTGGGATAATCCGCCCCAAACACATTGAGTTGCCAGGTGCGCGCTGACTCGCCAAATAATAAATGCATATCCGCAAAAATATGGCCGGTACCGAGCAGTTCACGCACGGCTCCCACGCAGACCAACACCAGCAAAAATCCAAAGCCCATCATAAAACCATCGACGGCGGCCGGAGCCAATTTATGTTTGCTGGCAAAGGCATCGGCGCGGCCCAGCACCGCGCAATTGGTAACAATCAAGGGAATAAATAAACCGAGGATTTGATAAAGCTCGTAGGTAAATGCTTTCATCAATAATTCAATGCAGGTTACTGCGGAGGCGATAATCATCACAAAGGCTGGCAAGCGAATAGCGTCACTCACATAATGGCGCAACAGGGACACGGCCGAGTTGGTTGTCGTTAACACCAGCAATGTCGCCAGGCCGAGGCCAAGTGCGTTTACCACGGTGGAGCTTACCGCGAGCAGCGGGCAAAGGCCGAGCACTTGCACCAACGCAGGGTTGTTGCTCCAGATACCTTTTTCAATAATCTCTTTGTAATTAACATCACTCATGGATTTCACCTGTTGACGATGTTGTTGCAGGTTGGTGGTCATTGCCAAATAAGGTGTCGTGATTCACGGCAACAAATTGCAGAACCCGTTTAATTTGGCCAACCACTGCGCGCGGGGTAATGGTTGCACCGGCAAATTGATCGAACGCGCCGCCGTCTTTTTGCACTTTCCATTCTTCAATAACCGGCACCTGCAAACTCTTGCCATTGAAATTCAAAATCCATTGGTTTTTTTTCAATTCGATTTTATCGCCCAGGCCCGGTGTTTCCTTGTGCAACAAAATACGCACACCCGCGATAGTACCATCGCGATTTACCCCAACAATCATACTGATATCGCCCGAATAACCATCATGTGCGACAGCGGGAATAATTAACGCGGAAATTTCACCGTTATGACGGGCGCGATGGATTTTGCCTGTGGCATCCACACCCAGGTCGATCCAGCCGGATTGTGGAACCGGAACAGTATCCGTTAATAAATCGTTGTCGTGCTGGCTGAGCGGAATGATTTCGTAAAGCGCGCGTTGCTGGGCCGCGCGCTCGGCGCTGGCAATGCGCTCCTGCGTACCGAGATTGGTCAGGGCGAGCGCGCCCGCCGTTGCAATAGCGAACGCGGTCAGAATTAAACTGTTTTTGCTAACGGACTTAACAAGCATGATTTGCTCTTTGTTTATTTCAACATCGGCTCAATGACCATCGCGCGGCGTGCTATCGGTTGCGCGGCGCGGTTTTTTGTGGCCGTAAGTGCGTGGCGTGGTGTAGTAATCAATAAACGGCGCAGCAAAATTTAACAATAACACGGCGAAAGCAACACCATCCGGATAGCTTGTCCCCCAACTGCGAATCACATAAACCAAAACACCGATCAGCGCGCCGTAAATGATACGCCCTTTATTACTGACAGCGGAGGTTACCGGATCTGTCACAATAAAAAATGCACCGAGCATGGTTGCACCGGACAGCAAATGGAAAATCGGCGAGCCGCTGGAGTTGGAGCTGCCACTGTCATAAAACAACGTGGCCATGATAGTGAGCGCTGCAAGCATGGCAATGGGTGCATGCCAGGTAAATACTTTTTTGTAGAGCAGATAAATACCACCGATCAAAAATGCAATATTCACCCACTCCCAACCGGCACCCGCCCACCGGCCATCAAATACCGCTTCTTTCTTATATAAATCATCCAGTGTTAAACCGGCATTTTGTTTCATGATATCCAGCACTGTCGCTGAACTGTAACCATCGATGTGTGTTCCGAAAAATATTTTATCGAGCGCAGCAACCAGGCTCGGCGTCGTCTGGCCATCGGGCAATAAGGGTAAGGGTGTTGGCCAGGATGTCATTTGCAGCGGGAACGACACCAGCACTAACGCATAAGCAACCATCGCCGGATTAAACGGATTAAAACCCATGCCACCATATAATTGTTTTGCTAGCACAATCGCAATAAAACTTGCGCTGACGACTAACCACCAGGGGCAATAAGCGGGCAGGGAAACACCGATCAACACACCGGTAACCAACGCACTGCAATCGCGCACATAAAACATAATCGGGCGCTGGCGTAATTTCATCACCAGCGCTTCAAACGCAATGCAGGTAATGCTCGCCAATAACACATTAATTAACACACCAATACCAAAAAAATGCGTAAGCGCTGCTATGCCGGGAAATGTGGCATAGACTACGAGGCGCATAATGCGCCCGGTGCGATTAGCACCGTGGGTGTGTGGTGAAGTGATATTCAATAGCGCCATTCAATTTCTCTTGGAATATACCATTGTACAAATGAATGCTGCGACGGGTTATTCTGCATCCCATTCACTTTCGTAACCGTTACTCACTAAATAGCCGTTCAGACTATGGAAAATATATTCGAGCCAATGTTCGTAACCTTCTATTTCCATGATTGCAACCCCTTTTCCCTTGTCCTCTACGGCTTGATCAACCATGGCCCAATATAATTGTTTCAGGGTAGTTGCCTGGGCACTATTTTTAACCTGGCCAATTTCAATAATCTGTTCTGCTTCTTTAGCGTCCAGCAATTTCGCATAATGGAGTAAAATCGCTTTTTCTTCGGCGTATTTATATTCAATCATAATGATTTTTCTCCACAACGAATGACGCTCATTCTATCGGCAATCCATTTTAGTTTTGCAACCAATGTATATACGGTCATTTTCTCTGTTACTGTCAAAAGATAATGATTGCTATCCTTGGGATCGACTACGAACTCCAACCCTGAAGGAATATCTGCTTTTTCCAACACCCAGAAAACATCAATTGATTTTTGAGATGTGATTTTTTGTTTAAGCCGATAAATTCGTTTCAAATGTTGCCAATGCGCAGAAAATGATAACCCCATGCCATTGTGAGGTAAAACCCATTCTTCGTCAGCCGAAAAAAGATAATCACGCTTCCTGATGCCATGGACAATCCCCGCTTCGGTTGCTCCTATGTATAGTGTCGGATGTGCATGTCTCTCCGTGGGACGAGCATAAAATTTTCCCAGTGTTTTTATGTAATCGCGCAAATTCTCAAGTGTTTTAAAATGTTCCATCATTTTTCCTTTGTATAATCAACCGCATTTAAAAATTAATTTACCAACCTTCACTACCCGTTTCGTTCAGTTTTTCTTCCAGTTTGGTTACGCCCAAACGAAAGGCTTCAATATTGGGGTCATTTTCTGCTTCGGCTTGTGCCAGGCGGTCGCGGGCTTTTTGCAGGCGGGATTGCAGCGCCTGGATTTGTTCTGCACGTTTTTGTTCGTCACTTTTGTTCGCCAGGGCAGCCGCTTTTTGTTTGGCTTTTTCAATGGCAATCCGGGCGGCAGTTTGTTCTGCCTTTACTGCTGCCGGTATTGGCGTAACTACCGGTGGTGCAACCGGTGTGGAGTCTGGTGTTGGTTCAATTGCTACCGATGCCGATTGTGTGGCAATAAAATCAGCCAGTTTTTTCTCGGCGTCAGCGACTTTTAATTCCGCTTGTTTGATGCGGGCTTTTTGTTTTTCGAGCTGGTCTTCGGTGATCGGTTTTCTGGCTTCGTTGGGTACTAGCGGTTTTTGCGCATAATCGAGTGTACTTTTTGCTGCACTTAAAATACGTTCAAGTTTTGCTTTTTGCTCATCGGCCGATACCTGCACCGAACTTGCTTTGGCAACGGCTGCAGATACAACATCAGTTGATACGGCAGATGCCGGTTCATTCATCGTTTTTTCAGCCAGTTTTTTCTTGGCTTCTTCGGCCGCTTTTTGGCGTAACACACGTTTGGCTTCTTTTTCCGCTTCTTCTTTGGCGATGCGCGTCTGTCTGAATTCAAAACGCTGGCGCGAGCGATCAGCTTTTTCTTTTTCTATTTCATTCTGGCGAATGCTGCCTTTGGCGGCGCGGTAATATTGCACCAGCGGAATCGTGCTCGGGCACACGTAGGAACAGGCACCGCACTCAATGCAGTCAAACAAATTGTGTGCTTCCAGGCGATCAAAATCTTCCGCTTGTGCATACCAGAATAATTGTTGTGGTAGCAAACTAACCGGGCAGGCTTCGGCACACATACCGCAGCGGATACAGGCTTGTGCCGGCGATGGTGGCGGCAATTCCTGTGTGCCCGGTGCGAGAATGCAATTGGTGGTTTTAATGACCGGCGCATCCAGATCCAGCAACGTGAAGCCCATCATCGGGCCGCCCATTACGACGCGTGAAGCGCGGGTTGCATCAAACCCGTGTTGCTCTAATACATAGCTAATCGGTGTGCCGAATAACACATCAATATTGCGCCGGGTTTGCAATGCATCACCCACCACGGTAGTCACCCGCGAAACCAGGGGTTCGCCGTAGCGCACCGCACGCCATGCAGCAACGGCTGTTGCGACGTTTACGCAAATCACGCCGATATCCGCCGAGTGATGGCCGCTGGGCGTTTCGCGCCCGGTTAATATCTGGATAATTTGTTTCGCACCACCGGACGGATATTTTGTCGGGAAGGAAACAACCCGGATTTTTTTTGCTTCCGGATCCATCACCGCCGCTGCGGCGATGGCCATTTTTAACGCGGCGATGGCGTTGGGTTTGTTGTCTTCCACTCCGATCAATAAATGGTCAGGGTGATGCAAAATATGGCTGAGCAATAATGTGCCAGCGATTAATTCATGGGCGCGTACTTGCATCAACATATCATCAGCGGTGATGTAGGGTTCGCACTCGGCGCCGTTGAGAATTAATGTATCAATGACTTGTGTGGATTTCGGGGCAAGTTTTACGGCGGTGGGAAAACCGGCGCCGCCTAATCCGGCCACTCCGGCAGCGCGAATTTTATCGAGCAATTCCAGGCGATCCAGCGCGCGAAAATCAGCGCACTCTTTTTTTTCAATCCACGCATGCAAACCATCAGGCTGGATCACAATGGATTGCGCTGCAATTCCGGAAGGGTGGGGAATTGCCCGGTCTTCAATCGCGATAACCGTTCCGGAAGTGGAGGCGTGGGTATTCGCACTAAAAGTGCCATCGGCAGCGCCAATTAATTGCCCCGCTAACACGGTATCGCCAACCTGCACCACCGGTTGGGCCGGGGTGCCCATATGCTGGTTCAATGGGATGACTAGTAGCGGCGGCAGGGGAATTTCGCCCAGCGGCAATTGCAGCGACTGGTTTTTATTTTCCGGTGGATGAATGCCGCCGGGAATATCCCAAACTCTGATTAGGCTTGTCATCACGCGGCCTTTTCGTCGCTACTGGTGCGGCGGTCAGAAGCAATCACATTGAGTTCGCTGGCCACAACATGGAAGAGCGGTTTCTGGTTGGTGGTGGGCAGCGTCCATTTCCAGGTGTCGAGATTGGTTTGCAGCGGCACCATATCAATGCAATCCACCGGGCAGGGCTCCACACATAAATCGCACCCGGTACATTCATCAACGATGACAGTGTGCATATATTTGGCTGCGCCGAGGATGGCATCGGTCGGGCAGGCCTGGATGCATTTGGTGCAGCCGATGCATTCGTCCTCGCGGATGAATGCCACTTTTTTTACATCCGAATATTCGCCGTGTTCGGCATCCAGCGATGGCGCGGGGACATCAAGCAAATCGGCGAGCGCGTTAATTGTGGCCTGGCCACCGGGCGGGCATTTGTTGATCGCTTCACCATCGACAATCGCCTGCGCATAAGGCCTGCAACCGGGATGCCCGCATTGGCCGCATTGGGTTTGCGGCAGCAACGCGTCGATACGTTCGACGATGGGGTTGCTTTCCACTTTATATTTGACGGCGGCAAAACCGAGGATTGCACCAAAGGCGGCCGATAAACCGCCCAATGCCAGGAGCGCGCTGAAGATGGGATTTTGCAGGATAAAATCGATCATGGTTGCTCGCGATGATTATTGCTGGCTAACCAGCCCGCCAAAACCGAGGAACGCCAGCGCCATCAACCCGGCAGTAATCATACCGATGGAGGCACCTTTAAACGGCGCGGGCACATCGGCAACGGCAAGGCGTTCGCGCATGGCAGAAAACAGGATTAGCACCAGCGCAAATCCCAGCGAGCCGCCAAACCCGTAGAGCGTTGATTCAAAGAAATTGTGGGCTTTCTGGGTATTCAATAGGGCCACACCCAGCACTGCACAATTCACGGTAATTAATGGCAGAAAAATGCCGAGCATGCGATAGAGCAGCGGGCTGGTTTTCTCCATAAACATTTTTACGAATTGCACGACGGCGGCGATAACCAAAATAAACGCGATAGTACGCAAATACTGCAAACCCAGTGGGGCGAGAACCCAGGTGTCCACCAGATAACTGCAAATCGACGCGAGGGTCATCACAAACATGGTTGCGCCGCCCATCCCGATAGCGCTTTCCAGTTTGTTGGAAACACCCATAAACGGACACAACCCGAGGAATTGCGCCAGCACAAAGTTGTTCACCAGTACCGTGCTGAGCAGAATGATGGCCAATTCGCTAAAAGTCATGATGTGTTCTGCCGGGATAAACAGGGTTGTTTTTGAGTGTGGTGCATGAGGATCCGTAGGTTGCTGGTGAGGAACGAACCGCAACATTCATAATCGCAAACCGCACAATGTATTTTAAATCACAATCGCAAGGATCGGGCTTTCGGTTTGCGCGGGGCGATGGGCATGTTGGGGTTCGTTCCTCAGCCGGCGCGGCCCGCCACAACCTACAATAGCGGTGTATTCCGACAAGGAGCGAACCCCAAACATTCATGGGGATTTACATCACCCGTTGCCCTGGCTTCGCACCACTGTGCGGTTCCAGTAAATACAATTCATTACCGCCGGGGCCTGCCGCCAACACCATACCTTCGCTCATGCCGAATTTCATTTTGCGCGGCTTGAGGTTAGCGACTACCACTGTGAGTTTGCCCACCAGGTCTTCCGGTTTGTAGGCACTCTTGATACCCGAGAATACATTGCGTGTTTCACCGCCCAGATCCAAGGTCAGGCGCAGTAATTTATCCGAACCTTCCACATGCTCGGCATTCGCAATTAATGCAATCCGCAAATCCACTTTGGCAAAATCATCGAATTCAATTTCTGCTGCGATAGGTTCACCGCTTTTTTCGGCAGCCGGTATTTTTGCCGGTGTTGCGGCCGCAAGCGATTCTTTACCCGCTTCAATCATCGCATCCACTTTGTCTTTTTCCACGCGCGTTAACAGTGGTTTGAATTCGTTAATTGTTTCACCGGAGCGGAAACTGATGGGCGCATTCCAGCTTAATGTTTCACCAAGGAATTGTTCTGCGTCGTTTGTTAATGCAGGCAACACCGGTTTCAAATACGTCAGCAACGCGCGGAACATATTAATGCCGAGTGTGCATACCGCTTGCGTTTGCGCTTCGGCGCCTGCTTGCTTGGCAAGTTTCCATGGCTCTTGCGTGGCGATGTATTCGTTAGCGGCATCGGCCAACGCCATAATTTCGCGCATGGCTTTGCTGTAATCGCGGGATTCGTAGTAGTTGGCGATAGTTTCGCCTGCATCGACAAACTGTTGCCACAGCGCCTTATCAGCAATTTCAGTTGCCAATACACCACCGGCATTATTAATAAATTTCGCTGTGCGGCTGGCGATATTTACTACTTTACCAACCAGATCCGAATTCACGCGCTGGATAAAATCCTCCAGGTTCAAATCGATATCATCCACATTGCTGGTGAGTTTTGCGGCAAAGTAATAACGCAAATATTCCGGATTCAAATGATCGAGGTAAGTGCGCGCATTAATAAAAGTACCGCGCGATTTACTCATCTTGGTACCGTTCACGGTTAAGAATCCGTGTACACAAATTTTGCTCGGCGTGCGCAAATTGGCGGAGTGCAACATCGCGGGCCAGAACAGCGCATGGAAATTCACGATGTCCTTGCCGATAAAGTGATACACCTCGGCGGTGGAATCCGGTTTCCAATATTCCTGCCAGTCTCCACCGGTTTTATCCAACAGATTTTTCAAGCTGGCGATATAGCCGATAGGTGCATCCAGCCACACATAAAAATATTTACCGGGTTCACCGGGAATTTCAAAACCGAAGTAGGGGGCATCGCGGGAAATGTCCCACTCCTGCAAACCGGCGTCCAGCCATTCGGCCATTTTGTTGGCGACTTCATCTTGCAAGTGGCCGGCGCGGGTCCAGTTTTTCAGGAAGTCGCTAAAGGCGGGCAGGGTGAAGAAAAAGTGTTCGGAATCTTTGGCGATCGGGGTTGCGCCGGAGATTGCTGATTTCGGGTTAATCAAATCCATCGGTGAATAAGTCGCGCCGCATTTCTCGCAGTTATCGCCGTATTGGTCTTCGCTTTTACATTTGGGGCAGGTGCCTTTGATATAACGGTCCGCGAGGAATAATTGTTTTTCCGGGTCATAAGCCTGGGTGATCGCACGGGTCGCGATATGGCCATTGGCTTTCAAGCGGCTGTAAATCAGGTTGGATAACTCGCGGTTTTCATCCGAATGGGTCGAGTGGTAGTTATCGAAGCCGATATTAAACGCCGCAAAATCAGCCTCATGCTCGGCTTTGATATTGGCGATTTGTTGTTCGGCGGAATGCCCCAATTGCTCGGCTTTCAACATGATCGCGGTGCCGTGGGCATCATCGGCACACACATACGTACAATCCACCCCGCGCAGTTTCTGGAAGCGCACCCAAATATCCGTCTGGATATATTCCACCAGGTGACCGAGGTGAATCGAACCATTGGCGTAAGGTAAGGCGCTGGTAACGAGAATTTTGCGTGGTGTTTGGGTCATAGCGTGAAAACCTGTCGAATGTCGGGACGAGCGCCAAAAGAAAAGCGGGTGGCGCCACAAAAAAGGTGGCGAACTATAGCATTTTTCGCAAGTGCTTTCAGGATCTACGCGCTATTGGTTGTTTCTTCACCAAACGGCTGCTATTAATAAACGGGCAAGTAACTACTAACCTGGCAATAACCACTAACCTGGCAAGTAACAACCATCACACTGTATTAATAAAAGGGGAAGGCTATGGATGAAAACCAAACACCGAATACTGAAATCGTTCCCGCTGTCTCGCAAGATGCCAAAAACCTGGTACTGCTGTTATGGCTCGGGACGATCTTTTTTGGCTTTATTCCGGGGTTAGTGTTGTACCTGGCGAAAAAGGACGATGCCTATGTGCTGGATCAAAGCAAAGAAGCACTCAATTGGTCGATCACTGCATTGATCGGGTATGTCGCCGGTTTGATATTGACGATTATTTTAATTGGTGCGCTGGTGATCGCTGCGGTGGGAATTTGCCATCTGGTGTTTTCCATTCTGGGCGTGATCGCCGCCACCAGCGGCAAGCCATTCCGTGTTCCATTTGCACTGCGTTTGATTAAATAACTTGCCCGATAATTAAGCGCACAGACAGATCACGCCTGTCTGTGCGTTGCCCGTCCTGCCCCTGCGATGCCTTCAATAATGCATTTCCCCTTTTGGAAACAGATTTACCTGAAATTGCAAAATTTACAATTTTGACGACAATTTGGCGGTCCCGTGCTTCAATAACGCCGCTTTTTTACCGGTCCCGTCGTTTGTAAAATTCGCTGATCCCTGCTGCTCGTCATCATTTCAGCATCACAAAAACCTTGGCGCGACTCGTGCTAATGACTTTCTTTCTTAATAGTGCACTCGTCAAAACCATAACAATTGATTAGTTAACGAATGGAATTGCCATGGCCCCATCATCCCCTGTAGATCAACGCTCATTTCGTCGCATCCTCGCACGCAATATCATCCTGCCGCTGGTGTTGGGGGTGATTAACGCTGCTGTTTTTATTGTGCTGATTGTATTTTTATTAAATGCCTTCCGTTGGGTCGAGCACACCGAATCAGTGCTGGCAAAATCCAATGAGGTATCGCGCTTGATGGTTGATATGCAAACCGGTCTGCGCGGCTTTTTGATCACCGGTGAAGAGCCGTACCTCGGGATTTACCGCCTTGCACGGCCCAAGATCGCGCCGGAGATAACCACCCTGCGCGAGTTGGTCGGCGATAACAAAACCCAAGTGGAGCGTTTGCGGCGCATAGAATCCATGCATGCCGAATGGGTCAGTTACAGCGAACAGGCCATAGAGTTACGGCGCCGCAATGGCGATTACACGAAGCTGGTCAGCAGTCGCGGGCAGCAGGAATTCAATGAAATTCGCCGCGAGTTTTCTGACTTCCAGGATATGGAAAATAATTTCCTGATTACGCGCCGCGAAGATGCGCGTTCGGTAACCACCGTCGCCATTATCAGTTATTTAATATTGATGGGGATCGCTACCGGCTTATTGAGCTATTTCGGGCGTCGCGAGTTGGTCAAGCTCTCCACTACCTATAACGATTCGCTTGCCGAGCGCCATCACCACGCTGAAATACTTGAACAACAAAACTGGCAGCGGGCAGGGCAAGCGCGGCTCGCGGAGCAAACCATTGGCCAGGCGGTTATCGGCTCACTGGGCCAAATTACCCTGAATTTTCTGGTGGGTTATCTGGGAGCAGCGGCGGGGGCTTTTTATGCGCGCCGCAATGGTGGCGTCCAGCGTATTGCCTGCTACGGCTTCCGCCAGGATATTGCCGATGCCGGGCAAACATTGGATACGGGCGAAAGCCTGGTGGAACAAGCGTTGATATCCCATCGCATTATTGAATTAAATGATGTTCCTGCTGATTACGTAAAAATCAATTCCGGGTTGGGTGAAGCCACTCCGCGTTACCTGGTGGTGGTACCCGTCGCGCACGATGGCCAAACCAATGGTGTGATTGAATTGGGTTTCCTGCGGGCCCCGGCTGCGCGTGATATTGAATTCCTGAAACTGGTTGCACCGAATATTGGCAATTCGCTGGAAATGGCCTTAAACCGTCGCCGCCTGCAAGATTTATTGGAAGAAACCCAACAGCTCAATGAAGAACTGCAAGTGCAGCAGGAAGAATTGCGCACGGCGAACGAGGAGCTTGAGGAGCAATCGCGCATCCTGGAAGAATCCCAGGCGCTGCTTGAAAACCAGAAAGCGGAACTGGAACAAACGAATGATAAATTGATTGATCAGGCCGTAATACTCGATCAAAAAAATACCGCGCTTAATGCGATCCAGATCGAACTTGAAGCGCGCGCTGAGGATTTGCAGCGCGCAAGCAAATACAAATCGGAATTCCTCGCCAACATGTCCCATGAACTGCGCACACCGTTAAACAGTTCGATGATCCTGGCCAAATTATTAGCGGAAAATGCCAAAGGCAACCTCAACCAGGAACAGGTGCAATTTGCCAACAGTATTTATTCCGCGGGTAATGATTTACTGAATTTGATTAACGATATCCTCGACATTTCCAAAGTCGAAGCGGGCAAGCTGGAGCTTGCGCCCGAGACCATTCCATTGCGGCGTTTGGTTGATTCCTTGCGTTTGACATTTGAGCCCCTGGCAATACAAAAACATTTGCAGTTCTCTGCCACTATCGAAGCCGATGCACCCTTATCAATTTTTACGGATCATCAACGGCTCGAACAAATCCTGAAAAACCTGCTCTCCAACGCGATTAAATTTACCGAGCAAGGCCACATCAATATTTCCATCGCGCCGCATTCACAAGGCGCGGTTGCTTTTGCGGTAACGGATTCCGGTATCGGCATTGCCACGGAGCACCAGTCGCTGATATTTGAAGCATTCCAGCAAGCCGATGGCAGTATCAGTCGCCGTTATGGCGGCACCGGGCTTGGCCTTTCCATTTCGCGTGACCTTGCCAGTTTGTTAGGCGGTAGCATTAGTGTGCAAAGTACGCCGGGTGCAGGAAGTACGTTTACATTAATACTACCGCTGGAATTAGCGATAGAAAAAGAGCAGGAATCCGCGCAGCACAGCGCGCCAACATTATCGCCAGCTACCGTTACTGTTCCGGCGTCGCCCATTGAAAAAAACCAGCCTGAAAAAATGGCTGCGGCAAAACGGTTTTTTGATGATGACCGCGATAAAACTGTTGAAGCCAGCCGTTCGGTTTTGATTATTGAGGACGATGCCGATTTTGCCAGCATCTTGTATGACCTCGCCCATGAATTGAAATACCGGTGCCTGATCGCTGAAACGGCGGCAGAAGGTTTGCAACTGGCCAATGATTTATTACCGGATGCTATTTTGCTGGATATCGGTTTGCCCGATTTGTCAGGGATGAATGTACTGCAAAAATTAAAAACCAATCCGTTGACTCGCCACATCCCGGTGCACATAGTTTCTGCGGCTGACCGCACGGAGGCAGCCTTGCAAATGGGCGCCGTTGGCTATGCGATTAAACCGACAACGCGCGATCACCTGAAAGAAGTATTCGATAAACTGGAAGATAAACTCACGCGCAAAGTTAAACGTGTGTTGCTGGTGGAAGATGATGCGTTACAACGGCAAAGTGTAGTGAAACTGATTGGTGATGAAGATATCGAAATCACCGCAGTAGAACGCGGTGAAGAAGCGATTGAATTGCTGCAAAACACGATTTTCGATTGCATGATCATCGACCTTAAATTGCCGGATATGCAGGGCCATGAATTATTGCAGCGCATGTCCGTGGAAAATATTTGTTGCTTCCCGCCGGTGATTGTCTACACCGGCCGCAACCTGACACGCGCTGAAGAAAATGAACTGCTCAAGTATTCGCGCTCAATCATTATTAAAGGTGCGCGGTCACCCGAGCGCTTGCTGGATGAAGTGACCCTGTTTTTGCATAAAGTGGAATCGGAATTATCCAGCGAACGCCAAAGCATGTTAAAGACGGTGCGCAGCCGTGATCGTGTGCTGGAAGGACGGCGTATCCTGTTGGTCGACGATGACATGCGCAATATATTTGCCTTGACCGGTGCGCTCGAACAAAAAGGTGCCATTGTTGAAATTGCACGCAATGGTGTTGAGTCACTCGAAAAGTTGAATGAAGTTGCCGATATTGATTTGGTATTGATGGACGTCATGATGCCGGTCATGGATGGGCTTGAAGCCATGCGCCATATTCGCGCGGATGCTCGCTTCCAGAAATTGCCGATTATCGCAATCACGGCCAAGGCAATGAAAGATGACCAGGAACAATGCCTGAAAGCGGGGGCATCGGATTACCTCGCCAAACCGATTGATGTGGACCGGCTTTATTCGTTGTTGCGCGTATGGATGCCGACCATTGATCGCCTATAGCCGGAATAGTATTTAATGAATAACCCCAACAGTATTGACATCGAACTGAAATTATTAATTGAGGCCATCTACCTCAAATACAGTTACGATTTCCGCAACTATGCCGGCGCCTCGCAAAAGCGCCGCATATTGCACGCCATGACCCAAATGCATTGCGAATCCATTTCGGAACTCCAGGCAAAGGTATTGCATGATCCGGATACGTTCATGGAGTTACTGCAATACCTGACGATTCCAACCACGGAAATGTTTCGCGATCCGGATTATTTCCTTGCATTGCGTGAACAAGTGGTGCCCTTCCTGAAAACCTATCCATCGCTAAAAATATGGATCGCCGGTTGCAGCACCGGTGAAGAACTGTATTCGATGGCGATCCTGTTAAAAGAAGAGGGGTTGCTGGAGCGCAGTATTATTTACGCAACAGATATCAATCCGCATTCGCTGGATAAAGCCAAGAAAGGCATTTTTTCACTCGACCGTGTGCGTAATTACACGGCAAATTATCAGGCCGCCGGTGGGAAAAAATCGTTTTCCGATTATTACACCGCCGCTTATGACAGTGTGCTGTTTGATCGCAGCTTGTGTGAAAACGTGAGTTTTGCCGATCACAGCCTCGCCACCGATAGCGTGTTTTCGGAAACGCATCTTATCTGTTGCCGCAACGTGATGATTTATTTTAATCAGGATTTGCAGGAGCGGGCCCTGGGTTTATTCCATGAATCCTTATGCCATCGCGGTTTCCTCGGCCTGGGGAGCAAGGAGAGTATTGATTTTTCCAGCCATGCCAATCACTTTGAGCCTTTGGTGAAATCCCAACGCATTTATCGTAAATGCTAGGTGAATTTCTATGGCAAATTCCAATGCGGACCCGAAGATATTTAACAATGAAGACGCCAGCAAACCAATCGGCAAGCGAATTGACGCAATTGTGATGGGCGCTTCTGCCGGTGGCATAAGGGCACTGATGACACTCCTGGAAAAATTGCCTGCCCAATTTCGCGTGCCGATTATTATTGTCTTGCATATGCCCGATACGCGTGAATCGCGCCTGGCAGAAGTTTTCCAGCACCACCTGGCGATGACTGTTACTATGGCGGAAGATAAGGGCTATATTCATCCGGGGACTATTTATTTCGCCAGCCCGGGTTACCATTTGTCGATTGAGCGCAACCGGAGTTTTTCATTAAGCTGTGAAGACCCGGTACATTATTCGCGCCCCTCAATTGATTTTTTAATGTCGTCAGCGGCAGATGCCTACGGTGCATCGTTAGCAGGTATTTTACTGACTGGCGCCAACCAGGATGGGGCAGAGGGACTCGCGTGTATTCATCGCAATGGTGGCCTGACGATTGTGCAAGACCCCGCCGAGGCGGAAATGGCGTTTATGCCGCAAGCGGCGCTTGATTTATTTATTCCCGATTTCATATTGCCGCTGGAGCAAATCCAGCGCCTGATTTTTAGATTGGAGAAATCTTGATGCAACGCACCAAGCTACTCATCGTTGATGATCTACGTGAAAATTTGCAGGCGTTAAGCAAGATTATCGAACAGGATGATCGGGAAATTTATTCAGCGTTGTCCGGCAACGAAGCGCTGGCGTTATTACTGGAACATGATTTTGCGCTGGCAATTCTCGATGTCATGATGCCCGACATGAATGGTTTTGAATTGGCGGAGCTGATGCGCGGCGCGGAAAAAACCCGCCACATCCCGATTGTATTTGTCAGTGCCGGTGGTAAGGAACTTAATTACGCCTTCAAAGGTTATGAAACCGGTGCGGTGGATTTCTTGCACAAGCCGCTCGATATCGCGGCGGTAAAAAGTAAAGTCAATGTATTCGTATCCCTTCACCAGCAACGGGTTAAAGTCAAACAACAAGTAGAAGCCCTGGAACAAAGCCAGCAAGAATTACATGCAACCCAGCTTGAGTTGCAGCGGGCGTTAAAAATGCGCGATGACTTTATGTCATTGGTTGCCCACGAATTGCGCACACCGCTCAATACCTTGCACCTGGAAACCCAGGTGCGCCGGTTGCGTTTGCAACGCGATGGCACTACGGCCTTTACGCCAGATTATTTGCACGCGATGGTAGAGCGGGACAGTCGCCAAATCCAAAGCATGATCCGTTTAATCAACGATATGGTTGATGTGTCGCGCGCGACTACCGGCACCCTATCGATTCGCACCGGCACAGTGAACCTCGCACAATTGGTGACGCGGATAGTCGGCGATTTTTCACAGCAGGCGCAGGTAGCAGGTTGTTGCCTGGTACTGGATGCTATTCCGGATGTTGTCGGTAATTGGGATGAATTCCGTGTTGAACAAATCCTTGTCAATCTCATTACTAATGGATTGCGCTACGGTGGCGGCAAACCAATACGCATCGGTTTTTCATTAACGGATGGTTATGTAGACATCCATGTGCAGGATCAGGGGGCGGGCATCCCCGAAACCGAACAACAACGTATTTTTGAAAAATTTGAACGCCTTGGTAATAACCATGTAAAAGAAGGATTGGGCATGGGGCTTTACATCGCGCGCCAACTGGCAGAGGCCCACGGTGGTAATTTAAGTGTGGGCAACACACCGGGTGCCGGTGCATGTTTTACCTTGCGGTTGCCGTTGGCAGTGGAGCAGGAAATAAAAAATTATAGCGCGCGCTAGTGTGAAATTTTCCGGCATTATTTATCGGTAGTTTTATTGTTGTTGCAGCGCCGATAAAATTTTAAGTAATTGCTGGAGGTCAACCGGCTTTACCAAATGATGATCGAAACCGGCGTGTAACGATTTCTCCCGGTCACTCTCCTGGCCATAACCGGTAATTGCAATCATCAACGCATTTTTTGTTGCAGCCTGATGTCGTAAATGTTTTGCCAGGGCAATTCCATCCATATCGGGCAAGCCGATATCCAGCAAACATACCTGCGGTGCGTCAATGCAAACACGATCCAATGCCGCTTTACCACTGTGAACGATGGTGATTTTGTAGCCGGCCATTTCCAGGATGGTTCCGAGTGTAACCGCAGCGTCCACGTTATCATCCACAATCATAATATGCTGCGGCGTTGTCACCGATTCCAATTCCGAATAAACCATTTGTATTGGTGTCGGTGCATCCGTAACGCGCGGTAAGGTTATGGTGAAGGTACTGCCTTTGCCCAGGCCGTTACTCTGCGCGGCTACCTGGCCGCCATGCAAATTTACCAGGCTTTTCACAATAGCAAGCCCGATGCCCAACCCGCCTTGTGCGCGGTCTGAACTTCTTTCTGCCTGCACAAACATATCGAAGACGTGGCTAAGGACCCCGGGCTCCATGCCAATGCCGTTATCGGTTACCGAAAAAATAACGTTAGTGTCATCGACCAGGACACCGAGCGAAATTTGTCCCTCGGGCGGCGTATATTTAGCGGCGTTATTTAAAATATTGGCGATGATTTGCACCAATCGTTTCTGGTCGCCATAGATCGATGCGTTTAACGGTAAATCCAGCACGGTTAACTGGTGTTGCCGTGCATCGATGAGCGGCCGTACTTGTTCAACAGCACTTGCAACAATTTGCCACGCATCCTGTACGCCTTCCTCAAGTGTGACCAATCCACGTGAGACTCTGGATACATCCAGTAAATCATCAATAAGTCCAGTCATGTGGCGCACTTGCCGCGAAATTATTTCACTGGTTTGCTGGATTTTTTTGCGATCCAACGTGGGCACACGCAGTAATTCGGATGCGGCGCTGATGGGCGCGAGCGGATTGCGCAATTCATGCGCAAGCATCGCCAGGAATTCATCTTTACGCCGGTCAATTTCGCGCATTTCATATTGCCGTGTTCGCGCGCGCAATGCCGACGTCGCCGCACTGACCAGCGTCACCATGCTAACAGGCCGGTCCAATAAGGTGATATTGCCAAGCAGTGCATAACGGCTGCGCATTTCCGGTGTGTCGGGTGCGGTTTGGCGCAACACCAGAAATGGAAAATCAGACCAGCTGGGTTGGTTTTCCAGAAACGGCCGGATTCGTTTCAGGAATTCAATAGTAAGCGCTTCGTCTGCCACAATAAGCGCACCGACATCTTTGTTTATTTCTTCAAAGGTTTCATTGATATGCTTGCAGACATGGCATGTCATCCGTGCGCGTTCAAGAACACCGGCCAGGAGCCGGCCATCCTTGCCAGTAGGTGCGTAAATCAGTAAACGATTTTCCATTCCCATATTTATCACACCGTAATTATTTATTTAAACAGTGGTTGAGTAGTAAACATTTCCGTGTCGCTAGAGTTTGTCGTGATGCAAAATAGTTATTTCCGTTGGACTAATAAAGCTGGGCACGCCGGTTAATATTCCCTGGAAATTATTGAGCACGGCACCCACCTCAATTCCCTGCGATGTAATTTCAAAACGCCGCAATGCCGTTTCGTGTGCGCTACCGCGTTTTTTGAAAACGGAAATCGCTTTTTCAACGGCGCCACGCGCTTCGAAGTAACGCAGGATCAACACATTGTCCGCCATATAACTGACATCAATGCCCGTTGACATTGGGCCCACAATTCCCTGTTGTACACCGATGAGAAACGTTAACACCCCGCGTTGCCCCAGATAGGTCAGCACATCGTGTAAATGGGTTGCCAGGAAACGTGCATCCGGCATTGCATTCAGGTAACCGTTCAAACTATCGATAACGATGACCTTGGCTCCGTTATCGGCCAATGCCCGGACCGCGTAAGTAAATTCTCCCGGTGACATTTCGGCGGGATCAATTTGATTCACAGTCAATAGACCGGATTCATAAGGCTCGCGTAAATCCAATCCGATTCCCTTGCTACGGTTAAGCAGGGTATTGAGCGATTCTTCAAACAAAAAGATTGCCGCTTTTTCACCGCGTTGCGTAATTGCTTTTACGAATTGGCAAGCCAAACTGGATTTACCGGTACCTGGCGGCCCCGAAATAAAAGTGCTTGAGCCTTCTTCAATTCCGCCACCAATCAATGCATCGAATCCGGCAAGCCCGCTTTTAACTTGGCTGCGCTCTGCCAGGTGGCGCGATTCAGCCACAATTGCATTGGGATATACCACGATACCGCCGGTGATAATACTGTAATCATGGGGGCCACGGCGATAATTAATGCCGCGATATTTCAATATGCGCACTACACGCCGTTCAGCCCCGTAATCCGAATCAAAATGCTGCAGTGAAATAACACCGTGCGCAATACTGCGCACTTGTAAATCCAGGCGTACTGACGATTTATCATCCAGCAATAATGCGGTACAGGATCGATTGGCAAAATATTGTTTCAGGCCGAGTACATGCCGGCGATAACGCAATGCATTGCCGGATAACAATTGCAGTTCAGATAATGAATCCAATACAACACGCGTCGGATTCATTTTCTCGATCATTTCCAAAATAAGATTATTCGTCTCTCCCAGTTCAACTTCTGATGGATGTAGCGCTGTGTATTGTTCCGCCGGGTCGAGCAGGTTGGTTTCCTGAATAACTTCATGAATAGTCACACCGTCCAACGAAAAACCATGTGCCTGCGCAACCGCACGCAGTTCTATTTCATTTTCGGACAAGGTGATATACAAAACCTTTTCGCCTTGCTTTGCGCCTTCAATTAAAAATTGGATGGCCATAGTGGTCTTACCTGCGCCCGGATCGCCCTCCAGCAAATAGAGTCGCTCTTTCGTCAAGCCGCCACCCAAAATATTATCGAGACCAGGGATACCGGTAGAAATAAAATCTTTGCTCACAGTATTTTGAATAACCATATTGGTTTCCTTTTTCTGTATGTCACAGGGGTTAGTTGTAAACGAACCGTAGTAACGAAACGCGCTGTACGATCATATAGATTGCGCCCAATTCCAGAAATTCAAATCGGAAGGAGATCTAAATCCCAAAAAATTACATTTTCAGGGATTTAAGAGCAATAAGGATTGCATATGGTTTGGTTATTGGATTCCGCCGTTCATGTTACGTTCATTTTCGGTGGAAAAAATAGCGGATGTGACTGCTTGCGCGCGTGAACTGAACACGTGTGATGTTATGTTGTTTTCCACAAATTTTTATGCGCAGCTAACATTACTTGATATTTTTTATTGGCTTTCGCTGTTTGCCATAATGCGTAAAAAATTTCCGCACTGCGTGCTTTTTCTTCATCCGGTATTAGTGGCAGTATTTCCCTGCCATGTGCACCACTTTGTCCTTTTTTATCGTGCGGCACCGGGCCGTCATATTTCTTTCCGCTTTTGTGGTTAGCGTAGCGACGGCTGCGGGTATAACCCATTTGCAAAAATTTCCGGGCCATATCGGCGCCCACAAAATCATCATTTTTTAAATAGCGTTTAAATAATGCATAAATTTTTTGCGAAGATCTTTTTGCCAGTTCAGGCGTTTTGAATGTCCAGTAAGGAAGGATTTCGCTTTTATAGGGTTCCACCAATAAAACACCTTGTTCACCCACGCCGGTTCGGTAAAGCTCCGGCTGCTCCCGTAAATCAAGATTTTTATAATCCAGCGAATAATCAAATTTTGCGAAGGGCATATCAGGCTCTCTCATTAAGCATTAGCACCAGGGCTTGTGTTACCGCCATTATTTTCAAATGACTTCCAGCGCAGGCTGTAGTTCGAACAATGCAATCCGGGGTAGTGCATTGCTACAAGGCTGGATACTAAATTTCCACACGTCAGTGTTACTTAAACGCACACTAACATCCGTGTAATGTCGTGTAATATTTTTGGCGTTCCAGTCTGCATAATCTTTGCGACTCCAGTCACAGGAACGACCAGAGCGGTATCAGCAGTGCAGGGATTGCGCCAGGGAAATCCGGATAAGCTCTGTTTTTTTGCTGCGATGGAATTATGGAAATTAAAAACCCGCTAGTACTCTGCCTGCTTCTGATCCCTTCACTCGTTCTCGCCCACGGCGGTAGAACAAATAAATACGGCTGCCATAACGATAGGAAAAATGGTGGGTATCATTGCCACAACAGCGGCTCAATCCCCCAATCGCAGAATTTCAACACATCGGATAATTCAACAATTACAAATTCCACAAGACCACAATCCCTAAAAACCCAACCTGCAAATTCCCAGGTGCGGGAAACCAATCTCGCGGCTTACCAAAAATTGGTTTTAGAAACTCAATCTGCATTAAATAAACTCGGTTACAACGCGGGTAAACCGGATGGTGTGTTGGGGAAGCAAACTGTAAAAGCGATACAGCATTTTCAGGTGGATAATGAAATGGTTGTGGATGGGAGGCCGAGTTATTTGTTGTTGGAGGTTTTGTTGGGGAGGGTGGGGTGAGTGGAGTGCGGTTCCGCAGTAAGGTCGGGTTTGTGACCAAAGCGGAAGTTCGGCGCCTGCAATGGTTGGTTGTACATTACAAATATATTGATCGCTGCGCTTAAAATTTACATTCAGCGTTAATCTAACTATAAAAGATAGATGCGATTAAAAATTCTGGCTGATGACTACTGCATCTAATAGCTCTGATCATCGAATAAAAATTTTTCATATTGGGAAAATAATGGCTCTAAAAACAGCATCTATCCTTATCTTTTCTTTTGTGATTATAGTTGTGCTTGGTTATGCTGGAATTCTAATTTTCTTAACTTGGCCTGTTACAACCACAACAATTGACAAGGCTGGCGTCTTCGGAGATAGTTTTGGACTTATTAATACTTTGTTCTCTGGGTCAGCATTTGCTGGCTTAATAATAACAATTCTTTTACAAAGAAAAGAACTCAATGAAGCCAGGTTAATTTCCAGAAAGCAAAACTTTGATGACTCCTTCTATAGGTTGCTCGATTTCTATCAAAGAAATCTAAACGCCATTTCAATCACAAATCACGAAAACGGAGATAACTATCTTGGGGTTAGTGCTTTAAATTATCTTCAAAAGAAATTAACACAGGCGATGACCCCGTATAACACTTACTTGCTGGAGAAAAATTCTAGAAAAGTTTACGAATATTATCTTTTTATTGAAATCCAGAAAATTCTTATTCGACAATCAAGATATTTAGGCACCCTAGAAAGCATTTTATCTCTTATCGACGCTGAAATTAAGACACATGAGGAGAGAATTATTTACTGGAAAATACTCGCATCACAAATAACATCTAATGAATTAAAGTATATTTTTTATCAGTGCTTGGTGGCACCCAAAGGAAACCGCTTGCGTGAATTGATTCACTCCTCGAATATTTTAAGGTTTAGAGCGTCCGAGTTAAATTTGAGTGTTAGCTTAGCCTCAATCTATGAGAAAACTCATGGGGTTTCTTTGCAACGTGAAAAGAGCACTCCTGTTTTGCCTTATTCACGGGATGAAATTCGGAGAATTCGTAAGAAGCATCTGAAAGCATTAAAGCAATGACATTAATATTATATGACACCGGAATTTTAGCAGTAAATATATTGTACTGATTCTAAGATGCCGTTTTCTGAATTGTCGGCCAAAGATGCTCGAAAAATGGGCGCTTTCAAACCAACACCTAGAGAGGCCTTTCATTCATCCAAGGTGATACGGAATGAATTTGATTGAACTAAGAAACTTCAAAAAATTTGAAGATATAAATATTGATCTAAACGAAAATGGACTAACTCTAATATCGGGGGTTAATAACTCAGGAAAAACCAGCTTGCTACATGCGCTTGCTGTATGGGAGTACGCCAAAATTCTTTTGGTTAATTATCGAGGACAGGATTCACTGCTTGAAGATTACGAAGCAGAAAAGGGGCTTGGTATTGCTCCTGAATCTTTTTCGCCCATTAGTATTCCTTCTCTCAGATATCTTTGGAAGGATCAGAAAACAAACGGCTCTTACCAACTTAAAATAAAAGTTGGTTGGAAAGGTTCTGTAAATAAAAATCTTTTTCTGGAGCTCGCGTATACTCTAAATGGAAACAATTTTGCAATCAAAAAGTCTGACTCCAACCTTTCCGCATCAGATAAAATACCAACAATTGCCTACCTTCCACCTTTTGGTGGGATGAACGAAAATGAAAATTGGTTATCGTTAGCTGATCGAAGGAAATTGATAGGCAAGGGGCAAGCTGGTTCCGTGTTCCTCAGCAAAGGAAAATAAGGGGGCGCTGGTTTATGAACTGGATGCAGAAAATATTGATGAGCAAACCTACCAGTGTAAATCCGGATGCGATGCTAATATTGCGAAAAAATTTGTGATGGTGTGCGAAGGTGATTAATGTCCGCTCTTGGCCGAAAGCAGTAGCCACTAAAAATTTTTAGTCACCCAATTTGATATTCTTGCTATAGACATTTATTTTTTTAATTGGGAAGGTTGGGGTTCGCAAAGCTCAGGTTGCGCGCCCCAACCCAACCAACAAATCTACACCGATAACTTTTCCTTGATATGTCTATCAATTCTGCCAATCACACGTGCAACACTATTAATCGTCCACAGTGGTAATTTCACACGCTCACCAACCTCATAAAACAATGCTTCCAATAGGAGCATTTCACAATATAACTGGCAAACCGCATCTTCATCCGTTACGACTGGTAATTGTTTGCTGAGCACGGTGATCGCTTTGCCATTGGGTGAATGAATTTCAAGGCGGTTTTTTTTATAAAAGGCGTATTGGATTTGATCGAGTTTAATAACGCAGGTTGTGGGGAACGGGGGAGGGGTAACATTATCCATAATGAAAATCTCGAATATGAGGTTTTAATTCGCCCACATGAGGTAGTAATTCATGGGGGCGGACTGAACGGGGTTACTACCACCGGCCTCATATCAACACCGGCCCACCCGAAGGTGGCCCCGTCCAGCCGCCATAACAAACAGGCAAAACTGTACGAGGACACAAAATACTCGCGTATTTAGTGCCGATATGAGGAACGGGGGTAGTAATCCCGACAGCGTTTTTTTCGCTGCGGGGGCAGAGTAGTGGAAGCGGTTGGCGCTGTCAATTCGATGAAATAATGAGCATTAAAAACTGCCTTTATACGCAACGTTATGCTAAAAGTATGCACGCCCATTTTTAAAAGGAGTAAACAATGAGAACTATTGAGATTGAAAAAATAGGCAAGGATCTAACCGCGTTTATAAATGAAGAAAATCCAACCGATGATGATATTGGCGTTATAGATCAGCAAGGTAGCCTTGTGGGAGTTTTAATATCCCCCCAAGCTTATGAATTTTTTTTAAAAAAAGTCCAGGAAGTTGAGGACTATATTGATCGAGAGACTGTGGCCGACTTTCAAAAGTCGGGAGAGAGAAATAAATGAGCAACAACCTGCTTGCTAGTTTAATTTAGACACTTCGCTTCGCTCTGACGTGAAAATTGAACCCAGATTTGTGGTTATATACAAGCCTCTTAAGTCATTGTCTTTAACTGCATCAACGAATGCTTGGGTTACCTGGAGCGTATTAAACGCATTAAATTCAGCACGAAACACAACCCAGTTACCTAGTTTTCCTTCATGAAACGAAAGGCTTTCCAAATCGCCCCAGTCGTTTTTCTTACTTAATTTTGTATCCAGCGCATCAATGCTTTCAGCAACATTGAGTGGTGTGAATATAAATGCTTCACCACCTGAATATGTAGCTGGTATAAATTCACCATCATTTTTGATTAAATCGTAAAGTGCATCGTAAGCTTTTTTGTTGATAAAGAGTCGGCCTTCTGAAGCAGCTATATCCGGTATTGGCAACTTGGCTTTTGCTTTTTTGAAGACAGGAAAGTCAATTTGCAGTGGTTCACTGAATACTCCAGAAAAAGAGCGCGGCGTGTTATTCAATTCAATTCGATTTTCAAGTGTTTCACCATTCAGGGCACCGACAAGCCGATCCAGCTGATTGCTGTTAAACATCGGATCGAGATAGTTCTTGTTATCAAGTAAAACCGTATAGAGCATTATTTACGACCTGTTTTCGGCATAACTTCGGGTGGAACCGCGCCAGCTTGTAGCGCCCGCAGGCATTTACCCAATACGATAGGTCACAATAGAATTCTTCACGAATTGTGCTGTTAAAGACCATGTAAGCCTCGTAGAATGCAATTTTGCTCCTGTGGCTTGATCCTCAGTTATAACATATACATACAAAAGCCGCACATGAATGTTGTGAAAAACAGCTGCCCCCGTTAACTCACATTTAAGGATAATCTTATGTCGTATCCACGTCGCTCACATCAATACCTCCTGGTAATAATCAATTGCATTTTATTGTTAACGGCTCCGGCATTGGCCGGTGATAAAGTTAAAGGTAAAAGATTTTTTGAGCTTGAATCCGGTGGCACACGTTATGAAAATGCGTATGAGCTTTGCGCGGCAAAGGCGGAAGAGCGGCGCAATGATAAATCTGTCGATAACCCTTACGGTCAGGTAGTGGGGCAGGAAGACAAGGGGTCCAACGTTTGGTGTAAATTAGCTGATTCAAACGGTAACGAAATTGATCAGCATTATGGCAGTGAAGTATGGGAGTGCCCGGCTCACGCAACGCGGGTCAACGACAGTTGTGAGTGTGCAGATGGCTACGAGTCTACCGGTAGCGCCTGTGAAAAAACGGAATCGTCTGTTGCCGAGCAAGATGAAAATTCGTCCGCTCCTTATGTTGGCGACACCAGACCTTATGATCCAAAAAAATCCCGTGAAGATGTTGAGCAGGCGCATGTCAGCGCCGGTGGTAATGTCGAAGATGTCACTTCTACCACCGTAGCCAAAAATGCCAATCAGCGAGTCAACGACAACGAAGCGAAAGGCGTTGCCGTGATTAACTGTCGCGGGAATAAAGCTGTGAAGGTCGAGTATGCAGACCCGTTAACAGGGGAACCAACAAATGCCAATATTCCCTACAATGACAGGGATTTGCCTGTTTTCGACGATGTTGCCATTTTCACTGCTGTGCTGGACAAGGAAAAGAGTTACGAGGAACAAATGGTTGCTGCCACGAAAGAACTAAAAGCGGTTATTAACAGCGGAAAATACAAAGGTAAAGGCTTTACAGAGCAGCAGTCTAACGATATCCAGGACGGAAAATCAAAAATCGGTGATAAATCCGGCTACACATGGCATCACAATGGCGATGTGAAAAATATGCAATTAATTCCCACCGCCGTCCACCAGGCAGTAAGTCATTTAGGTGAAGGTTCTCTGTGCGAGGGAAAATAACTTGTGTGATGTGCGGTAAGCATCCTGATAGCAGAGGTTTTACTTGTCATGCTGCTAAAAGCAAATTCAAAAGCGTGACAATAGGAATTTGGGTATCTATTGCAGGATGTGGGGCGAAATTATTTTCCAGGATTAAAAGGTTACTTAAAAAATTCTAATAAGTCGATGTGGCAGATGCGCTCCCATCCGGGGTAGGGAGCGCGGTGTGGGTTAATGTTTTAATTGCACTGATTTTTTCTTGCCACAAAAGGTTCAAATTCTGTTGCCAGATGTGTTAATTGCTCGGCGTCATTTTGAAATTTGCGCCCGATACGATCCAATCCAATTGACAAGTTGTCAGGAAGAATTTTTTCAAACAGCGCAAAGGTATGCCGGTCCAACTCATCGTCTTTCAATTCCTTGTTTTCCCGCGCAAGATGTTGTTGCACTTGCACCGCCGCCAGAACAGTACTGCCTAAAATGGTATCAACGAATTGCTCGCCGTCAAAGCCCGCAGGAATGCGCGTGTTTTTTAATGATTTATCGATCCATGGATTAACAAAGGGTTCGAATTTTTCCCAAATTCTACGGAAAGGATCAAATTCGTAAAAAATAACCGGTAATAATTGCAGCCTCCAGCACGCACCGTGTGCCTGGTTAAAATACGCATCTGCCAATTTCCCGAGCGCAATAATGTGCGATAGCTCCAAACGATTAAAATCACGGATATGCGAAATGGGATTTAATTCGTAAAACTCTGGATCTATCACCATTTTGGCGATCAAATTTTGAAATCTCCAAACCTGGCGATGGGCTGGAATCAACCAGTAAATAATATTGCGGTAGTAATGTTTGATCATTTTGTAATGATCTTGCTGGCCGGGTAACAAGGGGGCGTAGAACCCTTGCCGTTTGGCGGGCGTGCCACTGTTTAAACTGCCGGTGAGATTAATGTTAAAAAAATGATGCCAGGTCGCATCCACTACCACGCGCCCCAAACGTTTGCCATCACGCCTTACCTGATGCCCGTCGTAAGCGCCGATGACACCGAAGGTATCGGGATTCACGGCGGGCTTTCCGGAGGTTTCGTGACCGCCGATGACAGTCGCCCTGGCAACCACCACCGGCTTCAATGTTGTTCCATCGGCAAGTGGTGGATACTCCGGTTTGTTGTAACCGGACGCGGTGATATTTAAACCCAAATTCGCAGGGACTTCGCACTCACCTTCATGGGGATGGTCGGGCAAATAGCGAATCATGCCTTCGGGGCTGCATAACAAAGGGTGAGGCCATGTTTGGCGAACGTAACGGGAGCTGCGCGTTTCAAATATTGCCGGAATAATAGTTTGCGCAATGTTGTCGGATTCATCATCAAATTGATAATTACTATTTGGTGTGGCTGGATTGTAATCGTGACCCGCGCGCAAGGTATCGTGACGAGTTGCGGTACCACCATCAGGTGCAACGGGTTCACCATTAGGGCCCGGGGTATTCCAATACCAGCGGCGCATATTGCGAATTCTGGGTAAACGCGCACAGAGCGCTGCGCCTAGATTTTCGTGGTCTCCTGTCGCAAATACGCCGCCGCCTGCATCCATAAATTCGGCAATGGCTCGCACTTCAGCGTCGGTTGCATCGACCCCTTCATCGTTGCGGCGTATCGGGAACAGGAGAATTTCATCGTAGGCAGACAAGTCATGGGTATCGAACCTGAAATTCACCAAATCTGCATTTATATCAGCGGCATCTACATTTTCCCGATGAGCTTTTACTATTTGAAGTGTAAATCCTCGCCATGTAGTGGTTTGTAATACATTAATAAATTCACCCAGGTGAAATTTGTTTATGTGGGAGCCACCACTGTCGAGTTGTGAATGTTTATAGCCACCACCACCATCAGTTACAATCAGTACTTTTACAACCTGTGCCATGATTCTCTCCTTAACCGGGAATATTGACTATTGGAGCTAACGCCCCAACCCATTCTGCAGCTCATGATTTCCAACATCCCTGGGCGTGCAGATTGATTTAAAGTAGAAACATAATCCGGAAAATACAGTGACTTTGTTGGCTATATCGGGGTGAAATTTTCCCGGTCGGCCACCGATGGGAAGCAACATTTTGTAATTTTATTGTACGGATTATTTATCACCCGCTTTATCACGTTGCTAATTATTTAGCGCTAATGTGTTACGCGGATTATCCATTGTTATTTTTTTATAATTGCTGTTTTGTATAACAGAGAAAGGTGAATAGATTGCATACGCCACTGATAACCCAACAAGGGTTAGACGATCTAAAAAAAGAACTTGATGCGCTGTGGCGAGTTGAGCGCCCGGAAGTGACAAAAAAAGTATCCTGGGCTGCGAGCCTGGGGGACCGAAGTGAGAACGCGGATTACCAATATAATAAAAAGCGCCTCAGGGAAATTGACCGCCGTGTTCGGTACCTGCGCAAATGCCTGGAAAATCTTAAGGTGGTGGAATATCGCCCGGAACAGGAGGGGAAGGTTTTCTTTGGGGCCTGGGTAGAAGTTGAGGACGATGACGGTCGAATTCTGAAATTTAGAATTGTCGGTTACGACGAAATTTTTAATCGCAAGGACTATATATCCATCGATGCACCTATGGCCCGGGCATTATTAAAAAAACAGGTCGGCGATGAGGCCGAGGTAAAAACCGAAGCGGGCACGACCACCTGGTACATTAATTCAATCCACTATGAAAAATAGTTTGTGAATAAATGGGATGTGAAGGGCGCGAATATTTGGAATGTCCGGTCATGGCATATTGATTGCTGTGCACTTTGTCTAATTGTTGTGTCCAGCCTTATTTGATTGTTGGGATTGATTGCCATGAAAAAAAATCGTTTGTTTCTGCTGTGGATTATTCCTGCGCTACTGGTATCGGGCTGTAGCCAATTGACCGCGCGACCAGCGCTGCAAACGGTGGATATTAAAGAAGGCGCTTTATACGATTTGCGCAGCCAAACGCCGGTGTCGCGCGATCAATTAATCGACATTATTCTCGCCAGTGATTATGTTGTGCTCGGCGAGCGGCATGACAACCCGCAACACCATGACTTGCAATTGTGGGTGCTCCAGCAACTCCAGGCGAAGCAGTGGCTTAAGCAATTGAGCCTGGAAATGATTACACCGCAGCAACAAAAAAACGTTACCGCGCTTTCGCCAGCAATCGCAGAAGATAAGGCCGCGCTGCAAAAAGCACTGGCATGGCCGGACGATGGCTGGCCATGGAGTGACTACGATGAACTGGTGCAATTAGCGGTGAAAAACTCCATTCCGTTGCGTAGTGCCAATATTGATCAGGACCAGATCAAGGCGTTGTACCAGGGGGCCAAGGCGCCGCCACCGGTGTTGTTGAGCGCGGGAGCAAAAGCGGCGCTGTTGCGCGATATTGAAGAGTCCCATTGCGGATTTATCAAGGAACCGCAAACCAGCAAGATGTTGTCAGTGCAACTCGCACGCGATGACGCCATGGCAACTGATTTGCTGAAAACCCATGGCGGGACAGCGTTAATTGCCGGTGCATTTCATGCGCGGAAAGATGTGGGTTTTCCGTTGCATTTGCAACAGCGTGCTGCAAATAAAACACTGGTGTCGCTGGCATTTGTTGAAATAGATGAAGTGGCTAGCCAGGAGAAATTAACAGCGCTCGCGCAACAATACGACGTGATCTGGGTAACGCCGGTACACGAACGCGAAGATCCGTGCGCGGCGTTTACCAAATCCCGATAGCTTCCATTATTGATTTTCTTTTTAATTTCCATTGTATAAAACAAGGCGTCGATGCCCGGTGATTATGCCGGGCTGGGCTCCGATGTATCTTTATTTTCACCAAATACTTTTTGGTAAAACGCCAATTCTGCTTCCAGTGCGCGTTGGATGCTTTGGGCCTGGCGAAAGCCATGGGCCTCTTCGGCAAAGGTTACGTATTCGGTGTAAATACCTTTTGCGGTGAGCGCATTTACCATCGCTTCCGCTTGTGCGGGCGGTACCACTTTATCTTGCAAACCCTGCAGGAAAATCACCGGGCAATGCAATTGTTCGACGTGATGTATAGGCGAGCGCGCACGGTAAATCGCTTGTTGTTGCGGATAAGCACCGACGAGTGAATCCAGGTAATGCGCTTCAAATTTATGCGTATCTTTTGCCAGCGCTTCAAGGTCGCCGATGCCGTAAAGGCTGGCGCCTGCTTTAAATACATCGCTAAACGTTAATGCCGCTAATACCGTGTAACCACCGGCGCTGGAACCGCGAATGGCGATTTTATTTTTATCGACTAACCCTTGTGCAATTAAATAATCGACACCGCTGCACGCATCGATCACATCGGTAATGCCCCAATTATGTTTCAAGCGGTCACGGTACTGGCGGCCGTAGCCGGTGCTGCCACGGTAATTCACATCCAGCACCGCAAAACCGCGGCTGGTCCAGTACTGGATTTTTAAATTTAATCCGGTTTCGGTGGCGCCCGTCGGACCACCATGGCACATCACTAATAATGGCGGCAATGAATCCGGTGCGGGTGAAATGTCCGGATTGGTGGGGCGATAGAAAAAACCGTGCGCGCTTTCCCCATCGCGGGTGGGGAATTCAATCGCTTCAGCGCGGGCAATATAATTCTGCGTTACGGTGGTGGTATTGTTGGTGACAGTAACAATTTTATTA
Source organism: Gammaproteobacteria bacterium (assembly GCA_021151835.1). Taxonomy (GTDB): domain Bacteria; phylum Pseudomonadota; class Gammaproteobacteria; order Pseudomonadales; family Cellvibrionaceae; genus Cellvibrio. The sequence continues at coordinate 273,300 of JAGKWO010000009.1, forward strand.
TCGCTGTAGCGCCAGAGTTGTGCGCCTTGCGTTGCACTTGCGGCCAGAAACCAGGCGCGATTGTTGTGGCAATGCACAGCGGAAATGTCGCGGAATTCCGTGGCTAATTTTTGTAATTTCCTTTTTGAAATATCAATGATGCCGGCTTGCCAGAAGCCCTGCTGGCTGTAACAGCAAAAAATTTCCTGCGCGTTCAGGAAACCATAAGTGCTCATGCCAAATACCCATTGTGGCGTTGCAAAGTCGGCATCAAGCGTACAAACAATTTCAGCGGCAGTGCCATCCCAGCGATAAATATTCCACCAGTTGCTGCGGTCAGAAACAAAATAGAATTGATTATCTGGCGACCATTGCGGTTGGAAAATAGATTCGTCCTTGCCGCCAGCAATAATTTTTTCTTGCGTAATTTTTCCGTGCTCATCCAATTGGGCAAGAATACATTCGGTTCCATCCCAGGGCATTTGCGGATGAAACCAGCGCAAATAACTCAGCTGCTTTGCGTCGGGTGAGAGGTGGGGATTGGAATAAAAATCTGCGCCCTGTGCGATTACATTGATGTGCCTGCTCGCTAAATCAATGGCGATGATGTCAGCAGCAGGGTTATGCGCATCCTCACGGTAATTTTCCCGCACCGCGAGTAAATGCCGGCGCTGTGCGTCGTAATAAAAATCGGCGTAGCGAAATGGGCCTGCGGGCGTCAATGGTTGATTTTGCCCGGTGGCAATTGTGTATTGATAAATTCGTTGGTCGCTATCCAGCACATAGAAAATAAACGTTGCTGTTGCCACATAGGATGAACCACCATATTCCTGTGCACGCGTGCGCACGCTTATTGGTGCGGGAAATAAATCCGTGAGTTCGCCTGCTTGTTCGCATACCAATGCATTGCGCCCTTTTTCCTGCGGGCGGGTTTCCAGCCAGTAAAGGCGGTCGCCGACTGCTTGCGGGTCGCTGATGCGAACACCTTGTGCCGTGAGTAATTCGGGGGTGATAGGGGACGGCCAATGGCCATGATGATTGATATTCATAAAACGAGCTTTGTCTTGTTAGCGATTCCGCATTAATCTACGCATTTAATCCCACAATGCAACGCCACATTATGCCGGAACTTAATCCTGGGTTCAGCCCTGAACAATTGCGCGCCCATTTACCGATCTATCAGCCTCAACCCGCTGGCACTAACAATTCGGTATGGTGGATAGGTTTTAGCGGTGGCCTGGATTCTACGGTATTGCTGCATGCATTGGCGCAATTGAATTTGCCGGTCACACTGCGGGCGTTGCATATCAATCACCAGATTTCCCCCAATGCAGATGCCTGGCAGCGCCGGTGTGAACAATTCTGTGTGCAGTTGAACCTGCCATTCCTTGCAGAAAAAGTGCAGGTAAAAAATTCCGGTAAGGGAATTGAAGATGCGGCACGTGAGGCGCGTTATAACGTATTTGAGCGTTACGTTGGCGCGAACGATTATTTATTTACTGCGCACCATAGCAATGACCAGGCCGAAACCTTGTTATTGCGCTTAATGCGCGGTACCGGGCCGCGCGGTTTGGCGGCCATCGCCGGAGCGCGGAAACTCCAGGCGGGCGGGACTTTAATTCGGCCATTGTTACATTTTTCGCGCACGCAATTGGAAGCCTACGCACACACGCAGCAATTGAATTGGGTTGATGATGAAAGCAACCGGGATGATTACTACGACCGCAATTTTGTGCGCAATCAGGTGATGCCGTTGTTGCAAACGCGCTGGCCGGTTTTTATGCGCAAATGGCAACAAACTGCGGAATTGTGTGCGCAACAGGAAAATTTACTGGAAGAATTCGCGCAACAGGATTTGGCGCGTGCAAATGCCAGGGTTGAGCGCGTGGGGCAGAGCATCGATTTACTCTGGTTAAAATCATTATCCATTGCCCGCCGCCAAAACCTGTTGCGTTTTTGGTTGCGCAAAGCGAATTGTGAATCGCCGGAAAATGCACATTGGCAGCAATTGGAAACACAATTATTTACTGCGCGTGAAGATGCAAATGTAGATATTGCCTGGGGGCAGTATTCCTTGCGGCCCTACCAGGACCGCTTATTTTTATTGCCCGTCAAGTTTCCCGGGTTGGAATTGCGATTCGTCGCCACCGTTGCTGCCGAGGCCAATGTATTAACTTGTTTGCGTGCAGATTTGCCGGGTTTGAAAATTCGTTATCGCACTGGCGGGGAGCGGTGTAAACCCGTCGGGCGCAATCATTCGCAAACACTGAAAAAATTATTGCAGGAATACCCATTGGAGCCCTGGCTGCGCGATCAGGTACCGCTTGTTTACAGTGAGGACAATCTGGTAGCGGTGGGTGATTTATGGATTTGCGCTGGTTATGTTGCGGCGGTGGGTGAAGCGGCAGTGCAATTGCTTTGGCACCGTGTGTGATCGCGATATTACGCGGCAATTTTATTGGTGTGACGAAAAAAAACGGGAGGTTTTGGCCTCCCGTTTTTTTTACTGCGAAACTAACGCTTTTAGACGAAGCTAATGCTTTAGAACAGGTAAACCGCCCCTGACGCTTCTGCACTGTTGTCATTTTGGTCAAGCTCACCCTCTGCCACGCTGGATGTAGCGCTGCTGGATTGGCTCGATGATGTGGATGATGCCGAGGCGTAGCCACGTCCCGCTTCGCGATGTGCGCCCACCGCCAGGGTTTTGCCATCACCGGATAAGTCTACATTCAAACCGAAACGGTCGTTTTTATCCGTGTTGCTGGCTTTGACATAGCTTTGTTGGGTCCACACGCTGTTATTACGGGTGAAAACAAATACCGCACCGGCGCTCTCCGCACTTGCATCACCCTGGTCGCCATTGACACCTTTGGAGTTGCTGGCTTCACGATAGGAGCCGACCGCAATCGTATTGCCATCGTTGGATACGCTCACATCGCCACCAAATTCACCGGCCAGGGTGATAGTGGATGGTTTCAGATAGGCTTGCTGGCTCCATGTAGTGCCGCTGCGCGCAAAGACATAGGCGGAACCCGAACCGATTTGCTTGGCAACTTCCTGCACTTTGGCTTTATCAATTGTGTCTTTATTGCTGGTATCAACACTGTCAGTGGTATCGCCTTTGGCGCCCACGACAAGGGTATTGCCATCGCCGGAAATATCAACGCTGGACCCGAACAGGGTAGTAAAGAACGTGGTGGCTGGTTTCAGGTAGGCTTCCTGGGTCCAGGTATTGTTAGCACGGGTAAATACATAGGCCGCGCCGTTGTTAATACCGTAACGTTCAAAGTAGGCATCCTTACACTCCAGGTCGATCACATACAGGCCATCGCCATCCGGGTAGTAACAGGAGTTATCGGCCTGGTTACCATTGACTCCTTTGGCCTGGCTGTCTTCACCGATGGCACCAACTACGACGGTATTGCCATCGGTTGAAAGTGCAACGCTGGCACCGAAGGCATCGCCCGCTTCCGCGTTGGAGTTTTTCAACAATGCCTGTTGCATCCAGCCCGTTTCCTTGCGGACCAAAATGTGTACAGATCCCGATCCGGTACCGCCCTTATAAGAGCTGGTAGAGCTGGTAGAGCTTGAAGAAAGGCTTGAGCTGCTAACCGAGGACGAGCTAACAGAACTGGATGTACTGCTGGGGTAATAAACAATACATTCCGGCATGGATGACGCCTGGTAGGCAATTATTCCACTGGCGGCCAAACTATCGCTGGTGGCTCCCACGGCGAGGGTCTTACCGTCACCGGAAAGCGCAAGGGTCTCGCCAAAACGCAGTTCCTGGGCGTAGTAGATGGATTTAACATACGCGTCCTGGGTCCACTCTTTGTTAGCGCGGGTAAATACATAAACAGCCCCTGAATTGTTTTCTACCGCCGCATAGACGCTCTGTGCGGGATCGGAGCTGTTATAGGTACGCTGTTCATAATTGTCCTGATTGCAGTTAACACCATTGGAGATGCTGTCCTCCAGCAGGGCAGAAACGGCCAGGGTATTACCGTCATCGGATAAAGCCACTTTGTAACCAAAACGGTCATTCGGTAATACGCGCTTGCTATTCAGGTTGGGCTGCTCGGTGTTGGACGCTTTCAAATAAGCCTCCTGGACCCATATGCCGTTTTCTTTCACGAAGATATAGACCGCACCGGAATTAATGCTGTCATTGTTGGTTTGGTCACCATTGGCGCCAATGGCTTTGCTGTCTTCTGCCGGGGCACCAACCGCGAGGGTTTTGCCATCAGCGGAAATGGCGATGCTCCAGCCGAATGAATCAAAACTTTCGCCATTCGAGGCTTTGAGATAACCAATAGCTTTGATCATCTCGGTAGCCGTGAAGGTAAGGTCGGATCGCTTGTTACATACATCGGCAGCATCACAGGCTTCTACGTAATAGTAGTTATTCACCCAATCATGGACATGCACACCAATTTCGTCGGTAGCCTGGGTGGTAGTCAAATTACCGCCTACCTGGGTAACACCGCCAACCGCTTTATCGTGTTTGAACAGCTTGTAATAGGTTGCACCCTCGACGGCGCTCCATTGGAAGGTCAACTGCTTTGGATTCTGTGCTTCTACCTTAACGCTGGGCCAGGTGCCGGAACCATTGGCGGGTACTGACGCCGAACTAAAACTGCTGCGAAGAGAAGAGGAAACACTGGAAGACGAAGAACTGGCCGAGGATTTTTTGTCGCTACTACCGCCGCATGCGGTCAACAACAATGAACCTGCCAGCAGCGAAAGAAGCAGGGTGGAGCGCTGTATCAGCGGCGAGAAACGATCAATATTCATTCAGCAAGTTCCTGAGGGGTTAAAACTGGTCGGTGATTCTGTGTGTCGCGGCGCCCGGTGTCAATCAAATCGCCTGCTACATGTGTTATTGAGGTAAAACAGCGTGGCATAAAGACCGTCAAACAGGGCGATTGGTTCATTGCCGGGGGATGGTTCCACACAATTATGTTGTCGGGCAATCTAACCTGAATTGCATAGCGAGAGTTGTGAGCAATTGTGAAAGCTACCGGCAGCAATTGGCTGCCGGTCTTTTTTTGGCGGGTCTGCAGTCAGAGCGTTTTCAGGTATTCAACCAGCGCCAGGCGTTGTTCATCGCTGATCGGTGGCAGTGTGCGCACCTGTGGTTTGCCATTCGCATCTTTCAACGGACGGCCATTCGCGTCCAGTACCAATAGTGGTGTTACCCCGGCGGTGTATTCATGCCCTTTGTTGGAGTTGCCGGGCAGGCGGGTATCGAACACAAACAACCCGGGAAACTCTGCCGGGTCGCGCTGCACAAAGCCGACTTTTACCGGATCGATTTCGCGGGTGCCGACAGTGAACCGATTAGGGCGGCAGGTTTTGCCTCCGGCAATTTCAGCATCGCTGCAACTGGGCAGGAAGAGTTCGTACAAACTTGGCACCGAGCCATTGTGTAAAAAGGGCGCCGTGGCCCAGATTCCATTTAACGGGCGCGCCTTGTACGCCGCCAAAGTGTGGAAATCATTTTTATTGACGATTTCATAATCCAGGTGACGTTGGGTTTGTTTGATGGGATTACTGTTGATAGCGGCGTAAATTTGCTCTTGCCGTGCACTGGTGCTTTGGGCTGGCGGGTCGCGGTCCGGTTCGGCGATAACGCCCTCGGTGGCGAGAGCCAGCGCGGGCAGTACCGAGGTTACGGCGCTAAAGAGGGGTGAAGCGGGATCGCGCGGACGTTGTTTTTCCCCTTCGAAGAAACCGCTCTTACCCATGTATTTCAGCGCATTCAGCGCCATCAACGGATCTGTGCCAACGGTTTGCAGGCTGGCAAATTGTGCCGTAACCCGCCGGGCGGGATCAGCACGGTCAATATGTTCATGGCAACTGTTGCACTGGTACTCCAAAAATACTGCGTAGCCTTTGGCGGCCAGCGCCTTATTGACTGGAGGCAGAATTTGTTTCCCGGCCAGGTCCTCCCATTGTGGAGATAAAAGGCTCTCCATACTTTTTTCCATCTTGATCAGGTTGTCCAGCACAACAGAGGAACGATAACCGGTGTCGCCCGGTTGTTTTTGTAAATCAAACGTTGCAAAGACCCCCAGTGCTTCACCCACATTGCGCCCGATTGGCCCCGCCGATTCGTTATCACCAACCCCGTTCCATTGTACGAAATCATGTTGGGGGGTATCCCATAAATAGGAATAGCTGACCGGCGCATTGGGGGAGTTACGATTACCGGGATCTGCCGGGGTCAGGTGTGCAAGGATGCGGTTGTATATGCGCCCGAAAGCATCCAGCCGGGCGTAACCATAGGGGACTGGCTGGTTGCCATTGCGAGACTCATTGACCTGGTTGTACGTAGTAATTTTTTGCGCGGCTGCGATTAGTTCTGCGCGGAAATTATCCCGCTCTGCAGGATATTTATCGTGCAGCACTTTTTTGGCCAGTCGTTCGAATTTTTCCGGTTGCTTCACGCTGGCATCAAGTGCCCGCGCGAGGTCATTCATCATCAAATCCATATCGGCCTGGGCCGCACCGCCATCAATCCGGATTGCGGTTCCCTTATAGTTGATTTGACTGGTATGACAGGCGGCGCAATTAAAGCCGATATAGTCTTTTCCTGCGTGATTATCTTTTACCCAGCCAACAGGTAATGCATCCGGATTAGCGGGCGATGCGGTTTGCGGCAGGTAACGCAAGCGATCCATATTTTCATCGCTGCGAAACAGTTGCTGGCTATCGGGTACTTCCAGGTGCAGGAAAATATCATACGGGATCAGGTTGGAACCCTGGGTGGTATTGTAAAACCACAAACTATCGGCAGTGCTCCAGTTTTGTTCGGCATAAACAACACGGTTTGCACTATCGCCAAAGCTATCCTGTTGGTTGATTTTCGCAGCGCGTCCAGCATCGGTTCCCGGTGCTTGGGGAGGATGGGAACAGCCATAAATGCCTGATAAAACGATCGCCATAGCAAAGCCTGAACGGCGTAACAGCGGAGACGAAAAAAAATTACGATTGCATGAGTTCATATTCATTCCTTTATGACCAAAAGCAAAAAAATTAACGGGCTAATGACTAAAATGCTTGTTGCATCAACAGATGGTTCATAAAACATAAACAATTATTTACATATTTATTTCTGGATAAAAAATGGCCGGAAAATAACTCAAAAAAAGTGTTCTTTTAAGGAACTATTCAGGTTGACCCCAGCCTTAGTAACTGACCTTAGCAGATTGCCTGATATGCAGCATTAATGTTGCACAACAAATGTTTCGCGATTGCACCGCAAAGCAGGGCAAACTGGCAAGAAAGTAACACCTGAAGGCAGACTTCAGGAAATTTAGCGGTATCGGCAGCTTTTGCTTGAACTGTAATAAATAGTGCGTAGACTGCCGCCTCGCCGCATCAGAGGGACTTCTTTCGGAACCGAGTGGCGAATAATCAACCAATGGATCAGTGCAGGTACTTGATGTTTTAGTGCTGGATCCTGAATAAAAACGCAGCGGGAAGTTCTATGTTGTTGACTCCATTGTTTGTGGAAACCTCGTTAAACAATCGATTGGGCCAATTAGTCCAGCTAGGTGTTTATCACCTCCAGCACCAGGGGCGCGATTATGTGTTTGTCGCAGCGCCAACCCAGCAAGCCTCCAGTTTCGTCGGCAAAAATGCCGAGCCTTTTGCCTTCCAGTTACGCGAACGCCTGGCATTGGATGCGCGCCGTATGGAGCTGATTGAAGTGCGTGAGACGGCGGAAGCTATCCAACTATACCGTTGGCGTTTTGAGTGGGTGGGAAATTCCCCCTTATCGGCGCGCAGTGAGGAAATTACTTCTCCCGGATTACGCGCAACGCTGCTCGCATTAATTAATGTGGAGCAGGAAGCCGCTGTTGCCAACGGCTAAAACCCTATTTGGAATCTGCCTTAATCCAGATCCGGTGATGATGATGGCGGAGTGTCTTTTTTATTCTTGCGCCAGAACCAGCGGTTGGGTGCCTGGGTAAATTTTTCGAGATGTTCCCGTTTGTGTTGTTCATCAGTAAACCAGTAATAATCGTTACTGGTTTTGGGTTTGAACCAACCTTTTACCGGCTCAATAAACTCAATCGCGAGTTTGGGCATACCCAGTTTACGATCCGAATTAAAGCTATGGTTCCAATGAACCAGCAGGTCGCGTTTGGCCGTGGCGATGGCCAATTCTTCGGTGTCTGCTTTAATTAATTTGCAAGTGATAAAGCCAATTACAGGTTCGGGAGCATCACTGTAATTTTCAAAAAATATATTCTCGCCAGAGAGTACAACTTTGTAATACGTCATAAATTTACAATCAATCAATTTCTGCATCGGTGGTGCCATATAAATGTTCTGGCATCGGCAGCTTTTCAAATAATTTGCTGAAATGTTGCTGTACGCGGGCAATGTTCGTGATGGATGACATACCGCTGGAAAAACCAAACCACACATACAAACCGTTCAGGTTTTTAAACATCGGTGGTAAATATTTTGGCCCGGCGATAACGCCTTCCAGATAGCGCTCGTACAACAGTGGTAAATCATCCAGCGTTACCTTGCCCACAAATAACATGGGAATTATTTCAGGGACACCGGAATTAATCGCACTGCGAATAAAGTTTACATTTTCGACAAAGCCTTTTACGTAAGAAATATCCTTGGTAAATACCGATCCACCGGTCAGGGTACCGCCGCGGAAAACCCGCTGGGTTACGCGATAACTGTCGTGCTCCGTCACGCCGCGCTCAATAAAATAGTTGTACACCTCGCAAAAATCAGCACCCTGTTCTGCCAGGTCTACGGCAACAACGCGGTCGCTAATCCGGCGCGCACGTTGCGGAAAAGAACTGAAAGTCAGCGTTTCCAACAATACTGCCATGCCTTCCTGGATTGCAGTGATCCGCGGCGAACCAACACTTAACCATGTTGCCCAGGGCTGCTCGCGGCCATTCAGCGTAGTGCCGATATGCACCCAGCCTTCATGGACTTCCAGTACTTGTATATCCAGTTCGGAAAAAAATGACCGGCGATTAACTTTGATACAGTCACCACCGGCTGATGCATCAGAGACAATATCGTCACTGATTTGTACGCGCACTTCGCCTGCGCCAAAATATTCATTCATCCGCTCGCGCAGGATTTTTACGGCTTCTTCCGCGCTGATATGATTGGTGTAAGGGCGGTTCAAATGCTCGACGGCAGGCAAGGAAAAAATATGGCAGAGTTTTTCTCCCATCTGTCGCAGGCTTTTTCGGTCACCGCGTAAATTATCACTCGCCGAACCATACAATTGTTTACTGAAGTAACCAAATTGATCGGTGCCGCGATGGCGCAATAGCTCGATTACTATCTGGTATTGTTCAATTGTTGCTTGCAATATTTTTCCCAGGGCGTCATCACGCCCCAGTTGCCGCCGCACATCATTTTTTAATTCTTTGAATAACTGCTGGATGTTGTCCGGTTCAAACGCCAGTTTTTGTCGTTGGTAAAAATCCTGGTCCAATGCGGGCAGCTCTCGACCTTGTTGTTCGCGAAAACGTTGTTCGATTCCCGCCGGCCATTTGATGGCATCGAGAATACGAATAGGTCTTTGCAAGGATACCAGTCGCGTTGAAAGCTGTTTCAAACGTTCCAGGTAAGCGGGGTCGGTCATATCAGGGCTGCCACATTTGGGTGCGAAAATGTGCCGGTTGCGCCAGTCGCCTGCTGGCTGCAAAGGGAGGCCCGATTATTCTATCGTTAACTGGCGAGTTTGTGGTTAGAATTTGTCGTACCGGTCGGATTTGGCGTGGTTGTGGCTGGCAGTATTGCAGGTAAGTCGCCACAATAACGGCCGCCTATACCCACTCTTGCTTCGTGAATGAGGTTTGTTGATGCCTTTTGTTGCGTTGGAAAAACTGCATTTGCTTTACGATGGATACCGCAAGGCAATAAGTATTGGTGGTAAACCATTGCTGTTATTACAGGAAGAAGGACGGGTTAGCCTGATAAAAAATGCGTGCCCCCATGCCAGCGCCCCTTTGACCTATGCGACATACAATAGCGGTTGCCTGCGTTGCCCGATGCACGGTATTGAATTTGAGTTAAGTAGCGGCCGTTCACGCAGTGCGGCATGTCGCGATGGCTTACAATTTATTCCGTTGATATATGAGGGTAATCAGATTGGTGTTGATCTGAACTGATTTTAAGGTTGTTAAGGATATTAATGATGCGTTTGATATTTAGAACCCTGGTGCTTGTCGTGCTGTTATTTGGAATTGCCAACTACCTCATTTATCTCAAAACCGGTCAGCCACCTTTTAATAGTGTGCGCGAAAATTATAATGGCAATTGGCTGGCCGCTATCAAGGATTCTTTCTCTTCAAGCGATTTGGTTGAAAGAGCAAAAAAAACTGTAGACGATTTGAGCGCGGAAGAACCGGCGAAGCCTGCTCCTACCAAAGTGTATAAATGGACTGATGCTGAGGGTGTCGTTCATTACGGTGACCGGCCGGATTCTGCCGGGGCAGAACAAGTCGAAGTAAAAATTCAAAATGCTATTTCAGCGGATGAATTTAAATCCGGATCAACGAATTCAAGTGCGCCGCAAACGCCACTTGAAAAAGCTCGCGCGGCGGCGGAGTCGATGAAAGCACGGTCGCAACAACAGGAAGCTAACTAGCTTACTTCCCATGAAAAAAGCGTGGCGTGCGGCCAAGACCTTGTTGAAATGGCTAGTGTTGTTATTGCTGGCCTATCAATTGTGGATTTTTTTTCATGTGCTGGCGTGGAAGTGGGTTAATCCGGGCGAAACCAGTTTTATGGCGATTCGCCTGGAAGAACTGCAAGAAAAAAATCCCGGCGCGCAATTAAAGTACCAGTGGGTAGATTACGCAAAAATTTCCAGTCATTTAAAGCGCGCAGTTGTTGCTGCGGAAGATGATCGTTTTATGGATCATTATGGATTTGATCTTCGCGGTATCGAACAAGCGCTGCAAAAAAATGAACGCCGGGGCAAATCCGTGGCTGGTGGTTCATCTATTACCCAGCAACTCGCTAAAAATTTATTTTTATCCCCATCGCGGTCCTACGTGCGCAAAGCTGAAGAAGCGCTAATCGCACTGATGATTGAATTGTTGTGGGACAAACGCCGGATCCTCGAGGTGTACCTGAATGTAGTGGAGTGGGGTAATGGTGTGTTTGGCGTTGAGGCCGCTGCGCGGCATTATTACAAGGTGCCAGCGGCGCAGGTAGGTCCCTCGGCGGCAGCGCGAATGGCGGTGATGCTACCTAACCCGCGCAAATATGAAAAAGCCATGCCCGCCTGGGTAGTACGACACGCCGCGCGGGTGCAGGCGCGTATGCGTTATTCGCGCATTCCTTGATCTTTCTTTAAATTCGTACAATTGCCTACATCTTTGCCTGCCGGGTGCGGTTCTCGCCGCCAGCCTTTTACGATACAATCGCGACCCTTTTGGGGTCTCCGATCCTGTAGTTGATTAATTTCTGATCCGGAGTAATAGACGTGCCTATCTATGAATACCAATGTGAATCTTGCAATCATGCGTTGGAAGCCTTGCAAAAGTTGAGCGACGCCCCTTTGGTTGATTGCCCTGCTTGCGGTAAGGCAAGCTTGAAGAAACAAATTTCAGCTGCCGGTTTCCGCCTGTCAGGTGGTGGCTGGTATGAGACCGATTTCAAATCGGGCAAGAAAAAGAATCTCGCGGGTGAGGGCGGCTCTGGCTCCTCGTCTGCATCCAGCACAAGCACCGCTTCCTGAAGCCGGTGCTGCGAGCTAATCCATTTACTGTCGATAAATAACGGGAAAAACCTATGCGCAGCCAATATTGTGGCGCTTTAAATGCCTCTCATATAAACCAGGAAGTCACCCTCTGTGGATGGGTGGACAGTCGCCGCGATCACGGTGGTGTGATTTTTATCGACCTGCGCGACCGCGAGGGTGTGGTGCAAGTGGTGTTTGACCCGGATGCGAAAGAAAACTTTGCCCTTGCTGACAAAGTGCGCGGTGAATATGTATTGCAAGTGACCGGTAAAGTTCGTGCACGTGCGGCTGCCACTGTTAACCCGAACATGTCCACTGGTGAAATAGAAGTTTACGGCACCGCGCTGACCATCCTTAACGAAGCCAAAACCATTCCGTTCCCGCTGGATGGTTACACCAATGTGGGCGAAGAAACCCGTTTGAAATATCGCTTCCTGGATTTGCGTCGCACTGAAATGCAGAAAAACCTGCGCTTTCGCAGCAAGGTAACCAGCGCGATTCGCAATTACCTGGACCGCAATGGTTTCCTCGATGTAGAAACCCCGATCCTGACTCGTGCAACTCCCGAAGGTGCGCGCGATTATCTGGTGCCGTCGCGCACCCATGACGGTAAATTCTTTGCGTTGCCACAATCACCGCAATTGTTTAAGCAATTGCTGATGGTTGCTGGTTATGACCGTTATTACCAGATTGCCAAATGTTTCCGCGACGAAGACTTGCGTGCAGATCGCCAGCCGGAATTTACCCAGATCGACATCGAAACTTCCTTTATGAGCCAGGAGCAAATTATGGAAGTGACCGAAGGTATGTTCCGCGAGTTGTTCAAGGATTTGTTGAACATCGAATTCGCTGAAATCCAGCACATGCCGTTCTCGGAAGCCATTGCGAAATACGGTTCAGACAAGCCGGATATGCGTATCCCGCTGCAATTGGTTGATATCAAGGACCTGGTAACCGATGTTGAATTCAAAGTATTTGCCGGTCCGGCGAATGATCCAAAATCACGCGTAACTGCCTTGAAAGTTCCTGGCGGCAACGAGAAGTTAACCCGTAAGCAAATCGATGATTACACCAAATTCGTCAGTATCTATGGGGCGAAAGGTTTGGCGTATATCAAAGTCAATGACAAGTCCGATCTGGAAGAGGGTTTGCAATCCCCGATTGTAAAAAACCTGCCAGTACCGGTGCGTGCCGCAATCCTTGAACGCGTTGGTGCTGAAAATGGCGATTTGATTTTCTTCGGCGCCGATAAACACAAAATTGTTACTGAAGCATTGGGTGCGTTGCGTTGCAAATTGGGTGCAGATTTGAATTTGTACACCACCGAGTGGGCACCGTTGTGGGTGGTTGATTTCCCAATGTTTGAAGATGATGACAAAGGCGGTTGGACTTCAATCCACCATCCATTTACATCACCAAGCTGCACACCGGAGCAATTGGTTGCAAGCCCGGGTGATGCATTATCGCGCGCATATGATTTGGTATTGAATGGCACAGAGTTGGGTGGCGGTTCGGTGCGTATCCATTCGCCGGAAATGCAACAGGCTGTATTTCAAATCCTTGGCATCAGTGCTGAGGAACAACGGGAGAAATTTGGGTTCTTACTGGATGCATTGAGTTACGGGGCTCCGCCACACGGTGGATTGGCGTTTGGTCTGGATCGTTTGATTATGTTGATGGTAGGTGCAAGTTCTATCCGCGATGTAATCGCCTTTCCAAAAACCCAAAGTGCGGCTTGCGTAATGACTGATGCCCCCGGCACTGTGGATGAACTGCAATTGCGTGAATTACATATCCGTTTGCGTAATCAGAAGAAGGAACAGCCGGTAGGGGAATCACCGGAATATGGAATGTAATTTAATTGTTAATCATATGGAAAAAGGTTGGTAGTAGTAATGTCTATTGATAATGCGCTGGATAGCGATGAGATTGATCTGGCCAAATTAATTAGAAGTGTATGGCGAGGTAAGTGGATTATTGTCGCATGGACTGCGACATTAGTCTTTTTGATGTTGGCTTATGCATATTCAAGAACTCCGATCTACAAAATTGAATCCATAATCAGTCACGCACAATCATCGAGTTTAATTCCCATTCAGCCATCCATTTTAGATGTGGCCGGTGTACATTCGGTCCCTAAACTGGATGAAAAAGTCATCTATAACTCTACGCTGTTGCAGTTAGGGTCCACCAATGTGTTGCGCGAATTCTGGTCGACTTATTCAGCCAGTAAAGGTGAAGAAAGTAATAATGAATTTCGCGCTTTCGTTAGTGGATTAAGTGTCGAGTCTGTCAATCCAAAAGCAGAAGAGCCTCAATCGAAAAGAATTTCTGCACGATTTTCAGAGCCGGAAAAAGGTGAAAATACCCTCAATGCGTATTTGGAATTCATTAACAAACGAATCCAGACTCAATTTATTGAGGAGATTAACCGTAGTTTTAAAGCAAGTTTGGTAACCATTGACAATAGTATTTCCCTGCTCGAAGACGATGCACAGAAAAATCTGTCTTATGAGTTGCTGAAACTCAAAGAGAATTATGAGGTCGCCAAATCCTTAAAGATTACCGCGACTCCTTATAAAGATTTGGAGAATATAGGTTTATCTATTCTCGATGGCCGAGACTATTTATTAGGAACGGATGCGCTGACCTTGCAGATTGATATGCTATCTGCACGGCAAGGAAAATCCATGCGGGCGTACAATCAGCGAATTAATGATTTGTTTTTAGCGCGCAGTGTTATCGAATCTGATATTGCAAGGCTTTCCGGATTCAAAGGTTCCGTACCTATGTTCAAAATAGAAAACAGGGCAGAGTCATCAATCGATCCTGTTGGCCCCAAAAAACTTATTTTATTGATTGGTGGTTTGATTGCAGGGTTATTTTTTGGCTGCTTGCATGTATTGCTCCTGAACCTGATGAAGCAAAACGGTGATTAAAGGTTATGGCCGGACATTCCAAATGGGCTAACATGAAGCACCGTAAGGCGCGCCAGGATGCCAAACGGACGAAAATTTTTACCAAAATTATTCGCGAATTAACGGTCGCTGCAAAAGGTGGCCCTAACCCGGCAGATAACCCTCGCTTGCGTGCGGCAGTTGAAAAGGCCTATCTCAATAACCTCAAAAAAGATGTTGTAGAGCGTGCGATTGCGCGCGGCGCTGGCACCAATGAATCTGATGCTTACGAAGAGCTGACTTACGAAGGTTACGGTGTAAATGGCGTTGCATTTATTGTTGAGTGCATGACTGACAATCGCAATCGTACGGTAGGCGATGTTCGTCATGCATTTGATAAGCGCGGCGGTAACCTCGGCACCAATGGTTCGGTTTCCTATTTGTTTACACGTAAAGGTCAAATCAGCTTTGAACCCGGTGTTAACGAAGATGCATTAATGGAAGCTGCACTTGAAGCCGGCGCTGACGATGTTGTTGTGAATGAAGATGGTTCAGTTGATGTGATGACAGCCTTTGAAGATTTCTTTGCCGTAAAAGATGCGCTTACCGCTGCCGGATTTACGTTTGCTGCTGCTGACTTTGCCATGATTCCATCAATGACTGTATCGCTTGATACAGAAGCCGCCGAAAAAATTATCAATTTAATCGACGCACTGGAAGATCTGGACGATGTGCAAAACGTCTACACCAATGCCGACATTTCCGTAGAGGTCATGGAACAGTTAGGTTAATTTGCCCTTTGCTTATACAAAAAAGCCGCCGTGTCGCATTGCTGTCGTATACAAAACGACTGATTTAGCGAAATCTGGCGGCTTTTCAATTTAAGCGAGGTAAAAATCATGGATATGAAAATCAATAAAGAAACATTACGCCGTGAGCGCGAACTGCGCGCCTGGACCCAAAGCCATCTGGCCAACGTTGCTGATTTAAGTATGCGGACGGTGCAACGTATTGAGCGCACTGGTGATGCGTCAATGGAGTCCGTTAGCGCATTAGCAGCGGCATTGGAGCTGGAATTGCCAATGCTAATGGAAATGCCGGTTACTGCTAGTGAGGCCGCTCCTGCCAATTCACCTCGCTATAAGTTATGGAGTGTGATTGCGGTGATTGGGTCGACTCTGGCTGCTGTGGGATGGTGGTCAAATGCAACGGCTGAGCAAATAATGGTAGGTCTTTCCTTTGAAACGCCAGGCAAAATTTATTCTGACATGATGTTGTTGAATGAGGTTGGCAAGGAAAGTGAAGTGAATCTGGAGAACCAGTTTCGCATGGTCTTCAGCACTAGCCGACAGGGCGAACAATTGTTGGTTGCAGTCAAAATTTATGACAAAGAATACCGTTTATTTTCGAATCCTGTGATAGTGGTTGAAGATAAAAAACCTGCATCCATGCATGTTTCCTTTCCTGACGGGCAACGTGTAAATCTGCAGCTTGTGGCAGGTTTTTAAGGGCCAACAGTGTAAATCCGGGGGCGAGGGGCGCTTGCTCGCCGTTAAAATCCTGCTTGCGTCTCCTTCAATCCCATGCAACACTGCCGGTAACTACTGTATAAAGATACAACCTATGGCGCTTATACTCGGCATCGACCCCGGTTCGCGTAAAACTGGCTTTGGCATTATCAATGTCATCGGCAGCAAATCGGAGTACATCACCAGTGGGGTAATCCGGATGAAAGATACGGATGAATTGCCCGCACGTCTGAAAGTTATTTTTGATTCACTTACGCAAATCATCGAGCAATATTGCCCCCAGGAAATGGCAATTGAACAAGTGTTTATGGCCAAAAATGCCGCTTCAGCATTGAAGCTCGGGCAGGCAAGGGGCGCAGCAATTGTGGCGGCGACCGCACAAAATGTTCCGGTATCGGAATACGAAGCGCGGAAGGTAAAACAGTCGGTAGTGGGAAATGGTGCTGCCGACAAATTGCAGGTGCAGCACATGGTGAAAACCTTGCTGCGTCTTCCTGCTTCACCCCAGGAAGATGCCGCTGATGCACTTGCTGTAGCACTGTGCCATGCAAATACGCGCGATCATCTAATCCGCATGGCGGGTTCATCCAGTTTCCGTCGCGGGCGAATCATTTAACTTTCCTCGCATTCTTTTTAACTCGAACGCAACGACGGCGGCTTGTCATTGGTATCCAGTCGATGACTCGCGCGGCTATTAGCGATCAATAGTGATTCCAGTCGATAAATAGCATGGAGTTTGGCCGGATTGATTCCCAGCCAATGACGCAGATCATTCAATTTGCAGCTGGAGTATTTCTCAAAAGGAAAACTGTGCAAATTACGCATTGAAACGGTGTGACCGAAATTGAATCCCAAATCAAATGCCATTAAATCCTGCTCGCCAAATTTATAAGGAGCAGGGTAAATATGCGTGATGATCCAGCGGAAAAAATAAATTTGCCACGTCTGAATATGATCGCTGGTACCCATGGTAAAACCAATTACAAATGCTTCATCCTGATTGCGCAAACCGCGTCCGAGCAAAACATGCAGTGCGTCGTGGCGGGCCAAATTAATTGCCCCCGGAAAGGCGATCGGGCTGGCGGGGTTTTCAAATAATTTCACTAACCAGGGGATGTCGGTTGGATTGGCCGCTGGCAAGGTTGCAATGACATCCTGCAAGATTGAATCACCGTTATGCAAACCGGGGTTCCACTCGTACCATTTGATATCAACATAACTATTCATAAATCCCTCACTCGTTGTCGGGTGCTGAGGGCTTTTGTGTTAGCAGTTGGATGTTGCCACCGACAGCCGCCAAATAATTGCTGACGGTTTTCTCGCGCACAAAACGGTGCAAGTAGTGAGGCCCACCCGCTTTGGGGCCAGTGCCGGAAAGGCCGCAACCACCAAAAGGTTGTACTCCCACCACCGCGCCGACCATATTGCGATTGATATACACATTGCCCACATTAATTTCCCGAGCAATTTTCTGGCCGATTGTTTCATTGCGTGTGTGAATCCCCAGGGTGAGTCCAAAACCGATGCGATTAATACTCGCAATAACTTGCTCCAGATCCTGAATGCGGAAGCGGATTAAATGGCAAATTGGCCCGAAATGTTCTTCCTGCAATGCATCAATGCTATGAATTTCGAGCAATGTCGGCACCACAAAACTTCCGGCTTCCAATCCCGAAGGTAGTGGTGTTTGCGCAATTAATCGACCACTGGTTTTAGCATCAATGATATATGCAAGAAGTTTTCGCTGTTCTTGTTTATCGATCACCGGACCAATATCCGTGCGGGTATCGCGTGGATCACCTATCACCAGGCAATCCATGGCTCCTTTGAGTAATTCAATTACCTGATCCGCAATTTCCTCTTGCACAAACAAAACGCGTAGCGCAGAACAACGCTGGCCCGCGCTGCCAAATGCCGAGCGAATAACATCTTTAACCAATTGTTCAGGCAAGCAAGTCGAGTCTGCAATCAATGCATTTTGGCCACCAGTCTCCGCAATCAGGCTGGCGATACTCGAATCGCGCGCTGCCAATGCACGGTTAATTGCCCATGCACTTTGGGTTGAACCGGTGAAGGCGATGCCCTCAATTCGGGCATCGCCGGTCAATAATGGGCTGAGTTCGCTGCTGGTGCCGGGTAAAAAATGTAATGCCGCAGGCGGGATCCCGGCCGCGAGCATTAACTCAATAGCGCGAAAGGCGATCAAACAAGTTTGCCGCGCAGGTTTCGCTAGTACCGTATTTCCTGCTACCAATGCTGCAATTATTTGGCCCGTAAAAATTGCCAATGGAAAATTCCACGGCGAGATGCAAACAAAAATACCGCGCCCTTCTAACCGCAATTGATTCTGTTCTCCCGTTGGCCCGGGCAGGGGTAGGGGATGAGCAATGTGTTCCCGCGCTTGTTGTGCGTAATAATGGCAAAAGTCCACCGCCTCACGTACTTCATCAATGGCATCACCCAGGGTTTTGCCCGCTTCGCGCATTAACAACGCGATCAACTCTGCTCGATGTTCTTCAAATAAATCACCGGTTTTGTCCATCAACTCCGCTTTATCAGTTACTGGATAGTGCCGCCAGTAAAACAAAAAATCCGCAGCGTGGTTCAACGCCGCTGTTGCACTTTCGGCATTTGCCAGAATGCAATGCCCGACTTGTTCGGCGCTATTTGCCGGATTGGTAATATTTACCTCTGTGCCCGTTTGCAAATAATGTCCGCCGCTAATTGGACTGGCTTTCCATTGGTAATTCAGCCACGGTTTGATTGCGTCCATTAAGTGCTCCCGTTGCCTAGTAATGTGGATATTAAAACCCTGGGAATTCGCGCGGGATTTATCCGGATTTGGATGGAAAAATAATTGGGCCGGTAGTGGAACGCGTTGTGAGTATTCCTCTGTTTTCGTTAGCGGATGCCTGGCAAGCTGCTCCAACGAAAAATCCTTGCGATTAAGTTGGTTGATAAACGAATTATTGGCACCGTTTTCCAATAAGCGCCGTACCAGGTAAGGCAATAACTCGGCATATTGGCCCACGGGTGAATAAATCCGGCAGTGGATTTGCGGATGCTCAATTAATAATTGGCGATACAGTGATTCACCCATGCCTTGTAATCGCTGAAACTCCACTGGCTTGCCTTCTGCCATGGCAATCAGATTGCACATTGTTGCTGCGTTGTGCGTAGCAAATTGCGGATTTAAATGGCGGCTTTGCAATAAAAATTTTGCACATGCAAGGTAAGAAATATCGGTAGCCGCTTTTGTGGTGAATACCGGATAACCATTTAGGCCTGCACGTTGCGCCCAGTGGATTTCACTGTCCCAGTAAGCGCCTTTGACCAAACGGATATTAATTTTTATTTTTAATTCATCGGCGAGTTGATCGAGGAACCCCAGTACCGGTAAGGCACGTTTGGAGTAGGCTTGTACTGCCAAACCAAATCCGTTCCAACCCTGGAGTGATGGATGCCGTAAGCAGGCTTCGATTAATGCGAGTGAGAGTTCCAACCGCTCTGATTCTTCCGCATCAATGGTTAATGGAATATTTCCGGAACGCGCATGCTGCGCTAAACGCACCAGGATTCCCGGGTTTATAGCCGTTCCAATTAAATCGGTAGTGACTTGTGTTTGCTGTAAAGCCTCGTAGCGCGGATGCAGTGCACTTAATTTAATCGATAGGCTATAACGATCTTTGCCATCTGCTTTTGCAAGTTGCGCAAGTGCGGAAAAATAATTGTGCTGATATTGTTGCGCAACCGGGTGAGTAATAGCCGCTTCACCTAACAAATCAAATGAATAATGCCAGCGTAATTCCGGCTCTCTACGATTAAGGGCATGGACACGCTTCAGCGCAGCATCTACATCGGTGGCAAAAACAAACGTATCAGCTAACCAGAGCAAGGCTTTTTCCAACGCCGCCTGGATCACCGGTTCGCCCAGGCGACGCATCAGGTTTTGTAAAATACCGGGGGCATCGACGGGTTCCACCATTCGTTCGCCCCAGACTAGGGCCCAGGTTGCGGCATTAATTATCCAGGGTTGTTGTTTGCCCAGGCGATTTTGCCAGTTGGTGGACGCAAGTTTGTCCGCAATAAATGCGCGCGCTGAGGTTTTGTCGGGAATGCGTACCAATGCTTCGGCCAGGGACATAAGCACTACGCCTTCGCGAGTGTTCAGGCTATAAGCTTGCAGGAATTTCTGTGGCCAGTTGTTACGCTCGGAAGGAGTATTTTTCCAGCGGTTCAGGAAGGCGAGGGTTTGCTGGTAAGCATGATGAATTTGCTGTTCATCCTGATCCAGCCAATCAATCAACCCGGTGAGGCAAGTAGCCTCGTCGATCAGGTAGTGATCATCAATTACACGGTGCCATTCGTCTAACGAATGAATTATAGAAAAGCGAGAAGAAAGCATAGGTTTACCACCGCTGGGTCTTTCTCGTACATCTGAAGCAAGTATGGCACCACAACCGGAATATTTCTGTATCGGGCGCTGGCATGGATGACTCTTGTGTCTAAACTCCTTTACAATGCCGAACAAAATACTGTCTATAAAAACAGTCCACCTTTACAAAGGCCTTATCGGCCCTGACGGAAAGCTAATCTATGATCGGACGTTTGCGCGGGGTTCTTCTGGAAAAGCAGCCACCTTACCTGCTGCTGGATGTAAACGGCGTAGGGTATGAAGTACAGGCGCCGATGACCACCTTCTATCGCTTGCCATCCCTTGGGCAAGAAGTCACCTTGCATACACACTTATCAATTACTGAAAACCTGCATCAGTTATTTGGTTTTAGCGAGCAGCGTGATCGCTCATTATTCCGCACGTTAATTAAAGTGAATGGCGTCGGCCCAAAATTGGCAATTGCGATTTTGTCGGGCATGGAGGCCGATGATATTGCGCGTTGTGTGCGCGATGACAACATTAATGCGCTGACCAAGGTTCCCGGCATCGGTAAAAAAACGGCGGAGCGTTTGGTCATTGAGTTGCGCGATCGCCTGAAAAACTGGGACATGCCGCAAGGCGATATGTTGGCCCACAGTGAAATCCAGAGTATCGCGACGGATAACGATATATTTGCAGAAGCAGAAAGTGCGCTGATCGCATTGGGTTACAAGCCGGTTGAAGCAGCAAAAATGATTTCACTCGCCAGCAAGCAAAAGCCGGATGCAAAAAGTGAAGAACTGATTCGTATCGCCCTGCGCAGCATTGCAGGCTAGTTTGTCCACAGAATGAAAGTCACAGGGTTCATGTTTACAGGGTTAAAGCCATTATGATTGAAACGGATCGCCTGATTGCCCCCACCGCAAAAGAGCGTGAGGACCACCTTGATCGCACTGTACGCCCGAAATATCTCGCTGATTATGTCGGCCAGCCGGCAGTGCGTGAACAGATGGAAATTTTTATTGGCGCTGCAAAAAAACGTAATGAAGCTCTGGATCATACTTTGGTGTTTGGTCCGCCGGGTTTGGGTAAGACAACGCTGGCAAACATCATTGCGAATGAAATGAATGTTTCACTTAAAAGCACCTCCGGCCCGGTACTGGAAAAAGCAGGTGATCTGGCGGCATTGCTCACCAACCTGGAGCCGGGCGATGTGTTGTTTATTGATGAGATCCACCGTTTGAGCCCGGTGGTAGAGGAAATTCTTTATCCGGCAATGGAGGATTTCCAACTCGATATCATGATCGGTGAAGGCCCTGCGGCGCGCTCAATCAAACTGGATTTGCCACAATTTACCCTTGTCGGCGCAACAACCCGCGCTGGTCTACTGACCTCTCCCTTGCGCGATCGTTTTGGTATTGTTCAGCGTCTGGAGTTCTATAATGTCGCCGATCTCACCCATATTGTCGCGCGCTCAGCGGCTTTACTGGGGGTGAAAATGGATTATGAGGGTGCAGGTGAAGTCGCAAAGCGCTCGCGTGGCACTCCGCGTATTGCCAATCGTTTACTGCGTCGTGTGCGCGATTATGCGGAAATGAAAGGCGACGGTACGGTTAGCGCGAAAATGGCGGACAGTGCGCTCAATATGCTCAACGTCGATGAGCGGGGTTTCGATCATATGGACCGTCGTTTGTTGATGGCAATGCTGCATAACTTTGATGGCGGTCCAGTGGGGGTAGAGAGTTTGGCGGCGGCAATTAGTGAGGATCGCGGAACTATTGAGGATGTCATAGAGCCATATCTCATACAACAAGGGTTCATGGCGCGTACACCGCGTGGCCGAATTTTAACCAATAATGCGTATCTATATTTTGGAATGCCCGTGCCCAAACGGCTGCAAGATACTACTGACTAAACGAACCGGGTAAGGATTTTTTGGAGTCATGCAGCCATTTAGCATCCCGATACGGGTGTACATTGAAGACACAGATGCTGGTGGCATTGTGTACTACGTAAATTATCTGAAGTACATGGAACGCAGCCGTACAGAATTTTTGCGCAGTTTCGGCTATGATAAGCCCGCAATTTTGGATGGTGGTCTATTGTTGGTCGTACATTCGGCACACATTAATTACCGTCGTCCCGCGCGTTTGGATAATTTGCTTGGCGTGACCGCGCAAATTAGTAAACTGGCGCGAACCTATATCGAATTTCAGCAGCAGGTGCTGCATGGCGAAGAATTATTGTGTGAGGGGTTAATTCGTATCGCCTGTGTCGATTCCGAATCCATGAAGCCCAGCGCTATTCCCGCCAGTATGCATCAGCAATTGGATCAATCGTTTCGTCTTCATACTATTGAGAGTTAATCAAGCTTATGCCTGCAACAGAGAACAATCTGTCAATTGCACATCTCATCTTGAACGCCAGTTTTCTGGTGCAAGTGGTGATGTTCATTCTGGTTTTGGCCTCGGTGATTTCCTGGGCGATGATTTTTCAACGTGAACGCTACCAACGCAAAGCCTCCGGTGCTTTTAGTTATTTTGAAAAACAATTCTGGTCAGGAATTGACCTGAACCAATTGTATCGACAAGGCAATGGCCGCAATGAAATGGTGGAAGGTATCGAAAGTATTTTCCGCGCAGGCTTCAAAGAATTTACCCGGTTGCGTCAAACAGCCGGCGCTGATTCTGATGCGGTGATGGAAGGCTCCCAGCGCGCGATGCGCGTTGCTCTTGCGCGTGAACAGGAAAAGCTGGAAGAAAATTTGCCTTTCCTCGCGAGTGTTGCTTCGGTAAGTCCTTATATTGGTCTGTTTGGAACTGTATGGGGCATCATGGTGTCATTCCTTAATATTGCCAACGCCGGGCAACCGAGTCTTGCAACAGTCGCGCCCGGTATTGCCGAAGCATTGATTGCTACAGCAATGGGTTTGTTTGCGGCAATTCCTGCCGTCTTGGCTTACAACAAATTTTCGGCGCGCGCCGAAAATTTGCTCAGTAATTACCAAACGTTCGCTGAAGAGTTTTCGGCTATTTTGCACCGTCAGGTTCACAGCAAGTAACGCTGTTTTATAGTGATCGAGAAAACAGGTTAATAGCTATGTCTGGATTTGGTCCGCCCGTAAAGAAGAAACTCAAAGCTGAGATCAATGTTGTTCCGTTGATTGACGTAATGTTGGTATTGCTGATTGTTTTTATGATCGCTGCGCCCATGATGACCCAGGGTATTAAAGTTGAATTACCCAAGGCAGCTTCGGATCCGGTAGAAAGTAAAGATGATGAGCCAATCACTGTCTCGATAAAAGCTGATGGTACTTACTACATAGATTTGGCCGGTGATCCGGAAGCACCGCGTCCGATCGCGGAAATTAAATCAATTGTTAGTAAAGTGCTTAAGGAGAAACCCAACACACCAGTGTTTGTGCAAGGCGACAAGAAGGTCGACTATGGTGCGGTGGTGAACCTGATGGGTGAACTCAAACAAGCGGGGGCGCCTTCAGTTGGTCTGATTACCGAGCCAACGCGCTAACGTTTATGAAGTTTGAAAAATCTTTATCGCTCCCATTATTTCTCAGTGTGTCTTTTCACATACTGCTGCTGGTTTTGTTTTTGGGAAACTGGAATTTCTTTAAAAAAGACGAAGAACCTTATAAGCCTCATTATGTCACAGCAACATTGGTAGATTTAAAACCGAAGGCCAAGGCCCAACCGCAACAAACTAAAGAGCAAGTGTTGGATTCAAAACCCTATGAGGATTTGAAAAACAACAAAAAACAAGAAGAGCAGCGACGCATAGAGGCGGAAGCACTTGTTCAAAAACAAAGAGAGCAACAAGCAAAAGAAGCCGCTGCTGCAGAAGAACTGAAGCAGCAAAAGGTTAAGGAAGAGCAAGCAAAAATAGCCAAGGCGAAAGCGGAAAAAGAAGCGGCGGAGAAAAAGCGCAAAGCAGAAGAGGATGCCAAACGCCAGGCTGAAGCGGCTAAAAAGACCCAAAGGGAACGTGAAGCCCAGGAAGAGCAGCGCAGGATTCAGGCCGCGCAGCAAAAGGAAGCCAAACATATTAGTGACACTAATGATGAGGCCAATACGAAAAGCTACGAAGAAATGTTAATTGAACGCGTTGAGCAAAATTGGAGTCGGCCTCCATCAGCCCGGCGCGGTATGGAAGTAACGTTGGAAGTTAATATGCTGCCAACGGGTGTAGTGACTGGATTGCGCATCATTAAAAGCAGTGGTGATCCTGCTTTTGATCGCGCAGCAGAGCAGGCGGTGAGGCGTGTAGATCGCTTTACTGAAGCTATGCAGATACCACCCGATATTTTTGAAAAGTATTTTCGTGTGTTTAGATTTACATTTAGCCCAGAGGATTTAAGGTCGTGAAGCGATATTTACTGTTGTGTTTAATTTTTGTAGCGGGCATTGCCCATGCACAATTAGATCTGAAGGTAACCAAAGGTGTGGATAACCCCACCAAAATTGCCGTGGTTCCATTTTCCTGGGCGGGCGGGCGTTTGCCTGAAGATCTGGGCAAAATTGTTGGAAATGACCTGGAATTTTCTGGTCAATTTGAAGCTATTGCCGCTGATCGTATGTTGTCATTTCCACGTTCGGAAGCGGAAGTCCATTATCGTGATTGGAAAGCATTGGGTTCTGAATATCTACTGATTGGCTCAATTACCCAGCAGGCTGATCGTTATTACGCCAGTTATGAACTATTCGATGTTGTTCAGCAAAAGCGTGTTTTTGCCAAGCTCACAGTGGATGGTACTGAAGCCCAATTACGCGATATGGCACATCATATTAGCGACAAGGTTTATGAAACTATTACAGGAATCCGGGGTATATTTTCTACCAAGCTGATTTATGTCGAGGCGTTTCAAAAACCACAAAAATATCGCTTGATGCTGTCGGATATCGATGGTTTCCGCCCGCGCATGTTGCTTGAAACAAGGTACCCATTATTGTCTCCAGTGTGGTCGCCTAATGGTCAGCGGGTAGCTTACGTATCGTTTGAAGTTGATAACAAACCGTCAATTTATGTGCAGGACATTGCTACTGGTCGTCGTCAGCAAATGACTAATTTCCGTGGTTTAAATGGTGCGCCAGCATGGTCGCCGGATGGTCAGAAATTAGCCATGGCGCTCTCGAAAGATGGTAATCCGGAAATTTATGTAATGAATGTTTTGACGCGTCAGTTGACGCGAATTACCAATCATTTTGCAATTGATCATGAGCCTGCATGGTCAGCTGATGGGGCATCAATTTTCTTTACTTCTGACAGAGGCGGAAAACCGCAGATATATGAAGTGAATGTTGCATCTATGCAGCAGGAGCGAGTGACATTTGATGGTGACTACAATGCACGCCCACGTGTATCTCCTGACGGCAAAAGCCTTGTTATGTTGAATAAGCGCCCGGGGACTAGCTATCATATTGCTGCCCAGGATATAAAATCTGGCAATTTACGTATTTTGTCCGAGACAAATCTGGATGAATCGCCTACTATAGCGCCCAATGGCGCTATGCTAATGTATGCGACTCGTTCTGGTGGTAAAGGAGTGTTGGCAGCCGTGTCCCTTGATGCGCGTGTCAAAATCCTCCAGCCTCCAAAACAAGGTGATGTGCGGGAACCCGCATGGTCGCCATTTTTTAAGTAAATCCCCGTTCAAACTAGATCAAAACTTCATTGGAGTTACACACACATGATCACCAAGGCACTTAAGCAAGGTCTCACTCTGGCTGTTGTTATGTCATTCCTCGTTGGCTGTTCAAGCAGCGACAGCAAAAAAGCCGCTGAACCAACCACAACTGGTACTGCGACTCCACCTGCTGTTACTGAAACTGCTCCTCTGTCAAATGTTGTTTACTTCGACTTTGACCAATATTCTTTGACTGCTGAGAGCCGTGCTGTTTTGTTGGCTCACGCTGACAAATTGAAAGGTGCTTCAGTAGCTGTACGTTTGGAAGGTCACGCTGACGAGCGCGGTTCACGCGAGTACAACCTGGCTCTCGGTGAGAAGCGTGCTAACGCAGTTCGCGATTTCCTGGTAACTCAAGGTGTTAATGGTTCTTCTTTGGAAGTTGTAAGCTTCGGTGAAGAGCAACCAGCTGCTACCGGCCATGACGAAGCTTCTTGGGCTCAAAATCGTCGCGTAGAAGTTAAGTACTAAGAGTCTAAACCCGTATGCTGAAAAATCTGATTGCTGTGGCAATTATCGTTGCAGCTCCAGTCTTACAGGCGCAAGTACGGGTTGTTGAGTCTTCACCCCAGGGCTTAGGCTCTGGGGTGGCTCAGCCCGGATTACCTGCATCCGCTGAGTCTGATGTTTACTCCCAAATTCGTGCCTTACAGGAAGAAGTAGCAATTTTGCGAGGTCTCCTGGAAGAGCAAAATCACCAGTTAAAGCAATTGAAGCAGTTGCAACTGGATAATTACATGGATCTTGATCGCCGTATATCTGGTGGTGCTTCTGCAGCGGCCCCGGTCCATGATGAGCCGTCAAAATCCACAAAGTCTCCGGTCGAGTCAAATCCAACTCTCCCTGATACAGCCAGTGAAGCTGATCTTTATAAAGCAGCTTACGACTTATTGAATCAAAAAGATTTTGATGGGGCGGTTGCGGCTTTCAAAGAACATCTAAGCCGATTCCCTAATGGTAACTTTGCCAGCAATAGTCATTATTGGTTGGGCAAGGTTGCAATGCTGAAAAAAGATTACCCGCAGGCTAGAACCTGGTTTACTGAGCTAATAGCTAATTTCCCAAACGCACCAAAAGTACCAGATGCGCAGCTTGATTTGGGTAAGGTTTATTTTTTGACGGGTGAAAAAGCGAAAGCGAAGTCATTGCTCACAGAGGTAGCAACGGGTGGTAGTGATGCGGCTCGATTGGCGCAGAAATTTTTAACCGATAATTTTTAAATTTTTTAAAAAAGAAAGGGGCTTTGTTGTAAAGCCCCGTAGCGAATCCGTAATGGATAACAGCTATGTCCTTCCAGCCCGTGCATCCTGCCGAAACCTGATAACGTCCTTCCAATCCTTTTCAGCAAAATCTCCTGTGATGTGTCCTTATCTCTACTCTGGTTTCATTCCATCCAAACATCCCTGAATCTGCTCCCTGAACCCTGTGCGTCCTGCTCCTTTTTCCTCCTTGCCAATCAATGTAACTCCTGTAATGCTCCTTTATTACTCCTGCACTTCCGTGGCAAATTAATGTTCCTTTTAAGTCCGCAAAGCTTCCTTACGATGTACTGTTTCCTTCAGTTCTTTGTTCATCCTTGATGTGTTCATTATCAAGAAAGTGAGGTTGAGGGGATAGTCGCTAATTTCGCTTTAGTTTGTAGGAAATTGACCATATTCAGCTGCGGTTAGAAGGGAAGACGTATAATTCTTGAATTATTGGATTCTGATCATGAGTCATAATTGGGAAATCAGTTATAAATAGCTTGTTTATGAGGTAAATATAAATGCGAATTTTACAAAAAACGTTAACGTGTTGGTTTGCCGCAGGTTTATGGTTTCTCTCGAGTGGCTTTGCTATAGCTGCCGAAAATGCTGATGGATTAGCATATAAACTGAATTACCTTGTTACTCTTTTGCCGGAAAAATCCGGTGCCATAGTAAAAATTCAAGTCGACAAAGGGGAGCTGCTTCATAAATTCTCTTTCAATAACGAGCGAAACATATATTCAGATTTACATGCAAATGGGAAGTTGACTACCAAGGGCCAACGAATTGAGTGGGAGCTTCCCGCTGGAGAAGCAACGCTGTCTTATTTTGTTTTATTAACAAATGAACGATCACCTGGAAAATTTGATTCGAGAGTTACTGAAAAATGGGCGCTGTTTCGCGGCGATGATTTAATTCCCGCAGTTCATACTTACGAAGTGCCAAATGCGTATTCGATTGCGAGCTTAACGTTTAATTTGCCAAAAAATTGGAAAAGTGTTGAGACAGGCTGGAAGCGAAAAGCAGAAAATACTTTTTCGGTAGATAATCCCGAGCGCAGATTTGATCGGCCAACCGGATGGATGATTGCAGGTGACATCGGTACTCGTCGTGCAACCATTAAAAAAACAGGAATAGCAATTAGCGCCCCTTTGGGGGAAGGTATGCGCCGAATGGATGCGCTCACATTTTTTAATTTTGTTTGGCCTGAACTATATAAAGCATTTGAAAAAACACCGCAAAAATTATTGGTTGTGGGTGCTGGAGATCCTATGTGGAGGGGTGGGCTTTCAGCATCCAATTCTTTGTTTCTCCATTCAGATCGCCCGTTAGTGAGTGAAAATGGAACCAGCCCTTTACTACATGAATTGACGCATATGGTTACGCGTATCAGCGGCAAAGTTACGGAAACAACAAATGATGACTGGATTGCAGAGGGACTCGCTGAATTTTACTCCTTTGAATTATTGTATCGAGCAAATGGAATGACTAAAGCGCGACGCACTAACATTATTAATGGTCTGTCCAAGTGGGGACGTGAGGTAGAGCACTTACGCAAAACCAAATCGACAGGTCCTGTCACTGCGCGCGCGGTCGTTTTATTGGATGAATTGGATAAAGAAATTCGAAAGCGCAGCAAAAATAAATATAATATCGATGATGTGACTCGGGAGTTGATGATACATCGTAAGGTTTCTCTTAATGATCTAACACAGGCCACCCAAAAATTAATTGGCCCTAAAGTTGAAACATTAAATTCACCGTTATTGAAATAAAAGGATCAGGAAAAAAGCCTCAATGTTTAGATAAAAACCTTGGGGCTTTTTGTTAATTGTTTTTACAAACTGCGTGCAACAATAATCCCGCCCCACAATAAATTACGATCGCCTGCACCTTCTTTAATTTCCGAACTGTGGCCACGCAACACATAGCTAATTCGATATCCGTGTTTGAACGCAAAGGTGTAGCCGGCCCAGGCTTCAACCAGTAATGGATTCAACTGGCTGTGATCATACGTTACTGCACTATCGCGAAATTGACCTTGTAAAAACGCATTGTAGGCTCTTGCTTTGAATGCAACTCCGGCCCAAAAATAGCGCTCATCAACAGGTTTGGCATTGCTGGAGTAAGACGATTTTTCGCCGTAACTTGCCAGTTCCGGGTTGAATGATGACCAGGGGCTGTGGATTCTGCCGCTACGGAAACTCAAGCTCCAACTGGCTTCTGTCAGGTATCCGATTGAGGTCTGGATGGTGCTTTTAACTTCAAGATTATCCGAGGCATTATCAAAATATCTTTGCCTGGCTAATACATAACGTCCGGTTAATTCACCATTTTCACTAATTTGATTAGCCCAACCCTGGGGCTTTTCGCTATTGGTTACCTCATGGACAAGGTCTTGCAATTCGCCAACTAACCCAAGCCCGAGCGCTCCAATCGTTAAGGTGCTTTTCCAGGCAATGTTATCGATTAAATCAATTTGTTCGCGCGAGCTGGAGAGGTAAATCAGGCTGGCGTAGGGGCGATCGTTGTGATTAGCCTGGCTGATACTGATATCCTCAGGCGTAAAGCCAAACACACCGATCTCGCGGCTAAATGTTTCCTGCAAGCCTAATGATTTATGCTCATTGCCGAGCCATTGGTCGAGTGCAACTAATGGTTTATTTAATGATATTAATGCGGTACGCGCATTATCCCCGGTTTGGGTGAAGTTAATGCCGTAGGTGTAATCCTGGTCGCGACCGCCGGGAACCAACACATCATTATCGAAAGCTAGCGCCCAACTTTTTGCAGTTCTGGCGTTGTGGTTATCCAAACGCAACGCGGGGCGTTTTTCCTCCTCAATGAGGCTGGCCAGTTGCAACCATTCGGGCTCCGGTTTTATTTGGTAGGGGGTGTCAGCAGCAGTTGCAATTGAGCTGATAGTTAACAGGCCCAAGGTAATTAAATATTGCAGCCCCAGGAGCAAGGGATTGGCCCAATGTTTTAACGCATTCACGAGGGTAACTCCTTCTTTATGGTTACCTTAACGATTAAAAAGGTGCACCCTAAAGGCGACCGGTCGTCTTATTTTTTCGGAGGAAAATGCACGAGCGAGCTGGCCCATGCAGAGTTTCTATCCTGCAAAAAATAAAAAGTGACCAGTCGTCTTATATTTATCTGGAAAAAAATGTCCAGAAGGACATTTTTGGGTGCAGTAACTAAATCAAGCCTGAGGCTTGGAGAACAATTCTGGTAGTACGGTTAAAAAAGCGTTCAAGGGTTCACGGCATTTGGATGCCTTCATCCGCATCAGTGTTCCTTCCCAAGCATTGAATAAAAATTCAGCCAACACAGAGGAAGGTAAATGGCTTTTCAGCCCATCTTTCAAACGCGCTTCTTCCAGTACATCCTCAATAGCCTGGGTACTATTTCGCAGCATCTGCCGGACCTTGATGCGAATTGCTTCGCTGGATTCCGACATTTCCTGGCACATATTCCCGATAAAACAACCACCATTGAGGTTTTCCTCACAACCGCCAATATTTTCCACAAAGAACCGGGTCAGGCGCTCTTGCGGGCAAATACTGCGGTCATTGAGCAGGTGACGATTCTGCTCCATGCGCTCTTCAGTTACTTTCTCCAGAGCTTCAATCGCAAAATCTTCTTTGCTTTTGAAGTAGGTATAGAAAGAGCCTTTGGGCACATTTGCAGCATTGACTATGTCCTGGATGCTGGTGCCGTTATAGCCGCGAGTGGCCATGACTTTAAGGCCGGCATCAAGGAGATGGTCTTTTTTCAGTTCACGTTTGCTCATGGGATAAATATATGACCAGTCGTCTGTATTTTCAAGCGTTCATTTAGTTCAAGTTGTTATAGGATAATGAAGTTTTAGTTATGTGTTGCACAGAAACATCTCGTTATTGTGATTCTTTCAGGAACCCGTTTTCAATTTGACTCTTTAAGATGCTTGATCAATCGTGCCTTGAGTGCTGGCGGCAGGTTTCTAATTGTTAATACGTCCTGGTCTGCATCATATTCAATTTCGCGCCCAAGGCAATCGGAAGCGAAGCTCATACTCAAATTATCATTTCGCCCGCTAATGCGGACGTAACTGCGAATTTGCCCTGCATGGGGAATAAATTCGGCTTTGATCTCCGGCTTGCTGGTCTCCACATAGCGTGCGAAGCGTTCCGGTTCGTAGCTTTTCACTTCTTCAGCGAGGTTTTGTGACAAATCGGCGATAGTCACCGCTTTGCCAGCTTTATTTTGTTCCAGGCAGTAGTTCACCACTTTACTACGGGTGATTTTGGCGGTGGCTTCATCCAGTGTCTGGCTAAAGTCATCAACGACTTTCAGGAACTCGGCGGTTTCCTGTTTGATATCTTGCTTATCGGTAAAGGCGATGAAGTGGGTAAATGCCTCGGAGATATCTTTATCGCTGCGCGAGCGGATCAGGGTAAGGTAAGTCGTGGAATTTGCATCTGCCCAGTCCTGTAGCTGGATTTTAGCGGCAAGGTTGAAACCGCTGGTATCCAAATGGAGCGAGTCATCCATCGCCAGGTCGCCGTCCAGGTACAAGCCGCTCAAATGCTCGATCAGGTACACATGCAATGTATCACCCACCTCCAGTTTTTCTTCCACAAAAAACACATAGGCATCCAATAGGGACTCAGCACTTTCCAATGATTGCTGGAATTGCTGCATGGCTTTGTGGGTGAAACTGAGGAAGCTCAAACGATCTTCACGCGAATCTTTTAGCCAGGGAGGCAGCGGAAATTCGCCGATTTCATCGGAAAAGCGGCCATAACTTTTGCCGCCCTTGCGGATAAATTGGGCTTTTAATTCGTAGGCCAATTCTTCCAGCTTGCCGTTAGTGGCAAATATTTCTCCGCGCAATTGCAATTCAAAGGCGCTGCCAGGCGAGTGGCGATAAATTCGATGAGCAACAATTGCAGAAATGGCCATAAGGAATCGCTTAACTATTTATTAATGGAACTGGATTAATAGGATCAACTGGAAAAGGCCGCTATTATAGGCGTCACATCGAATTTGCACAGACTTGATTCCGGATCCTATATGACTATTCAACGTTTAAATCCCACACCGCGCTGGTCAGACGCGACCCTGTTCAATAATATCGCCCATTTTGTAGAGGTCCCCAATAATACGGATTGCTCAATAGATGACCAGGTTGCGCAAGTATTGGCGCAAGCAGAAATTACCCTGGCAGAAATTAACAGCGATAAATCCCGCTTGTTGTCAGCCACAATTTACATTACGGATAAAGCTAATGTACCGGCGTTAAATGCCGCCTGGCAGGCGTGGTTGCCCGCCGGTTGTGCGCCATCGCGTGCGTGCATAAAAGTAGAATTGCTCGATCCGGCGATGCTGGTAGAAATTGCGTTTGTTGCCGCAGTGAACCAATAGCGATTCTGATAATCGCATAAGCGGTCAAGCGGAGATTTTTGCCTATACTTCTTGCTGTTATGTCGTCCTGACCCGTGTTTTAACAGGAGCTATTTATGGCAACGCCGATTGACCAATATTTAAATATTCTCGCCAAAAAAGATGGCTCGGATTTATACCTGAGCACTGGCGCGCCGCCCTGCGCAAAATTCCAGGGCGTATTAAAACCACTCTCCACCGAAACGTTAAAGCCGGGTGAAATTGAAGCTATCGCCAATGCGATTATGGATGAAGAGCAGCGCGAGGCTTTTGTGCGCGACCTGGAGATGAACCTCGCGATTTCTATTCACGGTGTGGGGCGCTTTCGCGTCAATATTTTCAAGCAGCGCAATGAAGTGGCGATAGTTGCGCGCAATATCAAAACCGATATCCCCCAATTTGATGCATTGGGCCTGCCTGATGTGTTGAAAGATGTGATCATGACCAAACGCGGCCTGGTGTTGTTTGTGGGCGGGACCGGTTCCGGTAAATCCACATCGCTGGCGGCATTGATTGATCATCGCAATTCATCCAGCGGCGGTCACATTATTACGATTGAAGATCCGGTGGAGTTTGTGCACAAACATAAGCGCAGTGTGATCAACCAGCGTGAAGTGGGCGTGGATACTCGCAGTTACAAAGCCGCGTTAAAAAATACATTGCGCCAGGCACCGGATGTTATTTTGATCGGCGAGATTCGCGATCGCGAAACCATGGAGCACGCACTGGAATTTGCTGAAACCGGGCACCTCGCGATTTCTACACTGCATGCCAACAATTCCAACCAGGCATTGGAGCGGATTATCAATTTATTTCCCGAAGAGCGTCGCCCGCAATTGTTAATGGGACTCTCGCAAAATTTGCGTGCGTTTGTATCGCAACGTTTACTGCCGACGGTGGACGGAAAACGTTGTGCCGCAGTTGAAGTATTGCTGGGTACCAAAACCATTCAGGAATTAATTTTAAAAAGCCGCCTTACCGAAATTAAAGAAATTATGGAGAAATCTGAAAATCTCGGCATGCAGACGTTTGATGGTGCAATTTTTAAATTATATATGGCGGGCAAAGTCAGTTTCGATGATGCCATTGCCAACGCGGATTCGCCCAATAATTTGCGCTTGCGGATAAAACTGGCAACCGAAGGTGTCGCTGTGCCCAAAGCGGAGCCCGCCGCAACAAAACCCAAAGCGCCGCCAACCAGTTTTGGTGAATTAAGTTTGCAAAAAATTGACGACGATGAAGAGCCTTGATTTTCAGGTTCAAAAAACGGTAGCTAACCCGTACAGGCCCTTGAGTGTTTCATGAGTTTAACCTGAGTATTTCATGAGTTTAAAAAGTATTGAGCAATTATTAAAACCGCATTCGATTGCCGTCATCGGTGCATCCAATCAGCCTAATCGCCCAGGTAATGCTGTGATGCGCAATTTGTTGCAAGGCCAATTTGATGGGCCGATTATGCCGGTGACACCGCATTACAAATCGGTGAACGGTGTATTGGCGTATCGCTCGATTGATGAATTACCCATGGTTCCCGATCTTGCAATTATCTGTACGCGCGCGACGCGGGTGCCGGCAATTATTTTGCAATTGGGGCGCAAGGGCACGCGCAATGCGATTGTGATTGCATCCGGCCTCGATAATTTATACACGGCGCAAGGAACCAACCTGCAAGAACAAATGCTCGCTATCGCCAAAGAATGGGGCGTACGCATTTTGGGGCCGGATTCACTCGGTATTATTGTGCCTTCATTAGGCCTGAATGCCAGTTATGCGCATACCAATGCACTGCCCGGAAAAATTGCGGTGGTCTCCCAATCCAGCGCAGTGTGTGTGACATTGCTCGATTGGTCAAAGCGTCGGCGTATTGGATTTTCCTATTTTATTTCGCTCGGTGAAGGCGTTGATATCGATTTTGATGAGATGATTGATTTCCTCGGTCGCGATCCAAACACGTCTGCAATCCTGCTTTACATCGATGCGATTTTTGATGGGCGCGCATTTATGTCTTCCGCGCGTGCCGCCTCTTTTAATAAGCCGATATTGGTGATTAAAGCGGGAACTTATTCCGAGTCCGCATTAGTAACATCGCGCTTGCAGCCGGAACAAATTGGCGCTGATCCTGTTTATGATGCTGCATTTCGTCGTGCGGGCATGTTGCGTGTTGGTGATTTGCGCGAATTATTGGCAGCAGTAGAAACGCTCGCGAATGGCAAGCCGATTCATAACGAACAGCTCGTGATTCTTGCCAATGGTAATGGCCCCTGTGCAATGTCTTTCGATGCATTGCTGGAGCGTGGCGGCCGCCTTGCGAAGCTCGATGACGCGGTTGTGCAGCAATTGCAAAACATTATTCATACCGGTGGGCGCCCGACCAATCCCATTAATGTGCTAGGTGATGCATCGCCGGAAACTTACCGCAAAGTCATGGAAGTGTTATTGCAAAGTAATAACATCGATAATTTACTCATTATGCAAGCGCCCTCGGCGTTAACGCCGGGAGAAATTTATGCTGATGCCGTGATTGATGCGTATAAAAACCATCGCGGAAAAAAACCGAATGTCTTCGCTAACTGGATGGGGGAAGATGCGGCACAGGAAGCGCGATTGCGTTTTGCAGCCGCTGGCATAGCGTCTTTCCGCACGCCGGAAGGCGCCGTGGGAGCGTTTATGCATATGGTGCAATACCGGCGCAACCAGAAATTATTATCGGAAACCCCGGAATCCATTAGCGATAAAGTGCCTTATCAGCCCGCACACGCGTCCCAATTGATTGAACTGGCATTAAGTGAAGATCGAGCACAAC
The DNA here is from genome assembly GCA_021151835.1 of Gammaproteobacteria bacterium. Classification (GTDB taxonomy): domain Bacteria; phylum Pseudomonadota; class Gammaproteobacteria; order Pseudomonadales; family Cellvibrionaceae; genus Cellvibrio. The sequence goes on from JAGKWO010000009.1 coordinate 309,004, forward strand.
TCAGTTCTGCCGAATCGTTGCAACTACTGTCTGCCTATGGCATTACCGGTGTTGATGCCGCGACCAAAAATTTCACCACCGCCAATACGCCGCACAAGTTGCGTGTGCAAGTGCAAACAGATCCGGTATTTGGCCCGGTTATTTTAGTGGGTGAAGCTGCCAGTCATTGGAGTATTCGCAAGAGTGCGGTAGTCGCGTTGCCGCCGTTAAATATGGCCCTTGCTCGCTACATGGTTATCCAGGCACTGGCAGAAGGAAAAATCCGGGAACGCGAAGGTTATGCACCACTGAATATGCCCGCACTTTGTTTATTATTGACACAGATCAGCCAGATTGTGATTGATCATCCGCGGGTGTATTCATTATTGATCAATCCTGTATTGGTTGCTGGCGAACAGGTTCATGCGCTGGAAGCCAGCATTACATTGCGCCTGGATAACCATCTCGCGCCTTTGGCTATTCGCCCTTATCCAAAAGAATTGGAAGAGACCTGCGTATTGCGCGATGGGCAAACAGTTATCTTGCGGCCGATTAAATCGGAAGACGAATTGTTGTTGCAGCAATTCGATAATTCGCAAACCAAAGAAGACAGGTACAAACGTTACTTTGCTGACTTGCCACAATTTTCCCACGAACAAATGGCGCGGCTTGCGCAAATCGATTACGCGCGCGAAATGGCATTTATCGCTGTTTCGCAAGCAGATCCTGCGGCAGAGAAAATCCTCGGTGTGGTACGGGTACAGACCGAGCCGGATAACCAGCATGCAGAATTTGCCATGGCTGTTCGCAGCGAATTAAAAGGAATTGGTTTGGGCGCGCGCTTGTTGCAAAAAATGATTGATTATTGTCGCAGCCAAAACACCAAAGAACTCACCGGGATTACTATGCTGGAAAATGCTGGTATGGCCAACCTTGCACGTAAACTGGGTTTTAGTGTGCGGGTTAATGGTGATGAAGGTTTAATTGATATGCGCTTGGTATTGCAAGAGTAATTAACATCCCTGTTAATTAAATTTATGACGATAATTTTCCCAGCGCTTTAATATGTGCAAGTGCGCAGCGGCCCAATCCCAACAGGTCGTAACCACCTTCCAGCATGGACACTATGCCGTGGCAGTGATCTGCTTCCGGAAGATTTTTACTGTCATCCATTAACTGGCGTATTTTTTGGGTGATCCATGCGTAATCCTGTTCTACCAAACTGATCGATGACATATCGTCATCAATATAAGCATCGAAACCCGCCGAAATAAAAATAAATTGCGGTTTGAATTTTTCCAATGCTGGAAACCATTGAGCACTGATTGCATCGCGAAATCCCTGGCTGCGACAGCTTGCTGGTAGGGGAGTATTAATGATGTGGGCTGGAACATCATCAATTTCAGTATTGGGATAAAACGGATACTGAAAACTGGAGCAAAAAAGTACGCGTTCATCATCGAGGAAAATATCCTGGGTGCCGTTGCCATGATGCACATCAAAATCCAGGATGGCGATGCGTTGTAATCCATAAACTTCCAATGCATGTTTGGCGGCCACAGCGATATTATTAAAAATACAAAAACCCATCGCCCGTGCATGTTCAGCGTGATGACCGGGCGGGCGCACATTGCAAAACACCGCATCGGTTTCTTTCCGCATAATCATATCTACACCCAGCACACCGGCGCCCGCCGCATGGCGTGCGGCAGTTAATGTATGCGGCGAGAGATAAACATCGTCTGCAAAAAATTGGATGCCGGACTGCGGTACTGCACGCGTAACTTGTTCGATATGTTCCGCCGTGTGCACGCGCAATAATTGTTGATCGGTAACGGCGGGCGCATCGCGCTGGCAGAGCAGGGCATCAATACCGCTGGCTAATAATTGATTAGCAATTGCCTCAACGCGGCCGGGGCACTCGGGGTGTCCATCGGGCATTTTATGTTCGTGGCAACTGGGGTGGCTAATTAATGTGGTAAGCATAATGGTGATTATTCCTTCGCAAGGCGATCACTATAAACGCTTCGGTGATGCCTTGTGAATATTTCACAACAGGATCGGAATTAATTAACTGGGATGCAATCGGTGCCTGCCTATACTGCCCACCGTCGACCGATGGTGTCGACGCGTCATTAACCTAAAAGGAAATTTTATGAAAAAGTCACCTCTGTGGCTCGCAGTTCTGTCTGCTCTGGCCGTTCAATCTGCTCTTACTGCAACTTCTGTTTCTGCTGCTGTTGCAACCCCGGAAAAAACCACCAGCATTGTGACCCGTGATTTGCTGGTGCAAGCGGACCTGGTATTTTCCGGCAAGGTTGTCAGCGTGGAATACAAAGATTCTGCCGATGGTCTTCCCCATACCTTTGTTACTTACGATGTTGATCAAGTGATCTCCGGGCGTCCGGACGGATCACAAGTAACCTTGCGTTTCCTGGGGGGCCGCCAGCAAAAAGGCGAAGTGGTTCGTTACCTTGAAGTATCTGAAACACCGGAATTCCAGGTAGGTGATACCGACGTGCTTTTTGCGAGCAAAAACAACAGCAGTATTTGCCCTTTGGCAAAATGTACGTCGGGTCGCTTCCGCAATCTGGATGGCGTATTAGCCAGCGATGACGGGCGTGCAATCATTGAAAAAACCGATAGCAGCTACGCAATTTCTGCTGCGGTCATAGCGCAAGATACTGAACGCAAGGGCGATGTTGGCCATGGTGCCAATGCGCTGGCGAGTGTAGCGCGTGAGCCGGTATCGCCGGTGGTTCCGGCGACTGCGGTTAAAACAGAACAATTTATTGCCGATTTGCGTGAGCAAGCGAGGGAAGTCGCCAGTGCCCGTGCCGATACTCCAATATTTGTTTCTGCATCGATTAAAGACGAGTTTAAAGCAGCAGCAATGGCTCCTGAAGCTGCGCCTGCTGATGCCGCTCCCAACCTGTTACGCCGTGTCACTACGCCAACCGATTTTGATCGTTGGGAAGAAGACGCTGTGCGCAAAAACAACGGCAACCCGGTTCTTTAATCATTCACCTCTGTAAATGTCTTTTGACAAGGAAACTATCATGAAAAAATTATTATTAACGTCGTTAGGCCTGGTAATGACCCTGAGCGCGATGAACGCGAGTGCTGTTGGCTGGCGTACCTGCGATGGCAACAAAATCAAATGGGATAGCAATACAGTTACTTTTCGTGCAAGCAACGTTAGCTTTCCTGCGGGCTCAGCATTTGGAAATTCATTGCAAACTTCTATCAATCGTGTGAATGACAATCCGAGTAATTTTAATTTCTCATTGTTGTTTGGTGACACTTCAGTGAAACGTGATAACGGCCAGAATGAAACCTGGTTTACCAGTGATCCTGATGTACATGGCGGCGCTCCGGCACGCGCATTAACCTGGTATCACTGTTACTGGGCATTTGGCTGGCATTATGGTATCGATGAAGTGGATGTTGTATTTAACACCGCTGAAACCTATACCACATCAATGAGCAAAACCAGTTTGTGGGCGTTTGGTGGCGCTGCACGCCCATTTGAAACGACCGCAGTGCATGAGTTTTCCCACGCAATGGGTTTGCTGCATGAAAATCGCTGGTACAGCATCATGGGGCAGGATTGGACTCACATTCACGCCAATGGTGACACCGCGCGCTCCTATTTAGGTGAGGACGGTGCCGATGGTTCGGTCATTCTCTACGGTGCGCAGGCGAGTACGATGGAAGATTTATCGCTCACCAACTTTAAATATCTGGGCAAGGATGGCGAGTACTCAACGCATCAACCAACGCAATTATTTAATTCTGCCGGTTCGGTACTGAGTTGGTTTACCGATGCCGGTGAGCGTCGCTACCGGGTAAATAAAGGGCAATCAGTACAACTGGAATTAACCGGTGAGAACAACGGCAAAACCAGCCAGACCGTAAAAATTGCTTACTATATTTCCAGTAACAATTTGATTAGTACGGCTGACCGTTTGATTGCTACAGGTACTGTAACGCTAAGCCGCAACCAACCGGCAACATTCAAAAGTAATCTGGTTATTCCTGCGGATCTAACCTCGGGTACTAACTACTGGGTGGGTGCGATTGTGGATTACGACAATGCGGTGACCGAAACTGTATCGGTTAATAACGCATCTTATTTGCCGATTCGTGTAAATTAATTTTTCATGAATTGATAACTAAAAACCCGCAGTAATGCGGGTTTTTTTATGCGCATTACATCTGTCATGCGCCCGTAAAGAATTGATAAATTGCTGTGGACTCTTGTTTCGCTGGTTAATATTGATGTGCATAATTTATTCGTTAGCAACGAATAAATATAAAAATCACATAAAAACGAGAGTCAACCATGTATAAATATATCCTATTAATATTTTCATTAATGTTGATTGCCTGTGGTGGCGGTTCATCGGGATCATCCCCGACCACTTCTTCGAATCAGGCCTCAGTTCAATCTTCCTCTCAAGCAACCAGCCAGCCTGTTTCAAGTTTATCTGTTTCAAGCCAATCCTTTTCAAATGCCTCATCCACCCAGGCTCGTCAGCAGGCATTGGTTCCGTGGCCTTCAGAGGTTAGCGAACAAAATGGCGTTGCAAATCTGGGAGTACAAGCGACGCTGGAATTCGATAGTTCAACACCAACCAGCACCCGCGCACTGACCGCATTACTAAGTGTGTTGGGAATTACGGCAGTTGACACTGCACCTTATAAAATCCAGTTGTCATTGGTGAGCCAGCCGGAATTAGGCGCTGAAGGTTATCGGTTGGTAATTGCGGAAAATATTCAGATTAGTGCGCAAACCGACGCTGGACTTTTTTACGGTGTGCAAACATTGAAACAATTATTCCCGATAAATGCGCAAGCAACCTATCAGTTGCCCAGGATAACCATTGTTGATGTCCCGCAATATTCATGGCGCGGTAGCATGGTGGATGTTGCACGGCATTTTTTCAGTATTGATTATGTGAAGAAACATGTTGAGCGAATGGCGGCATTTAAATTAAATAAATTGCATTTGCACTTATCCGATGACCAGGGTTGGCGGATGGAAATAAAACAATATCCCAAACTCACCAGCATTGGTGCGTCAACGCAAGCGGGCGGTGGTCCCGGTGGTTTTTATACACAGGAAGAGTTGAAAGACCTGGTTGCGTTTGCAGCACAGCATAATATTGATGTTATTCCGGAATTGGATATGCCCGGGCATGTGCAGGCGGCTATCGCGTCATACAACGAACTGGCTTGTGATAATGTCACTAATTTAGGTGTTTACACTGGCCTGGATGTCGGTTTCAGTTCTTTGTGTTTAACAAAGCCGGATGTCATTTATCCATTTGTAAAAAATGTATTGACTGAAGTGGCGGAGGTTTTTCCAGCGCAATATATCCATCTTGGTGGCGATGAAATAAAACATAATTTGTATCCGGAATTTATTGATAAGGCCCAGCAAATTATCAAAGAGTTAAATCGCACCATGATTGCCTGGGAAGAAGCGTCTGCGGGAAAAAACCTGGAGCCGGGTACCTTGTTGCAATTGTGGAATGATAATTACAATATCCAGTCTGCACTGGATCGTAATATCCATTTAATCCTTTCCCCTTGCAGCTATTTTTATCTGGATCACGGTAATTACAATGGGCAGCCGGAAACCTATACCTGGTGCCGCAAACAAGGTGTGCCGATGGAACGTATTTACAGTTTTAATCCGCAGAAATATTCGTTAGTGACTGGTATAGAAGCACCAGTGTGGAGTGAAGTGGTTACGTCGGAGGCAGCATTGGATAATCGCATTTGGCCGCGTCTTGCCGCTGTTGCAGAAATTGCCTGGACCCAGCAGTCTGCACGCAATTATCAACAATTTACGTTACGCCTGAAAGAATTAAAGCCTTATTTCGATAAGGCGGGGATCCAGTATTATCGTGAGCCGCAATTGGGTTGGTGAAAATGATTGGCAGTCACGTTTAATATAATTAGGTAACAAAAAAAGCGGAGGTGAAAACCTCCGCTTTTTTTTGGATTTTTACAATATGGAATTTAAAAAATCCAGTTCGCCTGGATGCCCACCACATTTACCGATGCATCAAAATTACCTTCAACGTGGTGACCTGTTTGCAGATTGGTATTGTTGATATGGGCATCATCAACTTTTATGTAAGCGTAACCCAGGTCCATTGAAAAATCGTTGGAGAAACGGTAATTAAAACCCCCGGTAAACCATAAGCGATTCTCATCCGGGATGCGCGGGTTTACCAATGCTGGATTGGTTTGCGGTGCTTCGTCATAAGCAATACCGAAACGCCACGACCAGGGACAATCGGATTTATAGCTGAAGCCCAAGGCATAACGCATTGAGTCTTCGTACTCCAGATCCAGTCGGCTGACAGTGAGATTATTGTTCGTGTTGATGACATCAATCTTGTCGATGCTGCTCCACTGTGTCCATGCAATATCGGTGTGGACCCACCAATAATCGGAGAAGCGATGCGAAGCACTGAACGTTAGTGTATCGGGTAATTCGACGCTGGCTTGTGCATCACCCGCTAAAGTATTTAATGTTGCCGCGCAAATAGTTCCTGTTGTCGGTGCTGGCGGCGCGCCGGTGGGAAACCCGGCACCGGGACTACACAATGCATTCAGGGTAAATGTTGCATCACCTTCAAGATCAAACTTTCCGCCTTGCCGCCAGAGCAATCCAAAGCGTGTGCGATCAGTAGGTTTAAAAAATAAACTTACATCGCCAACAATATCGTCGTCATCGCCCTGGATTTTTGCGCTGCTGTCGGTTGCCGGCTGGGGATTCACCCCGAGTGTAGAATCAACCTGGCTTTTCAGTGTTACATCAGCAGTTTGATAATCCAATCCCAAACCCAATGACCACTGCTCAGTTAATTCAATTGCAAGCACCGCATTGATATTTGCAACTTCCAGTTCGCTATGAGTGGCGAGGTAACGCCCGGTCCAGTCATCGCCATATTTGCTAGCCAAGCCGTAAGGCGCATTAACACCGAGCCCGAGTGTTAATTTTTCAGTGAGGGGTTGCACCCAGTAAATATTCGGCACATAACCTGTTTCATTGGTTTTGCCCGTGGTTCCATTGGTATTGGAATTGGTGTTATTGAATTCCGCACTGGTAAATATCGCATTCACGCCCAGTGTTAATGTGGGATCTTTTAATTCACTGAGCGATGCAGGATTGAAAAACACGCTGGTGGCATCCTTGGTGTCGGATGCGGTACCTGCAAATGCCTGGCCGAGGAACGCGGGGCTTTGCTCAAGTATCTGGAACGAGGCGGCATAAGAAAAAGCAGGTAACATTAAACTAATGCTGGCGAATAAAGCGCGGCGAGGGAATCGCATAAAGCCTCCTGAATACAGCAAAATTGATTCAATAGGTCTTCTTAGTCTAGTGGATAATTAAAAAGTTTTTATCAACGAAGCAATAATCGATTGAAAAATCCAAATGAGTGGATGAACGCGACAAAATAAATATTGATGTGAACAATTTATGGGTATTGCGGACTAAAAATGTTTATAGATATGAAATTTGCAGATAAAAAAAGTGCATCATTTTTCAATAATGCACTTTTGGCAGTGTTTGGTGCGACGAAATTTTATTGTTTTTCACGCGCGATAGCGCGGTAAGCGATATCGTTACGATAAAACATGCCGTTCCAGCTAATTTGTTTGGCGAGTTTATAGGCGCGTTGCTGCGCTTCGGAAACACTATTGCCCAGCGCAGTGGAACACAGCACACGTCCACCATTAGTGACAGTGTTGCCATCTTTTTGGGTAGTACCTGCGTGGAAAATTTTTTCGCCGGCAACGTCAGCTGTTGGTAAACCGGAAATTACATCACCCTTGTTGTAGCTATCAGGGTAACCACCAGCGGCCAACACAATACCAACGGATGCCCGCGAATCCCAGGCAGCCGTGGTTTTATCCAAATCACCTTTCAGCGCAGCCAAACACAACTCCACCAAATCCGATTGCAAACGCAACATAATTGGCTGGGTTTCCGGATCGCCAAACCGGCAGTTGTATTCAATAACTTTTGCATTGCCTGCGGTGTCGATCATCAAACCCGCATACAAAAAGCCAACATAGGTATTACCTTCTGCAGCCATACCGTTTACGGTTGGGTAAATAATTTCTTTCATCACGCGGTCATGCACCGCTTGGGTCACAACCGGGGCGGGAGAATAAGCGCCCATGCCGCCGGTATTGGGGCCGGTATCATTGTCCCCAACACGCTTATGGTCCTGGCTGGTTGCCATTGGTAAAACATTTTTACCATCGACCATTACAATAAAGCTGGCTTCTTCGCCTGCTAGAAATTCTTCAATCACTACGCGGCAACCGGCATCACCAAATGCATTGCCTGACAGCATATCGCGCACGGCGTCTTCTGCTTGTTGCAAGGTTTCAGCAACGATTACACCTTTACCGGCAGCAAGGCCATCGGCTTTGATAACGATGGGTGCACCTTTCTCACGCAAGTAGGCGAGGGCAGGTTCTACTTCGATAAAATTTTGGTAATCCGCTGTGGGAATTTTATGGCGTGCGAGAAAATCTTTAGTAAAGGCTTTTGAGCCTTCCAATTGTGCAGCACCTTTGCTTGGGCCGAAGCACAATAATTTGCGCGATTGAAAATAATCAACCACACCGGCAACAAGTGGCACTTCCGGGCCAACAATCGTCAAGCCAACATTATTTTGTTCAGCAAAATTCGCCAGTGCTTCAAAATTCAAAACATCGATAGCAACGTTTTCCAATTTTGCTTCCAGCGCGGTGCCCGCATTACCCGGAGCAACAAAAACTTTTTCAACCTGGGCGCTTTGCGCCGCTTTCCATGCGAGTGCATGTTCGCGGCCACCGCTGCCAATAATTAATACGTTCATAAATTAATATCTTTTGAGTCGTTTACGTAGGTTGGGCAGTAATGCCCAACACCAATTAATTTTTTGACCACTATGTTGGGCATTGCTGCCTGCGCGGCGCGGCCCAACCTACGAAATTAACGAATTCAATTAATGACGGAAATGGCGCATACCGGTGAATACCATCGCCATGCCGTGTTCGTCAGCAGCGGCGATAACTTCCGCATCGCGCATTGACCCGCCGGGTTGGATTACGGCGGCAATACCCACTTTTGCAGCGTTATCAATGCCATCGCGGAACGGGAAGAACGCATCGGAAGCCATTACGGAACCGGCAACTTGCAGGCCGGCGTGTTCAGCTTTAATTGCAGCGATACGCGCAGAGTTTACGCGGCTCATCTGGCCTGCGCCAACGCCGATGGTGTGTTGGTTTTTTGCGTAAATAATGGCATTGGATTTTACAAACTTGGCAACTTTCCAGGCGAATAATAAATCCTGGATTTCTGCCGGGGTAGGTGCGCGTTTGGTGACGATTTTCAAATCGTTTTCAGTAATGATGCCATCATCGCGATCTTGTACTAACAAACCGCCGTTGACGCGTTTGTAATCCAGGCCTTTAACTCGCACCGAGCTCCATTCACCGGTTGCCAGCAAACGCACGTTTTGTTTTGCTTTGACGATTTCGATGGCTTCTGCGGAAACGCTGGGTGCAATAATGACTTCTACGAATTGACGTTCAACTATCGCTTTGGCAGTTTCTGCATCCAGTTCGCGGTTGAACGCAATGATGCCACCGAAAGCGGATTCGCTATCGGTAGAGTAGGCCAGGTCGTACGCGTGTTTAATCGATTCTGCCACTGCAACGCCGCATGGGTTTGCGTGTTTAACGATAACGCAGGCGGGCTCGCTAAATGATTTTACGGTTTCCAATGCCGCGTCAGTATCGGCAACATTATTGTAAGACAGCTCTTTACCCTGCAATTGTTTTGCAGAAGCAATGCCCACTTCTTGTGGATTTTTTTCAACATAGAACGCGGCTTTTTGATGCGGGTTTTCACCGTAACGCATTTCTTGTGCTTTGATAAATTGGGTATTAAAGGTGCGCGGGAAATCGGCGCTGCCGCCCTCTACCAAACGACCAAAATAATTGGCGATAGCACCATCGTAAGCAGCGGTGTGTTCGTAAGCTTTGATCGCCAGATCGAAACGGGTTTTTAATGAGGTACTGCCGTTGTTGGCTTTCAGTTCGGCAAGAATATTGGCGTAGTCTGAAGCGTTAACCACGATGTTTACGTGTGCGTGATTTTTCGCTGCAGCGCGCACCATGGTGGGGCCGCCGATATCAATATTTTCTACCGCGTCCTCCAATGAGCAATCTTTATTGGCGACGGTTTTTTCAAAGGGATACAAATTTACAACGACCATATCAATCGCATTGATACCGTGTTGTGACATCACGCCTTCATCAATACCGCGACGCCCCAAAATACCACCGTGAACTTTCGGGTGCAGGGTTTTTACGCGGCCATCCATCATTTCCGGAAAACCGGTGTAGTCGGAGACTTCAATTGCGGGAATCTTGTTTTCGGTGAGTAATTTAAAAGTACCACCGGTCGATAAAATTTCTACGCCTTGAGCGTGCAAGGCCTGGGCAAATTCAACAATGCCGGTTTTATCAGATACGCTGATCAGTGCGCGTTTGACTGCAACAAGATCGGAAGTAGTAGACATACACAGTTCCTGTAGATGAGAAAGTTAAAGCGGAAAACGGTAATACCAAAAATAAGAATCGCTAAAAAGCAAAAGGGGTGGAAACGAATTACCACCCCTTTTTATTTGCCATGCGGCGCTGGAAAAATTACAGCAGGCCGTATTGCTTCAGTTTTTTACGCAGTGTGCCACGGTTCAAACCTAATACTTGCGCAGCGCGGGTTTGGTTATGGCGGGTGTATTTCAATACGATTTCCAACATCGGTGCTTCTACTTCAGCGAGTACCATTTCGTAAACGTTGCTAACGTCCTGGCCGTCCAAATGTTTGAAGTAATTTTCCATGGCTTGCTCTACACAGCCGCGCAGTGATTGAGCTTGTACTGGTTGGTTCGGGTTTGCAGCTTGTGCTGGGGTTGATTCAGCAAAGAAAGTTGCAGTATTCATGCGGCTTTTTCCTCTTTCGTAAGCAGCTGTTCAAAGAAATTTTGAATGCTGGTTTGTTGTTCTTCCGCGTTATCTATAGCGTTAAAGGTTTTGCGAAATACTTCGCTGCCAGGAACCGTTTGCAAATACCAACTCGCGTGTTTGCGAGCGATACGCGGCCCCATAAACTCACCATAAAAACGGTATAGCTCACACAGATGGGTACATAAAATATCCCTGACTTCCACCAGGGATGGTTCGGGTAATTGCTCACCGGTACGCAGGTAATGCGCAATTTCCCGGAAGATCCAGGGGCGACCCTGCGCGGCCCGCCCGATCATCACCGCCGCTGCACCTGTGTGATCCAATACAGCTTTGGCTTTTTGCGGTGAATCTATATCGCCATTGGCAAACACCGGAATGTTCACGGCATTGACAACGCTGGCAATAGTGTCGTACTCGGCCTCGCCCAGAAAGGCGTCAGCGCGGGTACGACCGTGAAGAGCGAGGGCCTGTATGCCCGCATCTTCGGCAATGTGTGCAATACGCACCGCATTGCGGTGTTCGTTACTCCAGCCGGTACGAAATTTCAGTGTGACGGGAATGTCCACTGCGTTCACTACCGCATGCAAAATTTCAGTTACGAGCTGCTCGTCTTTGAGCAGGGCCGATCCAGCGGCTTTTTTGCAGACTTTCTTGGCCGGGCAGCCCATGTTGATATCAATAATCTGAGCGCCATTAGCGGCGTTAAGGCGCGCTGCTTCCGCCATCATCTCCGGATCGCCACCGGCAATTTGCACTGCAATCGGTTCGGCTTCACCGGTATGGTCCATACGCAGGCTGCTTTTGCGGCTACCCCAGAGCGTAGCGTCTGCCGTCAGCATTTCCGAAACCACAAATCCTGCACCCAATGAGCGACACAATTGGCGAAATGGCCTGTCGGTAACACCGGCCATAGGCGCGAGTATCACGTGGGTGTCTATGCAATAAGGGCCGATGTTAAACACGTATGATTTGCCGTTAACCATGAAGGCTGGTGTTAGCAGAATCACTCCGCTTAAAAACTGAACCGAGCCCTGCGTTAAAGGGGCGCCATGATACCCGTTTGGGCTGGGGTTGGGAACGTAAAAAACGTAAAAAACGGTGTTTTTTTGAGCGATAAAAACAGGCTTTTTTAGCGATTTCGGGTTGCAAAAAAAAACGATTTGGGGCAGTGGTCATTACGATCCGGTTAATCGGGGATTTAACCGGATCACATCCGCAAATATGCAGCCGATAGTAGCCGGCGTTATTCCCCATTTTGACAAAGGGCGTTTTTACATCGGCAATTAGCGCGGGATATAGATGTGGTAGTTAACCGCTTTCTCGCCCGGGTCAACCAGGTCCAATGTCAAATGGACCGGTTGCTTCTGCGGCATATGGCTGCTGCCTGCTGCTTCGCCACCCAAATATTCGTGCGGTGAAAAGCGGCGTGAGGCAACTTCATTTTCATCGATATCCGTGAACGCCAGCACCAGGTCCGGGTAGGGCTGGTCGAAGGGGGCATTGTTCATGATCATTACATCTACGGCCAGCGCGCCGGGGGTTTCGGGATGCTCGCGGACTACCAGGTTAAAGGCGCTGATCTGCCGGGTGTCCACTAATGATGGAAGCTGGCATTTGAAATAAGGGCAGAGGATGGCGTAAGCAGTGCGATAGGGTTCGACACGGCTGAAATAATCAAAACTGAACCAGGCCAACTGGGCAATTAACGCCACCAGGGCCACGAGGCTGAGGGCTGGCCAGAGTATGCGTTGGTACCAGCGGCGCATGCGCTTGGCAGTAAATTCTATGGGTGCTGGAATTATGTTCATCAGCAGCGCAGTACGCGAGCCATCATAGGCACGGATTTTTGGCTGGGTTTTTACCTGGCGTTTGGGGGAGTCGTCGCTGGCGATGTTATCCGGGGTGTCGAAAAGGTTTGGATCTAATAGCGGCTCTTCCGGTGTTGCCGGGGACGGTTTGAAACCGCTGTGATCGGGGATGTTGGCCAACTCATCGCTCAGGACAAAATCATCGTCTGCGTGTGTACGATTCGTTTGCGTAGCGGCATCCGGTTGTTCTGGTTCATCAACCAGGCTGAATATCAGGCCCGGGCTGCTTTTCACTGGTTCCGGTTTATCTTCAGCAATATGGGTTGCAGGTGGTTCCGGAGTGCGTTCGGTCGCGTAGAAATCGTCGTCATCATCGTTGGGGGCGAGAGTTTTCCGGGTAGTGAATTTAGGCGTATCGTCACTTTCATCATCGATTAGCATTTCCGCCCAGGATTCATCCGCGCTATGCGCTTCGTCCTGGTCACTCTGGTGGCGGATTTTACGTTCGAACAGCGACACTTCTGCTTTGGGGGTTGTATCTATGTCCATAAAGCTGTCGAACTCATAGCTTTTGGTGTCGGATTTGGTGTCATCCATATCATCGCTAATAAGTATGTCGTCAGCTTTTTCGAGTGAGGATTTGTCCAGGGTTCGAATAACCGGTTTTTGTGGCTCCGGTTTGGTGGTTGGCTTGGCTGTTATTGCTACCGGTGCCGGGTTTATCGGGAGCGGTTTAATAGTGCTAAGTATCGCCAGTTGCTCCGGTTTGTTTGCCGATTCCACTTTTGGTGTGGCTGCTCTATGTTCCGATGTGACCGGTGTAGCCAGGTCAGTGTCCAGTGGTTTGTTTGGTGCTGGCTTATTGGCAGCAGGAGCTGTGTCTTTATTGGCTGCTGTGGCCACTGGTGGTTTTGCGATGGGGGTATTGGTGGCTTGGGGTGTTTCAACCGGTTTTGTCGCGACGGGAGCAACCAGATAATCCATTGCCTTGAATACGTTAAGGCAAGAGCCGCAGCGAACCGCACCATTGGCAGATTGCAATTGTGCCTGGGTAATGCGAAAGGCAGTTCCACATTTGGGGCAGCGGGTGATCTGTTGGTTGTTCGCAGAGGTCATACATCAAGGCCCTATTAACCACTTTTTAAGTAAACCGCTTTTTGGTTGAAAAGCGGCTCAAATTATTATTTAGACCAGACAGTGTAACTATCAAGGGACGTGCGGTAAATTCCAGCGACAACCGGTCAGGGTTGTCTCCATCAACAATGCCAACTGCCTCACTTTAATCCGGTTACATTATTGGCGAGCCTTCGTTGCTGTTAAGCGTACCCACTCCTCCTGTTCTGCAACGGGATCGAAATCAAACCATGGCTCATAAGCAGCCATGACGGTGTTGGCTTGTACCGACAGAATTCCTGACAGGCAGAGTTTGCCACCCACTTTAGTCATCGCATTGAGTGCCGGCGCCAGTTCGGCAAGTGGCCCTGCAAGGATATTCGCCAGCATTACATCGACTTGTTCGCTCGGGCAGTCTGGCGGCAAGTAAACGGGCATCGCATCGTCGGGCAGGTTGTTGCGTTTGGCATTCTCTGTTGTGGCCAACAATGCTTGCGGGTCAATATCAACTCCAATCACTTTTTTGGCGCCGAGTAATAAAGTTGCTATGCCGAGAATCCCTGAACCACATCCGTAATCCACTACCTCAAGGTTGGTGAAGTCTTGCTGGTCGATCCATTGCATACATAAAAAGGTGGTAGGGTGGGTGCCAGTACCGAAGGCCAGGCCGGGGTCCAGCATCAGGTTTACTTTTTCCGGTTCGGGTGGTTGTTGCCAGCTGGGGCAAATCCACAGGCGCTCGCCACAGCGGATCGCGTGGTAATTTGCCATCCACTCGCGTTCCCAATCCTTATCTTCGAGCTGCTCCCAATGGTGTTCCGGCAGTGGATTACCAAAGCGACGCTCGGCCAATGCGATGGTTTTTGCAGTATCGATTTCCGCATCAAACAAGCCGGTCATTTTCACACTGTCCCACAGCGGGGTTTCACCCAGGCCGGGTTCGAGAATGGGTTGATCGGCATTATCTTGCAACGTAACTGATGCAGCACCGCAAGCTAATAGTGAATCTTCAAGGGATTCGACATATCGACGCGAAGTAATAATTTTAAGTTGCAGCCAGGGCATAAATATATTCTTGAGGTTGATGTGTAGGGGCGCAATTATTGCGCCCTGTATTGCACCCACTATTTTTCATGTTGAAATCATGGATGCAAATTCTGAATGGTGCAATGTAATAGGGCGCGATAAATCGCGCCCTATTGAGCAAAAACCAGTGAATCGAAAACCGACGGCTTTTATTCTGCCAGTTTCTTTTCCAGGTAATGAATATTCACACCGCCTTTGCGGAAGGCTTCATCGCGCACCAGCATTTGTTGCAGTGGGATGTTGGTGCGAATGCCATCAACGATGGTTTCATCCAGCGCATTACGCATACGGTTCAAGGCGATCTCGCGGGTATCACCGTAGGTGATAATTTTGGCGATCATTGAATCGTAGTTTGGTGGAACTGAATAGCCGTTATAGAGGTGTGAGTCAACGCGCACACCCAAACCACCGGGGGCGTGGAAGCCTTTTACCAGACCGGGGCAAGGCATAAAGGTCTTTGGATCTTCAGCGTTGATCCGGCACTCAAACGAGTGGCCACGGATAATCACATCAGATTGCTTAATGGAGAGCGGCAAGCCTGAGCAAACACGGATTTGTTCTTTGATCAAATCAATACCGGTCACCATTTCCGATACCGGATGTTCTACCTGGATACGGGTGTTCATCTCGATAAAGTAGAAACGGCCATCTTCGTACAAAAACTCAAACGTACCGGCGCCTTTGTATTTGATATCAATACAGGCTTTCACACACGCCGCGTAAGTGGCTTCGCGCACTTCTTGCGGGATGCCGGGAGCAGGTGCTTCTTCCAATACTTTTTGGTGGCGGCGTTGCAGTGAACAATCGCGATCGCCCAAATGGATGGCGCTACCCTGGCCGTCAGAGAGGATTTGCACTTCCACGTGACGCGGGTTTTGCAGGAATTTTTCCATGTACACCGTGCCATCGCCAAATGCTGCCTTGGCTTCACCCTGGGTGACACGGATTGAGCTGATGAGTGCAGCCTCGGTATGAACAACGCGCATGCCGCGACCACCGCCACCGGCAGCTGCCTTGATGATGATCGGGTAGCCAATACGTTTGGCAATTGCATGGCATTCTTCTTCGTCCTCAGGCAATGGGCCATCGGAACCGGGAACAGTGGGAACACCTGCTTTTTTCATCGCTTTAATAGCTTCAACCTTGTCGCCCATCATGCGGATTACATCCGGATCCGGGCCAATAAAGGTAAAGCCACTTTTTTGTACGCGCTCGGCGAAATCCGCATTTTCCGCGAGGAAACCATAGCCTGGGTGAACGGCCTGGGAGTCAGTGATTTCCATCGCCGCGATAATCGCCGGCACATTCAAATAGCTTTTGGGTGACGGGTTGGGGCCGATACATACCGACTCATCCGCCAGGCGCACGTGTTTCAAATCGCGGTCAATTTGCGAGTGGACAGCAACGGTTTTGATGCCCATCTCCTTACAGGCGCGCAGTACACGCAACGCGATTTCGCCGCGGTTGGCGATCAGAATTTTATCAAACATGGACCGAATCCTCTGTTGGGCAGCGGTTAAACAATCGTTACCAGAGGTTGGTCGAATTCAACGGGGTTGCCGTCTTCTACCAGGATGGCTTCAATCACACCGGATTTATCGGCTTCGATCTGGTTCATCATTTTCATTGCTTCAATGATGCAGATTACATCGCCCGCTTTAACGGTTTTGCCTACTTCAATGAATGACGGTGAGCCCGGGCTGGGTGAGCGGTAGAAGGTTCCTACCATTGGTGATTTCACCACATGGCCTGAAGACACTGGTGCTGCAGGTGCAGCGGCCGGAGCAGAAGCGGGTGCGGCCGGAGCTGCGGCGACAGGTGCAGCGGCTGGCGCGGCAAATGCCGGCGCTGGTGCGCTGAAATATTGGGTGGTACCGCTATTGCGGGCAATGCGTACAGATTCTTCGCCTTCTTTGATTTCCAACTCACCGATGTTGGATTCCTCCAGCAGTTCGATCAGTTTTTTAATTTTGCGAATATCCATGGTGTCCTATGGGTAAAAGCCGCCGGGTTGATGATGATGAAATCCACTCCTTCCTTGCGCGCATCGTGAATACGGTCAATCAACTCATATTCAGCGTTACTTTGCAGGCTCTGCAAGTGATGGCCCGCCTGTTGCGCGGTTTGGGTGAGGGTGCGATTGATATCGTCAAGCGTTGTTGCACCATAAATCCCTGGTTCGCGCAGCCCTAGCAAATTCAGGTTGGGGCCGTGAAGTACCAAAATGGTTGCCATTGACAGTGTTCCTGCGGTTATTTTCTGCTTTATGTTGCGATTTTGGCCAATTAGTTGCGAATTGTTGCAATCTTGTTAAATCGCTTCATCCGGGAATTCAAAGTGAAAGGAGTTTGCCGCAAAAAAAAGCTTCTGTCCACGATGGCAGCAAAATTTTATTCAGATGGCAGAATATCGCTGCAAGATTGCAGAAGTTAGTTGCTGGAGGGATAAAAATTTTGCTCCAAATAGCCGTTTTGGCCGATTATCCCCGCATCTTGCCCGCCTGTTAGCGGCAAGATTGGGGAAGTTTCGTTAAAAAGCCTCTAAATGCAGTAAATTTCTTTAAAAATCGTCGATCTTCTAATTTTGAGTGCCTTTTAAGGTGTTGATCAGTAAATCTTTCGTCAAAAGTTGCGGCAAAATATCGGCCTTTCCGGTGTGGTTGGCCGGAAACCAGAGATACAAGGGCACACCACTGCGACCATATTCCTGCAAAAGTTCAGTAATTTCAGGGTCGGTATTTGTCCAATCGCCTTTGATTGTTGCCACATTTAGTTCGTCGAAAGTTTTTTCCACTGCTTCTGTGTGTAATGCAATGCGTTCATTTGCCAGGCAAGTAAGGCACCAATCGGCAGTGAGGTTAATAAATACCGGCCGACCTTGTGCTCTTAATTCAGCAACCAGCGCCGGCGAGTAGGCTTGCCAGCGTCCGTTATTTTCCACTAGCTGGTTTTGATCCCGGGTCTTGAATGGGATGCTGATGGCGGCGATCAAGCTTAGTGCAATCAGTGCACGGCGAATCCATTTCCAGATCCCGCTGGCGTCGCGTCCAAGCAGCCAGAAACCAAAGGCAATAAGTACCGCACCTGCGGCCAGGGCAGCCATACCGTTCACACTGGTTTGACGGCCGTAAACCCATAGCAACCAGATCGCGCTGAGATAAAGCGGGAAAGCGAGGAATTGCTTGAGGTTATCCATCCAGACGCCGGGCTTTGGCAAGCGCTGCGCTAATGCGGGTAGATAGCAGAGTAATAACAATGGCAGGGCCATACCCAATCCCAACGCCGCAAATACGGCGATACAAACGTAGGCCGGTTGGGTCAATGCGAAACCTAACGCAGTACCCATAAAAGGAGCCGTACACGGGCTGGCAACTACGGCAGCGAGTACGCCGGTGAAAAAGGAGCCGCTTAAACCGGATTTTTGGGTAAGGCCCTGGCCGGCCCCCATTAGACTGGTACCGAAATTAATCAGCCCGGACATGCTCAAGCCCATCACGAAGAATAGATAGGCAAGTGCCGCAATCAATCCCGGCGATTGCAACTGGAAGCCCCAGCCGATGGCTTCACCGCCTTTGCGTGCGATTAATAAAGCAATCGCAAATCCGACGAAACAAGCAATGATCCCCAAGGTATAAACCCAGCCGTGAAGCGCGAGGCGTGCGCGATCTGCCGCTGCCAGGCTCATTACTTTGATGGACAGTACGGGGAACACGCACGGCATAAGGTTAAGGATGGTACCGCCCAGGATCGCCAGTAAGATTGCCTGTAACAACCAGCCTGATGCAGGCGTCGGTGCGGCGGTTGGTTCTGCCGGGGTGGTTGGTGTGGATGCTGCCGGGGTTGCAGTGGCCGTTTGTTCAACTACCAATGCATTTGCTGGATCTACCGATAACGTTTTCTTTTGCGGCGGGTAACACAAACCTGCATCGGCACAGCCCTGGAATTCAAGCTTAAGGATAAACGGTTTGTTGATAGCACCCAGATCGAAGCTGGCGGTAACTTCATGGTAATGCACCATGGTTTCGCGTTCGAACAGCTCGTCGTACTTCATTTTGCCTGGCGTATAACCCGGGGTCAGGTTAATCCCCTCGTCAGCTTTAAATTTAAAGCGCTCCTCGTAAAGGTAATAACCATCGGCAATTTTCCAGTGCAAAACCAGCTTGCCTTGCGCGATGGTGTATTCCGGAATAAATGCCTGGGCGACTGGTAAAAACTCATCTTGCGCAGCGATCTTGTTTTCCAGTGTGACTGGTGATTGATTGAGATTCTGGTTTTTCGGGGCAAAAGGATCATCCGCTGCAACCGCTGAAAAACAGGTGATCAACAGCACGGAGTGCAGCGCGAGGGAGGTCAGGCGTGAAAGCATAATCGTGTTTCTTTGTTGTAATGGTGAGTGCCGGATGCCGGAACGGCCGAGTTGCAGTAACATACGCGACCCTATGGACACTGGGCAATGCCTTTCATTCCCGAAAAGTCGCCATTCCGTAAGATTTTTATCTGCACTTCCGTTTTTGTTATAAAGCGATCATTCGCTGTGGGAATTTCCGCAACAAATGTTGTTTTGCCAAGAGATGTTTTCTATGTTCAATATCGTTGTTCGCTGCTGTGTATTAGTTATTGTCAGCTTTGGATTAACTGCCTGCCAGCCCAATTTCTGGAAGAAAAAAGAACCACCGCCGCCACCTGCACCTGCGCCGGTAGTACAGGCACCCGCGCCGCTTACCAAAGACCAGCAGGCCGCAAAGTTGTTGATCCTGAATGGCGAATACACGCTCGCGCACAACCAGTTGCTGACTCCCGCGAACGACAACGCCTTTGATTATTTCCGGGCAGCGTTAAAGCTGGATCCAAATAACGCACGTGCAAAAGGCGGCTTGCAGGGAATCGTCATGCGCTATGTGGACCTTGCCCGCCAGGCGGCGGCGCGCGGCAATTATTCGCACGCGACGACGATGTTGAATAATGCCCGCATCGTGGACCCGGAAAATTTATTAATCAAGGAGGTGTCGGCGGCAATTTCCGACCAGATTCGCCTGGCGCCGCCGGTTGAGCCTTATCGCGGTGGTTCCAACGAGTTTTTATTGAATGCCGATTTGCTCGGTAAAGACGACCCGCAAATACTGGCGAAACTCGGAGAAATCGCGCGCAAATTAAAGGAAACCAATACCCTTGCGATTATTATTGCGCGTACTGATGTGGAAGGGCGCTGGATTTACCAGAAAATGCGCGAGGCGGTACCCGGTCATCGTGTGCGTGGGGATATAAAACTGGGTAGCCCGGCGCGCGTACAATTGGTCCCGATTGCACAATAACAGCGGCGGCCCTATCAATTTTAGTAATGATAGGGCCCGCACCTCGGCCAATATTTTCACTTGCTGGCGAATTTTCACTCATCATCCCCGCCTTCAGCTAACCCCTTCTTCCTTCAAATATTAAATTTCCGCTACCGGCGTTCGATTTTGGGTATCCAGAATTGCGATAAGCCAAACATTTGCTATACCCAATCTCAGGCGAGGCAGTTTTCGGGGTGGATGTGAACCTTGCCAGGACCATATGAGATGCAAGCGAGGGTATTGTGGAGCTTAAAAATTTAATTGATAACGCACAAAAGTTGCCGAATATTCCTAAAGTGGTGCAGGAGTTAATCGAAAGCTTTGGCGATGAAAATATTAATAATGAGACTATTGCGAAAAAAATCAGCGCTGACCAGGTGTTGACGGCGAAGGTATTGCGCGCGGCTAACTCGGCGCATTACGGCGGCAATCGCAAAGTAGGCTCGGTAAATGATGCGGTATTTATTCTTGGATTTAATGCAGTGCGTACACTGGTGTTAGCGTCGGGAATGACAGGCGCGTTCAAGGCACCGGAAGGTTTTGATTTGCCCGCCTTTTGGCATAACAGTTTTGCGGTTGCAGCAACTTGCAAATGGCTCGCGAAATTCTCTAAAGATGATGCAGAAACCGCGTTTACCTGCGGCATGATCCATAACATTGGTG
Source organism: Gammaproteobacteria bacterium (assembly GCA_021151835.1). Classification (GTDB taxonomy): domain Bacteria; phylum Pseudomonadota; class Gammaproteobacteria; order Pseudomonadales; family Cellvibrionaceae; genus Cellvibrio. The sequence continues at coordinate 330,037 of JAGKWO010000009.1, forward strand.
AACTGCTAATCCACATTTTGTTACCGGAAGAATGCAAGGAAATCCAGAAAGTTGTGGATCGCGGTGGGCGTAATTCCGATATCGAAAAAAATGTACTCGGATTTAATTTCCCGGAGGCGGGCGCGGAACTGGCGAATCGCTGGAAATTTCCGGATGCCATTGTGGCCGGTATCCGGTATCAATTGAACCCGTTAACGGCACCGGAATTTTCACGTTTTGCGGCGCTAATCAACATCGCCGATTACATAGTCCATGTGCATGAAAAAGGTAATGATGCGGAATTGCTGGCCAATTTCCCCAATGAGTTGGCAACCAAGTTGGGCATCAACCTGGTGAAATTGGCAGAGCGAATTGACGAGACTAACGATTTAATGGGTGGCTTCGACGAGCTGATCCATTAGCGCAAACTATTATCAGTTAACTACAACGACGGTGAGAGCCAAAGGCCTGCAATAACATGCGGGCCTTTTTTATTCTGCGATTGCGCTGCAAGCAGCCAATGCTTCCTGGAAGCAGGCATCCAATTCCGGTGGGGTAGTTTTGCGCTTTATCGCCTCAAAAAATACCGCGGCTTGCGGGTATTGGCGACTTAAATACATCAGCCATTGCTTTACCCGGTTCCCGCAATTTCGTTCGCAATAGAGCGGAGTAGTAAGGCGGTAATAATCGTAAAGCATGGTGCAGATTTCCGGCCACGTCAGGGGTGTGTAATCTTCATTATCAAGGTGGGCTTTGATTTGGCGCGCAAGGTCCGGGCAGGAAAGCAGGCCGCGCCCCAGCATTACATCCACTCCGCCTGATTGTTCGCGGCAACGCAAGTAATCTTCCACGGTCCAGATCTCGCCGTTGGCGACCACAGGAATGGTTAATTCGGCACGAATGTCAGCGATGTAATGCCAATAAGCCGGTGGCTTGTAGCCGTCAGCTTTGGAGCGGGCATGTACGGTAAGTTCATTGGCACCGGCAGCTTGTACGGCGCGGGCGTTATCCAGGTAACTACTGCGATCCTCATAGCCCAGGCGGATTTTTGCGGTGACCGGGATAGCGGCGGGAACTGCCTCGCGCACGGCTTTGATAATGGAGTAAACGCGATCCGGGGTGCGCAACAGGCATGCACCGCCTTCGTGTGAATTTACTGTTTTGGCGGGGCAACCGAAATTCAGATCGATAGCCTTGGCCCCGTAATTGACCAGCTCCAGTGCATTCATTGCCATAGGTTCGGGTTTGCTACCTAACAATTGAACCCGCACGGGAGTGCCGTTGGGGGTGTTGCAGCCGCTCTCCAGTTCCGGGGCAAACTTATAAAAGACCTTATAAGGAAGCTTTTGGTCGGTGACACGGATAAACTCGGTAACACAGCCATCCAGCCCGCCGATCCGGGTGAGGATATCGCGCACGTGGTGTTCAACAACGCCCTCCATCGGGGCCAACATAATTCTCATGAAGCTTGCCTGGTTTTACAAAAGGGCGGCATTTTAACGGCATACGGGCAGTTTTGGTTGAAATATTGTCCAACCCTGCGTAGATTGCGCGGCCTTTTTGGCTATTCCTACTTATATATTGAGGTTCACCATGACTTTACCCGGCTTCCATGACCTGATTAGCGATAACCAGTTGCGCAAGGCCATCGATTTGCTGGGCTACGAACAAGCCACACCGGTGCAGGCAAAAGCGATCCCGGCCGCGTTGGCGGGCAAGAATTTGATTGTCAGCTCCAAGACGGGCAGCGGTAAAACTGTCGCTTTCCTCCTGCCGGCGTTGCAAGCGATGTTGGCAAGGGCTCCGGTGAACCCCAGCTCAACCCGCTTGTTGATATTGACTCCCACCCGGGAACTCGCGCGCCAGATCGTCAAAAACGCCGAACAATTACTGAAATTCACCGGTATGAAAGTCGGGACTATCTGTGGTGGCGAAGAACTCAAATACCAAAAAGCGTTGCTGCGCAAAAATCCGGAAATCATAGTAGGTACACCTGGCCGCCTCGCCGAGCATGTGATGTTGAAATCCACTGAATTTTCCGGGCTGGAGTTTTTGGTGCTGGACGAAGCTGATCGCATGCTGGATATGGGCTTGAGTGATGATGTGCTCAGGATTACCGCCAGCTGCCGCGCCGAGCGGCAGACATTTTTATTTTCTGCCACTCTGGAGCAGAAAGGCCTGCGCCACTTAATCAAGCAAGTAATTTTGGGCGAAGCGGAAGAAATTTACCTCGATGAAAAACCCAATGCGATCATCCAGCAAATGATCCTGGCTGACGATTACAAACACAAAGAAAAATTATTGGTCGCGCTACTGGAAAAGGCTGCCTTTGAAAAGGCAATTATTTTCACCAATACCAAGGCGCGCGCAGCGCAACTGGATAATTTCCTGCGTTATAACAAATACAAAGTCAGTTGCTTGCATGGTGATATCACGCAAGACCAACGCAAAATCACATTGGAACATTTCCGCCAGGGGCGCACGCAGTTATTAGTTGCCACTGATGTTGCCGCGCGCGGTTTGGATATCCCCGGCGTTGAACTGGTAGTCAATATTGATGTGGCTCATTCGGGCGATGAATATTTGCACCGGATTGGCCGCACCGGCCGTGCTGATGCCGAGGGCAGGGCGGTAACCCTGGTCGATGCGAAAGAGTGGAATCTCTGCAAAAGTATCGAGCGTTACCTGAATGTAACCTTCGAAACTATCGGCATGCCAGGCTTGAAAGGAAAATACCAGGGGCCGGATAAAATAAAGGCATCGGGTAAGGCAGCCGGTACCAAAAAGAAATCATCCAAAGATGATAAGGCTGAAGATAAAAAGCCCAAGGTGAAAGTACGCGAACGCGATAAGAAGAACATCGGCAAGCGCCGTGTCCCCACCGCCATAAAAAATACGCAAGTCGTGGATGGCTTTGCTCCACCGAAAAAGAAAATCGGTAAAACGCTGGATGATGCCGGCGAAGAATAAACCGGCTTATCTGCGCCTCTTTAATGCCGCTTGGCTATGTCACTTTTATTGCAAAGAAGTGATTGACCCAAATCAAAAATAAGCCTAGTATCAAAACAAGGGTGACGAACACAACCAGTAGTTGCCCGCGACAACCTGAACCACTATTGGTTGCTTTTTCCGAAGCAATTACGGTTCAGAATCACAATCGAATTTAGCAATTGCGGGCGATGTTCGCGAACTGGTTTTATTCGGCCTCACGTCATCTCCCTGTCATAACTTTTTGTTTTACTGCCTTTTGTTTTATTGAAAATGTTTTGTTGTTTGAACTGATGTTTAAATTACGAATCCAAGAGTTGGATGTTTTATTTAACCCTTTCAAGAAATTAATATTTTCAAATAGGAGGAGCAAACGACTGATCCACACCATCAACTTGCGTAAATCGGGTGACTCACATTAACGGGTATTGCTTAAATGCTCGTGTTATTTACCGACCGAAGGGGATTATGATTTATGGCAAAAAAATCGCATGCCAGACGCAGTGCAAATCACCAACACTTTGACGATAACAACTATTCGACGTCACGGCATAAGTCGCGAAAGAATCCACGGACTGATGACAATATCGTCGACCTTAAATCCCGCTCGCAACAACTTGAAACTGCTTACTCTCCCCCTCGCTCTCCTCAACCGCTCCGCGCTAAGACAAAATCCCAGCAAGAATATATCCACGCTATTAATACCCATATGCTCACATTTGGTATTGGCCCAGCCGGTACCGGTAAAAGCTATTGCGCTGGTGCCTTGGCAGCTGAGGCATTGGAGTCCGGGCGTATTGAGCGAATTATTCTCACACGTCCGGCAGTGGAGTCAGGGGAAAACCTCGGTTTTCTTCCCGGTGACCTTGATGAAAAATTCTCCGTTTATATCGATGCCTTCCGCGATATCCTGAACGAGCGCCTCGGCGCCGGTACTGTGGATTATTGTTTGCGCCACGGCCGAATCGTGGCGGCACCATTGGCATTTATGCGCGGTAAAACTTTTAACAGCAAAACCTTTGTGATCCTTGACGAGGCACAAAACACTAGTCCTGCGCAAATGAAAATGTTCCTGACCCGGATCGGTGAGGATTGCAAAGTGGTAATTAACGGTGATATCAAGCAAAGCGATATCCGTGGTCCCAATGGGTTGGCTGATGCTGTTGAGCGTTTGCAAGGCCTGCCTAATGTTTATGTGCATGAGTTTGAGCGCGAAGATATAGTCCGCAGCGGTTTGGTGCGCGATATTATTGATCGCTACGAGGTACCCGAAGAAAGCTAACATTCATTTGAAGCCGGAGGTAAACGAACAATACCTCCGGCTTATTTCATTTGTGACTTGCTTATTAACACACGAGTCGACATCCTGCGCGCTTGTTTTTTCCCGCTTCGATTATTCCTATGAAAGATTTGCGTTGTCCATTATGCCGGCAGCCATTGCAATTAAACCCGCAAGGTCTTGCGTGTGAAAACCGTCACCAGTTTGATCGTGCGAAAGAAGGTTATTTCAATTTATTGCCGGTACAGAATAAACACTCACGTGAACCTGGCGATGCCAAAGAACAATTGCAAGCGCGTCGGCAATTTTTGCAGGCGGGGTTTTTTGACCCGCTCAAACAGCGTATAACCAGTTTAATTCCGCAACAGACGCAAACATTATTGGATATTGGTTGCGGTGAGGGTTATTTCACCCATTCTTTTGCCAATGCTTTGCCGGATGCACAAGTATACGGGGTTGATATCGCCAAAGCCGGTGTGCGGCTCGCAGCCAAATCAGCAGCAGATAAAAACCGCAACGTATTTGCAGTGGCATCCAGTTTTGATTTGCCTTTCGCTGATCAGTCCCTGGATGTAGTAACCCGCATTTATGCTCCGAGTAAAGATGCCGAGTTATGGCGTGTAATAAAGCCGAATGGTCTTTTGGTTATAGTGGCTCCCGCTGAAAATCATCTGTTGGGATTACGGCAGCAGATATACGCTGAAGTGCGTCCTCACGGAGCGCCAGTTACACCGGCAGGGTTTGGATTGGTCGCACAAGAGCGGTTAACCCTGGGTGTGGAGATAAAAGAGAAAGCGCTATGCCGTGCGTTATTGTCCATGACACCTTTTGCTTGGCGCTTAGCGGCTGCGCTTCGCGTGCAGATTGAAGACGAGGGATTGGTGGATCAATTGGATTTTGGTATCTACACATACCAAAGGCTGGATCATTTATAAATACGCGATAAGCAACGTGTGGTTTATAGCAATGTGATATCGATCACAAAGCTAAATTCTATTGTGGAATAAATCTTGATTGAGTTATGATGAAAACCAAGGTTTGGATGTTTTTTGTGCCATATTTGGTTGATTGATATCCTGTTGTAATTGATAACCCGCTCCAAACCGGTTTTTTGCTTTGCCACCAGAGCATTGCTGTTTTGCCAAAGTCCGGATTTTATCGGTTTGGCCTGGCTGCAACAGGGAATTTCTTGCCTCGCATTGTGTTTTTTTAGCGCACCGATATTAATAAATCCGCCATTATTTCACCGGAATTCATGGTTATATGGGCATTTGCCATGAATTGACTAGAATTCAGAGGGATTCTGGTGTTCATCATGTTGGTTGGAAATGTGAATACCTGAATGTTAGGGACGCTAGAAAAGAATTAAATTTCTAACATTTTAAAAAAAATCGGAAACACACTAATGATCCGTTCACTCTTTCAACCCGGCATTTCTTTCAAACAATCACTGCTTTTCATTTCCCTGTGTGCACTCTCTTCCGGCGCTTTTTCCCAAGCGGGTACGGTGAAAGAAGCTGCACTAAAAGCCCTTGAATCCAACCCTGATGTGCAAGCCAGTTGGCATGAATTCAAAGCGGCCGCATTTGATGTACGGGTAGCCCGCGCAGGCTATTTGCCATCGGTGGACCTGGCTGCAACGGCGGGTGAAACCGCTCGTGATTATGATGGCCGCGGTACTTATTCAACCGCGCAGGGGCAAGTTACGCTTACACAAATGTTGTTTGATGGTTTCCGCACTTCCGGTGAAGTGAAACGCATGGACGGTATTCGTCTGGTGCGTTATTACGAATTATTGAATACGGTAGAAACAACAGCGCTTGATGCAGTACGCGCTTATGAAGATGTAAAACGCAATCGCGATCTGGTTGAACTTGCGCGTAATAATTATGCCAAGCATCGCGAAGTGTATTCCCAAATTGAGGAACGAGTGTCAACGGGTGTCGGGCGTCGTGTGGACCTGGAACAGGTTGCCGGGCGTTTGGCATTGGCAGAGTCAAACCTATTAACAGAAGCCTCCAACTTGCATGATGTCACTGCGCGTTATTTGCGTATTATCGGGCAATTGCCGGCAGAACAATTAACGGCGAGTGATTTAGCATCACAACAATTGCCACCCTCGGTTCGCGAAGCTCTGCTGTTGGCTTACCAGGGCAATCCCGGTTTTCATGCAGCGATCAAAAATATCAGCGCGGCCGAATCTGCGGTGAAAGTTGAGCGTTCCGGTTATTACCCCAAAGCGGAATTGCGCGCGCGCGGTGTGACCAATCGCAACCAAAATGGTTTTGATAATCGTAACGACCCGGATTCATGGGGCGATGAAAATGCCGTTGAACTGGCGATTACTTACAACCTGTATAACGGTGGTGCAAACCGTGCGGCCGTGCGCCGTTCATTGGAACAAGTGAATCAGGCAAAAGATTTACGTGACCAGGCGTGCGTGGATTTACGACAAAACACGCAAATTGCCTATAACGACTCGCAACGTATTCGCGAACAATTAATTTCACTGCAACAACACAGGTTGTCGAGTGATAAAGTGCGCAGTGCATATGCCGAGCAATTTAATATTGGCCAGCGCACATTGCTTGACTTGCTCGATGCTGAAAATGAATACTTCCAGGCAAGCCGCGCGTTGATTACGGCGGAGGGCGAGTTGGAAATTGCCTACGCCCGCTCGTTGGCGGCAATGGGGAGTTTATTGCCTGCACTGGGTATAGTGCGCGATGGTTTGGGAATCTTGCACGATGTAAAAGTTGAGGATTCATTAAAAATTTCTGAATCGGCCTGCCCTGATGACGCACCCACGGCGTTGAATCGCGGGGACTTGATCAGCGCATTAACCCCCATTAGTGGTGATGCATTGTTTGATGTGGGTAGCTCCGAATTAAAGCCGGGGGCGACACAAAAACTGGATAATGTTGTTGCCAGTATTAAAGCCACGCAAAATGTGGTGCAAATTAAAATTGAAGGTCACACCGATAACACCGGTACCGATGCGCTGAATCTCCCGCTCTCCAAAGCGCGCGCCCAACGTGTGCGCGATTATTTTGTGTTGAACGGGTTGGAATCAATTCCAATGACAGTAGACGGGTTTGGTGCTACTCGCCCGACTGCTGACAATAATACCGAAGCGGGTAAAGCGGCAAACCGCCGTGTGGATATCACCGTAACTCGCAGTCGTTAATCGCCGGTAATTCCGGGTTTATAGAAAACGCATCAAGTCCCGCGAATTGATGCGTTTTTTTATGGCAGTATCTTTTGCAGTGATGCTCGACAAAAACTATAGCCAAAAACCTGCAAGGAAATTGCGAGTACATAATTCGCCATCTATATTACAGGGGCCTTATTACACGAGTTCGCAAATTGGCACTGGTTTATAGCGTTTTCATGAGTGACACGGAGCAAGCATGACCCTTGATGTTCAACCCGCATTGGATCATTCCCCCCAAAGTAACAAGGGAGGCCCTTTGCTTGAGTGTTTATTGGTTATTGCACGTGCTCACCAGTTAACAGTGACCCGCGAAGTGCTACTGGCAGGATTGCCGCTGGAATCACTGGAGTTGACCCCTTCTTTATTTGCACGCGCGGCGGTTCGCGCAGGCCTTACCAGTAAAATCACCCACCGCTCCCTCGAACAATTAAACCCCGCGTTATTTCCGGTAGTGCTATTGCTCAATAACAATAATGCTTGCGTGTTATTGTCACTGGACGCTAACAAAGCGCGCGTGATTTTCCCCGAGTTGGGCGATGCCAGTGTTGCTATTTCACTTGCCGAATTACAAACGCAATATACCGGTCGCGCTATTTATGCGCGTCCGAGTGAACGCATTGAGGCGCGCGCTACCGATATTGGTAAAACCTCCAATCAACAAAATCGCGATGCCCATTGGTTTTGGGGAGTGATTGCGCAGCACAAATATTTGTATCGCGATGTATTGCTAACGGCACTCCTGATCAATTTTTTTGCGTTGGTATCACCGCTGTTTGTGATGAACGTGTATGACCGCGTAGTTCCCAACCATGCAACCGATACGCTGTGGATTTTATCACTGGGTATGTTGATTGCGATCAGCGCGGATTTTGCCTTGCGTATGATGCGCGCCTGGTTTGTTGATCTTGCCGCGAGCCGTGTCGATGTAACCTTGTCGGCAACTATCATGGAGCGGGTATTGGGGATGAAGTTATCCGAGCGCCCGGCGTCCGTTGGTTCCTTTGCGTCCGGTTTGCAATCGTTTGAGGCGGTGCGCAGTTTTATTTCATCGGCCACTATTCTGGCATTAGTGGATTTGCCGTTCGTACTGTTATTTATCGTTGTAGTATTGATGATTTCCTGGCCGTTGATTTTCCCGATTTTAGCGGGTGTTATTTTGGTCATGCTTTACACCGCCGCAGTGCAGCACAAAATGCATTTACTGTCTGAAAGTTCGATGCAAGCCTCGGCACAACGCAACGCTACCCTGGTTGAAAGCCTGGCCAGTCTGGAAACATTAAAAGTGTTGGGTGCAGAAGGACGCATGCAGTCCATTTGGGAAAAAACCACGTTGCTGGTATCGCGCGTCGGCGTAAAAATGCGTTTGCTTTCCGGTTCCGTAGGCAACAGCACGGCCTGGGTCCAGCAAGCGGTTTCGGTGGTGATTATTATTGTGGGCGTCTATCAAATTATTGATGGCAATTTGACCCAGGGTGGTTTGATTGCAGCTTATATGCTTTCGTCGCGCATCATGGCACCGGTCGGACAAACTGCCGGTTTATTAATGCAATATCACAGCGCTGCCACTGCATTATCAGCACTTGAACAAATTATGGCAAAACCGGTGGAGCGCCCGCTGGATAAACAATGGATTAGTCGTCCGCGTTTGCAAGGCGGAATTGAATTTAAAAAAGTTGCATTTAAATATCCGCAAGATGAGCGTGAAGTATTGCGCGATGTTTCGCTAAAAATTAATCCTGGTGAACGCGTAGCGGTTCTCGGTCGCAATGGTTCCGGCAAAACAACGCTGGAAAAATTAATTGCCGGTTTGTACGAAGCCAGTTCGGGCACGGTGTTGCTGGATGGGATTGATATTCGCCAATTGGACCCTGCCGAGTTGCGGCGCAATATGGGTTATGTTGCCCAGGACGTAAATTTATTTTTCGGTTCCCTGCGCGACAATATTGCATTCGGCGCAACGCATGCGACGGATGAAATGGTCCTGGAAGCCGTGCGCTTGAGTGGTTTGACCGATTTTGTGAACCAGCATCCCCTTGGGCTTGCCATGCCGGTGGGTGAGCACGGCCAATTATTATCGGGCGGTCAGCGGCAATCCGTGAGTATTGCGCGGGCATTGTTGAACGATCCCCCTATTTTATTGATGGATGAGCCAACAGGTTCGATGGATCACACCAGCGAGGAAGAATTCAAACGCAATTTGTTGCAGTTTGCCGCGCATAAAACCTTGTTGGTAATTACCCATCGCACCTCACTACTGGAATTGGTTAATCGCATTATTGTGATCGATGGCGGCAAGATTGTGGCGGATGGTCCGAAGGACCAGGTCGTGGAAGCGTTGCGCCAGGGTCGGATCGGGAGGGCTTCCTGATGAACGTGCCAGAGGCGCCGGCGAGTGTTTCGCCAGCAAAAAATACGCGCGATAAAATCTGGTTTGAAAAAATCGGGCACTGGTTGAATAAGTTGGGCATTCCGGCGAGTAAAACCATCGATAAAATTTATGCGCGTTGGCTAGACCCCCTGCATGAACAGCCAAAAGACTGGGTAACTGATTCCGATTGGGCGCGCCTGCAACAAGAGCCAATAAAAGCCCGCATTATTTTGCGTGCCATTGCGCTGATTATTTTTATCCTGCTGGTGTGGGCCGCGTTTGCACCGCTTGACGAAGTGGCGCGTGGTGAGGGTAAGGTTATTCCATCGTCGCAATTACAAGTAATCCAATCGTTTGATGGCGGTGTGGTGCAGGAAGTATTGGTGCGCGAAGGGCAGGTGGTTAATAAAGATGATTTGCTATTGCGTATTGATCCGACCCGTTTTATTTCTACTTTTCGCGAAAACCGCGCGGAATTTTTATCACTGCAAGCGCGTGCGGCGCGCTTGCAGGCGTTGACTTCCAATAGTGAATTTAAATTGCCGGATAATTTTTCGACTGATGCGCCGGATATTGCTGCGCATGAAAGTAGTATGTATGAATCCAACCGCAAGGAATTGGATGAGCAATTAAGTATTGCGCGCAGTCAATTGGATCAGCGCAGCGAAGAATTAAATGAAGTGCGCGCAAAATTGACCCAGGCAACACGCGCATTGGAATTATCAACGCAAGAGTTAAATGTAACAAAGCCGTTGCTTGCGAGCGGCGCAATTTCGGAAGTGGAAATCTTGCGTCTGGAAGGTGAGGTCGCCAATGCCAAAGGCGCACGTGAACAGGCAGCGGCGCAGGAATCGCGCTTGATCCTGGCGATTGAAGAATCGCAAGGAAAACTGCGAGAAACAGAATTGCTGGCGAGTAATAAATGGCGCGCGGAATTGTCGGAAGTGTTGAGCAAAATCGCAGCGCTGAGCGAGAGTAGTACCGGGCTTGCCGATAAAATCAAATACGCCGAAATTCGTTCGCCGGTGCGTGGTACTGTCCAGCGCGTGTTTACGAATACGGTGGGGGGCGTAGTTCAACCAGGCCATGAAGTGATTGAGATGGTACCGCTTGATGATGATTTATTAGTGGAAGCAAAGGTATCGCCCAAAGACATCGCGTTTTTACATCCGGGCCAGGATGCGATTGTGAAATTTACTGCGTATGATTTTGTCGTTTACGGTGGTTTGCGCGGTAAGGTTGAACATATCAGTGCCGATACGATTACCGATGATAAAGATCGCACGTTTTATATTGTGCGGGTGCGCACTGAACGCGCCGGTTTTGACCCGACGTTGCCCATTATGCCGGGTATGATGACGCAGGTAGATATTCTCACCGGCAAGAAAACCGTATTGGCTTATTTATTAAAACCTGTGTTGCGCGCGCAACAGAATGCAATGACCGAACGATGACCCAGCACCTTTTTATTGCGCCTGCGGATATCCAATCGCCGCGCTGGCAACAGGCATTTCCCTCCGCATTTATCGCACCGGATATTGCCCACATAGCAGACGCTGATTATGTGTGGGTGCTATTGCGTGATGAAAGTGATATTGCGCAGCTGCAAGCATTAAGCGAAAAAGGTAAAAAAATAATTGCGATGACGTTGATCGAAAACGCGCAACAGGCCCGGCAAGCGCTGGAAGCCGGAGCGAGTGGTTATGTGCATTATCTGGCGGTGCCGCAAGTATTGGAGCAGGTCGCACAGGTTATTGCTAACGGCGGTATGTGGCTGGGGGCAGATTTAATGCGGCAAATCGTGCTGGCGACCACACGCATTTTGCCAACCGCGCCTGTTAAACCGGTCAACGGAACCAAAGTGGATTTATCCCAACTCACCAGCCGTGAACTGGCGGTCGCGGAATTGGTGGCGGCGGGAAAAACCAATAAAGAAGTCGCACGTGAATTGGATATCACCGAGCGTACCGTTAAAGCCCATCTGGGTTCTGCCTTCGATAAATTGAAAGTCCGTGATCGCTTGCACCTGGTATTGGTGATGGCTGCCGGTTCCTGATGTACGGTTTTTTGGCACTTAAAACATTTTTAACCGAATTCTCTCTCATCTATTCATTATTCTTTTATAGAAATAAAAAAAATCTCTTTATTGTCCTTTAGTCCAATGGCGCATTTATCGTCACTAACTAGACTGCTCATCATACCCTCAATGTGATGTTGATCACGTTTATCCTGTGGAGTCTATAGATGAATAATGCCGTTGCGACAGTTGCGTTTCTTCAAGGTCAGGCTTGGGCTAAATCACCGGATGGCAGTTTGCGTCCGTTGTCCGTTGGCAGCGTGTTAAATTCCGATGAAACGCTGGTCACTGCCCAGGGCGCGCAAGTGCAACTGGATTTTGGCAACGGTGAGCCGGTTCAGGTAAATGGTGGCCTTGAAGTGGCGATGAGCCGCGACTTTAACAACGATACGGCTACCGATGCTGATGACGCGGCACTTAACGATGCCAGTGTTCAGGAAGCCTTAACGGTGTTGGAACAGGGCGGCGACCTGTTGGAACAATTGGAAGAAACTGCAGCCGGTGACAATGGCGGCGGCGGTTCGGATGGCAACAACAGCTTTGTCCAACTCACCCGGATTTTTGAACAAACCGACGCCCAGTTCTTTACTTACCAAAATGCAACGGTAACTGAAAATACTGTCGATCAAACCGATGGTGATGGTGTGTACGTTAATCGTGCGCCTTCAGTAACCGATCAGGCATTGGCTGGTAATGAAGATGAAATCATTAGCGGTCAAATCATTGCTACCGATATTGAAGGTGACACCCTCACTTATTCGGTAACTACCGCGCCCACTAACGGTACCCTGACGCTGGATGCAGCTACCGGCCAATTTACCTTCACGCCTAATGCCAATTACAACGGCAGCGACAGTTTTGTAGTGACTGTGACAGATGGCCGTGGCAACAGTAGTATCAGCACCGTTAGCTTGAACATTGCTCCGGTTAACGATGCGCCTACCACCAGTAATATTACCCTTACTACCGATGAGGATACTGCGGTTAATGGCCAGGTTATCGCGCAGGATGTTGAAGGCGATACACTGGGTTATGCAGTTACTGGCCAACCCACCAACGGTACCGTCACTCTCAACGCCGCAACCGGCAGCTTTGTTTACACCCCGAATGCCAATTACAACGGCAGCGACAGTTTTGTGGTGACCATCAGCGATGGCAAAGGCGGAACAACCACCAGCTTACCATCGGCGTAACGCCAGCGAATGATGCACCGACCAGCAGCAATCAAAACCTGACTACAGCAGAAGACACTGACCTGACCGGCCAAATCGTGGCCAGTGATATTGATGGCGATACTCTTGGCTACACCGTTTCCGGCCAACCCGCTAACGGCACCGTCACTCTCAACGCCGCAACCGGCAGCTTTGTTTACACCTCGAATGCCAATTACAACGGCAGCGACAGTTTTGTCGTGACCATCAGCGATGGCAAAGGCGGTACGACTACCAGCACGATTACCATTGGTGTAACCCCTGAGAATGATGCTCCTGTGACCAGCAACCAGAGCCTTACCACGAATGAAAATACCGCGGTAAACGGCAGCATCAGTGCCACAGATCCGGATGGCGATAGCTTATCGTTCAGTATTCACAACGGCCCCGCTAATGGCACGGTGATACTCAACAATACGACAGGAACCTTCACCTACACTCCCGCTAACGGATATAGCGGTAGCGATAGCTTTGAAATTTCTGTTAGTGATGGCAATGGCGGCATCGTTATCAGCACCGTGACTATCGGCGTTATTGCGGTTAACCACGCTCCGGCTGCCACTGACGACAATGCAACAACTGACGAAAGTACCGCTGTGACCATCGCCGTTCGCGGTAATGATATTGACCCGGATGGCGACAGCCTGACCGTAACCGGTGTAACCCAGGGGGCGAATGGCTCGGTGGTGATTGACGCAGTTACCGGCAATCCGATTTACACTCCCAACTCCGGCTTTACCGGTACTGACAATTTCACTTACACAATCTCCGATGGCAACGGCGGGACTGCTACCGCCACCGTGACTGTGGTTGTCAATCCGGTAAATCACGCGCCGGTTGCAGTTGCCGATAGTATTACCGTCGCTGAAGGTGGTGCTGCAACCGTTCTGGTTGGTGGTGCAACCAGCGTGTTAGCGAATGATAGCGATGTTGATGGTAATCCATTGACTGCAATCCTGGTAACCGGACCAACCAATGGTACTTTGACGCTGAATGCGAATGGGACTTTCAGCTACATTCATAACGGCAGCGAAACCACTACAGACAGTTTCACCTACAAGGTTAATGATGGCTCTGTTGACGGCAACACAGTAACGGTGAATATCAACGTTACCCCGGTAAACGATGCCCCTGTCGCAGTCGCTGACAGTATTACTGTGGCGGAAGGCGGCACAGCGACTGTGTTAGTGGGTGGCGCGACCAGTGTTCTGGCAAATGACAGCGATGCAGAAAACAACACCCTGAGTGCAGTCCTTGTAAGCGGCCCAACCAACGGTACCTTGACCCTTAACGCTAACGGTACTTTCAGCTACACCCACAATGGCAGTGAAACTACCACCGACAGTTTTACGTACCGCGCTAATGACGGCACCGTTAACGGCAATATCGTCACGGTAACTATCAATGTAACACCGGTGAATGATGCCCCCGTCGCCGTCGCTGACAGTATCACTGTGGCAGAAGGCGGTACTGCAACTGCATTGGTTGGCGGGGCCACCAGTGTTCTGGCAAATGATACGGATGCCGAAAACAATCCCCTGACAGCGATTCTGGTAACCGGTCCAACCAATGGCACGCTGACACTCAATGCCAATGGTACGTTCAGCTATGTCCATAACGGCAGTGAAACGACTACCGACAGCTTCACCTATAAAGTGAACGACGGTACTGTTGATGGTAATACCGTTACGGTGGTTATTAACGTTACGCCGGTAAACGATGCACCTGTCGCTGTTGCAGACAGCATTACCGTTGCCGAAGGTGGTACTGCGACTGTTCTGGTTGGTGGTGCGACCAGTGTTCTGGCGAATGACACTGATGCCGAAAACAATCCATTGACTGCAATCCTGGTAACCGGCCCAACCAACGGCACCTTGACCCTGAACGCCAACGGGACTTTCAGCTACGTCCACAACGGTAGCGAAACCACTACTGATAGCTTCACCTACCGCGCCAATGACGGTACTGCTAACGGCAATATCGTTACCGTCAATATCAATATTACGCCAGTGAATGATGCACCAATCGCTGTGGCTGACAGCATCACTGTTGCAGAAGGTGGTAGCGCCACTGTTCTGGTTGGTGGTGCGACCAGTGTCCTGGCAAATGATACGGATGCCGAGAACAATCCATTGACTGCAATCCTGGTAAGCGGTCCAACTAACGGGACCTTGACCCTTAACGCTAACGGCACTTTCAATTACGTGCATAACGGCAGCGAAACAACTTCTGACAGCTTCACCTATAAAGTCAATGACGGCACCGTTGATGGTAATACCGTCACTGTGAATATCACCGTGACGCCGGTAAATGATGCTCCGCAAACCAATGCGGTAACCGTCAGCGGCAATGAAGACACCACTATTGCGATTACGCTATCCGGTTCGGATGTCGACGGCACAGTGACAGCGTTTGTGATCAAGAGCTTGCCCGCCAACGGCACGCTTTATACCGACGCTACGCTAACTACCCAGATTGCAGTTGGCGATGCAGTTAACGCCAACACCATTTACTTCAAGCCCAATGCTGACTGGAACGGTTCAACCAGTTTCAACTACGCCGCACGGGATAACCTGGGGCTTGAAGATGGAACACCTGCAGCGGTAAACATCACCGTTAATCCGGTAGCCGACGCAGCAATATTGGGTACCGGAACTGGTAGTGTGAAAGAAGATACTCCGGCACAAACCTCCGCTACTGGCACCCTCAGCATCGTTGATCCGGATGCAGGCGAAGCTGAATTTATCGCCCAAACCAATACCGCGGGTACCTATGGCAGTTTCTCCATCAATGCGGCGGGTGCCTGGGTTTACAACCTGGACAACAGCAGACCTGGTGTGCAGGCGCTGAAAGAAGGCGAAACCCGCATTGAAATATTCAATGTGGTGAGTAAAGACGGCACACCAACCACCGTTACCATTACTGTTGCAGGCACTAACGATGGGCCTGTTGCTGTCGGTGATAGTGCGACTGTGTATCAGGGGGGCTCCCTGAGCCTGACGCCGGCCCAATTATTAAGCAATGATGTTGATGCTGATGGTGATACCCTGAGCATCAGTTCTGTTCAAGGTGCAGTCAATGGCACCGTAAGCCTGGTCGGTGGCAATGTGGTATTTACACCTGCTGCCGGTTATAGCGGCCCTGCATCATTCACTTATACCGCGACTGATAGCAAAGATGGCACTTCTACCGCGACCGTATCGATTACCGTGTTGCCTAATGCCGCACCGGATGCTGTGGATGATCCAAGTGGTGCTTCCGCTTACTCAGTCGCATTTGGTGATGCCTCGGCAACCGATTTGTGGACTAACCTCGATAGTAAAGGCCTCGCGGTTAATATCACCGGTTACAACACCGCTAATGTTGCGACTGCCCTTTATCAGGGAACTGTCGATGGCAATGCCAATGTCCTCGGTGTGCAAGGTTCACCGCGGTCGTTCTCTGATGTGCCTAACCAGATCGAATACGATGTAGCTACTGGCAAATCCGAATCCATTGTATTGACCTTCAATGGCAACCTGAATCAAGCCTCGTTCGGTGTTAGCCGTTTGTTCCCGGGCGAGTCGGGCGGTGAAGTAGGGTTGTGGGAGGCTTATTACAATGGCGTGCTGGTCGCATCCAGCACTTTCAGGCTTCTGGGTACCAGCGAAGCAGGTACATTCTCTATCAATACCAATAACGTGGTATTCAATAGCATCAAGTTCAGCGCATTGCACACCAACAATAACACTGGTGACGGCGGTGACTACTTCCTCACCAGCTTCTCGGGCACTGGTCCAGCTAGTGTGAACAGCTCATTGAAAGTGGTTGCTGGCTCCAGTAACACGATCAATGCGGCTACCTTGCTGGCAAATGATACCGATCCTGACAATGACACGCTGAGTATTGTCAGTGTGCAAGGTGCGACCAATGGTACTGTGAGTCTGGTAGCGGGTAATGTGGTGTTTACTCCGGCGACGGGTTACACAGGTCCGGCCAGTTTCTCCTACACCATCAGCGATGGCCATGGCGGTACAGATACTGCTACCGCGAATATCATCGTAGAGCGCTTTAATACCGCACCGCATACGGTTAGCGACAACGTGTTAACGAAGCAGAGTACTGCCGTGACTATTCCATCATCTACATTGCTGGCGAATGATTCTGATGCAGAAGGTGATGCATTCACCTTGATAAGCGTTCAAAGCGCGGTAAATGGCACCGTTAGTATTGTGGGATCGAATATTACCTTTACCCCCACTAGTAACTTTGAGGGCGTGGCCAGCTTCACTTACACCGTGCGCGATACTCAGGGGGCGACCAGCACCGAGACTGTGAATGTCACTGTTGGCTCTGCCACTACGCCGAGCCTGGTGGTGAGCAAAGCGCTGGTGGCAGTAGCCCATGGCACCGGTGGTACCTCGGTGAAATTCCCCATTATCACCAAACTGGTGGACACCGATGGTTCGGAAAGCCTGTCCATCAAAGTCAGCAATGTTCCGACCGGGGTAAGTTTCAATGCCGGCGTCAATCTGGGTGGCGGTGTCTGGCAGTTCACCGAAGCAGATTTGGCGAACCTTACGTTGAATTTGCCTGGCAGTTATACCACCAACGCAACACATTTGACCGTACAGGTGACCTCTACCGAAATTAATGGCGGCGCTACTGCTGCTGTCTCTTCCGTAGTGACATTGAAAGCTGCTTATACCACGGTGGATATCACTACTACCGAGAGTGGCAGTTATACCGGTAGTTCCGCGAGCGAGTACATCAATGGTGGTAACGGTAATAACACCATTAACGCCGGGAATGGCAATAACATCATCAATGGCGGTGGTGGTAATGATAATTTGAGCGCGGGTAACGGTTCAGACATCATCAACGGCGGCAGCGGCAATGACACCATTAATGCCGGTTCAGGGGCAGATCGCATCAGCGGTGGCTCTGGCAACGACACCTTAATTGGTGGTGATGCCGGTGAGAACTTTGTGGATGTATTTGTCTGGACCTTGGGTGACCAGGGCGTTGCGGGTACACCAGCAGTAGATACCATCCAGAATTTCGCAACCGCAGCGGCGGGCAGCAATACCACCGGTGGTGATGTACTCGATTTGCGTGACTTGCTGCAAGGTGAATCTGTGGGGCCATCCAATGGTGCAGGCAACCTGGCCAACTACCTCCACTTCGAAGTGTCCGGTGGTAATACGATTGTCCACATCAGCCATACGGGCGGATTCACTGCTGACTCCCATACAGTCGGCGCCAGCTACACCAGCGGTGCAGAAACACAGCAAATCGTATTAAGCGGTGTGAATTTGCAGTCGCTGTATAGTGGTGCTACAACTGATCAACAAATTATTACCCAGTTGCTCAACAACAATAAGTTGATCACTGATTAATAATTAGCTGGATTGATTCCGGGTAAATGATTAAAAAATCCCGCTGCATAGCGGGATTTTTTTAGCGGGGAAAACTATGTACGTAAAACGTAATCACAACGGTGAATTGATCGCCGTGAGCAAACAACCCGGCCAGGATTTTAATGAGCAAATTGCCGATGATGCACCGGAGCTGGTGCACTTTATCCAGGGCGAAAAATCCGTCGAACAATTGGCTTTGGAACAGACTGACCAGACCATGGCGCGAGTATTGGAAGACGTGGTGAATTTGCTGGTTGAGCAAGGTGTGATTCGCTTTACCGATCTACCCGAGGCTGCACAAAATAAATTGCTGACCCGGCGGGAATTGCGCGGCAAACGCCAGGGCGTTTATCTGCTGGATGATGGCGACCAATTGCATTTGTGATTGCAGTTACAAAAAAAATCCCGCTGGAAACAAGCGGGATTTTTTTGCATTAACTGATATGGGTTCCGGTCAAGCCATCCATACCGACTTTAAGCAACACTATCTGCTCTTCGTCATTACTCACACCTTCGGCAATAATCTGGATGCCGAGCGAGTGGGCCAGGGTACATAAACTTTGCACAAAACTTTGGCTACTGGTATTCGCATTGATAGAACGGGTAATTGCTGCATCCAGTTTTAAATAATGTAATCCCATATCCTGTAATTTTCCGAATTGGGTAAATTCGAGCCCAACGTGTTCCAGTCCCACCTTGCAACCGATTGCGCGCAAACGCACGATAAATGCACGCAACTCCTCCAGATGACGCAGCACGCACACCTCGGGAAATTCCAGCCACAGTTTTTTTGCTTCGACCGGTTGCGAATTTAACAACGCGATGGCCTGTTCACGAAAATGCGCATTGCATAATGAAAGTGCAGAAACATTCACAGCGAGATCCTGTTGCAAGGATTTTGCTTGCTTCAACGCAAGCTTTAGCACTGCCAAATCAATATCAGCCATAATTCCCAGGCGCACGGCCCAGGGGATGAAGTAGCCTGCGGGGCGGTATTCGTTATCCAGGCGCAGGCGGGCAGCTGTTTCCTGGTGCAATAATTTGCCGTCGATATTTTTAACCGGAAAACTGGCCAGGCGTAATTCTTCAGCGGCAAGCGCCGCTTCAATTGCATTGCGCCATTCACTGAGATTGTGTTGGTTGTAATCCCGTTGCTCATCGTGGGTCACTACGGCGCGGTTGCCTTTAAGTTCTGCCTGCGCGAGAGCTCCATCCAGTTTATGCATTACCTGGCCGGACTTTTCTCCACTCACAAAAGTGCATAAGGCTAAAGGTACGGCGATTGTTTCGAAGCCACCAGCAATTAATTGGAAATTTAATGTTTGGGATATATCGGTACTTACCATGTCGATAGGTGTATCAGTTGGAATGAGCAAACAAAAGTCGCTGCCATTTAAGCGGCCGGCACGGCTGCCCGGAAATTTTTGTTCGAGGTCTGCAAACACGCTGGCAATTGCACGCAACAGTTGGTCGACTTGGTTGTGGCCCAATTGCTGGTTGAGTTCCTGCAACATCATGACGCGGGCCAGCGCCAGAATCCCGTGCTTTTCTGCATCTTCGCGGGTGAGCTGCACTTCCAGTAAATTTAAAAAATGAACGCGATTGGTTAAGCCGGTCAAGCGATCTGTTTGCGAATCGCGCCGCAATAACTCGAGTTGCCGCGCTTCTTTATCCAGCATGTGTTTAACGCTGTTGGACAAGGTGTTCATCGCGCGTACAAGACGCTGGAATTCTTTGGTTTTGGGCTCTTGCGACACAATAAAACGCCGTTCGCCAATCGCTTCGGCCTGATCAACTACCACATCAAGCGGACGGGAAATATATTTGAGGATCAAACTCCCAATCAAACCGCTTAGTAATGTGGCAAACAAAAACCAATCCAATAAATTGCGCGTGTTTTTCCACAAGGCTTCCAGCGCATAACGCGAGTGGCTTTTAATTATCAGTGTTCCTGTTTGCTGCCACCCGTCGGTTACTTGCGCAATGCCCGGCGCGGCATCGAATTTTACTCGCCTGGCAAACCATTCCGGTACTGTATCGACTTTTTCATTTTCAAAATTGCGCGCGACAATGGGTTTTTTATCGATATCCTGAAAAATAATGTATTCATAGTGGCCCGAGTCAAATTGGGCGGTAATAAGTAACTCCAGTGTTACCGGGTCTTTTTCCGGTAATTGCGAAATCGATAAGGCCAGTGAGTTGGCATTGTCGATATTTTTTAAGCGCAATTGCTCCTGCAAATAAGTTTTAGCGGTGAAAGTGCTGATAGCAAAATTACCGCCTAATACCAGTAACAACATACTGATAATGCCAATCCATAATTGTTTTATTAATGACATGGTTGGTGCCTTTTTACCGAATTACATGAAATGGATGTGTGCGAGGATACCATTTAAAAGCCTTCCTCTTGCACTCGCGCCAGCAGGTCGCGCCAACGCGACAAGCGTGCGGTAGGATCTGCGGCCGCTTGTTGGTTCCCCACCCATAAACCTTCGCTGTTAAAACTGAATACCGGACGCAAATCCGGACGCTTGTTTGCGGGCTCAATCGTGTTGACCAGGCTATCCATAATCAGCGGCGTTGCATTGGGTTGGGGATAATAGCCAAGCACCATATGCGCCTGGAAAACCTTGCTCTCAATTCCGCCCACTTGTGCACGCACATAAATCAGGCGCAAATTTTCCAGCGGCACGCCCATCCGCAATAGTGTTATGTATTTTGCGATCGCGTAGTCATCGCAATCACCGGCGCGCACGCCCAATGTCTCCAGCGGGGTTGCCCAATAATCGCTCTTCTTCCATAGCACCAGGTCTTCCGTATAGCGAAGGTTCTGGTTAAAGAATTGATTTACCTGCTTGATGCGCTCCTCTACCGGGCGCTGGCTTTCGTTGGCGATTAATTGATCCCAGCGCTCCAGCAATGCAACGCCATCCCCGCCATAGCGCTCTTCCATCAATCGCTTCATTTTTTGGGTATTGGTATTTGCACAGGCAAACAGGGCGCTTAATAACAGCACCATAATGCCCGCACAGATCCAGCAGTGCCTGGCTGTGGAGCGCGAGAAGGATAAAATTCCGGATCGTTTAGAGTACGACAATGGCATTATGTTGTACTCGCAGCAAAGTGTTAAAAATCAAACAGCTCATTTGCAACGCGTGCTTAGTAGTTAATGTTATAGCAGTATAGTCGTTGTTTATAAGCGCGACGTTGAATCTGCGCTGGCGCGTCAATTTTTATCAACGAAAACTGCATACGTATTCAACAGCGTTAACAAATCTGAATACGTATGCAGCACTTTGCGAGTTGGTATTTTATTTCATCAAATAGTCGTTCCAATAACATAAGCATAAAGGAACGACCATTATGAAACGCAAACACATCCTCCTCTCATTCCTGCTGATGGCCTCGGCAGGGGCACAAGCAGATTGGTATTTACGCGGTACGCATAATAATTGGGGCGCGACCCAGATGAATGCGGCAGGCACCAATACCGTTGAGTTAACCAATGTGATGTTTGCAGCGGCGGGCAGTATCAAATTTGACCGCTATGGCAATTGGGCAGAAAGTTACGGTGTTGGTGGCCTTAACGGTTCCAATATTTCTGTGGGCCAGGGTACCTGGAATATTAAATTTTTCACTGACACTAAAAACTGGAGCATTACTTCCGCAGCGAGCGTTAGTTACCATTTGCGCGGTACGTTTAATTCATGGGCCGAAGGAACTTTGCTTGCTCGTGTTGGCACCAGTGATGTTTATGAAAGCTGCCAGAATTTTACCAGCGGTGATGCAACGGGTGGCCCGCGTTTTAAAGTGGATCCTAATGGTGGTTGGGGCAGCGATGCAGTACCCTCATCCGATTACACCGTTGCTGCCGGCTGGGTAAAAATCAGCTTCAACGCTGTAACAAAAGTGATCACAGCCCAACAAAACCTTGCTGCCAATTGCAGCACTACATCGAGTGCAATTTCTTCAAGTTCACTTGTTTCATCTGCAATATCTTCATCCTCATCTGCAATTTCTTCCAGTGTCTCGTCAACCCAATTTCATTTGCGCGGCACGCATAATGGTTGGGCGGAAGGCGATTTGATTACAACCTCCAGTGGTACCAATCAATTGGAAATTTGCCGCAATTTTACCGCAGGCGATGCAAATGGCGGCCCGCGTTTTAAAGTTGATCCTAATGGTGGTTGGGGCGATGCTTTTCCAACGGCCGATCAGGCCGCGAGTGGTTGGACCAAAATTATTATCAACACCGGCACACGCACACTCGTGAGTACCACCACCAACCTTGGCAATAATTGCGCAGTATCAACATCCAGCTCGGCAATTTCCTCGGCCATTAATAGCTCCAGTAGTCAGGCCACAGCCGATGATTTCCGTGCACGCACTATGTATTTTGTGTTCGTGGACCGTTTCGCTAATGGCAATACTGCAAATGATAATGGCAGTAACCCGGCTGCAACTTCTACCCTTAAATCATCCGGTGGCCAAAGCGAATGGAAAAAATATTGGGGTGGTGACATCGCCGGTTTAATTTCCAGGCTGGATTATTTGCAATCGTTGGGTGTGTCCGCGATTTGGGTAACGCCATTGGTTGATAACATCAACGTGGGTAACGAAGGTGGCTATCACGGCTATTGGGCGCGCGATTTCTATTCGGTTGATGAGCACCTCGGTGATTGGGCATTGGTTGATGAACTCGATGCACAAATGGAAGCACGCGGAATGAAACTGGTATTGGATATCGCACTCAACCATTCCAATCAGGATGACCAATATGAATTTGGTGCACTCTATAAAGAAGGGGCATTCCTGACCGATTTTGCGAGCGGTAAAGGAACCTGGTACCACGCGAACGGCGCTATCTCGGATTGCGGTGATACCAATCCGGCAACAACCTGCAATGCCGAGTGGGATGATCCCTGGTCGTTCCGCAATAAAAGTTTGTTTAACCTGACTGATTTCAACCATGGCACCAGCAGTAATTCAATCGCTGATCAATATTTAATTGATGCAGCATTGAAGTGGATGGATCACGGTGTGGATGCTTTCCGTATTGATGCAATTAAACACATTGAGCCTTCGTTTATTAACCGTTTCAGTGCTGCGGTGCGCGCGAAAAAAGCTGACACTTATATTTTTGGTGAATGGTATAACGCGGGCGCTGGTGACGCATTATCAATGAGTTTCCTGAATGAGCGTCGCGGTTCCGAGCTGCTGGATTTCAAATTGCGCGATGCAATTGAGAACGCAATTGCAGGTAATATCACCATGGTTAATCTAAGCAGCCATATTGGTTCCCGCCCCGGCGCGATGAATAATTTCGAAGACCAGCAAGCCATTTTCCTCGATAACCACGATGCGACCCGCACCAGCGTTTATTTGCAAACGACGGGAACAACCAATCGCGGTGCGGGTAAAGGAATGGCAAAAAGTTTTGCGGACGCGCGCCAGAATTTAGGTATGGCTTTGGTAATGACCTTGCCCGGTGTGCCAACGATTTATTATGGCACCGAGCAAAACTCTACCTGGTTTACTGCAAATGGCGATGGCCAGGTCGGCCACGATCCTTACAATCGCGAACAACAACCATCATTCAGCCAAACAACGCCGGCGTATACATTGATTGGTTCATTGGCCAATTTGCGTAAAAACAGTATCGCTATCCAGCGCGGTACTTATGCCGAACGGTGGGCAACGGCAGATATCCTGGTGTTCCAGCGTCAAGAGGGAAGCGATTGCGCTGTGGTTGCCGTAAACCGTGGTGCAGCGGCGACCATCACCGTACCGAATTTGTGCCTGGCCAATGCCGCTTACGCCAGCGTGGTGGGAACTGATGTTGTGAATGTAACCAGCGGTAGCGGTACATTTAATTTATCGCAAAATGAAGTTGTGGTGCTGCATTAATTTGTTAAAAATTAATGATTCCTTATTTAAAAGTTTAAAAG
>JAGKWO010000049.1 GCA_021151835.1 Gammaproteobacteria bacterium
CGCCAAAGTGATACTGTAAGCACCTCCTGATGCGGCAGCTTGTGCACTGCCTAATTGTTTGCCGGTAGCGTCTTTAACTATCACGGTGCTACCCGCTTCCGCTGTGCCTGAAATGATTTTGCCGGCGGCGTCGATACTGGCAACAGGAACTGCCGGTGGGGTTTTATCGGGCGCATTAATAGTTTTCGTGCCCGAAATATTGCCGGCTGTATCTTTTGCTGTGATGGCGAGGACTTCGTTATTCACCAATGCCGTAGTCAAGGTAACAGTGTATTTACCCGATGAATTAGCCGTAGCTGTTTTTAATTGCGTACCCGCCGCGTTTTTTACAATTACCGTGCTACCGGCTTCTGCAGAGCCAGTAATAATTTTTCCGGCAGCATCAATAGTGGCACTGGGAATTGCGGGAGGGGTTTTATCAGGCGCAGTGATCGTGCGCAAAGGTGAAATGTTTCCTGCGGCATCTTGCGCCGTGACTTTAACGCTTTCTTTATTGATGAGTGCCGTTGCCAATGTGATGGAATATTTTTTGGTGGCATCGGCTGTAGCAAAACCGATTTCCTGATTGGCCGCATTTTTTACACTGACACGACTGCCCGCTTCCGCCTCGCCAGAAATAATTTTTCCCGCCGTATCGAATTTAGCAGTCGGCTGTAAGGGTGCAGTTATATCCGGCACACTGAAAGTGAGTGTTTCAGATTTATTGCCTACTGCATCAAAGGCCACTACGGAAAATGTTTCGCCATTCACAGGTCCGGGATAAAGATAAATGACAAAACTGCCGCCGCCACATTCTATTCGCGGTGTTAGTTCTTGCAATTTATCGTCATAGATTTTAATGGTCGCGCCGTCTTCGATAGCACCGGTCACAATGATCTCGCCATACTGATTATCAATACTCCCCAGCACAGGCTTGGGCGGTGCAACCAAATCCCTGGGCAACCCGGAAACTTCACGCATAATCCAGGCGGCGTTCCAATTGGTGCCGTTGGCAAAGCGGATATTTTCCAACGCTCCATTACGAGAATAATGGTAGACATAAGTACCATCATCATTGAAAACTGAGGAAAACCCCAATGTCTCACCCGTGTTTAGCTTTATCAATAAATCACTACCGCTTTTACTGACAGTTACATGTTCAGGCAATATATCCGCAGCAAATTCAAGGGTATCGTAACCATCACTATAAATTCGATCATGGCCGTCACCGCGGCCAAACTTATAAACAGCGCCTCCGTCGTTAACGATAAAGTCATCACCTGCACCACCGTTAAAGGTCACCAAACCTCCAGACCCTTCTTTTTGTGTCAAGGTGTCATTGCCTGCACCACCATCCAGCAAAGCATATTGATTGGAATTTATAGTGAGCGTGTCATTGCCGCCTTTGCCATAAATTTGAACGAAATCTATTACTCGGCTGGGTGCGGTAATTACATCATCATTTTCTGTGGTTGCTAATGAATAAGGCAGCAAATCTGCCAATGACCACACAGAATTATCAGCAAATTGGAAAAGAGTATCCTTGTTATAAGCAAGATAGAGGCTATCGTTTTGGTTGATGCGAATAATGTAATCAACTCCAAGCCGGCCAGACGATAATGAAACATCTTCAATCCGGATATTTTCCGGACTGATACCCGCACCGAACACAATAGTATAGGTAGCACCATTCAGATGATCGTGACCATCACCCAGGTTGAACAGGTAGCGATTATTGCCTCCATCATCAAAAATAATATCGTCTCCTTTACCTCCTTGAAGTACGTCGTCACCCCTACCACCAAACAGTGAATCGTTGTCATCACCACCGGATAAGGTATCGTTGCCTGCGAGCCCATAAAGAACATCATTCCCTTTGCCGCCCTGAATATTGTTATCGGTGTTCATGCCATAAATAACATCACCTTCATCCGTTGAGGAAAAATCAATTTTGCTTAAGAGGGTATTGAAATCCCAGGATGGATCGTTTGCAAATTCGATGTTACCAACCATATATGAAGAACTAGGGTTACCCTCTTCGTCAAATGCCCAGTTAACTGAAATAAAACCATGTTCACTGTATTGAATTACCAAATCACGACCTTGCACTTTAACTTTGACATCCGCAGCACGAATATCGGGGGCAAAACGAATAATACTTTGGAGACCCCAATTATGGATTCGATCATGGCCATCATTTTTTTCAAAATAATAAATATCTTTAACGCTACCGGTACCACCATATAAAGTATCGTCGTCTTTTCCTCCCTGAAGGAAATCATCACCTTCATCACCGCTTAATGCATCAGCACTTAAACCGCCCAATAACGTATCGTTGCCCAAGCCACCCTGTAATACATCTGCACCGTAATTTCCGGTTAGGGTGTCATCAGCGTCACCGCCAGATAAATCGTCACTCAGGTTCGTACCCGTTAAAGTGTCAGGGCCGTTTGTGCCTGAGAGAGTAATGCCGGTTTTGATTTTTTTAACTTCGGTGAGTATTCGGGTTTGATCCCAAACAACACCATTGCTGAATTTAATAAACTCCAGCGCGTCGGTTGAGTGAAATGCATCGCCATCATTTTCAAATAAGTTGAGAATTTTTATTGAGTCGCCATTGCCAAGCGATAAAATTGCACTGCGATAATCATAGCGTCGAATGTCCACTTGACTCTCAAGAATTCCCGCACCAAGCTCCAGGGTATCGGTACCAGCAACTACACCCCAACCAACAGCCCTATCGTCCAGAATGTCGTCGCCATCCCATAGATTAAAGCGGTAAGTATCATTACCGTCACCACCTTCCAAACGGTCGTCACCTTTTCCACCTACCAGAATGTCATTGCCGAAGTTGCCGTTCAGCTGATCATTACCCTTACCGCCCAAAAGGGTGTCATTACCGGCATTACCGCGAATATCGTCGTTTCTGTCAGTGCCGGTTATGGTGTCATCAGTGGTATATCCCCAAAAAATGTTGGAGTAATAATGTGGCGTATTGGTGTGCGATACCAAATAACTTGCCGTCAGCAGTAACTCACTACCATCTGCGAATTTTATTTTTTCTATTGGGGAATCCGTGGTGGTTGCCTCACCGTCCAATGGTTTTGCAAGGGAAACCGTTGAGCCGTTGGTGTCGTATACAATGTCAATGCTTCCGAAGGAAGAATCCCCGGAAAAATATATTTTTAAATCACTTTGGGTAATACCTGCACCGAACTCAATCGCATCGCTGCCCGCTGTATCTATAATTTCATCGTAGCCATCACCTTTATTAAATATATAGGTGTCATTACCAGCACCACCAATTAAATAATCCCGCCCTTTCTTTCCTTCAAAGACATCAGGGCCATCACTGCCATAAAGTGTTTCACCGTCATCCGTACCAACGAATACTCCATTAGGGTCAACAGGCAACGAATTTTTTGTGATTTCCGCGTTGATGCGTGCTAAATCCCATACGGTTTTATCGTAAAACTCCACACTTTCAATCGCTGAATTATTCAACTCACCGCGCCGGTCAAACGCCTTTTCCACGGTCAAGCGTTCACCCGTATTTAATGAGAAAACCAGATTGAATTTTTCATCGCGTTTAATGGTGAGCTGATCTTGCGTTATGCCTTCGCCAAATTTGATGCGATCATTACCATTTAATTCGCGAATGGAATCTACTCCATGGCCCCTGGCAAACAGATACACATCGTTACCCTGACCGCCGAGCAGCCGATCATTTCCATAACCACCCACCAGCAGCGAGCCCTGCTCATTCGCTTCAAGCACGTCACCGAGTTTGCTACCCACCAGATAATCATTGGCGCGCGTAGCTGCCGCATTCACGGCTGCGCTGGCGCTGTTAAATAACAACGAAGCCAAATTGGCCTGCCCCTGGTAGGGGGTTTGGGTAGCTGCCAGGAAATTAGCATCCGTTAATTCGATGTACGGCGTTTTGTTTGCAAGAACAGCTTCTTTGGAATTCCCCAACACAATTTGCAGCGCTAAATTGCTCGCACCATTTTCAACTATTACTGCTTTGCCATTGCCATAACCCAATAGCAAATCATCGCCTTGTACCCACAGGGACAAGTCCGCAAAACTTTGCACGCCGGTTAACGCCAATGTGTTTTTGCCTTCACTATCAGCGATCAGAGGGGCTTGAATTACAACATTATTGGTTGCGACATTTGAGCTGTATGTTGTTGCATAGTTTGTAGTTGATATTTTTGCGGCGAATGCTTGCGGTGTATTTTGATTAGCTGTGCCAGCGGGAAGAACAACGTCTTCAAGGATATAAATATCATCTCCAGCTCCGCCCCAAACAGATAAATCTTCGTTGTTAAATATAAGGGTGTCATCACCCTTGCCGCCATCTAAAATATCCTGGCCGGTGCCACCATCCAGATAATCGTTACCGTCACCGCCATATAATTCATCGTTACCTTTGCCGCCATAAAGCATGTCGTTATCGGTTACGCCTGTAGCATCAGCACCATTCTCAGCTTCAAGCTTACCCTCACCGCCCCATAATTTATCGTTGCCATCACCACCGATGAGAATATCGTTTCCAGCTCCCGCTTTTAACTGATCGTCGTTTTCACCACCGTCCAGGACGTCATGACCGTTGTAACCAAATAATTTGTCATCGTGTTTTCCACCAGATAAAAAGTCGCTGTACAAACCACCATGTATCCAATCGTTGCCGTCATCACCATAAAAGTTGACGCCTTTAAGCGATTGACTGCTCGCAAGTGTAAATCCTTCGAACACTTTTGCTTGGCCTAAGAACATGCTATGTGAAGAAGTTTGTTGACGGTCAAGGTAACTGCCATCCTCTTCCAGTGTGGTGTAATAACTCAGCAAGGTACCGTTATGATTAGCCCCCATCATGAATGATGTACCACTCGCGGAAGGATAATAGGTGTTACCGACAGCCTTGGTTAATATATTCATAACCCCCACTTGATTACCACCGCGAGTATCTATTTCGCTCAAGCTGCGAATATCAGACCAAACTTTATCACGATTGATTTTCTCGTGAATTACTCCATTGGAAGTTTCAACCTTGTCAATATTAAATGTAATTAGATTGAATACATGAGAAGCAAACAATACATCATGATCTGCTCCACCATGGGCCACAGTACCAGTACCACTGGTGGCAAAAATCCAGTCATCGCCACCACCACCATCAATGTTGTCCCGGCCTTGTGTGGAATAACTGAAATAACGCTGTATTAAATTAGCATCCCGCTCAACATTCCCTCCCATGATGATGTCATTACCAATACCGCCTTTTAAATTATCATCAGTGCGCAACTGGCCAAGAATCACATCATTCCCAACGCCGCCATCAATATTTACACCGGTAAATTGCTCCAGATTTACCGAGGGGTTTGCATCCTGCAAATTATAAATCGAGAGCATATTATCAGCGGAAGTGCTCCCTACTGTTGCGATGTTACCAGTAGGTTCAGCCGGTGTTTTCACATCCGATAAACTCAAACCTAAATTGCCCGCGCTCCAATTTTTAATCCGCACGCTGCCATTAGCACCGCTGCCACTCAATGCAGTGATTAATAATGAAGTTGAATCGCCTTCATTGATTTTAATGATTTCAAACTTGGGATTATTTTTATTATCGTGATAGATAATGTCAGTGCCGTCTTTTACCTGGAATTGGCCCAGGGTAATACCGCCGATTTTAATAGCGCCTTTACCATCGGAATCAACGAGTACATCGGCTCCGAATTCGCCATCGAATACATAGGTATCAATGTCGTTTCCGCCTTGCAGAATATCATTCCCTTTACCACCAATCAGTTCGTCTTTACCAGCACCACCCACCAGAAGGTCGTTGTCATCACCACCATCCAGTTTATCGTTACCGGTCATGCCATAAAGGTGATCATCGCCCTCACCACCTTTTAACGTGTCATTATCAGTTTCAGAACCAGGGGCGTTATCGACTTTGGAAAGATAATAATAAAATTTATTTTTGGTAAAGAATTGCCACTCGGCAGTAGTCAATGGCGAATCACCACCGGTTAAAATATCATCGCCTTTTCCGCCGGTGAGTTCATTACCTGTGTCATTTCCTATTAATACATCATCACCGTTACCACCAATCGCGTTTTCAATTATGGTGCCGTATGCGATTGCGAGGTTTTCTACTGGAACCTCATTACCATTACCACTTTTTCCATATGAACTAAAATGACCTTCACGTAAATCAATTATTGTATCGCGTTCGTGACCAGCTGCCGAAATAGTGTCTTTCTTAGTTCCAGTATCATAAATAGTGTGAATAACTTTTTCGTCTTTATCCCACCAATATTCATCTTTTGGGTCGTAATCAGCTAACACGCCATTTTCCTGAAAGACCAAATAATCCAGCAACATTAATGATGTAGGCAAATCCGTTGTATTAAATGAAGGGTGAGCACTATAAGCTAATGCTGTATATTTTAAACTGTTATATTTTAAATCTTGTACAATTGGAGCATTGTTTTTATCAAATGGGTGATTAATTCCAGCTGCATGCGCCAATTCATGCAAAATAGTATGATTTCTAAGTCTTGCATCAGATGATGGAAGCAAATCATTAAACAAAATAAGTGATTTCCTCACCAGCTCCGTAGTTCCTGGAGTAATTGTAGTACCGTAGGTTTCATCTCCAGACGAAGCAAAATTTGAAACCCCAACAGCTAAATCTGCTCTGTTATTACTCGAATCATACAAACTTGAGACTATTTGATATGAAGGTATGACTCCAAGAGCGACCAAGTGATTTAACATGCTAATAACAGCTCCCTGAATGGAAACCGAATCCTTTAAATTTCTTCCTCCATTAATACCATATTTCCCAAAATAATCTGATGCATTATCAATAAATGTTCCATCAATTTTTTTAAAGTAAGAAAACGTTTCTGGCGTATCAGTTTCACCCAAAAAATAAACTGTTACATTACGCCCATTCATCCATGCGCCAAATGAGAGTTTTTTAATAGCATTTGCAGCAACAAGATCATCAGCTTTTGACATAATATTTACCTTACATTCCTGTATAAATTTAAAAACAACATCCAATAGCCTTATATTTCCGAGACAATTTATCGCGGGTATTTGAATATTTGTGCGGTAACGTTTTCCTCCAATAGATCATTAACTATTTCAGCCAAACAAACATTTAAATCATTTCCAAGATCACACTGCCTAGATGTCACTATGTGGCCATGCATGGAACGAGAAAAAAATATAACATCCAACATTTTTTTATCTTTAATTTCAACTGACCAAAAATATATGTTAATAGTACGCTCTGGCACACTACCCTTACCAAGAGGAGCTCTTTTTGACTTATGATAAATATTTATTTTTTTACTTAAAAATTTTTCATTATTGTCAATAACCCAAATTTTTAAAATATCATCAATTTTTGAATATGAAATTTTTGTCACATCATTATATTCTTCGTATCGAACCGCACTATATAGATTAATCTCCCTCACAGACTCGCAAGGATCACTACCAGAATCAACCATTGTTCCGCACAACTCATTCGCAACCAGATCATCACCAACCGCAAAAACCTTACCAGACATGCATATTAAAAAAATAAAAATTACATTTTTATAAACCATAATAAACCTCAATTAATTTTAAAAACCCACCAATAACCATTTCGCCTTACCACTTAAAACAATTTCATAATCTAACTTTTCATCAACCCCTTCCAACTACCTTTCAAAAGTTCCATCATAATCATCTGCGGACGAACCCATCAAAAAACCATCAACATTAATCTTTCATTACTATTAAAATAACTTTAAATTTTTAATATTTTCATAAAAAATAAAATTCAATTTTTATTACTTTTGTCCGGAAAAATATTTTTAAAAAAATAAAACTTTAGATAATTATCTATCAATCCTTTAATATAATTTTCTAATTCTTCCTTAGCCATTTCCTTACTAATCTCATGAGCAACACTAGAAAGCTCACTGCTACCCATAAAAACGGTAACAGACGATAAATATTTCCCATTAATAGGAATAATTCTTATCGAAAAATCAATAACCAATTGCCTTTCTTTAATAGCATGAAAAGCATAAATTTCTTCATATAAATCAGTATTACATAGAGTCCAGGACCTACCTAAAACTAAAGCGACATTGCTATGCTTCGATTTTTCCTTCCTCGCAGAAAGGGCTTCAAACAAATAAACCCTCAACTTCTTTTGAAGCTCAGGTTCTTCATAGACTGTAACTCTATAAACAACCTCATCGACTCTAGGACAAGCGCCAGCCATTCTTCCCTTATACTTTTCATATTTACAAAAATTGTTGTCAGCCTCCAACTCCTCATCCCCGGGTTGATTAGCTGTGACGTTCATAGAAAAAACAATTAAATAAAATAAAATAAAATAAAATAAAATAAAATAAAAACTAAAATTTGAAACACTAATATTATTAAATTCTTTAATTAGCGCTCCAATCAGGAAAAATAATCGGGGCCAACTGAGTCTTTATATATTCATCAGTAACACTTTTTAAATACCCTTCCAAATCATCTTCCGCTAATAAATCACTTGTAACCAAAGTATTTTTAACTGTCTTTTGACTTCCAGTTAAAATATTTATTGTCAAAAATTTTTTATCATAAAAATGATGTACTCTTACAAAAAAACTAACAATCAGTTTATTTTTATTTGGGATATGAAGAAAATATGATTGATCAAAAACCTTTCGACTGGAAAGAACTCTAGACCGATCCAATTTCAATGAAACATTATTGTTCTTTGATTTTTTTCGGTAAAAATTGATAGATTCAAAAGCATATGTTTTCATTGTGTTTTGCAAAATAGAATTATCATATACCGTAAAACTATAAACAATTTCATCAACCCTAGGGCAAGCATCTGGAATTTTATTTTTATATTTTTCATAATTACAAAATGGATTATTAGCCCCAAATCCTTCATCACCAGGCTGAGACGCAAAAACCACACCACAAAACATAAAAGAAAAAACAATAACCAATCGATTTATAATATTTTTTAAATAGACATTTAAAACCAGATAAACAAGACGAGGTAAAGGCAGGATTAGCGCTTTAGATAGTTCCATTTTTCACTTCCAATGTACTTGAGAGATTTGCAACAGGATCATCCATCGCCATATCAATTTAGACTGATTGCAATTAATACAAATAATAACAAGTGGCATTATTTTGTATACACGATTTAAACGACAATTAAATGTCTTAGAAATTGAAAATTTTTAATTAGCAACACAGAGCAACACAGAGCAACACAGAGCAACACAGAGCAACACAGAGCAACACAGAGCAACACAAAAGTAAATTTATACCCCCTAGGTATCACACACCCTAACTTTCATCCCTATGTTTCTTGATAGAACCAACAATATACCCATTGAAAAAACCATTTAACGCCTCTTCAATGCATAGCTGATATTCAGCGCTGCAAGCTTTAACACTCACATAATATTCCGCTCTGGAAAACACAGAAAATATTAAGTTAATAGATTTCCCATCATTATTTTTTTCTAAAACAAATAAAACCTCTAAACTTTTATTATTCTTTTTAATGTCATCCATCAAAATACCAAAGAACTTATCAACATTAATATCAACACCTAACCCGGACAAAGCCTCCCTGTTACTTGAAACCATTTCATCCAAGTAAGCACGAGAGGACTTATACAATCCTTCATCAATACCTACACCCCCTTGAAAATGTATATTAATGTTTTTAATGTACAAACAAGGAGGAGCTTTTTCATGCGCCATACCGCATATAGCGTCACCCTCAAATGCCTCATCCCATATAGGATGCCTACTTTTTTGAGGGCTTACACACCCCAAAAGAAACAACAGTAAAAAAGCAATAACAATATTTTTCATTTTCAAATCCATAACTTAAAAATTAAAAATAAAACACTCCATTAATAAAATTAACTTCCATTATGAGTAATGGATTTAACTACAATTTCATCAATTAATTTTCTCATTTCCTCGATAACACAACCGTTTTCAGATGAGGGGCAGTAACTTGTTTTTATGTAAAAAGGCCCTCTGGAAAATGAATAAAAAGTAATAATAATGAATTTTTTGTCGATAGTTTCAGACAATAGAAATGTAAACTCAATATTGGAATCTTTCTCCTTGGGCTTACTAAACCAAGCACCTTTGGGAGAGGGTTTAAATTTTACGTTAATGTTAAAACTCGATAACGTTTTATTCATTTCAGCCACCCTACCAATCAAATAATTACTATAGGTATTGAAACTATCTTCCTCTGCTAAATTACTATCCAGATGGAAATTCAGTTCTTTAACGTAATGGCAAGGCCTCTGCTTGGATGAAGAAACACCGCATAACTCGTTGCTGTATAGATCACTCCCAAATGCTGGAACAGCATAAATTAAAACTATTATTAGCAAATAAAAATTCATATAAGGCCCATAAAATTAAATAATAATTAATGCAACCAAAGTGCATTATTCATGTTTATTCCTTCATCAAAAAGCACCACCATCCAACCCACCCACCAATTAACACTGATCAACCCAACTGTTACTAAAAAATCACCGCTTCCGGATACTCTCCTGCTTATACCTAAGCAACGGCGATAAAAAATATTCAATCACCCGCCGCTGTGTTGTCTTCACTTCCGCTGTCACCGCCATGCCCGGAATAAGCTTCACATCTTTCGCTTCCACACGAATCGTGCTCTTGTGCATCTTTAAATGCATTGCATACACCAGACCGAGTTTTTCATCGAGGATGGCGTCTTCGGAGATGTGGGTTACGGTGGCGTCGATCAGGCCGTATTTGGTAAAGGGAAAGGTGTGGATTTTAATTTCAGCGGGCATGTTGCTTTGTACGAAGCCGATATCCTGGTTGCCAAGTAAAACCTGCACTTCCAGATTTTCTTCTTCGGGAACCACAATCATTAATTGCTGGGCTTCGGTCACTACACCGCCCACCGTATTTACTGCCAGTTGTTGTACATAACCTGAAACCGGTGCGTAGAGGATTTGTTTGTCATTCAGGTCGCGTGCTTTAACCAGTTCTTCGCTGATGGTGGCGATCTGGTTCCGGCTATCGGCGATTTGCGCCAGCAGTTTGCTGCTGGTGTCGGCGTTGAGTGCATTGATTTGTTGTTGCGCTTCGTTGATGGCGGCAATAAGTTGATGCTGGATTTGTTGCTGCGTGGCGAGGTCTTGCGTGCGTTCAATACGGGCTTGTTCCAGCTCCAGGTATTCCGCTTCCGAGGCCATATTTTTTTGGTAGAGACTGCGCAGTGCATCCGCACGCTTGGTGATCATCGGCAGGGTTTGTTCGAGTTTTTTGATGGTTTCCTGATTGGCAACTTTTTCGCTTTGCGCTTTGGTTAATGCGCTGTGCAGGCTGCTGAGCTGCGCCAGATATTGTTGCCACTGCTCCCAGGTTTTTTGCTGGTGCAACAAGACTTCCGAGGCGGAGAGATTCAGTTGTTTATCAATCACCAATGTCAGTTCGCTGGCGGAAACAGGTTTGTTGTGCCGGTTTTTTTTATCGTGGGACTTTTTATCGCGGGATTTTTTATCCGTGTGTTGATCAGTAATCAATGCTTGTAATGCTTCGCTGCTGGCGAGATTTAAACTCGCATTGTGCAATTCCTGCTGCATACGCGCTTGCTCAGCGGAGGTAATGGTGCGATCCAGTTCAATCAGTGGATCGCCCGCTTTTACGTATTGGCCATCCCTGACATGGATCGCTTTGATCACACCTTTATCCAACGGCTGGATTTGTTTGACGCGGCTACCGGGAATAATTTTCCCTTCCGCACTGGCCACCACATCGACCTTGCCTAACACGGCCCAGAATAATGTCAGCACAAATAACACGATTAACGTCCAGGCCAGCCAACGCACCAGCGGATTGGGCGGGGTTTCTTGCAGCTCCAATGCGGCGGGCATAAATTCCGACAGACTTTGTTGTTTGGAACCATCACCCAATTTGCCGCGTTCACGCCATGCATCGCGGAATAATTCAAAAAAATTAGTCATGGGTCAGCTCCAGCACAGTGTTATCCCTAACGGTTGAATTATTGTGCGGTGGCTTTGCCGGTTGCCCAGGCGCTACGGGTTTTGCATCCTGATAACCGTGCAGCTTCGCGTAATACCCCTGCTGCTGGAGCAGTTGCTCATGGGAACCCTGCTCCACGATATGGCCTTTGTTCATGACGATAATGCGATTGCAAATCCGCACGGTGCTCAAGCGGTGGGCGATGATAAAAACGGTGCGGCCGTTACAGATCTGCGCCATGTTGTCCTGGATAATCCGTTCGGATTCATAATCCAGCGCGCTGGTCGCTTCATCAAAAATTAAAATTTTGGGATTGGTTAATAACGCGCGCGCAATGGCTAAACGCTGGCGCTGGCCGCCGGAGAGATTACTACCCTGCTCGCCCACCATCGTGTCGTAGGCTTCGGGCAGGTCCACAATAAATTCGTGGGCACCGGCGAGTTTGGCGACCGCAACAATGTGTTCCATGGGCGCGGCGGGATTGGTGAGCGCGATATTTTCGCGCACGGTTTGATTAAATAAAAAATTCTCTTGCAACACCACACCGATATTACGCCGCAACCACGCGGTATCCACCATGGCGAGGTCCACTCCATCCACCATGACCCGGCCCGATTCGGGTAAATACAACCGCTGGATTAATTTGGTGAGCGTGCTTTTGCCGGAGCCGGAACGGCCGACGATGCCGATAATTTCCCCGGGCTGCACGTGTAAATTAAATTGATCGAGAATGACGGGACCATCGTGGCGATAACGGAAACGTACATGTTCGAAATTCACTTGCCCGGCAATGGAAGGCAAAGTGGAACGATTGGGGTTGTAACCGGGCTCGCGCGGGGTATTTAAAATATCGCCCAAACGCTCAATCGAAATTCCGGCTTGCTGGAAGTCCTGCCACAGTTGTACAAGTTTTAAAATCGGGCCGCTGACGCGGCCAGCGAGCATGTTAAATGCGATCAATTCACCCACGGTGAGTTCACCGGCAATCACCAGATGAGCGCCCCACCAGATAATGCCCAGCGTCATTAATTTATTGATTAATCCCGCAATCTGGTTGGCAACATTGCCGAGGTTCTGGCTGCGAAAAGACGCATTCACATAATTCGCCAGTTGATCTTCCCATTTGCGTTGCATTTGCGGTTCTACCGCCATGGCTTTTACGGTTTGTACACCGGTGACCGATTCGGTCAGGAACGCCGTATTCGCGGCGCCGTGTTTGAATTTTTCATTTAACCGATGACGCAATATCGGCGTGATAAATACCGAGAGCAGGATGTAACAGGGAATGGTGGCGGCCACGACAAAAAACAGCGTGGTGCTGTAGTACCACATCACCAGCAGGAACACGACGGTAAACCCCAGATCGAGAATTAAGGTGAGCGCGCTGCCGGTAATAAAATTGCGGATGGTATCCAGCTCATGCACGCGCGCGACGTTTTGCCCCACCTGCCGCGCTTCAAAATAGGCCATGGGCAAAGCCATCAAATGATTGAACAAACGCGAACCCAATTCCACATCCACCCGGCTGGTGGTGTGGGACATCACATAACTGCGGATACCACCGAGCAGTGCTTCAAAAATCGCAATTGCCAAAAAACCAAACGCAATGACATCGAGCGTACTGAAGCCGCGATGCACCAGCACTTTATCCATCACCACCTGAAATAACAGGGGCGTAACCAGCGCAAATAATTGCAGGAAAAACGACGCGATAATGACTTCGCCAAATAATTTGCGGTATTTGATTAGTGAAGGAATAAACCAGCTGATATCGAATTTTTGTTGCAGGCTTTCGCGCAAGCCCAACCGGCGGGTGAGAAAAATAACTTCACCAGACCAGCGTGCGGCAAACTCATCGGCAGATAATGTTTGCGGAACAGGCTCGCGCAAATCCTGCACCAAAACCTTGGTCGGCTTGCCCTCTTCTTCCGCTACGCGTGCCAGGATAATGTAATCACCCGCAACGGTTTTAATAATGGCTGGCAAACTGGAGCCGATCAGTTTTTGCAGCGGCAACCTGAATAATTTTGCTTTGAAGGTGAGCGCTTTGGCAGCGCGGAGAATTTCGGTGTTGTTAAACGGTTGGCCGGGTGTTGCAAACTGGTGTGAAAGTTGTGCGGCATCAGCGGGGAGCTGGTGGAATCCTGCGAGTGCTACCAAGCACTGTAAACCTGTGTCCATGGTTAATCCATTTATGTAAAAGTGAAATCAAGCGGGCGCGGCGATATTAACCACTGTCGCGAATCACTGTAAATCCTTGTAGAGGGAAGGAGACGACAATTTAACTCGTAGTACAACTTCGCCTGGATTTTACCCCCTTTTTGCCCCCCCTAATGGTACGGAATGCAATTACTAACGGGACATGCGCACGTTAGTTGAAAAAAATAAATCGGTTTGCGTAAAAACATTTATTCATTTTCACCATTAGTAAAGATGGATGTTAATCGCTCCTCTAATGTATGCAGATGGATTTCAAGCAACACCGTATTTTCAGCGTGGCGCAACACCTGGTTGATGCGATTTTCCAGCGATGCAAACTGCAACCCCAAGGCTACCCGATCCGGTTGTTCCCATAAAATTTTTAGCGATTCCGTTGTCGCTTTATAGGATTGATAAAAAGCTGTTTTCACTCGCTGCCGATACAAGATGGCCAACGCCTGGGCCTGGTCAATATTTGCCAGCGGATCGGTGCTGCTGATATTGCGCACGGCAGCAGCAGCGGCATCATCAAACGATAACAAAATATCCGCGACATCTTTAAATGGATCCGCAGGCAAACGCGATGCAATTAAGTTGGCAGCGGAAGGTTCATCAAAACAACCAAAGAATGCATCACCACGGGCAACCAGTATTTGTCCCAAATGTAAATTACCGTGGGTACGCAAGTGCGGGCTGCCGATCAATGGCGAACTGTGCGCTTCAAAATACGCGGCAATTTTGGGTAAATTATTTTCCAACCGCGTTGCGCTGTCGACAATACCCGTTACCGGGTGCTGTTTTAATAACTGGATCAATTCATTCAACCGATCCAGGATACGTTGCACCCATTGCGCCAGGCTTTCTGCTGTGGCGTTTACCAGACCAAAGCCCGGCTGGTCTGAGGGTTGTGCCAGAACCCGGTGCATTTCGCCTAACCGTTTGCCCATCGCATCCGCAAAATTTTCCAGCTCCACTAACGCCGGTACTTGCTCGTGCATACTCGAACTGCCGGTAGATGTTTGGTCGCGGAAACCGCGCTCCAGGGTGTTTTGCGTCCACTGCCATGCATCGCCCTGGTTCACA
Source organism: Gammaproteobacteria bacterium (assembly GCA_021151835.1). Classification (GTDB taxonomy): domain Bacteria; phylum Pseudomonadota; class Gammaproteobacteria; order Pseudomonadales; family Cellvibrionaceae; genus Cellvibrio. The sequence continues at coordinate 15,349 of JAGKWO010000049.1, forward strand.
AAATATTGTTGCAAAATTGCCAGGTTGCTTGACCCCTGGGGATCAACCCGTTGCAATTCACCCAATACTTTTATCACATTGGTGTATTGGTGTTGCTGCAAATAATCACTTAATTCCACAAATGGATGCGGCCCGTAAATAATGGTGCGCACCGGTTTAATCACAAATGCATTACCGACCAGCACCAATAACGTATTTTGTTGCGAAACCATTTGGATATCATTTAATTGCGCTTCCGTTAATTCCGGCAATACCGCTTTTAATGAAAACTGGATTTCAGAATTTTCATAGCGATACACATGCTGGTTATAAAAACCGTTAATTAATTTGCGATTGAATTCCGGCAAACTAAACGCATCCACCAGCAAACCGGCAACCCGTTTTTGGCGCAGCCGCGTCAAGGTGAGTTGTTTCGATAACGTGCTGGCAAGATGCTCGGCAATAAAGCCCAACGCCAGGTGATAACGTGCACCACTCACGCCAGCATTAATCATGTCCAGCTCGGCGAAAACGTAAAGCTCACCGGTATTACCAAACGATAAGGGATGATCCAAACGGAAATCGGTTGCCATACCGGCCCAGTAATGGAACCACGAACGGTTTTGCAAATACACCGGTAAACACTCTTGTTCCAGCAAAGTTTTTGCGGGTAATAGAAAAATCTCCAGCAACGAGAGTTTAATAATAATGGTCGGCAACTCAGGCATAACATCCGCCGGTGCCTGGCTCCAACTGCGCATTTGCGTTTCATCCACTAGCAGGAACCAGTAAAAGCCGTAGGGTGGCAAGGTCAGTTGATAATTCAGGGTAGTGATAGACGGAAAGCGCGTACCGCCAATCATTTCAATGGGAATTTTTCCGGCGTAAGCAGCCAGATCCAGTTCACCCGCTTGTGCCGCACGCGACATATTCGCTACACACAAAATAATCTCGCTGGTATCGCCAGAATTATATTCACGCAGGTACGCCAGGATGCGCCGATTCGCGGGCGATAAAATTTTCAGGCTTCCACGCCCAAATGCTTTTTGTTGCTTGCGTATCGACAACATACGCCGCGTCCAATTTAATAGTGAATGGGCATCGTGCGCTTGTGCTTCCACATTGATCGCCTGGAAACCGTAGAGCGGGTCCATGATTAACGGCAAGGTGAGGCTCGCCGGGTCGGCGCGGGAAAAACCCCCATTGCGGTCGTTGCTCCATTGCATGGGTGTGCGTACACCATGGCGGTCGCCGAGGAAAATATTATCGCCCATACCGATTTCATCACCGTAATAAATCGTCGGTGTTCCGGGCATGGACAGCAGCAAACTTTTTAACAATTCAATGCGGCGCCGGTCCCGCTCCACCAATGGCGCGAGGCGCCGACGAATACCCAGATTTAAACGTGCGCGCTTATCGGTTGCATAATGGTTCCATAAATAGTCGCGCTCCTGGTCGGTCACCATTTCCAGTGTCAGCTCATCGTGATTGCGTAAAAAAATAGCCCATTGGCAATTTTCCGGGATTTCGGGCATTTGCCGCAAAATATCGATAATCGGAAAACGATCTTCCTGCGCAATCGCCATGTACATTCTGGGCATCAATGGAAAATGGAATGCCATGTGGCATTCGTCGCCATTACCAAAATATTGCTGGATATCTTCCGGCCACAAGTTGGCCTCTGCCAATAACATCCGGTCCGGATAATGTTCATTTAATTCAGCGCGGATTTTTTTTAATACCGTGTGGGTTTCCGGCAAATTTTCATTAAGGGTTCCCTCGCGTTCTACCAGATAAGGGATGGCATCCAGGCGCAAACCATCCACACCTATATCAAACCAGAAGCGCATAATTGACAGGACTTCTTTCAAGACATCGGGATTATCAAAATTCAAATCCGGTTGATTGGAATAGAACCGGTGCCAGAAATATTGGCCCGCCACCGGGTCCCAAGTCCAATTGGAACTTTCCGTATCAGAAAAAATAATGCGTGTACCTTCGTATTTTTGATTGGTATCGGACCACACATAAAAGTTACGCGCTTTGGAATTTTTTTTGGCGAGACGCGCTTTCTGGAACCAGGGGTGCTGGTCAGACGTATGGTTAATTACCAATTCCGTAATAATTCGCAAACCGCGTTTGTGCGCCTCCCTAATAAAATGGCGCACTTCCGTCATGGTGCCGTAGGAGGGTTCAATGGCCCGGTAATGGGCAATGTCATAGCCATCATCGCGCATCGGTGACGGATAAAACGGCAACAGCCAGATCGCTGTGACACCTAACTCTGCAATGTAATCCAGTTTGCTGATTAAACCGGAGAAATCCCCCACACCGTCATTATTGGAATCAAAGTAGGATTTAACGTGTACTTGATAGATAACCGCGTCCTTGTACCAATCGGAGTCACCTAAAAGCACATTGCGGTTATTTTTTGTTGCCATTCTGCACCTCACTCAGGCTTATGAAGGAAATAAACGTTAGACATTTATTCAATAAGCATTGACGGACCGGGTTACCGGTATAAGTGCAAAATGCAGACCATCGGAATATTTTATTGTGGGTTTACCGGGCCACGTATCCTGCTTATTCACTGAAATGTAAGTGATTTCGCCTCTGGCTACGTTTGCCCGAGGGCCTGCATCAGCAGCGCTGTATTTGAAATTATTACAATAAATACTTAATAAAAATTACGCTATTACAGATTCACTTTAAAAAATTCCCGCTGCCGAGGGATTTTTTACCCACATCCGCTGCCCCAGAAATAACACTTAAAACCCCCGCATTGACGCGATTAAACAAGTAATAAAACGTCAAATATTTTAGAAAAACAAAATCTGGCTTGATTGTTGCGTAATGGGGAAGTGTTAAAACAAGAATGTGCTCATGATTTATTACATTTTATTTCACGCAATGAGAGGCAACTATCATGAAAATGACTAAATATCTTATGGCTTCAATGTTCGCAGCTGTTATCGGCACCAGCAGCAGTCTGGTAATGGCCGATGTGGATGCAGAAGACTTTATTGAAGAAGCTTCAGCAAAAAACATTTCCGAAATTGAAGCGGCAAAATTGGCGTTGGACAAATCCACTTATCCAGCGGTAAAAACCTTTGCGCAAAAAATGATTAATGAACACAGCGCAAATAACACTGAATTACGCAGCCTGGCCACGCGTAAAAAAGTAGAGCTGTCTGACGAGGCCGAGCTCACCAGTAAAGCGAAAGCCGCTATTTTGAAACAACGCGACGGCGAATCTTTTGATGTGGCTTATGCCAACAATCAGGTTTCAGCCCACAAAAATGCAATCGAGTTCTACAAGGAAGCTGCCAAATCGAAGGATAACGACGTGCGCACTTTTGCTGTTGCCACCCTTCCTAAAATTCAACATCACTTGCAAGATGCTGAAAAATTGGTAGGTGAGCTGGCAAAAAGCGATACCGTAGATACCACTGCAGAGAAAAACAACTAATACGCATGCAGCTTACCCGGGTGAAGCATTCCACTTCGCCCGGCACTTTGAAAAGTGAAACTATTGTAAACGAGGAAAATACCATGCCTCAACGTAGCGATAGCAAAGCCAAATATACAGACGAACAAAAACGCAAAGCCGAACATATTGAAGAAGGATACAAAGAGAAAGGTGTCTCCAGCGCTAAAGCGGAACAAATTGCCTGGGCGACAGTGAATAAACAATCGGGCGGCGGCGAAAAATCCGGCTCAGGGACACATAAGCCGGAAAAAGAAAAGCAACAGGCTCGCCACGATTCGGCCCAACGAGCCGCAGAAACACGCAAAGCGAAAGAAAAACCCAATTCGCTGGAGTCACAGACCAAAGTGAGCTTGCTGGAAAAAGCCCGGCAAAAAAATATCGCCGGCCGCTCCGGAATGAATAAACAGGAATTAATTCTGGCATTGCGGCGAGTGTCCTGAACAACGGTTTCAACGACTGAACGTTTGTAGTACACGAAAAACTATGGGGAGATCCTTAAGCGGGATCTAAATGTGAAAACGGCGATTACAGTATCAATCATCGCCTTTTTAACGGACGTTTAGCTATGTTTAACGAATGGTTAGAACAATTTCCAGAATTAAAATGGTTAATTATTGCAGTCATTGTTTTTTTTGTTCTCGCTATCGTTGCCCGCGTCGTCAGCCGAATTGTTACCCATATCTTCCAGCCGTTTTCCTTTGCACGCGATATCCTGGAACGTATTCGTGATCCCATTCATTTATTAATTCCATTGATCGGTTTGCAAACTGTATCGCGCTCTGCCCCGCAGGATATGAACGGCATTAACGCTGCAAACCATATCACGTTGCTTGCGATTATTGCTGCGGTGACCTGGCTTGGCCTGCGTGCCGTGGATGCAGTGCAGCAATTAATTTATAAACATAATCCAATTAACGTCAGCGATAACTTACATGCGCGACGCATCCAGACCCAAACCAAAGTATTGGTGCATACACTCAGCTTCCTGGTAATCCTGTTCGGGATTTCCGCGATGTTAATGACCTTCCCCATCGCGCGGCAATTTGGGACCAGTTTGTTGGCATCCGCCGGTGTTGCCGGTTTGGTATTGGGTTTTGCCGCCAAGCCAGTGCTGGGAAATTTAATCGCCGGTTTACAAATTGCCATCACCCAACCTATCCGTCTGGACGATGTCGTAATTGTTGCCGGTGAATGGGGACGCATTGAGGAAATAACCGGAACCTATGTCGTTGTGCGCATTTGGGATGACCGCCGTTTGATCGTGCCGTTGCAATGGTTTATTGAAAATCCATTCCAGAATTGGACACGCAAAACTACCGAACTGTTGGGGTTCTTTTATTTGTGGCTCGATTATTCAGTGCCGATTGAACCCATCCGCGAAGAAGCAACACGCTTGTGCAAGGAAGTTCCGCAGCTGTGGGACGGCCGTGTATGCGGTGTACAAGTCACCGATACCGATGCAAAAAGTATCCAGCTGCGGGTGTTGATCAGCACTACGGACTCTTCCAAAAATTGGGACTTGCGCTGCTACCTGCGTGAAAACCTGATTAATTTTATTATGAAAAATTATCCCGATTCGCTACCGCAACTGCGCGCCATGCTGCGCGAGAAGGAACCGCCGGCACCGCCCGTCGATGCGCATCCCGAACCAGAACGTCAACCGCCGGTATAGTGAGAAATTTATGAACCATCCAGTCAGCCGGAAACTTTTGAAGGAACACGAACTGGAACCTGCTTTTGCAGAGCGATTAAAAACATTCCGCGCGGAAACAGCGCCACGAAAAAAAGTTTTATTTGTTACACCGGAATACACCGGATTAATTAAAGCGGGCGGGCTGGGTGATGTCTCTGCTGCGTTACCGCGCGCGTTGTCCCGCCAGCACGATGTACGCATTTTAATTCCCGGTTATCGCGCTGTTTTGCAAAAAAATTTACCGATGCAAATCGTCGCGCGGCTGGAGGGCCTGGCAAAAATCCCGGCGTGCAAAATCGGTCAGTTGCAATTGGGTAATGGCCCGATCATTTATGTATTGATTTGCCCTGAACTCTATGACCGTGAGGGTTCGCCGTATGGTGGGCCGGAAGGGAATGAATGGGACGATAACCACATTCGCTTCGCGCGCCTTGGGCTTGCCGCTGCCGAGTTCGCATTGGGTAAAGGCCATATCGGATGGCGGCCTGACCTTATCCATGCCAATGACTGGCCCAGTGCCCTCGCCCCGGCTTACATGGCATTGCGCAACCAACCGACGCCGAGTGTTTTTACCATCCACAACCTGGCATACCAGGGATTATTCAACCCCGAAAAAGGTAGTGACATCGGCTTGCCTGCACAGGTTTTCAATACCGAGGAAATGGAATTTTTTGGCAAACTTTCATTTTTAAAAGCCGGTTTGGTGTATTCAAATTCGATAACTACCGTCAGTGAAAATTACGCACGGGAAATTACTCGCCCCGAATATGGATGCGGGTTGCACGGATTATTGCAACAAAAATTTGCACAGGGGCAATTGCAGGGAATTATCAACGGCATCGATGATAGTTGGGAGCCGAGTACCGATCCTTACCTCGCGGAAAGTTTTTCACCGCGCCAATGGGAAGCCAAGCGCGCGAACACCCGTTACGTTGAAAACCGTTTCAACCTCGCAGCCAACGATGGCCCCATGTTTGCGGTTGTATCGCGCCTTGCGGAACAAAAAGGGGTTGACCTTACGTTGGGAATCGCGGATTCACTGGTGCAAGCCGGCGGGCGTTTAGCAGTGATGGGAACCGGTGACCACACGCTCGAAAACGCCTTGTTGAAACTCGCCAAACGCTACCCGAAACAAGTGGGTGTGCATATCGGCTTCAATGAAATTGAATCGCGCCGTTTTTTTGCAGGGAGCGATTTTTTATTGATGCCTTCCCGTTTTGAGCCCTGTGGTTTGAGCCAATTGTATGCGCAGCGTTTTGGTTCACTTCCCATTGCGACATCCACGGGCGGTTTGGCCGATACCATTGCGGACGGGCTTAATGGTTTTTTATTTCATGAGCCAACCCTGTCCAGTTATAACGAGGCCATCCAGCGCGCGCTCAATGTGTACCAGCATCCCGACTTGCTGAATGCCATGCGCTGCCATGCAATGAACTCACCGCAATTCTGGCATGAGTCTGTGCAACCCTATCATCAGCTTTACCAACAAGTTCTCAATAAAAAATATTCAAAACGGATACCGCATTTAATTTCCGGAGGATTACGTCAATGTCGATGAGGACACAACACTTCGGTGCTGTTCCCCAACATCAGGGGTATACGCGTTTTGCGATCTGGGCACCGGATGCGCAGGATGTTCACTTGCAATTTCGCCAGGGTGAAACCCTGCCCATGGAGCGCCGCCAGGAATGGTTTGAACTGACTGCTCCCGCCGGTAACGGTACTGCCTACCGTTTTATTATCGACAATGAACTTCCCGTTCCTGATCCGGCCGCAAATGCGCAACGTATTGATGTGAATAACTGGAGCCTGGTAGTGGATCATTCTACTTACCACTGGAATTGCACCGGGTGGCGCGGCCGCCCCTGGCATGAAACAGTTATTTATGAATTACATGTCGGATTAATGGGCGGATTCTCCGGGGTTATTAAACATTTGCCGTTATTGATGGAATTAGGTGTAACCGCAATTGAATTAATGCCGCTGCATGAATTTCCCGGCAGCCGCAATTGGGGTTACGACGGCGCACTGTTGTTTGCGCCTGATGCGAGCTATGGAACGCCGGATGAATTAAAGCAATTAATTGATTGTGCGCACGAATTGGGAATCATGGTGTTTGTCGATGTGGTGTATAACCATTTCGGGCCGGACGGTAATTATCTCAACCTGTATGCCAGCCACTTTTTCCGCGCCGACGTGCATACGCCATGGGGCGCGGCAATTGATTTCCGGCGCAATGAAGTGCGCGAATTTTTTATTGAAAATGCATTGATGTGGTTATTGGATTATCGTGTCGACGGGCTCAGGTTCGATGCGGTCCACGCGATCCGGGAAACCGATTTCCTGGTTAGCATGGCCGCGCAAATCCGCGCCGCCGTACCGGCTGATCGCCATGTCCATTTAATGCTGGAAAATGAAAATAATTGTGCCGCCTTGTTGGAGCAAGGATTTACCGCGCAATGGAATGATGATGGCCATAACGTATTGCACCATTTGTTAACCGGTGAGCAAGAAGGCTATTACGCGGATTTTGCTGATCAGGCCACTGAAAAACTAGCGCGCTTCCTGCGCGAGGGATTTATTTTCCAGGGCGAAACTACCCGGCACGGCAAAGCGCGCGGCGAACCCAGCGGTCATTTGCCACCGACCTCATTTATATTGTTTTTGCAAAACCATGATCAAATTGGCAACCGTGCTTTTGGCGAACGTTTGCCGCAACTTGCCACCAAAGAAGCATTGGAAGCCGCCACCGTTTTATTACTGTTATCACCGATGGTGCCGCTCCTGTTTATGGGTGAGGAATGGGGAGCGGAACAACCGTTTCTTTATTTCACCGATCACAAACCAGAATTGGCTGAAGCGGTACGCGATGGACGACGCAATGAATTTTCGGCATTCAGTTTATTCGGCCAGGAAGAAGCGCGCGAAAAAATTCCTGATCCCAATGCGCTTGAAACCTTTAACCAATCGCGCCTGGATTTTTCTGCATGCTTGCAACCGCAGCACCGTGAGCGGCTTGCGCTGTATCGCGAGTTACTTGCGCTGCGCGCCAAAGAAATTATGCCGCGCCTGCCGGGAGCCAGCGCCATCGGCGCAACAATCCTGGATGATAAAGCGGTAAGCGCGCGCTGGTTATTAAATGATGGCCGCGAATTGCGCATCGACCTTAATCTGGGTGAAAAAGACTTAGTGATGGATTCCCCCTGGAGCACCCATCGCATCCTCTACAGCCATCGCGTTAGCACTGCTCATTATCGCCAGAATATATTGCCTGCCTACAGCGCGCTCGCGAGCCTCGAACATCCACATCCGGACGATGATGAAGTGAAAACAGAAAAACCGGAAAGCGAAAGCGCAGAAGAGGAAATATAAAGGGAGATATGGAGATGACCGAATTAAGAGCCACACTGCGTTTGCAATTCCACAGCGGGTTTCGCTTTGAAGATGCAACGGCATTGATACCCTACTTCCTGCAATTGGGTATCAGCCATATTTATGCATCGCCAATTTTGACAGCGCGTCCGGGCTCTACTTACGGCTACGATATGGTGGACCCAACCCGCGTTAACCCGGAGCTGGGGGGTGAAGAAGGATTGCGTCAACTAGCCGCTGCATTACAGCGTGAGCAGATTGGTTTGATTGTCGATTTTGTGCCGAACCATATGGCTGTTGGCGGTGCCTCCAACCCCTGGTGGTTAAGCGTGTTGGAATGGGGCCAGTACAGTCCCTACGCGCGTTTTTTTGATATTAACTGGAAATCCCCCGACCCCTTGCTTAAAGGCCAGTTACTGGTCCCGTTCCTGCGCACCGATTACGGTGAAGTACTTACAGCGGGCGAATTGCCATTGAAATTTTCACCCGCAACCGGGGAATTTTATTTTGAGCATTTTGATCATCGCTTTCCGGTGTATCCACCAACCTATGCGGAAATTCTTGCTTGTAGCAAATCCAGCGAATTAAAAAATATCGCGCGGCAATTTAAAGCCGTGGAGCAACGCCAGGATTACGTGGCCGCAGCACAGCAATTGCAGCACGAACTGCATTTACTCGCGCAACACGAAAATATTAGTAGCGAAATTGAACTCGCAATCGCTTGCTTTACCGTTCCTGTGCAAGTAAACGATCAACCCCATCATGAGCAACGCACTGGCGGGCAACCCGCCGGTGACAGCTCAACAGGTTACACTAGAGAAGTTGAGCGCCTCCATCAATTGCTGGAACGCCAGCCTTATCGCCTGGCGAGTTGGCGCACGGCGGCGGATGATATTAATTGGCGACGCTTTTTTGATGTGAATGAATTGGGCGCGTTGCGCACTGAACGCGCTTATGTATTTGAAGCCATCCACGAAAAAATTTTTGAATTAATTGAACAGGGCATTATTAATGGATTACGTATAGACCATGTGGACGGACTAGCGAACCCGCGTGCGTATTGCCGCAAGTTGCGCCGGCGCGTTAACCGGATCGCGCCCAAGCCGGATGAATTTGTTATCTACGTCGAAAAAATTCTCGCGGAAAACGAAAAGCTCCCGGGCGATTGGCTGGTAGACGGCACTACCGGTTACGAATTTATGAACCAGGTGTCGTTGCTGCAACACGATCCATTGGGTGCATTGCAATTGCACGGTTTATGGCAAGAACTCACCAATCGCACCGCGAGCTTTAAAGAAGAAGTCCTTGAAGCGCGGCGATTAATTCTTTCCACTTCCCTCGCCGGCGATCTGGAAAGTTTGGCCCAGCAATTATTGCTGGTGGCGCGCACCGACATTGCGACCCGGGACCTGACCCTGGGCGCCATCCGGCGCGCGGTGCTGGAGCTGATTGTCCATTTCACTGTGTATCGCACGTATTCCGGAGCCTGTGCACGCAACGCGCAGGAACAAGCGGTTTTCGCCGAAGCACTTGCCGGCGCAAAAAGTGCGTTGCAGGAAAACGATTGGCCGTTGCTCGAACACCTGAACACATGGCTCGGCGGCCAACCCCTGCATGAATTGCCACCGGGGCCTAACCGTCGCTTGCGCCGCGTTACCCTCGCCCATTTCCAGCAAGTCACGTCGCCAACCGCCGCCAAGGCAGTGGAAGACACCGCCTGTTATCGCTCCGCCGTTTTGCTGTCGCGCAATGACGTCGGGTTTGATCCGGCGCGTTTCAGTATCAATGTGGCCCAGTTCCATCAACAGATGAGCGAGCGGGCAGAAAGCTTTCCTGCCAATTTGCTCGCCACCGCCACCCACGATCACAAACGCGGCGAAGATACCCGCGCCCGCCTCGCCGTTATCAGCGAACGTTCCGTATGGTTTGCCAGCAAAGTAAATGAGTGGCGGGAAAGTGCCCAGCGCTGGCGCAGCGAACTGGAGGATGGCCCGGCACCTTCAGCCGGTGATGAGCTGGCGCTGTACCAAACCTTGCTGGGCAGTTGGCCATTTGATTTGGACCCGGAAGATAAAGCGGGCATGAAGGTCTATCTGGAGCGGGTACTCGGCTGGCAGGAGAAGGCCATTCGCGAGGCCAAATTGCGCTCCCGGTGGATCAGCCCAAACCCGGCTTATGAGTCGGCGTGCCGGGAATTCCTTACCAAACTGCTGATGGCCGAAGAGACCCGCGAATGGCGGGCCGATATCGATGCCGCCGCCATGAGCCTTGCCCCGGCCGGTGCCTTGAACAGCTTCACCCAGACGCTGCTGCGCTTGACTTGCCCCGGTGTGCCTGACCTTTACCAGGGCGGTGATTTTTGGGACTTTAGCCTGGTCGATCCGGACAACCGGCGCCCGGTGGACTATCCACCACGCCTGGCAGCAATAGAGAGTGATATCACCGTCCCCAATTTGATCGAACAATGGCGTAACGGCTATATCAAGCAATACTTAATCCGCAAAACCCTGAGCTTTCGCAGCGTTAACCCTGAACTGTTTAGCAGCGGTGATTATCAGCCAGTGCAAGTCACTGGCAGCCAGGCTGAACGGGTCATCGCCTTCACGCGCCGACACCAGGGCTACTGGCTGCTGGCAGTTATGCCACGGTTGGCAGCAAATTTGCTGGGGGAGAGAGAGATTCCGCTGGTGGCACCAGCGCAGTGGGAGGACACCAGGGTTGTACTCCCCTCTGCTTTACACCACCAACGGCTGGTGAGCGTGTTTACCAACCGCACCCACCAGGCAGGAACAGAAATGGCGGTAAGTGACCTTTTGGCCAATTTTCCTGTAAACCTTTTTCTTGTATCAATCGCAGCGGATACATCCCCACTAACTGGACTTACTTAATTGCACTTACTTAATTGGACTTACGTAATTGGAGAGCATCATGCAACTGAATGAACACGTCGTACGGCAATTCGCGCACCAAATCTGGGAGTCTGAAGGTAAACCCGAAGGCCAGGCAGAGCGCCATTGGGAAATGGCTTGCAAGCTCGCCCAGGGTGAAACGGGGCCAGCAGACCCGCTTGAGCCGTTGAGCACCCCTGCTAATGGCAAAAAAGCCAAAACTACCAAAACCAGGTCCACGGCAAAAAAAGATAACCAATTGGCTGCCGGCCCCTTCGGCCCAGCGGAACACGAGGTCACTATGGCTGACGCCGAACCAACCATAGCGCCCCCACCCGCCCGGGTACGGGTAAAAGCAGTCATTGATGACCCGGCTGCTGCCCCTAAAAAGCGCGCTACCAAAACGCCAAAGCCGCATTAACGCTATGGCGACTCACAGCAGATAAACACGTTGCCCAAGGCTTTACCGGATCACCCATCCGCTACAGGCTCGTCTATAGGTCGGGAGAAAGGAATAATGAATACGCATGTATCAGCACCACAAATAAAAACCCATTCACGCATCCGCGAAGGCAACCCCTTTCCCCTGGGTGCCACCTGGGATGGATTGGGCGTTAACTTCGCACTTTTCTCCGCCAATGCCACTAAAGTTGAATTATGTCTCTTCGATGCCAGCGGCAAGCAAGAACTGGAGCGAATTGAATTACCGGAATATAGCGATGAAATCTGGCACGGTTATTTGCCCGATGCCCGCCCCGGCCAAGTTTACGGTTACCGGGTTTACGGCCCTTATGAGCCGGATGTCGGGCATCGTTTTAACCCCAATAAACTGTTGATTGATCCTTACGCCAAACAATTGGTCGGCCAACTGGAGTGGTCGGATTGCCTCTTTGGTTACACCATCGGATCGCCCGATGCGGACCTGAGTTTTGACGAGCGCGACAGTGCGGCGTATATCCCTAAATCGCGCGTAGTGGACTCTGCTTTTACCTGGGGAAACCACCAATTCAAACGCATCCCTCCTGATAAAACCATCATTTACGAAGCCCATGTACGCGGCATCAGTATGTTGCATCCATCAGTTCCCGAGCATCTGCGCGGCACATTCGCCGGGCTTAGCAATCCGGAATTGTTGCAGCATATAAGCTCGCTTGGCGTTACCAGCGTAGAGCTGTTACCGGTGCATGCCTTTGTGGATGAACAGGGCTTGCTGGAGCGTGGGCTTAAAAATTATTGGGGCTACAACTCGCTCACCTTTTTTGCCCCGCACACCCCTTACCTTGCCAGCGGGCACTTGAATGAGTTCAAAGGGATGGTGGCGCATTTTCACCAGGCCGGGCTGGAAGTGATCCTGGATGTGGTTTACAACCATACCGCCGAGGGCAATGAATTTGGCCCGACGTTGTCCCTGCGCGGGATCGATAACTCGACGTACTATCGCCTGTTGCCGGAAAACAAGCGCTATTACATCAACGACTCCGGCACCGGCAATACCCTGGATCTCAGCCATCCCTGCGTGCTGCGCATGGTGACCGATTCCCTGCGCTACTGGGCAACAGATATGGGCGTCGATGGTTTCCGTTTTGACCTGGGGACTATTCTCGCGCGCGCAAAAACCGGGTTTGATGAGCGCCACGGTTTCCATCTTGCCTGCCGGCAAGATCCGCTCCTGAGCCAGATAAAGCTGATCGCCGAACCCTGGGATTGCGGCATGGGCGGTTATCAGGTGGGTGCATTTCCGCCGGGCTGGCTGGAATGGAATGATCGCTTCCGCGATATAACGCGCTCTTTCTGGCGCGGCGATAAAGGTAAAATCCAGGAATTGGCGAGCCGCCTTACGGCATCGGGCGATGTCTTTAATCGCCGTGGTCGCCGCCCCTCTGCCTCGGTGAATTTTGTGACCGCGCACGACGGTTTCACCCTGCACGATCTGGTTACTTACGAGCAAAAACACAACGAAGCCAACGGCCACGACAACTCCGACGGCACCGACAATAATCTCTCGGCCAACTACGGCGTTGAAGGCCCTACCGACGACGACAATATTAATCGCCTGCGCCAGCGCCAGATGCGCAATATGATGGCGACCTTATTATTTTCGCAAGGTACACCGATGCTGGTATGCGGCGATGAATTTGCCCACACCCAAAACGGCAACAATAACGTGTACTGTCAGGATAATGAACTCAGCTGGATCAATTGGGATATCAAGGAACAGGGAAAAACCATGCTCGAGTTCACGCGCAAATTAATCAAATTGCGCCATGCCTATCCCATGTTGCGCCGCGGTCGTTTCCTCGTGGGTGAATACAATGAAGAGCTGGATGTTAAAGATGTGAGCTGGATTTCCCCATCAGGCAACGAAATGGTAGAGGACAACTGGCACGATCCCAATCTCTGTTGCCTCGGCATGATCATGGATGGCCGCGCACAGCCCACGGGGATTCATCGCCGCGGTTCAGATGCAACTTTATTATTAATCCTCAACGCCCAAGCTGAAGCGGTAAACTTCAAATTGCCCAGTGTGCCCCAGGGCAGTGGCTGGAGTTGCCTGATCGATACCAATCAACCGCAACGCAACAAACATGATTTTTATCATTTTGAGCACGAATATGTGGTAACGGATCATTCCTTGCTGCTGTTTGAGTTAAAGAAAAAGAAAATCACTGATCACAAGAAAAATGCCGAACAAAAAGCAGAATGATTCGGTAACCATCACCGCAAAAAAAATCAGGGCGAGCCTTACCGGGCTTGCCCTGATTTTTTATTAGCCCGGCAAAGGTGATGACGTGGAACTGCTGGAACGGCTGGCCGGTGCACTGGATGAGGTGCGGGATGAAGAGGACGTTACCTCACAAGACCCCAGGTACGACCAATGATCATAAGGCGCCGAGTAGCGCTCCGGATTATTACCGCGCGTCCAATAGTTAGCTGAATAACGCTTATTGTTGTATTGGACTTGCTGTGATCTTGTATAAACGGCAGTTGCACTCCACACCGGCAAGTTTGCGCAAATATTATTGGCCGATGAACTTGAGTGGCTGCTCGGTCTTGAAGAGGATGAAGATGTCGAGGAAGTTGGCCGGAATTCCACATCAACACATTGGTAAAACGCTTCGGCAGCATCTATTTGCCAATCCCGTTGCCAGATACTGTAAACAATATGTTTACCTGTGCGGTGAGGCAAATTGACCAGGTGGCGGGAAACCGCTTCCTGGTTCGCAGGCCCCGAATCGTGGATCAATTCCAGGTCGGACCATTTCAACGGTGTTGTGGCGGGATTAAAACCTTCTTTGGTAATGTAGTAACGAAAATAACGCGTTTTTACCTGCGCAGTGTTGGTCCATACGAATTCCCTTACCCCCGCATCGACGAGGGTTGTCGGCCAATCGTCCCTGACCAGATCCAGCCCCGCATAATCACCTCGCCCGATACTGCATAATTTACCGTCGGGAATTAATTGTTGGTGGTTATCAAGCGCTCCGTAAATCTGCACACCTTGAGGTTCATAAAAACCGTTGTTGCCCGCCTCCCGCGCAGCAATACATGCCGGTAACGTAGGACTTGCAGGGTCATTTTCCTTACAGATAAGCACACGGCTTTTGGGGGAGGAAATATATCCGTGTGCGCTTGCGTTGGCCGCCGAAAACAAGAATGCAGCACAGGTAAACAACGCACTTAAACTGATGGACATAACGCGGGGACTGTTGATTATTTTCATTTTGATCTCCTTCAAAATTGGCCATCACCCATTGTAGATGTAATAGCCTGGACGTTTTAATTATGAGTTGTGCTGACACCATGCATACTGCCGTGGTGCGTGCAGCGTCAGCGGAGCGATTCTAGGAGTGGCCACGCTGAAATGCGAGTTCGACTTTAGTTTTCTAACGTGCGACTTTTGCAGCACCTGTGACGAATTTGTCGCGGAAGAAAAAACATACACTGGATTGTCATTAAAATTCACTTTATCGCAAGCAACACTCATGCTGGATTTTTTATTTAAGAAATCATCGCAATATATTATTCAAACCAATACTTGCGCGAAGTTTTACGGTATTCACTGAATTTCATAGCTTCATCATCAAACCACTCAAAAATAAGTGCACCGGATTCAGCGGTATTCAATTCGCGACTATTGATCGCTGCAAAACGTTTACGCACTTGTGGATGGGGGTGGCCGTGCTGACTGCGATAGCCTGCTGAATAAACAACAAATTGCGGTCTCGTATGGCGGATAAATTTCAAACCGGAAGACGTGCGGCTACCGTGGTGTGCGGCGAGCAGTACTGTTAAATCCGCAGGGATTTTATTGTCACTTAACAGTTGATGCTCAACACGGGTTTCAATATCGCCCGGCAACAATACAGTTTGATTCCGGTAGCGCACCAGTAGCACGCAAGATTTATTATTATCCGTAGTCCTGCGCGCTATAGAGACCGGCAAAAATTCAAATGAAACCTGGTGCCATCGCCAGGGGGATTGTTGGTGGCAATTGCCTACCGCAGCAAAATCACGCTGGACAAAGGATGTATTTTCCATATCACCAAGCATTATCGCGCGGGTATTTACCTTATCAAGGAAACTATTCATTCCACCGGCGTGATCCAAATCGTTGTGGCTAACGACCAATGCATCAATAGTGGAAATTCCTTGTGAAAATAAATAAGGAGCAAGGATTGCTCCGCCAGCGTCAAAACTATCGGTATATTTTGGCCCTGTGTCGTATACCAGGGTTTTATCTTTTACCTGTACCACAACTGCCGTCCCCTGCCCTACATCCATTACCGTCATTTTTAATTCAGGAACATTTACCGCCGGGACAAAATACGCAAGGAATCCCCCCAATAACAAACCACACCAACCAATACGTCGCTGAAAAAGCCCTTTAGGCAATAACAAGATCAAACAACTTAAACTGATGAGCAAACATAAATGCCATTCAAACGCAATTATCGGGCTGGCCCACGCGCCGGTAACGTCCAGAATTGTTTGCAAAATTATTTTTAGCCATTCCATTGCAACACCTGCCACGCCCAATAAAAAATTGCTGATAGCGGAGAAGGTGTTTTCCAATGCGGCACCAACTAATAATAAAGGCACCACAAAAAAGGTAATTAGCGGAATGGCAATCGCATTAGCAACAGGTGCAACCAAAGACACACTGCTAACCAATACACTGAGTGGAATTAATAAACCAATAAACATAACCCATTGGGATCGAAGAAAACCCCGGGTCATATCGAACAACGAAAAACCGCGCCAATGGGTCTTTTCTGTTTTAGTAATCCAGCGCCCCGAAAAATAAAATAATAGTAAAGCGACAGCACCAAACGATAACCAGAAGCCCATGTCATAAGCAGCGAGGGGATCAATAATTACCACTAACACCAATGCGCAACAAAAAATATCGCCAATGCGCACACTGCGTCGCCATAAACACGCCACATAAAATACCGTCAGCATAATCAATGTGCGTACAGTAGGAATATTAAAACCGGCGAGCGCGGAATAGAAACTTGCACAAAAGATTGCCATTAACCAAGCGAATATCAAGGCGGGGCACGAATGCCAAAAAAGCTGGATACATTTTCCAATACCCAGCCCGATATAAAATCCGAACAGCGCGAGAAAACCAATGTGCAATCCGGATATAGCAATCAGATGGCTCGTTCCGGTTTGTTGCATGCGATTCCATTGCTCCTTTTCTACATAAGACGAATCGCCGATGAGCAACGCAATTAAAATTCCGCGCTCGGTGGAATTGCTACGCAATAAAATCCATTGCTGTAATAACTGCCGTTGGCGATCAATCCACTCGTGCCAACCTGCTGCCGGGTAATTATCGAGCAGCCGATTATTGTCCGAATTAACAACATAACCTGTGGCACCAATGCCCTGTCGCAATAACCAGGCCTGGTAATCAAAACCGGCAGGATTGGAAAAACCACGCGGACGTTTCAATCGAACTTCCAATTGCCAGGCTTGTCCCACTACTAATTCCGGTAGATGTGCCGTTGCCGTTTTGCTGTAGGAGGAATACCAGCCCAGTTGCAGCTTGGCGGGAAATTCACTCAAATCCGGTGAAGTGCCATCGTGGTTTATTACTTCATGGACCTTTAAATTAAAACGCAGGCGCTTGTCATGGGTATCAGGTACATCAGCAATAATTCCGATGACCTGAAGGTTTTTTCCTGCAAGTGACTCATCCAATTGCATAGCGGTTAATTGATGGCCGGCGTAAATGCCCCACCCCAACCCCGCTAACAATGCAATAATCCAATATTGATGCGTAACCCGGGCAATCAACAACGCAAGGACAGGAAGGCCCCACAACCACTGAAGCGAAGGAAGGTACGGCAGGAAGCCAACGGCGATGACCGCAATGGCAAAGAGAAGCAAATAGATGGGCATATGGTTCGTCCTTTAACCAGCTACTGATAACCCCTTGTCATCAGATTGTCGTGCAGCTTATGGCATCCTGCGATGGCTAACAAGACTGGCTCAGGTACCAATAACATGGCCTTAGCCAAATTTTACGGGCATAATGCCCCCTCTTTTTTAGGTAGTGACTTGGTTTTTTGGCATGGCGCGTAACTTACTTAAGCGATTTATCCCGACCCCCGCTGCAATTAAAAGCAACCCGGCATTCAACTTTCTGGGCGACCTGCTCCATGATCCCAATTTATTTCACTTAAATCGCCATTCGGTTTCCGTTGCCATGTTTTGGGGGTTATTGGTCGCAGTGCTGCCAATTCCCGGCCAGATGCCTGTCGCCGCAGCGGCGGCACTGTTCTTCCGCTGTAATCTTCCGTTAGCGGTTGCGCTGACCTGGATTACCAATCCCTTCACCATGCCGTTTTTCTTTTTCATTACTTACCAAATGGGCAGATTGGTATTGCAACTGGATCCAATCACCCTGACTGAACCACAACTCAGCTGGGATTGGCTGGCTAATGAATTTGGCCATTTATGGAAACCGCTGGCAGCGGGGTCCATTATTACCGGCTTACTACTCGGTACCTTGGGGTATTTTTCAATGCAAGCCTATTGGCGTTGGCATGTGGGCCATAACTGGGTGAAGCGCAAGAAAAAACGTGCAGAACAAAAAGCTGCCAACACTAAAGAAAATAATTCCAACTAATTTCGATAATACTGCAAGCGATCAATCTGGCGATCAAATTGTTCCAACACGTGTTCAATGCATCGGGTTGCCAACTTGAAATATTCACTCGCATCAATGCTGGGTTTATCCACTATCAATTGGGATTCAATACAGCGCAATAAATAATGGATTTCAACGCGTGATTTTTCCGGCCAGGATGCATCCACACTGGAAGCAATTTTGTTGCGCAAATGATTCAACTGAATACGCAATACACTTGAACATTCACCCTTGGCTGCAACACCGGTTCCCAATGCGCGGGCCTGGCCAATGTATTCGGCAATAGACAACAGATAACGCCAATCCGTATCCATCGTATCACCAGTCAGTTTGGAAAGATGATGAGCGTCAGCAACGTCATCAATTAAATACAGTAAATTGGCGATAAGAATATTATGTTGCTTGAAATTTTTATCAGCATCCCCGTGTAAATATCCCATCCCTAAACGCGTCCAGTGATCAACCAGACTCGACCATTTTATATTTTCAGTCATCCAGTCACCGGTAGCTTCAAGGGTAGCCATAAGGTGTTTGATACGTGTATCCAGCGCTTCTATGTCGGGTTGTGCGGAATGATTGCCGTTAATAAAACCGGTGGTTAATCCGCGATGTTGCTGCACGCAGGTTAACAGACTGCGTAATAATTTGATGTATTCAATCCCGCGAATAAATAATTGGTTGGCCTGATTTTTTTTACGGCGCAAGGACAACATTAGAAAGAGCAAAAAACCAATTGGAAAGGCCAACAAAATTATCATTAGAGAAACTGGAGTTTCCATAGTGTTACTCCGTGCTGTAGGTCAATCTGTGCAAGTGCCCGGCAATTTCCGCCACTTGCCCGGCGCGGTAACTATTTTGATTCGCCAGGCTTGCAACTTTTTCGCTATGCGTTGAAATCTCCGCTGCTGCAATATCCTGCTGGCCTGCGGCTACGGCAATTTCATCGATTAATACAAAAACATCGTCCGTTGTGGTTAAAATCGCTGTTAATGATTCATCGGCAATACCAACCCCCTGCATGGATTTTTCTGTTTATCCACCACCCTGATCACGCTCATCAATACCTGCTGCGTGCTTTCCTGCGCGCGCGCCATGTTAGCTGCGATCTCACTGGGCATTCGTGTCGCTACAATACGACTACTAATGTTATTAATGCTGTGACTTATTTCCGTGATTACCGCTGCACCGGAGTGCGTAGCATTCGATTGATTAGCCGAACGTTGGTTACATCTTTTGCACTGCCAGCCAACTCAAAGAATGAATGCCTATCCCAAAACCTGCGGGCATCAACACCCGTGAATGCCAATTACCCCCCTTGCACGCTATAGGGGCAAACCTCTCTAATTGCATTCCCGATTTGTATTTTTATTTGGCATTAATTAAGTGCAGAAAATTTCTTACCGCACCATAACTGACAACCAATTAATAATCCCACTGGTTAGTTATCGGCAAATAACCCGAGCAAACGACCGCCCTATCGATTCTTTATACAAATATCACCGCATCATTCATAAAATAACCAATCAAACCAACCTTACTCTCAAGGCTTTTCAACTTTCATGCCATTTGATGAAGGATTTGTATTCAACTCAATTCATCATCGGTCTAATAACCGGAATAACCAGAATAGCAGCGTAGATTAATCAGCGATTTTTTAAGCGAGACAAAAGACAAGAACTGATGTGAGCGTAATAAATACGCACATCGAAAACAGAGTTGGAAAGGAAGGGTAAAAAATCGAGGGTTATTATGATCGGCATCCATACCCGATCTGCAATCAATTATTTATAAGCGGGCAAAAAGTGTAAGGATCTCTAGCGTGCCTAAAAACAGAAGAGAAAAGGGAATGGAATAAACATGCATTCGAAAACAAGGAAGACTAAACAACAATCAGCAACTGGCAAACCAGATATCACTAATAAAACTTACAACCTCCAGCACCTGACAATTACTTATTGATGCTTTCGTTCACCCTATCGCGCATTTCTTTTCCAGGCTTGAAGTGAGGTACGTATTTCCCCTCAAGTATTACTGCCTCACCCGTTTTGGGGTTTCGCCCGGTGCGCGGCGCACGGTAATGGAGTGAAAAACTGCCAAACCCGCGAATTTCAATACGCTCGCCCGATGCCAGGATATCAGACATGTAGTCCAATAAAAGCTTTACGGACATTTCAACATCTTTGATAGTTAATTGATTCTGCTTTTCGGTGATGTATTCAATTAATTCTGATTTGGTCATAACCTGTTTCTCTATTTTAGTGACGGATTACAAAACACAACACTTCAGAAAATATATGAAATAGCTATAAATCAACGTTAACTATATATAGCACGCTTTAAAACAGCGGTGGCCAGCATTTGCTGGCCACCGTTATCAAAGATTACTCTTTGCTCTGCATTTGCGCTTTGATCAGGTCACCCAAAGTGGTAGGTGCAGCTTGATCTGACTGCTTGCTGGAAAGCTCTTTCAATGCCGCTTTCTCATCTTCTACGTCTTTGGATTTCACTGACAGGTTGATGCTGCGATTCTTGCGATCTACCGCAATAATCTTGGCTTCAACTTCATCGCCAACTTTCAGCAAGTTGCGCGCATCTTCCACTTTCTCACGGCTCAACTCTGATGCTTTCAATACCGCTTCAACATCATCAGCCAGGGTGATTACAGCAGCTTTGGCTTCAACTTCTTTCACGATACCTTTAACAACCGCGCCTTTGTCATTCACTGAAACGTATTCAGAGAACGGGTCGGCTTCCAGTTGCTTGATACCCAACGAAATGCGCTCACGCTCTGGATCGATGGCCAATACCACAGTTTCCAGCTCGTCGCCTTTCTTATACTTGCGAACCGCTTCTTCGCCTGCTTCGTGCCAGCTGATGTCGGACAAGTGAACCAGACCATCAATACCGCCATCCAGACCAATGAAGATACCAAAGTCGGTGATTGACTTGATCTTACCGCTGATCTTGTCGCCTTTCGCACAGGTGCGGGCAAACGCATCCCATGGATTTTCCTGGCATTGTTTCAGGCCGAGGGAAATACGACGACGCTCTTCATCGATATCCAGAACCATAACTTCAATTTCATCGCCCAATTGAACAACTTTTGAAGGATGGATGTTCTTGTTGGTCCAATCCATTTCAGAAACGTGGATCAAACCTTCAACGCCCTCTTCCAGCTCAGCGAAGCAACCGTAATCAGTCAGGTTGGTCACTTTAGCCTTCACACGAGCGCCTTCCGGATAACGCTTGGTGATAGCGATCCATGGATCTTCGCCGAGTTGTTTCAGGCCCAGAGATACACGGTTACGCTCACGATCAAACTTCAATACTTTAACGTCGATTTCGTCACCAACATTTACGATCTCACCTGGATGCTTGATACGCTTCCACGCCATGTCAGTAATGTGCAACAAACCATCTACGCCGCCCAGGTCAACGAACGCACCGTAGTCGGTCAGGTTCTTAACGATACCTTTAACAGCCTGGCCTTCTTGCAAGGTTGCCAGCAATTCATCGCGCTCAACAGAGTTAGCTTGTTCCAGCACAGCGCGGCGAGATACAACCACGTTGTTACGCTTTTGATCCAGCTTGATTACTTTGAATTCCAGCTCTTTACCTTCGAGGTGGGTAGTTTCGCGCACAGGGCGAACATCTACCAATGAACCTGGAAGGAAGGCACGGATACCAGCAACGTCAACGGTGAAACCACCCTTAACTTTGCCATTGATAACACCTTTGATAACTTCTTCAGCAACATGAGCTGCTTCAAGGATTTTCCAGGCTTCAGCGCGTTTGGCTTTTTCACGAGACAGTTTGGTTTCACCGAAACCATCTTCCACGCTTTCCAATGCAACCTGTACTTCGTCGCCG
>JAGKWO010000050.1 GCA_021151835.1 Gammaproteobacteria bacterium
CAAATAATGGTGATGTGGAACTATGCGGTTAAAGTGCATCAAGCTGGCTGGCTTTAAATCTTTCGTTGATCCGACGACGGTCAACTTTCCCAGCAATTTATGCGCTGTTGTAGGTCCCAATGGTTGCGGTAAGTCCAACATCATCGATGCCGTGCGCTGGGTAATGGGTGAATCTTCCGCCAAAAACCTGCGCGGTGAAAACATGACCGACGTTATCTTTAACGGCTCCAGCGGCCGGAAACCGGTCGGTCAGGCTTCTATTGAATTGGTATTCGACAACTCGGATGCCACCCTCACCGGCGAATACGCCGGCTTTACTGAAATCAGTATCAAACGCAAAGTGTCGCGCGATGGCGACAACAGCTATTACCTGAATGGCACCAAGTGCCGCCGCCGCGATATTACCGACATCTTCCTGGGGACCGGTTTGGGGCCGCGCAGTTACGCGATTATCGAGCAGGGCATGATCTCCAAATTGATCGAAGCCAAGCCCGAAGAATTGCGCGTTTATATCGAGGAAGCGGCGGGCATTTCCAAATACAAAGAGCGACGTAAAGATACTGAAAACCGTATGCGCCGTACCCAGGAAAACCTGGAGCGTCTAACAGATATCCGCGATGAACTGGAGCGCCAGCTTTCCCGTTTGCAACGCCAGGCGCAAGCCGCCGAAAAATATGCAGAGTACAAAAAAGAAGAGCGTTTATTAAAAGCGCAATTACAAGCATTGAAATACCAGCAACTGGATCTGCAAGCGAAAGCCAAACAAGCAGGCATTCGCGATCTGGAGCTGCGTATGGAATCCTTTGTCACTGATCAGGTTAACAAAGACACGCAAATTGAAAAATATCGCGCGCAATACACCGAGCTGGGCGATAAATTTAATGAAGTCCAAGGCCGTTATTATGCGATAGGTGCTGAAATCGCCCGCCTTGAACAAAGCATCCAGCACGCTAACGAACGCGCCCGCCAGCTACAAGCTGACCTTGATCAAACCACACGCGATAGTAAGGAAGCCGAAGAAAATTTAGCGGTGGATACGCAAAAAGCTGAAACCTGGGAAGCCGAATTACTTGAATTGGAACCGGAGCTGGATTTAATCAAAGCCGCCGAAGAAACCTCCAGTGAATCATTGATTGACGCTGAAGAATCCATGCAGCGTTGGCAAAACGAATGGGACAGTTTTAACCAGCGTGCCTCCGAACCGCGTCAGCGCGCGGAAGTGCAACAATCCCGTATCCAGCACCTTGAGCAAGTTCAACAGCGTTTGTTGCAACGTATCGAAAAATTGCGTGAAGAAAAAAATAATTTGCAGGAAGGCTCCGAGGACGAGTCTATTCACCAATTGAATGAACAATTGGCAGAAATGGATTTGGTGGCTGAAGAAAAACGCACCAAACTCGATGAACAATCTGAACAGCTCGACAACACCCGCAACGACAACAATCGCCTGGTTGCTGAACTTGACCAGGTCAAAAGTAAATTGCAAACCATGCGCGGTCGCCACGCTTCATTGGAAGCATTGCAACAGGCCGCGTTGGGCGAAAAAAATAAAGCAGTTACCCAATGGTTAAACCAGCAGGGTTTGAGTGGCAATACGCGTTTGGCGGAATCGGTCAGTGTTGATGACGGTTGGGATAAAGCACTGGAAACAGTATTGGGTTCCAGCTTGCAAGCGGTCTGCGCTGACAACCTGGATTCTGCTGCAACCTTATTGAGTGATTTGACACAAGGTGAATTGGTTTTATTTGATACCGCAGCAAAAACTGCCGCTGTTTCTTTCACTAAAGCGAAATTGCTTGGCGATAAAGTAAGCGCGCCCTGGGATGTTAATGGTGTGCTCGCCGGTATTTACATCGCCGAAGATTTAAATGAAGCCCTGGCATTACGTAAGCAGTTGAGCGCGGGTGAATCGGTCATTACCCGCGATGGTATCTGGTTGAGTCCGCATTGGGTGCGCGTCACGCGCGATACCGATGCCAGCTCTGGGGTCATCGCCCGTCGCCAGGAATTGGAAGAATTAAGCGCGCAGTTAGCGGATGCTGAAGAGCAAGTTGAATTGCTGAACCTGCAATTGGAAGAAGGGCGTGCAACTGTCAAACGCCTGGAGCAGGATCGTGAAACATTGCGGCGCGAAGTAGATGAGCAAAACCGTAAATACGGTGAGTTGCGCTCACAGCTCAGCGCCAAACAAGTTCGTGTTGAGCAAATCAATATGCGCCGTGAGCGTGCTGAAAATGAAATTCGTGAAGCGCGCGAACAAATGGAACAGGAAGCAGAGCATTTATCCGAAGCGCGTATGATCCTGAGTGAAGCCATCGACATGATGGAGCAGGACACCGAGTTACGTGAAACCTTACTGCAACAGCGCGATGATATTCGTACCGGGCTGGATACTGCCCGCCAACGTGCCCGTCACGACAAAGATAAAGCCCATGAGCTGGCGATGCGCTTCCAATCGGTAAAAACCCAACTGGATTCCATTCGTTTGGGAATTGGCCGTTTACAAGAGCAAACATCGCGGTTACACGAGCGCCGTGAAAATTTGCTGGCAAGCATCGCCGATAATCGCGATCCGGTTGAAGAGTATAAACTCGAGCTTGAAGCGAGCCTTGCCAAACGGTTGTCGGTTGAGGCTTCATTAACGGAAGCGCGGCGCGCATTGGAAACGGTTGAGCATGAATTGCGTAATTCCGAACAGGCGCGCAGCCGTGCGGAACAGGAAGTGCAAGCAGTGCGCGCGCATCTCGAGCAGGAGCGTTTGGCTGCACAAATGTTTGAGGTTCAGCGTGCAACTATTGTTGAGCAGTTGCAGGAAGAAGAATTAAACCTGGACACTATCCTGGCGGAAATGCCGGAAGGTACTGAAGTAAAACCGCTGGAAGAGGAACTGGATGCGATTGCGGGGCGAATTGCCCGCCTTGGCCCAATTAACCTCGCCGCAATTGATGAATATAAAACTGAATCCGAGCGCAAAAATTATCTGGATGCACAAAACGCAGATTTAATGGAAGCGCTGGAAACGTTGGAAAATGCAATCAAGCGCATTGATCGTGAAACACGTACTCGCTTCAAAGAAACCTTCGATCAGGTTAACAAGAGTTTGCAGGAGCTATTCCCCAAAGTATTTGGTGGCGGCCATGCCTACCTGGAATTAACCGGCGACGAATTGCTCGATACCGGCATTGCTATTATGGCGCGCCCGCCGGGCAAGCGTAACAGTACAATCCATTTGCTCTCCGGTGGTGAAAAAGCACTGACAGCCATTGCTCTGGTATTTTCCATTTTCCGTTTGAACCCGGCGCCTTTCTGTATGCTCGATGAAGTTGATGCACCGCTTGACGATGCCAACGTTGGCCGCTACGCGCGCATGGTGGAAGAAATGTCAGAACATGTGCAGTTTATTTATATCACCCACAACAAAAACGCGATGGAAATGGCGCATCAACTCTTGGGTGTTACCATGCATGAACCGGGCGTTTCCCGGTTGGTAACGGTCGATGTGGACGAAGCTGCAGAATTGGCTGCAGTTTAATATTGAATAATTTATTACGGATCAACTTATGAAAGATTGGCTCATCATCATAGGTACTATTTTGATTCTGGTTATTCTTATTGACGGAATCAGACGCAAGCGTAATGAACGCTACGGCAGCATTAAAGTATCGCGCTCGTTGAAAAAGAGCTTGCGGAGTCATTCTGATGATAATGACGATATTCCCGAGGAAACCCCGAGTTATACCAGCGAATTGCCTAATGGCGGTGCACGCGTAATCGGGCAGCGGGACCCCAGTATTCCCATTCCAAGTATTGAGAAAAAAGCGCAGGCAAAATCCTACATTGAAAAACGTTCGCGCCCTGACGGTGACGCTCCGGTCGTTGAGCGCAGGTCAGCGCGCGAGCCACAACAAACCAGTTTGAATCTGGGTGAGTCTGTTCCCTTATTAATGGAGTCGGTTGAAGAAGCCAGGACAGAGCCTTTTATTAATGAGCAAGGCAATCAGGAGCGTATCGAACCCGGTTTTTCTGCATCGCGCGATGATGATCTTGATGATCTTGATGAGCAGTATGATGAGCGTGACGATTATGACGCTGACGACCGTTATCAAGACGAGCGTGATGATTATCGCGCTGAGGATTTGCAAGAAGAATCCGATGATTATGCCGAAGCCGATGATGATCACCATTATGATGCTGATGACTACGATAGTGACGAATACGATGAGCAAGAGGATATTGATAGCGAGCGCGACGGCCAATCACAACAAAATCTTGCCAGTAAGCAGCCCGCTGAACCGGAAGAAGTATTAATTATTAATGTCATGGCCCACAAAGGCGAAATGTTGAATGGTGCCGATTTGCTCGACGTGATTTTGCAATGCGGAATGCGCTACGGCAGCATGGATATTTTCCATCGCTACAGCGATGCAAAAGGTGAGGGCGCGTTATTGTTCAGCATGGCGAATATGGTGAAGCCGGGCACGTTTGATCTGGATGCAATGGATGAATTTGAAACACCCGGCGTAAGTTTATTTATGACCTTGCCAATTGACGCCGACTCTATGCAATCGTTCGATTTGATGGTGGATACCGCGCAAGCTATTGCGGAAGGTTTGAATGGCGAATTAAAAGATGAGCAGCGCAGTGCAATGACTCGCCAGACATTGGAGCATTGCCGCCAGCGTATTCGCGATTTTGAACGTATGCGTTTATTCCGTCGTCCACCGCGCCATTAATTCAATCTGCCACAAGGATGTGTAAAAAATTATTTGGAACCCAGCGCCGCAAGCTAAGGCATGAATCGCGCATAGCCCCAAGCCGAATCATCAGGTATTTTTATTCATGTCTACTCCTTCTTTAGAAAATATTCTTCCCGAAATTAATGAGCTGCGGAAGCAAATCAATTTCCATAGCTATCGTTATTATGCGCTTGATGACCCTGAAATCACTGACGCTGACTATGATCGCCTGATGCGTCGCCTGATTGAGCTGGAGACACAGTATCCTCAAGCAATTACTCCTGATTCGCCAACGCAGCGCGTAGGTGCAACACCCTTGACCGCATTTCAAACCGTCGTGCACGAAATGCCGATGCTATCGCTCGACAACGCATTTAGCGATGAGGAATTGCTGGCATTTAACCAACGCATTCTGGATCGTTTAAAAACATCGGGCGATATTGAATATGCCTGTGAAGTAAAGCTTGATGGCATTGCCGTCAGCCTTTTGTATCGCGATGGTATGCTGGTTCGCGGCGCTACTCGTGGTGATGGCACTAACGGTGAAAATATCACCCAAAACGTCCGCACCATTAATTCAATTCCGCTGCGTTTGCATGGCGATGATTTCCCGGCAGTGCTGGAAGTGCGCGGCGAAATCTATATGCCCAAAACGGCATTTAATGCACTTAACGAAAAAGCGCGCGCTGCGGATGAAAAATTATTTGTAAATCCGCGCAATGCGGCAGCAGGTGCATTGCGCCAGCTGGATTCACGTATTACTGCAAGCCGTCGCCTGGAAATGTGCGCCTATAGCGTCGGTTTGGTTGAAGGTGGTGAGTTGCCCGCGACACACAGTGGCTTGTTGGGTGCATTAAAACGCTGGGGCTTTTTAACCAACCGCGAAACGGATGTGGCAAAAAATATCCAGCAAGCGATTGAGTTCTATCGTCGCATTGGCGCAAAGCGTGATGCGCTCGCTTACGATATTGATGGCATTGTATTTAAAGTGAATTCCCGCCAGTTGCAAAATGAATTGGGTTTTATCTCCCGTGCGCCCCGTTGGGCTATCGCTTATAAATTTCCAGCACAAGAGGAATCTACAACATTATTGGATGTGGAATTCCAGGTCGGGCGAACCGGTGCTGTAACTCCTGTTGCGCGTTTGCAGCCGGTGTTTGTCGGCGGTGTTACTGTGTCCAATGCAACGCTTCACAATCGCGATGAAATCCAGCGCCTTGGTTTAAAAATTGGCGACACGGTTATTGTTCGCCGCGCGGGTGACGTCATTCCGCAGATCGTGCAAGTGATAGAAGCCCGGCGTCCTGACAATGCGCGCGCGATTATTTTTCCCGAGCATTGCCCTGTGTGCGGCTCGCCAGTAGAAACCGTTGCCGATGAAGCGGTTGCGCGCTGCTCCGGTGGCTTGGTGTGTGCGGCGCAACGCAAAGAAGCGATCAAACATTTTGCTGCGCGCAAAGCCATGAATGTAGAGGGCTTGGGTGATAAGCTGGTCGAACAATTGGTAGATCTTGGCTTGGTAAATACACTGGCTGATATTTACAGTTTGACGCGCGAGCAATTGGCTGGCCTGGATCGGATGGGTGAAAAATCGGCCGATAATATTTTGCTTGCGCTCGAAAATACCAAGAAAACGACCTTGGCGAGATTTATTTTTGCGCTAGGCATTCGCGAAGTCGGTGAGGCTACTGCGCGCAATTTTGCCAATTATTTTGGCAGTTTTGAGGCGTTGGCCGCAGCAGATGAAGAAACCTTGCAAAAAGTGCCGGATGTCGGCCCGGTAGTTGCGCATTTTGTTGCTGAATTTTTCGCGCAGGAATCGAATCGCGTCGCGGTTGAAAAGCTGCGCGATGCCGGTATCCATTGGGATAATATCGAAGTAGCAAGCCCGCAAGCGCTGCCATTAAATGGCCTCACCTATGTATTAACCGGTACCCTGGAAGCCTTGTCGCGCGATGATGCTAAAGCCCATTTGCTGGCATTGGGGGCAAAAGTGGCTGGCAGTGTTTCGGCAAAAACGGATTATGTGGTTGCCGGTCCCGGTGCCGGTTCAAAATTGGCAAAAGCAGAAGAGCTTGGTCTGAAAATAATGGACGAAGCCGCACTACTTGAATTACTGCGCGAGCATGGACGGTCTATTTAATATGGTTTCGTTCCTGAAAATATTGTTAGTAACAAGTGTGTTGGGAATGGTTGGTTGTTCAACCTTACCGCCCTCCAATCCCAATAACCTATGCGATATTTTTGATGAAAAATCGTCATGGTACAAAGATGCCAAAAAAGCGGAAAAACGCTGGGGCTCTCCGGTGCCGGTGATGATGTCGATGATGTACCAGGAATCCATGTTCAGGCACAACGCACGCACGCCGCGCACAAAAATCCTGTGGATTTTTCCGGGGCCGCGCAAGAGTGACGCTTTTGGATATCCGCAAGCGAAAAATGCGGTGTGGGATGAATACCAGGATCAAGGCGGAAACAGTTTTGCCCGGCGCGATAATTTTGGTGATGCAATAGATTTTATCGGCTGGTACAACAAACAAAGCCAAAAACGTAGCCGTATTGGTTCAGGTGATAGCTACAATTTGTACCTTGCCTATCACGAAGGGCACGGTGGTTATAATCGCGGTACTTATCGCCAGAAAGGCTGGTTGATGAATACTGCGCGCAAAGTTGAAACCCGTTCGCAGCAATATGCAAATCAATTGCAGCGTTGTGAAGAGCGTTTTAAAGGCAGTTGGTGGTGGCCTTTCTAAAGTAGAGAAACAGCTATGGATCAAGAATCAATTGTTTATGGTTGTATCAAGGATATAGCGCCGACAACGGCGGAATCAGAACGGATTCGGGTAAATCGCGCTGCCATGTTGTCGTTGCCGCGCGCAGAAGAATGGCCGTTTTTAAGTCAGGAAATGTTTTCGATTCCGAGTGTGGAATCTGCTTTTTACAACTACCAAACGGAAGTAATGCATTTCGGTGCATCGTATAAAGCTGTTGAATATGAATGGGATCAATGGATCGCCCAATTTGAATCACTGTTGAGCAAAATGTACTGGGTTTCTGCCACGGTGCATTTGGAAACTGAATTATCCGGCACCCATACGTTTACCTGGGAAGCGGAAAGTGGTTATCACAAACCGGGCTCGGGCGATATGCGTGTGCGGTGTGAGTGGAGCCATGAAGGCTCGCTCAGTATTTAATATTTTTACCGGTCCGATTATTTTTTATCGGCATGACATACAGGCATACCATTATGCAAATTCCATTAACCATACCGGATTTTCGTTTTCGCCGTTTGCGCAAAACAACTGCACTGCGGGAATTGGTGCGTGAAACCCATGTGCGCATGAGCGATTTTATTCTGCCCATTTTTATCGAAGAAGGTATTGATGCTCCGGTGCCGATTAAATCCATGCCGGATGTTTATCGCTATCCTGAAGCACAACTGGCGGAAATTGTGCAACGTGCGTGGAGCAAAGGTGTACGTGCGGTTCTTTTATTCGGTGTGTCGACGCATAAGGATGCTATTGGTTCAGACACCTGGACAGAAGACGGATTGCTGGCGCGCATGATTCGTGTTGCCAAGCAAGCGCAGCCGGAAATGCTGGTGATCAGCGATAATTGTTTTTGCGAATACACAACCCATGGCCATTGCGGTGTAGTGCATGACCATGATGTTGATAACGATAAAACCCTTGCCAATTTGCAAAAGCAAGTTGTGCTCGCAGCGCAAGCCGGCGTGGATATGATTGCACCATCGGGCATGATGGATGGCATGATCAGCGCAATTCGCACAGCATTGGATGCTGCCGGTTTTACGCACATTCCCATCATGTCCTATTCCACTAAATTTGCTTCTGCATTCTATGGCCCGTTCCGCGATGCCGTGGATAGCAGTTTTAAAGGCACGCGCAACACTTACCAGATGGACCCGGCAAATGGCCGTGAAGCCCTCGCCGAATCATTGCAGGATGAAGCTGAAGGTGCAGATATCCTGATGGTAAAACCGGGTATCGCTTATCTCGATGTGCTCGCACATATTCGCGCAAATTCAGCACGCCCGTTGGCTGTTTATCACGTGAGTGGTGAATATGCTATGGTAAAAGCGGCTGCGGCTGCCGGTGTAATCGATGAAAAAGCGATTGTGCTGGAAACCATGACCGCATTCAAACGTGCCGGTGCCGATTTAATCATCACCTATTACGCCGAAAAAATGGCCGATTGGCTTAATACTTAATTTAAATTTTTCCCTCTGGGATTTACGAGTTATTTATGTTGACGTTCTATCGCAATAATCAATTGGTTGTCAGTTTGTTTGCTGCGAGTTTGCTCATGGTTTGTATTGGTGTAGTAGCCGTTAATTATTTTAACCGTCAAGCCCAGCAAGAAACGCTGGCAAATGAACAAGCCCGGCGAATCTCCGGTATCGCTGCCCAAGCGGAGCAACAATTACAAGCCACGCAGGTTAATAGTTCCGGTGATGCGCTTGCGGATGTCATTCCTGCCGCTTCTGTTGCTCGTGTATCGGCGATCAATGAGCGCGAAGTCGTTGTCGGCAGTGCCGATTGGTGTGAAACCCGAATGGTAAAACCGGCCGATGAGTGGACTTTGGAAGATCAACAAACTTTTGCGCGGCATTGCATTTAGTGCAGTGCCGTTGCTGTGAAATTATCTGATGTTTTTTAGCGATTCCCGCCAGCATTTTTTTAATCCGCTCACCGGTAAATACCGCGAGTTGGTTGCGGAGTGCCTGCGCCTCTTGTATCAACGCCTTTACACCGATTTACGTGATTATGGCCATGCCATGAATCGTGAGCAATTGGTCGATATTTTTAAAGAAGCGGTGGCCCGTGCGCCAATTCTGGACGCCGATAACGCTGAGCCCGAGGATGGTGAAGGCCGCTTCAAAACCCAGCGCGACCTTGCCAGTTTTATTATCAACCGCTTAATTGAAAATGGTTGGCTGGAGAAGCAGGTCGATGAAACCAGTTTGCAAAGCAGCTACGGCTTTAGTCGTATGGGGCGTTTGTTTACCCAGCCTTTTGCTGATAACCATGCGAATCAGTTCCGCACACGGAATCGCAACACGCGCAATACGCGCAATAGTTTGCAGGCGTTTTATGAGCAGGGTGAAATTAACGACTTGCTCGATGCTTACGAATATTCCGAGCGCATCATCAGTGACTTCACCGATGTAATTGCAGAACTGGAAGAGCGTAAGCGTCAATTGGTGCGTGAAGTGGAATCGCGACAATTGGTGCAGCAGGCAAGTGACGAATTCTTTGATTTTATGGAAACGGTATTCAAACCGGATCTGGAAGTGCGTTTATCGGCTGATAGCGTGGAAAAATATCGCGATCAAATTTCTGAATTGATTACTAAAATTCGCCGCAAACGCAAATATGGCCAGGGCGATCCTGAAACCGCCGCCAAAGATTGGCGTGCAGTCATGGAAATTCGTTTGCGCAAAGCCTTGCCGCAAAAAGTTATTCCCGGTGTTTCATTGCTGGAAACCTTGTTGGAAACCATCGACTCGCGCTTGAAAAATGCCTGCGAAATTATGTTGCCTGCATTGCGTCGTGCGTTAAATACCTTCACCCAGCGCGCCGATATTATTATCCGCCAGCTCAGTTACATTAATAGCCGTGGGCAGGATGATTTGATGGATATTTATCGCTCCCTGGCCGATTTGGCACCGGAGCAGCAGGATCAATTATTTATCGAGCAAGGTGAAGCGCTGGCGAGCCTGCAAATCGGTTTTGTTGATCCATCACAAATCCAGTTGCGTGCGCCGCGCAGCATCCAATTGATTCGCTCGCAATTGGATGAAGACAAAGCGCTGGATGCAGAAGCACAGAAAAGTATTTTTATCCAGCAAGCGCTGGATAAAGCCTTTATTTTGCAATCGAGCAGCATTCGCGATTTTGTGCATGCCGCACTCGCGCAAAAAGGCAGTGTCAGCAGTAGCGAACTACAAGCAAAGAATATGGAAGAGTTGCTCGGCCTTTCTCATGCTGTGGAGGTGGGGGCGGCTGCAAACCTTTCCTCCCGCTATCGTTTTGTGGTGCATCAGCAAGATGAATGGTTGCATGGGCAACCGCTAATTCAGAAAGATAAATATTTCAAACAGCGCGATGAGTTTGTTATCAGCCTGATTGATGATGGTGAAAAATCATGAGTGAACCACTAACCGCCGCGCTGCAAGAGCAGTTGGATAAGCACAATATTTCGCTGGATAACTGGCGCGAACTCATCCAGCGTTTATTGGATTATGGTGTTCTTTGTCGCGATGACAGCCAGGTTGAAGCCGAGTTGTATGATCGCTTTGTACGCATAGTACCGCTGGTTGATGATTTTTTCAGTTTGATTGGTATTCGCTTCCAACACGATAGCAATTTTCGTTTTGTGCGGGTATTGCCACCGGGAGCGCGTCTGCCGGGTATGGATGACGAGAGTGATGAATCCTTTAATGCCGGTTTGCGCAATCGGTTAAACCAGCACGAAGTAGCGCTGATTCTGGTATTGCGTGCTGAATACGACAAAGCCTTACGCGAAGGTGGAATTGATGAACAAGGCTGTGCAACCTTATCGTTAGAAGCGATTGCGCTTGCCATGAAAAGTTTATTACGCCGCAGCTTGCCGGAAAACCTGGGCGAACGTCGCGCTGCATTCAAGCGCCTGCGTCAATTGCGCCTGGTGCATTTTATGGCGGAGGCAGATATCGATTCCGGGGAGAGCTGGATCAAGATTCGCCCATTGATTATTAATCTGGTGAACAATGAATGGCTTGCGCAAATCCGCAACCATTTGGCGGACAATTTATTGCTGGTTGATGATGACGCTGAAGAATCCGATGATGAATCTTCACTTGAAACCCGCACTGCAAAAAAATCGGCCCCGCATATCAATCGCTCGCTGTTTGCGACTGACACTGATTCCTGAGTAAAGCTATGTATTTAAAAAAATTCATTTACGTCAACTGGGGGAATGTTCCTAACTCGGAGTTCGAGTTTGGTCCTATCAATTTATTTTCTGGCGGTAACGGCTCAGGAAAAACCACGGCGGCGGATGCCATCCAGACCATCATGACCGCTGCGCATGACAACCTGTTCCATTTTAACCCGGGGCAGGATGAATCCAGCCAGCGCGGTCGCGGTGGCAAACTGGTGCGGACACTCGCGTCCTATGTGTTAGGTTGTGATGACGGAGCCTATTCGCGCCCGCAGGGTTGCGATGGTTATCTCGCGGCCGTGTTTTATCCAACACAAGGCGAAAACAGCGAGCCATTTACCGCGCTGATTGGCATGCGCGCATTCCTGGAAACGACCGGGCAGGGTGCATCGCTGCAAAAAGTAGCGCGTTTGGACGATACCCAATTTTTTATTTTGAATGACGTGTCGCTGTCATTAAACGATTTATTGAAAGAAGAAAAGACGCATAAATATGTAGTGCCACTGGATAAACTTTATGCGGGCCTACGCCGTCAATATGGCCAGCAACAAGTCGAAAAATACGATAAGAAAAAATCCTACCTCTGCCGTTTTTACGGCATTTTGCGCGGCCGGGTTGATGCGGTTTCTGAACGCGAAGCGATGAATGCGGCGCGCGCATTTTCGCGTTTTATGGCTTACAAGCCGATCAAAGGTATTGATGAATTTGTTGCTAACGAAATTCTGGAATACCGCGATCTCGGCGAAGCCATTCGCAGCGTTTCTACCATGTTGAAACGTATCCACACTATGGAAGCTGATGCGCGGCAATTGCGTCAGGGCATTGAGCGCATGGCCCAGGGGCGGCAATTGGCCGATAATTTCATTAGTAATTGGCTGGAGCAGCAGGTGCTGCTGTATTCCGTTGCCAAACGCCGCTATGCCGATTCACAAAGCCATTATCTTGAGGCAAAACGCAAACAACAATTATTGCGCGAGACATCGGCCAGTAACCAGCAAGCATTGGCCGCTTGCGAAGCCCAGCGCGATGAAATCAACCAATTAATCCTGGCTGCAACGGCGCGACGTTTGGGCGTGCCTGCCTTGCGCGATAAGGATCAACTTGAACAGGAAAAAATTGCGCAGGAAAAATTAATCCAGGCACAA
This sequence comes from Gammaproteobacteria bacterium, assembly GCA_021151835.1. Classification (GTDB taxonomy): domain Bacteria; phylum Pseudomonadota; class Gammaproteobacteria; order Pseudomonadales; family Cellvibrionaceae; genus Cellvibrio. The sequence goes on from JAGKWO010000050.1 coordinate 12,827, forward strand.
GTACCGGAGCTGCGCAAACAGCACCAGCAATTGCAAACGAACCTGGAAGCCGCACAGCAATTGGCAATGGCTCTGCGCCAAACATCAATCAGTGTAGATTTGCCTGCATTTAAAGAGGGCAATCTAACCAACTTAATTAAATCCATTTGCGCAGAAAATTCCGTACAGGATATTCATCAGTTATTGAATCGCGACTGGATCCAGAGCTCGCAGGACGATCAGCTCGTCGCTGTGCTTGAATTACAAAAAAATCACAATGCTTTTTTCGCCAGCCTGTTTGAAGCCGATGTGGGGCATACGCATTTGCGTGACCAGCTCGCACAAGAGCGCGATAAACGCAAAGCCCAGGCCGAGCGTTTGCAAAAAGCAATTGATAGTAAACGCCGTGAAATACAAACGCTGGAAACCAAACAGGTTAGCTACCCCGGGTTTGTGCGTGCTGCCCTGGACGCAATCCATGCACAATGCCCCAAAGCCGATGCCCGTGTACTTTGCGATTACGTGGATGTAAAAGACCGCGAGTGGCAAGCGGCGATTGAAGGTTATATCGGTGCGGCGCGGTTCGGAATTATTGTTGAGCCGGAATATGAAGCGGAAGCCATCGCCATCGTGCGCGGCATGAGTGGGCAGGCGAAAAGTGCCCGTGTAATCCAGGGGGAAAAGGCGCGCAAGGATTTGGACAAGTTGCAAGATAACACTGCCAATTCCATCACCCAGATTATGAGCTTTGCCCATGCGACCGCCGAAGCTTATATCAAAGCCAGTTATGGCAACGTGCAACGCGTGGATAATGCGAAGGAATTAAAAAACACCCGTCGTGGTATCACTAAAGATGCGATGGGTTCTGGTAACTACGCCATGTTCCGTTGCGATATGGCGGAATCGGAATTGGTGTTTGGCCAGGGGGCACGTGAGCGCGCATTGGACGCAAAACGCCATGAGTTCCATGATCTGGTTGCCGAATGGCAAGCGGCAGGGCGCCACTCCGAAGAAGCACAGGAATTATTGATTGCGATTGATAAATTAAAACCGCTTACTTACGCCGATTGTTTGCAAACCATGGTGACTGCGCAAACGCGTAGCGCAGCGATTGACGCAAAGTTGCAGCAATTGGACTTAAGCGATACCAAAGCCTTGGAAGCGGAATTGCAGGAGCTGAACCAACGCCTGCAAGCGCAAAATGAACATTACACGCGGTTAAACAATACCCAGATTGATTGCCGCGCGGAATTAAAATTGGCGGACAACCAATGCCACAAACTGGATGCGGAGCAGGATAAAAACCTGGCGATTGCGGATAATTGCGAATCCAACGTGCAGGCAATTACTGCGCTCTGGCCGGAGTTTGATGCCGAGGCCCGTTTGCAGATTGCCGATGAAAACATCACCCAGCATTCCAGCCAGTATTTTGATAGCCAACTGGCGGGCGTGAATGCAGAATTAAAAACTATTTTGCACCGCTTGCAGCAAGCGGCAATGATGCATAACCAGTTTTGCTCCAGCAGCGATTCAATCCTGTTTGATGTGGATTACAATGATGATTTGGGCAGCAACAACTTCCGCGCGATTTGTGAAATCCGCCGTCAGTTTGATGCGCTATATAATCGGGATAAAAACCATATCCTTGCGCAACGCCATAAAGAAATTGAATCCTTGCGTGAAAGTTTTAATAATGCCTTTGTGAGTAACCTGTGCCACTCGATTTACCAGGCGATTAATGATGGCAAAAAAATTCTGGAAGATTTGAACAAAGAGCTGGAGCACCATCGCTTTGGCGCTGATCGTGAACGCTTCCGGTTTGATTGGGATTGGGTACCGGAATTTAAAGAGTATTGGCAATTTTTCAAAGCGGTCATGGATAGTCCAACGGCGGGCGGTGACGAAAACGAAACCTTGTTCACCATGAAGCTGGATGACAAACATCAAAAAGTGCGTGAGCGCTTGATGACAATGTTATTGGATGAGGACGAACAAAAAGCGCTGCGTGAATTGACGCGTATTGCCGATTACCGTAATTATCGCCGTTATGAAATTTACAAGGAACCGGAAGGCAAAGCGCCCATTGCACTCAGCCAATACGGCACTGGTTCCGGTGGGCAATTGGAAACACCGGCGTATATTATTCGCAGTGCAGCCATTACGTCTGCGTTCCGCTTTAATGAAGGCAACAGCCATTTGCGTATGGTTTTGGTGGATGAAGCCTTTTCCAAAATGGATGAGCATCGCTCGCGCGAAGTAATCAATTATCTGACTGAAAGCCTGGGCTTGCAGTTGCTATTCATCATGCCCAGTAGCAAATCAGGGCCGTTTATGGATTTGATTTCCAACCAGTTTGTATTCAGCAAATGCCCAACTGCTGAACCTATGGGGGAATTAAAAACGCGTGTGATGCTGGATAGGCAAGTGTGCGATCAGGAAAAAATTACCAAGCTGATGGCCAATCATCGCAAGGCAATCCGCCAGCAGGCAGCACTGGATTTTATGGTGGAAGTCGAAGGTTAGGGGTAGCTTGGCCGCATAATTCAATTTATTTATGGCGTTGATGGTGGGGGCTTAATTTATTAAGCCCGCTATTCCGCCTCTACAGCCCCCACTTGCGGAAAAAACCGTGCAATTTTTTTAATCAGTTTATCTTGCTCTATCGGTTTCACTACATAATCGTCCACACCATCTTCAATTGCGGAGCGAATTTGCTTGGCTTCACTCACAGCCGTGACCAGCATAAATACGGTTGCCATGTATCGCTCAGCGGCGCGCATGGCGCTGTGGACTTCAATGCCGGATTTGCCGGGCATATTCCAATCGCAGAGCACTAAATCGTAAATCGGATTGGCTTCATACATCATGCTGATGCCACGCATACCGTCACTGGCAAAATCGATCAGGTGAATGCCTGACTCATGCAAATATGCCGCAACCAATTCATAGATAAGCTGGTCGTCGTCAACCAATAAAACCCGTATTTGCCCGGGAGGAAGTTCCTGGCGACGGGCGAGGGCAGCCTGGCGGATGGGGGAAATGGATTTTTCAGAAATGTAATGATTTACCGTGGTTTTTTCGTTAGTCGCAGGTGCAGGCCGAAGCTGGGCGCTGACTTTTTGCATAACCGATTCAATCGTATGCAGGTTTTGCTCCATCTGTATTCTGGCACTGCCCTCGGCACTACTGATGTTTTTGGTTATCCAATCGCGCTTTTGCGCCAGTGTTTGCCCGATAACCTGCAATTCCTGTCTGGTAAACATAGGCGCCCTTAACTTGTACATAAACGAAACTTCTTACAATATAGCCTAGTCTTTTTTGTTGGCTAAGAACCTTTTATCAGAGATAGCCGCGATCTTTAATAACCTCAGGAATTTTAGTGTGCCAGATTTTGACCAGTTTATTACCCGCCTTGAACAACTCATCAACCGCGTAGAAGCTGTACTGCCCGCCGCTGTCCCGGAGCCTGATTGGTCTGCCAGTGCATTTCGCTGGCGGGTCAAGCCGAACGGGACAGGGTATTTACAGGCTGTTAAGCATCCCCATTATGTGGAACTGGATGCATTGAAAAATATCGAAACCCAAAAGGACTCGATTGTGCGCAATACCCGCCAGTTTGTGGGCGGGAAACAGGCGAACAATGTCTTGCTGACCGGCGCGCGGGGCACGGGCAAATCCACGCTGGTAAAGGCGGTCTGGACTGCGTTTGCCAAAGAGGGATTGAAGATTATCGAAGTTGATAAAACCGATTTGCTGCATTTAGCGGATATCGTTGACCTTGTCGGTGAGCGTCCTGAAAAGTTCATTATCTTTTGCGATGATTTGTCATTTGAAGAAGGGGAAATTAGCTACAAGGCATTGAAATCAGTTCTGGATGGCTCTATCTCCGCTCCTACGGCCAATATGTTGTTTTATTCCACGAGCAACCGTCGCCATTTGTTGCCGCAAAAAATGCGCGATAACCTGGATGCTGTCAGCTATGAAGATGGCGAAGTTCGCCCTAACGACAGTATTGAAGAAAAGGTATCGTTATCCGAGCGCTTTGGTTTGTGGTTAAGTTTTTATCCTTTCAGCCAGGATGATTATCTGGCCGCTGCCCATTATTGGGTAACGCAGTTGGGAGGCACTTGGGATGAACAAACACAGGCAGCGGCGTTGCTCTGGCACAGAACCCGTGGTGCGCGCAGTGGCCGTGTAGCCTGGCAGTTTGCAAAAGATTTTGTCGGCCGCAGTCACTGATTCACAAATATTTTTGCGATTATGTTGTAACTAGTGTCCGATTATTGCATCTAGTACTCAGGTCCAATAATCGGGCAGGAACATAGGGTACCTGGTTGTTCTACTGACAGCAGCTGACACCACGTGACCCTAGGCTTCGCGCCAACATTTATCCGCTGTTTATAAAGATCAGGAGTTCATGATGCATACGGGACATTCCACGCTGCGCAAAACCGCTGAATCCATCGCACACGCCACGGTTGTAGACCCACTGCAAGATAATGCACCGCCACTGCAAACGCCTATCGCCCGTCCCCGTTTAATAACGCGCACACCTGATTTGCGCAGTGGCGATGAAGCAAACATGCGCCGCACACTACGCAACTATTTCCTCGATACATTTACTACTTATGAATCACTGTTCGAATGCCTTGCAAGTGATCAGGCCTTCTACACTAAATCGATTAGTTTGCGTCATCCCCTTATTTTTTATTACGGCCATACGGCAACTTTCTTCGTCAATAAATTATTGCTCACGCGCATGATCAGCGAGCGCCTTAACCAGCGTTTTGAATCCATGTTTGCAGTAGGCGTGGATGAAATGAGCTGGGATGACCTTAACGATGGAAATTACCAATGGCCCACACCGGCTGAAGTAAAAGCGTACCGCGATCAGGTGCGCGCACTGGTGGTGGATCTTATCGATAATGCGCCCTTGCAATTACCGGTGGATTGGAATAATCCCTGGTGGGCGATCATTATGGGGATTGAGCACGAGCGTATTCATTTGGAAACATCCTCAGTATTGATTCGCCAGCACAAACTGGAATTTGTAAAAAAATCACCGGAGTGGCAACCCAACCGAATCAGTGGTGTTGCGCCGGCAAATGAATTAGTAATGGTAAATGCCGGACAGGTGCAATTAACGAAAGATAAAACCAATCCTTTTTATGGTTGGGATAATGAATACGGTTTTCACCAAGCGGATGTGCCCGCATTTGACGCGGCAAGATTTTTGGTGAGCAATCAGGAATTTTTGCAATTTGTAGAGGCGGGCGGTTATTTGAATTCCCATAACTGGGAAGAAGAAGGCAAGGGATGGCTTGCATTTACCAAGGCCCAGCACCCAACATTCTGGGTCAAGAAAATAAATGGCTGGTATTTGCGTTTAATGACGGAAGAAGTTGCCATGCCTTGGGATTGGCCGGTAGAAGTCAATTACCACGAAGCGAAAGCGTTCTGTAATTGGAAAAAATCTGAAACCGGAATGTCGGTGCGTTTACCGACCGAAGATGAATGGTATCGCCTGTATGATGATGCCAACGTGAATGATGTTTCTGAACAAATTGCCACGGCTAATATTCATTTGGATCACGGCGCCTCTTCCTGCCCGGTCAATCAATTTGCCCACGGACGATTTTTTGATGTGATAGGAAATGTGTGGCAATGGACTGAAACGCCGATTTACCCTTTTGATGGTTTTGAAGTTCATTCCATCTACGATGATTTCACTACACCGACATTCGACGAGCGCCATAATTTAATCAAAGGTGGCTCCTGGATTTCCTGCGGCAATGAAAGCCTGCGTTCATCGCGCTATGCTTTCCGCCGCCACTTTTTTCAACATGCGGGGTTCCGCTATGTTGTCTCCGGAGAAATAAAAACTGTGCCCAGTTCCCATTACGAAACCGATAAACTAGTGTCGGAATATGCAGAATTCCACTACGGCGATGAATATTTTGGTGTGCCCAATTTTTCCAAAGCCTTGGTCGATTTGGCGATAAACGTTTTAGTCGATAAGCCGACACGCAACGCATTGGACCTGGGGTGTGCTACCGGGCGTGCAACATTTGAACTGGCCCGCTATTTCGATAAAGTCACCGGCGTGGATTTTTCTGCACGTTTTATCAATCTCGGTGTGCAACTCGCTAATGGTGATACCTTGCGTTACACACTTGCCGATGAAGGTGAACTGGTCTCTTATAAATCGCGTTCACTTGCCGATCTGGGTTTAGTGGAGACCCAAAATAAAGTTGAGTTCGCGCAAGGCGATGCCTGTAATCTCAAATCTGTTTTCACTGGTTATGATTTTATTCTGGCGGCTAATCTTATTGATCGCCTGTACAATCCCGCGAAATTCCTCAATGCCATCCACGAGCGCCTGAACATTGGTGGCGTCCTTATGCTCGCATCACCCTACACATGGTTAACTGAACATACGCCACGTGAAGATTGGGTGGGTGGATTTAAAAAAGATGGTGAAAGTTTTACCACCCTGGACGGGTTACATGGATATTTGGGTAAACATTTCCGTTTAATACACGGCCCGCAGGAAGTGCCGTTCGTGATCCGTGAAACCAAACGGAAATTCCAGCATACATTGTCTGAAGTAACAGTTTGGGAGCGAATTAACTAATTGTGATTGCTGGTATCAACGGCAAACTACACCGTGTATTTTGCCGTTTTTCAAGTTTGGTTAGCGTGTGTAATTTGCAACTGGCCTGATTTATCCAGTTGATCTTTGTACTGACAAAATCCCGCATTAATCCCTGCTATCCTTTTTTGATGTTCAATCAGGTAAAGGATAAAAATGAAAACCCAATATTACACCGCCTCAAGTCTCGATGGCTTTATTGCTACGCCGGATCACTCCCTGGATTGGTTATTTCCATTAGCGGATATTAACCAATCCAGTTATCCCGAATTTATTGCGCAGATTGGCGCCATAGCGATGGGAGCGTCAACGTATGAATGGACCATGCGCAATTCCGACGCTGTTGCCGCAGAAACTGGATCTGCGTGGCCCTATACACAACCCGTTTGGGTTTTTACCCACCGTGAATTACCTGCCATTACAGAAAATATTTATTTCGCCCAAGGGGATGTTCGCGCTGTTCATCAAACAATGAGCGCCGCAGCAAAAGGTAAAAATATTTGGATTGCTGGTGGCGGTGGCCTTGCCGCCCAATTTTTTGATGCAGGCTTACTGGATGAAATGATTATCCAGATTGGCTCCGTTACCCTGGGAAAAGGTCAACCGTTATTTCCCCGGCAGGTATTAAATCCTGTAATGAGATTGAAATCAGTGCAACAGATGGGCGAGGGGATGGTGGAGTTGCGTTACGATATTGTGGTCTAGACTTGCAGGAGCCAGTGAAAAATTCTATCGGGTATAACAATATTGCTTCCGCGTTAATTGCATAAGGGGAATTTCATGGAAAGGTACGTTACCAGAAAGTGTTTCATCATGATGTGTACTGCGCTCTTGATTCTGTGTGCTGCCGCAATCACTTCAGCGGAAGAAAAATTACCTGATGCAATTGAGAGCGATCCCGGTAAATTAGGGTGGATGATTGGCTCTCCACCACCGGATAATCGCATCATTCGCTTTGATGATGGAAGTTATTTTAAATTTCCCCAACTGCGTTGGAGCGTATCCAATTTCCGGCAATTAATGCCTACGGTAAATGTATCGCGCGGTGTGGGTGCGCCTTCTGAATTAAAGCAAAAAATAGATGGAAATATTAATCAGCTAACATTTCTACCCATAAATTCAAAGCAGCCTATGACTTGGGATGCATCGTTGTTGGCGAATTACACGGATGGAATCATTGTTTTGCACAAGGGCACTATTGTTTACGAGCGCTATTTTGGCGTGCTCGGGCCAGAGGGGCAGCATGGTGCCATGTCTGTGACGAAAACATTTGTAGGAACCCTGGCGGCAATGATGGTCGCAGAGGGCTTACTCGATGCAAATAAAAAAATAGCTGAGTATATCCCGGAACTTGCCAAATCCGCTTTTGGTACTGCGACGCTACGGCAGGTAATGGATATGACAACAGGCATTCGTTTCCGGGAGGATTATGCTGATCCCGCTGCTGAAGTCTGGGCTCATGCCGCAGCGGGTAATCCGCTACCTAAACCAAAAGACTATACGGGGCCACGATCTTATTATGAATTTCTGCAAACAGTACAAGCAGAAGGTTCCCACGGTGATGCATTCCATTATCGCACTGCGAATACCGATGTATTGGGATGGGTATTGGCAAGGGTGAGCGGACGCTCCGTTGCACAATTGTTATCCGAACGGATCTGGCGAAAATTGGGCGCGGAACAAGATGCTTATATGTCAGTGGATTCCACCGGAACACCTTTTGCGGGCGGTGGATTAAACACTGGTTTGCGCGACCTTGTACGGTTTGGTGAAATGATTCGTAACAATGGAATTTATAACGGCCAGCAAATTGTTCCATCAACAGTTATCGATGATATTCGGCGTGGTGCCAGTAAAGAAGATTTTACCAAAGCCGGATATACACAATTAACCGGATGGAGTTATCGCAACATGTGGTGGGTTACCCACAATAAACATGGCGCATTTATGGCGCGCGGTGTTCATGGTCAGGCTGTGTATATCGATCCCACTGCCGAGATGGTAATTGCCCGATTCGCAAGTCATCTGATCGCAAGCAATTCCGCAAATGATCCGACATCACTACCAGCATATGATGCTGTAGGAAAATATTTACTTAAGCGGGATAAAGCAAAAAAATAAAGGGCTCAAGCCTATCTGTGCCTAAGCCCACAGGCAGTTAATTTAATTGCGCGGTTTTAACGCTCGCAGGAAAAATACAGAAAATAGAACAATAAAAATTAAATTGAACGGCGAGGGTTCAGGCGTTAGTGGAAGCTTGTTTATTATCTTTGTTCTAAATAAATTTTGTTGTAAACGCCACCCATGACGCTCAATGTGATCGAAAAGTGCATTTACATAATTAGATGAGAATCTACGGTCACGTAGTTACTGCAAAGTGGAGAATGGCTCGCCTTGCCAGATGTGGAAAACTGCTCCCGGGCTTTGCACGTGCACTAACGCTACTGACCAGAGTTCCCTTTAAATTGAAAGCTCGTTTCATACTGTCTCAGTGAAACCTGCGTCAATGGCGTCCCCGGCGGGAATAGAACAGACACTTAACCCATTGATTAATAACAAAATAGTAAAGTTTTAACCCCTCAAAATATACAAAGCGACATACACCGGTTCTATTCTCGCTTTGGGAATTAGAACCGGGGAATCTTGCCCTGCAACACCCGGAATGGCGGTGAAGCGGTGGCGTTGAAATGTGCTGTAATTCGCGTTTTATGGAATATTGGCTATGCTTCCTTAGAACGTATGGGACTACTTTGGCTTCGCTTGGCACCCCCCTACGGAACCGATTCACCGGATGACTTGGTTTTCCCGCTGCTTCTGTTCCTCTTCGTGCGCATCCTCGCTCCAAAACCCATCAAATTTGAATAAATCCGAATAATTTTTTCACCTGATATTTGGTCTATCCAGCCCAGATGCTGCGTGGCTTTGACCAGGTGAATGAGAGTGAATAAAAACACACACGTAAAGAGCGCGGGCGGGGCGGGGGCCTGATTGCGCGCAAGAAACAAATTCTGCTAATGGTTATTTGAAAAGTTGAGGATTGTATGAGTGAAGTTGAAGAGTTTTCTACAAGGGTGATACTTGCCCACACGTTGTATCCAAAAAACCAAAACCCTTCACACGGTTTTATTAGGCCACTGTGTGAAATCATTGATGGAAAGCTGGTTCCAATAGATGAAAAGAATTTTTGTCAGACAAAAAAAGTTTTTATAACGAAGGGGTATTCGCTGCTTGAGGAGCGATATTCTAATCAACAAGCTTTCAAAATTACAATTCATCTTAGTGAAAAGCAGAGTGAATTTATTGATATATCCGAGGCGTGCAAATATGTAGCGACGTTTGAACGAGCTGAGGAGATAAAGCCAAAAGATTTTTTCCAAATATTATCGTGTGACCTTCCAAACCCTAATGAAAAAGTATTAATTTCAAATTCTGTCCCGAATACAAGGTTTATTTTTATAGAGCAAAAGGAAAAGTTATATGGCCCTTTTAAATGGAAAAGTAAAAATGTCGACAATGAAATTTTATTAGAAATTGATTTCGTAGACTCACCATTACCTAAAGTTAATCTTGCTCAATATCAAATATATGAAATACCTGTTGACTCATCAATGGTGTTTGCTTCTGAAATTGAAAAATCTGATCCTCCTAAGAAGATTGCTCAAGGCTTAGACTTCTTGAAAAACCAGCAGTACCTTGATTATGCATCAGATAAGGAAATTTTATCATACTGCTTACGGCTTCAAGATAGTGTGGGAAAATCAATAATAGGAAAGAAGGCTAGCGATGATCTTGTGGCAGCTTTATTAAAATTACCAAAAATAAATCAACCTCTTAATCAATCTAGATTGCAAAAGTTACCATCAATTGTCGAATCATTGGCTAATGAGCAAGAAGCTATTAAGAATTGGATAGGGGCTTCCTTATCGTTAGATTCTAATAAGGATTATATAGCAACATTCATCAATGAAAATGAACCAAGGTTTTTGGAGGCTCTGAAAAAGGAAAGAAAGGAAATTATTGAAAAAGAATTTTCCAATATAGAGAGAAAAGTAAAGGAGCAAACCGAAAAGCTTAACTCTGTTGAGAATGATTTGATAAAGGCCATCTCGGAATTGGAAAAAGCCAAGGAGAAGGCTAGAAATGAAGTTTCATTAGAGGAGGCAGCAAAGCAAATAGATGGAAAAATTCAAGAAAAATCAAATGAATTAGCGGATCTGCAAGAGAGAATTAATTCCATTTATCCCGACATTGATCAAATTGAAAAGTTGGTAAAACTTAAAAAAGAATCTGAATACTATGAGGTTCATAATCAAAAGTTAAGGGACGCTAATCAAAATTTAATTTCTGAAAAAGAAAAAATACTTACTTTGAGTCAGCAGGCTGCTGAGTCACTTCAATCTAGGCTAATGGAATTTAAACCATTTGTTGATGCGATTAATGGAAGCCATTACCCAGAGGATAACGATTTCAAGGACATCTATGTAAAAACGCAAGAGATTCCTGATATGGAATCTTCTCATGATCAAAGAAAATATATCGCTGAGTGTGTCCAAGAAAATCTTAAAGCGGAAGGGAGAGATCTCGATTTTTCGGAGGTCGTTAATTTATTAGTAACTACCCAGCAGTCATTCATAACAATCTTTGCTGGGCTACCTGGGCAGGGAAAAACATCGCTTGCTAGATTGGTAGCAAAATCTCAAGGAATAGAATCGAGGCTTCAGGATATAGCTGTGGCAAGAGGTTGGACTTCTCAAAAAGAACTTATCGGTTATTTTAATCCCTTGTCAAATAGGTTTCAGGCATCTAATACTGGATTGTTTGCGTTTTTAAAATCTCTAAATAAGGAAAACGATAAAGACCGTGGTATGGCTTACGCCCTTCTTGATGAGGCTAACTTAAGTCCCATAGAGCATTATTGGTCATCTTTTATGGGAATGTCCGACGGCAATGGGGACTTTAAATTGAAGCTTGGAAACGAATACTTGAAAATTCCTCAAAATTTGCGTTTCATTGCCACAATTAATTATGACACAACTACAGAGATGTTAAGCCCTCGTGTTTTAAACCGAGCGCCAATAGTGTTATTAGAAAATTCTTTAATTTCAAGTGATTTACCTAGTCAAGCGTTTAATAACAAGCTGCCTATTTCATTTGACGTAATGGAAAAACTATTCGGTGTTGAAAATAATATACCTGCATTTTCGGCATCTGAAGAGCATGCATATAATGAGATTTTAGCTGTTCTCAATAGTAACGATCCGGACTTGGGACGGCCAATTGTTATAAGTCAAAGAAAGCAAAAGTCTATACATTTTTATTGTGATAAGTCGAGATCTCTTCTTGCGCAAGATGGTGACAATGCCGCGTTAGATTTTGCAGTTATGCAACATGTTTTGCCATTAATTAGTGGGTCTGGTGCGCGGTTTAAGGAAAAGTTAAAGCGTCTATCTGATATTTTTGCTGTTCATGAACTGGAAAAATCGAAAGCATATATAAACAAAATAATATCTTATGGTGATCAAGATCTTAATACATATGACTTTTTTTGTTGGTAATTAAAATGCCAAATATAGTGCATCTTTATATAAATGATAAATTATTTTCTATTGATAAGTCTTCATCTGCCACCTTTAAGGTTCTTGAGTGTGACAATATTGAAATACAAATTTTAGAGTTTGATGGTGAAACAAAATATTTAGCTTTTGTTGAGGATTATGAAGCTAATTTATTCATGACCGAAGATGAAAGTAAGCTGACAACAGGGAAGTCAAAATATTTTTCCGAAAGTTTTGGCTATTCCTGTATAAGGATATACGCAGAGGAAGTTATTTTATGTTCTATTGTGTTCGATGTGAGCGCTAGAAAATTAACGGCTGATCAAGCCAGAAAGATGATTACATATTTGGTGGATAAGACCAATAGTTCTTCTGTAGTTAATGCTTGTCTTTCTAGATCAGCGGTCCCCTTCGGTTTTGAAAAAAGTCTGGACACTGAACCCGAATCTATTATTAGTAGCGTAGAAATTCTTCTTAATATTTTTCAAAAGTATCGAGGAGTCATAGAGAAGAATGCTAGGCAAAGACTAATTCCTATTAAATCATCAATTGGCTCAAGGAATATTTCAAATTTTGAAATCGACGCTATTGATATTTTACAAAATCTCGATTCTTTGATCCCATCTGATGGTTTGGGAGATGTTACGCTCAGGGGGAGGAATTACTCGATAAAAAGTCTCGATGCGGTTGGGTTAAGCCCAACAAATAATGTTATTGAGAATCAAATTTTGCTGGGCGGGTTATATTATTCGAGAAAAAAGCTCGGGGATCTTCTGGATTTATTAGATGGACTCCCTAAAGATCAAGACAATAATATTGTCGGATATGAGTCATTCAGTCGTTTACTGCTGTCTTTAACTGCATCCGGAATGTTTACGAGATGCAGGATTGCTGGGGAAAAATTATTAGATTTAATCTATTTTTTTGAGAAGAAGCTGGAGGTTAAATATTGTGGTGAAATAAAGCCAATAATGACTCCTTTTGTTCGGGGATCTAGAATGTATAAATCCTTATTTGAACAGATGGCGGAGGTTTACAGTATAGGTCGTCCATGCTTAGGGAATATTAGATTTTTCATGAAAATGAAATCGCTATCTAAAATATATGAGGTTTTTTGTTTTTACCATATTCTTGAGTTTTTTCATAATAATGAATGGCAATTGCTTTCTGTGACCAGGCATGAGGATGAAGACTTTATTGACGTTATTCCAGCTTCAGCTGTATTCAAAAAAGGAAATTTATTGATCGACGTCGAATATGAGAAAAAAATACATCCTTATAGTATTCAGACTAGGCATTTTGATTTGGTTGACGTTTACCATACATCTAATTCTGATTTTCCATTTTTCACTCCCGATTTTGTTATTAAGCTGAATAAAGATAATCATATTCGCTATTTAATATTGGATGCAAAATACAGTACTGGAAACACTGTTAAAACAAAACATATTCCAAAAATATACGAAAAATATTTTGAGGGTGTGGCCGTTTTCGATGCCCAAAATAATATAACGACTAATGCTCCAATATCAGCTGTTATTGCCATATTTCCAATCGAGCATAATGCTTCTAGGTATCTTTCTCATTGGCCGTACCAAGGAATTTTTAATAAAATTCCTCGAATACCAGCTATTGGAGCTTCTCCACTTACGACTGATTCGGATAGTGTGTTTTACGACTGTATTGAAAGATTGCTAGAGCTATCGTTAAAAACTATTCATGCCACCGATCAAAATCCCACATCGAGTCAATTAAAAAATGATAGAGGTTCACCAATTTTAAGCTTTCATTAAGTTTTTTTCATGGTGTCAGTCGTAAGGTATGATGTGGCTTTTTATTTGATGTTCATCACTTGCTATCTGAACGGGATTTTTCTCTGAGTGTTGTTAATAAGTTAAATGTAAGCAATATCGCGAAATATTTTTTTAATTATTTAGAAAAATTAGGAGTGAATTTTGGAAGTTTCATCATTTATAGAAATATGGAAATGGTTTACTTGGTTACCTAAATTTTTACTTAGAAAGATTTTTAGCAAAGAACGATTGTCTAATCTTATATATATTGATATTCGACCTCGGCATGAGTCCTTTCATGTCTCGCTTAATGATATCTCTACATACGATGTTTATTTTCAAATAATTAATATGACACCTTTTGATATAGAAATGGACAGGGCGGAGATTCGTTTTAATATTGCTGGGATCACTTTTACGCATCTGCACATTAAAAAATATAGGCTATTAGCTGGCCAAATAGGAGATCTATTAATAACTGGAAAAATTGATCATCAATTAGCGGTACAGATATCGCGCCTTAAAGAGAGTAATGCTAGTAGTGCTAATTTATATTGCGTTTTTAGTTGCGTTTTACACGATTTTGAAAAAAATGAATTTCATCTTTCTGGTATTCATCCAAGATATATGGATTATCTTCCTAAAGTGTCTAATTGAGAATAACTCCTGATTTAAATTCTATTCCTTTTAGCTGGTTTTTTTCAACGGCATTTTTCAATATTTCACTGCAATAAATTTCTAGATAGCCGTCATCTGCCGTTCTGAATAGAGCCATCTTATTTATTTTATGGCTGCTAGAATAAAGTGATTTCACTTCACCCAGATCATTTTTATTGCTGGCGCTTTTATCTGTTTCAAAAATCTCATCTGCTACTGATAGCACGTTAAAAATAAAACCATTATTGCCCTCATAAGTAATGGGAAGAAATTCACCATGTTCTGCAATTATTGGACTAAGAACCTCATATGCAGCAAGAGATAAAAATAATCGGCCATTACGAACCATAATGTCTGGCATGGTCACTCTGATTGATGCACCGAGATTTTCAAAGTTTATATCGAATGGTTGCCAGCTATTGAGATAGCGCTTTGGTGCCCTGGCAAAATGAAATTCAGTTTCATGGCCTAATGCTTTACGAACTCGCTGCCTATCAAGGACAAATGATTTGTAGTGCCTGGAGTCGGGTTGAATGGCGTAGAAGCTATGAGAGGACTTCTCATTTGTTTTAAGGGCGCTTTGATGGATTGCTGAAGCAAGCGAAGAGGTGTTGGCGATTTTTTCAGTATGTGGATGTGTCATAGATAAAGTTCCTTTTTGAGACGGTTCATAGGTGAAATGAAGCTGGCTGGATTCTAACAAGTATTTTTAATTGGAGCTGTGTTGTACGGTGACAATCGTTACATTTTTGCGCGTGCCTTTTAGGTCATTTAGTGGTTATCCACGCATCCGCGGCTGCGCTACCTATGGTGCCCGAGTTTTCTCTATCTCCCTATCAGCTATTAAACATATTGTTGTATTAGTGAGCCGGTCGATTTAAAAACCATCAGAAAGTTTTGAGGTTTTGAGATTTTTGGCCTTTTAAAATCTTTTGAGGGGCGGAGGTGCGCGGAAAAAGACGCGGATCCGCGGGTGAAATTTGTAACTTTATGATTTAAAAGCTTTATTTGTTTTTGGGTATCCGCGGAAGTAGTTATTTTATCCGCGAATTTTGGTTTTTTTCCGAGGATGCTTTTTTGTACAAGTACCTTCTTTATTTCTCTATCTC
>JAGKWO010000051.1 GCA_021151835.1 Gammaproteobacteria bacterium
CCTTGGCGAAGAGGGATTGCGTCGCGCCGTGGTAGTTGCTTCGCCGGCGGATGATGCGCCGTTGATGCGTCTGCGTGCCTCGCAATTATCAAGCCGTATCGCCGAATACTATCGCGACCAGGGGCTGAATGTGCTGTTGTTGATGGATTCACTGACCCGTTTTGCCCAGGCCCAGCGCGAAATTGCCCTGGCGATTGGCGAGCCGCCAGCGACCAAAGGTTATCCGCCCTCGGTCTTTGCCAAAATTCCCCAACTGGTTGAACGCGCCGGTAATG
The DNA here is from genome assembly GCA_021151835.1 of Gammaproteobacteria bacterium. GTDB lineage: Bacteria > Pseudomonadota > Gammaproteobacteria > Pseudomonadales > Cellvibrionaceae > Cellvibrio. The sequence continues at coordinate 276 of JAGKWO010000051.1, forward strand.
CTGCGGCCGGCGAGGGATCTATCACCGCTTTTTACACCGTACTAACCGAAGGCGATGACTTGCAAGATCCGATTGCTGACTCGGCACGTGCGATTCTGGATGGTCACGTTGTGTTGTCGCGGCGCCTGGCCGAGGAGGGGGTTTATCCGGCGATTGATGTGGAAGCGTCTATTAGCCGGGCCATGCAGAATATCGTCGATGAGGATCATTTGAAGATGATGCAGCGCTTCAAGCAGTTGCTGGCAAGGTACCAACAGAATAAGGACCTTATTGCTATCGGAGCCTATACCCCCGGCGCTGATCCCGATACCGATATGGCCATTGAGCGCTTCCCTCATTTGCGCGCATTTATCCAGCAGGGCATCAGGCAAGGCGTCCATATGGCGGAGTGTATTGCCAACCTCAAATCGTTATTGAAACCACCTGCCAATACCCGGGCCAACAGCCCGCTGGCTGCGCAGCATCGCCAGAAATAACGCGGTTTTTAATGATAAAAATAGAGTTAATGGGTTTTTAACAGGTAATTCATAGTGTGGAGCGGGAATTAAACTGATGGCCGAATCGCGCGCTAAACGCATGCAGGTTGTACTGACACTGGCTATTCGTCAGGAAGATGAGGCGGTGGAAAAGCTGCGTCAATTTCGCGACCAATTGGCGCAGGAGGAGCGGCAATTACAAGACTTGCGTGATTACGCCAACCAGTATTTGCAGGCCCAGGGCGGTTTGCGGCAAGGAATATTGGCCCATGAGCTGATTAATTACAGCAGCTTTATCCATCGGCTGAATGAAGCCTGTGCAGAGCAGGAAACCAAGGTCCAGAGGATGCAAACCTTGTTGGCAAACCTGCAAAAACAGTGGCAGGTCAAACATCAAAAACGAAAATCAATTGAGGATTTGATCAAACGTTTGCAACATGAAGATGATGTAATCCTTGAAAAGCGTTTGCAGAAAGAGCTGGATGAACTAAGCTCGCTGCAATTGCGTCACCGGTCTGGTCAGGATTAGCTGAACCTTACTGTCCAGAAAACTGGACAAGCCCCTACTGCAAGTCAGGCGTTATAGGCTATCCTTACAGGGTGCCTGCCGATGGGCCACCCCCAGAGCCGGGAATGATCTGAAGTTTTTTAACGAGGTAAGACATGGCGATCACGTCAACAGTATCCCCTGACGGTAATCAAGTCACAATTTATATCCAGGGCCGTTTCGATTTTAGCTCTCACCAGGAATTCCGTAGTGCATACGAAAAGCTCTCCCATGCACCTTCTCATTATCGAGTCGATTTGCAAGGTACTTCTTACCTGGACAGTTCAGCGTTAGGTATGTTGTTGTTGTTGCGTGATTATGCCGGTGGCGAGCAATCCAATATCCAGATCGTAAATTGTGCCCCTGACGTAAAAAAAATCCTGCTGATTTCCAATTTTGAACAGCTGTTTGATATTCAATAGTTTCAAAATCTTTTTTATTGCAAAGGTTTGTTTCCACCTTCTTTAAGTTGATTGCGTGTGAGTGCTGTATGGAAGCGATCTTATGAATGATGTGCGCCGTTTGAAAATTCTGGTCGCTGACGACACCGATACCGACAGACTTATCCTAGAAAGTATTGTACGAAAAGAAGGCCACACGGTTGTCTCGGCATGTAATGGCCTCCAGGCAATTGAGGTTTATCGTGCGGAGCGCCCTGACATAGTACTGCTCGATGCGTTGATGCCGGAGCTTGATGGCTTTGGCGCCGCGCGCAAAATCAAGGAACTGGCCGGTGACGAGTTGGTCCCCATTATTTTCCTTACATCGCTCTCCGATACTGAATCCCTGGTGCAATGCCTTGATGCCGGTGGTGACGATTTCCTGTCCAAACCCTACAACCGCATCATCCTTCAAGCCAAGATAAAATCCTTTAACCGCATGCGCGAATTGCACAGCACCATGCTGACGCAACGCGATCAAATCGTGCAATACAACAATCGCTTGCTACAAGAGCAAACCGTTGCCAAGCACGTATTTGACAATGTGGCGCACAGCGGTTGTTTGAATGCCAATAACGTGCGCTATTTTTTATCCTCGCTAGCCGTATTTAACGGCGATGTGCTGGTCGCAGCGATGCGTCCCTCCGGCAGCATGATGGTGTTACTGGGGGATTTCACCGGCCATGGCTTGCCCGCTGCAATCGGTGCTATGCCACTGGCTTCAACATTTTACGGTATGGTGCCCAAAGGGTTTTCCATGACCGACATCCTGCGTGAAATTAATGGCAAATTAAAAAATATCCTGCCGGTGGGAATTTTTTGCTGCGCGGTGATGATGGATATTAATTTTCGCAAGCGAAAAATAAAGATCTGGAATGGCGGTTTGCCCGATTGTTTTGTCCACCGTCATGCCGATGGCAGCATTACGGCGATTAAATCTACCCATCTTCCCCTGGGGGTTTTATCAAATCGCGCGTTTAAAGATGACTGTGAATATTTTGACCTGGAAAAAAATGACCGTATTTTCGTGTGGTCTGATGGTATCCACGAAGCGCGTAACGCCAAAGGCGAAATGTTCGGTGAAGAGCGCTTGAAACAGGTATTTGCCAATAATCGTAACCACAATCGCCTGTTTGATGAAATTATCGAAGGTGTGCAGCAATTTGTGGGTGGTGGTGAAAAGGACGATGACTTGTCCCTGCTTGAAATCCGTATGGATGAACCGGAGCGGGTCAACGCCTATGCCAAGGAGGCAAGTGATCGTTACGGCAATTCCGATGTTGAATGGGCGCTGCGTTTTGAAGTAAAACCGACCAGCTTCAAAGTGTTTGATCCGTTGCCGATGCTATTGAATGTATTGATGGAAGTACCCAGTTTGCGCGCATTTAGCAGCACGCTCTACACCATACTTGCCGAACTTTATACCAATGCCTTGGAACACGGTGTGCTTAAACTCGATTCGGCGCTCAAGCAAACACCGGACGGATTTTCCGAATATTATCGTTTGCGTGCGGAGCGTATCGACCTTGTTGATAGTGGTTATGTGCGGATTAATATTTCCCACAAAACCAATGAAAATGGCGGGTTGTTGCGGGTTCGCATCGAAGACAGCGGCGACGGTTTTGATTACAGCAACCGTGACGACAATGGTTTGACAGGGTTCGGCTACAGCGGGCGCGGCATCGGCCTGGTGGAAAAATTGTGTGGCGGTGTGAAATACTCGGGTCGTGGTAATATCGCCGAAGTTGATTTTTCCTGGGTAAATGATGATTAAAGCAACCGTTGGCTAAAGCAGGCTTTTACGGATTGGTAAAAGCGCTGCAATAAGATAATGACATTAATGAGATGCCCCCATGGACCACCTGGATTACGACACCTTGGACACCCTGAAACAGGTTATGGAAGATGATTTCAATTTGCTTATTGAAACATTCAGGCAGGATTCCATTGAGCGCTTAAAAAAATTGCATGAAGTAGTCCAGGGTAATGATGCAGATTTAATTCGCCGTGCGGCACATAGTTTCAAAGGTAGTAGCAGCAATATCGGTGCACAACAATTATCAGCGCTTTGCGCAGCACTGGAAAAAAAAGCGGTGGCAGGTAACTTCCAGGGCCTGGCAGACGATGTACAAGCCATCGAGCAGGAATTCCTGCATGTGCAATCGCTACTGGCAAATTACTCATAGTATCCACAGTTACAATATATCCACACTTACAATTCGTTGGTACTTCCCTTCACCAGACCGTATTGGCACCGCGCTTGCAAAGACACTCCTGAACCCGGTTATTGACTGAGTAGACGGCAAACAGTTGCCGTTACTCCTGGCAGGAGCAACAGATGAATAGTGGCAATCTTTTAAATAATTTGTTGGGCGCTACCAGCAATATTGCCGTTCCCAATAAAAATACCGCTGCCAAAAATCGCGTAGAAGCCAGCGAAAAGTTTCGCGATGCGCTCGACCAGGCACGGCCAGATGTTGCCGCTCCTAAAATCCGGAAACCGGAAGCGGATGCTGCGCGGCCGGAAGCCACCCGGACTCGTGAAAGTAAAGAACCCATTGCAAAAGAGCCAACTGCAAAATCGCGCCAGCCTGAAAAACCGGCATCGAAAACGGCGTCGGCGGAACGGGCCGATACGCGCAAAGAGGCCCATCCGCAAGCCAAAATCGCAAGTGACAACAAGCCGGTTAAAACCAGCGGTACCGCAGGCGAAGATACTGAAACCCACGCATCAAGTGAGGAGTCTTCATCCGGGGACATCGTTGATGGGGCCGGCACTCCCGACCTGATTAACCCGCTTCTCCAGCAACCTCCGGTAGCGACTGATGCCAGTGCATTGCTATTGGGGAATACTAATGGCAATGTCGATTCAGAAGTTGAAGCCGCCGCCGATCAGGCATCAGTGTTGTTGGATCCGTTGCTGTTAGCGGGAGTCAATTCAGCAGCAATCATCCAGCCAGTACAAAGTGACCCGGTGGATGGAATTAATTTAGCCGATGCCGAAGCGGGCGCAGAGGCAGATTCGTTATTAATCCCCGCCCAACTTGCCACTATGAGCCAGGCCAGCCAACGCATGGGTTCCGTTCCCCAGGCCGATGGAATCGCTAACGCGAGCCAGGTGGATACAGCACTCGATCAATTGCTTGTGGCCCCGGCAGTTGCTGGCGATGAACCTGATGTAACCGCCGACGGTAGTACTGAAATAGACGCCGCTGAAAATCCTGATTTCCTTACCTTGTTGAACGCCAAAACCGGTATGTCGAAGTTAACGGAATCTGTTGCGACAACTGATAAAGCTATTGCGCTTGATCCCGCAAAGCCGGCATTAACATCATCGCCACTGGTTGAACCGCTGGCGCGATTGACGGAAGCGCAGTCACCGGCAGCACGAAGTTTTGTTGCGCAGACCGGTGTACCTGTTCCGGTAGGGCAGCCGCAATGGAGCCAGGCTGTCGGTGAAAAAGTATTGTGGCTGGCAGCACAAAATGTAAGTGCTGCGGAAATTCGCCTTGATCCGCCGGACATGGGCCAACTGCACGTAAAGGTCAGTGTCAACCAGGACCAGGCCAGCGTTACGTTCATTAGCCCGCACCCCGTTGTTCGCGATGCGCTTGATCAGCAACTTAACCGCTTGCGCGAAATGTTTTCTGACCAGGGGCTTAACCTGGTAAATGTTGATGTGTCTGATAGATCTGGCGCGCAACAACATCAGGATCAGGAGCGCAATGGGCATTCAGGCACTGCTGCTATTGCAGAGGAGGAAGAGCTTGTGCCGGTGGGTGCTACGGCGGTTACCAATTTGCGTTTGGTTGATCATTACGCCTGATTGCTTCATTTCCATCTCAAATTCCCTTCAACAGGCGAGAAGCTGAGCAAATTGCTCAGCTTCTCTACATCTTTGTTTTTTATCGAATTTCCCCTCGCAAAGTGAACATCCGCTGCTAAGCTTCAAAGGCGATACTGGCACAGGTATTGCTCAAACCCTTTTGTTTACTGAAAGTGACGGAGTTTTGACATGGCGGCTGCTCCCAAAGCAAAAAATGATGCTGCCACTGCTGATGCAGATGGCGGCGGTAAGAAAAAGAAAAAATTATTTTTGATCATCGGCCTTGCTGTTGCATTGGTCGCGGTTTCCATTGGCGGCACTGTCGTTGCGCTCAAAATGTTGTCTCCGGCACCGGCAGCAACGGGCGAAAAAGCCGAGGCAAAAGAAGAGGAATCGACCCTCGCGCCGGCGATTTATTTTGAAATGACTCCCAACTTCACCATCAACTTTAATGTGAATGGTCGTCAACGGTATTTGCAAGCGGCGATTACATTGTTATATCGCGACCCCGCGCTGGAAGAGTTATTGAAACTGCACATGCCAGCCATCCGCAATGGTCTGGTGATGTTATTAAGCGGCAAGAATTTTGACGAGTTGCAAACTAATGAAGGCAAGGAAACACTTAAAGCCGAAGCGCTGGAAAGTATTAACAGTTTGTTAAAAAAAGAACAGCAAGTCCTTGCTGAAAAAAGTGAAGACGACGAAAAAAAGAAACCGGCAACGGTTGAGCAAGTGCTGCTGACTAATTTTGTAATGCAATAAGGAATCCGCCGTGCAAGATCTACTTTCACAAGACGAAATCGATGCGCTCTTACACGGCGTTGATGACGGCGATATCGATACCGAATCGGATGTAGACCCGGGGACGGTAAGAAATTACGACCTTACCAGCCAGGATCGTATTGTGCGCGGGCGTATGCCCACGCTGGAAATGATTAACGAGCGTTTTGCCCGTTACACCCGTATCAGTATGTTTAACCTGTTGCGTCGGACTGCCGATGTTTCTGTCGGTGGAGTGCAAATCCAGAAATTTGGCGAATACGTCCATACGCTTTATGTTCCCACCAGTTTGAATATGGTGAAGTTTCGCCCGTTACGTGGTACGGCGCTGATTATCCTTGATGCGCGCCTGGTATTTAAATTGGTGGATAATTTCTTTGGTGGCGATGGTCGCCACGCAAAAATTGAAGGCCGCGAATTTACGCCGACTGAATTGCGTGTGGTGCAAATGGTATTAAACCAGGCCTTTGTGGATTTAACGGAAGCCTGGAAAGCAGTGTTCCCGATTAATTTTGAATATGTCCATTCGGAAGTAAATCCTTCACTCGCGAATATTGTAAGCCCGAGTGAAGTAGTTGTTGTCAGCACCTTTCATATTGAGCTGGACGGTGGCGGTGGTGAAATGCACATCACCGTTCCTTATTCGATGATTGAACCGATTCGTGAAGTGCTCGACGCCGGTTTGCAAAGTGATAGTGACGAACACGACGAGCGTTGGGAAAAAGCATTGCGTGAAGATGTGCTGTCTGCAAAGGTTGATTTGGAATGCGATATTGTGCGTCGCGACATTACCTTGCGCGATATTGTGGATTTAAAAGTGGGGGATGTTATCCCCGTAGACTTCCCTGACTACCATGTGCTCACTGCAAATGGTGTCCCCATGTTCCGCACCCAGCTGGGGCAATCCAATGGGTTTCTCTCGCTGAAGATAAAAGAATTTATTGATCGCAGTAGTGCCTACAACATAACCGGCACTAAAGGCGAAAATGCAAACGCAAAAGGTGAAAAAAATGGCAGATGATGATGTTGATCAGGATGCAATGGCGGATGATTGGGCCGCTGCAATGGCCGAGCAAGCTGATGTTGATGCGGCCATGGCACATGCAGTCAGTTTTGATGAATTAAAAAATGAAGTGACCAGGCAGCAAACGCCCGGCAGCCCGGACCTCGATGTTATCCTGGATATTCCGGTTTCCATTTCCATGGAAGTAGGGCGCACTTCGATCACCATTCGTAATTTATTGCAATTAAACCAGGGCTCGGTTATCGAACTGGATCGCCTCGCCGGCGAACCCCTGGATGTATTGGTGAATGGCACTTTGATCGCGCACGGTGAAGTGGTTGTGGTTAACGAAAAATTTGGTATTCGAATGACCGATGTGATTAGCCCGGCCGAGCGGATAAAAAAATTACGTTAATAAAAATATGAGTTGGGAAATATATAATGAGCCCCGCGTTTAAACAGGTAATTTACGGTGTGACGGGAGCGGGGCTGTTATTCGCAGCAGTCACTTGCTCTGCTGATACGGCAAGTGCAACACCTCTTTCTTCTGCTGCGGTTATAGAGCAATCAGCAGTTGCTTCACAAGCTTCAACGACATCGCAAAGTGCAACTGCCCAGCCTGTTGCAACAAACCAAACGAGTACCAATCCTTATTATCAAAACGCGAATGGCAATAGTCCGCCCATTGGCAGTGGCGGCCATTTACTGAATGTTACATTAGGCTTGATACTGATTATCGGTTTGATTTTCGGGTTATCCTGGTTTGTAAAACGTTTCAGCCAGGGATCGTTTTCCGGCAATTCCCATTTGAAAATTATCGCCACCATGCCCCTTGGTACGCGCGAACGGATTGTGTTGATCGACGCTGGTGGCCAACAATTATTGTTGGGGATTACTCCAACCCATATTAATACCTTACACACGTTCGATAGTCCGATTGCTGCACACCAATCTGATGTGAACACCTCGGATTTTGGTCGCAAATTAATGGCGATATTGCAGCGCCCCAACGCTACTGACGATTCCAATAACAACAATAATTCCGGAACGCGGGACTAGTTATGTTGAATTCTCAATTGCCACTGATAAAAAAAATTGTCAGCCTGTGTTGCCTCCTGATGTTGCTATTAGTGGCAGGAACGGCCGTGGCCCAAACCAATTTGCCACCAGTGAATGATCAGGCATCGGGCAGTTTGCCGCTTGCACAAACTGGCGGTTCGCAACTTGGTAGCCTTCCGGCAATTCCGGGATTGCCGGCATTAACGGTAAAAACCAATCCCAATGGAACGCAGGAATACACAGTAACGCTGCAAATCCTTGCGATCATGACGGCGCTGACATTTTTGCCGGCCATTTTAATGATGATGACGTCGTTTACGCGCATCATTATTGTATTTTCAATTTTGCGGCAGGCGTTGGGGTTGCAGCAGTCGCCCTCAAACCAGATTTTGATCGGCCTGGCACTATTTCTTACCTTGTTTATTATGCAGCCGGTATTCAATAAGGTGAATCAGGATGCATTGCAGCCCTACATTAACCAGCAAATAGGCGCGCAAGAGGCACTGGCAAAAACCGCCGCACCGTTTCACAGTTTTATGCTGGCACAAACGCGTGAATCGGATATCGCGCTTTTTGTAGGCATCGCTAAACATCCACCGATTGCCACACCGGAAGAAACACCGTTTAACATTCTGGTACCGGCATTTATTATCAGTGAATTAAAAACAGCGTTTCAAATCGGTTTTATTATTTTCATTCCCTTTTTGGTTATTGATATTGTGGTATCCAGCGTGTTGATGGCGATGGGTATGATGATGTTATCGCCGTTGATTATTTCCTTGCCCTTTAAAATTATGTTGTTTGTATTGGTGGATGGCTGGGCCATGATCGTAGGCACACTTGCCGCCAGTTACGGCGTATGACGGAGGTATTGTGATGACACCCGAAGTCGTGATGGATTTATTTGCGGATGCGTTTTATCTCACTATTTTAATGTTGTTGGTCATCATAGGCCCCGGTTTGATTGTGGGTTTGATCGTCAGCATGTTTCAGGCAGCGACCCAGATTAACGAACAAACCTTGAGTTTTTTGCCGCGTTTGATAGTCACCTTGGTGACATTAATGATTGCCGGACCCTGGTTGCTGACCAAATTTATGGATCTGTTTAATCGCCTGTTCTCCAGTGTGCCGAGTTTAATCGGTTAGGTTTTGGGCAATGCAGGAACTGATTATCAGCGAAGAACAGCTCAGCCAGTTTATCGGTACCTATATCTGGCCGATGTTGCGTATTGGCGCGTTCTATTTCGCGGTACCTGTCATTGGCGCGCGCACCGTGCCCGCGCGTTTGCGTATTATCCTCACGCTTTTTACTACCATGTTGATCGCTCCGGTGTTGCCGGCGGCGCCGGTGACTTCATTATTGTCGCTGCCGGGATTCGGAATGGTAATCCAGGAAGTGTTGATCGGACTGGCACTCGGATTTTGCATGCAAGTAGTGATGCATGTGTTTTTGTTGGCCGGGCAATTCATGGCCATGAAAATGGGGCTTGGATTTGCGGCGATGAATGATCCTTCCAGCGGTGTGAGTGTGACGATTCTCTCGCAATTTTATTTATTGCTTTCCACCTTATTATTTTTAAGTTCCAACGGCCATTTGGTAATCCTGCAACTAATGATTGATAGTTTCACCACCTTTCCGATTGGTGGAAACGGTATGAACACTGCACATTTTTCTACCATTGTGGATATGGGCTCGTGGATGTTCAGTGCCGGGTTGTTAGTTACATTACCGCTATTTACTTCATTAATGATTGTAAACATGTCGTTTGGGGTCATGAGCCGCTCCGCACCGCAATTAAACGTATTTACCGTTGGTTTCCCGATCACATTGATTTTTGGTTTTATTTTGATGTGGTTTACCCTCGCCAATTTCCTGCCGGTTTATTACGACATTATGGAAGAGGGAATTGGCACGCTGCGTACTTTGGCGTTAAGCCCTTAACTTGCATAAGGTGAGCTATGGCTGAAGAAGACGATAGCGGTCAGGAAAAAACGGAAGAGGCCAGTTCGCGCAAAATTGAAAAAGCGCGCGAAGAAGGCCAGATTCCCCGCTCACGGGATTTAACCACTACGGTTGTATTGTTATTGGCGACAATCGGTTTATATGTCTTTGCCGATTTTATGGCTGATAAAATTATTGGCATTACCCGCGCCAGTTTTGTAATTCCCCGCGAAACCATTTTTGATACCAATGCCATGATCGGCCTGTTGGCCGCCGCCATTTACGATGGTTTATTTAGTATTGCGCCGTTAATGGCAGTGCTAGTGATTGCCTCGATTGCCGGCCCGATTGCCCTGGGTGGATTTATTTTTAGCGGCAAAGCCATGGCTCCGCAATTGAATCGCATGGACCCAATCGCTGGCATCAAGCGGATGTTTTCGATGAACTCGTTAATCGAACTGGTTAAGTCAGTTGCCAAGGTCTCATTAATTTTGTGGGCAACAATCCTGATTTTGCAGATGTATGCACAGGACATGTTTCGCATGTCGGACGAGACTGTTGGCGAGGCGATTATCCATTCGCTGGATATCTCGATTTTTGCCACTATTTTGTTATCAGTGACGACTATCGCGATTGCAGCAATTGATATTCCGATCCAGATTTACCAGTACAACAAAAAATTGAAAATGTCACGGCAGGATTTAAAAGACGAAGCCAAAGACACTGACGGCAAACCGGAAGTCAAAGGGCGCATCCGCCAATTACAACGCGAAATGGCCCAGCGCCGGATGATGGGTAATGTACCGCAAGCCGACGTGGTCATCACCAACCCCGAACACTTTTCTGTGGCATTGCGTTATGATCCGGAAACCATGGACGTACCCATTATGCTCGCGAAAGGCGGCGATCATATGGCGATGAAAATCCGCGAAATCGCCAATGCCCATAAAATTGAAATTATCCAATCTCCCGTATTGGCGCGCGCGATTTTTTATACCACGGATGCGGATGAAGAAATCCCTGCCGGTTTATATCTTGCCGTGGCGCAGGTGCTTGCTTATGTATTTCAACTGCGCAATTACCGCAAAGGTAAAGGCGATAGGCCGCAATATCCACGCAACATCAATGTGCCACGCGACATGCGCTATGACGCTAAAGGCAAACTTGAATAATGTTTTCATACGGTTTGTGAATTAATTCAAATAGGTACACTTCTTGCGATAACACGGAAAACCGACTTAAACCGTCAAGAATCCGTGACTATGGCGCTACCGACTTTTAACCAACTCAATAACGTGAACGGCAGGGCCGTCCTTGGTTCTATCAAAGGGGCTGGACGCGGCAATCTGGGTATCCCCATTTTGTTAATGATGTTGTTGGCAATGATCATATTGCCAATTCCGCCATTGCTGCTCGACGTGTTTTTTACCTTCAATATCGCGCTCTCACTGGTCGTGTTGCTGGTGAGTATCTATGCATTGCGGCCACTGGATTTCGCCGCATTCCCCACGATCCTGTTAATCGCGACCTTGTTGCGCCTCGGTTTGAACGTGGCATCTACCCGTGTTGTTTTGCTTGAGGGCCATAACGGTGGCGATGCGGCCGGTAAGGTAATTGAGGCGTTCGGCCATGTGGTAATCGGCGGCAACCTGGCGGTGGGTATTGTGGTGTTCATTATTTTGATGATCATCAACTTCGTGGTGGTTACTAAAGGTGCGGGCCGTATTTCGGAAGTGAGTGCGCGTTTTACGTTGGACGCAATGCCTGGTAAACAAATGGCGATCGACGCGGATTTGAACGCGGGGTTGATCGACCAGGACCAGGCGCGTACCCGTCGCCAGGAAGTGGCGGCGGAAGCGGATTTCTATGGTGCGATGGACGGTGCGAGCAAGTTTGTGCGCGGCGATGCGGTCGCGGGCATCATGATTATGTTTATCAATATTTTCGGTGGGCTTGCCATCGGCATGCTCCAGCATGACCTGGATTTCAATACCGCGTTCGAGCACTACACCATCCTGACCATTGGTGATGGTCTGGTGGCGCAAATCCCCGGCTTATTATTGTCTGTGGCTTCGGCGATTCTGGTAACCCGCGTTAACACCGCGCAAGACATGGGTAAACAAGTGGTTTCGCAAATGTTTACCTCGCCCAAGGCGCTCGCCGTTGCCGCGATTATGCTGGTGATTATGGGGTCCGTTCCCGGCATGCCTCACCTGGCGTTTTTGAGCCTGGGTTTGTTGTGTGCCGGTATTGCTTATTACATCCATTGGCGCAAACAGCAACCTGCTGCCGTTGAGGATAATTCATTTATTCCGGCGGGTTCACGGTTGGCCGGCGAGGGGCCGGCGCCTTCATCCTCCGGTGGTGGAGCGAGCATTGCGCCACAACAACGTTCAATGCCCGCGTTGCCGCCGGGTGCTCCCGAGTCACCGGAGTTAGGCTGGGATGATGTGCAACCCGTTGATGTCATCGGCCTTGAAGTGGGTTATCGCCTTATCCCCATGGTGGATAAAAACCAGGGTGGGGAGTTGCTCGGCCGCATTAAAGGTGTCCGCAAAAAGTTGTCACAGGAGATGGGCTTCCTGATTCCATCGGTTCATATCCGCGACAACCTGGATTTGAACCCGACCGGTTATCGCATCAGCCTGATGGGCGTAGCCATGGCAGAAGCGGATGTTTATCCGGATCGCGAATTGGCGATTAATCCCGGCCAGGTATTCGGTTCTTTGGACGGTATAAAAACCAAAGATCCGGCATTCGGCCTGGACGCTATCTGGATCAGCCCCAACCAGCGCGAACAAGCGCAGACACTCGGTTATACCGTGGTAGATCCAAGCACTGTGGTCGCAACGCATCTGAACCAGATATTGCAGCAACATACCTTCGAATTGATTGGGCATGAAGATGTGCAGAAGCTGCTGGATATGCTCGCCAAAACCTCCCCCAAACTGGTCGAGGAATTGGTACCAAACACTATCAGCATCAATACCTTGCTGAAGGTATTGCAGAACCTGTTGCGCGAGCGTGTACCGGTGCGCGACATCCGTTCCATCGCCGAAGCCTTGGCGGGGGCGACTGGCCGGAGTCAAGATCCCGCCGCTTTAACCTCGTTGGCGCGTATCGCGCTAGCGCGGCAAATCGTGCAAAACATCATTGGAAACGAGCGAAACCTGCCTGTTATCACGCTTGAGCCCAGCTTGGAACAGTTGTTGCTAAATACCGTGCAACAGGCACAAAAAGCTGGCGCTGATGACAGTGCGTTTATTGAACCTGGGTTGGCGGATCGGTTGCAGCAGTCGTTAATCGCTGCTGCACAGAAGCAGGAAATGTCAGGCAAGCCATTGGTGTTATTAGTTGCCGCACCCTTGCGCCCGATGCTCTCGCGCTTTGTTCGCCACAGTGTTCCGGAAATGCGGGTATTGGCTTACACCGAAGTGCCGGACAACAAACAAATCAGTATCGATGCCAGCGTTGGCGCTGACAGAAAGTAACTAATGATAGAAAGCAATCCATGTTGCCTGAGGGCAGGAGTTGAATATGCAAGTCAAACGTTTCGTAGCTGCTGATATGCGTCGTGCGTTGGAGTTGGTCCGCCAGGAGTTGGGGCCAGATGCAATTATTCTCTCCAGCAATCGTATCCCGGAAGGAGTGGAACTGCTGACCACTATGGGCTCCGACCTGGAACTCAAACAACTGCAAAATCGCCCGTTTGCAGAGGCGACCTTTGCGCCAAGCGAGCCATTGTTAAGTGATGGTGAAATTTCTCCGCGAGTCGTGGGTGCCAAACCTGTGCGCAAAACCGCACCGGTGATTACGGAAGTGCCTTCTCACGGGAGTGTCAGCCATCCTAATGCCGGTAAAACCGGTGCACAGTTAGCGGACGATATTGAAAAAGCGCGTCAACGCATGCTTGCAGCGCGTAAGGCAGAAGAATCTGCAAAAGAATTTTTAGTGGGGAAAAACACGGTTGTAAACGCTGGTATTCCACGTAATGCATCGGCGCTTAGTGCAAGGCCAAAAACCGGTATGAGCGCGGCAGAACGATATCCATTAATTGACGATGCGCCGGTCGCCACCAGGCCCGCATTATCAAAAGAATCCTTGTCGTTCCGGGAAACCCTGGTTAACGAATCAAGGGTTAAAGAGTCCCGGTCAAGAGATGCAGCAGCGTTCACGCAAGAATTAGCAGCATCAACCAAAGATCCGGTTGACCAACATGCACAGCTTTCCGAGTTACAAGCCGAAATTGCCGATATGCGTTTCTTGCTGGAGCAGCAATTGGATCGCCTTACCGGCCAGCAAACTATCCCAACCGATTCACCGGTGCTGGCCAGCGTAAGCCGCCGCCTTGAACGCCTGGGTTTGCCAAAAGATGTTGTCGGCAGCGTGATTAAAGCCTGTACCAAAAGCAAAACCCTGAGCGATGCATGGCCTGACGCGCTCGCAAACCTCGCGCATCAATTGCCGATTAACGGTCGCGATATCGTCGAGCAGGGTGGGGTATTTGCCTTTGTCGGTCCAACCGGGGTGGGGAAAACCACTACCATCGGCAAACTCGCGGCGCGTTATGTATTGCAACACGGTGCCGACAAGGTTGCGCTGATTACCACGGATACCTACCGCATTGCCGCGCATGACCAGTTGCGTTCGCTCGCGCGTATTTTGCGGGTACCGGTGCGGGTCGTGGATGAAGCCAATCCGCTCGATACGGTATTGCGCAGCCTGCGTCATTGCAGCCTGGTGTTAATTGATACCGCCGGGTTCCGCCACGGTGATCCGCATTTGAAAGCGCAATTGCAAGCGCTGGCCGAACAGCAGCAGGTAAAAACCTATCTGGTGATGTCGTGCAACAGCCAGGCGCAAATGCTGAAAGCATCGATCCATGCGTATGGTGCGGCGCGTCTGCAAGGTTGCATCCTGACCAAGCTCGATGAGACTGCGAGCATGGGTGAAGCACTGGGCGTGGTGATGCAAAACCGTTTGCCAATTGCGTACACCACCGATGGCCAGGATATTCCCAAAAATATTGAGGTTGCGCGTGCGCATCAGCTTGTATCAAAAGCAGTCGCCTTGCTCAAAGCCAATGCAGCATCGGCGGTTTCTTAAACAGTTATTTACGGTAAGCACATGATTTTGCGGGTGAAACTGAAATTAGTCGGATGAATTGCCAATCCCTAACTATACTCAGTTCACGATTAGGGCGCCCCTGTTAGATCTTTCGGTTTTTGATGAATGTGTTAAAGAACAGGGTTGCCGTGACAAAAAAGGTTTGGAGTTGAGTCGATGAGCCAAGTGCGACCAGTACAAGTGATCGCGGTATCCGGCGGTAAAGGCGGGGTAGGCAAAAGTAATATTTCCGTGAATTTGAGCATCGCGTTGGCCGAATTACGTCGTCGCGTGGTATTGCTGGATGCTGACCTCGGGCTGGCTAACGTTGACGTGTTATTGGGCGTCCGCGCCACCCATACCCTGGCCGATGTGTTGGCAGGTACCCACAGTTTGAGTGAAGTACTGGTGAATGGTCCCGCCGGTATGAAGATTGTGCCAGCGTCGTCCGGTGTACAGCGCATGGCTGAATTAAGCACATCCGAGCATGTTGGGTTGATCAACGCATTTAATGAACTCTCGGATCAGGTCGACATATTAGTGATTGACACGGCGGCCGGTATTTCCGACACCGTGGTCAGCTTTGTGCGCGCGGCTAATGAAGTCATTATTGTGGTGTGTGACGAACCTTCGTCCATTACCGATTCATACGCGCTGATTAAATTATTGAACAAAGAATACGGAATGTTCCGTTTCCGTGTGGTCGCCAATATGACGCGCACACCGCAAGAAGGCCTCAACATGTTTAACAAGTTGAATACCGTGTGCGAAAAATTCCTGGATGTGAGTTTGCAATTTGTGGGGCAAATTCCGTTTGATGAAAATGTGCGCAAAGCCGTGCAAAAGCAAAAAGCATTGCTGGAATTTGCGCCCTCATCCAAAGCGTCAGTGGCAATTCGCGCGCTGGCCCAAGCCGTGGATAAATGGCCGTTGCCAAATACCCCGACCGGACGTCTGGAATTTTTCGTTGAACGTTTATTACAGGCCGCCAATGCGCGCTAAGCTGAATCTGTTTAGAGAAAACCTGAATGAGTTGTTGTGCAGAAATAGGATGGATTCGCCAATGTCCTGTGAATGCAAAGAAGGTGCTCGATGGCCGCAGCTAATGGTTTAGCCATGTACGATAAAAAAATCTTACGCGATACGCCAATCAATATCGAAGACTACGCGCCCCTGGTCAAGCGTATCGCTTATCACATGATGATGCGTATGCCGGCGAGTGTGCAGGTCGATGATCTTATCCAGGCCGGTATGATCGGCCTGATCGAAGCTTCCCAAAAATACGACATGTCCCGCGGCGCCAGTTTTGAAACTTACGCCGGTATCCGCATTCGCGGTGCAATTGTCGATGAAATGCGCCGTGGCGATTGGGTTCCGCGCTCGGTACATCGCAATGCGCGCCGTGTCTCCCAGGCAATTGCCGCAGTAGAAGCGCGCACTGGCCGCGATGCTGCCGATGCGGAAATCGCCGCGGAATTAGGCGTTTCCCTGGAAGAATATTTCGTAATGCTGCAAGACTCCAACAGCAGCCGTCTCTTTAGCTATGAAGAAACCTTTGGCGAAGAAGACAGCAATATCGATGCTTCTGAACACAGCAGCGCTTTTGCCAGCCCGCTGGAAGGTATGCAGCGTGACGGCCTCAAAAAAGCATTGGTGGACGCTATTCGCCAGTTGCCCGAGCGCGAGCAAATGGTGCTCTCCCTTTACTATGACCAGGAATTGAACCTCAAGGAAATTGGTATGGTTCTCGGTGTTAGTGAGTCACGCATCAGCCAGATTCACAGCCAGGCCGCCGCGCGATTGCGCCAAAAATTAGGCGACTGGCAACCGGGCTAGCTGATCAAATACCGCTCTGATTGATTAATAAATGCAAGCTCCCTGCTGAGATAGGCTTGAATAATCTATACATGCCGGAAATTGAGCTATGATTTGCATTAAAAGTTGAAGATTTGCGTGCCGTAACTGGCCGATGCTTTAACTCCTGTATTGATTTATTAAAGGCGGTGCGCGCCGATGAAAAGTTGCGCACTTTGCCAGTGCTCATGGTGACCGCGGAAGCCAAACGCGACCAGATTATTGAAGCGGCCCAGGCCGGTGTAAATGGCTACGTTGTGAAACCATTTACCGCGCAAGCCCTGAAAGAAAAAATCGAGAAAATTTTTGATCGCGTAGGTTAATCGCTTCGGATCAAATAATAAAAAGGCGTTGCCATGGCATCTGACATCCAAACATCCGTCAATAACGAATTTGTCGTTGAATTGAAAGAGTGCGCCAAGCTGCTCACTGAAAAGTTGCAGAGCAATCAGTTCGAAGATGCGTCAATATTGATTCAAACCATCACCCAATCCCGCGATCGCCATATCTTTCAATCAGTAGGGCGGTTAACGCGCGGTTTGCACGATGCAATTGTCAATTTCAATGTCGATGCCGATTTATCCAAAGAGCCACCAAAAATTCAAAACTCGGATATTCACGATGCCTCCAATCGTTTGAATTATGTAATTGAACTTACGCAAAAAGCGGCAGAAAAAACCATGGATATGGTGGATGAGGCCGCACCCATCGCGATGAATCTCGGACAGGAAGCAACCAGCCTGCGCGATGAGTGGGCGCGACTTAAACGCCGTGAAATGAGTCTGGATGAATTCCGTGTGCTTTATGAGCGGATGGATAGTTTTTTAGGGCAAATGGTGACGGGTACCGAACAATTAAATAAAAACCTGCAAGATATTGTTTTGGAGCAAGGCTTTCAGGATTTAACCGGGCAAGTATTAAAGCGTGTGATCGGTTTAATTAATGAAGTGGAAAAAGATTTGGTGAGCCTGGTGCGTATTGCGGGGCAGGTTGAAGAGATTACCGGCCTTGCTGATGATCGTGAAACTATCGCTCACGATATGGAAATTATGCACAAGCGTAAAACCGAAGCCGAAGGGCCGCAAATTAATAAAGAGCGCGCTAATGTAGTTGCCGGGCAAGATGAAGTTGATGATCTCTTGTCGAGCCTTGGCTTTTAGTTGCTGGATACTTGAGGAATCTTGAATGAGTTTTGGTGATGACGAAGACATTCTCCAGGATTTCCTGGTAGAGGCGGGGGAAATCCTCGAGCGCCTCAGCCAGCAATTGATATTTTGCGCAATGGTAAACGCACCGTTACTTCTGAATTAATGGATGTCGTTTTACAAGCGCTTGATATGGTGAACCAGCAATTTGAACTGGTTTCCCAGCGTGAAGAATTACCGCCTGTGGAACCCTCACTGATCCATGCATTGGAGCGATTGGTTTCCTGTGAAGATTTGCACGAGTCTTCCGCTGCTCCGGCAGGCCATGAGATTGCTCCTGCCCCTGCGGTCGCCGCGCCAGCAGCCAATACCGCTGTCGTTGGCGGTGATATTACTGATGCAGAATTTGAACAATTGCTCGATGCAATCGCGGGCAAACCCTCCGCTCCATTAACAAGCGTATCTGTTGCTGCGGAAGCGTCATCTGGTAGCGATGAAATTTCTGAAGACGAATTTGAAGCATTGCTGGATCAATTACATGGCAAGGGTAAAGGGCCGGGTGATGTAGTTGAAAAACCGGTTGCTGCACCGGTTGCAGCAGCTCCTGTAGCTGCAAGCTCAACGTCCGATGAAATTTCTGAAGATGAATTTGAAGCGTTGCTGGATCAATTACACGGAAAAGGTAAGGGCCCGGCTGGTGCCGCCGCGCCTGTCGTTTCGGCGCCGACATCCGCTCCTGCATCAGTTTCCAATTCAGGTGGTTCCGCTGGCGATTTAATTACCGACGATGAATTCGATGCGTTACTTGATCAATTACATGGCAAGGGTAAGGGGCCCGGTACGGCGGGTGCATCGGCAGCGATACCATCCGCCACTCCAGCCACTGCACCTGCAGCAAAAATTCCTCCCAAGCCGGTAGCCGCAGACGTAAAACCTGCAACGGCACCGGTTAAAAAACCGGAACCGGTCAAACCTGCTCCTGCATCGGCCGCCGCACCAGCACCGGTAGTTGATAAAGATGCTCCGCAAGTAGAAACCACCGTGCGCGTCGATACCCAACGCCTCGACGATATTATGAATATGGTTGGCGAATTGGTACTGGTGCGCAATCGCCTGGTACGTTTGGGGAATAGTTCTACCAATGAAGCATTGGTAAAAGCCGTTGCGAATCTCGATGTGGTTACCGCTGATCTGCAAACCTCGGTAATGAAAACACGGATGCAGCCGATCAAAAAAGTGTTCGGCCGTTTCCCGCGTGTAGTGCGCGATCTGGCGCGTAGCTTGCGCAAAGAAATTAATCTGGAATTAGTGGGCGAAGAAACAGATCTGGATAAAAATTTAGTCGAAGCCCTTGCTGATCCGTTAGTGCATCTTGTGCGTAACTCCGTTGATCACGGTATTGAATTTCCGGACGTGCGCGAAGCCAATGGCAAACCGCGAATCGGGCAAGTGGTTCTCGCAGCAGAACAGGAAGGCGACCATATTTTACTGTCGATCAGCGACGACGGTGCGGGAATGGACCCGGCAAAATTACGCCGAATTGCGGTAGAAAAAGGCATGTTTGATGAGGACACTGCCAATCGTTTATCGGATACTGAAGCGTACAATTTAATTTTCGCTCCCGGTTTTTCTACCAAAAAAGAAATTTCCGATGTGTCGGGCCGCGGTGTGGGTATGGATGTGGTGAAAACCAAAATCACCCAACTTAACGGCACCGTGGAAATTAAATCCGAATTGGGTAAGGGCACCCGTTTTATTATTAAAGTGCCGCTGACGCTGGCGATTATGCCCACGCTGATGTTTATGTTAGGGCAACAAACATTTGCCTTCCCATTAGTGAGTGTGAATGAAATTTTCCACATGGACCTGCGCAAGAGCCATATCGTTGACGGTCAGGATTGCGTGGCGATTCGCGATCAGGCAATTCCGCTTTTCTACATGAAAGACTGGTTGGTAAAAGGCGCTTACGGCGATCGCCCAGACAGCGCCCATGTGGTTATTGTTACTGTCGGCACGCGCCGTGTCGGGTTTGTAGTCGATCAATTAATCGGGCAGGAAGAAGTGGTCATCAAACCGCTTGGAAAGATGTTGCAGGGAACACCGGGCATGGCCGGCGCAACTATTACCGGTGACGGTACCATTGCGTTAATTTTGGATATTCCCAGCCTATTACGTCGCTACGCAAAAGGATCGACGAGTTGGGGACACAATTAATTCATTCGATAAAGCGCCTGTGCACCAGGCGTTTTTATTGGAACTGTTTTCCAAAGCAGTTGCTACTGCGGAGTATGTTGAATGCCTGTCCGGGTATTAGTGGTCGATGATTCCAATTTCTTTCAGCACCGCCTGAAAGATATTATTAATGAGCACCCGGATTTAAAAGTGATTGGTATAGCCAGTAATGGCCGTGAAGCAGTTGAAAAGGCGGCGGAATTGAAGCCCGATATCATCACCATGGATTTTGAAATGCCGGTGATGGATGGTGTCACTGCAATCAAACATATCATGGCCAATCGCAAAGTGCCGATCCTGATGTTTTCCTCGCTCACCTATGAAGGCGCGAAAATTACACTGGATGCGCTTGCAGCGGGCGCGCTCGATTTTATCCCCAAAGATTTTGCTGAAGTTTCCCGCAGTTCAGAAGCACTCAAAAAAAAATTACACGAACGTCTAATTACATTGGCAGGTGCGTCGGCGCGCTTGGCTCCGGCCTCACCAACACCGGTTGCTGATCCCAAACCAACTGCTTCGGCAACGACAACTTCAGCAGCGACAACGCATTTACGCACAAATGCTCCGGTTGCTTCATCACCAGCTATAGCGAAAACCAGCGGTTCTGTCGACGATAATAAATCGGCAGCTACCGATAACTACCGTTTAAAAAATAAACCCAAAATCTTGGTGATTGGTGCGTCCACCGGTGGACCTGTAGCGCTTGCGGAAGTCCTTATTGCATTGCCGGCAAATTTTCCGTTGCCAATTGTTTTGGTGCAGCATATGCCTGAAAACTTTACCAAGGCTTTTGCAGAGCGTTTAAACAAGCAATGTAAAATCCAGGTGCGCGAGGCAGTGGATGGCGATCAATTGCAACCGGGGTTGGCCTTGCTTGCACCCGGTGGCAAGCAATTAATGCTGGATAAACGCAATGGCGGTTCAGTGCGTGTTTTACCGGATGATGATCGGGTAACTTATAAGCCATCACTGGATATCACCTTCGGGTCTGCTGCGAATACCTATGCCGATAAAGTATTGGGCGTGGTACTGACGGGAATGGGGTCTGATGGTTGCAAAGGCGCGGGATTATTAAAACAATGCGGTTCATCGCTCTGGTCACAAGATGAGGCGAGCTGTGTCATTTACGGTATGCCAATGGCGGTTGCGCGCGCGGGTTTCTCCGATAAAGTATTGAGCTTGAAAGAAATCGGTCCGCGTTTGGTGCGAGAGGTAATGTAATGGATGTACTGAGTATTGTTGGTGTCATCGTTGCGTTTGCTGCAATTATTGGCGGGAGTTTTCTGGAGGGCGGTGGTCTGGGGACGCTGGTGAATGGCCCCGCAGCATTTATTGTTGTTGGCGGCACGTTAGGCGCGGCCATGTTACAGACTTCCAAAAGCAGTTTACGGCGCGCATTAAAAATAATTCGCTGGGTGTTTAAGCCACCCTATGTTCCCTTTAAGCAGGGAATTTCCAACATTTCCCGGTGGGCAGCCGCTGCGCGTAAGGATGGTTTATTGGGCCTGGAGTCAATATCCGAACGCGAGAAAGATGCTTTTGCTAAAAAAGGTTTGCAATTATTAGTGGATGGCAATGAGCCGGAAGTCATTCGCCGGATTCTGGAAACTGATTTAATTGTTGATGAGCAACGCGATTTCGACGCGATCAAGTTTTACGAAAGTATGGGCGGCTATGCACCGACCATCGGGATTATTGGTGCAGTCATGGGGTTGATTCATGTGATGAATAATCTGGCCGATCCGGCAACACTCGGCCCCGGAATTGCCATTGCGTTTGTCGCTACCATTTATGGTGTGGCGCTTGCCAACCTGGTATTTATTCCTGTCTCGAATAAATTGCGCATGTGTGTCAATGAAAACTCCCAATATCGCGAATTAATTATTGAAGGCATTATCGCGATTGCCGACGGTGAAAATCCACGTTCAATTGAAATGAAACTTAACGGTTATTTGCATCGACCGTAAAGTGCTTGCATTCATCTTACACTAGCAGGTTAACGTCCCATGGTGCGTCGCAGGCGAGAAGACATCCATATTAATCATGAGCGCTGGTTAATCTCCTACGCCGATTTCATTACCTTGTTATTTGCTTTTTTTGTGGTGATGTATTCTATTTCCCAGGTTAATGTCAGTAAGTATCGCGTGCTGTCTGATACGTTTATTGAGGCGTTCAACCAACCCACAGACTCCAAAACCAATGCTGAACCCAGCGAGCAATTAAATCCCTCCAATGATGTGATTACCCCGATTGATATGGGAAAAACCGCGCAGAATACGGCGGATCAGGTGCCCAACGTTATTGCTGATCAGGACCCTTCAGCGCAAACAATGAGTTCCGCTGCTACATCGGCGGAGGCTGTTAGCAGCGATGAGCTGTCGCAAATTTCCGATCTGGTAACAGAAAAGTTTTCGCAGTTAATTAATGATCAGATGATCCAGGTTTCCAGTAATGAGCTCTGGTTACAGATTGAACTGAAAGACAGCATTTTATTTGGCTCTGGCAGCGCCGATGCGAGTGAACAAGCGCAGAAAATTTTTGATGAAATCGCCGTGATTTTAAAAAATTATTCCAATCCGGTACAGGTGGAAGGATTTACCGATAACATTCCTATTAAAAGCCCTAAATATCCAACGAACTGGGAGTTGTCTACGGCGCGGGCCAGCACAATTGTAAAGTACCTTGCCTCCAGGGGCGTTTCGCCGGAGCGCTTATCGGCGGTGGGTTACGGTGAATACCAGCCGGTCGCACCCAATGAAACGGAAGTGGGCAGGGCCCAGAATCGTCGTGTCGCTATTATGGTCGCAAAGCGCAAGATGGATAGACCAAAGATAAATGTGCAGGCACCGGCAACATCCAATTAATTTTTATTATTGAACGTATGGAGTTGAATTACCCGGCGGTTTTTTTCTTCAAGTAATTTTTCTCCCCAACGCAAATTGTCAATACTGTTGAATAGCGCATTAAAGCTGCCGTCGGCAATGGCAAGTTTCAAGCCTTTCTCGATACGATCTGCCAGTTGCCGGTTGTCTTTGCGTAAATAAAAATACACCGGATTTTCGTAGCGAAGGAACAGATATTTTTCCAATATAATTCCCTGGCTGGCGTAGGTATCTGCTTCTGCCCTGACTTGATAAACTCCGCGGGAGAAATAATCAAAGCGATTGGATTTCAACATTTTAAATAAATTGAAATAACTTAAACTCAATACTAATGGAAGGCCATTGTCCTCCATAACATATCGGTCCGGCCAGTGCGAGCCAATCCCGCCTTTCAGTTTTCTCAAGTCTTCCAGGTTTTTGATCGCTGAAAATTTTTCACTATCCCCGGCGCGAATTAAAAATATCCGATAATCGCTCAGGTTTTTAAGTAAACGAATTTTAACGGGTGCCAGGTTGTATTTAAGATCTTTTGCATAGGGCATCCAGGTAACGTCTACCTCACCGCGTTCGATATCGCGTAAAAGCCGATTGGTTATTGGCATCACTGGAATAAATTCAAGTTGATATTCGCCGTGGGTTGGAACGGTTTTGGAGAGTGCCAGCTTGAGTAAATTGCTGTAGTAATAATCGTCATGATCCTGCTGCAAGTTCTCCTCGCAGGCGATAACAATCCGGGTAACAGGTTTGTTGATGGCGGCTTTTCCCCCGGCAAATGAATCCGGGGTAAAGATAGCGAGGATGAGGCCGATATTCAGGGCCAGCGACTTCATCGCGACGGATAGGTTTCTCATTATTATTACCACATCAAATGCTACTTGCCGGTGTAATGGCACGTGATGATGCCAGGTTTCAAGCTAAGTCTAGCGCTCATCTGTAAACCGGATATTGAGAAATGTTAAGGCGACGCAGGTTGTTGCAGGCGCTTGACTTGCAGTTATGTATCGCTAGGCAATACTAAATATCCTGCATGAAAAATGATCAGCCCTTCAAATCTTTGCCATTGACTAGCGATAATCGTAATTGGGGATGATAATTGTGCCAATAGAAAATAGTTTTACCGGCATAGAGATTGCTTTAGTGCTTATAGTTAAGACATTTAACGGTTAATGTGTCTGGTATTTGACGCCAGCGAGGTTCTACAACGTGCGGATCTTGGCAATTGCAAATCAAAAAGGCGGAGTAGGTAAGACCACTACGACAGTGGCTCTGGGTGGGCTTATTGCCAGCGCGGGCCACAAGGTATTGTTGCTCGATATAGACCCTCATGGCTCCTTGTCTACATGGTTTGGGATTGACCCTGACACTCAGGCGCTCAGCAGCTATACGCTATTCCAGGAGCGCAAGGAACTCTCTTACCAAGCAGTGAAGCGCCTCGTAATACCCACGCAGTTCGCAAATATTGACGTTATTCCAGCTACCACCGCATTGGCGACATTGGAGCGCCAGGCCATCGGGCAGGATGGTATGGGATTGGTGTTGAGCCGGGCATTGGCATTGCTGGCGGATGATTATGACTATGTCCTGATAGATACGCCGCCGCTGTTAGGGGTTTTGATGGTTAATGCGTTGGCGGCCTGCCACTATCTTGTGGTGCCGGTGCAAACCGAGTTCCTTGCGCTTAAGGGATTGGAGCGAATGGTCAACACCTTGAATATGATGTCGCGCTCCCGCAAGAAAGCGCTTGATTATACGGTGGTGCCGGTGATGTTTGATCGCCGCACCCAGGCGTCTGTGACCAGTTTGCGTAGTATTCGCAATACCTACCCCGAACAGTCATGGCCCGGATATATCCCGGTGGACACCCGTTTTCGCGATGCGAGCAAGGCTGGTATTCCGCCCCATTTGTTTGATCCAGCCAGTAAGGGTGTGGAGGCATATACCTCGCTCTGGCATTGGCTGGAGAAAAAACTCAAACAACTTGAATCAACTACGCCATCAACAACTCCGGTGATGGCTAGCAAGGCAGGTGCAGTGTCGTGAGCTCAAAACAATCATCGGGTGATGGCGTTACGCCTGATGACATTCTCAATAGTTATCTGGATGATTTGCTCGGCGGTGAAGATCCCCTGGGCGCTGCGCTTGGCGCAATCGACTCCCAGTTAACATCACTTGCTGCCAATGCGGGATCAGCAAGGGTAGTGCCATTGCCCACTAAAAAGATGATCGAAAAGCCGGTAGAGAAATTACCGCTCGCTAAATCTGCAAATTCGCATTCGCGTCCGGAAACACCAGCGGCGCCGCCAAAAGCATCGCCAAAACCGCGTTCACTCACGCAATCAAAATCTTCTTTTGCGGAACCTGAGATAGTTCAAACCCAGGAGCAAAAGTTAAAACTGGAAAAATTATTGCAGTCTGCGCGTACGCAATTACTGGTAGAAACGCCGGTGGTTGTACCCACGCAGGTAGAGACCAAAACCCGTTTTGTAGATAACCCGGATGAAATCCAGGAATGGGTGATCGAAACTACAATCGAAACCGCAGTCGAAACGACAGAAGTGACGATTGCGCCGGAAATAACACCCGCTACCGATATTGCGCTGGCAGATAATTTACAGCCCAAACACTTTCAACTTGAAGGTTTGGAATGGCTGGAAAATGGTCGTCCCCAATGGGCGCAATCGCGTTTTGATGTGTTGCTGTTTCAGGTTGCCGGATTAATGCTGGCGGTGCCGCTTATTTCCCTCGGGCAAATCCAGCCACTGACGGATGAATTGACGCCGTTATTCGGCCAGGCTGATTGGTTTATGGGATTACAGCCCACACCCGCCGGGAAGATCCGCACGGTTAACACCGCAAAATTTGTGATGCCAGAGCGCTATGATGATTCTTTTGTGGAAACTGCCAAATATGTCGTTTCCATTAACGGTGTGCCCTGGGGGCTCGCCGTTGATTCTGTCAACCAACCGATTACGCTCCAACCTGACGATGTGAAATGGCGTGGTGACCGCAGCAAGCGTCCCTGGCTTGCCGGTACCGTAAAAGAACACATGTGCGCGTTGCTGGATATTCCGCGGATCGGCCAAATGTTGATCGAAGCGGACAAAAACTTTATTCCGGCGTGAAGTGTTTAATTAGCACTTCTGCAAAAGTGGCATAGGAAAAGTCCTCGGCTATAGTTATAGCGACATTTATCGATTTGCCGCCCGCAGCAGGTGGCTCCAGAGGAATATGACGATGGCAACTGATGTAGCAAAAAACAAGAGTACGGATGATCCGGTATTGCAGTGGGTGACATTTCGCCTGGATGGGGAGACCTATGGCATCAACGTAATGCAGGTTCAGGAAGTGCTCCGTTATTCGGAAATTGCGCCGGTGCCGGGCGCGCCATCCTATGTGCTGGGAATTATCAATTTGCGCGGCAATGTCGTGACCGTTATTGATACCCGTCACCGTTTTAATTTATCCAGTGGCGAAATTACCGATAATACCCGTATAGTGATCATCGAAACGGATCGCCATGTGATTGGCATATTGGTGGACAGCGTTGCTGAAGTGGTTTATCTGCGCCAGTCAGAAATTGAAATGGCGCCCAACGTTGGTAACGAAGAAAGCGCGAAATTTATCCAGGGCGTGTGCCATAAAAATAATGAACTACTGATCCTTATCGATTTGAATAAGCTGCTGACCAGCGAAGAATGGTCAGAGCTGGAAGATGTATAACCGCTAATTACGTGCAATTATTTTTACGGATACGAAGAGCACCGGAATAACCCGATGACATTGTTGGAAATTGGTTTACTTGTTTGTTTAACGATTAGCGCGATTGCCCTGGCGGTCGCGCTTTTTACTTTTAAACGTCTGCGTCAGCAAGCGCTGGATACTGAAAAATTAATCCAGCGGTTAACACGCGAAGTGGCTGCATCCAGCAGTGGCTCGGTAGGAATGGGGCAGCGTTTGCTGGCGATGGAAAAACGCCTGCAAGCATCCGGCGATAAAAAGCCGGAGAAAATCGATTACTACAATGATGACGAATTCCAGCCTTATTCCCAGGCGGCGCAAATGTTTAAGATGGGAATGGATGCGGAAGAAGTAGCGCGACGTTGCGGTTTGTCGCGCGCAGAAGCTTCCTTGCTGGAGATGATGCAAAAATCCAGTCGATAATTACTGTGGGTAAAAGCCAATAAAAAAGGAGATCATTTGATCTCCTTTTTTATTGGCTGCGTTTATCGCTGATCAATAATGGAATGATTCACCGCTCACACCCAGCGAATCATCACTTAATAAATAAACATAGGACGGCATTAATTTATCCGGTGTTTTTACCGTTGCCGGATCTTCAGCGGGATACGCAGCAGCGCGCATCGCCGTGCGAGTTGCGCCGGGGTTAATGCTGTTGGCGCGAATACGCGTTGCGCCTTCCAATTCATCATGAAGTGTTTGCATAAAATTTTCGGCAGCAGCTTTGGATGCCGCATAGGCGCCCCAGAATGCACGGCCTTTAAACGCAACGCTGGAGCTCGTGAACAGAATGCTGGCATTATCCGCACGTTCGAGCAGTGGCAATAATGCTTGGGTTAACATGAAAGGTGCGTTGACGTTAATTTGCATGCAGCGCAGCCAGGCGTTAACGGAATAATTGGAGATGGGTGTGCGCTCGCCCAAATCGGCGGCGTTAAATAAAATGCCGTCTAATTTACCGAAGGTATCTTCAAGCGCATTACACATATCGTCATAATCTTTTTCCTGCGCGCTTTCAAAATTGATTGGGTATATCGCTGGTTGGGGATAACCCTCTGCTTCAATTTCGTCATACACCTGCTCAAGTTTGCTCATGGTACGACCGGATAAGATCACGGTAGCACCGCAAGCAGCAAACGTCTTTGCCGCAATTTTACCGATACCGTCACCGGCGCCGGTAACCAGAATAATTTTATCGGCGAGCGAATCGGGATGGATTACATAATCTTGTGGGATTTGAATCGTCATGGTTTTCCTGTCACAAATATTTTTCAATAATCGGCCAGATTTCATCGGCGTGATTTACGTAATAATCGGCATTCCAACTGGCGGGATCTTCGCTTTCATCCACATAACCATAAGTTGCCGCGATCGTGATACTGCCTGCACCTTTACCGCAATCAATATCGCGTTTGTGATCGCCGATATAAATAATTTCCTGCGGGCTGCAATTGAGTTGTTTCCCCGCCAGGAATAACGATTCCGGATCGGGTTTGCTGCGCGATACGTGGTCCGGGCAAATAACACTCAGCGGAGCAGGGTGGATATTCAACGCGGCCATTAACGGCAATGTGTAAGTCGCCGGTTTATTCGTGGCGATGCCCCACAAAATATTGTTGTCAGCCAGTTTATCCAGCAGCGCGGAAATGCCTGGAAAAGGTTTGGTGTATACCGCAATGTGCGCTAAATACAATTCCAGTAAACGTTGGCGTAATGGTTCAAATTGTTCGTTATTTTCTTCAATGCCAAACGCCAGTTTAATCAGCGCTTTGGAGCCGTTGGAAACGCCGGCACGAATCGTTTCCGCTGGCAATGTCGGCCGGTTCTGCTCGACCAGTAATTGGTTTACGACAACGATGAAATCCGGTGCGGTATCCAGCAGGGTTCCATCGAGGTCAAACATCACTGCGCGTATCGGTTTTGCCATTATTCAACAACCTTTTTAGCGTGGATCAAATAATTGACACTCACATCGTTGGCATCGAGCTTGTAGTGTTTGGTGAGCGGGTTGTAAGTCATACCGGTAATTTCTTGCAGTTCCAATCCCGCAGCGCGCAACCATTGGGCTAATTCAGAAGGACGAATAAATTTGCTGTATTCGTGCGTGCCTTTGGGTAAGAGTTTTAAAATATATTCAGCACCGAGAATGGCGAACGCATAGGCTTTGGGGTTGCGATTGATGGTGGAAAAATACACATCGCCACCGTCCTTCACCAATTGTGCGCAGGCTTTTACTACAGACGATGGATCAGGAACGTGCTCCAGCATTTCCATGCAGGTTACTACATCAAATGCACCGGGCATTTGTGCGGCTTTATCTTCAGCGGTTATTTGCTCGTAAGTGAGTGCGACGCCGGTTTCCAGTGCATGCAAGCGCGCCACTGACAGCGGCGCTTCGCCCATATCGATGCCGGTAACCTCTGCACCGCGCAGTGCGAGTGATTCGGCCAGGATGCCACCGCCGCATCCCACATCGATTAATTTTTTTTGTGCGACCGGTGAGCGTTGATCGATAAAATTGGCGCGCAACGGGTTAATGTCATGCAGTGGTTTGAATTCACTGTTTTTGTCCCACCAGCGGCTGGCGAGTGCTTCAAATTTTGCTATTTCGGCGGTATCGACATTGGCCATAATCTGTATCTCTGTTGAATTTAATGGGTGGCAATTTGTTTCCGCCACCAATTGGCTTTGCCTAAAATTTCGCGCTCATTCAGCGTTTGTAATTCGCGATTTTTGAGCAAACATTTTCCTTCTACCCAGACATGGGTTACCGCTTGCCCTGAATGGGTGTAAACGAGTTGCGATGCGGGATTGTAAACCGGTTGCATCGCGAGTTCGCCCAAATCGATGGCGGTAATATCAGCCGCTTTGCCAATTTCCAGGCTGCCGATATATTCCTCCAGGCCGAGCGCTTTGGCTCCATTAAGGGTGGCCATCCGCAACGCAGTATGGGCGCCCAGCGCTGTGGCATCCCCGGCAACGGCTTTGGCGAGCAGCGCAGCGGTTTTAACTTCGCTGAATAAATCCAGATCGTTATTGCTGGCGGCGCCATCGGTGCCTATCGCAACATTGACGCCCGCTTTTATCAGGCGATCAACCGGGCAAAATCCGCTCGCCAGTTTTAAATTGGATTCCGGGCAATGGATAACATGCGCACCGCTAGTCTGGAGCAGATGTATATCGCTGTCATCAATTTGGGTCATGTGTACGGTTTGTGTAAGCGGTGAGAGTAAACCCAGATCCATCAGGCGCTGGCTGGGTCTGCAACCGTATTGCTTGATGGAGTCGCTAACTTCCTGTGCCGTTTCATGCAGGTGAATATGGATGGGCATATCCATTTCATGGGCTAATACGGCGATCTTTTGCAAGGGTGCATTGGATACGGTGTAAGGTGCATGCGGGCCAAATGCGATATTGATTAAATGATTGCCGCGAAATGTATCGTGCAGGCTTAATCCCTTGCTCAGGTATTCGTCCGGACCCAGGCCCCAGGCGGTCGGAAAATCCAGGATCGGGAAGGCCAATTGGCAGCGAATACTGGCATCCAGACAGGCTTGTGCTGCTTGCTCGGGGTAAAAATACATATCGGCAAAACAGGTGGTACCGGTCTTGATCATTTCGGCGATGGCCAGGTCAGTGCCGTCGCGCACAAAATCCTCGCTTACCCAGCGGCCTTCGGCGGGCCAGATGTGATCGTTGAGCCAGGTGTGCAGTGGATGATCATCGGCATAACCGCGCAGCAAGCTCATCGCCGCGTGGCCGTGGGCATTTACTAATCCGGGGATCACCGCGTGGCTGCCCAGGCTAATGATTTCGCGCGCGTGGTAGCGCTGCTCGGCCCCTTCGGCGGGAATGATCGCCAGTATTTTCCCCTGATGGATTGCCAGGGCACAATTTTCCAGTATCCGGTTTTCGGGAATTACCGGGATTATCCAGCGCGCTTTTATCAGTAAATCAATATCAGGCAGGGTAGTAGACATAATGAGCAGTCAGGATGAAAAGCAGGGGCGGACAGTATACTGGAATGACAGGCTTCGGCCATGCCCGATTTGGGTATTTCACGGATTGTGATTTTGATGATGAGAATTGATTCCCTATCTGCATAACCACCGGATTTTATGGTACCATCGCGCCCCTGAATTGTGCCTCAGACGCATTTTTAGCCAACCCGCTACTAGGGTAGCTGTTTTTGCCTCTAACCGATTTATGCGCAGTTACGGCGCTTTTTGCGCAATAGCTGCCAATCGATACCGCCAATTTTAACTAACCAACATAAGACTAGCCGAAGCCTTAATAAAAAAGGAAAGCTGTATTCCCATGGTCGAATTCGCCAAAGAAATATCACCGGTCAGTATTGAAGACGAACTCAAGCAGTCCTACCTCGATTACGCCATGAGCGTTATCGTTGGCCGCGCCTTGCCCGATGTGCGTGATGGCTTGAAACCTGTGCACCGTCGTGTGTTGTTCGCGATGAGCGAACTGAACAACGATTGGAACAAGCCTTACAAAAAATCTGCCCGTGTGGTGGGTGACGTAATCGGTAAATACCATCCCCACGGCGATTCGGCGGTGTACGACACTATCGTTCGTATGGCCCAGCCATTCTCGTTACGTTACATGCTGGTAGATGGTCAAGGTAACTTCGGTTCGATTGACGGCGATAACGCGGCAGCCATGCGTTATACCGAAATCCGTATGGCCAAGATCGCCCACGATTTGCTGGCCGATCTGGATAAAGAAACTGTCGATTTCGTGCCTAACTATGACGGCACCGAACAAATCCCGGCAGTTTTGCCAACCCGTATCCCCAATTTATTGATCAATGGTTCTTCTGGTATCGCCGTCGGTATGGCGACCAATATTCCACCGCACAACCTGAAAGAAGTCGTGCAGGGTTGTTTGGCGGTGGTCGATAACCCGGACGTTACTATTGATGAGTTGATGGAATTTATTCCAGGCCCCGATTTCCCAACAGGCGCAATCATCAACGGCCGCGCAGGTATTGTTGAAGCTTATCGCACCGGTCGCGGTCGCGTGGTGATGCGTGCAAAAGCGGAAATTGAACGCGATGATAAGTCCGGCCGCGAAACCATTATCGTCACTGAAATTCCATATCAGGTTAACAAAGCCCGGTTGATTGAGCGCATTGCCGAGCTGGTTAAAGAAAAGAAAATTGAAGGCATTAGCGAGTTGCGCGATGAGTCTGACAAAGACGGTATGCGCATCGTTATTGAAGTTAAGAAAACCGAATCCGGCGATGTACTGCTGAACAACTTGTTTGCACAGACGCAATTGCAAACAACTTTTGGCGTAAACATCGTTGCGCTGGATGATGGCCAACCAAAAATTCTGAATCTGAAAGAGTTGCTGGTTGCTTTTATCAAGCACCGCCGTGAAGTAGTTACCCGCCGTACCGTTTATTTGCTGCGCAAGGCACGTGAGCGCGGCCATATCCTGGAAGGTTGGGCGGTGGCAATTTCCAGCATTGATGAAGTGATTGATTTGATCAAACGCTCATCGTCGCCCGCCGAAGCAAAAGAAGGTTTGATTGCGCGCGGTTGGGATGCAAGCGCCATGACTCCATTTGTGGCGCGCGCTGGAAAAGATGCTTGCCGCCCTGAAGATTTGGGACCTGAGTTTGGAATCCGCGATGGCAAATATTATTTGTCCGCTGAACAAGCCCAGGCAATTCTGGATTTGCGTTTGCATCGCCTCACCGGGATGGAGCACGACAAAATCCTGGCCGAGTACGAAGAGAAGTTGGCGCAAATCGCCGAGTTCCTCGAAATCCTGGGCAATGCAGTGCGCTTGATGGAAGTTATCCGCGAAGAATTAACGCAAGTTATCGCTGACTATGGCGATGCGCGGCGCACAGAAATTATTGCTTCTACGCTCGATTTAACCACTGAAGATTTAATCAACGAAGAAGATCGTGTAGTGACGATTTCCCACGGTGGTTATGCGAAGAGCCAACCACTGGCTGACTATCAAGCCCAGCGTCGCGGTGGCATGGGTAAATCGGCAACCGCAGTGAAAGACGAAGATTATGTTCAGCATCTGTTGATCGCCAGCACCCACGACACTGTTTTGTTATTCACCAACGCTGGTAAGGTTTACTGGTTGAAGGTTTACATGATTCCGGTAGCGGGGCGCCAGGCACGCGGTCGCCCGGTTGTGAACTTATTGCCGCTGGAAGAGGGCGAACATATCACCTCGATTTTGCCGGTTAAATCCTACGACGATGATCATTTTATTTTCATGGCCACCGCCAACGGTACCGTGAAGAAAACAGCCTTGACACAATTTGCGCGTCCGCGCAGCGTTGGTCTGCGCGCGATTGAATTGGATGAAGGCGATACACTGGTCGGCACGGCAATTACCAACGGTGCATCGGATGTAATCCTGTTCTCCAGTTCCGGTAAAGCGGCGCGTTTCCGTGAATCACAAGTTCGTGCAATGGGCCGTACTTCGCGCGGTGTTCGCGGTATCCGTTTGGCCGAAGGCCAGCGCGTCGTGAGCATGGTAATTCCATTAGCGGGCGGCCAGGTGCTGACCGTGAGTGAAAATGGTTACGGCAAGCGCACTGAAGTCGGCGAGTTCCCGGCAAAGGGGCGCGGTTCACAAGGCGTCATCGGCATGCAAACGACTGAACGCAATGGTCAGTTAGTAGGTGCGGTACAAGTATTTGATGGCGAAGAAATCATGCTGATTTCTGATCAGGGCACCATGGTTCGCACCCGTGTTGATGAAGTATCAGTGCTTAGCCGTAATACCCAGGGTGTGCGTTTGATCAAGCTGAAAGATGGCGAGCGCATGCAAGGTCTGGAGCGTATCGAAGAAAGTGCAGATGAAAATGCCAAGCGTGAATTGGCAAATGCCGAAGGCGGCGACGTTGAAGAGTTGCCAGATGATGTAGCCGCAGAAGATTCTGCTGGCGATGACTCTTCAGACGAGTAATCAAGCGAGGCGATTATTCATGTCATCTGAAAAAACGGAAGCAGAAAAATTACTGGAGTTGCGCAATAAAATTGACGCAATTGATGACGAGATCGGCCGGTTGATCTCGGCGCGTGCATCTTGCGCCCAGGAAGTTGCTGAAGTTAAAAAGGCCAATCTTCCCGCCGATGCCAGTATTCTTTTTTATCGCCCGGAACGCGAAGCCCAGGTTTTGCGTAAAGCGATGGAAAATAATACTGGCCCATTGAGCAACGAAGAAGTTGCGCGCTTGTTTCGCGAAATTATGTCGGCGTGCCTGGCGTTGGAAAATCCGATCAAGGTGGCTTACCTTGGCCCCGAAGGGACATTCACCCAGCAAGCGTCGTTAAAACATTTCGGTCACTCCGCGGTGGTCATACCGTTTTCTGCCATTGATGAAGTATTCCGTGAAGTGGAAGCCGGCGGTGTCAACTACGGCGTTGTGCCGGTAGAGAATTCTACCGAGGGCGTGGTTAACCACACCCTTGATAATTTTATGGGCTCCAACCTTAAAATCTGTGGTGAAGTGGAATTGCGTATCCATCACAATTTGATGGTATCTGATGTGACCAATGTGAGTAGCATCAGCCGCATTTATTCACACTCGCAGTCGCTGGCTCAATGCCGTAAGTGGCTGGATGCACATTATCCAAAAGCTGAACGTATTGCGGTGAGCAGTAACGCGGAAGCGGCAAAGCGTTTGAAAGGCGAGTGGAATGCAGCTGCTATTGCGGGTTCCATGGCGGCGGAATTGTACGGCTTGAAGATGATTGCCGAAAAAATTGAAGACCAGCCTGATAATTCCACACGTTTTTTGATTATCGGCCAGCAAGCGGTCCCGCAAAGCGGCGTAGATAAAACATCAATTGTTGTCGCTATGCGCAATGAGCCGGGTGCTCTGCATAATTTGCTCGAGCCATTCCATCGCCATAACATTGATCTCACGCGTGTGGAAACACGCCCATCACGTACCGGTGCCTGGACGTATGTATTTTTCATCGATTTTGTTGGTCATGTGGATGATCCATTGATTAATGCCGTGATGAAAGAAGTGGCGTCCCGCTGTGCCGATTTGAAATTACTCGGCTCTTATCCCAAAGCGGTGTTGTAATTTGTATGTCAGCGCCGTTACTCAATAAATTTGTCGTCGTAGGGATTGGCCTGATTGGCGGAAGCCTCGCAAAAGGTTTAAAGCAGCGTGGTGCCTGTGTAGAGGCTATCGGGATCGCACGCAAAACGGAAACCTGTGCTGAAGCAGTAAATTACGGCATTGTTGATCGCGCTTATACCTCGCTACAAGAAATTGCGAATGAGTTAGGGGCTGGCGATGTTATTTTTATCGCGGTACCAACGCTTTCCGTAAATTCCGTCTTCGAAGAAATCAAAGAATTTATTTCGCCTGAGGTAACTATTACGGATGGCGCGAGTGTTAAAGGCAGTGTGCAATTGGCTGCTGAAGCGGTGTTTGGTGCAGTTCCTCCTCAATTGGTGTTGGGGCATCCGATTGCCGGCTCTGAAAAAAGTGGTGTTACTGCCGCTAATCCCAACCTGTACGAACATCATCGGGTTATTTTGACCCCGTTCGCGACCACGGATGGCACACACGTGGAATTGGTAACACGTATGTGGCAAGCCGTAGGGGCTGAAGTGTTATCGATGTCAGTTGAAGAGCACGATGAAGTCCTGGGAGCCACCAGCCATTTGCCCCATGTTATTGCATATTCACTTGTCGATACGCTTGCCCGGGATATCAATAATCCCAATATTTTTCGCTATGCCGCCGGTGGTTTCCGCGATTTCACCCGCATTGCCTCCAGCGACCCGGTAATGTGGCATGACATCATGCGCGCGAATAAATTGGCGATTTTAAAATCGATGGACTTATTTATCGATAATCTGTCCCGCCTGCGCAGCGGGATTGAACAAGGTGATAGCGATTACTTGCTGGATGTATTTAGCCGGGCCAAGGAAGCCCGTGATGAATTCACGTTGATGCTTGCCCGGCGGCAAGCGGCGCCCAAAGAGGATTGATCACTGATAGCTATCTACACAAACTTTCCGGAATAACCTTAGAAAGATTTAGTCATTAAACCCTACGTCGCAGATCTATATAATTGCTGCTGATTTTTAAACACTTTGTGTAAATCCGACGCCGTTTTCAAATTGGTATTTATTGAATGTCAAACTACAACTTGACTCACCTCAAGCAGCTCGAAGCTGAAAGTATCCATATCATCCGCGAAGTCGCGGCTGAATTTGATAATCCTGTAATGCTTTATTCGATTGGTAAAGATTCAGCGGTGATGATGCACCTCACCATGAAAGCTTTCTTCCCCGGTAAACCGCCGTTTCCGCTGTTGCATGTGGATACCACCTGGAAATTTCGGGAAATGATCCAATTTCGCGACCAGCGTGTAAAAGACCTCGGTTGGGACTTGATTGTGCACATCAACCAGGAAGGTGTTGATATGGGCGTTGGCCCATTCACCCATGGCAGTGCCAAGCATACCGACATTATGAAAACCCAGGCCCTGAAGCAAGCGTTAAACAAATACGGTTTCGATGCGGCCTTTGGTGGTGCGCGTCGCGACGAAGAGAAATCGCGTGCGAAAGAGCGTGTTTATTCGTTCCGCGACAAAAACCATCGCTGGGACCCAAAAAACCAGCGCCCTGAGTTATGGAATATCTATAACGGTAAAGTAGACAAGGGCGAAAGCATTCGCGTATTCCCTTTGTCCAACTGGACCGAGCTGGATATTTGGCAATACATTCATTTGGAAAATATTCCCATTGTTCCGCTGTATTTTGCCGCCAAACGCCCCGTTGTGGAGCGCGATGGGGTAATGATTATGGTTGATGACGACCGTATGCCCATTGGTCCTGACGACAAAGTCGAGGAAAAAATGGTGCGTTTCCGTACGCTGGGTTGTTACCCGTTAACCGGTGCGGTTGAATCCGAAGCGACTACGCTGCCCGAAATTATTCAGGAAATGCTGCTGACGACTACGTCAGAGCGGCAGGGCAGGGTTATTGATCACGATAGTTCCGGATCTATGGAGAAGAAAAAACAGGAAGGTTATTTCTAGTTTTTCTTTGCCCCTGTTTTTTACGTCTTGCGAATGTAAATAGAGAATTTTATGAGTCATCAGTCAGAATTAATTGCACAGGATATTAATGCTTATCTTGCGCAGCATGAGCAAAAAGAACTGCTGCGGTTTTTAACCTGCGGTAGCGTGGATGATGGTAAGAGCACCCTGATTGGCCGCTTGCTCCACGACTCCAAAATGATTTATGAAGATCAATTGGAAGCAATCAAATCCGACAGTGTAAAACATGGCACTACCGGTGAAAAAATAGATCTGGCATTGCTTGTGGATGGCCTGCAAGCAGAGCGTGAACAAGGCATTACGATTGACGTTGCCTACCGTTATTTTTCTACCGCAAAACGTAAATTTATTATTGCCGATACTCCCGGCCATGAGCAGTACACGCGCAACATGGCAACGGGTGCATCCACCTGTGACCTTGCGATTATTTTGATTGATGCGCGTTATGGCGTTGTTACCCAAACCCGTCGCCATAGTTACATTGCATCGTTATTAGGTATTAAACACATTGTTGTTGCCGTCAATAAAATGGACTTGTTGGATTTCGATCAAACTGCCTTTGAAAAAATCAAGCAGGATTATCTGGATTTTTCCAGCAAGCTGGCGATGAAAGATGTGATGTTTGTAC
This sequence comes from Gammaproteobacteria bacterium, assembly GCA_021151835.1. GTDB lineage: Bacteria > Pseudomonadota > Gammaproteobacteria > Pseudomonadales > Cellvibrionaceae > Cellvibrio. The sequence continues at coordinate 38,016 of JAGKWO010000051.1, forward strand.
CTATCTCGGCATTGGATGGTGATAATGTCGTTAATCGCTCGGAGCGTTCGCCCTGGTATTCAGGCCAAACGCTGATGGAAATTTTTGAGAGCGTCCCCATCGCGGATGATAAAAACTTTACTGACTTCCGCTTTCCGGTTCAGTATGTAAATCGTCCCAACCTGGACTTCCGCGGCTTCTGCGGTAACGTTGCCTCGGGTGTTGTAAAAGTTGGCGATCAGGTTCGTGCATTGCCGTCAGGTAAAACAAGCTATGTTAAATCCATCGTGACGTATGATGGCAACCTTGATGAGGCGTTCACTGGCCAGGCTGTGACCTTGACATTAACTGATGAAGTTGATGTTAGCCGTGGCGATGTTCTGGTGTTAGCGAAAGACAATGTTCCCCAATCCAATCATTTGCATGCCCATTTAGTGTGGATGACTGAGAAGGCGTTGGTTCCCGGCACCGAATACTGGTTTAAATTTGCCAGCAAATTAGTGACGGGAGAAATCGAAGCGATTAGTTGCCGCATTGACGTAAACACGCAGGAACAAACGAGTGTCAGTCAATTACAGTTAAATGATATTGCGATTGTCGACTTGTTGTTAACCCAGCCAGTCGTTGCAGATGCATATAAACAAAACCGGGCGACGGGTGCTTTTATTGTGATTGATCGTTTAACGAATCTGACGGTAGGGGCAGGTATGGTTATTGATCAACTGGCATCCAAAGCAATTGCACAAACAAATTACAGTGAGTTTGAACTGGAGTTAAATGCCCTGATTCGCAAACATTTCCCACACTGGGGTGCGGCTGATCTGGGGCGTTTGCTGAAATAGTCCCGTCTTCTTTTCTGCAATTTAAAAAACCCGACATGTTCGGGTTTTTTTTCACATTTTTTTCGTCAAAACTGTAGTCAATATCGTACAAGACAAGTAGCGAATGTCTGCTACTTGATCATTTTCTTTCTACATATCTTATCTCCGCGCTTTACGGAAAATCCCGGGCGCAAAATGGTTGTTTATTATTATGATTGTTAAATACATGGAGTTCTTTATGAAAAATTTGTTATCTGTTATTTCTTTTGTGGCACTAATGGTCTGTGGTATTTCAACCGTGTGGGCGGCCGAGGCAGCGCCCGCAGAAAAAACCGCTAAAGTTGAAACCAAAACTGCGGCGAAAGCCGAAACTACCGCCCCTAAAAATGTAGTCAACATCAATACCGCGGATGTTCAGGAGTTAACCAAACTTAAGGGCATTGGCGAGAAGAAAGCGGAAGCTATTATTGCCTGGCGTAAAGAAAACGGTAACTTTAAAAGTGTTGAAGACCTACTGGAGGTTAAAGGGATTGGCGAAGCTACGCTGGAAAGTAATCGTGAGAATATCAGTATCTGAGTATATGCCTGCACCTGACGGTGTTATTGAATGAATTTTATGGTGTTTTTTGCTTTAATAGAGGCCCGGATTTAACTGTCCGGGCTTTTTTCTTTTCAAGAGGTTAAGAAATGTCCGAATTGGGCCCAAGAATTGTTGTTGCTCTGGATTTTGATAATGCAGATCAATGCCTGGCGATGGCAAAGCGACTGTCGCCAAAGGATTGCCGTTTGAAAGTTGGAAAAGAGCTATTCACCGCATGCGGCCCTAAAATTGTTGAGCAACTTATGAGCCTCGGTTTTTCGGTATTTTTAGATCTGAAATTCCACGATATTCCAAATACGACAAGCAAAGCTGTAAAAGCTGCCGCAGATCTGGGCGTATGGATGGTAAATGTGCACGCATCAGGTGGTGAGCGAATGATGCAAGCTGCGCGGAATATACTCGAACAGGGCGCAGGTCCCAAGCCATTGTTGATAGCGGTCACAGTGTTGACCAGTATGGAGGCTGCCGACCTGCATGCGGTTGGCATTGATTGCAGTCCGGAAGAACAAGTATTGAAGTTGGCACGATTAACGCATAAGAGTGGCCTTGATGGAATAGTGTGTTCAGCGCAAGAAGCGAAATTGATGCGCAACGAATTTGGTAACGATTTTTGTTTGGTAACTCCGGGGATAAGGTTAGAGTCGTCGCCAGCGGATGATCAGCGTCGCACGCTCACACCAGCCGCTGCCATTGCTGCGGGGAGTAGTTATCTGGTTATTGGTAGGCCAATTACCCAATCGGTAGATCCTATTGCAACCTGTCACTCCATTATTCAATCGCTCGCGTGAGTAGGGGCCGGAGTATGTTGATGAGTAATAACCAAATCAGGGTCGTCACCATCGACGGTCCAAGTGGTTCAGGAAAGGGCACGCTGAGCCAAATGTTAGCGCGTCACCTGGGTTACCACCTGCTGGATAGTGGCGCGTTATATCGGTTAGTGGCGTTGGCATCCGTTAAACGGCATCTTGATCTTGCACAAGAGCAGTTGGTGGTGCCCATCGCGCAAAACCTGAACGTGGAATTTTCTGTCGAGGGAAATTCAATGCGAATTTTACTTGATGGCGAGGATGTGACTGATGCGATTCGACAGGAGGTGATTAGTATGGGGGCTTCCCAGGTTGCTGCACATCCTGGTGTTAGAGCTGCTTTGCTGGAGCGCCAGCGTGCTTTTGCAAAGTTGCCTGGATTAATCGCTGATGGCAGGGATATGGGCACTGTTGTCTTCCCTGACTCGACCACCAAAATATTTTTAACTGCCAGTGCAGAAGCACGGGCAGAGCGCCGCTTCAAGCAATTGAAAGCAAAAGGTGAGGTTGTGGCGATGGAAAACCTTGTCGCAGATATTCGCGAACGGGATGAGCGCGATTCAAAACGTGCGGTATCTCCATTGGTGCCTGCGGCGGATGCCACAATTATCGATAGCACTGATATGGGTATTGAAGAAGTTTTTGCTAGCATGCTGGCGCTAATCAAGCTGAATTCATGATCATTCCATACCCTGTCAACAAACGGTAAGAATGTCACTTTAGCTTGCTCAATAATTGCGTTGGTTCAAGTCACTTCTACCCGGTGGCGCTGGCGGAGTTAGGTGGCACCAGCGGCTTGGAATTAGTTATTTTTCAGATGGGATTCATATATGACCTTAACTTGTTTTAAAGCCTACGATATTCGCGGAAAATTGGGTGAAGAACTAAATGAAGATATTGTGTACCGGATTGGCCGTGCGTATGCACAATATATAAAACCCAAAAGTGTTGTTGTTGGCGGCGATGTCCGGCTTACGAGTAAAGCGCTGAAAACAGCGCTGAGCAATGGATTGCGCGATGAGGGGGTAAATGTAATTGATATAGGGATGTCGGGGACTGAGGAGATTTATTTTGCTACCAGTCATCTCAAAACTGATGGTGGTATTGAAATTACCGCCAGCCATAATCCAATTGATTACAACGGAATGAAACTGGTGCGGGCGGGCTCAAGGCCAATCAGCGGCGACACCGGGCTGAATGAAATAAAGCGCCTGGCTGAAGAAAACCAGTTTAAAGTGACTGATTTTTCGGCGCGTGGAGAGCTCACGGAAGTGAGTATCCTGGATGCTTATGTGCAACACCTGCTGTCGTATGTTGATGTTTCCGCGTTAAAGCCATTGAAGTTGGTTGTTAACGCAGGTAATGGTGCTGCGGGCCATGTTATCGATGCAATAGAAAAATATTTGCCATTTACATTTATAAAAATAAATCATGAACCTGATGGTACTTTTCCTAATGGTATTCCCAATCCCTTGCTGTTTGAAAACCGCGCTTCTACTTCCGAAGCGGTAATTCAGCACAACGCGGATATGGGGATTGCGTGGGATGGCGATTTTGATCGCTGTTTCCTGTTTGATGAGCAGGGTGAATTTACCGAGGGATATTATATTGTGGGGTTGTTGGCAGAAGCCTTCCTGTTAAAAAACCCCGGCGCAAAAATTATCCATGATCCGCGTTTAACCTGGAATACGCTTGATATAGCGGCAGCTAATGGCGGCCAGGCTATTCAATCCAAAACCGGCCATGCGTTCATTAAAGAGCGGATGCGTTCTGAAGATGCGGTATATGGCGGTGAGATGAGTGCGCATCACTATTTCCGCGATTTTTTCTACTGTGATAGCGGTATGATTCCATGGTTATTGGTGTGCGAGCTGTTGTGTCGCAAGCAACAAACATTATCCTCCATGTTGGCTGACAGGATAGCCAGGTTTCCATCTCCCGGTGAAATTAATAGTCACGTTGCCGATGCAAAGCTGGCTATTGAAAAAGTACTTGCTCATTATGAGCCAGGTGCAAAGTTTGTTGATAAGACAGACGGTATTAGTTTGGAATTTGATGATTGGCGATTCAATCTTCGTATGTCCAACACAGAACCTGTTGTGCGCTTGAATGTTGAGAGCAGGGGCAGCAAGCAATTGGTTGAACAAAAAACAACAGAAGTCCTTCATTTACTTAATAGCTAACTAACAAATACCTAATAGGACGAAGATTATGCAAGTAAAAAAAGCGGTTATTCCGGTCGCAGGTTTGGGAACGCGTATGCTTCCTGCAACTAAAGCCATTCCAAAAGAAATGCTTCCGGTTGTTGATAAGCCGTTAATTCAGTACGTGATAGAAGAAGCTGCTGCTGCAGGTATCAAAGAAATTGTATTGGTAACGCATGCCAGTAAAAATGCCATTGAAAACCATTTTGATACCAGTTTTGAATTGGAGGCACAACTTGAAGCGCGCTTGAAGCGTTCATTGCTTGCAGAAGTTCGTTCTATTACTCCACCAGGTTTGACAGTGATTTCTGTCCGCCAGGCAGAAGCAAAAGGTTTGGGGCATGCCATCCTGTGTGCGAAACCGGTGATGGGTGATGAGCCGTTCGCTGTGCTGTTACCGGATGTGTTGGTGGACAATGCAGAATCCAATCTCAGGCAGGATAATCTTGCCGGTATGACGAGGCGCTTCCAGGAAACAGGCAATAGCCAGATTTTGGTAGAGCAAGTTCCTCATGATCAAGTTGATAAATACGGTGTTGTTGATTGTTCCGGTGTGGAAATCCCATGTGGAAAAACAGCAGCTATTAAAGCGATGGTAGAAAAGCCCCCCATTGATGAAGCTCCGTCAAATATGGCGATTGTGGGGCGTTACGTTCTTTCAAAAACGGTGTGGGATTTGCTTGCAAAAACACAACCGGGTGCGGGTGGAGAGATTCAGTTAACTGATGCGCTTGATGCGTTGTTGGGCCTTGAAACAGTTGAAGCCTATCAGTTAGTGGGCCGCAGTCATGATTGTGGCACCAAGCTTGGTTACTTGATGGCAAATGTTATTTATGGCGAGCGTCATAATGACGTTGGTAATAACTTTAAATCATTTTTACAAAAACGTTATTCGTCTTAATTGATGCTGGCCAGGCTTTTGATGTGCTGGTGTACCTGTGGATAAGGAGTGCTAATTGATTATTCCCGTAATACTTGCTGGTGGCTCAGGAACTCGTCTGTGGCCTATGTCTCGTCAACATTATCCCAAGCAGTTATTAAAATTGTTTGGTGATAAGACGATGTTGCAACAAACGTTATTGCGACTTGATGGTGTTGCCAATCTTGCTCCTCCCATTGTTGTTTGCAATGAAGAACACAGATTTATGGTGGCGGAACAGTTGCATGAAATTGGCCAACCAAAAGCATCGATTATCCTCGAGCCTGTCGCACGTAATACGGCCCCCGCGTTAGCGCTTGCAGCGATACATGCAAAATCATTAGCCGAAAATCCGATTTTATTGGTTTTATCGGCTGATCATATGATCAAGGATGTAAAAGCATTTCATACTGCGCTCGCTGATGCGATCACTGCCGCAGAAGCAGGGCACCTTGCCACTTTTGGTGTTAATCCCACGCGTCCGGAAACAGGTTATGGTTACATAAAAACCAGAAGGGACCTGGCTGGCGAGTCTATTTTTTATCCGGTAGCGCAGTTTGTTGAAAAGCCAAATCTTGAAACGGCAGAAAGGTATCTCGCAGAAGGCTGTTACTACTGGAATAGCGGTATGTTTGTTTTCCAGACCGAGGTTTTCTTGAAGGAGCTTCAGGAGCAAAGTGCAGAGGTTGTGATCGCAGCCGAACAAGCTAAAGTCTGGGCTGTCCAGGACCTCGATTTTATTCGTATTGATCGCGAATCATTTGCACAAGCACCCAATATTTCCATCGATTATGCGTTAATGGAAAAGAGTGCGAACGTTGTGTGTGTTCCATTCAGTGCCGGCTGGAGTGATGTCGGGGATTGGAAATCTTTCTGGGATCTCTCGGATAAAGATGAATCCGGTAATAGCCGGATTGGCGATTGCATTGACATAGGTTCAACCAACACCCTGGTTTTTTCCCAGGATAAGTTGGTGGCGACCCTGGGTGTTAACAACCTGATGATTGTGAATACCCCGGATGCAGTGTTGGTCGCAGACCAATCCCAGGCCCAGCAAGTCAAATCAATCATTACCCAGATTGAAAAGCAAAAACGTTCCGAGCATTTGCAGCATCGTGAGATCTATCGTCCCTGGGGTTGTTATGATGCTATTGATACCGGGGATCGTTATCAGGTTAATCGCATCAGGGTTAAACCTGGTGGTAGTCTATCGCTACAGGTTCATCATCACCGGGCTGAGCACTGGATTGTTGTTAAGGGTACCGCTTTGGTGCAGAAGGGGGACGAATCGGTGCTTCTTTCTGAAAATGAATCCACCTACATTCCGGTAGGCACAAAGCATCGACTGAGTAATCCGGGTAAAATTCCACTTGAAATAATTGAAGTGCAATCTGGCCCCTATCTTAAAGAAGATGATGTTATCCGCTACGAAGATAGCTATGGGCGCTCTTAAAAGGTTTTATTTTATTTTGCTAGGGAGCAATTGATGAAAGTAACAGTATTTGGTACTGGATATGTTGGATTGGTTACCGGTGCTTGCCTGGCTGATGTAGGCCATGAAGTGCTGTGTGTGGATATCGACCAACGCAAGGTGGATAACCTTAAGCTTGGCGTTATTCCGATTTATGAGCCCGGTTTGGAGCCTATCGTAAAACAGGCTGTGCAGAATGGATTGCTCAACTTCACTACGGATATGGATAAAGCCGTACAACACGGTGAGCTGCAATTTATCGCCGTGGGAACTCCTTCCGGTGAAGATGGTTCTGCTGATTTGCAATATGTTGTTGCGGTCGCGAGAACAATTGGTCAGCGTATCGATGCTTATCGTGTTGTTGTCAATAAGTCGACTGTGCCCGTAGGTACAGCGGAAATTGTTGAGGAAGCATTAGCCGGGGAATTGCAAAAGCGCGGTGTGCAAATTGATTTTGATGTTGTATCCAACCCCGAGTTTTTGAAAGAGGGTGCGGCGATCAATGACTTTATGAAGCCGGATCGTATTGTTGTCGGCAGTAAGAGTCCAAGAGCGGAAGGGTTGATGCGTGAATTATATGCGCCGTTCAACAGAAATCATGATCGTATGATCTTTATGGATATTCGCTCCGCTGAATTAACCAAATATGCTGCCAATGCCATGCTGGCGACCAAGATCAGTTTCATCAATGAAATGGCCAACCTGGCTGAGCGCTTGGGTGCTGATATTGAGAAGGTGCGTAATGGTATTGGTGCTGATCCGCGTATTGGATATCACTTTATATACCCGGGTTGTGGTTATGGCGGTTCCTGCTTTCCAAAAGATGTTAAAGCCCTGATAAATATCGCCAAAGACGTTGGGTATACAGCGGGGTTGATGGAAGCTGTCGATGAGGTGAACAATGCTCAAAAGAGCAAGTTATTTGAATATGTAAGTGGCCATTTTGGTGGCGATCTTCGTGGAAAGGTATTTGCTTTGTGGGGCCTTTCTTTCAAGCCCAATACAGATGATATGCGCGAAGCGCCAAGCCGGACTTTGATGGAGGCTTTGTGGGCTCAAGGCGCCAAAGTGCAGGCTTACGATCCGGTTGCCATGGATGAGACCCAGCATATCTATGGGTTGCGTGATGATCTGAAGCTGGTTGGAACCAAAGAGGCTGCGCTTGAGCGTGCAGATGCATTGATTATTTGTACAGAGTGGAAAAACTTCAGGGCGCCAAATTTTGAGCTGGTTAAGTCTGCGCTCAAGGACCCGGTAATTTTTGACGGCCGCAATCTTTACGAGCCGGAGAGAATGGCAGGTTTAGGTGTTAAATATTATGCCGTTGGTCGTGGCTTGAGTATTGTGAAACGCTAGGTCGATTGTAGCTGGCTTTGCCCAAGGTGAAGCCAGTTTACCCTTTCAGTACGATTATTCTTGAGTACTGCTAAGCCATTGAAAAATATGGCCCATTCTGTTAGCATCCCGCACCTGCTGATTTTCCTACCCTCCGTGATCGATCTCATTGAGCTTGACTGTTAGCAGTAGTGAAAGCTGTTTAACCCAGTCTGAGGGAGCTTTTGCTCTATATTAACTGACCCGTGTGACAGACCGCGCGGACAGGTAGGTCGCTGCTTTGGCGGTTCTACCTTTAATTTATAGGTAATACCATGAGTATGAACGAAAGTTTTGCTGAGTTATTTGAAGAAAGCTTGAAAACCGTTGATATGGTGCCAGGCACTATTGTTACCGGTGTAGTAATTGATATCGATAAAGATTGGGTTACTGTACACGCAGGCTTGAAGTCTGAA
>JAGKWO010000052.1 GCA_021151835.1 Gammaproteobacteria bacterium
AACATATCCATGCCTGAAAACACATTTGTTGGGCATGGCTGCCCAACCTACAGAATCACATATGACAATCGCAGAACCTTTTATTAAACGGCCCATTGCTTCCTCTCTGGTGGCGATAGGGATTGTATTGCTCGGGCTTTTATCATGGCGGATGCTGCCGGTCGCGCCCCTGCCGCAGGTGGATTTCCCGGCGGTACAAATCTACGCGGGCCTGCCCGGAGCCAGCCCGGAAAGCATGGCGGCAACGGTAGCGACTCCGCTGGAGCGGGCACTCGGCAGCATTCCCGGTGTTACCGCGATCAATTCAAACTCCACCCAGGGCTCCACGTTTATCTGGGTCGAATTCACCCTTGACCGTGACCTGGATTCCGCCGCGCGCGATGTGCAGGCCGCACTCAATGCCGCGCGCGGCCAACTGCCCGCTGGCATGCCGGGTAACCCCAGCTATCGCAAAATCAGCCCGTCGCAGGCACCGATTATGGCGCTGGCGCTAAGCTCGCCCAACTTATCCCCAAGCGCCCTTTATGATGCGGCCTCCACTATCCTCGCGCAAAAGCTCTCGCAAATTAAAGGCGTGGGGCAAGTGGGCATCGATGGTGCTTCACTGCCTGCGGTGCGTATCCAGTTAAATCCCAATGCGCTCGCCAGTTATGGCATAGCATTGGATGAAGTGCGCAATGCCATCAGCAATGCCAACGTGCAGCGCCCTATGGGTGTACTGGAAGAAAATGACACCCGCTGGCAGGTATATACCAGCGAAACCCTGCGCACGGCAGCGGACTACCAGAATTTGGTGGTGCGCTATGGCGAGAACGGCCCGGTGCGCTTGCGCGACGTAGCGACCGTTTCCGACTCGGTAGAAAACCGTTACACCGATGGATTCCACAATCACAGCTCTGCCGTGACCCTCACGGTGAGCCGCCAAACCGGTGCCAATATTGTTGAAACTATCGATGCCATCAATGCACAACTCCCCAACCTGCGCGCCCTAATGCCGGGCGACACACAACTGAAAGTCGTAATGGATCGCTCGCCCGGTATTCGCGCAACCCTCAAAGAGGCCCAAATCACCCTCGCGGTGGCGGTACTCCTGGTGGTGGGAGTGGTCTTCGTGTTCCTGCGTAGCGCACAGAGCGCCCTCATCCCAACCCTGGCAATTCCCGTGGCGATTATCGGCGCCTTTTCGGTGATGTACCTGTGGGGGTTTTCGCTCAACAATTTATCGCTGATGGCGTTGATCGTCGCTGCGGGCTTAGTGGTTGATGATGCTATCGTTGTGCTGGAAAACATCAAACGCCATATCGAAAAAGGCACGCCGCCGTTTCAAGCGGCGATCCAGGGCGCGCGGGAAGTGGGATTTACCCTGCTCGCCATGAACCTCACCCTGGTGGTGATATTTGTCTCCATCCTGTTGATGGGCGGCGTGGTGGAGAAACTGTTCCGCGAATTTTCCATCACCCTGGCAGCCGCAATGATTATTTCGCTGCTGGTGTCACTCAGCCTCACGCCCGCGCTCTGCGGACAACTGCTAAAGGCCGAAGCAAAAAAAGAAGAAAAACCGAGTATTTTTGACGATGTGAAAAAAGGGTATGCCGTAGCGCTCGATTGGGCACTGCGCCACAGTCGCATCGTGATGGTTATTCTCGCTGCTGTTATCGGTGTAAATATTTATCTCTATATCGCCATTCCCAAAACCATGCTGCCCGAGCAAGACACCGGCCAAATGACCGGATGGATTCGCGGTGACGACGGCTTTTCCTTTCAATTGATGCAACCCAAAATCCAGGAATTCCGCCGCGTATTGCTCAGTGATCCCGCCGTGGAAGACGTATTTGGTGCGAGCGGCGGCGGCAACGGTGTGAGTAACGCCTGGATGCGTATCAGCCTGAAACCCATGGCCGAGCGCGGTGTGTCTGTGATGGAAGTGACTGACCGCATCCGTCGCGAATTACCCAATATTCCCGGCGCCATGTTAATGATCGGCCCCGACCAGGACATTCGTTTAAGCTCCCCGTTCAGCCGCAGCCAACATGAAGTCATGATGCTCTCTGACGATATTCGCCTGCTGTACAAATGGGCCGCGAAATTGACCACTGCCATGGAGGGCATGAAAGAAGTCACAGAAGTGGATGGCGTGCGCGAAGAAGGCACCCAACAGATTAACCTCACCATTGATCGCGAAGCAGCCCAGCGGCTGGGTGTGGATATGAGCACTGTCGCAAGCCTGCTCAACAATTCCTTTTCGCAGCGACAAGTCTCCACCATGTACGAGGAAATGAACCAATATCGTGTGGTAATGGAGCTGGAGCCGGGGTACACCGCCACGCCGGAAGTGTTGAATCAATTGCAAGTCATTACGCGCGATGGCAAACGTGTGCCGCTCTCGACCTTCTCCAGTTTCGATTATGGACTCGCTGAAGATCGCGTACGCCACAGCAATCAATTTGTATCGGAAAGTATCGGTTACGGCCTTGCAGAAGGTGTGACCGCTGAACAGGCTCGCACCGCGATTGAAGCCAAGGTCGCGGAGCTGATGATGCCTAAAGAAGTATACCTGGCGCCCGCTGGCAGCACCCGGCCCGGTTGGGGACCCAGTGTGCCCGGCATGGCCCAAAATCCGGCTGTACTCATCCTGTGCGTTTTGCTCGCTGTGTATTTAATTTTGGGGATTTTGTATGAAAGCACCATTCACCCGCTGACCATCCTGTCCACCTTGCCCTCAGCGGGCATAGGTGCACTACTCGCACTCTGGTTGACGGATATGCCGTTTAGTTTAATTGCGATGCTCGGCTTGTTTTTATTAATTGGCATCGTCATGAAAAACGCGATTTTGATGATCGATTTCGCGTTGGAGTTGGAACGCAACGAGGGCCTGTCCTCGCGCGATTCCATTTTCCAGGCCGCACTAATTCGCCTGCGCCCGATCCTAATGACCAACCTTGCGGGTTTGCTTGGGGCCGTGCCCTTGATCCTCGGCTTCCACGAAGGCTCCGAATTGCGCACACCACTGGGCATCACCATTATTGGGGGCCTGGCGGTGAGCCAATTGCTTACATTGTTCACTACGCCAGTGGTGTATCTGTACATGGAGAAGCTGCGCAATTGGGGTTTACATAAAGCTATGCCGTCCAATCGCGTTGCGTGAGCTCGTCAGTCACCGTTTTTCATAGCCATTCCTCTTCAAAAAATAGCAGTTAGGTTACTTTAGTTCTAACGCACTAACGCCTAACCGAGCCGCCACAGTTCCGTTTCGACACGCCTTGTCGCCGCTGCTATATTTCATTGGCATCGCCATGCCAGGGTGATGTGATCAGTGAGGGAGTTTTTTACCAAGGGATTCTCAACGAGGAGTTTTGACCGAGGGATTACTACCACTATGAACGCCGAACCGTCGGATCATCAGGATATCTACGCACGTGCGCGCGCTGAATGGCAGCGGCGCATGCCGCCAGCAGCAAAATTGGCCAGCGAACTTTCGCCGCAACAACGCCTCGAGCGTGAACTACAGATTTACACCCTGGCAACGGAAATCCAACGCCGCGATTTGCAAGCACTGGAACAAAAACTGTCAGAGTCACTCAGCCACGAGCGCATGCAGCTGGAAGACTTACGCACCAGCGCACGAATTCTGGAAGCATCGCAAAGCATCGCCAAGGTAGGTGGTGTGGAAATGCATGTTCCATCAAGAACCATTTATTGGACCGCCGAGACCTATCGCATCCACGACACTACACCGGAAGAGTACACCCCCAGCCTGGATGAAGATTTTTCCATGTATCCACCCGGCTCCCGCGAGCGGATCTCAGCTGCATTGAAGCGCGCCATGGAAACTGGCGAGGTGTTTGACATAGAAGTGGAAAAATACACGTTCAAGGGGCGCAAGATTGACATACGCACCACCTGCACATCCCATTACGAGAACGGTGAGCTGGTGCGCCTCACAGGCATCTACCAGGACATCACCGAACGCAAGCAGGCCGAGCGACATCACCAACACCACAACCGCATACTGGAGATGATGCTGGCGAAGCTGGCGCTGCCCGACATTTTGGCGGCGATCGCCAGTGACATCGAAGCACTCCTACCTGACTGCATGTGCAGCATCATGCTGCTGGATAGTGATGGTCAACATTTGCATCACGGCGCTGCACACAGCCTGCCGGATTATTTTCTCAAAGCCATAGATTGCCTGCCCATTGGTGCAGGCATGGGCGTGTGCGGCAGCGCAGCCTTCTTCCGTCACCGCGTAATAGTTCCCGATGTGCACAGCCATCCCTGGACACAGGCATTTAGCGAGTTGGCAAGCACCGCAGGAATCGCCGCCTGTTGGTCTCAGCCAGTGTTCTCTGCCCAGGGGCAAGTGCTGGGCACTTTCGCGCTATATATTAAAAATTCCCGCAACCCCAACGACTACGAAATCAATTTGATTGAAAGCGAAGCGCGGCTCACCTCGCTGGCGATTGAGCAAAGCAATGCGGAATCGCGCCTGCAAATGGCCGCGAGTGTATTTACCCATGCGCGCGAAGGCATTTTGATTACCGACACCCAGGGAAATATTATTGAGGCCAACCAGGTTTTCACCGAAATCACCGGCTACAGCCGGGACGAGGTACTGGGAAAAAATCCGCGCATTTTACGCTCGGGGTTGCACGACGACGAATTTTATAGCGCGCTCTGGAACAGCCTGGTGGAAACAGGTAATTGGTATGGCGAAATCTGGAACCGTCGCAAGAATGGCGACATTTACGCGGCCATGATGACCATCAGCGCCGTACAGGATATCCAGGGCATTACTCAAAATTACGTCAATTTATTTACCGATATCACACCGCTGAAAGAGCACCAACGCCAACTCGAATACATCGCCCACTACGATGCGCTCACCGGTTTGCCAAATCGGGTTCTGCTCGCGGATCGGCTCAAGCAGGCAATGGCCCGCAGCCATCGCAATGGCCTCGTCCTCGCCGTGCTGTATTTGGACCTGGATGGGTTTAAAGCCGTAAACGATCAACACGGGCACGACACCGGCGACCAATTGCTCGTAAACATTGCGCACCGATTAAAAGAGGTGTTACGCGAGGGCGATACACTCGCGCGAATTGGTGGCGATGAATTTGTGGTGGTTATGGTAGACCTGGAACACGCAGGCTCCTACGAATCCGTGCTAAGCCGGCTGCTGGGTGTTGCGGCCGAGCCAGTCACGCTCAATCAACATTTGTTGCGCATTTCTGTCAGCATAGGTGCAACCCTATACCCGCAAGATGCCGGCGACGCCGACCAGCTACTGCGCCATGCAGACCAGGCAATGTATATCGCCAAACAGGCGGGCAAAAATTGCTATCACTTATTCGACGTTGCCAAGGACATAGCGGTAAAAACACAGCGAGAATCCCTGGAACACATTCGCATCGCACTGGATCGCGCGGAATTCGTGTTGTATTACCAACCCAAGGTCAATATGCGCACCGGCAGCATTGTCGGGGCAGAAGCCCTGGTGCGCTGGCAACACCCGGAACGGGGATTGTTGTCTCCCGCACTCTTTCTACCGGTCATTGAAGACCACCCTCTAAGCATTGAATTGGGTGATTGGGTGATCAATGAAGCCCTGTCGCAAATAGCGCGCTGGCAAGCCGAGGGGCTATCCATTCCAGTGAGCGTCAACATAGGCGCACTGCAATTGCAGCGCAGCGAATTTGTTACGCAGCTGGCAGCACAATTGGCCGCCCACCCGCAGGTGCCGCCCGCGTTTCTACAATTGGAAATAGTGGAGACCAGTGCGCTGGAGGATATTGCCGAAGTTGCCAGCATTATGCACCGCTGCCGCGACCTGGGTGTCAGCTTTGCAGTGGATGACTTTGGCACTGGCTACTCATCGTTGACCTATTTAAAACGCCTGCCCGCCGACTTGTTGAAAATCGACCAAACATTTATTCGCGATATGCTGGATGACCCGGATGACCTGGCCATTGTGAAAGGTGTCATTGGCCTTGCCAATGCCTTCCACCGCCAAGTGATCGCTGAGGGTGTGGAAACTATCGCTCACGGCGAGCTGTTAATTCCCCTCGGCTGCGAATTGGCGCAAGGCTATGGTATTGCACGCCCTATGCCCGCCGCTGACCTGCCCGAGTGGGCAGCCAATTGGAAACCTGCGCCCGCCTGGACAAGCGCCTAAGCACGGGCAAACACAAGCGTGGCGCTCAGGCTTAGGGCATTGCTCTGATTGTATTATCAACAATAAATCGTTAATCTGCTGCCATCTTTTCAGGTCTTTAGAGCAATAAAAACGATGGCAATTCTGGAGCGCAACTTTAATCTTTCGCAACGCATGGTGCAGGAGTTGGGTCGCACCATTATCTGTGGCGAGTTCGCCGATGACAGCCTACCCACCGAAGCCGAGCTGTGTGAAAAATTTGGTGTGAGCCGCAGCGCAGTACGTGAAGCGGTAAAAATGTTATCGGCCAAAGGCCTGATTACCAGCAAGCCACGCCAGGGCATTCGCATCCAACCCGAAGACCAATGGAATATTTTTGATCCGGATTTATTGCGCTGGGTATTGGAAAGCAAACCTTCGCTGCATGTACTCAAGGAATTCCTGCAAGTGCGTATTGCCATCGAGCCCGAAGCAGCAGCGCTGGCCGCGCGCTATGCCGACCAAACCAAACTGGACAACATCGAAAAGGCCCTTGAGGGAATGCGCACAGCCGAGGGCAATAGCAAGGAAGACCTGGAAGCAGATATCGCTTTTCATGTCAGCATTTTGTACGCAAGTAACAATCGTTTTTACATTCGCTTACGCGATTTTATTTCCACCGCATTGCGCGTGAGTATCAGCCACACCAACCCTATCAAGGGCAATCACGAAGGTGTGGTGGAAGATCATTCCAAAGTGTTCAATGCTATTAAAAACCGCAACCCCGAGCGAGCACGCCAAGCGATGTTGGCGCTCATCGATGAGGCACTCAATTTCATTGAAGACGCCATAGCCGCACAACAATAATTTTTAAATTTGTCGCAGATTTTTTAACTTTGACGTAGGTTGCTGGTGAGCCTGCGAACCGCAACGCGAACCGTCCGAACCGAAAAAAAAATAAACCCATCTGTTTATTTCCAGTCTTAATAGAAAATATGGTCAGGTTGCGGTTCGCTCCCATCCTGCACGGCCCGCACCAACCTAGCAGGCTGCTAGGTAATTCAATTTATTTCAACACCATCACAAAACCGGCGCTGGGTCGCAGTTCCACTGTAGTCGGGCTTTTGCTGTTGGCCGCCTGTTGGATAAAACTGCGCCCGGTCTCGCCACTGGTAATCAAATAGCCTTTTTTATCACCAACAAAACTCAAATCGAGCGATAGCGCCTTGTTGCCTTTTTCAGCATTAATGCCTGCGACATACCAGGCGTCCCCGGCGCGGCGCGCGATCACGGCAAACTTACCGGGATATCCATCAATAAATTTCACGTCGTCCCATTGGCGAGGTAAGTTGCGCAGGAACTCCTTAACATAGCCAGGAGCAGTCGCCATGCCTTCCGGAATTTCGGCAAAGTGTTGAATCCCCGATAGCATTAACACCGATTGTGCCAACTCAAATGAATTTTCAGTGACTCGTTTAATGTTGGGAATATCACCAAACACCATGGGTGTGTAATCCATAGGGTCAAAGATATTACGGGTAAACAAGGCAGTGACAACGTGGGCCGCCACCGGGTCCTGGTCGGCCTGGGAGAAAGTGGTGAACTCGAAACCCTTGATGGATTCCATGGTCATCAAATTGGGAAAGGTGCGCTGCCAACCCCGCGGTAAAGTTGCGCCATGGAAGTTCACCAACAAATTGTGAGCGGCTGCGTCGGTGAGGATATCAATGTAATAGGCCATAAACGATTGGCCATCGCCACCAAAAAAATCAATCTTTACGCCTTTCACGCCCATTTCACGTAACCGGGAAAATTCAGCGGTACGCTGTTCATGGGTCAATAATTGGCTTTTGGGACCGTAGGGTGTCTGGTTCCAGCTTCCTGATGAGTTGTACCAAACCAATATGCCGATATTTTTCTTCGCGGCGTAATCCACCAGCTGCTTTAATTTTTCGTAGCCAATTTTTTTATCCCAATCTGCATCGATCAAGGTGTAATCCCAATGCATATCCGCCGCGTAGTCGATGAATTTTTTTTGCACTTCAAAGGTAGTGAAGTCATCTTTTAAGATGGCCCAGCTCCAGGAACTATGCCCCGGCTTAATAGCGCTTGTGTCAAGGGCGATGGCTGGCGCCGCCAGGTCTGTCCCGAGGGTTGACTCCATCACTTGCGCCAGCGATCCCAGCGCAATTATCCGCCAGGGCGACATCAATTCTTTATTCGCGTGTGCCAATAGCGCACCTTTTTCACCGTTTGCCGCAATAAATATTTCATCATTTTGCGGTGGTGCGATGGTGTATTGCCCCGGTGCAGTTCCTTTCTGCAAATGCGACCCGTGCCAGCTTCCATCCATTCCCACCTCGGAAATAACCACCCATTGGTCGTGGGATTTAAATAACGCAGGGAACACCCATCCCTGACCGAGGCTCGCCTCGGTGGTGACAGGCACGTCGATTTGATAGTGCTCTTCGTAGGACGGATTGGTATTGCTCCAGCCAGATTGGGCTACCGCCATGGGCTGCAACCAGGCTTTAGCCGAGTCGGCCAAACGGAAGCTGGTAGACTCCCGGACAAATTGTTTATTCGCCACGGAAGAATCTTTGAACACATAACGAAAGGCAACACCATCGTCAGACACTCGAAATACAAGCGTTAATTGCTGCTGCCTAGCGTTGGCAATGGCAATGGTTTGTTCATTCGCCTGGTAACGAATGTCGCGCCGCTTGCCCTGCAGGATCTGGTAATGGTCCCGCACCTGGCGGACCGGAGAGCGCGACGTTATTTTCACGCCCTGGGTAAAATCTGCATCGGTAAATTGCAGCCCGAGACTGGAAGGAAGAACCAGCGGTTGCGCGCCCCGCTCAACGCTGTACTCCAGGGAGCCCAGCTCCGACACACGGATATCAACCCGGGTCTGTCCATCAGGGCTGGTGAGCGTTTCCACCGTCTGCAACTGGCTGCACGCCTGTAACAAGGTGATCAGTAAAAGGAAGATCATTTTTTTCATGGGAACTCTCGCCTCGCAACAAATTCTTCTGGCATCAGCAGCTATTGCCCACTTCCGCCCTGGTTGATCTCACGCCCCGCATCCAAACGAACATATGAGAAGTAACTGTTTGGTTATTGACAGTTGGGATGCCCCTCATCCTACATGATATTATCATATAATTTAAGATTGCCAGGCAAAACCAAAACAACCGAGACAGGGCATGACTTTTAAGCCTGGTCTAACAGGGACAAGTTTGATAGGCCCCAACCCACTCCAACTTAGGCCGGTAGATGGCCTGCCCGCTCGCAAGTCATTGGCATTTTGCAACCAGGCCTTGCGATTCCACCCTTGCTTCCAACTGCCCTGCGTTACCATGGATAGGTCTACTACCGCAATGCGATGACTATAGGCATGCTCGATGCACATGTATAAATTTTATTCTCCAACTTTTTAAAAATATTGACTTGGAAAAAATTCAGCATTCTTTTTTCAACGGCGGCATCAGTTAGGAATTTTTTTAAACAATGAATGAAATAAACGACTTTCATCAAGTTACATTTTTGTAACTACTTTTTTATAACAAATTGTTTCAATAAACTGGCGCAAATTAATCAAGGAGCTGTACATGAAACTCAAAAAAACTTTATTGATCAGCGCTTTCGCACTCTCTGCAACTATTGGCAGTTTTTCAAGCCAGGCAGAGAGCAAGTTTTATATGGAAACTGATCCCGCAACATTTTTAATGAAGGGAGACTCGATACATTTTAAATTTTCTACAGATTCCTTACCCCATTGGCGCTTCGGAATTGGAACCTATTCACTTGAGCTTCCCGACCTTCTGGTGGATTTAAATAGCGACAACAAGAACGAAGGCTGGGAGGTAGATATTACTCGTGGCATAGGATTTTTCAGTGAGTATTATTTCAATGAAGATCTGAGCGGGTGGATGCTGGGCTTACAGGTTTCCGAACAAAAAATGGAAGTTGTTAGTAAAGAGTTGGGAAAAGCGGCGGAATTTACCAATGGTTTGGCAATGGCAAGCTTTGGTTACCGTTACAACATAGAAGGCACCAACTTTTATGTATTACCCTGGGCAGGAATTGGCTACGCTAAAACAATTGAAGGCAAGCCGGAACGCCAGGCATCGACCTACGACCAGGACCCATGGCTTAGCTTTATGACGTTCCATATTGGTTACAGTTTTTAATGCTGTTGCAACAAAAAGGTAACGCAGAAAATAGTGAATGTATAAAAAAATACCCCGCATAGGCGGGGTATTTCATATCGATCCATTATGCATTGGCAGCTTCCGCTTGCCTGCTAACCTCCATCAGGAGCCTGCCCACATGGTCCATGGCACGAATAACATGCTCCAGTTCTCGTCCGATATCCGAGAGTTCATATTCGCTGGTAGGCGGAACTGTAGGGTACATACGTTTTATCACAATATGCTTCTCTTCCAGTTCCCTCAATCGCTCACTTAGGATCTTGGTACTGATGGTTCCCAAGGATTTACCTAACTCGGAGAAACGCTTTTTCCCTCCCAATAATTCCCTGATTATTAGCGTTGCCCACTTATGCTCCAATATATCGGCAATTACCCTGACAGGGCACAAAGCCTCGCAGGGTGACCCAGCTATGGATTTTTTCATAATGGCACCCAAAGTTCTCTAACGGCCTGTCATTGTATTCAATATACGGACCAACGGGAAACGCAAATTCGAGTGACAATGGCCTATATCAAGGATCTCTACATAAATTTTACGGATATGTCTCCGGTGTGGCGCATAAAGGCACTTAAAACCGAGCAAAAGTTAATAATAATGCGATACACCCAATAACAAATGAGGTGCCTCGAACAAAATAGGAATAGTACCAATCGAAATTTCGCAGCCAAACAAGTAAGGGCAAAAGTATTGCTACGATTAATAATTGCCCAAATTCTATGCCCAAGTTGAACGCCAATAATGACAACGCCTGTTGCTCTTTGGAAAAAGCCAGCTCGCTCAATGCACCTGCAAACCCGAACCCATGGATCAAACCAAACAAGAAGGTGATCAGCGCAATACGATGCATAAATGGATAAATATTATTAAATGCTGATAACAGCATGGTAATCGCAATCAGCAGCTCCACCCAATGCGACACAGGCTTGACCCAGCCGAAAATGGTCAAACCCAAGGTAATACTGTGGGAAGCGGTAAATGCAGTTACCAGGATCAGCGCTGTCTTAACGACGCCCCCCAGATCCACATTGACTTGCCATTGCTTGCCCTGGGGCGTTAATACTGACACCAGTAACAAGGTAATTAAAAATAAAATATGGTCATATCCCATGAGGATATGAATGAATCCCTCACCTATAAACGACAAAAAAGCCCGCTTATTTTCAAACAGATCCAGGGTGACAAATCCTTCACTACTCGACAAATCCCTTGTGATAGTTGAATCGCCCGACTTGATGACCACACTCAGTGGATTCTCTTTTGCAAAATCGGCCCGCATGGTCAGGGCTCCCAAGGCAGCGCATTGATAGCGCATGGGAATTACCAGACTGTTATTTGCATTATTGCTCGCAGGAGAAAACTTCCAATCTGGCAGGATGCTGACTTGGCACGGCTGGTTTGCACGCTGCAGAATAACGCGCGCACGCAACTGCGCTGCGATAGACTCGCTCGCCGCATTTAGCTCTGTTCGGGTTATAGCGTTGTTGGCGTTCGTGTCCAGGGGAGTGAACTGGAGTAAGGTATCAATAGGGATATGAATTGTTGCGTGTAAACTGCCCTGCTCATCCAAGGTGCCAACAAAGGAATTTTTTGCGTAGGTATGGCTACTGAATGCAAATAGCGCGAAAACACCAAACCGAAAAATCGCGGCGGCCAAAAGGCCGCCGCAACGAAAGTTAATTAACACAGAGGCTTCCTTCCAACAGCGGCACCTGTATTGGTTTTGAAGGGTCAGCCTTCGAAACTGACATGCCGAATTTAACGGTTTGACCCGGATTCAGCTTGGAATTCCACGCTTGTGATTTTGCCACATAAGGGTTTTTACCCACTAAGGTTGCATTCCAGATGTTAGTAACACGGGTCGACCCATCAGTGTAAAGCCAATTCACCGCCCAACCATCAACCGCAGCCGCCGTTTTATTGGTGATTGAGATTTCCACGTTCGCTCCATTGCCCCATTCGTTCAGCACTTTGTATTTGCAACTGCCTAAGTTGGAATTGGTGTTATCTGGAAACGGTGGGAAGTCCAAAATGTCGTATTCCCACTGATTGGAACCAAACACACCAACAATATTCACAATAGAAGTACCAACGTTTTGGAAAGCGTGAGGCGTCATTGGCGGTATGTGTACGATATAGGGAGCGTTAACAACGAAGGACTTACCCTTCATAAAATAACGAACCGACCCTTTTAGCACGACATGCGCCTCTTCGCCCACATGGGTATGCAAAGGCGCACCGCGTCCTGGCAAAGTGTTAGTGATAGAAATACTCATGTTTTGGAAGCCATGACGCTTACCTTCCATCACATGGATAATTTCCTCACCACCCGGATTAATCACCACCATTTTGTCCGGGGTAATTACAAATTTTTCGGCTGAATCCAGCACTGGCGCCTCAAACAGAGGAGGGATAATGGCATTCACTACCGGAAAATAGTCATGGTTCTGCATGTGCAGCGCAAAACGCTCTGGGGTAATCGGCCCATAAGACTCACCACTGGGAGCAATGGGAAACTGCTCGGTAGAATCCTGGGGTCCATAAGTAATTGTCGGGTTAACCGGTAAAAACGACTGGGACTGCAAATCGACTGGGTTGTTACCCCAATCATTTCCAGCGTGGGAAAATGCCAGGGGTGCGGACAGGAGTCCGGCCAATATTGCTACAGGCTTAAGCAATTGCATAATAATTTTCTCGTGAGTGAATGTTTTGTGGTGAAGCGAGTGAGGCTATTGAATAGCCATAAGGCTCCACCTGAAAGATGGAGCCTTTAGACACTCAGTTCGCGAGTTCAATATCCATTTCGTTCGCGATTGTTGCAGTGGTTTCCTTCATTTCATTTTTCAGATAATGCAGAAGAGGATTAATATGCTCGGGCTCAACCCAGTTTGCTTCCAAATCCTCGATGATGTCATGGCGGCTTAACAATTCCGCACCGGCGTAGCGACGAACCACAGGATGCAGGAATTGACTGCGCTGCGCTTGCTCGGTATTAGTGCGATGGATACGCTCCACATTAAATGGATCACCTTCAATCGGATCACCGTATTCCAGATTGAGTGTAAAGTATTCCTGGGAATCAAAACGCTCCATAACGAACGGCTTAGGCATCTCTTTGTAATGAACCAATTGACCATTTTCAACGACAAACACATCTGTCATAAAGCCGGCCTGTTGCCACAAACCCGCCGCCCGATTAACACGATCAAGCATCAGGTCAACCAACAACCTTGCACTTTTGGGATGAGCTTGGTGAGGATAAGGAACGCCAGCAATTTTTTCGTTCAACATATTGAACAAATAGCGGCAGTTATAGCGGAAGCCATGGATAAACCCAGATGTTGCCTTTTTGTAATCCAGCGAGTGGGTAATGGTGCCGGCGAAGTACATCCCCGGGCAATTTACCGATTCGAAATTAGGCATAATGGCGGGGAATTTATCCATGTAACAGAGTTCCGGGGTTGCGCTCTCTTCGAATATGGAACCATCGAATTTAAATCCGGTGCAAGCAATCACGTAGTCGTAACGCAGAACTTCAACTTCGCCCTCGGCGTGTCCGTATTTAACGGTGACATCCAATTGTCCGTTGGACAATTTTTCAATATTCAAAATCTGCGCATCCAGCACCGCATTTTGCGATTTCAACTGGTAGGTATCCAACAGATTGTTATTTACTGCCCGGAGATTACCCACATAGTGAGTTTTCCATGCCATCTTTATGGGATTAGGGCTAGCGATGTGAATGAGTGCTGCGTAAGGAATCAAATAATCGGCCGTTTCAAACCCGGAGTTACCCTTACCCAAAACCAGAACGCGCTTGTTCTCAAATTTGCGAGTCTCCAGATCCAGGTCAACATAGTTAATGCTGTGTTCAATACCAGGGATTTTAGGTGTCATCGGCTTTTTAAATCCGGTCGCGATGACGAGGTTTTTCGTGGTATAGGTGTTACCTTCTGCATCTATGATTGAATAAATTTCGCCTTCACGGCTGACTGATGCTACCGGAGTGTTGTATTGAACATTGATGGAATAATGGCTTACATAATCCGCCAGGTATTTCACCAAGTTATCCGCGTCAGGAAAGAACTTCTCATCGTAAGTCGGGAAGCGGATGCCATAATCGTCCGTCAACAGGGAATTCCAATCGTGGCGCATGTTGAACTCGGGGTCAGTGCTGCCAGTAAAAATCTTGTTGATAGAAATGAGTTTCCTATGCACTGGAAACATTTTAAATGATTCCCCTGCAGCCGAGCCTTGTTCCAGGATCAAATAGCGGATCCCGGTTTTTTGCAAGTAATAACCTAACTGTACGCCAGCAGGACCAGCACCAACAATTAATACATCAAATTGAGATTGGGACATTTGGGTATTCCTTTAATAAGTAGTTAAATATTAAACCAGCAGGATTCGTTTGGCCTTGGCATCACCTTGGGCAATCACTTCACCAAAGTTGGACACCTGTACAAAATCTATATTGCTCACCACATCAGCCATGCTTAAGGTAGCGCGGCAAGATGCCAGGTAATTGCACAAGGCTTGCTTATCCGCAGCCTGGATTTCCGTGCCCGGCTGCAAATTCAAGCGCAGTTGGTAGCGATGCGAGTCGGACTCTCCTTCTACCAGGCGCCACTCGCTGATCCGATTGCCAAATGTTTTCTGGATGGCGCGGTCAATTTGCATTTCATAGAGATAGGTATCACCCACAGGCACAGCGTTTTTTGAGCGACCTAAAACGCTGATTTGCAACATGCCATCTACGGGTGAACGATGGATCTGAATCACATCGCCAATTCGATAACGCAAGAGCGGTAAGGATTCACGGGAAAAATCAGAGATAACGATTTCGCCGATATCACCATTCATGGCTGCGTCTACCGAAATTGCTTTCGGCTGGTAGCCGGGGATCGATTTTTCCTTGAGGATTTCCTGTTCTGAAATGAATTCAAAATAGAGGCGCTCGCTCATAAGTTGCATGAGACCTGGCTGATCAGGACACTCGGTAGCAACTACGTCAGCCTCAACAGTTCCATACAAACTATATACTTGCTCGATCCCCCATAGGTTTTTGATAAATGCGCGCATACTGTCCGGCAGAACATCGCCGAAAATGATGGCGATCTGCATATTAGGAAAAACAGTATTTAGCGCCCCGAATTCCTGCTCAATAGCCAAGCCAATTTCCTTCACCACCAGCGGGGTACCAATCACCACATTGACATCGGCTTCCTTTTTCATGTCAAAAATTGTGTCGTAATCTACCTGGGAGGTATTAATCGCTGTTGCACCCAACGCATCACTGCCATTAACAATCGCCCAACCAGAAATACTGGGCAGAGGCGCGCCTAAGGACATAACTCCGTGCCCTTGTTTCATGCCCAGTTTCGCCAGGGCGATTGCTTCATGCATGCGCTGGCGCTGTAAATCGGCATCAGAAAAAGGAATTCGCTTGGAGCGATTAGTCGTTCCCGAGGTGTTAAAAAAACAGGTTGGGCAAATTTCCAGAGTGGTATCGTTCTCATCAAACGAATTATCATTGGTGTAATCAGACAGTTTTAACGGTGTCAGATACTCCAGGTCCTCGAACTTCTCTACCGACCCATAAAGCGAATGGTCTTTCAGCGGAAAGAGCTTCTGCATTAATTTCTGGTGATCACAAATTTCAAGATCATATTTCTTGGTTGTACTCATCTATTCTCTCCTTAAATGAAAAATTTATTTCTGGTATTCAGCAACGACGTGGGTTATTCCACTGGCAAAAGAGCGATGTTGCGGCTCCCAATTCAAGACTCGACGCGCCCGCGAATTCCTAACCCGATAGGAACCTACCAGCATTTCAGACAGCGCCCGGCCAGCAAACAAGCTTACTAACCAAGAGGGTACCGAGCTGTGCTTTCCACCGCCAAAACTGCGCAGTAAATTACTCGCCATGTCTTTCATTTTTATCGGCTGGTCATCGACCACACTGATCAGGCGATTGCCAAATGCAACATCTACTGCGGCAACATAGGCCTTGGCCAGATCCTGAACATGGATAAATGGCAGATAATTTTCTCCGTCGCCAGGAAATTGATACTTACCTTTTGCAGCCACATCTAAAAAGAACTTTTTAAAGGTTCCACCATTGCCGTATACCATACCGGGACGGATGCTGAGGGCGGGAAGGCCACGATCGGCGGCTTCACTCATAATTCGCTCACCTTCACGGTGATAATTTCCCAACGCAGTAGGATTTGGCTGTGTAGATTCGTCTATGAGAGCATCGCCATGGTTGCCATGGGCAATCATTCCCGAGGTATAGATAATTGCTTTAATGTTCGGATTTTCCTGCGCCGCACTCACCAGGGAAGATAAACATTTATCGCGCAGTTCACCGGAGCGCTTCAACCAGCCAGAAGACAGCCGCATACCCGGCCGAACATGGGCTGCATGAACAATAACATCAGCCTCTTTGGCGTATTTCTTCCAAACAGAATCGTCAGCCATATCACCTTTAACGGCGTGTATGTGCTGGCGAGTCAACTGCTCCAGACCGGCATTGCTGTTACAAAGCCCTACAACTTCATAGCCAGCCTTTAGAAATTCTAACGCTACCGCATTGCCAATATAGCCACTTGCACCTACAACAAATACTTTCATTTAACCTCCCGTCAACAGGTTTTAATGCTGGAATTAAAAGCAATCGTTCAAAATGGATTCGATATCAAAATGACTCTCTGCCATAAAACGCATGTTTTTATAGGAACCGTCAGTTTGGATTTGATAATTCCTGGTATAGGCGGAGGGATTGGCCGCTACTTTCGTCAGAGCATTCAACAGTAACTCTATGTCCTCACGGGTGTTATAGAGGGCAAGGCTAACCCTTACCATGCCCTTCTTGGCTTCGATTTCTTCCATGGACAAGTCAGGATCCAGATCCCAAAGGTCCTTGAGAATTAATTCACGCACATAGGGATGCGCGCAGAAGCATTGGTTGCGCACAGCAATATTGAAATAATCATTGAGAATACGTGCCAGCAGCTCATGATCCACACCCGCCAGGTTAAATGACACGGTGCCCGTACGCGGCACACCCAGTGATCCATACACCTTCACGCCGGAAATTTTTGGCAACTTCGTTAACAAAATGTCCAATAATTGGGTTTCATGTTGAGCCACCAGCTGAAAACCTGCACGACGAATGGAGTAAAGCGTGCAACCCAGAAAAACTGCGCCATAGATATTGGGCGTTCCCGCTTCTTCACGCTCTGGCAACTGCTCCTGGACAATAAAATCCGAAGTGAACACCGAGTCCACCATGCCACCACCGAATTCCGTCGGGGCTAAATTGGCAATTAAATCTTTACGAATCACCAACACTCCGGGTGAACCCGGGGAATAGATTTTGTGCCCGGAAAAGCACAGCGCATCTATGCTACGTGCAGCGCTACCATCGTCTGACATTTTCACCTGACGATGGGCGATTAACTGCGATGCATCCACAATTACCAGCGTGCCATAGGAGTGAGCCAGCTCGGCAATATCGTGAATAGGATTGATAATACCCGTTACATTGCTTGCTCCAGTGACGGCGATGTAGCGGATCTTGCCGCGATGCTTTGCTAATAACTCTTCCAGAGCTGCCAGACAAACCTGCCCTGCTTCGCTTCCCGAGCCTACACAGGGAATATGGTAATAGTGATCATGGCTAACCCGATGCGGCAGGTCATTGGAGTGATGTTCCATAATGGAAATTAATACACCTGGCCGCTCAGGATAAATTTGGGAAAGCAATCTGGATGCCCGGTTAATGGCACCCGTGGCACCATTACCCGAATAAAGCGTTACGAATTTATCTGCATCTGCACTAACAAATTTAAGCACTTGTTCCTGTGACCAACGAAACAGGCGGGTGGATATTTTTGCTGAAAAATGTGCTTCGCTGTGTGTGTTTGAGTAATGTTGAAGGTAGGCTCCCGCCGCATTGTAAGCAGGCTTGAATGCCAGGCAGGATGCCGCTGAATCCAAATGGATGCGACGGGTATATTCACCCGTGGCGAGCAAGTATTGTGTTGAGGTCCCAATAAAATATTGCGTATCAAGGATGCTGGACGCCGCGGTATTGCGCAAAAGATCCTTTTCAATAACTGAATTCATTGTCCCTCTCCGGAGCTAATAGTAAACAAAAAGCAATCGTCCATTTTTTTGTAAGAAATTTGGTAGCTTTTCAATCGCGCAAACTCTTCAAAATCCCTCACAGAATCAGGATCAGTGGTTTTCACCGATATGCACCAATCGCCCTGCAACTCCTTTACATGCTTCTTGAATTTAAGTACCGGAACCGGACAACGCAGGCCGGATAAATCCAATACGAAATCTTGGGTTTCAACATAATCCTGGAACATTTTTGTCCTGTGTAATCAAAACAGACGCTCATCGACACGGGATCGACAGCGATATTTACCGAGAGTCAGAGAGGCAAAGAAAAAATCAAGAAGGGAATCAGGAGAGATTCATAGTCCTTCAGCATTTTGCACATTCCCTGAACATTTTTATCGCAGAGGAGGACCAATCGGGGCTCTTCTTTTTTTATTTTTCCCCGATATTTTTGCTTTCGTCAAGGCGTTTTTTTATGGGAAATTTAATTTTTCCCGTGGTTTCCAAGCAATTTTCTTAAGCTACTGATTTATTTATTGCTACTTTTTGGTAGCAATCATGGGTTACCAAAAAGTAGCAATAAAGGTAACCAACATTAAGTTAATCTAAACCATTCATAGTGAATATTCACCAAAAATTCGCCTTTATTCCTGATCAAATTAGCATTAACATCGCCGCCCAATTAGAGATAGGAAAACTCTTCGAAGGATATATTGAATTGTACATGCCCTATATTTACTCATTGATGCTCTTTAATAGACCAAAATTGTTTCATTTGCTGATGCAACAATTCTGGTATAGGGATGTTTTGCTGCAGTGGTATCGCTCGATTAATGGCAAAAAAGCTTCGGTCATCGAGCTTGGTTGCGGACCAGGGGAGTTTTTGATGCGCATTGCGCAGCCTGGTGTTAGCCTAACCGGAGTAGACTCCTCTGAAGATATGCTTCGTTTTTTTCGTCGCAAGCACCCTTCTGCCCCGGTAACACTGCGCCGTGGTGATGCATTGTCCAGCGACTGTTTCGCCGGCCAACAGTATGACCTTATCCTCGCTGCGTCGTTGATCAATGTGGTTCGCGACAAGCGTCGCCTTCTCGCTAATTGTATTGACCACACCTCAACTAACGGCTCTGTCAGTTTTTTCTTTCCAACAGAGTCGATGTCTCGCTCGAATGCAGAACGATACGCGAAGACCCACGATTTACCTTCGCTCTCCCAGGATTTACTGACCACCTGGGCGACCAATGCACGCAAACTGGGCGCCGAACAAATCCTCTCCCTGTTACCAAGCTCCATCGCCAATACCGCGCAAGTAAACTTCTACCTTGACGAAATGGCATGCAGCCTGACATTTAGTGTTCATTAAAAGGAAAAGCACCATGACATCATTGCTATTTTTCCATGTTCTTTCATTCGCCTTGTGGCTAGGCGCGGCAGCTACGCTGCCGTTTTGGGGAAACAGGATGAATCGTGCCGATCATCTACACACTGTACTGGGGATCATAGACACCGTATTCCTGATCAAATGTGTTTTTATCATGGGTGGCCTCATGGTGACCTTAATCACCGGTTTCATGTTGGCCAGCAGCTATGGCTTTGAGGGTTTGTTTGACTCAGCTCCCGAATGGCTCCAACTTTCTGCCATTATTTCCGCGATCATTTTTATCAACTCCTGGATTATTTTCTTCTTCCTGTTGTACGGCAGACGCGGCCATAGAACGCTGATGAGGACTGTTCCTCCAATTGGCTACACCAATATATTTTTAATCATCCTGGTTGCATGCCTGATGGTGAAAAAGCCCGCCGGTAGCCAGCTGTATTGGCTCGCAGGCCTCTGGGTTGCTGCGATTGTGATTGCCAATCTGATCAATATTGTTATTAAAACGATACGGCTCAAGCGCCTCGCGACAATGCCAGGAAAGGATTATGTGGAAAACTACTTCAGCTTAATGAATGCAGAAAAAATGACAGACATGCTGAAGCTATTTAATGACCGAATTGTGTTTAATGATCCCTTTGCGAATGGCCCGGTACGAGGAATTCTGCAGCTGGAAAAGTTTTTTCAAAAGCTCGGCGATCAGTTTGAAACCATCAAGATCCTTCCAAAAAAAGTAGATCAACAAGGTGAGCATATCTTCATCCAATGGGAGGCAAACGGAACCACGCAAAATGGTGAACCTTTGGTGGGACTTAAAGGCACCAACAAAATGACTCGTATCAACGGAAAGATTGCCAAGGTTGATATTGATTTCGATACTGCTCAACTTCCCCGGGTTCAGCTTGTGGACGTTAGCGCATTGTAAGGAGTAAGCGATGATTGCCGTTCCAGAACATATAAATTCTTTACCTCGATTTGCTGCGGCAAAGCCAGGCCAGGCATCTGGTGCGCCCCTGGTCAACCTGACAGGTAACGAAAACCCACAGGATATTTTGCGTGCAGAGATAGAGCGTGAGCTGCAATCATATGCAGATTTTAATCGCTATCCGGATTCCAACTGCTTCGCCATTCGGGAAGTGCTGGCACAGGATGTTAAAGGTATAGTTGATAATGTCATTGTAGGTAACGGATCCGAAGGCATCCTTAGTTATATATTCAAAGCGTTCTGCCCTCCGCATACGGAGGTATTAACCGCTAACGGCACCTTTGTCGGCGTTTATATCTTGGCCCAGTCTTTTAACCTAAATTGCGTACGTGTGCCACTGACATCCGGTTACGAATTCAGCCTGGACGCGCTGCTAGAAGCAATCACTGAAAAGACACGGGTGATTTACCTATCCAATCCCAATAATCCTACTGGCAGTTTCTTATCCACTCAGCAGCTGGAGGACTTCCTCGCTCGGGTTCCCTCCAACATTTTGGTGATCCTTGATGAAGCCTACTACGAGTATGCGGTGTGTTTACAACCGGAATACCAACAATTTGATTACCTGAAACACGCCAACCTGATTAGCCTGCGCACCTTTTCCAAGGCCTATGGTCTCGCCAATATTCGCTTCGGTTACGGCTTTGCGCAGCCCGCTATTATCGAAACCCTGTTAAAAGTGAAATTGACCTTTGAGCCTTCCGGCATTGCTCAACATATAGCGTTTGTTGCACGACAACACATTGCATTGGTTGAACAATCGGTTCGCATCACATTGAACTATTTGCCAGGCTTTTACCGGTTTTTCTCAGCATTGAATATTCGCTCGGTTAGATCCTTTGCCAATTTCATCATGATCGAGCTGCCCTCAGTGGAAATCGCAAAGGAAATCCAGGGTAGATTAGGGGCACTTAATATCCGCATATCCTGGCTTGCCCCCTTCGGCTTGCCCCATTGCTTGCGTATCACCATAGGGAGCCATGAGGAAAATACTATTTTCTTTGCCGCTTTCGGAACAATCTGGGCCGAACTCAATAAAACACATCAGAGCCAGCCGCAACTGGAAACCAACGAATAGTTATTTCGCACACCTTTATTTTTGCCTATTCATGAGGTAGTAACATGTTAAATAAGGAAATCGATTTTGATGCAGTGCCATCTCCCCAAGGACACTTCGGGATATATGGTGGAAAGTTCGTCGCAGAAACGCTTATGCATGCGCTGAACGAACTGGAAGAAATTTATTACAAATTAAAAGACGATGCCGAGTTTTGTGCGTCCTTTGACAATGACTTGGCTCATTACGTGGGCCGCCCCTCCCCTTTATATTTTGCTGAGCGATTGACAAATAGCCTTGGTGGAGCGCGAATATTCCTGAAACGCGAGGACCTGAATCACACTGGCGCTCACAAAATCAATAACACCATTGGACAGGCTCTGCTCGCTAAATTTACCGGGAAAAAACGTGTCATCGCGGAAACAGGCGCGGGTCAACATGGCGTGGCGACTGCGACTGTTGCGGCTCGCCTGGGCCTGGAGTGTCGCATTTATATGGGCGCCGACGATATAAAGCGCCAAGCGCTGAATGTTTATCGCATGAAATTGCTTGGCGCAGAAGTTTTTCCAGTGACGGCGGGTTCACGCACGCTAAAAGATGCCATGAATGAAGCACTGCGCGATTGGTCAACCAATGTTGATAACACCTTTTACATTATTGGCACAGCCGCAGGTCCGCACCCTTATCCACAGTTGGTGCGCGATTTCCAGGCCATTATTGGTCGCGAAGCAAAGCGCCAATGCCTTGAGCAAACCGGCAAATTGCCGGACGCACTTATCGCCTGCGTAGGCGGAGGTTCAAACGCGATCGGATTATTCCACCCGTTTCTGAAAGATGCGGGAGTTGCCATGTACGGTGTAGAGGCAGGTGGTGAGGGCATAGCCACAGAGAAACATGCCGCCCCCCTCTCCAAAGGCCGCCCTGGAATTTTGCATGGCAATCGCACCTATTTAATGCAATCCAGCGATGGGCAAATTACAGAAACCCACTCGGTTTCCGCTGGCCTGGATTATCCCGGTGTAGGCCCTGAACACTCATGGCTCAAAGATATCGGTCGAGTAAATTATGTTGCCGTTAATGATGATGAAGCCCTGGATGCGTTTCGCATGCTTACACGGCAGGAAGGCATTATGCCCGCGCTTGAGTCCAGCCATGCACTGGCTTACCTCAAAAAATTAGCACCAACAATGGATCGAGACCAAATCATTATTACCAACCTTTCTGGCCGTGGTGACAAGGACATATTAACTGTCGCAGCACTGGATGGAATCACAATTTAATTGAGGCTTGTATCATGAGTCGACTCACTCAACGCACCCAAACGTTACAACAACAGAATCGTAAGGCACTGGTGAGCTACCTAGTGTGTGGCGATCCCTACCCTTCAGCAACCTTGGCTGCAATGCGCGAAATGGCGGATGCCGGTGTAGATATTATCGAGTTGGGCATCCCCTTTTCCGACCCCATGGCCGAAGGTCCTGTAATCCAACGCGGCCATGAACGCGCGCTTAAGCACGGCATCAGTTTGCAAACCACTATTGATCAGGTGCAAGAATTCCGAACATTTAACCAGACCACACCCGTTATCCTGATGGGTTATGCCAACCCGATTGAGCAATATGGTTACAAAGAGTTTGCAGTCGCAGCGAAAAATGCCGGTATAGACGGCGTTCTGGTTGTGGATTTGCCACCCGAAGAAGCCACTCCCCTCAGCACCGCCATGGCCGAACAGGAATTACATAACATATTGCTGCTCGCACCCACAACCAGCGCAAGTCGCGCGCAAATGATTTTTAGCCAAGCGTCAGGATTTGTGTATTACGTGTCACTCAAGGGCGTCACGGGTGCAGGCCACATAGATGTCTACGAAGTAAAACGCATGTACAGCCGCTTCAAGGAATTGAGCGAACTGCCCCTGTACGTGGGATTTGGAATCAAGGATGCAGAAACTGCCGGGAAGGTTGCCGAGTTTAGCGATGGGATAGTGATTGGTAGCGCTATTGTAGATGCGATGGGAAATATGGAGACCCGCAATGCGGACGAAATCGCAAGCCGCATTGGTGATTTTGTTCGCAGTGTCCGTACAGCGATTGATAAATAACTTTTACTCAAGGAGTTGATTGAAATGCACGTAACCGAAATATTTTTAATTGCAATGCTGATCATTTTCACAGTGCCCTACTTAATCTGGCGTCTGGGAAATACCGACTATTATGCACCACTCGTGGTGGTACAAATCATTGCGGGAATTCTGTTGGGCCCGGGCATTTTGGGTGCCGTCTATCCGGAATATTACCAGTTTGTTTTTGCCGCACCGGTTATCCAATCACTGAATGGTATTGCCTGGTGGGCAGTTATGATTTTTGTGATGATAGCTGGCCTTGAACTGGATTTAAAACAAACCTGGAAGTACAAGCGCGAAAGCGCTATCACCGCCGGTTTGGCCTTGGGAAGCCCGTTGATACTCGGCTGTATTGCTGGTTTGGCATTATTGAAATTCAGCGAAGGCTGGATGGGAGCAGAAGCCTATTCGTGGCAATTTGTAGTGGGTATTGGAATGTCTTGCGCAGTTACCGCCTTACCAATCCTGATGCTGTTCATGGAAAAGCTGGAGATTTTGCGCCATCCGATTGGCCAGCGAATACTGCGTTACGCCAGCCTAGACGACATAGCTATTTGGGCAGTCCTGGCATTGATTCTGTTGGATTGGGATCGCATAGGCCGACAAGCGTTATTTATTGTAGGTTTTGTCCCCGTTGCCTATTTGTTTAGAAAATTGATGATTCGCCTGCAGGAGAAGGATCGTTGGTATGCCCTGTTTATTTGGCTGGCACTCTGCGGTTACTCGGCAGACTGGTGTGGATTGCATTTTATGGTGGGCGCATTCCTTTCCGGTGCAGTATTGGATTCAGAGTGGTTCAACCAGGAAGACATGGACAAGTTGCGTCACTTTATTTTGTTAACCGTAATGCCGGTCTTCTTCCTGAGCACCGGGCTGCGCACAAATTGGGAAGTAGGCGGGTATACCGTATTTATGGCGGCAATTGTACTTTTAGTCGCAGCAGTCGCCGGTAAACTTATTGGGGTTCGCATTGCCGGGAAAATATTGAAGTGGAAAGAGGGTGAAGCTTCCATCATTGGCTGGCTGTTGCAGACCAAAGCACTCATTATGATTATTTTTGCCAATATACTACTCGACAAGCACATTATTACCAGCGAGACCTTCACCGCGCTCTTGTTGATGGCTGTATTCAGCACCATGCTGACCATTCCCATCGTTGCACCAAAGCTGTACAAAATGCGCCACGGGTTGATTGGCAAAGCTGAGGCGCTGGAGACGAGCAAATAATCACTTCCCTTCCCTTTGTTAGCACCTAAAACAAAAACGCCCTGCACTCTGGATGCAGGGAGTTTTTTTATTAGCTCAGTCCAGTTGACCCATACACTGTGGTCATTAGTGTTGTAACCGAGTACCCCGGGCGCTATCAGGCCACGGTTAACGCGTTGACCCTGGTTTTTACCAGGGTTCCGTGGGCTTCGGCAACCAGCGCCCTGGACCTTTGGTTAAGGCCCTGAATTTCGCATTGAAAGGTGGCGACGTAAGCATCTGAATCCACAATTCTGGTGGAGACTATCAATTCCTTCGTCAGTTGCGTATGTATGCTGATTTCGCATTCAGAGACTATGCAATCTTCAAAAATGCCATTGCCCGCCAGGCGCGCAGCACAGTCGAGGATATTACCCAGGGCGACCAGGGGAATAGTCGTATTCAGGTTGCGCTTAACCAGCCGGAGGGTTATACGACCACGGTATTTTGCACAACGAATCTCGAAATCTTTTTTTAAGGGATGGGCATCGATAAAGGATTCACCCTGGATCATAGGAACCACCTGGCAGGATAATAAAAACCCGCCGCACCCAAGCAATTTACCGTTCTCCAAGGGGTGGTGCGGCGGGGGAAGAGCTTCACTTGCCAGTGTGCTCATCACCGATACTGAGTGTTAATGTTTTTCTAAAATTTGTTACCACAACACAGATAGTTGAAGTTATTTTTATTTAAGTTGAAGTGCTGACGAACAGGCCTACAGGAACTTGAACCATCCGTTTCTTATGCCTGGTTGCATTACCTGCTTTCAGTTTCTGTTTCCTGCCGTCTATCAATGAGGGATTTATACATCTTTGGCGTGCATCCGTACTCTTCCTTGAATAATTTATTGAAATAAGAAACGTTTTTATAACCGACCGAATAGGCGATCTCAGCAATATTTGCATTTACGTCCAGGGACAACAGGCGGGCGGTTTCTGTTAAACGCAGCTTATTTAAGTAGCCAGTGAAGGTGTAACCCAGCTCTGATTTGAGTATCTCATTGATCTTGGTCCGGCTTACGCCTATTGCAATTTCCATGGCCTCCAGGCTGACCTCCGCATTGGCATAGTGGGTTGCCATGTATTGCAAAATCGCGCGCTTGTCCCGGTCGCGGTGGGATTCTATGCTCAGCTGCTGATAGGCCACCAGGGGTCGATCACGCAGGGCTTTTTGATTGAGATCCTGAATAATCACTGCCGTATATTGACGAAAAAACCAAATCGCAAACCCGCCCCACACCAACAAGAACACGCCACCAAACAGGTAAAGATAAAACCAATTTCGCCCCACCAGGGTTAATTCGGTGATCTGCACATTGGTGTCTACTTCAAACGGGCTTTGAAACGTATTTCCAAAAATAATGCGTGAGACTGAGGTGAGCGAGTAAGCACGGCGCGACAAATCCACTTTATTTCTGTCGAACCACCATTGCGGAGTTTCCAGGCGAGTTAAATCTACCGAAATGTAGCGCCAATCCTCGTTGCACGAAAAAAATGCCCCAGGAATTCGATAACTTGTCGGATCATTTTTTTGGCTGACACCTTCATCGAATGTCGCCAAGGAGAAACTCAGCATGTTACTGGATGAACATTTTGCATTGAACAATGCTTTGTTATAGCGGGAAAAATCCATCTCCTGTCGCTGCTCGGTACTCGGGCCAAATACCATTGAAATGCCGGCATAGGGGTACTTGGCCTGACGGGACAGGTTGAAATCAAAATTCAAACTGAATTGGGTGTCGTTAACCCTGATACTTGTGCGCCCACCCTCCAACTCATCAGTGTTTGATTCAACGTGCCAGGGAACACTGCTCCGGTTGTCGGGTAATAATGAGAGCGTCAGAAAAGTATTAATGAAGCAGAGGTAACCCAAAGCACCAGTCACCAACGCCAGGGCGATAAAAATGATGAATGTTTTCTTGAAAAAATCCTGCATTCATTTTGACCATTATTATTTTTAGTTTCTAAAAACGAAAAACCTGTTTGCCCATTGCGATGGACAAACAGGTTCAGGATTTTACTTCAGATTACAGGCCGGAAATAGTCGATACCCCCCAGTTGCGGTATGCCGCGCCGCCCGGACTTTGGTCTGCACGCAGTTTTTGACCGAGGGTTTGGTAAATTTCCACTTGGGTCTTGCCTGCCATATCCAGTACGCGGTTACCGGTGATTCCCGCACCTGCGACCAACATAGGCACATTACTGTTGCCATGCGAGTTAGCATCACCCATGTCAGAAATTTGCGTGACTATGGTTGAGCTGAACAGGCCTGCCGCGTTGAATTTATCCAGCAGGTATTTGGTCAAGCTTTGCATGTAGGCAATGTCTTCGGTGTACTGGGCCTGGTTAAAGTGGTGCGACGAGTGAGATGCACGTCCGCCCAATTTATCGAAGATGTGGTTGTGCGCATCGTCACCAAACGCAATGGAAACCGACGCTGTCAAGTTACAGCTCAGTGCCAGCGTAATGATGTCGGACTGCAATTTAGCCATTGCGTCGAACCCGCTCACGGCAGTATTGGATGGCCGTGGACATGAACCGCTGCTACCG
>JAGKWO010000053.1 GCA_021151835.1 Gammaproteobacteria bacterium
CCCCAACCCTCCCCTTAAAAAGGGCGGGAGTGAATCAGCATTTGGAAATGTGGCCCTGCCTTTGAACGGGTAAGGTGTTTTAGCTCCTCCCCCCTTGCAAAGGGGGAGGTTGGGAGGGGATAAAAACCGGTTTCCTGACCACAGGTACTAAATTAGAGAGTTGTACATGAGTGAAATTACCTCTACGGCGTTGGCATCAGCATCGCCTTATCCCAGTGCAAAAAAACGTTGGGTGAAAAAATCGGTGTTGCCCGGCTTTGGTTTATCGCTCGGACTCGCCGCACTTTACGCCAGTCTGATTGTATTTATTCCACTCGCCGGACTCGTCCTCAAATCATTGGAGCTAAGCTGGCCAGAACTCTGGGCAGTGATTAGTAATCCGCGTTCAGTTGCCAGTTATAGACTTACTTTCGGCGCTGCTTTCACTGCTGCTGGCATCAACTTATTTTTTGGTTTGATCGTCGCATGGGTATTAGTGCGTTACGATTTTTTTGGCAAGCGTGTCATTGACGCATTGGTTGATTTACCTTTCGCATTACCTACCGCCGTTGCCGGTATTGCACTCACCGCGCTTTACACTACCAAAGGCTGGGTTGGCCAATGGTTTTGGCTTGCAGATATTAAAATTGCCTATACCTGGTTAGGTGTTACTGTTGCACTAACGTTTATCGGGTTGCCATTCGTTGTGCGCACAGTGCAACCGGTACTGGCAGACCTTGAAGCAGAAGTCGAAGAAGCCGCCGCCAGTTTGGGCGCATCGCGCTGGCAAACCTTTAGCCGCGTATTACTCCCCGCATTATTGCCTTCATTATTAACCGGCTTTGCACTCGCATTTGCCCGCGCTATCGGCGAATACGGCTCGGTGGTTTTTATCAGCGGCAACATGCCTTATAAAACGGAAATTACCCCATTATTAATCATGACCAAACTGGAACAATTTGATTACGCCGGTGCGGCTGCATTGGGCGCGGTCATGCTGGTATTTTCTTTCGTTTTATTATTAATCATTAACTTGCTCCAGCATTGGAGCCACAAGCGTACAGGAGGCTGATCATGGCTGGTGCAATTTCATCATTAGGTAACCGCAAAACCGGTACTGCACATGCCGCCACGAGTGAAGCTGCCTGGGTACGTGTTGTTTTGATTACAACCGCATTAACATTTTTAGCACTATTTTTATTTTTACCACTGGTCATCGTTTTCAAAGAAGCATTTGCCAAAGGTATCGATGTTTACCTGGCGTCGGTGAGCGAGCCCGCCGCTGCACACGCGATCAAATTGACCCTTATCGCTGCCGGTATTGCGGTACCGTGTAATGTAATTTTTGGTTTGGCAGCGGCCTGGGCCATTGCGAAATTCGATTTCCGCGGCAAACAATTGGTGATCACTTTGATCGATCTGCCGTTCGCTGTGTCACCAGTGATTGCCGGTTTGATCTATATGTTGTTATTTGGTCGCCAGGGATTTTTTGGCCCCTGGCTCGGTGAGCATGATATTCAAATTATGTTTGCTGTTCCCGGTATCGTACTCGCGACAGTCTTCATTACTTTTCCGTTTGTTGCGCGCGAATTAATTCCGTTGATGCAGGAACAGGGCAAAGAGCAAGAGGAAGCGGCGATTACCCTGGGGGCAAGTGGCTGGAAAATGTTCTGGCGGGTCACCTTGCCTTCGGTCAAATGGGCCCTGCTCTATGGCATGATTTTATGTAACGCCCGGGCGATGGGTGAATTCGGTGCGGTGAGCGTGGTTTCTGGAAAAATTCGCGAGCAAACCAACACACTGCCACTGCATATCGAAATTTTATACAACGAATATCAATTTGCCGCTGCCTTTGCCGTTGCGTCACTGCTGGCATTGTTGGCGCTGGTGACCCTGGTATTGAAGAGCCTGCTGGAATGGAAAGCAGCGCGTGAACACGAGCTGGCCGTGCGTGCGGCAAATGCTCAATAAGGCATTCATTTTATTTGCGCGAACTCTTAATTAACGAGAAAACTCTATGAGCATTCAAGTCCGCAACTTACACAAACATTTTGGTAATTTTACGGCGTTAAATAACGTCTCCCTGGATTTCCCCACCGGCGAACTGGTTGCCCTGCTCGGCCCTTCCGGTTGCGGAAAAACCACACTGCTGCGCATTATTGCCGGCCTGGAAAATCCGGATGCAGGCAATGTCCTTTTCCACGGTGAAGATGCAACCAATGTGCACGTACGCGAGCGTAATGTCGGCTTCGTATTCCAGCATTACGCGCTCTTTCGTCACATGACGGTCTTCGATAACGTCGCCTTCGGTTTAACCGTTCGCCCGAAAGAAACGCGTCCGACCAAAGAATTTATCAATAAGCGCGTGCACGAATTATTGGAACTGGTGCAGCTGGATTGGCTGGCAGACCGTTACCCGCATCAGCTCTCCGGCGGCCAACGTCAACGTATCGCTTTAGCGCGTGCACTGGCGGTTGAACCCAAAGTGTTATTGCTGGACGAACCCTTCGGTGCGCTGGATGCAAAAGTGCGTAAGGATTTGCGTCGCTGGTTGCGTCGCTTGCATGACGAATTACACATCACTTCCATTTTTGTAACCCACGACCAGGAAGAAGCCATGGAAGTGGCTGATAAAATTGTGGTGCTGAATAAAGGCCAAATCGAACAAATTGGTACACCGGATGATATTTACAATAATCCGGCCAGTCCATTTGTGTACGATTTTATCGGCCAGGTCAATTTATTCCACAGCCGTGTGAATAATGGTTGGGCACATATTGGCGATTACAAATTACCCGCACCCGAGCACAATGGCGTTGATGATCATGCAGCAATTGCGTATGTACGCCCACACGATATTGAACTGAGCGAACAACCAAGCGATGGCGCCATTGCGGCGCAAGTAGCCCATGTCAGTACTGCGGGTTCGGTATTGCGCATTGAATTGCAGCACCAGCTCAATAGCGACGTATTGCATGTGGAATTACCACGCGCCCAGGAACGTTCGCTTAACCTGAGTGTCGGTGCACGCGTATTTGCCCGCCCTACCAATTCCAAAATTTTCCTGCAGAAATAATTTTTCCTGCACTATTTTTCCGTTCGCCATTTCAAGGCGGTGACGCAAGTCACCGCCTTTTTGTTACCTGGTATTTTTAAATACAGTTGTGCGGCTATTTTTTGCTAAATTCTGCTTATTTTTAATCATCATAATGATAAACACTGCACTTAAATTCACTTTCGCTTATAACCGTATTGGTTATTTTTCCCGTTAGTAATTTTGTTATAAGTTTATAGATTTAAATTCCTTCTTAAGTGTGCAATTTAACGCATAGAATGCTTACACAAATTTACCAGTTAACACATTCTGTTTTAGCGTTACGTTAGCGTGCCATTAAAAGTTAAGAGCGTTACAAAAAAATTAACAAACGGTCATTACGGTTCGATACACCAA
This sequence comes from Gammaproteobacteria bacterium, assembly GCA_021151835.1. Classification (GTDB taxonomy): domain Bacteria; phylum Pseudomonadota; class Gammaproteobacteria; order Pseudomonadales; family Cellvibrionaceae; genus Cellvibrio. The sequence continues at coordinate 3,431 of JAGKWO010000053.1, forward strand.
CACGTCATAACTACTCTATTTGGGCTAAAAACTTTTTGAGGAATCATCGTGAGCCAGGAACTTAAACAACCGGTTCTTTTATCCCTGGAAGGAGGCAATGCGCAACCATTATCGGTGAGGGCAAAAGCCTTGGTCTTTTCTGATCCCATATCCGCAACCTTGCTTGAATATATCGAGCGAATTGCACCCAGTGAAGCACCGGTGTTGATTGGTGGTGAAACAGGGACTGGTAAAGAATTGGTCGCGCGCCACATCCATTTATTAAGCGGCCGTAAAGGGCCTTTCCTTGCCGTTAACTGCGGCGCGATCAGCGACCAACTCGCAGAAAGTGAATTGTTTGGCCATGAAGCAGGAGCATTTACCGGCGCTGTGGGCAAACGTGAAGGCTGGTTTGAAGCCGCCAACGAAGGCACGTTATTTCTCGATGAAATTGGCGATCTTCCCCTGCCTTTGCAAGTAAAACTCCTGCGCGTATTGCAGGAAAAGGAAGTGGTGCGTATTGGCTCGCGCAAATCGATTCCGGTAAATGTGCGTTTGATTGCCGCGACTAACGTGGATCTGGATTACGCAGTATCTGCCGGTCATTTTCGCCGCGATTTGTTGTACCGCATCAATATTGCGCACGTAAAATTACCACCACTGCGCGAACGCCCCGGTGATGTAATGCCATTAGCCGAGCACTTCCTGAAAACCTATGCGCAAAAAATGGGGCATCGCTTACCGCAATTTTCTCCACAAGCGGTTGAGTTGTTATTGCATTACTCATGGCCCGGTAATATTCGCGAACTGGAAAATGTGGTGCACTTTGCATTGCTGGTTGCCAGTGGTGACAAGATTGAAGCATCGCATTTAAAAGTGACCGGTGGCTGGAATACAGGTAATCATTTCCAGCAAGTTCCACAACCGGTTCATGCACCACAATTTACCCAACCCTTTAATCAGCAGCCGCCACAAGCCAGTAACAACACCTTGCCTTACCCGGGTAATTACACCAATGGTTTTGGCAATCACGCTGCCAACTCCAACGGCAGTAGCTCTGGCGATGGCGATGATCCAATGACCGCAATTGCCAAACAATTGCGCCGTTTATTTAGCGAACAAGGCAATGGCAACCATTTCGATAACCTGGAAAGCCTGATTGTGCATGAAGCGTTTGCCCATGTGCGCTCTAACCAGGTTCATGCATCAGCGTTGCTTGGCATTTCACGCAATGTCATGCGCACATTGCTAAAACGCCACGGCTTGTTGGTGGATACTGCGTTTAGCAAAAATATTGACAGTCATTCATTGGGCGATCATCCGTTGGACAATCACAAGGAATTATCATCGCTGGATGCAAGCTTTGCGAGTTAATGTATAAACAATGGAATCACTAATCGACAACGAAAGTGCATCACAGCAATTGGAAGTACATGCCGCGCGAATTCGTTCAAGCGGCATTCTTGCTCGCAGTACCCACCTGCACAGCTTATTTGAATACCTTTACCAATGTTACCTGTCCAATAAAATTCCCAAGGAATTGGAAATTGCGATTGAAGGCCTTGGTCGTGAAGAGAGTTTCGATGTAACCCAGGACGCGTTGGTTCGGGTTTACATGCATAAATTGCGACGCAAGCTTGATGACTTTTATGATGATGAAGGCAAATCCCTTTCGCATCGCCTGCAGTTACCCAAGGGTGAATATCGTTTTGTTTTGCAACCGCAGGATAATAATATCCAACAGCCGGTAAACAATGTACCTGCCAACACTTTTTTTTCCGGTATACAGATAACCCCCAGGTTTCTGGGCGGGATTATCGCTGTGCTCTTGTTAATTAATTTAGCGTTATTATATTTTTGGCCTGCGCCGACCAACCTCAACCAGGTTCGCGACAGTACCTTATGGCAACCATTGCTTACTGATAATAAAACCACACTATTGGTGGTTGGTGATTATTATATTTTTGCTGAGAGTGATAATGGTTCCAATGTAAATCGTTTGGTACGGGATTTTGATATTAATTCGCCAATTGACCTTGCCAGTTATTTACAGCTTTACCCTGAACAAGCAGAACATAAATTCGATATAAGCTTGAGCTACCTGCCCACCAGCTCCGCACAAGCACTCAACAAAATCAGCCCGATTATTAATAATGCGCGCAATCCCGTGCAGACAATCATGGCTTCGCAGTTAACTGCCGAACAATTACGTAACAACAACATTGTTTATATCGGTCATTTAAGCGGTTTGGGATTATTATCCGACCAGGTATTTGCCCATTCGCACTTTGCGGTCGGCGATACAGGCTTTGATGAATTGGTTGATAAAGAAACCGGCACGCGTTATATCAATGCACGTGGAATTCCTGGCGCGCCGGCCAATACGCAACAACATTATGCCTATCTATCGAGTTTTACCGGACCTGCGAATAATCGATTTGTCATTATTGCAGGCTTACGTGATGCCGGCTTAATTGAACTGGCAAATATTGTCAGCGATAGTGATTCTTTAAAAGTTATCACCGAAAAAAATCCCTCGCTTTTTTTTGAAGCTGTATACCAGGCAAATGCCGTAGGACAAAATATTGGGGCTGCACAACCGGTTAGTATCAAGCCACTACCATCAGCCAAATAATTCCCGGGATTTTTTAACCGCACTATTTTTAAAACTCCTGCTTTTCACATTCTTGTTTTATTGAATCCAATCGTTTACCAGGCATTCTTTTACGAAAAGCTTGCAAGACTCTTACTTATTAACGTTAATCCGCACGATATAACTGTACTTAACTGGATTATGTGTTTAATTTTGCACACTCTGGGTTATTGCCAATTAGTTTTTGGTTTTACTCCCGGATTTTTATTCTCAGGTTTATGTGCATGAAATATTTATTAAAACCCCTACCTTTCGCTATTGCCGCTGCGGTGAGTGCAACACCTTCCTTTGCCGCTGATACGTCCAGCGATAACAATGCGTCCATAACAATTGCTAAAACGGATACAAAAAACACCCAATTGGAAACTGTGGTGGTTCTCGGACACCAGGTCAATCAAATCGGTAAAAAGCTTTCAGCGGCCGAAGGCACCGTAGGCAGTGCCGATATTGAAAATCGCCCGGTGTTGCGCACCGGCGAAATACTGGAATTTGTGCCGGGCATGGTCGTGACCCAGCACAGTGGCTCGGGTAAAGCTAACCAATATTTTTTGCGCGGTTTTAACCTGGACCATGGGACGGATTTCAATAGCAGTATCGATGGAATGCCCATCAACATGCGCACCCATGGCCATGGCCAGGGTTACACGGATTTGAATTTTATTATCCCGGAATTAATTGGCAGTATCGATTATCGCAAAGGTGCTTATTATGCCGAGGTTGGCGATTTTTCCGGTGCTGGCGCAGCGGCGTTCAAGTTAAAAAATCGTCTGGATGAAAACCTGCTCGCATTCACCGGCGGTGAAAATAATTACGGTCGCCTGCTTGGTGCAGGTGAAGTTGAGCTAACCAAAGGCCGCTTATTAATAGGTGCAGAGCGGCAGGTATCTGACGGCCCATGGACAAGTTTGAAGGAAGATATTGATAAAACTGCGGTTAACGCACGTTACATTAATCCATTAACGGACGGAAATTTTACACTGACATTAATGGGTTATGACAATAGCTGGAATTCGCCCGACCAGATTCCGGCGCGCGCCGTTGAACAAGGTATCATTGATGAATATGGCTCAATAAATACTACTAACAGTGGTGAGTCCAGCCGCTTCAGTTTATCCAGCCAATGGAATAATGAATCCTGGAAAGCCAATGCCTACGCCATTCATTCTGATTTGCAATTGATCGCCGATTTTACTTACTTCCTCGATGACCCCGTAAATGGAGATCAATACAAACAGGAAGACGAACGCAATATTTATGGCGGCGCCCTCTCCCATCACTGGGAATCTGAATGGTTAGATAAACCGGTTACCCATATTGTTGGTGGTGAATTTCGCTACGATGATATTGGCAAAGTCGGGTTATACAAAACCAAAGTGCAGGAGACAATCGGTACAGTGCGGGAGGATTCAGTTAATGAAACGTCCGGCGGTATTTTTGCGCAAAGCACAATCAATGTTACCGATAAATTCAGTGCACATTTAGGTGGGCGTTATGATTATTTTACCGTTGATGTAAACAGTAATATCAATGCAAATAGCGGCGATGCATCGCAAGGAAAATTTAGTCTCAAAGCAGGTGCTACTTATTTATTTAGCGATTCACTCGAAGGATTTATCAACGCGGGCCAAGGCTTTCATTCCAATGATGCACGCGGCGCAACACTGACTGTTGATCCGGTTTCATTGGAACCGGCCGATGCCGTGGAATTAATTGTTCCCTCCAAAGGTGCAGAAATTGGTGTGCGCTTGTTTGATCAACAACGTTTTAATATTTCCACCTCGTTATGGTATCTGGAATCTGAATCGGAATTAATTTTTATCGGCGATGCCGGTCACAATGAAGCCAGCCGTGCCTCAAAGCGCACCGGAGCTGAAATTGCCAGTTATTTCTGGTTTGATTCATCCTGGAATCTGGATGTGGAATTGGCATGGACGCGCGCGCGCTTCACTGAGAACACGCGGGAAGAGGGAAAATATGTTGATGGTTCAGTGCCATTTGTAGCCAGTACGGGTATCAGCTATGGTGGTAACAGCAATAAAGGTTGGCAGGGTTCATTGCGCTATCGTTACTTTGGTGCGCGCGTGCTGGAAAGTTTTGATGAAATAAAAGCAAACTCTACCAGCACGGTAAACCTTGGTATTGGTTACCGTTGGGAAAAAACCACGATTGAAGTGGAAGTTCACAATTTGCTCGACAGTGACGAGCACGATATCGATTACTATTATGCATCCCGTTTACCTGGTGAACCGGAGGAAGGTGTCGAAGACTTACACTATCATCCGGCGGAGCCACGCACCCTGCGTGCAAAAATCGAGTATCGTTTTTAACAAATATCGATTTTAAAACTTGACGATTGACATGATGGTGCGCTGAATCCGGCGCACTATTTGCTCCCCTCCAATTGTTACCATTCCAGAAAATTTATCCTGAATTACAGCGCCGAATTTAGAATAGGCGCGACGCTTTTTTATTTTTCCGACCACAGATTCAAGCTGTTTTGCCTACCCTGGAAATCAGCAAGGATCGGTAATAGTGGTTGCACGTTGGCCAGCTTTTGCGGATTTATTTTGTTCATAAAAAAACTCCGGATTGTTGTTAACAATCCGGAGTTTTTCTTTTCACGCCTGGATTAATTACCCGCTTCAGTCACCACTGAAAGTCGTTCAATACCGGCCTTTTCAACCAACACCATTACCTTGGCTACCACTCCGTAATCCACCGTTTCGTCAGCATTCAGATTCAAACGCAATTCCGGATCTGCTGCTTTACGGCTCTCAAGTTCCTGCCGGAGAATTTCCAGTGAGTATTCATCCTTATCCAGATAAATTTTTCCCTCTGCATCGACGCTCAACACCAACGGTTTTTTCGGTTCTTCGATTTTTACGGTAGTTTCAGTATCGGGCAAATTAACATTGATGGCATTGGTCATTAATGGTGCAGTAATAATAAACACCACCAGCAGTACCAACATTACGTCCACCATGGGCGTAATATTAATTTCACTCAATACTTCATCACTATCACTACTGCTTGAAACTGCCATTACGCAAATACCTCTTTACCGTTGTCGGATTTATTCAATTCAGATTTGCTGCCATCGCGCTCGGGTTGGACCTGGGCTGCTTTTACCACTGGCGCAGAGGCTTTGATACGGAAGCCGGCTTTTTGCACCAGGCTTACAAAGTCAGTGGCGAAATCATCCAGGTCAGCAGCAATTAATTTCACGCGGCGCAAAAAGAAGTTGTAAGCCAGTACTGAAGGAACCGCAACCGCGATACCGATACCGGTCGCAATCAAGGCTTCACCAATAGGACCGGCAACCACTTCAATACTGGCTGACTTGCTCGCGGTGATTTGTGTAAGTGCCTGGATAATCCCGAACACGGTACCAAATAATCCAACGAACGGAGCGGTGTTACCGATGGACGCAAGAATTGCCAAACCATTCTCCAATGAACGACGCTCCTTCTGGATTTGCTGGCGCAAATGACGCTCCAGTAAATCCTGGCGATCCCAGCTATGTTCCAAATCGGTAGCGGTGCTTGAATCGGCATTGCGCAAAGTCTGGAAACCTGCCGCTGCTACACGTGCAGTTGCACCGACATATTTTTCAAAGGATGCTGCTGCATGCAAATCGGCCGATGACCAGAATGTTTTGGTGAAGCGACGATTCTGGCGCGACAAGGTAATGTGTTGAACAGCTTTAATAACAATCAGCGTCCAGGTAACGATTGAGAACGCAATAAGAGCCCATAACGTCCATTCAACAATGTGTTGGTACAACTCAGACATAATCTTTTTTCCTTACAACATATAAATTTAAAAAGTGACGAATTAAGTTTTAAACAGTTCGAATCAAAAAATCACATCAATTATGAATTGGATAATTTGAAATCGATGGGCACTTCTACCCAGGAATCCACGGGTGTTTCACCCTGTTTTGCTGGCACAAAAGACCAGCGCCTTACGGTTTGCACTGCAGCGTTATCCAACACATTGCGACCGCTGGATGTTTTCACTTCAACCGACGACGGTTTGCCATTTCCCAATACATGTACATTCAAAATCACCGTGCCCTCCCAACCGCGCTCGACTGCCAATTCAGGATATTCCGGTGCGGGGTTACGTAAATAACCGGGATTCGCCGTAGCCGGAGTAATGGGTGGCGGCGGTGGCGGTGCAACCGGTTGTGGTGGCGGTGGTGGCGTTTCTACCACTTGCTGCACCGGTACCGGTTTCGGTTTTTCAACCGGTTTGGGTTTTGGCTTTTCCACTTTGGGTGGCGGTGGCGTCTCTTCCGGTGGAGGAATTACTGGTGGCGGTGGCTGCTCGACTGGCGGGCGATAAAGCTCTACCGTCATCGGTGGGATTTCCGCCTTGGTAATAGGCACTTCTGCTTTGGGTTTGAAATAAAAATAGGCAAACCCGCCGAAATGCAAACCGACAATCAATGCCAGTGCAACAAAACCTAATACACCACGGTATTTTGGATAAACCAGCTCAATTTGTTTTTCACGGCTGTATTCACGCGGAATTAATTTAACGATATCGGCTGATTTGCGTGGTGCTGTTGCAGGTTGGGTACTGCGCAATTGATGACGCGCATGGCGACGATCATAACTATAGGGTTCAGAGTATGCAGGGGCACTCATAAATCTCTCCCGCCCGGTTGGGGGCTCACATAAATCGCTTGTGGCGACAACAAAAAACAACAATTTCCGAATGCTCACCCATCATTGTGTGCTGGCTTAATCATTCGCAGTTGTGGACGGTTTTGCAGCAAGCGTGCCAATAACATTATTTTTTTGATGCGCGCTTTTAAACCCTTGAAAACAAGCGGCTTATTCAACATACGCGGCGATACATCCAAAAATTATCGCGCCAGCAATATCAATCAACTCATTTAATTGTTGATTTATAACCAGAAAAATTGCTGAATATTCAGCAGGCTTTTCACGATAGCGGGTGGAAATCCTGTTTAAAACAAAACAGGTCCGGGCTTGCCCTGGCAACAACATGAGCCGCAAAAAAAAGATATAAGCTTATGAATTAATTGAAGTTCAGAAAAATAAAACGGATCGTTAGAATCGCTTTTCACTGTTTTTTTCACAGCAATAAACAAGCATAAAACGGAGCATTTCATGTCTGAGAATTGGAAGTTTGAAACTCAATCGGTGCACGCCGGTTACACACCTGACCCAACCACTAAATCAGTTGCTGTCCCTATTTACCAAACGGTGGCCTACGCTTTTGACAGCGCACAACATGGCGCTGATTTATTCGATTTAAAAGTTGCCGGGAATATTTATACCCGCATTATGAATCCCACCAATGATGTATTGGAAAAACGCGTTGCGGCATTGGAAGGTGGTATTGCGGCGCTGGCATTGGCATCGGGCCAGGCGGCAGTTACCTATGCGATACAAACCATCGCTGAAGCGGGCGACAATATCGTTTCGTCGACGGCACTTTACGGCGGCACTTACAATTTATTTGCGCATACCTTGCCACAATACGGAATTACCACACGTTTTGCCGATCATTTGAATCCGGACAGTTTTGAGCCATTGATTGATGACCGCACCAAAGCGATTTTCGTGGAGTCGTTAGGCAACCCCCAAGGCAATGTGACTGATATCGCCCGTATTGCCGAAATTGCCCATCGCCACGGCGTGCCGCTAATTGTGGATAACACCGTCGCAACACCCTATTTATTACGCCCGATTGAACATGGTGCCGATATCGTTGTGCATTCATTGACTAAATACCTGGGCGGCCATGGCACAACTGTGGGTGGTGCGATTGTCGACTCTGGAAAATTCCCCTGGGCAAAATACAAAGAAAAATTCAAGCGTTTAAATGAACCGGATGTTAGCTATCACGGTGTCGTTTACACCGAAGCATTGGGAGCAGCGGCGTACATCGGCCGCGCGCGCGTTGTTCCACTGCGCAATACCGGTGCAGCACTTTCACCCTTTAATGCATTCCTGATTTTGCAAGGCATCGAAACACTGGCGTTACGCCTGGAACGAATTAATGAAAACACGCAGAAAATTGCGGAATATTTGCAGGGCCATCCAAAAGTAAGCTGGGTAAATTACGCGGGTTTGCCCGGCAACGCTTATCATGAACTTGCGCGCAAATACCTCAAAGGTAAAGCATCCGGTTTGTTAACATTTGGTTTGAACGCCGATGATAGTCGCGCAGCCGGTGCCCGCTTCCTTGATGCGTTGCAATTGTTTACTCGCCTGGTAAATATTGGCGATGCAAAATCCCTGGCAACCCACCCTGCTTCAACCACACACCGTCAATTATCACCGGAGGAATTGGCGAAAGCGGGAGTTGGATTGGATACCGTGAGATTGTCTATCGGTATTGAACATATCGACGACTTGTTTGCGGATTTGGAACAAGCATTGGAAAAAGTGTAAACGTTGTAGCATTAAAAATTGAATGCTTCCAATAAAAAACGCAGTCCAGGCTGCGTTTTTTATTGGCAATTATTTTTCAGGAATTCTCTGGTTTATAACTCCATTTGGGCGTGATAAATAACAGCAGCACCGATATCAACGCAACGGCGATAGAAAGCCACAACGCGATTGACATTTCACTGATCCGCTCCGGATAAATTTTTGCCGCTGCCCCCAAGCCAATTGCATTACCGCCAATCACCAGAATAATCGCCGCATAATCATGAAAGCGCCGTGCTTTATTAGCGCCCTGCGACCATTTTTCATGAGTGTTGTAACTGGGTAATTGTTCATGGGCATCATTTAACTGTTCCAATGCCGATAAAAACCGGCGCAAATTGGATATCGCCCGCTCGGCTTTGTAATTTAAAAAGGCGAGACAAATCGACGCTACCGGAAAACCTGCCAATAACCACTCAATCGGTACTTGCGCACTACTTTCACTCGGTTTAAGCGCAACCAATGCCGCCAGCAAACTCACCACCAATGTCACATACAATGCGAGGGCCTGCTGCCGTTGGTTAATACGCGCATTCACTTCCTGGTAGGCGGCGATAAAGCGGTAATTGGCATCCACCACGTATTTGGTTGTCATTAAATTTTTCTCAATAAAAAAACAAGGGCGCATTCGGCGCCCTTGCTTATCAAATCAATTTTCAATCACTAACGAAGTAACACCATATTATGCGCGTGGATCTGGAGTCAGCCGCAGATAAGGCTTAACCGCTTTGTAACCCTTGGGGAAACGACGCGCAATTTCATCCGCATCTTGCAGCGCCGGAACAATCACCACATCTTCGCCCGGCTTCCAGTTACCTGGAGTGGCCACTTTGTGATGCTCGGTTAATTGCAGGGAATCAATCACACGCAAAATTTCGTCAAAGTTGCGGCCGGTACTTGCAGGATAAGTAATGATCAAACGGATTTTTTTCGCCGGATCGATAATAAACAGCGAGCGCACCGTCAAGGTCGCGTTGGCGTTCGGGTGAATCATGTCGTAAAGGCTGGAGACTTTACGGTCAGCATCCGCGAGGATGGGAAAATTAACCTGGGTCAATTGGGTTTCATTGATGTCATTGATCCATTTGTTGTGGGAATCCACCGGATCAACACTGAGCGCGATTGCCTTCACATTGCGCTTGGTAAATTCTTCTTTCAGTTTTGCGGTCAGGCCCAATTCGGTGGTGCACACCGGGGTGAAATCCGCCGGATGAGAAAACAACACACCCCAGCTATCGCCAAGCCATTGGTGGAAACTAATCGGGCCCTGTGTGGACTCCTGCACAAAATCGGGTGCTTCATCACCTAAACGTAAGCTCATTCTCGCCTCCTTTGGCTTTTTCTGGGTAGATGTAACTGCTGCAATAGCAGCTCGGGAAGAGGACTTATGGTAGGCGGCTCGCTACAGATCGAAAAGGATTTTTTTGGTCTTTGCTTAGAACCAAATGCACTCACACCAAAAGTTATAAGCACATAAAAACTTAGTATTTCCAATGATTAAGGCGACTGGTTAGGATGCGCCCACGCTAACAAAGCGCCGATTGCAACAACCGACAGCACGACCCAACCAGACAACTGGACCGTAATAATGAAAATCCGCGATCTCGATTTATCTGATAGCCCTGTAAACCAGGAACACGAAGCGCTTGGCCTTCCCCCCGTAGAACAAATCCCGCTCCACCCCGTTATCCGCACTGCCGTATGGTTTGCCTCACTTACCCTGGTCGGGCTGGTAGTCCTGGGCTTGATCCATCTTTTTGGCGGCAGTTGGCAAGAAGGGGTGAACAGCATCAAAACCACCCTCGACGATTCCATGTTCTGGAATGCCCTCCTTGTGGGTTTACTAGCGCAAATTATCGATGGTGCATTGGGCATGGCTTATGGCCTGACTTCCACCAGTTTCCTGCTGGCGACCGGCGCCTCCCCTGCGTTAGCGAGCGCATCTGTGCATATGGCCGAGGTATTTACCACCGGCGTTTCGGGGATTTCACATGCCAAATTCGGCAATGTGGATAAGAAACTTTTCCTACGCTTATTGATTCCCGGCATTATCGGCGGGCTACTGGGCGCCCTGTTAGTTACCCAAATCGACGGTAAAACCCTCAAACCGTTTATCACCGTCTACCTATTACTGATGGGGATTTATGTATTGAGCAAAGCGTTCCGTAAACATATTGCTACCCGCAAAGGCGAACCCAAACATGTTGCCAAACTGGCATTGCTTGGTGGTTTTGTGGATACCTCTGGCGGTGGGGGCTGGGGCCCGGTAGTAACAACGACCCTGGTTGGCACCGGTCACGATCCGCGTACCACCATAGGTTCGGTAAACTTCGCCGAGTTTTTCCTGACGTTAACCAGTGCCGCTTCGTTATTTATCCTGGTGGATGAAACCATTTGGCATGTAGTTGCCGGCCTTATCATCGGCGGCTTATTCGCCGCACCTTTCGCCGCCTATGCGTGCAAAAAGTTCTCAACCAGAACCTTACTGATATTGGTGGGCCTACTGATTAGCGGGATTTCCATATTCAATTTGTACAAGGCGTTAATTTCCTGATTTCTCCCCCCGCCGGCAAGCGAACCATCGTTTGCCGGCCTGCTCCCTCCCGGTTCACTTCCGACTCATTGCTGCCCGCTCTCTCACTCCCATCCATAAATAACAATAATTCTCATTAAGCATTTACGTGACAACTCTTTCTTGATAAAGTGTCAATAAATCTCATATGAGATTATTTTTCATTTGATTTGAATTTGTATTTAAATACAACCTTCTGTGAATGGACGTAGCCGCCCATCGCCAGGTTAATCGGTGCTGGTATCAGATCCAGCCAACTCACCAAACACTGACTTTAACTGGCATCACGGACGCGCCTCCAGTATCAAAGCCGGGATAAAATGTTTTATTCACTTTCATTCATACGTCACCCGCTCACCCTTGCATTATGTTTGGCAACACCGGTTTTCGCGCAAACGCAAACATCCAATGCGGTCACTAAAACCGGCAAGCTTGATGCCGTAAAAATTGAAGACACTGCCATTCAGGAAGGTAGTACTGATGCCGGTTATCGCGTAGAAGAAATATCGCAAGTTGGACCATGGCAAGGTCGTTCCTTGGTGGAGACGCCCTACTCCATCAACGTTATTTCTGCGGATCTAATCAAAAATGTTCAAGCCGTAAATTCCGATCAACTATTTCGCATTAATCCCACAACACAATTGCGCCGCTCGCAACATGAGAATGACCAGACCGGCGTCAACATGCGCGGCTTCGGCGTGCAAACGTTTTATCGCGATGGCGTTCCCGGCGATCAATACGGTCACGGCACCACGACGGAAGATGTAGAGCGCATTGAAATTCTGACTGGCCTTTCCGGATTTTTATACGGTCCCGGCAACGTTGGCGGTGTGGTGAATTACGTAAGCAAACGTCCCACAGCTGAACGCATTAATCAGGTTACTATTGGCAACAGCGGCGGCAGTAATTATTACGTGAATGGGGATTTCGGTGGATCTATTGATGATGATGGTCGTTTTGGTTATCGCATTGTTGCTGTCGATCAGGGCGGAGAAACTGCGATCAAAAATCAGGAAATTAATAAAACATTTTTCAGCGCTGCATTTGATTGGCATGTCACTGATGATCTGTTATTGCAGATCAACGGTTCAGACCGCGATTACGAAGTGGAAGGCGCACAAGCCTATTGGAGTTTGGCGAACGGAGTAAAACGCCCTGATGCCGATGATATAGATACCTCCATTTCCCACGGCCAGCCATGGACCCTGCGCAATTACGAAAACCGGAAATGGGGTATGCAATTACGCTGGAACGCCAATGAAAACATTGATGTGCGCGCCACCTGGCAAGATAACAATAGCGTACGCAAAATCAGCGGTGCTACCAACACTATTCAAGCCAATGGCACTTACAACCAAAGTATTTCCGGCTTTTACAATCATGCAAACAATTCCATGCTCAGCGAACAAATTGATGAACGCGGACAGGCCTACGCCGATTTCAAATTTGACACGGGTGCAATCAGCCACACATTAACCACTGGCGTGACTTTTAGCCATAACATCCAGGAACGTTTCCAACGGAATTCTGCGAATATCACATTCAATAGTCTCAACTATAAGCAAACCAATTACCGCCCGGTACCGGTGACTACGGTGATGGATCGCGGTTTGCGCGGGCCCGTGAGCGACTCCAAAGCAACGACCTGGTCGATTGGCGATGACATCACCCTTAATGATCAGTGGTCACTGCTTGCCGGTGTGGGCCATAGCACCATTGATGATCGCGAAATTACGATGATATTTCCTGCTGCCGGTTATAAAAAATCGGCAACCACGCCAACAATGTCGTTAATTTTTAAACCCGTGAGTGACGTAACAACTTATATCAGTTACATCGAAGCCCTGGAGCGCGGTGGCCAGGCAGCAGAAGAATATAACGGCGTTAAAGTGAGCAATGCCGGCAAAACATTCGAGCCATTGGTGAGTGAACAATTTGAAATGGGGGCGAAAGCTAACATTGGTGGAATTTTATTATCGACTGCTATTTTCCAAATCGATAAAGGCTTGCAGTACTATGATATTTCCAATCCATTATCGCCAACCTTTGTGCAAGATGGACGTCAGGTACACAAAGGCATCGAAGTTTCTGCCTTTGGCAAAGCCACTGAAAACGTGTCTATCATCGGTGGTTTTACCTGGCTGGATGCAAAAATTACCGAGCAAAAACAAACACCGGCACTGGAAGGAAAAAAACCACCGGTTGTTGCCGACACTATCGCAAAATTGCACGTTGAATATCAACTGCCTGCGTTTTACAACATTACCCTGAGCGGCGGAGTTAATTACACTGCCGACCAATTTGGTGACAACCTGAATACTGATGTGCTGGACTCATACACATTACTGGATCTGGGTGCGCGCTACCACACCAATCTCGGCAACAATTTATTAACCTTGCGTCTCGATGTAAATAATCTCACCGATGAACGCTACTGGGCTAACGCCGGTTATTTAAGTGATCCGCGCGCTGTTTTAGTTTCAGCGAGCCTGGAATTTTAATGCACTTACTACCATTGGCGGACCTTTACCGCGAACACCAACCCTGGTTGAAATTGTGGCTGCAACAGCGTTTGGGTTGCAGCCATTATGCGGCCGATTTAGCACAAGACACTTTTGTGCGCTTGCTTGCAAAACCCGAACAGGAATCACTCAATAATCCGCGCGCGTATTTACGCACGATTGCCCATGGATTATTAGTCAATTGGTTCAGGCGCCAGGATCTGGAGCGCGCATACCTTGACGCATTGGCATCATTGCCGGAAATAGAAGTCCCCTCGCCGGAATTGCGCCACCAATTATTGGAAATGCTTGAAGCCGTAGATCAAGTGCTGCACCAATTACCAGGGCCGGTACGTCAAGCATTTCTATTGGCGCAAATTGAAGGATTAAAATACGAAGAAATTGCTACACACATGGAAATATCCCTGATCACGGTAAAGCGTTATATGAAGCAAGCCTTTGTTCAATGTTTAACGCTGGAGCTAACCACTGTAGTTGATCAAACGCGAGATAAATCATGACGAATACTGATCAACATATTATTGCTGAAGCTGCTGAATGGCTGGTGCGTATACAAAGCCATCCGCTCAATATTGAAGAGGCGGCAGAACACCAACGTTGGTGTGAATTAAGCCCGCTGCATCAACAAGTATGGGCAAGTGCAGCGCAATTGCTAAACCGCTTGCAGGGATTACCAGCGAATATTGCACTCGACACATTGAATCGACCAGTGCAATTAAATCGACGCGCAATTATGTCAACAATATCCGCCTCAATGATCGGTATTCCAATAATCAGTTTGGGTTTGGCCAGTTTACATAGCGACAGCCATTGGCTCCCCAGCTTTCAAACCGCAACCGGACAACAAACACGTATTGTGCTAACTGAAGGTTCCCATTTGTTATTGAATACGCGTTCGTCTGTACATTGGAATCCGCAGCGGCGGCAGTTGCGTTTATTGGAAGGAGAATTACTGCTGCAAAACAAAAAAGGCAATGCACCCATTGAATTACTCAGCAAATCTGCACAAGCGCATTTGGTAGAAGGAAAATTATTATTGCGTCAATCTCCCCACTCTGATCTGGTCGCACAAATGGAAGGTTACAGCCAGGTTTTCTCTACTCAATTTAACCAACCCGGCACTACCTTAATTGCCAACCAACAAGCACGTATTACACACACATCAAATCAAATTAAACCGCTGCAATTACAACGCACCCTAAGCGCCTGGGAAACCGGAATGCTCGTCGCCGATGCAATGCCGCTGCGAAATTTTGTGGAAGAACTGGGCCGTTATCGCCAGGGAGTAATCCAGCTCGCTCCTGAAATTGAACAAATATTTATTTCCGGGGCCTATCCGGTATTGGATACTGACCTTAGTTTGAAAATGCTGGCAGCGACTTATTCACTTAAAATTGATCAGCGTTGGAAGGGTTATTGGGTCGCCATTGAAGCAACGTAATGGGTATAAAACCAGGCGTAATACCAGCGTGTGCTGCAACGAAAATTTCATAGTTAATAGCAAATGAATTCAAAATATTTTTCACCCTGTTGATAAACCCATATCAGGTTTTGCTCCTTGGGCAATTTCCTACCAACCAAAAAATATTTCCCAACCCCTGATACTTTTTCCCATCTCAAGTGGCATAGAGTCTGAACCCTTGTATCAACTCCATCGGAATTCTTGTCATGCCTCGCTTAACCCGCTTTACTCGCCCACGTCCACTTGCCCGTAAATTACCACTCGCCACCCTGGTTTTTGCATTGGGTGGTTTCACTTCTGTGCACGCACAAATCACACAATCATCGGCTACCGCCGCTGCTCAAATTGAATACCAATTACCGGCTGGCTCATTGGGCGCTTTATTAAGCCAGGCAGCGGCCCAAGGGGGAATTGCGCTTTCATTTGATGCAGCACTGACGCAAGGCTTGAAAAGCCCTGGCCTTTCCGGAACATTCACTCCGCTCAATGCGCTTGAACAATTACTGCAAGGCTCTTCATTGCAATTGGTTAAACAAACCGATGGCAGTTATCAATTGCAACCGAAACAAACCACCGGCAAATTGCAAAAAGTGAAAGTGGAGGCCGATTTGGGGAGCACCACTGAACATTCCGGTTCTTACACCAGCGGCAGCGCCAGCACCGCAAGTCGCTTGCCGTTAACACTGCGGGAAACGCCGCAATCAGTGAGTGTGATTACTCGCCAGCAAATTGAAGATCGCAATTTTGTTACGCTGGATGATGCGATGAAAACGGCAACAGGTATCACCAGCTCCACTGCGAATTTTAATCGCGTGTCATACACAGCGCGCGGGTTCAGCCTCACTGATAACATGATTGATGGTATGCCTTCTGTCGGTAACGCTTATGCCGGTTATGTTCCCAACCTCGCATTTTTTGATCGCGTTGAAGTATTGCGCGGCGCAGCCGGTCTTGTGTATGGCGCCGGTTCTGCTGGCGGTACTGTTAATTTAATTCGCAAACGCCCTACTGCTGAACCACAAGTCAGTACGGTGGTGCGTGTGGGTAGCTGGAATAATTTTTACTCGGAGCTGGATGCCAGTAGTTCAATCAATGAAAGTAAAACAGTGCGCGGGCGTTTGGTTGTGCTTTACGAAGACCGCGAAAGTTTTATCGATGAGGAATACACACGTCGCCCCGCAATTTATGGAATTGGCGAATGGGATTTGGGCGATTCAACCCTCGTCCATCTCGGTGCAAGCCTGGAACGGTACGATGGTAATTACGCACCTTACGGTTTGCCCCGCTACACCGATGGCAGCGATTTAAAATTACCGCGCTCATCGCGCGGTATGTCGCCCGGCTGGGGCACCTATTACACCGATGTGGATACCGTATTTGCCGGTGTTGATCACCAATTTAATGAACGCTGGAGCTTACGTGTTACCAGTAGTTTTCAAGAGCGCGTTCAAGGCGGTCTCACTACCAATACCACCGGCGCAGTTAACCCGACTACATTAACCGGGCCAGCTTATGGCACAACCATGAGCAATGCTTACAGCCCCGGCACCTATCAAGCTAGCGATGCCATGCTGAGCGGCAGTTTCGATGCATTTGGCCAGACACACGACGTGGTGGCGGGCGTAACCTGGTCAGAAACCGAGAGCAAAGCCGGCCGCAGTGCAACCGGGCCCGCATCACCCGTCATCGGCAATATTTTTACCTTTGATCCCTGGGCGGTACCCCAACCTGCATTCGGTGCCTGGGTCAAAGGCAATACGGAAACGGTGAATGAACAATCGGGCGGTTATCTGATTGGTCGCTTTACATTGGCCGAACCGTTGAAGTTGATTGTGGGAGCGCGCCTGAGCAATCTTGATAACACGACCACCACCTTATCTACCGGCAATACCATCAAAACCAGTGAAAATAATGAGGTCACACCTTACGGTGGTGTTGTTTTTGATGTCGCGGAAAACTGGTCAGCCTACGCGAGTTACACCGATATTTTCCGCGCGCAAAACACACTCTACACCGCGGATAAAACACCGCTGGAACCGGCAATCGGTGCTAACTACGAAGCAGGTGTTAAAGGCGAGTTGTACAATGGCCGCTTGAACACGTCGTTTGCGGTATTCCGTATCGATGAAGATAACCGCGCGCAAATAGATCCGGATAATGCTGCCCCCTGTGCAGGCTCACCCACTGGTTTGGCCGACTGCTATATCGCCACCGGTAAAGTGCGCGGTGAAGGTTTTGAAGTGGAAGTGTCTGGTGAGATCTTGCCCGGCTGGGAAACGGTGGCGGGCTACACCTACGTCTCGACTGAATATCTGCACGATCGCACCAAAACCGGCGCACCCAGTGCGAATGAAGGAAAAGCGTTCCGCAGTGCAACGCCCGAACATTTACTGCAACTCTGGAGTAATTATCGTTTCAGCGGCGCACTGGATGGCTGGAGCCTGGGCGGTGGTGTTTCGGCGCAAAGCGACATCTACATCACCAGTGGCACCCTACAGGTAAACCAGGGCGGATATAGCCTGTGGAATGCACGCGTTGGCTACACGCTTAATGACAATTGGAACCTCGGGCTAAACGTCAACAACCTGTTCGATAAGGTTTATTACTCACAACTCGGGTATGCCTCCGGCAACCGTTATGGCGAACCACGCAACGTGACCGTTTCCCTGCGCGGTACGTTTTAAGTAGGTAGGTTGGGCAGCCATGCCCAACATTTCGATGTTTCCGATCAATTCAACAATAGGATATTTATTTCTTTCATGATCCTGTGTTGCTTTTGTGGTTGTATTGTTGGGCGTGGCTGCCCAACCTACGTACTACGTACTAGTCATATCAAAGCAGCAGAGATGTTCAAAATCACCGGCACTAGCACATGCGTGGACTGGACTTAATTGACCAGCCTGCTGGTCGTGACTGACCAGCGAAACCGGAAAAACATGACCAGGCCGCTGGCAATATTGACCAGTTTTCTAACAGACATAAAAAAGCCCGATATTAATCAGGCTATAAAATTAGTTAAAAGCAATTATCAAGACATTAATTATGAGTTAAAGAATTTAGGTTTCTCGTTTCAATTTCAATAGGAGTTTCTGCTGAAATATCAGTCACCTGAATTTTATTGTCTTTTATAAAAATAGATATTTTTTTCATTTGCCAATCATAGTATCCGATCACCAATATTTTCTCAGGCCTATATCCGTTAACCATTATTTCGCATTCAAGCCTTTGCCCATTGCCAATATATATCCATTTAGTTACCTCGTAACCAAAACCAATATTGGTTACCTCATGTTTTCTTCCGCTCGAAGTAAAGCACACGACTTTATTAATATTCTTTCCATCTAAAGTATTTACAACAGATAGTTTTAGAAAGAAGAAATAATAGAAAATGAATGCTAAAGAAAAAATAAAAAGCAATGCAAAAAATCCAATAGTTTTTTTCATCGTCCACCTATTGTGGTTGGTTGAGGCAAGATATTTCCATCAGCATCTCTACGAGTGTACAAATAATCTATATTGCGTAGACATGCTTGCTGGCATGCTCCCGGATCACTATTTTCACCAAGAAAACATCCCATTTGATTGTTTCTATTATCCATTTCATCAGCCTCACCTCCATTAGCCTCATGCCTATTTAATATGCTTACAGCTTTATCTCTACCTAGCCGTTGAGTAAGAGAACAAGCTAAAACGCAATGGCGAACCGCATCACGAGGACCAAGATACGCACTTTCACCAAGCCCCATATTTCCAACAGGAACTTGTGCCGATGCAGCACGAGCATCCTTCCACGCTTGAATTGCTTCACTATATCCATCATAGCCACCATCATTAATAGATCCTCCAATATCCTGAGCCGTAACTACTGAATTTAAACCATTAGGATCAGTAAAAGCATTTGGATTCATTAGTGCATATGCATAAGTATTAATTCCACCGTGCAACCCAATCGGATCACTCTCAATATATCTACCGATAGATGGATCGTAGTCCCGAAAGTAGTTGTAATACAACCCTGTCTCTGGATCTAAATATTGCCCGGGAAAGCGGCTAAATATTTCGATACTATTTGAAGCATTCGTCGCAACTTTTCCAAATGGTTCGTAATCACCCATCCACACTACTTGTTGGTTTTGATTGGTGATTACTTGTGGGGTACCAAGGTGATCATGGTGAATAAAATAGAGTGCACTTGTTGGAATTGCGATGGGTTCGACGGCGGCAAGTTCAATTTTATCAATATTAGGGCCGCTTAACCCTGCAGTGTGCAAACTGATGTTATGTTGGCCTGCTTGTAAATTTAATGTAATTGTCTGGGTTTTCCATGTTGTCCACAAAGGGCTACTAACGAAATTAATTGTAGATACTGTCGTACCATCAACCTTTAATGTAAGAGGTCGATTTGTGCCACTAAGACCGTAGCGCAATGTAAGATTATAATTAGTTGACGCAGGAATATTCACAGACCAACTTGCGCTTCCCTCTCCAACATAATCAATAAAACCGCTACCCGTATACCCAGCATTATTTTTACCAATTACATGAGCCCCTTGAAAACTAACATTGCTTTCGTCCAATGTTTGGCCGGATATAGAATAACCCTGCGAAACATTAAAGAACGCAATTTGCTGGTTACCCCAATAAACATATTCACGGAGCGTTGAACCGGCACCATCAGTAACAGCAATTAGCTGACCACTTTCATCATAGTGATAAAATTCTTTATTCCCATTTGATAAAACTTTCGCAACCTTTTGTCCGAATGGATTGTATGAATAAGTTGCAACAAGTGAAGAATTTGCATTAACACTTGTTAAACGATTGGCTTGATTGTAGGTAAACGTTTGAGCAATGTTTGTATCTGAAGTGCGCTGTATCTGATTGCCTGCACCATCGTATTCAAAACTCCGATTACCCGCAGTGTGTGCAATCAATTGCAATTGATTACTGGCTGTAGCATATGTGTAGATATCAGTCGCACCATTTCGGGTTTGAGTTAAGCGATTACCCACTTTGTCATAACTATAACCAAAAGTGCCATAATCCCCGGCAGCTGAAATCAATCGATTAATATCATCATAAGAAAATATTTGATTCTTGCTATTGTTAAGCGCATTAACAATGCTAGTGATGTTATTAACAGGGTCATATCCATAACTGCGACTAAGAACACCGCCAACCTGAATATTGGAAAGACGATAATCCTGATCATAAATTCGAGAGTGAATTAATCCATTACCATATTTAAAATTACTTACTGATCCAAATGGCAAAAATTCTGCATTACTGATCAATGTCTGGGATAAGGCGGTAGCATTGGCTTTAGTTGAAATCCCATTGACACGCCCTTGAGCATCCAGACTGTAATTTACTATTCGACCAGACGGGTAAATTATTTGAGTTAAATTTCCAACAGAGTCATAAGCATATTGAATTTCAAAAGTAGAGCTACCGATGGTGATATATTTATGAGTAATCAGACCAAGATGGTTATAGACAAATTCGGTACTTTGTAAATCGGAATAAACACTTGTTAAACGCCCCACTCCATAATTCCCTGAGCCGGTGTCATCATACATATAATTGACATTTTCAGATGGAGAGGCTGGATACTCTATCTTGGTTAGCCGGTTCAAAGCGTCATAAGTGAAATTAGTAACTACGCCACGAGCATCGATCTGACGGGTACGATTTGCAGCAGAGTCATAAATAAAATTCGTGGTGCCGGTATCCGGACTCACAATTGAGGTGAGGTCTCCGAAAAGATCGTAGTTATAGGTAGTAGTATTCCCCCGAGCATCCGTAACAGATGTAATTTGATTGTCTTGATTGTAAGTAAAATGCGTTTCACCCAGATCAGGACCAATAATCTGTTTTACGCGATTAAGCGCATCGTACACTTGTTGCGTTTGGTTATTCCGGCCATCTGTTACATGGGTGAGATTGTTATTTACGTCATATTTGTGATTTGTTTTTTGCCCATTATTTCCCAATACATCTTTAACGCGGCTCAATTCATCAAATGTACTATCTACCGAATACTTGATGCCTCCTGTAGAACTTTTTATGACCTGCTTTGTACGATTACCTGCCGCATCGAGCGTATATTCGATACGCTCTTGTGCATTATTTTCGATGGCAATTAAACGTCTCGCGCCATCATATTCATAGCTGAGCGACACTCCATTGGAGAGCACCGTACTTGTTAGCTGGCCAATAGCATCATAGGTGTAAGTAGTGATAGCATCTAAAGAACTATCGGTTGGGTGTTTAACTCGTGAAGTTAAAAGCCAGCCTCGTACATGATAGGTAAATTCAGTTACAACTCCATTTGCATCTCTCATTGAAAGCAGATTACCCGTTGAGTCATAACTGATAAATGTAGTGACCTGGCCTAACGGATTGGTAGTAGTAGCAAGATTTCCTTGTTCATTGTATGTATATGTGATTACATCGCTAACGTCTGTCCGTGGTCCATCAACTGTCAATAACTGACCTGATTCGCTGTGCGTATAGCGTGTGGTTTGATCAGCATTACTATCAGCTGAAAATAATATTGCGACAATATAAATTAAGAATATATGTTGTAATTTCACCGTGATTTCCCTCACCAATTATAAGGAATAGAACTAATTTCGCTGATGTTTTTTCTTAAAAGGTATCCCCTATCATCGTAATCAAATCGCGTTATACGTCCAGCTTCCTCAAAGTTCCCTTCCATAATATGAGTAATGAGATGAGTTTTTTCTGTGTGCCATTTATAAGACTTTAAATAATAGGTTTGAAAGTTCTTATCTAAGTATGTCCTGTCCTGGACCACCTCATAAAAACGCCCCCAAGACAGGCATTTACTAGCTATCCCTTTAGGGTCTATTACGCAACCTGGTCGCCCGTAATAATAATTATATTTTGTTGTGGCTCCTTCGATATTTCCTGTAGGTAACACTGTTGTGCTTACTACCTGTTTAACTCCGGAAATATCTTTTTGAATGTTGTAATTTATACTTCCATTTAATGCGTTAGTGATAGTTGTACTACCATCCGAATTAAAACTTAATTGCGTTTTGTCTGCACCACCAGCATGTGCACTAAAAATTGCAAGACCTTGTGAGCTATATGACCATGTCGCGTAGCGAATTCCTCTTTCATCTGTTATACCGGTCAAATAAGTGGGAAATCGAGCATCCTCATAATGATAAATACGCACAGTATTATCAGGACGAGTAACTTGTTGAATTAAACCTAATGAATTATAGCTATAACTCGTTGTTATATTTCCACCAATCGTCACACTACGAATTTGATTGCCATTATACGCAAATAGCAATTCACGACTCGTGGAATCTTTCACACGAGTTAAAAGCCCCGAAAATTGATCGTAAAACAATTCCTGCCTCAAACCATTTCGTGATATTATCGAGTGCAGCCTTCCATTTTTATCATATTCCTCAACTTCACCAGCTTTACTTACATATCGCCATGCCACCTGAGCATTGTGATTAACATAAGTTAGAGTCCCGGAATCTCCATAAAAAGAAGCGTATTGATGCTTACCATTCACAACAATAATATTAAACTCCAAAATGGAGCCATTTTCACGAACCAATTGAACTGCATGGGCAAAAGATTTATCTGCATATTCTTTCCCATCTGCAACAATTTGAAGACGACCCACAACATCACCCGATACACCTTGCTGACGAACAATGTCACAACTGCCATCCGATGAATACAATGCGTGTGTTGCAACCTGAATCCAGCTTTCGTTAAGCTGGCTTTTAATTTGATTAAATCCCTGTTCACATGCGTCTTTTCTGGTAGTGTATCCAGTACTTTTTGCTTTTAGATAAGCAGATGAACTTGGAGTAATAGAACGCAACTGTTTTTGATAAGGGTTATACCAGCGCCCACCTATAGAATCTTGGGAATTACTGTATACTCGATAAAACTCCACTTGCCCTTGCCTATTCGGATGAATATCAATTTCTTTCTGAATTTTTTTCCCAGTCACAACATCTATTGGATTAGCAGCGCAAAATCTTGGTTCCGGATTACTAATCGTCACCACAGCATGAAAAGGAGGTCTAAAACATTTCCCATCACCAACATATATATCGAAAGTACCACACTTTGCGCAGGCTGATGCAGCACACCCGTCTGCATAGACTGTCACCTTTGGAAATCGTCCAATATTTTGTTCGGGGGCACAGGATGCTGATTGTAAAAATGTATATAACTCTGATATTTCCTCTTGGGTACATGCTTGGAGATAGGTGATTGATGGATACTCGCGTGTAGCGTCATAAATCTGCCCATACGCCCACTGACTAAAAATTAAAAACGCTAAAATTAGAAAAGGCATTTTTTTTGTATTAAAAAACATAAGCCATATCCTTTCGATTTTTTTCCAAGTTAATAAAATTTAAGATTGAAATTTATTTTACATTCATCGACATAAAGAAAATAATTTATTTTTTATACTCAATAAAAATGACGATTGAGTATTAATAGCATGTAGTAGGAAAATAGGGATTAATACGGAAAAAAATGAAATTCGAGGCATTAAAGAGGGGATATTTGATATTGAAAATTACCATTATATTATTTCCTATAACTGGATCCTTAAGAATTCCTATTTAATAGGAAAGTTAAACTAAAAGAATCAATTTTTTAAAAAAATTGAGATAAAAATCTCAAAAATTTTATTTGTGTCACCTAAAC
>JAGKWO010000100.1 GCA_021151835.1 Gammaproteobacteria bacterium
CCGTGTTAAGCGTGGTGTAGAGGCGCGTCGTCGTCACAAGAAAGTTTTAAAAGCTGCTAAAGGTTACTACGGTGCACGTTCGCGTACATTCCGTGTTGCCAAGCAAGCGGTTATCAAAGCCGGTCAATATGCTTACCGCGATCGTCGCGTTAAAAAGCGTAATTTCCGCGCTCTGTGGATCACTCGTATCAATGCCCAATCGCGCGCTGAAGGTTTGACCTACAGCCAATTGATTGCCGGCTTGAAAAAGGCGAGCATCGTTCTTGATCGTCGTGTACTGGCCGATTTGGCGGTATATGACAAAGCAGCTTTTGCTGCTGTTGTTGCGAAGGCTAAATCAGCTCTGGCTGCTTAATCGTCCAACAACGGAAAACCCGCAAGGGTTTTTGTGAACGCGATGAAAAGGGGAGGAGCTTTGGTTCCTCCCCTTTTTTATATATGTGAAAAAATGGAATGGCTATGAAGATCTGGAAAGCGCTTGCAACAATATTTTTTTTGTCATCTATAGGCGTCAATGCAGCGACAATTAGTGCCGGTCAATGGACAACGCCAGCAAAGATTGTTTCGATAGCATTATATGATGGTGCGTCTTATCGCATAGTGACTGACACACAAGACAATACCTCTGCAGTATGCTCAAGTTCGAATGGTGCATATTGGTGGTTTGTATCTGAGGCAGGGTCAAAGGAAATCCTTTCCATTGTTATGATGGCTTATTCGGCCGGGAAAAAAATTTCAATCGCTTACACAGATGAGTGTAATAACTCGGCAAAAAGAATCCGTCATATCGTTGTTTCAGATAACTAATTTTTAATACTTTTAAACTGGAAAAGCAGATGGAAAATCTCGCTGCGCTTACACAAGAAGCGCTCAAATTGGTAAACGATGCCCAGGATCTCTCCACTCTGGATTCTGTGCGCGTGGATTACCTGGGTAAAAACGGCAGTATTACTGCGCTGATGAAAACCCTGGGTAAATTGTCGCCCGAGGAACGCCCCGCTGCCGGTGCGGAAATTAATAAAGCGAAAGATGCAGTGCAAGATGCACTGAACCTGCGCAAACAATTACTTGAGCAAGCGGCCATTGATGCAAAACTGGCGAGCGAAGTTATTGATGTAACCTTGCCTGGTCGTGGCCAACACACAGGTGGTTTACATCCTGTTACCCGCACCTTGCAACGCATCGAAGAAATTTTTGCCGCTGTGGGATACAGCGTTGAAGTCGGCCCGGAGATTGAGGACGACTACCACAATTTTGAAGCGCTCAATATTCCGTCGCATCACCCGGCGCGTGCAATGCACGATACCTTTTATGTTGATGATACCCACGTGTTGCGCACGCACACATCGCCGGTACAAGTGCGCACAATGGAAAATAAAAAACCACCGATCCGTGTGATTTGCCCGGGGCGTGTTTATCGTTGTGATTCTGATGTAACTCACTCGCCGATGTTCCATCAGGTTGAAGGTTTGGTCGTCGATAAAAATATCAGCTTCGCCGATTTGAAAGGCACTATGGATCAATTCCTGAAAGCATTCTTCGAGGCCGATGTCCCTGTGCGTTTTCGCCCATCCTATTTCCCGTTTACCGAGCCTTCGGCAGAGATGGATATCCAATGTACCCAATGCCGCGGTAAAGGCTGCCGTATGTGCAAAAGCACTGGCTGGCTCGAAGTGGGCGGTTGCGGCATGGTGCACCCGGAAGTGTTTAAATCCAGTGGTGTCGATCCGGAAACCTATACCGGTTTTGCATTTGGTATGGGTGTAGAGCGCCTCGCGATGTTGCGTTATGGCGTTAACGATCTGCGCCTGTTTTTTGAAAACGATTTGCGCTTCTTAAAGCAGTTTTAACTTATGCAGGTTGGGCTGGGCCGCATAGGCAGTCATGCCCAACATGACCATTCTGCTGATTATGAGTGTGGTAAAAACAACGTTTATTGTTGGGCATGACTGCCCAACCTACGGAACGAATGAATTATGAAAATCAGTGAAGCCTGGTTGCGTGAATGGGTAAATCCGGAA
Source organism: Gammaproteobacteria bacterium (assembly GCA_021151835.1). Classification (GTDB taxonomy): domain Bacteria; phylum Pseudomonadota; class Gammaproteobacteria; order Pseudomonadales; family Cellvibrionaceae; genus Cellvibrio. The sequence goes on from JAGKWO010000100.1 coordinate 2,022, forward strand.
ATTGGCACCGATGAGTTGGTTGCACAGTTGACGATGGCCGGTTTGGAAGTTGATGCTGTTGAGTCGGTTGCGGGCGACTTCAGCGGTGTAATTGTTGGTGAAATAGTTGGTTGCGAGCAGCACCCCGATGCTGACAAATTGCGTGTGTGCCAGGTTGCTGGCCTTGGGGAGCTCTCGCAAGTGGTTTGCGGTGCACCCAACGCGCGCGTCGGCATTAAAATCCCGTTTGCGACTATCGGTGCGAAATTACCCGAGTTTGAGATCAAGAAAGCAAAACTGCGCGGTGTTGAATCGTTTGGCATGTTATGCGGACAAACAGAATTAAAAGCGGGCGACGATGATTCAGGTGTGTGGGAGTTACCAGCGGATGCTCCGGTAGGTGCTGATCTGCGTGAGTACCTCAACCTGAATGACAAGCTTATCGAAGTGGATTTAACACCCAATCGCAGCGACTGTTTAAGTGTGAAGGGAATTGCACGCGAAGTCGGTGTATTGAATCGCGCTCCGGTAACCGCCCCGGTGATTCCATCTGTGCCTGCAACTATTAACGATACATTCCCGGTGCATCTGGACGCTGGTTCTGCCTGTAGTCGTTATGCCGGGCGTGTGATTCGCAATATCGATATTACTCGTCCAAGCCCGGCATGGTTGCAAGACAAGCTGGTTCGTTCCGGTTTGCGTAGCATTGATGCCGTAGTTGATGTGACTAATTATGTGTTGATCGAATTGGGTCAACCAATGCATGCATTTGATTTATCCACATTGAGTAATGCAATTCATGTGCGTCTGGCGCGCCAGGGTGAGTTGGTGGTATTGCTTGATGGTCAGGAAGTAAAACTCAATGCCGACACGTTAGTCATCGCGGATGAAAAGGAAGCCTTGGCAATTGCCGGTGTGATGGGTGGTAAAGCCAGTGCCGTTTCTGAAAGTACCCGCGATATTTTACTCGAAAGCGCCTTTTTCAATCCGTTGGCGATTGCAGGGCGAGCACGTTCTTATGGCCTTCACACAGATTCTTCCCATCGTTTTGAGCGCGGTGTTGATTACAGTCTGCAAATTGAAGCGATTGAGCGTGCAACACAATTATTATTGGATATTGTTGGTGGTGAAGTCGGTCCATTAGTTCATGTCAGTAATGAGCACTTGCCAAAAGAACGTGAAGTCACATTACGCAAGGCGCGTATTGTGAATGGTTTGAGTTTGGAAATGGCTGACGACGAAGTAATTGATATCCTGTCGCGCCTTGGGCTGAAGCTGGTCTCCCAATCGGTCGCAGGTTGGACTTTCGCCGTTCCGAGCTACAGGTTCGATATTTCCATTGAAGCTGATTTGTTGGAAGAACTTGCACGTGTGTATGGCTACAACCGTTTGCCAACGCGTAGCCTTGCAGCTCCATTGGATATTGAACCGCACCCGGAAGCGAAAATGGGGTTGCCGGCGCTGCGCAAGCAGTTGATCGCGCGTGGTTATCAGGAGGCGATTACCTACAGTTTTATCGAGCCAAAATTGTCCGCTTTGTTTGATCCCGAAGTTAATCCGGTAATTCTGCGTAATCCAATCAGTGCCGATATGGCCGCAATGCGCACCAGCTTGATCCCCGGTTTGGTTAGTGTTCTGCGCAACAACCTGAATCGTCAACAAAACCGTGTGCGTTTGTTCGAGTCGGGATTGCGTTTTGTTCCATCTGCCGACGGCCTCAAGCAGGAGCCGATGCTGGCAGGTTTGATCTATGGTAGCCGTGCGCCGGAATCCTGGGCGAATGTTGCCGAGGTTGTGGATTTCTTTGATCTTAAAGGGGATCTGGAATCGCTGCTGGCATTAACCGGTGATGAGTCTGCATTTACGATTAAAGTTGGTACTCACCCTGCGCTTCATCCTGGCCAAACAGCGGATATTTATCGCGATAACGAGTGGCAAGGTGTAATTGGCGCCCTGCATCCAAGCCTGCAACAGCAGTTGGATATCCCGCAAACCGCCTACGTATTTGAGGTTCGTTTGTCAGCATTACTCGATGCGCGTATTCCGGCGTTTAGTTCATTATCCAGATTTCCCGAGGTTCGCCGCGATCTCGCACTCCTTGTCGACCGCAATCTGGCTGCTGACAAACTCTTGACGGCGATAAGAAGCCAAGCTGGGGAACATCTCACAGACTTAAAGGTCTTTGACGTTTATATGGGCAAAGGCATTGATCCACATAGAAAAAGTGTTGCAATGGGGTTGACCTTTCAGCATCCTTCACGCACTCTTAATGAAGATGAGATCAACGCCTCCATAGACTCGATTGTTCAGTATCTGGGGGTGCATTTTTCCGCCACCCTCAGATAGGGAATAATAATTATGTCGGACGGTGCTCTGACCAAAGCAGACTTGGCCGAGAAACTTTATGAGGATCTTGGCCTCAATAAACGT
>JAGKWO010000101.1 GCA_021151835.1 Gammaproteobacteria bacterium
TGAAGCAACAGATACCACTATCAGTTACTACGCCGATGATTTTGCAATTGGTGGCCAGGTAGTGCCGGTATCGAGCAGCAGCAGTTCGCGCAGTTCAAGCAGTGCTGCATCGTCCAAAAAATTTATCGGTAACATCACCACGTCCGGCGCAGTGAGATCAGATTTCACCCGCTACTGGAATCAAATTACACCAGAGAATGAAAGCAAGTGGGCATCCGTTGAAGGCACTCGCGACGTATACAACTGGGCGCCGGTTGACCGTATCTATGCTTACGCTCGCCAAAATAATATTCCGGTAAAAGCGCACACGTTTGTATGGGGTGCACAATCGCCATCCTGGATTAACAACCTGAGCGCATCAGAAACAGCGGCAGAGATCGAAGAGTGGATTCGCGATTACTGCGCTCGTTACCCCGATACTGCAATGATCGACGTAGTTAACGAAGCCGTTACCGGTCACCAGCCTGCAGGTTACGCGCAAAAAGCATTTGGCAATAACTGGATCCAACGTGTTTTCCAATTGGCTCGCCAATATTGCCCCAACTCCATTTTGATCCTGAACGACTACAACAATATCCGTTGGCAGCACAATGAATTTATCGCGCTCGCCAAAGCGCAAGGCAATTACATTGATGCAGTCGGCTTGCAAGCACATGAATTAAAAGGCATGACCGCCGCGCAAGTTAAAACAGCGATCGACAATATCTGGAATCAAGTGGGCAAGCCTATTTATATCTCTGAATACGATATCGGCGATACCAATGACCAAGTGCAACTGCAAAACTTCCAGGCGCACTTCCCGGTCTTCTGGGAGCATCCGCACGTTAAAGGCATCACCATTTGGGGTTATGTGAATGGCAGAACCTGGATTGAAGGCTCAGGCTTGATTCAGGACAACGGCACACCTCGCCCTGCAATGACCTGGTTGCTTAACAATTACATCAATAAATAAAGGGTTTTAGCGCAGCTCATAAAACGGATTTTATGAGCTGCGATGCTTGGTCAAACACAATCCATTTCAAAAATAATCAGGGAGAACTCCCATGCGTGCAAATAATATTGCAAGGATTTGCCCTGCGGCAACGTTTGCAAAAATTTCCGGTAGTTGTTTTGCATTACTCTTCGCATTGAATGCAAACGCAAGCTGCCAATACCAAATCACGAACCAATGGAATAACGGTTTTACTGCTGCAATAAAAATAACTAACAACACCAGTACACCAATTACTGGCTGGACGATAAATTGGCGCTACGCGAGCGATAATCGCGTGAGTAATAGCTGGAATGCGAATGTGTCCGGCGCCAATCCGTATACAGCAAGCCATTTAAGCTGGAATGGAAATATCCAGCCGAACCAAACAGTGGAGTTTGGTTTCCAGGGCACCAAAGGCACAGCCGCCGCAGAAATTCCTGTGATTAGCGGGGCACCTTGCGGCACATCAACATCATCAATTCCAGTTTCATCAACACGTTCATCAAGCAGTGCTTTAAGCAATTCTTCAAGCAGTTCATCGTTGGCAACAACAAGTTCCAGCGTAAAAATATCCAGTAGTGTCTTGTCATCAAGAAGTTCATCAATCGCGGTGAGTTCTTCTTCAGCTGTTGGCCTGGTTGAGGCAAGCAATCCGGTGATCTGGGCAGATGTCCCCGATCCCTCTGTAATTCGCGTTGGCAATGCGTATTACATGAGCAGCACCACCATGCATATGAGCCCCGGCGTGCCGATTATGAAATCCACCGACCTGGTGAATTGGTCCCTGGTTAATTATGCATACTCCATTTTGGATAATACCAATGCACTGAATCTGGAAAATGGCCAGAATGCTTATAGCAAAGGTTCATGGGCGAGTAGCATTCGTTATGTGGATGGCATTTATTACGTAAGCACTTTTTCCTACACCACTAACAAAACCTACATCTATAAAACGCGCGATATTGAAAATGGTCCCTGGACTGTTTCAGCGTTAAATGGTTTGTACCACGATTGTTCATTATTTTTTGAAAATGGACGCGCATTTTTGGCTTATGGTATTGATGATATAAAAATTATCGAGCTCACAGCCGATGCATCTGCGATTAAATCCGGCGGCTTAAACCAAACCATTATTGCCAAATCCTCTGCTGTTGCCGGAACGGATTTTATTGTCCGCCCGGAAGGCACACACCTGCAAAAAATCAATGGGCGTTATTACGTTTCGTTAATTACCTGGCCATCCGGAAAATCGCGCACGCAATTAATTTTCCGCTCCACCAATTTAACAGGACCTTACGAGGGGCGTGTTGCATTGCAGGATCAGGGAATTGCCCAGGGCGGCTTAATTGATACACCTGCCGGTAACTGGTATGCATTTTTATTTCGTGATTCCGGTGCCGTAGGCCGCATTCCCTATCTGGTTCCGGTGAATTGGCAGGATGGTTGGCCGGTCATGGGTATCAATGGAAAAGTGCCGCAAAAACTCGGTTTTACTGTGGAAAATAAAGGGTTAAACGGAATTGTAGCGAGTGATGAATTTAATCAGGGCGTTCAAGGCTCGACGACATTGCCGCTGGAATGGCAATGGAATCACAATCCGGATAACAGCGGCTGGTCACTCGTTAATCGTCCGGGATATTTGCGGCTCACAACCAAACGGCTTTCAGGTAATTTCGAGGCTGCACGCAATTCACTTACGCAACGTAGCTTCGGCCCGCAAAGCTCGGCACGCATTGCACTCGAAACGGCCGCGATGAAAGATGGTGATTACGCCGGCCTCGGTGCGTTGCAATCGCGTTACGGTTATGTGGGTGTGACCAAAACCAACGGTAATAAATCCATCGTAATGGTGGATACCACTGCAGGGACTCCGCAGGAAATTACCCGCATCGGTTTGTATCAGGATCGCGTTTATTTCCGTATCGATATGGATTTTCGCAATCAAACCGATCAAGCGAAATTTTATTACAGCCTGGACGGCAACAGCTGGACTTCCATCGGCTCTACCCTGCGCATGACTTACGATCTCAAACATTTTATGGGCTATCGCTTTGCGCTATTCAATTACGCCACACAATCTACCGGCGGCTATGTGGATTTTGACTACTATCGGATCAATCAATAAAGGCATCGAATAGTTCAATAAAGCGAATCAGTAAAAAATCGGCTCGGTCAATAAAAGTAACAACAATAATTTTAAATTTTAGAGAACTTTCCAACTTACGGAGATTAAATGATGAATAAGCAAAAAAACTCCGCCAGATTATTACCGCAGGTGTTGCGCAATACCTGCGGTGTAATTGGCTTGGGCGCCAGCCTGTTTGCCCTATCCAACACGGCTTTTGCCGCATGTACCTATAACATTGATAACCAATGGGGTAGCGGTTTTGTCGCGAGCATTACGGTAAAAAATGATACGGGTGCTGCGGTTAATAACTGGAGTGTGAATTGGCAATACACTAACAATCGCATTACCAATAGCTGGAATGCCACGCTGTCAGGTAGCAACCCCTACACTGCTACCAACCTGGGATGGAACGGCAATATTGCGGCGGGCCAATCCATTTCGTTTGGTTTCCAGGGCAATACCAACAGCGGCACCGTTGAGCGTCCAGTCATCAATGGTACGCTGTGTGGCGCAGCGGTAAGCTCTTCTTCGAGTGTTGTAACAACTTCTTCAAGTCGTTCCAGTGTTGCACCCAGCTCCATTCCTTCAAGCAGCGCGGTACCATCAAGCAGCTCGCGCTCAAGTGTGGCAGTTTCTTCGGTAAGCAATTCTGTGCCAGCAAATAATTTTGCACAAAATGGTGGAGTCGAAAGTGGCTTAACCAATTGGGGAACCACCGCAGGAACCGTAACGCGTACCACAGCAGATAAACGCAGCGGCTCGGCAAGTGCGCTGATCACTGGCCGCACGGCAGCGTGGAATGGTTTAACATTCAATGTGGGCTCGCTCACCACCGGCAATGAATACCAGGTTAATACCTGGGTAAAACTGGCACCGGGAACGCCTGATAGCGTTATTACCTTAACCGCAAAACGCCAGGATGATAGCGATACATCCACTTACAACGAATACACGCGCGTGGCTACCATCACGGCTTCAGCAAATGAATGGCGTTTGCTGGAAGGCTATTACACCCAGTCAGGCACCGCATTCCAGCATTTTATTATTGAAGCAACAGATACCACTATCAGTTACTACGCCGATGATTTTGCAATTGGTGGCCAG
>JAGKWO010000102.1 GCA_021151835.1 Gammaproteobacteria bacterium
TGCTTGATGGGCGACGCCGTGGAACCTCGTCGTGACTTCATTGAGACCAATGCGCTGGCTGTTGCGAACCTGGATGTTTAAAAACTTATAAAAATCAATAGGTTATAGAAAACCAAGGTTGAAAAACCTTGGTTTTTGATTGTTTGGATAGTCTTGCTTTGCCGAAATTGAGCGTTCGAATGTTAGGTGCCTGATTTTTTAAAAGGCCGGTATCTATGGTTTATTTTCGATTAAAGTCGATGCGCCAGTTTTTATGAAAAATTGAAATTAAAAATGGCATTGATTTCACAAATGCCGGCTTTTCGCTGGACTATACTCAAGCCGTGTCATTTTTTTAATCGTGATTCAACTGTGAGATGGATTTAGTAATGAGTGATAAAAAAGTAACCAAGGTGTTGTTGACCCAGATAGAAGATGCGCTTGAAGAGCGGCAGCGCCCTGATCGTCGTGAACGTCATCAGGGGATTCCCCAGGATGTTCCTCAAGAACGCCGTAAATCAGATCGTCGCGGCCCTAAAGCGCAAAAGTAAATACTTCCAACAATCGTCGAAAAGAGGGGCAGTAGCCAACTGCTGCCCCGCAGCACATTTACCAGCAAATCCCCTCCCTGGAAACATCTCTTCATTTGCCTAAGCAACGCATCGCTGATAATCAGTTCATCGTGACCTGGCTGAAAATCCCCCTGAAACAGCTGGTAATTACACAAGGCTAGTCATCTATGTCGCGACGCAAAAAGGGGTAGTCCATAACGCAAGACAAACCCCAATGCGTCGCCGGATAACATTAAATCAACAGAAAAATAAAAAACCAACCTGCCCATCTACTGCAAATAACGAAATTGCGCATTGCCAGCAGGTTTCATCTCACCTAGGTTCTCGCAGGCTTTAGGGATTATTGCAAAGCACCCACATCAAATGTGGGCCGCGTTTTGATGAGCAATCCCCAATCCTGTACAAAAAATAAAATCTTGGTGAGGAGAGAACATGCGTTACCTATTCAGCTTGCTGGTAGCCCTTGCGATGGTGAGTTGCGGTGGATCGGACAACAAAACAGAACCTCTTGCCAGTTCAAGCAAGGCTTCTCAATCCGCGTTGAGCTCAAGCCTGATGTCATCATCCAGCGCATCAGTGACAAATCCTGCGTTGAACAAAAGCCTGATCAATCCAGCTGCCACGCCCGAAGCAAAAAACTTGCATGGTTTCCTGGCAGACCATTTCGGCCATCGAATTATCTCGGGCCAGTATGGCGCTGAGGACATCCAATGGATCAAGGAACTGACCGGCAAAACACCGGCGATTCACGGCTTTGACTTTATGGATTACACACCGGTCCGCAAAGCCAATGGCGCAATGCCTGCCGACACCGAAAATGCGATTGATTGGGTAACCAACAAGAAAGGGATTGTGCAATTCAGTTGGCACTGGGATGCGCCAGCCGATGCCTACGACGAGGCGTATCGTGAAGACTGTAAAAATGTTACCGGAGGGGATGCCCGCTGGTGGAAAGCATTTTATTCCTGTGCATCCAATTTCGATTTGACGGATGCCTTGAATAATCCCGACGGTGAAAAATACAAAGCGATCCTGCGGGATATTGATTTGATCGCCATTGAATTGGGCAAACTGCAAGCGGCGGGTGTGCCGGTATTGTGGCGCCCATTGCACGAGGCGGCTGGTCAATGGTTTTGGTGGGGAAAGCAAGGCCCCGAAGCTTCGAAGCGCCTGTGGAAATTGTTGCATGAGCGCTTGGTGCAAACCCACGGCCTGAACAACCTGATCTGGATTTGGAACGATTATGGTAGTGAGCACGGCAATGCAATGGAATGGTATCCCGGCAACGATTACGTAGACATCATTGCCTATGACTATCCACGCGCCTCGTCATGGAGCGAGTACCAAACCAATCATGGAACCAGCAACAAAATCTTCGGGTTGGCTGAGGTATCCCAGTTTCCAAATGTGGAAAATTTCAGTAATGCACACTGGTCATTTTTTATTGGTTGGAACGGTTTGATTCAAAACAGTAACGCCAAATCGTTTATAAAATGGACTTACAACAGCAACAAAGTCTTCACCCTGGAAAGCTTACCCGACCTCAAAAATTACGTGCGCCGCCTTCCGGATACTGCTGCGCCCGATCCCACTTACCAACCTGACCCCGATTTGGACTTTGGCCCTCGGGATAATCCAGCTGGCAACTTGGCATTTGGAAAATCCGTGGAAGTGTCATCTACCGAGGCGGAATTTGGCAACATCGCGGACTACCTTACCGATGGCCGCTCAGTCACGCGCTGGTCGAGTGTCTATTCTGATCCGCAATGGTTAATTGTTGACTTGGAGGCCCCAGTAACCGTTGATCGCATTGAAATTCTTTGGCAGAGCGCGCGGGCCAGTGATTACACACTGGAAGTCTCTGATGACAAAACCAATTGGACCATACTTAAAACAGTTATTGGCGGTAAAGGCTCCGTGGATGACTGGGGTAACCTCGCCAGCAAAGGACGGTATGTACGACTCAGCGCTAGCAAACGGGCCACTGTGTATGGCATTTCCATTTTTGAAATTCGCGTTTACAACACAACACCGATTGTTTTACCCAACCTGGCATTGGGCAAGACCGTCACCGTATCCTCCACAGAAGCCGAATTCGGCAATATCGCGAGCAATGCCGTTGATGGTGACAACTCAACGCGCTGGTCAAGCATCTATGCCGACCCACAATGGATTACCGTTGATCTTGATGAAGTGAAAACAATCAGTGGAGTAAAAATTTTATGGGAATCGGCCTACGCCAAAGCTTACAAAATCCAAACCTCACTGGATAACGCCACCTGGCGTGATGTGTTCACGACGACTACTGGCGATGGTGCCACAGACACCATTGATAACCTCACTGAAAGTGCCCGTTATGTTCGTATTTATTGCGATCTTAGAGCAACCAAGTGGGGCAACTCGATTTACGAAATTACCCTCTATTAACAATTTTCTATGAACGGCTTCCATTTACTCCCGTGAAAGCCGCGCGAATCTATTGCCAGCAAAAATGCTGTTATTGAATCGACCTGCATTCCTTTATGTGGTGGGAACCCTTAATGCAATCCAGTAGAGAAACTACAATGAACATAACCAATAGCTGTCAACGGTTGCTATTAGTCACTCTGTCTCTGTTTAGCTTGGCAACACCAACTGTTGCAAGTGAAGAATGGCCCATCATTACTCGAAAACTTGACGTACTTTATGAGGGCGATAAGCCCTTTGTCTTCCTGGGTTTGGCAGCGCCCAACATTCAAGCAAATGAAGACCAAATCCTGCCAGACTTCAGCAATCGCTTTCCGGATGAGTACGAGCTGCGCGATTTACTGAGCTCGATCAATCGCTTGGGAGCACGCGCAACCCGTTCATTCGCATTTGGTATCCACAGCCCCAAAGATAAAGGTATCCCTTTCCATGTGATGGGGCGGCGTCAGTACAACGAAGACGCTTTTCGGTCTTTTGATAGATTGCTAGCCCTGTGTAAAGAATATGACGTTCGTATTTTGGTTCCGATTATTGCATCCCAATCCTTCGAGATTGTTCGTGGAGTTGATGAATTTGCTGCACTCTCGGGAAAAACAGAAGTTGGTGCATTCTGGACTGACAAAAAAGTAAAGGAGGACTTTAAACATTTCCTGCATTACTTAATGAATCGGAAAAACACCATTACGGGAATACTTTATAAAGATGATCCCGCTATTCTTGCATGGCAATTTGGCAATGAATTCGATAGCTACTACAACGATAGAAAGCTGCCGCCAGAAGTATGGAAACCCATCATTACGGACTGGCAACTGGAAATGGCGCAATACATTAAAACAATTAATCCCAATCACCTGTTGGTGGAAGCTGGCGGTGATCGTCAAACCATGATCGATAGCCCCTATATCGATATTATGAGTGTTCATTTGTACGAATACTGGAATCGTCTTTTTGGTGGACCGACGGAATTAGCGCCTATCGCCAAACAGGAACGCGAACGCACTCGCGGCAAAAAAGTCCTGTTGATTGACGAATTCGGTTTGGCGACGTTGGAAAACCAACGCGCATTAATCAAAACCATCCGTGAAGAAGGCATTAGTGGTGGCTTGTTGTGGAGTATTCGTTCGCACCGCAGAGACGGTGGCTTTTATTACCACAACGAAGGGGG
>JAGKWO010000010.1 GCA_021151835.1 Gammaproteobacteria bacterium
TTCTTCCTGATTGCCAGTCTTTCCATTCAGCCCAATTTTGACTGAACCCGACCATCCTTCCTCGGGCGGATTCGGCCGCTCGCTTTCTATATTTGAGATCGCGTTTGCAAATGGCGCAACAAGCATGCTTGTAAGGAATACAGTAACAAAGTAAATGTGCTTCATAAGTGACATTCAACTCCTGGAAGATTATCAGCAACAATGCTTTTTGCATTATTAGGCGTCGCATTCAAAATTTCTTAAAATCGTTGCAATTGGATTTTTAAAGAAATCCAAAAAATTGAACAATGAATGAGGTTTTCCAATTTACAGTAAAAAAACCACAATTGGCGCCATGACCGTAGTAATTATCGGACTTCCAAAAGAAAAAAAAGATCCATGCTACAACCATCGGGAGGGATAGCTATCGATGGGGATGTGTGGTTGGAGTCAGCATTACGTGTCTGGACTTTTGTGATACACGAAAGTTAGCCAACATCGAGCTATAGCCGGAATTAATAGCAAAAGTCGTTTGAAGTATGGCGGGATTATTTTCTGGAATTCAGGATTTATTAGGAACATCAAATCTTTTTAAAAGGCGGTCGAGTAACCGCCTTGGTCAATAATGGCTGCTTTCGGCCAAGAGCGGAAGTTAGTGGAAACTCATCCAATGTGTATTTTGAATATGCTTCTTTCAAATATTCAAGGAAAGCCAATACTCGAGCACTTAATAAACATCGGGCGGATAAAGTGCATCAATCAGGCCTCTGGAAAACCCGCATCATCCCATTGCACTAATTTACCGGCGTTACTGACGAGTGGTAGAAAAGTAGACCATCTATTCGGGTTTACTTCCACAAGTAAGTACCGTTGTCTAACGCCGCTATTTTGAAGTGTAAGCGAAACAGAGTTTGCTATAGCATTGCTAATCATCATTTCTACGTTTGCCCAATTATGAATGGGAAATCAAAAATTCATGTATGCAATCTTCATATAACAATCTCTTACAAAGTAAACGAGCCTCGAAAGAGGCTCGTCACCATAAAGCAGTTTATATTGCTGGAATATTTACCCAAAAACGAACATCATCGCATTCATGGCCAGAGAGTTGGTTGTAAGTCCAGTTGTATCCAGCGCGGAAATTGTTAATGTCTTGTGTGTATGGATTTGACAGGCCAGATGAACCGTTGCGATGACCAGCAAACCATTGGTCCCCATAATAACTACGGCACTCGTTGTACACCTGCACATCTAACGAGCGATTGCTATTCATAGCGGCAGATACAGCATAGTCATTTGAACCGTAGCTTCTCCATGCCGGCCGGCACTGTCTCATCATGCCCCAATTTTGCTTCGCGGCACCCGCATTGAATGCATCGCCCGATTTGTTATCACCGTAAGCATAATTGGTATCCATTCGTTCAGTTTCCATCATCGCCGAAGCAAGAAAGCTGCGATTGGCTCCCGCATTTTTATATGCTTGTTTATTCGCTCCCAAGCCGGACACAAGGTAGCATCCGCAGCTCATTCCACTCGGGCAGCTCAATGAGGTGGGGCAACTACCTCTCCCACAACTTCCGCTTGAGCCGCCGCCAGCTACAACCCTGCAACTTTGATTATTTTCCCAACCCCAACCATCGCCGTCAGGATCTGAAGCGGCGCTGGCGCAGTTTGGGTAACCACCGGAATTCCCACCAGTAGCAACCTTACAACTTCGATTGTTCTCCCAGCCCCAACCATCTCCATCGGGGTCGGAGGCTGAACTGGCACAGGTAGGATAGCTTTGTGCGAACGCACTAAAACTGAAAAAAAGAGAAAACAATAAAACGAAATATTGAAAATTCTTCATGTTAAATCCTCATTATTATGTTGAATGGTGAAACCCTCATAGAGGGCCTAACTACATCTTCTTAATCAGGTACTGAATCCTGATTAAAAGATTTCTCAGAGCAGCGTGGGCCGTGGTCCGGCAGTAAATATTGATAAAGCTGGAAATGCTTTCCCTTTCCTGGGTTTGAGAATGCGAGCGCGTCGCACACTTACTTTCAACTATCTGGTTGAACGAGCATGCACTGAACTACCGCAGACGTAGACCCTAATCCTCGCCTGACATGTACACGATTACATTATTTTTATTTTTAAAATCATATTGTTACTGGTGGTAATTACCAAAAAAGGTAACCGGTTACATGCTATAGAATAAAGTAACCGGTTACAATAGGTTGTTCCACTTCGCTTCTATAACAATTATTTTCAAATAAAATTGGGGCTTATATCCCCCCGCTGGAGGCAACACCAGGGGGATCAAAAAATTGGGGGCATTATGCGCCAAGCAATACTTCTGCTCCTTTGATGAGTTGACGAGCTTTTATAACAATAAATTTAATGCCCGCGTTATCCACATTGAGCGACCAATTCTGAGTCACGAAAAGCTAATTTTGCTGAACGTATTCAAAATATTTCTATAAAAAAATGCAGATGGAATTGCAGCAGTAAACGCAGATAAATTCAAAGACACAGCGGCTGAGCAAATCAATGCACGAATCCATCGCATGAAATTATTTTTCATCTTTGAACATTTTTATCGTGCGCAACATATTTTCCATTTCAGGAGATAATTATGCGTGTCAAACATTCCTTAATAAAGTTAACGATGCTGTGCATGGTTGCGGCATCAATCGGGTTATCAAACTTCGCTGTTAGTGCTACAAAAATTATGCCGCTTGGTGATTCAATCACAGGATCTCCTGGATGCTGGCGTGCTTACCTGTGGCAAAAATTGCAACAGAATGGTTATAGAGATATTGATTTTGTGGGTACTTTAAATGGTAATGGTTGTAGCGTTTCTCATGATAGCAATAACGAGGGACATGGCGGATATTTAGCTACCAATATTGCCAGTCAGAATCAACTTGTTGGTTGGTTGTCAGCAACCAGACCTGATGTTGTGTTGATGCACTTAGGAACCAACGATGTATGGAGTAGTCGTCCCACCGCTTCAATCCTTAATGCCTTCACAACATTAGTTCAGCAAATGCGTAACAGTAATCCGAATATGAAAATTATTGTGGCCAAGATCATTCCAATGGATTCAAGCCGGTCGTGTGCAAGTTGTGCAAACGGTGTAGTTGCATTAAATAATTCATTACAAAACTGGGCCAATGGTTTAACGACGAGTAATTCACCAATCACAATTGTCGATCAGTGGACCGGTTTCAATTCCACAGCAGACACTTTTGATGGCGTCCACCCTACAGATGCAGGACATCAAAAAATTGCAAATAATTGGTACCCGGCGGTTGCAAGCGTGCTAACAGGTACAAGCAACCCGACAGTTCAAAATTGTAACTGGAATGGAACAATCTTCCCGATATGTGTAAATCAATCTACTGGCTGGGGCTGGGAAAATAATAAAAGCTGCGTTGGAAGAACAGATTGCTCCAATCTGGTAAATCCTAACGGCCCTATGACAAGCTCGCAGCAATGTAACTGGTACGGCACTACTTTTCCCCTGTGTACCAACACCACCGCAGGCTGGGGATGGGAGAATAACAAGAGCTGTGTCGCTCGGGTGGATTGCGCCGGTTTGCCAGCACCTTATGGTATTAAATAATGATTAAGCTTTAAGATAGAATTATCTGTAATTCATTCATGATGTCCTCACTGTAAAAGTGAGGCATCCTTTATTATCATAAATAATTCCGCTTTTCATTACGACACCTCTTCTGAGAAAAAAGCTATAACAATTATCAAATCATTAATTGCGAAATATTTATTCTGGTTGACCACTTCATGCCAGAAACAAAAATGTATGGACTTAATTTGTTGATTTGCACGTGCATGTGGCCCGTTGTTGCATTATTGTGGCTCGGCCTAGTATTAAGTTTGAAATGCAGCAGTTTCATTTGGGTCGTCGCGGGACGGAGAAGAGATATTTCTTAACCGGCTTTTATGGTGAGTAAAAAAATATTTTTGCTGACCCCCATCCACGCTCACATTTTAGCGATCTTTTGGTCACATTCGCTTTGTTAACCTCCAGCTTCACGCTAAATACTGTTGGAGGATTAGCATTATGAGTAATGAGAAGAAGTCCCCTTTGATGGAGCGCCGCAAGTTTCTAAGCAGCGCAGCTTTACTTGGTGTGGGCGCCGGATTGTCCGTGCCCGCCGTTATCTCCAATGCCGCCACGGCAGAGCCTTCGGACATCGCGTTGCGAGACCGGGATCTGCGATTTATCGGCACGGAAGAAACCTATTCCACCGACGAACTGATTACGCAGATCGCCTTTAACGATGACCACGCGGAGTACCTGAAGTCAACGGGTCTTACGGACCTGGGCCTGGGTCGCATCGCCTTAATGAATGAAGCGGGGATCAACATTCAGATCCTCTCCGTACATACGCCAGGCGTGCAGAACGTCCCCGGTTCGGAGGGCATCGATTTTGCGTATCGTCTCAACAAAACGATTGCCGATGGCCCCATGGCCGCCTACCCGGGACGGTTCCAGGCATTTGCAACTTTGCCTCTACAGGACCCGCAGGCATCCGCAGACGAACTGGAGCGCGCCGTTCAGGAAGATGGCTTTGTGGGTGCTATGACTAATGGAATCATCGGGGATAAATTCCTCGATCATCCCGATTTTGAACCAGTGCTGGCGCGCGCCGAAGCCCTTGGGGTGCCGATATACCTGCATCCAGCCTTCCCGCGCAAAGAAATTTTCGATATTTACTACCGCATTGATCGGCCAGAATTGGGTGAGGTGACTGAAAATCCACTCCAAAAGCCGCTCGGGCAATACTTCAATGACAATTTCTGGATCACAACCAGTGCCTTCCCCCGGAGTGACCTGCTTCATCTTCTGTTGAAACACATCAGTGTAGATCGGGTGATGTTTGCAACCGATTATCCCTTTGCCGATATGAAACAACAAACCGATTGGTTCCGCGCAGTGGATCTGCCCCGTGAAGCTAAGGAAAAAATTGCGTTCCGCAATGCGGAAAAACTTTTCGGTATAAACACAAACAAAAGCTGTTCTCGGTATAGCGGTCTGACGCATTCGCACCTGTTCGAATGAAACCGATTGTCGTGTCAGGTGCGACGTAAGTAAAACAGGATGGACGATATATATTTTTTTACTCCATCCTGCTTTCGAGTCCATTTGTCACCAATATGAATATGTGCTTCTTTGAAACGAGAAAGGCACCTTTTAATAGCTTTTTCTTTTACTTGTAAAAATATTCCATTTTAGATGGTGGTAATAATGAAAACATTTATCGGTACCAAAATTCTGATTTTTTCTCTTTTCGCTGTAGTGTTAACTGGATGTGGCGGCTCCAGTGACAGGAAATCCAAATCTTCATCTTCAGTCTCCGTGGCGGCATCATCTGCGCCAGCTTCCGTTAAAGCTTCATCCTCTTCTGACTCTTGCGAACTTTGATTGGTCGATAAATCCCCAGCTCTGCTGGGGTAACTCGCATAATTAAAGCTTCTTGAATTAGCTGTTTTCATGATTATCACAATCCAATCGCATAGCGCCTACACATGGCCAGGATTCTGAAAATACAGTCCATTAAAAGATGATCCTCGGGTTATGGAACTATGCTGACTCTAATGCAGCTTTAACATCTCGGCGACGTTTTGGCTGCTGTTTAAGTGAAGAACTATGAGTCATCGCACGTAATGAACGCCAATTCTGCAATGCTTGAAGCTGCTTTCGGCCAGAAGCGGACATTAATTTGCAGCCTCAAACAGTCTTTGCGTCACAGAGCCATACCTCAGCTATTCTACCTAAATTAAAAGTCTCTCTAATTACTAAGCCTATACCGCGAGCTAATGATGTTTCGACAGGAGACCGAGTGGAGATATTATCGGCTAATTTTCATCAATCCATTTAACGAAGTTAGACATTGTTTCCTTGCTAACCCCTTCTGCTAAGTTTTCAGTAATCTCGTATAGCTTTCTATTGCGAAGAGCGGATCGCCAAGCTTCGTCGGCATCATACATAATGGCTGCAATCGCACAAAGACCTGAAAACTTTCTATCGGCCTTCGTTAAACAGGGATTATTTTTTCGGATTTCATTGCATTTGAAAGTCTTCGTTCTCCCTTCAACAGCTTCTACGACATCCAAAAACGAAATCTCTCTCGGTGACTTCGCCAAGCTATAGCCCCCGTAAGGTCCCGGCGTGGTATTTACCAGTCCCGCATTAGATAGGAGCTGCAAACATTTCGACAAATATTCTTTCGGAACACCGTGAAATTCTGCCAGTGAGCGAGAGCTTAGGAGTTTACCTGCTGGAGCGTTTGCTAAAATCATCACGCAATGAAGGGCCCATTCGACTTGATTGCCTAAAATCATGAAAGGTTCGCTCTCTCAAGTCCCAGTACTTTGTCACGCTCGCCAGGAACTGATTTGAATGTCGCAGCCAAGCGATTGAAAAGATTTATAAATGCAATTTGCATATTTAAATCTACGATCTCCTGATCGCTAAAGTGCTGTTGCATTCTCTCAAATAGTTCATCGGAGACGGGACCTTGATTAATCAGTGTCACGGCTTTTGTCCATTCAAATGCGAGCTTTTCCCGTTCGCTAAACAGAGGGGACTCTTGCCATGTCGGCACATGATAAATTCTCAATTCACGCTCTCCCGCAATTTTCGCCTCTTTGCAATGTATATCTACACAGAAAGCACACCCGTTTAACTGAGAAGCGTAAATCTGAACAAGCCGCATTATCGTCTGGTCCATAGAGCTCTTTTTGCAATATTGATCAATGCCACCTAAATACTGAAAGGCAGGCGCGGCTAAAGAAAAATAGTTGAGTCTTTGCATTTTATGGGCTTCCTCTTGAATTGAAGTTGGGCTGATGCTCAGGGTGGTAAAATCCGGTTCGAATTACGGACAATTATTGTCCGCGTTTAAAAAAAGGTCAAGATAAATGTGCAGAACTCTTATCGCTCACTTTCACGAAAGATGATATTTCACTTTGACTTGGAAAATTGAGGCATCGGTGTACGGGCGTCTTGATTTCGATGGGGTGGAACTAGCCGGGCAGCCAACAACAATCGGTCAACTGATCAAATCGATCATTGGGTCAAGTTACCGGAAATGAAGCTTGAGTTCGGTCAAATCTGTGCTTTCGGCCAAGAGCGGACATTCCTATACATTGAAATTGTCATCGGTTCTGCGGTTAACATGCTGTGACAGCTTGTACGTCTGATTTTTGCGATATCTCTAAAATTTTTTCAAATAAGACCTGCTCAGCGGCACTTAACGCTTTCATATTTTGGATGTTAAAAAATGCAGACAAATAGCCACATCCAGCATGGAGGATAGCAATCATAATTTCCTCTAACTGTTTAACTGTGCCTTGCATAAAATCATCCAATAAAGCCTCTTTACCGAGATAAGCTGAATAGAAAAAACTTGCCCCAAACGGAGAGCCGTGAATAACCTCAGAGGATAATGAATACGTCAGTCCATAAGCAGCAAGCAACCTGGTTCCAGACTTTCGTCCAGCCAATTCCCCCACTCGACGTATTCGACTCGGCGTATCCAATGAGGTCCAAGATCCATTTCCCTTTCCAGAAAATTCAGGGAATTTATTCGCGAGGGTTTCATCTGCGTGGGGATCTAAATTAATTTCAATCGAATAATCACCACTGCCAAACTTTCTGTTGCAACGCTTCCAATTTGCAAACGAAACATATTTTATGGCTCTATCAGCAATAGAGTCTGATTCGGAGAGTAAATAGGCTGCATTAATAAATGATTCAATCGATGTGCGAGCTATAGGATAACAATCCCTCACCTGAATACCTCTAAGCTCGGAAAATTTCAAAACCGAATTTACCGATTGGCCTGCGGTCATCGCCAGTAGGGAACTAACTCTCCTCTGTCCATCATTAAGCGAGCATTTTACTTTTTCCCCCTCATATTCAATTTGCCCCTCGGATGCAACGAAAAGTGCTACTCGAAGCAATTCCTGTTGTACAAGACATAACCCTCTAAGTTGATCAAGTAGCGAAAGCTTTTCAAAGTCCTGAGCGTCGTTGTTCATAGTTGCTAATCGTCTTCTTGAGATTACCTTCAGTATTCTGTTTCAAGTATCGGCCATTTGCGGACATTAGCGCCGCGCTCATCTGCGGCTGAAACGAAGTGGCTTTCCTGTTAAAGTTTGAGCGCCGTCTGTCACACTGAAGCGGCTTGTTAAATTATTTATTGAGAATGTGTAAGAACTCAACCAGCTCTGGATAATTAACCCCTTTTAGCAAATCCACGTCACCCCTACTAGCTAATATATAACTATTCCTAGCTTTATTAAGACGCTCCAAAAGAGGAAGAACTAGACTGTTTACCCGCTCTACAAAGTCAAAGAGATCTGAATAACTACTAGGTATTTTATAACCCTGATTACAGCTGGCTATTATCACATCCTTATCCCTTAATTTTGCTACGATAAGGGATCTAATAGCTTGCTCTGAAACGTCTCTGAAGCCACAGTTTTCTAAATGCGCTAGTAGTTTCTTAGTTGCGATATAGCCGTCATCGGGCAATAGGCGACTATTGAACACCAGATGACTTAAAACACATACTTGCATCCTCGTTTCTTCGTCACTAAATTTACGATGCTGTTCTATATAAATTTCAGCTTTAGAAAGAGCGTGAGAGTGAATAAAGCGATCATAATCCTTACTAGTTTTATCGGGTTCGAAGTATGCCTGATGCTTAGTTGGCCATTCTTTTAGATCCAATGCCTTCTTCTTAAGTAATACTCTATAACTCTCCAGGAGAGCAGGATTGGACTTACTTTCGTACACTTTCGCAAGCGTACCAACAAGAAAGTCAGCCAACTGAACCAATAAATTATCGTGACTTGACACCAAGTTTAATTCAGAATCCCAAAATAGATCTGGTCTGTGATTCTGTTCTATATATTGCTGAAGGCTTAGTTTGAACTCATCTCCACCATGCTCATCGGCGAAAACCGTAATGCTCGGATAACTTTCAAACAATTGTTTATATAGTAGGCCGTTTATAAATTTCAAAAATGATCTTTTATACTGGAAACCACCATCACGTCTCAATGCATCCTTATCCACAGCCACTGCGTAAAACTTGAAATCCAATTCCAGTATGCTTTCAAGTATTTTTATACGGCGGACATGACCATCTCTATCCCTAACACTGCTCGATTTAATTTCCCCATTTTGGAAATATTTTTTTCGGATATTCTCAACTTCCTGCCGCAACGAATCAAATTGACCATCATCTATGATTACGGCACACACGATGAAATACTTAGACACATCCATTTTAGATGTATCTAGGTCCGTATTTCCCGATTCATCAATGAACGCTAAAGTTTTGATAATACTTCGACTCCGTGTTGTAATTTAACAATGTCACAACCTAAAATTTTGCCAGATATAAATAAGGCGCAGATATCTGCTTACAAATTCAATACTATTCCAACTCCGCTTCATGCATATCTACCACCTTCGGCCATTAGCGGAAGTTGGCGCTTAAGATGAGTTGGTCATGGCTGTCAACCTCTCGCACTAAATCAGCTAAGCCCTCTAGTAGTAAAATTATCCAAGTGTTCCCCACAGTGACCAATAACTATTAATTGGTTTTCTATGTCTGGATAAAAATGGATCCTGATCATATTTGGCGGTTTTGATCCGTCTTTAACATGAGGGGTTATGTCAATTTCTTTACCTTGATAATTTATTTTTCTTAGTTTCATCAGGCTGGCGTCCTTTTTTGTTTGTTTTCCTTCTGTCATTGCAAGCTCAAATCCAGATTCATTTTTGAAAGCTGCTTCCATATCTCCAGGGCGCTCTTCAAAAATTATTTTATGTAACGTAGATCCCATATGATGAAGTATGCTCCACGCCTGCTTATACACATCCTTACCGTATTGATATTCTTTAGCTGACCTTATCGCATTATCAGTAAAATGCAGTTTTGACGGATATGAAGACGCAATTATCTCTATCACATCGGGAAGATTTTCAGGGAGATTTCTTAAGGATTCATATGCTTGAAGTTTATTTCTAAGCTCGCTATTTTCATCCCTTAAAACATCTATTCGCGATGACTTCCAGCGTAAATTTTGATTTTCTTGCCGTAATTCCTCGCTTTCTTCGGAATATATTAAATTTAACTGTTCTGTTTCAGAAAGTTTTTTGTTTAATGAATCCATTTCTTCCCAGAGTAATGATAACTCCTCACTTCTGTCCTCTGGTTGATTAGCAAACAGCTCTTGAATTCTACTTTTTCTGCTTGCTGAAATTACGTCAGAAATAGAAGCTATTTCATTTAAAGTAAATGTTCTTGCATTTCTAGAAAGACCAACGACAATTTCTGATGAAATTGAATCTAGATTTTCTTCCAGTAATTGCTTTTCTGAGTAATATCTATGCCTAAATGAATCTGTTTTCCTATCCAAGCGAATTTTGGGCATGTAAATACGAAGAGAGCCCCTATAACATGCAAAGTCATCGCCCAGAAAATAATTAATCTCATTCAAAACTCTATCATTTTCTAGCAAATACACGTTTCCATTGCCTAAAATTTTTGATTGGAGTTCTTCTGCAAATGCAAGATATACATGCGTGTATGCAGAGACTATAATGATTGGTATAAATCTATTCGATGAACATATTCTTTCGTACAGTGATCTGCCTCCACCGATACCAATAATTTTTGGAGCCGAATTGACTATTTCATCACCCTTCCTACATATCAAGTCTTTGGCTTCGATTAAAGATTGGACGTATTTTGGAACTGATAATAACGGAGTGTCCGGAATTGTGCCGATATAACCTTCCACCATCCAATGTTTAATCGTTGTTACAAATCTAATAAGAGAATCATCTTGTTTTGAGAGCGTAATTTCTATAGCCCATTTTCTGTTTTTGTTCGAGGAGTCAGAATGAATAATTTCTAGCGCCCAATTCGATGGACTCTCTAAACTTGAGTTTCCGACATTTATCGCAACTCGAAATAAATAGTTTCCAATTCTGTGTTGATATTGATCTCCACGAAAAAACCATGCGGAGTGAATTTCTTCATTGGAAAAACTTCTAGTTTTACTGAGACACCAACTTCTAATTATGCGCCTTATAGCGGTAAGGCCATTATTATCTGAGCAATAGATATCTAAGGCGCATTTATAATGCATCGATGCATTTATTGGTATAAATTCCATATTGATTCCTTGATTATTAGCTAAATATCGACGTGCTGAATTGTCCGCTTTGGGCACGAAACCGACTGATACCATGCGGTCCTAGCGGCGTCAATTACCGCTTCTTACGCGCATCAAAAACGTTACCATACGTAATACCAGAAGGATTGGAGAGTAAAGTAGATGATTGATCTGTCCGAAAATGAGAATCCTGTCGGTAACGAAACTCTTGGTACGCAAGCTTTTTGTCTTCCGAAGTTTTGCATCTCCTTTGGTTCAGGATTTGTCAGCAAACATAGCATTGATTGAACAGATTTCACCATTCCGCCACTTGGTCACACCTGATGGACTTACTATGTCTTTACGTATTACCAGTTGCGTTCAGTTGGGATGGACTTAGGAGCGCCGGGGATAAAACCACACTGCAATTGGCAAACCTGGGCAGCAAATGCCAAGCAAATTTTAAAGCTCGTTCAGTCAGCTGCTGAGTAGGCGGGTTCCTTCTTCCGCTATTTCACGGAAATGTGGTTGTATGGAGAGGGGTTGATCGATTGAGATACCATACAATCTACTCATCCGAGTAGATCAAAATCGGTTACGTCACTTTTTGTTTTGATTTACTCGTGCTCGATATTTAAAAGCGTTCCATCGCTTTTAAGGAGCTGATCACCATCCATGTGGCCGAGAATTTCGTCTTCATCAACTAATTGTCCTGAATCATTCAGATATCCCACACATGTGCTGGTGAGATATTCATACAAACGGCCATCCAGAAAATAGCCAAACGGTAAACCGTCAGGTGAAAAAACTTTATATTGCTTACCAGTTTCCATTGCTTTTCTCCTCAATGTTAAAAACATTGTTTGTTCGACGCAACGCTATTTTTGTGGTGGTTTGATCCCCAACTTTTTCCACATGATTGCTGCAATCTTCTGAGTTTTCCGAAAATCCGCTCCGGAGTAATTTCCCCAGGGGCTGGACTTCAAACCATCGAGCCGCTTATGAATGTTGTTAATATTCCATTGATCTGGTCTGGTGATGCTGTCCAGTTCCTCACGGGCAATTGGTACGGAGACAGCTAGCCCAGGCCTTGCCCTCACTGAGTAGGCGCACACCGTACTAGCGCCACGTGAATTTCGCAGGTAATCAATAAAGATTTTCCCAACCCTGTTTTTGGGTCCCATCTTGGCGACGAAGCGTTCCGGGATTTGCCGCGCCATAAATTCGGAAATCGATTTGGAAAATTCCTTTACCGTATCCCAGTCAGCGTCCGGCGTCAGCGGAACGATAATGTGCATCCCTTTGCCGCCGGTCGTTTTTAAAAACGCGGTGAGCTTCAATTCATCCAGAACCGCCAAGGTGAGTTTGGTCGCCTCAACTACGCTCCGCCATGGCAATACAGGGTCAGGGTCAAGATCGAGGACAAACCGATCCGGTGCTTCAATGTCCTTCGTGGTCGAGCCCCAGGTATGCAGTTCGACTGTGTTCATTTGGACGCATCCCACGAGGCCCTGAACGCTATCAATTGCCATCAACGGGTCATGGTCGCGATCAAATTTTGGATCTAAATGAACGATATGGGGAATGCCTCTCCCTTCTGCGTGTTTCTGAAAAAACTGTTCTCCGGCAATGCCGTCTGGCGCGCGCAGGAGGGAAACAGGACGATTATCCAAGTGGGGTAAGATGAATTCGGAAATGCTTTCGTAAAACTCGGCAAGATCAAGCTTGGTTCCTTTGCTGCTTGTATCAATAACGCGGTCTGGGTGGCTAATCGGAATACCGGCAACCTCGGGTTTACCCGTTTTGTTTTTGGTAGAACGTTTGGATACGGAAGGTGGTGCAATTGAAGGCTTGAGCGAGGTAGCAGTGCCTACCTGGTCGGCGGATGTAGGTTGTTCACGAATAATATCTTTGACGGGTTTGTCTGTGCGTAGGGAAATGAACGATGCTTGACGAAGGATTCCTTCGCCAGTCCACTCAGCGAATTCCACTTCACAAATTAGTTTGGGTTTTATCCAGTGCGCGCCTTTTTTTTGCATGCCGGTTAACTTGGTAGATACGGTTTGTTTATCTTGCTCCAGCGCTTTCATCTTTTTGTAGATATCAGCGAGACGTGTTGCGTTGAACCCGGTACCGACGCGCCCTGCATACACGATTTCCGCATCACCTATGGCTTTGTGAACGCCCAGCAGGATTGCACCAAATCCGCTTCTGCTGCCTTGTGGTTCTGTATATCCCACAATGATGAATTCCTGCCGCAACCGGCATTTCAGTTTGATCCAGTCATCGCTGCGGCGCGATACATAGGTGCTACCGGCGCGCTTGCCGATGACACCTTCCAATGACATGGCACAAGCACTGCTAACGATACTGCGATGGTCGGCATCAAATGCCGCTGAATAGCGAAGCGGTGCGTTTGCTTTGCTGGGGATGATTTTTTCCAACTTTGCACGACGCTCTTCTATCGCGTGCTCACGCAAATCCTCGCCGTTGAGGTACGGCGCATCAAACAAATAATAAATAATGTTTTGGCTAATCTTTTCATCAAACGCGTTTTGCAAGGCCTGAAAATTGGGTAGTCCATTTTCATTCAGCACAACCACTTCGCCATCAAGCCAGCTATCACCGAGTTTCAAGGCTTCGATGGCTTTGGCTTGGTGAGGGAGCCGGTCAGTCCAGTCGTTACCATTGCGAGTGAATAAATTAACTTTTCCATTTTTCACGCGTGCCAGCATCCTGTAACCGTCGAATTTTATTTCGTACAGCCAGTCACCTACTGGTGGTTCATCAACGAGCGTTGCAAGCTCCGGGGAAAAAGTATCAGGGACGGAGACTGACGATGGTTTTGATTTGTTTATTTTACTTGATGAAACGTTGCTAAGACCCTTTGGAATCGTCGCAGATTTTGAAGTACTACTTTTTACTGCGGGTTTTGATTTTATTTTTTTTACTGCGGAATCGTTCGATTTTGTTTTTAGATTTTTGTCCGCCGGAAGTAGTGATCCGGTAATGACACTTTCTGGTCGCATTTGGACAACGTCATATTCTTTAGCGGGTCGAGCAACCTCATCGCGCTCTTTAATAAGCAACCAACTTGACTGCTTACCACTTCCATAACCCCGTGTCTTCACGAGTGTCCAATTGCCACTGAGCTTTTCACCAACTAATGAAAATTTTAATTTGCCGCTGTCATAGCTTTTCGTCGGATCTCCGTGTGGCTCCCACACGCCGTGGTCCCAGACAATCATATCCCCAGCACCATATTCACCAACAGGAATAGTTCCCTCAAACTCGGCGTAGGCCAGCGGATGATCTTCCGTTTGAATGGCCATTCGTTTGTCGTTGGGATCAAGGCTGGGACCTTTGGGTACTGCCCAGCTTTTTAAGGTGCCATCTAATTCCAAACGAAGGTCGTAATGGAGCCCCCGGGCGTCGTGCTTCTGCACAACGAAGCGTAGCGCATGTGCTTTCCCTCTCTTCTTGCGCGGTTGTTGTTCCTCAGGCGGTTCAGGCGTGATATCAAAGTTTCTTTTGCGATTGTACTCGCTGTCGGGACGGGCCATACAACCTCCCCATGCTGAAATCAGTTGTAAGGAGATTTGTTAGCCGGTTGCAGCGAAATACCCTCCGAGCTTGCCTTCGACTGTATTGAACCTTTCGTCCTCCCAAGCTTGAGCCCGATGACACCTGTTGGGGTGTTACCTGCTGCTAATTCCTTCAAGTAAGCGACATCTTTCTGGGTCCAGGGTTTGCCTGTGTTGCGCGTGGATTTTGCCATTTTGAATGTTCTCCGAGTATGCACACTTAAATAGTGACCATTTTTGGAACATTCGGGTTCCCATGCAGTTGAGCATTAACTGGATGTCCATATTTTCAGCTTATTGGAAGAGTAATAAAAAGCGGATGATCCAGGAGGAAAACGCATCTTGGATGTAGAAGACAGCCGCATTCAGGTGGGAACGGTTCAGGATGGGGTTGATAAAACTTCAATTGTCTTTATTGAGGAGTTGATAGCTATCCAATACATCGCTCTCACTAATTAGATTTTTGCTCTGATATCAAATGGATTAATTTTTCCAGAAGCTCCGTAGAGGTTCAGGTACTCCATAAAATGGATCGTTCTCTGGTAACGCAAGATTTGATATTTCTTCTTCAGCATTCGGACATTCCGTGATGCTTTTACAAATATTATAGTCCTTTTGCCCGGGAGGGTACGCGCCGACAACAACTAGGTTTTCACTGCTCGTCACCATTTTATGACCTGTACCAACTGGCAGAACGATAAGATCGCCCGCTTGTAGATCTAGCTCTTTTCCGGCGTCGCCTCCAATCATAACTCTGACATGTCCTTTCGCTATCGCCAGAGCCTCATGGGTATTTGTATGAAAGTGATGGTAATCAAAAATAAAACCTGTCCACATGCCGCACCAGCCGCTTTTTTCAAAATGCTTTTTAAAAACTCTATCTTTGTCTGCGGTATTAGGATCTAAAACTTTCCTATAGACCAATACTGGCAAGGAGAGATTATTAGGAATTTTACTGTCTGCTCGAAAAAAAAGTGCTTGTGGTTGGATGACAGAAGTTGCATTTAGATCATCGTAGCTTTCATTGACATTTTGAGAAGTTGAAGATTGCATGATAGTTAATCCTGAATAATGATCCTCCTATGACTCGTGCTAACCACAAACGGTTCCTCAAGTGGCGTACCGATACAAACCTTACATAAAAAGTTTTTATGAGAATAATGAAAAATCTCAGTTGTATGAGATTACCGACTGATCAACGAAATGAACTTATTACAAATAGCAATCATAACTGAGAAAACATTTGACAGCGGGAAGCTTAGAGACCTTTATATAACATCATTGAGACATGCCAAGCCCCATTCGCAAACTCAATCTACTAAGTCTTTTACGAGTTCATTATTCAAGTGTTTAACATTACCTTGAATACATTTATGAATCAGTGAGTACCACCAAAGCTCGCAATTCCGACGTTTAAGACAAAGCTGGATAAAATCGCTCCTTGTCTAATTCTGCAAAGCTTTAGGCAGCAACACTGATTTCAATTCTGGTACAGCATCAAGAACGCCTGCCTTAACAGTTTGCGCCAGCGCATCAATCTCATCCGGCGGCACGGTGATGAGATAAGGAGTATTTCGCCCGATGTAACTACCGTTTTCGATTAAGAAACCGATTGGCTTAGCTGATGCATCCTTAAACTCACTTAGATAAAGCAAAGTTCCAGTCATGTCCATGGCAAAGCAACGCGCTGTCGCTGCGTTAAAAGCTGTCTTAACGGTGATAGATGCGTGGCAAAACTTGATGGCCTCACCAACCCTACCCTCGCCGCCGATAATATAATGCTCATGCGCTTCGTTGGCTGCGTCATAAGCCACGTCATATAAATTCCAGGTCTGCGCTTCTGACACTCTAGCGACAGCAACCAACATCACTACCAAAATCTGTAAAGAAATTCTCATATAAACCCCATACGGCCCCAAATATCCCAATTTGGGATAATCCTAATATGGGTTTATTTAGATGTCCAGCAAATTATCTGGACAATTACCTTGAAAACTATTTATTCCAGTAAATACCGATACATGCTAACGCTATTGAGGGAGGCGAGAGAATTGTCGGGGATAACCCAATTGCAGCTTTCCGAGCAACTCGGTAAACCCCAATCCTATGTGTCCAAATATGAGAACGGGGAGCGCAGATTAGACGTCGTAGAAATGCTTTATATCTGTGAAAAAATTCAGACAGACCCGCACACTATCGTTGAGCTTATTCGAAACGCTGAATGACGTGCTATTCAATACTTAATATGAGAGTACTGCATAGACGACAAGACTATTTGATCACCTATTTGACCTCATTATTAGCTCCAGCCTTTGATTTTCAAGCACTAATCCTATTACTAGGTTCACAAATGTGGATTGATGCATATTTTTCGGTCGGACTAACGGTGCTCGATCCAGCAATGTACCTTTAAAGCCCAGCTTACTTCTGTGGCGATAAACTCGGTTAATTGCCCGCGCAAACTCACCTTCCATCTGACTTCTGTAACGTAGATTTTGGCACTTGCGGCATTGGAAGATGTTTTGATTTGCAATATATAGAATTCCGCAGCGCCTGTTGCAGCTAGGGCAAGTAAACCATGGACGTGCCCCACCGTAATTGCAATCGGTCCACTCGACTCCAACCGCGTAATGATAATGTTTAGAGGGTTGATTCCCAATAGACGATGAATAAACAAACGTTATTTCCGTCTCGCCCATATAAAAATAAAGGTCGTTACTCTCGTCACTTACTTCGATTTCAATAACCCCGTGGCGTCCCTCAGACAATGCGCCGTTTTTCTGAAAAAAATTAATGTTCAGCTGCGGCACGGACGAAGTCATTTTTTTTGGTAGATGACCCCGCCTACCACTCCCGAATCCACCCATTGCTCTCTCCTGTTTCTTCGAAATCATTAGGAAACTTTAATTGAACATTTTCTTTCCACCGGCAAGGTTTTCCAATAATGCACGGCATTTAGAAAACGCTTACTTGTTACTTCAGTTGGATGGTAAATGTCTCTGCGCATCAATTGAGTAAACAATCTGCTGGTGTTGAACTATGAACGACATGTAAAAATATATGGATGAAAAACTAATTGAGGTAATAAATTTACAGGTAGGAAAAAAGGTAAAACCGTAGAGATAGAAGCGTAGAACACTCATCGCTCAAATGCAGACCCCGAACTTTAATACCTACATTGGATGAGGTTATACATCAGGGCTTCAATAAATCGCTCGCATCAACTTTCAACGCATAGGCAATCCGCTCGATGTTATAGATCGTCACGTTCTTTTCTGCACGCTCTAACATACCTATATAGGTACGATGTACACCGGCAAGTTCAGCCAGTGCTTCTTGGGATAACCCTGCTTCAAGACGTAGCTTCCTAACATTGGTCGCAAATACTGAAACAAGCTTCGATTTTTCGGGGTTCAGACTCATAGGCCAAATCTGGCCTGTTGCATACTATAGTTCTACATACTACGATTAGCACTTGCGAAAACGCAGCCGTTGGGTTTATTAGCAATTTTAGCTGTAATCACACTTATTATTGGATCGAGATATGAGCGATACTGAATTGATGTTATTAGTAGAATCACGAAAAAAATCACGCTTCGTGGCTATATTGTTAAATTTATTTCTACCGGGAGCAGGCTATATCTATTGTGGGCGGTGGATTTTGGGGGTTGTAGTTTTCTTTTTCGTGATAGCGCTGGTTATAGCTAGTTTTGGCTTGGCAGCACTTGGACTCATCGTAGTTCTCGTGATCGATGGAGCACTTTGTGTCGGTAGATATAATCGCAAGATGACAGAGAATCTGATTAGGGAGCGGGCTCAACTGAAACGCAATAAGATGGAACTCGCGGAGGGTACGCAATGAAAATCACACGCCCTCCCCATGTTTTCATTTAACGCATAATTTCAACAGTTATGAGCTAAATAAAGAGTAGATCAAGGAAAACCCCGTCTACCCATAATGAATTTAGTTCGGACCAGGCCACGCCTCAATCGTACTACCCCCATACCTGTTAGTAGTTAAAGGTTTGTTTTCCTTTGTGTGAACCTTAGCCATATAGGATAAATGGTAAATTGCACCATCAACGAAAGCACACTGACCTCGGATAAGATTATAGTAGCTCCTGGAAGAGGGAAACGCTGGTCGGGGTTGGTTCCGAGCTGTCCACATTTCTTCCGCGATCTTAAAAATATTGTGATGAAGATTTACCTTGTTTCCATCCAGAAAAAGCACCAAATGGTAGTGCTGGGCTTCACTTTTACCGTGCTCTCTCACCCACACATATCCAACACGAGATAAGCCAAATCGTGTACGGAGCCTTTTTTTGAACTTTTCTATAAATCTGGAAAACAATTTGTTGTCCTCACTAAATTCAGTCACGGGGAAGATTTCTATGCATATAAGAACTTTGTAGTGGTGGCTTAACATAGCTGAAAGCTGAGAGACGATTTTATCCAATATCCCCACAAAACATCCTTTGCAAGAGGGAGGATTATTGATCTCAACACGGCGCCGCTCAAATTCGATTTCACGATCAAACGTAATCTTGTGCATTCACGCACTTCAAGCAGACCACATCCTGTTGTCCTGCATTGAATAAGCTTGTAGGTATAAAGATCAGTATAAATAAACATGAACAGATAATATTAAATACCGACCCGCCCCAGTCTGACCGAGTTCCTGAAAACCCTTCTACGAATTGGCGCCCCTCGCTTTTAAGTTCGACAAAAGAGGGGTGGAGTTTCGGAACACTACACGTCAAGGGTACAGTAAGTAAATCACTGTGAAATGAGCAAAAAGAGTGTGCGTCCATAGGCCTAGCCCTCACCCATCAAATCGAGATTCGCTGTAAGCCTCGCTTCCATAAGATCAGACACTAGTTCCTGGATTTCCTCGTCAGATTTTCCAGCAATTCGAGCAGCGTTGAGGGATTTAACTTCATATGCAGGCCAACCGACTGATCGCCCGCCCAACGAGACCGGCTTAGTCCATAACCCATGGGATATACGTAAATACAAAGTTGATCGGGAAAGACCGCTGTGGATCTTAACCTCAGGTAAACGCAGGATTGTCTTGAGCATGTTTGCACCTCTTAGCGCGTTGTTGAACATGCAGACATAATTAATTATTGATTCAAGCGAGTGGCCGAATTCGGTTTTGAGATTCCGAATTCGGTTTTCCGGTTACTCATTACTTTGACCGAATAGCCACAGCCTCTCGTATTTCTTTAAAATATTTCCTTACAGTATCGTCTGTGATTGACACTCCCAACTCTTCAGCAGCCTTAACAACTGCCCCGGCAATTCCTCTTTGGTCATAATCTAACTTCGCTATTTTGCAGACGGCAGCAAGTAGGATTAACAGACTGTACCGCTCCTTGCTGGACAACGATTTTTCGCCCAATTCAGCGGGATGACCGGTTTTTGATGTTTTACTCAACATAGCTAAATACTCTGTTAATGCCTCCGTTCTAATACCCCACACGCAATTGCCTGGCA
Organism: Gammaproteobacteria bacterium; assembly: GCA_021151835.1. Taxonomy (GTDB): domain Bacteria; phylum Pseudomonadota; class Gammaproteobacteria; order Pseudomonadales; family Cellvibrionaceae; genus Cellvibrio. The sequence goes on from JAGKWO010000010.1 coordinate 20,253, forward strand.
GTTCGCCCGCGTATACGTACTCCAATGGTTTTTGTTTCGGTTGCCGATCTGTTAATAGGTTCAGTTCGCCCCCCCAATCCACTGCGGTCATGAGCCTGCACACGTCGTCGCCACGCTGCAGGAAGCACCCCGAGAAATTAACTAACTCAATTGGGGGGCCACCGGTCATCATCTGGTATGCCTGATCGATGTCGAATCTTTCGGAGCCAATCATCATTAGGTCCCAGACTCCTTCGATGGCCACCACTTTTTCATCGAAATTGATAAATCGACCATCTCCAATTGGCAAACTCGTTATCATATTAATTTCAGCGCCTTCTGGCATATTTGGAAAATGTCCGAGCTCTGTCGCCGGTGGATTTATTCTTATCGTTCGTTTAGCGCCGCTCTCGTCCACAATTTTTCCTAAACAGCCTCTACCCTTATTTATAAAGTCTGCTGAAATCGTTATTTGCCCCTGTAAAGCTGCCCGGTAGATATCGGAGATAAGAACTTCCTCCTCCAGCTTCATCGATAAATGTGTTGCAGCTTCCTGTAACGTCAAAAATTTTTTGGATTGAAAAAATTTGCTCATATCGTGGACTCGCCCCGTCTCCAAATTCTTTGGAAGCTAAAAACGGTACTCCAAAGATCCCAATACCTGAAATACATAGGAAAATGTCGGACATCAATTTCATGAACCCGAGCCTCAAAATTTAGATCGAGTGTTTCGTTTGGCTTGTGAACTCTCAACTTCTACTAAACATTAAGCTTTAAGCTTATCCAGATAATCCGCCCATGATTGCATCATTTTTTTGCGTTCAGGAAGATGTTTGGTACGGTTATAAGCTCGACCATTAGTATCTTTAACAGCATGAGCTAACTGCTGCTCAATAAAATCCACTCGAATACCGATCACTTCATCAAGGATCGTACGTGCAGTAGCCCTGAATCCGTGAGGAGTTACCTGTTCATTTGAATAACCTAAAGTCCTTAAAGCAGTCCGAACACCATTTTCTGACATTGGACGCCCATCCTTCTTCGCGCTAGGCATGACATAACGATAATGCCCAGTAATTGGCTTAAGGTTTTTCAATATCTCTAGGGCTTGTTTCGGAAGCGGCACAATGTGCGCAAAACGCATTTTCATCTTTTCGGCTGGGATTTCCCAGTAAGCGTCATCCCAATTGATCTCCGTCCACTCCATTTGACGAATCTCACCTGGTCGCTGAAACAACATAGGGGTGAGTTTTAGAGCCGCGCAAATCTCTGGCGTACCACTATAGTTGTCTATACTGATGAGAATTTTACGTAGCTCTTTAGGGTCGGTTATAGCCGCCCTGTGATTTGCTTTCGCAACCACTAGCGCATCTTTAAGGTCATGGGAGGGGTCTCTTTCCGCCAGCCCTAAGCCGACCGCATAACGCATGATCTGACCAGCAATTCTTTTGGCTCTGTTAGCGGTTTCATACAGCCCATCGGATTCAATCTGACGTAATGGTATTAGCAATTTTGCTGAACTGATTTCCGATACTGGGGTTTTACCAATGAAGGGGGACAATTTTTGATCAACAATCCATTTAAGTTTTTCAAGGGTTACACGAGCAGCACCTTCAATCTCCCTCTTCTTGATGAACTCATCGGCAATTGCAGAAAACGTATTTGTTGAAGCAATTAATTTTTTTAATTTTTCCTGTTTCTTTATTTCACCGGGATCATTGCCTTCAAGTAATTCCAGCTTCGCGTGTCGAACTTTTTCGCGTGCGGCAGCAAGAGAGATTAATGGATAGACACCGAAAGCAAGGCGCTTTTCCTTTCCGCCAAAACGATATTTCATTCGCCAATATTTGGAGCCATTAGGCATAACTTCCAGATACATGCCGCCCCCATCGGCAATCTTATATGACTTCTCTTTAGGTTTAGCCTTCTTAGCCGCTACTTCGGTGAGTTTATTTATAGCCATTTATCGCTCCAAAGTTATGCCCCCAATTGTGCCCCCATAAGACACAAGCTTCAATAGGATCTTGTTGGACGACGACAGAAAAAAAACATAAAAAAAACCCGCATTTCTGCGGGTTTTGAGACGTTCTTGGATTTCCTAGAATTTCAATATGGTGCCCGAGGCCGGACTTGAACCGGCACGACCAAAAGATCGACAGATTTTAAATCTGTTGTGTCTACCGATTTCACCACTCGGGCGGAGTGCCTTTACGTCGGTACGTAAAGAAAAAGTGGAGGCGCGATCCGGAGTCGAACCGGACTAGCTGGATTTGCAATCCAGAGCATAACCGCTTTGCTATCGCGCCTTTTCAAGAGGCCGCAATTCTAGCGGACTCATTTTGAAAATCCTAGTCTTTTATATAACTGAACCGAAGGTTTTTTCCGGTTTGTTTAAATGCTGCTCAAGTCGATCAAAAGACGTTATTAATCAGGGGCTTTGGGTAATAAAAATGGCCATGCAGCACGCAAATAAAGCACCATGGACCAGAGGGTTAATGCCGCTGCTCCCGCTAATGCGATGTAACCAACAGGCAACAATAATGGAATATTTGCTAACAGGACTATGATGGCGGTCATTTGCAATGTGGTTTTGATTTTACCGATATAGGACACCGCCACGCTTGCCCGATGCCCCACTTCAGCCATCCATTCGCGCAATGCGGAAATGATAATTTCACGGCCCACAATCACCGCCGCTGCAACCACAAACCATACTGAATCGTGATGTAAAGTCACCAGCAGCAATAAAGCAATCGCCACCATCAACTTATCGGCTACCGGATCGAGGAAGGCCCCAAAAGGGGTGCTTTGGTTGTATTTACGCGCGACATAACCATCCGCCCAATCGGTGATGGCGGCGACGCTGAAGATCACGGAGGAGACAAAATGAGCCCAACCAAACGGCAAGTAAAACACTACAACGAATAACGGAATCAGGAAGATCCGCATCAGGGTCAGCTGGTTGGCAAGCGTCATAGGCAATTCTCTGGGCCAGATGAACAAATCAGTAAAACGGGCGCGATAATACACCAGCAAGGCGGCTTTCACACCCCGCGACTTAAGGGTTAAGCGCTAAAACATCATTCATTATGAAAAAATGCATAAATTTCTTCAGCCAGCTTCTGGCTGATACCATTTACGCGTGCCAAATCATCAATACTTGCGTTCTGCACTTCCTGCAATCCCCCGAAATGCCGTAAGAGCTCGCGCCGACGAGTGGCGCCGATTCCGGGAATACCCTCAAGGGTCGAGGTTTTGCGTTTCTTATCCCGGCGTTGCTTATGGCCGGTAATTGCAAAGCGATGGGACTCGTCGCGAATATGCTGGATCAAATGCAGCGCGGGAGAATCCCCGGGCAATACAATTTCCGCTCCGGTTTCACCGTCAAACAGGGTTTCAAACCCGGCTTTGCGGGTAGTGCCCTTGGCGACGCCGATAAGCTGCACTCCCTGCACGCCCAATTCACCCAACACCTCTATCGCTTTGCCTAATTGCCCCTTGCCACCATCAATCAATAAAATATCCGGCAACTTGCCTTCACCATTTTGCAAACGGGTATAGCGACGAGTCAGTGCTTGTTCCATTGCCGCATAGTCATCACCCGCGGTAATCCCTTCAATATTGAAGCGACGATAGTCCGATTTGAGCGGTCCATTCGTATCAAACACCACGCAGCTTGCAACAGTTAATTCACCGCTGCTGTGACTGATATCAAAACATTCCAATCGCTGCGGTGTTTCTTCTAGTCCAAGCGCTTCCTGCAATGCGACAAAACGGTCCAGGGAATTCTTTTTACTGTTCACATGGGCGATAAGGTTTTGCAATGCCGCCATTGCCGCCATTTGCAACCATTTGGATCTGTGGCTGCGAACTTGATGATTGATAAAGACCTGGCGCCCCGCCGATTGCTGTAATGCAGCAGAAATTAACTCCGCTTCTTCCAACGGATGGCTAACAATAATTTCACGCGGGATTTCACGACCACTACTGGCCAAATAAAATTGCGGAATAAATTCCGCAAGAATTTCCGCCGGCGTTTCCGCAAGTGTCGATGAAGGATAAAAACTGCGGCTACCGAGGATTCGGCCCTGGCGAATAAACAGGATATGCACACAAATTGCCGCCGCACGCATTTCCGCAGCGATTACATCGATGTCGCCGTTGCCCTCTTCGATAACCTGCTGTGATTGCACAACGCGTAAAGCGGTAATTTGATCGCGATAAGCTGCTGCTTTTTCAAACTGCAATTGCTGCGCCGCGCTGTCCATCTGGTCTGCCAGCTCGCTCAGTAATTTGTCGCTATTACCGGTTAAAAATAGTTGTGTATGGTGCAAATCGGTTTTGTAATCTTCCGGCGAGATAAATTCCACACAAGGTGCCGTGCACCGCTTGATTTGATATTGCAGGCATGGGCGGGTGCGATTGTTATACACGCTGTCTTCGCATTGGCGAATACGAAAAGTTTTCTGTAAAAAATTTAAACTTTCCTTTACCGCGCCTACATTGGGAAATGGTCCGAAATAATCGCCGCGCTTTTTCTTGGCGCCACGATGAAAGGAAATACGCGGATAATCTTCACCACTGGAAATAAAGATGTAGGGATAGGATTTATCATCCCGCAACAGGATATTGTATGGCGGCCGATTGGATTTAATCAGGTTTTGTTCGAGAATCAGCGCCTCTGTTTCACTTGCGGTAACAGTGACCTCGACACGGGCAATACGCGAAACCAATGCATGGGTCTTGGGCGTAAGGCCGGTTTTGCGGAAGTAGCTGGATAACCGTGCTTTTAAATTTTTTGCCTTACCCACATATAAAATAGCACCGTCACTACCAAACATTTGGTAGATACCGGGCTGTTGGGTAGTGCTGGCGAGGAAACGAACAGAATCAAAAAGCTCAGCGCTGTCTTGCGTCATTGAAACGGATCTGCAGAAAGAAAAAGCAGTCGTTTATACGACTGCTTCCGGATCGAGAAGATTATGTTTTACTGCCAACAAAGTCAGCTCCACATCGCTATTGATATCAAGCTTTTCAAAAATGCGGTAGCGATAAGAGTTAACCGTTTTTGGACTAACACAAAACGTGTTGGCAATATCATTGACCTTTTGGCCGTTAGCAATAAGCATCGCGGTTTGCAATTCACGTTGGGACAACTTTTCGAACGGCGACTCTTGATTGTTACCGCCAGAGAAAGTTTTCAACGCAAGTTGCTGGGCAATACTGTTGCTCATGTACAGATCACCGCGAATCACTTTGTTGATCGCGTCGGTGATTTCCGTAAACTCCGCGCCTTTTGTGACATAACCAACGGCGCCCGCTTGCATCAGGCGCGTGGGATAAAGGTCATCATCACAAGCGGTAACCGCAATAATTTTGATAACCGGATTCACGGTCAGTAGTTTTTTTGTGGCTTCAAGGCCGCCCATCCCCGGCATTTTCACATCCATCAGGACTACATCAGGCTTTAGAATACGCGCCTTTGTGACCGCCTCTTCACCACTCTTGGCGTCCCCAACCACTTGATAGCCGTCAATGTCGGCTAACATACGCACTATCCCCATGCGAACTAGATCGTGATCATCGACTACGAGAATCTTTGTCAAACTAGCCCCCAAACCCGATACCGGATATATGACACTGTTGTTATTAATGGCCAACCTCTTGCTGGCACATTTTTAGAGATTGTAGTGAGACTCTGCCCAAACTACCACTCTTTAATACCCTTTTTAAGGGAGATTAAATGCCAATAATTTGGAACATCACTGTTTTTTATTACTTTATGCAGAGCTGATCCTTCAGGTTTTCAGGTTATACAGCAAACGATGAGCGATTTGCGTTACCTTTTAGCGCACCAGGTTGAGCGTCAGGGGTAAACCCGTGGCTCCATCTCCAGGGTTACACCAAACAACTCCTCAACACTGGCGATCACCCTGTCAGCCAGTTGTAATATCAGTTTACCTTCCCGCTTGCCGGGGTTTGTCAGTACCAATGCCTGGTCCGGGTGCACCCGAACCCCATCAACCTCCTTGCCCCGCCAGCCAGCCTGATCAATTAACCAGCCCGCCGCCAACTTCATGTGCGAGTCGTCAACCGGATAGGACACCAGATGGGGAAACCGTAATTTCAGCGATTCAAACTGCCCAACCGGAACCACCGGGTTTTTAAAAAAGCTACCAACATTCGGGACTTGTTGCGGATCAGGTAATTTGGATTGGCGAATGGCAATTACAGCCGCACTGACTTGCTCCGGTGAAATGTCGCCCGCGGGAATCTCCTTAAGGGCTGAGCGCAATGCCGGATACTGTAAATTCAATGCAGGTGTTTTGTTGAGTTTCAAGGTGACCGAGGTAATCACATAGAGGTCTTTCAGGGTTTGCTTGAAAATGCTTTCGCGATAACCAAACTGGCAACTCTCATTGGTAAACATCACTGTCAATCCGGATTGGATATCCAACGCTGCAAGCTCGGCAAATACATCTTTCAACTCAACACCATAAGCCCCGATATTCTGGATGGGTGCCGCACCAACACTGCCGGGAATCAGGGAAAGGTTTTCCAATCCGTAATAGCCATTATCCAATGTGTATTCCACTAACTGATGCCAATTCTCCCCCGCCGCAACCTTCAGCCACACATATTCGTCATTCTCGGCAACCACATCCAATCCACGGGTTTTTATATGGATAACCAAACCGGGGAAATCTGCACGTAGAACGATGTTGCTACCGCCACCCAAGATTAATAATGGAAGCTTTTCTGTTCTGGCAAATGCCAATGCCTCACGCAACTCTTCATCATTTTGTACACTGACAAAATAATTCGCCACCGCTGGAACAGCGAGCGTATTGAATTTCTGGATATTAAAATGCGGCAAAAAAAGTGGCACAGCACAAACCTTTGCAAAGATAAATTAATAAAGCCGTTGGCGAATATGGCTTAACAGTCCTTCGGCAGCCTCTTCCACCAAATCCAGCACCAATTCAAAACCGTCATTGCCACCATAATATGGATCAGGGACTTCGCGATGGGTTTTACGCGAACCAAAATCCAGGAACAAACCGAGATGGCCGGAAAAATGTGGCGGCCGGAGCGAATGCAAATCGCGCAGGTTGGCATTATCCATTGCCAATACATAATCGAATTCATCGAAGTCAGCAGTAATGACCTGGCGCGCACGCAAAATCGATAAATCATAGCCGCGTTTTTTGGCCGCAGCGATGGTGCGCGAATCTGGCGCTTTACCGATATGCCAGTCCCCGGTTCCGGCTGAATCGACAATAATTTTTTGGTCGAGTTTTTCGCGTTTTATGATTTCGCGAAAAATACCGTCAGCCGTAGGTGAGCGGCAAATATTGCCCAAACACACAAATAATACTTTGGTCATACTCTTCTCTGGCTCAATTTTCCAACAACGCTTTTACACGCAATAAATCAGCTTCGGTATCAACGCCCCCGGGAACTTGCGCACAGGCTTCGGCAATATGAATTGCTTCGCCGTTAGCCAGCACTCGCAATTGTTCGAGTGATTCGATTTTTTCCAGTGTTGCCTGTGGCCAGGTAATAAAGCGATTCAGTAAGGCCACTCGATAAGCGTAAATACCGATATGGCGTTGCGCCGGAAAATCGGCAGGCAACGTATTCGCTTCCGCTTGCGTAAAATGATCGCGCGGCCAGGGAATCGGGGCACGGCTAAAATACAGCGCCTTACCGGCTTGATCAGCCACTGCTTTTACAATATTGGGGTTGCGAAAATCGTCCAGGCTATGAATTGGCTCACTCAAGGTTGCAACACTGGCATACGTGTTGGTAGCAAGATTTTTTGCAACCTGGTTAATAACTTCCGGCGGAATTAACGGCTCATCGCCTTGCACGTTGACAATAATATCGTCTGGCTTTAACCCTAAGTGCGCAGCAACTTCCTGCAAGCGATCAGTACCGGAATTATGGGCAGCAGATGTCATACATACCTGCGCACCAAAACTTTTGGCAACCGCTTCAATGCGTGCGTCATCAGTGGCGATAATCACTTGCGTCGCGCCACTCTGGCTGGCGCGCTCGTAAACGTGTTGAATCATCGGCTTGCCGGCAATTTCCTTGAGCGGTTTTGCGGGTAAACGTGTGGACGCGTAGCGCGCCGGAATTACAACATAGAAGCTCATAGTGTTGATCCAATCTGGTGATGCAAAAAAATTCTGTTGTGAAAATTAGCGCAATGGAAAACGGGATTTTTGGTGGGCGGCAGCACGCTCCAGCTTTTGTTCGAGGGCTTGCCAAAACGAATCAGGTAACTCTGCACTAACCGGTAAATAAAACCAGTTATCGCGCGCGAAAGCACGGCATTTCACCGCATCTTTTTCCGTCATAATCACAGGCAGTGAATTTTTGAAGTCCAGATGATCTGCGGCAAATACAAAGTGATCCGGAAACGCGTGCAGCTGCGGCACAAAACCCAATTCGCGCAAGGTATTGGCAAAGCGCTCAGGATTACCGATACCAGCGACAGCGTTGACATCATCAGGTAATTCGCTACGAGAAATTGGTGTGCCGGTTTTCAGCTGAATCAATTCACCCGGTTTGATCTGCATGGATACATAAAAAAGTGCCTCGCCATTAGCCGCAGGCAGCGCAAAATTCTCGGCCGGAGAATTGACCACAACCCAATCCACCGTTTTCAATCGACTCGCCGGTTCACGCAGTGGACCAACAGGCAAACGCCAGCCGTTGCCCAACCCGCGCACACCATCGACCACGGCAATTTCAATATCGCGCCCCAAACGGTAATGCTGTAAACCATCATCGCTTAATAAAATATCGCAGCCTTCATCTTCCAACACTTTTCCGCTGGCAATGCGATCCGAGCCAACCACCACAGCTACACCGGTCTGCTGGAAAATGGCCAAAGGTTCATCCCCCGCTTCGGTAACCGTGCTTTGCGCAGTCAGCAGGTAAGGATAAACAGGTGCCTTGCCACCATACCCACGGCTAATCACCCCGGGGGTATAACCACGCTGTTGCAACCACTTAACCATGGCGATAATTAATGGGGTTTTTCCGGTACCACCAACTGAAATATTACCGACCACCACAACTGGTGTTGGTAGCCGTTTCTGCCTGTAACGCAAGATGAAAAAGCGACGCAATACAGAAAGTGCGATAAATAACCACATCACCGGCAATAACCACAGCGTCCAGCGTCGCGTGCCGTACCACGCATCCAGCCATGAATCCTGGGAATTGGTTTTATTGATCGATGACGCTGGTGAGGGTTGGGAACTCAATTGGCCGGCCTGTAAAAACAAAAGGACTTTTGTTTAAGGCAAAAGTCCGGATAGGTAATGGGATGGGGATTGTAGCCGACTTGCCAGTCTTTTTCAGGTCGCACCGGGATTTTCCAGGTTCTACTTCTCTTTTTCAGGCTCTGGCTGGCGGGTGGTGATACTTAAATGGGCAAAACCCAACTGGCCCGCTGCATCCATTGCCTGAACCACCGCCTGGTGCGGGGTTTTGGCATCGGCGGTAATCACCAGTGGGGCCTTGTTATTACCACCAGCGGTTTTTTCCAGGGCGGATTTCAGGGTTTCAATTTTGGTATTGACCAATGCCTGCCCGTTAATGGCATAGCTGCCATCCGACATAATCAAAATCTCAATTTGCTCCGGCGGGGTTTGCGGAACCTCCCCGGTTGCTTCGGGCAGGCTCACCACCAAATGGCTCTCTTTGGTAAAAGACGTGGATACCATGAAAAAAATCAGCAGGATAAAAACTACATCAATCAAGGATGTCAGGTTGATAAATTCTTCATCGCGTTTTTGTCTACGAAACTTCACAGGCAATCCCCGGATTAAACCACTTTCACATCAACACGACGTTCACTGTGCAGCGCGTCAATCAATTTAATCGCCTCTTCTTCCATGGTAACCACAATGGAATCGATGCGGCGCTGGAAGTATTTGTGGGCAATCGTTGCCGGAATTGCGACAACAAGACCAGCAACCGTGGTGTAAAGCGCGATGGAAATACCCCCCGCAAGCACGTTGGTATTACCCGTTCCCTCCAGCATGATGCCGTTAAAAATTTCGATCATGCCCAACACCGTTCCCAGCAATCCCAATAAGGGCGCGATATTGGCAATAGTGCCAAGGGTACTGATATAGCGCTCAAGGTCATGGATGACTTTGTTAGCGGCCTCCTGGACCGAATCTTTCATGATGTCGCGGCCATGTTTTGAGTTGCTCAAACCGGCGGACAAGATATAACCAAGCGGTGATGATTGCTTAAGCTCGCGCAGTTTGGTTGCATCCAACTGGTTATTTTTAATCCAGGTCCACACTTGGGCAAGCAGAGTTTTAGGAACGATTTTCGCGGGGTTAAGAGTCCAGTAACGCTCAGCGCTAATAGCGATAACGAGCAGGGAGCAGGCCAGCAGCGGCCACATCAAAACACCACCGGCTAAAAAAATCTCAATCACGGACAGCTTCCTCTTTTATTCTCGGACTTGGGGATTGGCGACATTAAACGCGGCGTAACATATCACATACCGCGTTAAATGCCATGGGCCAACCGGATTTGTCTGTAAATGTGTGAGGGAGTTGGATTGCCATATTCATACAACGAAAAAGCAGCGCGGCTACCAGCACTGCTTTTTCTTAAATCGCCTGATCATCACATCAACTACATGCGATGAAAACGCGGTTATAACACCAGCTTGTCACCGTCGCGGGGAATCAAAATAGTTTCCAACGGCTTGTGCTGTGCTGCAAATTTGCGCAGATCTGCCCGGGTAAGAACGCAATGGTTAATGGTATCCATGTGCATCGCAATAATTTGCGTAGAGGGAAGAACCTGCGCGACCATCAATACATCATCAGCAGTCATGGTAATTGGATCACCCTGCAAAAAACGCGCAGCACCGGTGTTGAGAACGCTGATGTCCGGTTTGAAGTTTATCAATGCCCGCTCAACGTCTGCACACCAGACAGTATCGCCCGCAATATAAATGGAGTGGTCGCGTCCCTGGATGACGAAACCGGACACGCTTCCCATACTGCGACCGATATCACCCGTACCATGCTGCCCGCCGGTGCGATGAATCTTCAGGCCGTTAAAGGTTAGCGTTTTATCAACGGGCAAAAGATGCGTGAACCCCTGGGCGCGAATACCCTGTTCGTCACTTGGCTGAATAATTAACGGCAATTGTTTGCCCAATAATTGTTGGGCTGCACTATCCCAGTGATCAAAATGGGTATGGGTCACGATCACCCCATCCACCTCAGCCAGCAACGCAACAAGCTCTTCCCCGGAAAGTGGCAGGTCCGCCATGGGGATGCGCGCTTTACTCGCGGCATTACCGAGCGGATCCCACGCATCTTTCTTACTCAACATGGGATCGACAAGCAACCTGACCCCATCAATCTCCAGGAGAAATGTTGCATGCCGTAAAAAGTGGATTTTTACAGGGTTCTTCCCGGCAGCCAATGCGCGTGCAGGCACCAACGCGCCCGATACGACTGCCCCGGATATTAATAAAGTATGCTGAAGAAAATGTCGTCTGTTCATGCCTGCAGTTTTCCACAACAGCTAACATTTTTCGTGTTTTGAATTGTGAATATCCGCTAATGTTTTTTTAAAAATGCAAAAAAAATCGGTGTTGTTATTAACACCGATTTTTTTTGTGACGCTATGGAAAAATATTGATAGCTTCTAATAGAGAGCATGGCGAGAAAATGCTGCACTGGATTAGGTAAGTGCATGTTCTTTCGTTATTGTTGCACCTGGATGAAATTACTCATCCGCCATTCGATCCTGCGCTTTACTCACACCGGTTTCCGGCTCTTCCATTTCATCGGTGGAATCAACACCGGAATCATCGCCATCTTCTTCATCCTCCTCCGGAGCGGTTTGATTCATTTGGCTTTCTTCAATCAGGATTGCTTCCGGTGTCTGGATACCAATGTGGTAGGCCGCAAAACCGGGAAGTACTACCTGATCCAGCGCCATACCGATAACCCTGCCAGCATAAGGCGATTTAATGGTGGTGCGCGCATTGGTAATCGGGTCTGTTACTGTACCGAGGGTGTCACCTTCTTTAACACGCTGGCCAAGTGTTGCTGTGCTGAATAAAATCCCGCTTTGATTTGCGCGCACCCAGGTGGAGCGATAATAAACCGGTGCAATACGATTCCAGCGTTTTTGTTTGCCATACATTCCCGTTTTTGCGAGCAATGTATTTAACGCAGCAACCCCCTGCTCCACTACATCACGCTGCATTGCCATTGGCTCACCCGCTTCAAGGGTCACCGATGGAATTCCAGCCCTGACAGCTGCCGTGCGTAACGAGCTCGGATTACCGCGACTATTTAACACCGCTATCACACCAAAACTTTGCGCAAGGCGCGCAACATTTTCATCGCTCAGATCCGCGCGCAGTTGTGGCAAGTTAGTGCGATGAAATGATCCGGTATGCAAATCCACCAGCGAATCGCAATGCATAATAATTTTGGAAAAAAATGAATGCGCCAACCGCGATGCAGAACTGCCGTAAGTATTGCCAGGGAAATAACGATTCCAATCGCGACGATCTGGCAGATAACGCGAGTTGCGGCGGAAACCCATAATATTGGCGACAGGCACACCGATGATGGTGCCATTGAGTTTTGCCGGCTCAATATCGAACATAACGCGGCGAATCATTTCAATACCATTTAATTCATCGCCATGGACTGCCGCAGTTAAACAAAGTGTTTTGCCGGGATTAGCGCCGTTAACCACCAGCACTGGTGTAGCTTCACTAAACGCACCTACTGCCGTATCGGAGCTCCAGGTTAAACGCACAGACGTATTGGGTTTAACTTCTGTATCCAGAATAAATTTGGATACGGCAAATGAATCCGTCACCGCAGGTGGAGCACTGGACGATACTGCAACGGGCTCACTTGAAATAACATTTGCTTCTGCTTGCGCACTGGATGACGCAAAACTAATGGAGACTTCAGGCGTGGAGCTGGCAATAGAAGAATCATTTGCAGACGACAATTCAACGGAAGAAGATTCCGCACCAGATGAAGTTGTATTAATCGACGCATCTGCCAGTGACGATTTTGCAACGGATGAATGCGCAGCAATGGAAACCGCCACAACAGATGTTGCCTGCGCGGATGAAGATTCACGATTCGCAGCAACTACGCCAATATGTACCGCACTGGATGCAGGAACCATCAAATTGCCAACCACATCGTCGACAATCGACGGTTCACCGGGCGGGTTAACGCCCTGCGCATATATCGATGCACCACCAATAAAAGAACTGAAAACAAACAACGAATTGAAAAAAAATCTAACTGTGGTTGATAAGCAAAAGTGCTGCATAGATTCAGCGTCTCATTAGTATAGAAATATCACTGTACAGCACACATCCTTGTGAGGAAGTCCATGAATAATTAATTATTCCCACTCAATGGTTGCGGGCGGCTTGCTCGATACGTCGTAGCAAACGCGCGAAACGCCGGAAATTTCATTAATAATGCGCCCGGATACTTTTTCCAGCAATTCGTAAGGCAGGTGCGCCCAACGCGCGGTCATGAAATCTACGGTTTCTACGGCGCGCAACGAGATTACCCATTCGTAACGGCGACCATCACCTACCACACCGACAGACTTCACTGGCAGGAACACCGCAAATGCTTGCGAGGTTTTGTGATACCAGCCTGACGCGTGCAACTCTTCCAAAAAGATCGCATCTGCTTCGCGCAAGATATTGGCATATTCTTTTTTCACTTCACCAAGGATGCGCACACCCAGGCCCGGGCCCGGGAACGGATGACGGTAGACCATGTCGTAGGGCAAACCTAATTCCAAACCGATTGCACGCACTTCGTCTTTGAATAATTCACGCAGCGGCTCAACTAATTTGAATGCCATATCGTCCGGCAAACCACCTACGTTATGGTGTGATTTGATAACATGTGCTTTACCGGTTTTGGCAGCAGCAGATTCAATGACGTCGGGATAAATCGTGCCTTGTGCCAGCCATTTAACCTCTTTAAGTTTGGTGGCCTCCGCATCAAATACATCGATAAAAGTACCGCCGATAATTTTGCGTTTTTTCTCCGGATCATTAACACCGGCAAGCTTGCTGAGGAATTGTTCTTCCGCGTCGGCGCGGATAACACGCACACCCATATTTTTGGCGAACATATCCATCACTTGGTCGCCTTCATTTTTGCGCAGCAAACCATTATCGACAAATACACAGGTCAGTTGATCACCGATCGCTTTGTGCAGCAGCGCAGCAACCACAGAGGAATCCACACCACCGGAAAGGCCAAGCAATACTTTGTCAGTGCCAACTTGTTCGCGCACTTTTTTAATTGCATCTTCAACAATATTCGCGGCGGTCCATAAAGGTTCACAACCACAGATATTTAAAATAAAGTGTTCGTAAATACGCTTGCCTTGCAATGTGTGGGTTACTTCCGGATGGAATTGCACACCGTAGAATTTTTTAGTTTCATCAACGATGCCAGCGATTGGACATGAGGGTGTTGATGCAAGGATGCTAAAACCTGCAGGCATTTTGGTAACTTTATCGCCGTGGCTCATCCACACATCCAGCAGCGCATTACCATCGGAATCAACGTGGTCTTTAATATCCTGGAAAATCGCACTTTCAGCTTCCACTTTTACTTGCGCATAGCCGAATTCGCGAATATTGGAACCTTCAACCGCACCACCTAATTGTTCGGCCATGGTTTGCATGCCATAGCAAATACCAAACACAGGCACACCCAGATTAAATACCGCTTGCGGCGCACGCGGTGAATTGGCTTCATGGACAGACTCGGGGCCACCGGCCAAAATAATGCCTTTCGGATTGTATGCGCGAATTTCTTCATCGCTCATATCCCAGGCGCGAATTTCGGAGAAAACACCAATTTCGCGTACACGACGTGCGATCAATTGGGTGTATTGTGAACCGAAATCCAGAATGAGGATTCGCTGTGCGTGAATATCTTGAGACATGTTGTGCCCTGTTCAAATGAAAAAAATCAGAAAATAAAAACTTAAAAATGAATTCTGCTGAAACGAAAAACTCGGGCTTAACCCGAGTTTTTCACGCTGACCTGTTAAGAGCTAATGACTACTCAAATTAACGGCCACCACTTAATTAACGACCACCAATCGGATAATTAGGTGCTTCTTTGGTAATTTGCACATCGTGTACATGGCTTTCACCCATACCAGCGGCCGTTACGCGCACAAACTCAGGCTTGGTGCGCATGGCTTCCAGATCGGAACAACCGGTATAGCCCATCGCTGAACGCAATCCACCCATCATCTGATGAACGATTGCCGCCAACGGACCTTTATAAGGAACGCGACCTTCGATACCTTCCGGAACCAATTTCTCTGCACCGGCGCTGGCATCCTGGAAATAACGGTCACTGGAACCTTGCGATTGGGACATAGCACCTAATGAGCCCATACCACGATAAGCCTTATAAGTACGACCTTGATACAACTCTACCTCGCCCGGCGCTTCCTCAGTACCGGCAAACATGGAACCCATCATGACTGCATAGGCACCGGCAACGACCGCTTTGGCGATATCACCGGAATAACGAATACCACCGTCAGCAATTGCGGGAACGCCTGTACCTTTCAGGGCCGCAACCACATTGGCAATCGCAGAAATTTGTGGGACACCCACTCCGCTGACAATACGGGTTGTACAAATAGAACCTGGACCAATACCAACTTTCACCGCATCCGCACCAGCTTCAACCAATGCCAAAGCAGCCGCACCCGTTGCAATATTGCCGCCGATGACTTGTACATCAGGGTATTTGGCTTTGATCGCACGCACGCGATCCAACACGTTTTTACTGTGACCGTGGGCAGTATCAACCACCAGCACATCCACACCAGCTTCAACCAATGCATCTACGCGGGCATCAGTATCACGGCTGGTACCCACGCTCGCACCTACGCGCAAACGACCTTCCGGATCTTTACAAGCGCTTGGGTATTTTTCAGCTTTGTTGATGTCTTTTACGGTGATCAAGCCACGCAATTCGAAATTGTCATTAACCACCAGCACTTTTTCGATGCGGTGTTTATGCAACAGGTTGCGCACTTCTTCCGAGGTGAAGCCCTCTTTAACGGTAACCAACTGGGCCTTGGGAGTCATAATGCTGGAAACACTGGCATCCAGATTGGTTTCAAAACGCACATCGCGACCGGTAACGATGCCGACCAGATCGCCGTTATGCAGTACAGGAACGCCGGATATGTTGTTTTTGCGGGTCAAGGCGATCAACTCGCGGATGGTGGCGCTTGAGTCAATAGTAATAGGATCTTTAACCACACCGGCTTCGAACTTCTTAACTGCACGCACTTCAGCGGCTTGCTGTTCGACGGTCATGTTCTTATGGATGATTCCAATACCGCCTTCCTGCGCCATGGCGATAGCGAGGCGCGCTTCAGTCACCGTATCCATCGCAGCAGAAATCAGAGGGATATTTAGCTGGATCTTGCGAGTCAACTGAGTCTTCAGGGATACATCTTTCGGGGTGACATCCGAAAAACCTGGAACCAGGAGCACATCATCAAACGTGAGCGCTTCTTCAGCAATTCGCAACATAGCTACCAACCTCAAAATAGAGCGGGAAAAATAAACGCGGAATTATAGCGGCTCGATCCCCCCCGGTAAACTAAAACAACCAGAGGTATAAACTAATAACCACAATATCTAGTGGCTATAACCCCTTCCAAGCTACCCGCACACCGACGCATGACATAGAATGCCCGGCAACCTGCTTGTGAGTATGCCTGCCATGAATGATCTTTTCAGCACAGCGCCCGCCCGTGAAATCCTTAGCGTCACCCAGCTTAATCGCCAGGCCCGGCAACTACTGGAGACACACTTACCCTTGTTATGGGTAGAAGGGGAGCTATCGAATGTGTCCATTCCCTCTTCAGGCCATTGGTATTTCACCCTGAAGGACGACCAGGCCCAGGTGCGCTGCTGCATGTTTCGCAACCGCAACATGACAGTTCGATTCAAACCGCAACAAGGGCAACA
The DNA here is from genome assembly GCA_021151835.1 of Gammaproteobacteria bacterium. Lineage (GTDB taxonomy): Bacteria > Pseudomonadota > Gammaproteobacteria > Pseudomonadales > Cellvibrionaceae > Cellvibrio. Next base: position 37,315 of record JAGKWO010000010.1, read on the forward strand.
TGTCCTTATTCGTGCGCGCGTCAGCCTTTATGAAGGGCGCGGCGATTACCAGATTATCGCCGAACACATGGAAGAAGCCGGTAGCGGCGCATTGCAACGGGCCTTTGATGAACTCAAACACCGCCTGGCCGCCGAGGGCTTATTTAATGAGGCCCACAAGAAAGCCCTGCCCAAAATCCCCCGGCATATTGCGGTTATCACCTCGCCAACCGGTGCCGCGATCCGCGATGTCCTGAGCGTATTGGAGCGTCGCTTCGCCGGGGTTCAGGTCACGGTGATTCCGGTGGCAGTACAAGGTAAGGAATCTGCGCCACAGATTGTTAAAGCGATTGATTTAGCCAACCGCGCCGACCTGTTTGACGTCATCCTGCTAACCCGCGGCGGTGGCTCACTGGAAGATTTGTGGTCATTTAATGAAGAGGCCGTCGCGCGTGCGCTTTTTAATAGCCAATTGCCAATCGTCTGCGCCGTGGGGCACGAGGTGGATTTCACCATCGCTGATTTTGTTGCGGATCTGCGCGCACCGACGCCTTCTGCCGCCGCCGAAATATTGGTTCCCGATGGCGACGAATGGCTGGATAAATTTATCGGTTTTGAAGTGCTGCTCGAAGATGCCATGTTACGCAAGCTTGCACAGTTACAAAAACACCTGCACCACTTGCGCCAGCGTTTGCGCCACCCGCGCGAACGCCTGGAGCAACAGGCGCAACGTTTGGATAACCTTGAATTGCGCCTGAAAAACCATATTAAAAACCTGCTGAACCGCCATCAACACCAACTCGCCCAACTGCGCTTGCGGATGCAGGCGCATCACCCGCAGGTGCGGTTGGCGCAACTGCGCGAGCGTCTGGAGGCGGCGCAAACCCAACTTCATAAAGCCCAATTTATATACCTGGATCGCCAGAAATTGCGCCTTGCCGCCGCCGCCCGCCTGCTCAATACACTAAGTCCGCTCAATACATTAGAGCGTGGCTTTACCCTGACAAGCGATGCGCAATCAGGCCGGGTCATCACCAATCAACAACAAGTCCAACCGGGCCAGCGTATTCATACCAGAGTGGCACAGGGTGGATTTCATAGCGTTATCGAGTCGCTAGACCCTTAACAAAAACCCGCAAGGTTTTGATTGCGAACGGCTGCAGCCATCAGTATATTGGCCGCATTCTTGTCGGGGCGCCTTGGCTGAATTGCACTCATTGCAAATTCAGTACGGAGGCTGAGATGGGCTCGGCCCAACCCGTAGAACCTGAACAGGCTAGAACCTGCGGAGGGAACAAGGTATATAGCGATTGCTATTTCCCTGCCCTTCGCCTCTTTTTTTCGAGGCATTGTGAATACCCAAATCCGCTTACAACCCATCGCCATTGCCGGTGCCGGCCTGTTAGGGCGTTTGCTTGCCTGGCGTTTGCGCCTGCTTGGTCATGACATCACATTATTTGAAGCAGGCAAGCTGCAACCGGATGGCAATACAACGCGCGCTGCCGCATTTACTGCGGCTGGAATGATCGCACCACTGAGCGAAGCGGTAGTATCCGATGTAAATGTTTATCGTATGGGGCAATTTGCACTACAACGCTGGCCGGAATGGTTGAAGGATTTACCGCAAAACGATTTACCGCAACATACGCCCGACTTATTTTTCGCCAAAGGCAGCTTGCTAGTCGCCCATCCGCAAGATGAAAGTGAATTACAACAATTCGAAAGCGAATTAAATTTTGTTGTACCGGAGTGCCGTAATTACCAACGCGTGTCCAGCCGTGATATCCAGAATCTGGAACCGGATTTAAGCCCACATTTTATGCATGGCTTGCTATTGCAAGAAGAAGGTCATTTGCATAACCGCGAATTTTTACAACAGCTCGGCGACGAATTAATTCGCCTGGGAATCAAGATTCGCGAAAACACTCCCGTGGAAACAGGACCACAAACAATTCACACGGACACAGGTGTAGAAAAATTTGATTGGGTAATCGATTGCCGCGGCCTGGGTGCAAAAAACCGGTTGCAAAAATTGCGCGGTGTGCGCGGTGAAACCTTGCATGTAGAAACCAGTGAAATCCATTTGCAGCGCCCGGTTCGATTAATGCATCCGCGCTACCAACTTTATGTGGTTCCGAAACCGGCAAATCGTTTTGTTATCGGGGCGACCCAAATTGAAAGTGAAGACCGCTCACCGGTGACCCTGCAATCGTCGCTTGAATTAGGCAGTGCCCTTTATACTTTATCGCCTGCATTTGCCGAAGCGCGCATTATCGAAATGGATACCAATTTGCGCCCGGCATTTATGGATAATTTACCAAAAATTTTCTGCAAACCCGGCCTCATTATTGCCAACGGTTTATTTCGCCATGGTTATTTACTGGCACCCGCGGTAGTTGAACAAGTGCTTGCGCAAATTGCACAAACCCAACATATTTTATTTCCCGACCTGCTTCAGGTTTCTACGCCAGGTTAATGAATGATGATTCAAGTCAGTGTAAACAATGAAATTAAATCCATTGCTCCTGCAACACTGTTGAGTGATGCACTGCATGAGTGGGGCTACGCCGATAGTAAAATCGCTGTGGCAATCAACCAGGAATTTGTGCCTCGCTCAACTTACGCCGAACGGGCACTTGGTAACAACGACCAAATTGATATAGTGCGCCCGGTGGGTGGAGGTTAATTGCCATGAGCAACACAACAGCAACCGCACCTGCACACGATTTCACGCTTTACGGTGAAACTTTCTCCAGTCGTTTTTTACTCGGCACTGCACTCTATTCATCGCCGCAATTGATGCGCGATTCAATTGCGCAGTCGCGCTGTGAAATCGTAACACTGGGTTTGCGCCGGCAAAATCCAGCCAATCGTGATGGCGATGCAATCTGGCAATACATCCAGGAAAGCGGGTGCCGTTTACTACCGAATACTGCGGGCTGTAAATCGGTGAAAGAAGCAGTGACGCTCGCAGAAATGTCGCGCGAAATTTTTAATACCGACTGGATTAAACTGGAAGTGGTGGGCGATGACTACAATCTGCAACCCGATCCATTTGGTTTGGTTGAAGCCTCAGAAATTTTGATAAAAAAAGGCTTCAAAGTGCTTCCCTATTGCACAGATGATTTAATTTTATGCAAACGCTTGGTGGATGTGGGTTGCGAAGTACTAATGCCATGGGGTGCGCCTATTGGCACCGGCCAGGGCTTATTAAATCGTTACAGCTTGCGCAGCCTGCGCGAGCGCATTAAAGATATTCCGATGATTATCGATGCCGGTCTCGGCGCACCATCACAGGCGGCAGAAGCGATGGAAATGGGATTTGACGGGATCTTATTAAATACAGCAGTAGCCAAAGCGCATAATCCGCCATTAATGGCGGAAGCATTTGCCGATGCTATTGATGCAGGGCGTAAAGCATTCAAAGCCGGCCTTATGCAGAAACGCCAGACCGCCAGCCCCAGCACACCAACGGTAGGGCAACCGTTCTGGCATCAACAATAAACGTTAAAAAATAATTTATCTTGATGACGTTGGCGGCAATAAAAAGCCGCCAATTTTTTGCAGACCTGCGTCAAGTTTTTCAGCAATTTTAGGATTTTTGCAATCACCGGACCCCAGATACATTTGCAGCATATGTGTTAAACGATGAAGATGGAAATTCATTTCTTGCTGGCGCAATAACGCATCTTCCACCACTTTATTAATACCGATCCCCTGCTGGTTGGCAATCGACTGCAAGGATTCGCGCAAATCCTCTTTGAATAACAGGCTTCCCTTAAATGTTGAGGCAATATGCAACACGACGTTTTGCAGGCTATGAAGTTTGCGATCACCGTGAGTATAACCAAGGCCGGTCAACACCGAACTTAATTCAGCAAACCATTGTTGCAAGCGTGCATTTTGTTGCAACATCCGCTCGGCAAACTCTGGCACCTCGCTACCCTCCACCACATTTTCCAACGGTATTTCGCTACGAAAAATCATGGTGCTCACAATTTCACAACTGCGATACAAATAAGCTGCGCGATTCAATTCCAATACCGGAATAACTTCACGCCAGCGGCGGCCATGGGGTTTAAAACGGTTGTAATAGATACCGACAATACTATCGGCCAATGCAAGAATTTGCCCGTGCAAGGAAATTTCGCTTTCTACTTTTCCATGCGGGTAGCCTGTGCCATCACAGCGCTCATGGTGCTCATAAACTGCATCGATCAGCGCCGCGGAAAACTCCGGAACATCGGTCAATATTTGCCGGGAAATATCAACATGCCCCTGCAAGCTACGCCACTCTTCCGCCGTCAACTCCTCTGCCTTGGCCAAAATGTGTGGAGCGATATGCATCATGCCAAAGTCATGGCAAATCGCGCCCCAGAAAACCATTTGCGTTTCTGCTAGTGGCAGACGCATTTCCTGGGCGATAAAAAGTGACCACAACCCAACACTTAGCGTGCGCTGGAATAAATCGTTCATTTGCGCTGCCATCACTGTCAAGCGTTGCTGAACCAATGGAAATTGTTCCAGCATTTCACTAACCGGCAGCAAAGACTCCAATGGGTATTTTCGCTCCTCAAGCGCCTGGAAAAATTCTGTATCGCGAATGATATTGACCATCTGCTGTAAAAAATCAGCATTACCCATCAATCGCTGAATCTGGATACAACTCGATAACGGTGTAGCCAGCGTCAATGAGCGAAGTGGCAGCAAAGCGTTGTGGGTTACCAAATCACCAGCTGCCAGCAACAACTGGCGATCATTTGAATAAATATTTTGCGTCACAGTGACGGGATTTGTTGCACAAAGCTGCGCCAGATAAAAATCGTAAGTATCCACCTGCAAGGGATTCCATGCAGACAAATCACTTTTCAGCAAACCAGACGGCTGATTGTGCGACATAAAACCATCCGTGCAGAAATTAGGTTACATTGAATTTATTGTTAATTTGGTTGCGCGATTAATTCACTAGCAGCACTCGCCAAACCCACACGCTAACAAGCCCCAGCAACAAACTATAACCCACCATGGACGCTGCAAAACGGGGTGCGAGGTTGTGGCCAATCGCCAGCACACCTGCCGAAATCATCGCTGGCATGGCGGCCTCTAACACTACCACCTGGGCAACCAGCCCCTGGACGTCAAATAGCCACAAACCGAACCAGGCGAATGCAGGGGATAAAACAAGAATGTAAAAAATCCCCAGCAATAATGGTAATAAATGTGTTGATTCCAATTTGAAGCGCCATTGCAAACCAACAGCCACCATTACCACAGGCACAAGTGTAGATGAAATTCGCGCAAGCGCTTCAGCAAGCCAATCCGGATAGGTAAAAAATCTCAGCAGGAACGCCAGAACCAGCGCGATAAAAGAAGGGAATACCAGAATATTGCGCAAGATCCTGGTTGGCGATGTAGCTCCACCGGCGTAGTAAGCCGCCAGTGCCACTCCAAACGTATTCAGTGCGATAAAAGTCCCCAATTGATCATAAAGGATTGCATAGGGAATTCCGTTGGAACCAAGATGAGCCTCTATGAGCGGAATTCCCACAAAACCCGTATTACCCAAGGGCACCAACAACATCAATGCCCCGGTAATCTCACGCGACCACCTCAACCAACGCGCCGTAAAAAATGTAAGGACCGCGCTAAAAAACATGACCGCCCAGGCTGTAATCACCGGAATTACTGCTTCATGGTTCATAGTGAGCTTGGGTATTTCCGCTAAAATTAGCGCAGGTAGCGCCACATAGATCACATACCCATTCAGCGACGCCGCTGCATTTTCAGGCAGGTGCTTGCTGCGCTGAAAGAGTAAACCAACAAGCAAGCAAATAATTACTACGACAATATTAGACATGACAGACGATTAATAACAAAAGGATAGGATTGACTTTAGCCGATTAATGTAAAAAAGCGGGCAAATAAAAAGTTATATTGCCGGTCAAATTTACATGCCCGCCTATTCAATAAGCGCTTCAATAGAATTACAAATTTCCGCTGCAGAAATACAGGAGTTTTTTATGGATATTGAAAATTGTTTGGCATTTTCAAAAATAAATAAGAGAGTTAAAAAAACGCGAGCGGATGCCCAATACTTTATTAAATACTTTTTAATCAAACCAATGCAGCAAAACATGATCGGCTAGAATTGCATTCTAAAAATATATTTAGCAGAAAGCCCTGGCGAAACCGGAGACTTTACAGGAGCAGTAATAGCCTCGCATCCGTGCTGGATAAGCTATCGTAAACGCATCACACCCAAACACTAATTTGTTAAAGACAGGAGGAGGCGGTACCCTCGAATAGATTTCCCCAGCCGATTACAAGGCCGGGGATGTGGACACAGAGCTTATAAACTTAATTCACGATTGCTGGCTTTTAAAAACTCTTTTTTCAAATCTTCAAATGTATGCACAGCAGGGAATTGCGGGAACTGCTCAATGACATTTTGGGGAGCATGAAACAAAATACCCTGATCCGCCTCACCCAGCATGGTGGTGTCATTATAAGAATCACCAGCCGCGATTACGCGATAGTATAGAGTTTTGAGAGCTAACACGGATTGTCGCTTTGGATCTTTCTGACGCAAGGTGTAACCAACGACCATTCCACGCTCATCCACATTTAAACGATGGCATAACAAGGTCGGAAACCCCAGCTGGCGCATCAAGGGTTGGGAAAATTCGTAAAAGGTGTCCGAGAGAATCACCACCTGAAAACGCTCACGCAACCAATTAATAAACTCTACAGCACCCTCCAAAGGCTTAAGTGTCGCAATTACATCCTGAATCTCCTTAAGCCCCAGCTTATGCTCCTCCAGAATACGAATACGTTGCTTCATCAATACGTCATAATCCGGAATATCACGAGTAGTTGCCTTCAGCTCCTCAATACCCGTTACCTTTGCGAACTCAATCCAAATCTCCGGGACCAATACACCTTCCAAATCCAGGCATGCAATTTCCACAGCAACCTCCAAACAGTTAAAAAACAGGGCCATATCAAGGCAAATAGTGGCGGCAATCTACCCGTTTTGTCGCTGCAAAGCAAACCAAATACCTGGCTCCCGTGGTGCGCTTTTGACAACCCCAGCTGCTGTATTCTTGGGGAAAACTCCCCTGCTCTGGTATCCTTTAACACCCCTTGGTGAAAACTCGTTGACCGGGGTAAATAAATATTACCGTGAGTAGCTGTTATGACCGAAAACCTAATCAACGTCGTCGACCTTGAAGCCAAACTACAGCAGGAAAGCCCGCAAAAGATTATCAAATATGCACTGAAGCAATTTGAAAATATTGCCATTTCTTTTAGCGGTGCGGAGGATGTAGCGCTAATCGAAATGGCTCATAACTATCGCCCGGATATACCTGTTTTTTGCCTTGATACCGGCCGCTTACATCCCGAAACCTACCGCTTCATTGAAAAAGTCCGGAAACATTATGGAATCAAAATTGATGTTATTTCTCCTGATGGGGATGCCGTACGCAAGCTGGTAACAGAAAAAGGATTATTCAGTTTTTACGAAGATGATCATAAAGAGTGCTGCGGCATACGTAAAATTGACCCCCTGCGCAAAAAGCTTCTGACGCTGGATGCATGGATAACAGGTCAACGCAAAGATCAAAGCCCTACCCGTGCAGGAGTGCCGGTCATTCAAGATGACAAACTATTTGCGCGACCAGGCGCGACATTGACGAAGTTCAACCCTCTCGCTAACTGGTCATCAAAAGAGGTCTGGGATTATATTCGTTTATGCGAGGTACCTTACAACGAACTTCATGAAAGAGGCTTCGTATCGATTGGCTGTGAGCCTTGTACTCGCGCTATAGCACCAGGCCAACATGAACGCGAAGGTCGCTGGTGGTGGGAAGAGGCAACCAAGAAAGAATGCGGCCTGCATGCAGGAAATATAATAAGTGAATAACCTTGATGGGAATTACACACTTACCAAAATAAAAAAACCAGGCCTGATGCCTGGTTTTTTTATTTCAACGTAAAGATTACGTTACTTTATTTCAGCAGAATCCTTAAGGAATTTTTGAAAGCTGGCAAAATCATTACGTCCATAGATATTTCCTAGCTGTGCAACAATCGCTGTCTTTTGTTCTGCCGTGACTTTATCAAAACTACCTGCAGTTACCGCTTCAAGCACAACAACCGCCAAATCACCTGAGCTCGTTGGAACACTGCCATAACTACTGGACCCGGCTTGCGGCTTGCTCATTGAAAAGGCATAACGCAACACATCGGCATCCACTTCAGCATTGCTTCTTGTTACCGCTTTAACCTGCTTTAATTCTACGCCATTTGCTTTGCTCAGCTCATCAAATTTACCATTTGCTTTCAGATCAGCTATCAATTTTGCTGCCTGATCATTTAGTAATGTGCGAGCTTTTTGATCTTTAAGAGTATTGATGATTTGCTCGCGAACGTCTGCTATCGGCTTAACTTGCTTCGGCTTGTAATCTGTCTTTTTCAACACAACAACATTGCTTGAATCTATCTCGATAACTTCACTGCTATTGCCTTGTTGCAAAACTTCATCAGAAAAAGCTGCAGCGGCTACTTTGGGATTCGCAAGTAAATCCTTACCTTTATTGCGCTCAAACAAACCCGAATTCTGCACTTTAACGCCCAATTCCTGGGCAACATCCGCCAGATTTTCAGCGTTGTAAGCCAAATCACGCAATTTTTCCAATTGGGCAACAAATAAGGTTTCGGCTTCGGCTCGCTTTAATTGCTCTTCCACACTCGCTTTTTGCTCGTCAAATGACGGTGGCTCAGCGCCTTTTTCAGCGAGTAATTTAATAAAATGAGTGCCTGCATCAGTCTTAACTGCCGCAGAAACCTGACCTATTTTTAATGCTGCCAATGCAGTTTCAAATTCTGCCGGGAATGCATCGCCTTTGCTAAAGCCCAGATCGCCGCCCTGCTCCTTGCTGCCTAAATCATCAGAGTATTCTTTAGCAAGTTTGGCGAAATCCTCACCTGCTGCCAACTTATCGCTGACCGTTTTAATTTTCTCTGCATTGTTATTTTCAATCAAAATATGCGCAGCATGGCGTTCGGTAGCGGCGACAAAAGAAGTAAGATTTTGTTCGTATTGCTTACGAATCTGCTCTTCAGTAACAGAGACGCCTTTTGCCAATTCAGCAACACTCAAACTAATGTAATCAACAGCAATTTGCTCATCACTTGTAAAAATTTGCTGATTCGCTCCGTAATAGGCCTGAATTTCATCGTCATTAATAACCACGCCTTCCCTTATTTTCGCAGAAGGTAATATCACATAGGAAATATCACGGGACTGAAAACTTAATGCAACAACATCGTTAAGCTGTGCCGGAGTTGTAAATGCGGTCGTGCTCACGCCGGATTGCAATTGATTTATCACCAGTTCTTCAGATAGCAATTTACTGTAAGTACCGTGGGTATAACCCATGCTGCGCAGCAACTGCTGATAGCGATTATTATCAAAAACACCGGTTTCGCTTTTAAATTGTTGGGAATTACTAATTTGCTCGTGAAGGTAATTACTTCCAATTACCATCCCGGAATTGTCAGCCGCCTGGAACAGTACTTTACGTTGAACCAGATTTTCAATAACAGGCTTCCGTAAATATTCATCACTGAGAAATTCAGCAGGAATTTGATCACCGTAAGTATTAATCATTTGTTGCTTTTGATTGCCGATGGCACGGGCGACATCTGTTTCAGTAATAACCTCACCATTTACCTTGGCAGCCTGGTTTGCTGATGTATCCCAATTAAATAGCGCTTCAACACCAGTCAGGGCAAAAATAATTACAAGAAATCCAATTAATATAAAAGAGATTACGCCTCTGGAATTGTCTCTGAGGTTTTGTAACATTTTGAACTCCTAGCTGGAAAGAAAACGTTTTGCGCGAAAGACCGCACAAAAGAAACTTAATAATTAATTATTCGATGTTTAAAGCATTAATTTGTAATCACTTATTTGGACACAAAAGCCACATCACTAAGAAAAAGGCGCATATAGATGCGCCTTTTATATATCTCCGATTAATCAATCTATCGGAAAATACTGTCAATCAATTGACTGCATCTTTAAGTGCTTTACCAGGTTTGAATCCAGGCACTTTTGCCGCAGCAATTTTGATTTCAGCACCAGTCTGGGGATTACGACCGGTACGCGCTGCTCTCTCTTTCACAGCAAAAGTACCAAAGCCTACCAGAACCACGGAATCACCACTCTTCAGGGCACCAGTGATACTATCCACTACAGCATCCAAGGCACGTCCAGCAGCTGCTTTAGGAATATCCGCAGATGCGGCAATAGCTTCAATCAGCTCAGTTTTGTTCACACTTAACCCCTTTTGATTATTTGTTTCAAAAAATACAGCGCAAATTAATGTCGCGAATAATTTACTTGGCTGCACAGCAAATGAATTGCGATTTATACCAACAGACCTGAGGAGGGTCAAGGAAAGCTTGCAGCTTTACACAAAACCACCTCATCTCTGTTCACAAAACAACCGATGCACTATTGTTTGCCTCTATAAGCCTTTTTAGCTTTAATGAGTATTCAATCGATTATCTGCCTCGGGTGTTTTTTGAGCGGCTTTTTCCAACGCCCGATATTCTTCATCACTGAGCGGTTTAGGATGATGCTGCAAGGCAATGTCAAGAACTTCATCAATCCATTTAACTGGTTTGATAACCAAATCTTCTTTTATGTTTGCAGGAATTTCCTTCAAATCTCGTTCGTTATCCGCTGGAATAATAACAGTCTGGATGCCACCACGGTGTGCGGCGAGTAGCTTTTCCTTCAATCCCCCGATGCGAAGTACCTCTCCCCTCAGGGTAATTTCCCCTGTCATGGCAACATCTGCTTTAACAGGGATGCTGGTTAGTACGGAAACCAGGGCTGTGCACATTGCTATACCCGCGCTCGGCCCATCTTTTGGTGTAGCTCCCTCGGGGACATGGATGTGAACATCCACACGTTCATGATGATCAGGAGCTATACCTAACGCTTGCCCTCTTGAGCGAACAACGGTTAATGCTGCCTGGATAGATTCTTGCATAACGTCACCCAAAGACCCGGTCTTAATAATCCGGCCTTTTCCGGCAACCGCTGACGATTCTATGGTCAATAGTTCACCGCCCACCTGAGTCCACGCAAGCCCTGTTACCTGACCTATTTGATCTTTGCTTTCCGCTTTACCAAAATCAAATTTCCGTACACCTAGTAAATCTTCAAGCAGGTCACTGCTGATTGCATCAGCCTTGTTACTCTTTCCCTTCACATGGCGAGTAACCACTTTTCGACAAATCTTCGCGATTTCCCGCTCCAAACCACGGACACCGGCTTCGCGAGTGTAATAGCGAATAATATCCCGAATAGCTTCATTCGTAATTTCTATCTCAGACTCTTTCAAACCGTTTGCTTTGATTTGTTTCGGAAGCAAGTAACGTAAAGCAATATTTAATTTTTCATCTTCTGTATATCCAGGAATACGAATGACTTCCATGCGGTCCAATAATGGCCCGGGGATATTCATCGAATTTGATGTGCATACAAACATCACATCTGATAGATCGTAGTCCACTTCCAGATAATGATCATTGAAGTGGCTATTTTGTTCAGGGTCCAACACTTCCAATAAGGCAGAAGCTGGATCGCCCCGATTATCCATTCCCATTTTGTCAATTTCATCAAGCAAGAACAGCGGATTTTTAACTCCAACTTTAGCCATCTTTTGAATTAACTTACCAGGCAAGGAGCCGATGTATGTGCGGCGATGTCCGCGGATTTCAGCCTCATCCCGTACTCCGCCAAGCGCCATACGAACAAATTCACGATTTGTTGCCCGAGCAATAGATTCACCTAAAGAGGTTTTCCCAACGCCTGGTGGTCCAACCAGACATAGAATCGGACCCTTCACTTTTTTAACTCGCTGTTGCACAGCGAGGTATTCAAGAATTCTTTCTTTAACTTCTTCCAAGCCAAAATGATCTTTATTCAATACTTCTTCAGCGCGAATCAAATCATTACGAACCTTACTGCGTTTACTCCAAGGTACCTTGATCATCCAATCAATATACGCTCGAAGCACCGATGCTTCGGCAGACATCGGAGACATCATTTTTAATTTATTTAATTCGGTACGCGCCTTCTCTTCTGCATCCTTAGGCATACCGACAGAAATAATTTTTTTCTCCAGCTCATCAACTTCGTTAACTTCTTCGCCTAACTCACCAAGCTCCTTTTGAATGGCTTTGATTTGCTCGTTTAAATAATATTCGCGCTGGCTTTTCTCCATTTGTTTTTTAACACGCCCGCGAATTTTTTTCTCAACATGAAATAAATCCAGCTCAGCATCCATTAAATCGAGAAGCAACTCTATGCGCGCATGAATGTCAGACATCTCAAGAATGGATTGCTTCTTGGATAAATCCAGCGACATATGGGCTGCGATCGTGTCCGCAAGTCGGCCTGGCTCATCTATTCCTGATAATGAAGTGATCACTTCCACAGGGACTTTTTTGCTTAAATTTACGTATTGTTCGAACTGCCCGATTGCAGAAGCCACCAACGCACGCGCTTCGGCTCCCTCAACAACAGAGGAAGTAATAATTTCTGCGTTCGCTTTGAAAAACTCGCCGGCATCTTCGATGGATTCAATTTGGGCGCGTTCCCGCCCCTCTATTAACACCTTAACAGTTCCATCCGGGAGCTTTAGCAACTGAAGGATGGCGGCAACAGTCCCGATCCCATAAAGATCGTCAGCCTTTGGCTCATCCTGCTGGGGATTTTTTTGTGCAACCAACAGCACCTGCTTATCGGCTGCCATTGCCCTTTCAAGGGCCTCAATAGATTTACCTCGCCCAACAAACAGGGGCGTTACCATGTGCGGATATACGACAACATCCCGTAGAGGCAAAAGTGGAATGTCAGTGATACGAGACTCGAGTGGGGTTTCAGCGACCATTGGATCCTCTCTTTTCAGACGGCAGTCACGCTGCCATGAAACAAGATTGGGGGTTAATGGGTGCAATTACAAGTTCGAGGTATAGAAAAAACAAAAAAGAGCGCAAAAGTGCGCTCTTTTTAACCAAAATAAAAACTTTTTAATTTATTCGTCAGAAGCCGCTTTAGATTGTTTTTCGGCAGCTTCATAGACTAACAATGGCTCAGATTCACCTTTTATAACAGACTCATCCACTACCACTTTAACTACATGCTCTTCAGCGGGAATCCGATACATTGTATCGAGCAGTACGGACTCCATGATCGAGCGCAAACCTCTCGCCCCGGTCTTCCGCTCCAAAGCACGCTCAGCCACCGCATCCAACGCGTCAGATCTGAAATCAATCTGGACACCCTCCATTTCAAACAAACGCGCATATTGCTTGGTCAACGCATTCTTTGGCTCTGTAAGTATCTGGATTAAAGCCGCTTTATCAAGCTCATCAAGCGTCGCAATCACGGGTAAGCGACCAACGAACTCCGGAATTAAACCATATCTCACAAGGTCTTCAGGCTCAAGATCATGCAAGGTTTCGCCAAAATTACGTTTTTCATCCTTGCTCTTAACCTCTGCACCAAACCCGATTCCACCCTTTTCTGATCTGTCACGAATGACCTTGTCCAAACCAGCAAAAGCACCACCGCAAATAAATAATATATTGGATGTATCAACTTGCAGAAACTCCTGCTGGGGATGTTTACGCCCCCCTTGCGGAGGAACCGAAGCAACCGTCCCTTCAATTAATTTCAGTAGCGCTTGCTGAACTCCCTCACCAGACACATCCCTGGTAATGGATGGATTATCTGATTTACGGGAAATCTTATCGATTTCATCAATATAAACGATACCCTGTTGAGCTTTCTCAACATCGTAATCACATTTTTGCAACAGTTTCTGGATGATATTTTCAACATCTTCACCCACATACCCTGCTTCAGTTAAGGTCGTAGCATCAGCAATGGTAAAAGGAACATCCAATAATCTTGCGAGCGTTTCTGCCAGCAAAGTTTTTCCGCTACCGGTTGGCCCAACCAAAAGAATATTGCTTTTGCCAAGCTCAACCACCTCTTTATCCTTGCCGGTTTTATCGCCAAATCGTAACCGTTTGTAATGGTTATAAACGGCTACTGCCAAAACTTTCTTGGCCCGCTTTTGACCAATGACATATTGATCCAAAATGGCTGATATCTCATGCGGCTTTGGCAATTTATCGGAACTGCCTTCAGTGGTACTTTCCTGTATCTCTTCGCGAATAATGTCATTACATAAATCAACGCACTCATCGCAAATAAAAACAGATGGTCCCGCAATTAATTTGCGAACCTCGTGCTGGCTTTTACCACAAAAAGAGCAATACAGCAGTTTTCCGCTTTTATCACCTGAGTCACTAGTGTGATCGGTCATTGAGCCCACTCCATCAAAATTTCTATAACAATTGTCAGGCCAAAGAAACAAATTTCAAGTTTATAAAATAAAATTTGGCACTGTTTTTTCTATTTTCATTGGCATTACATCGAAAGACTGACAATTAAAACTATTTGGCAGATTGAATCCGCTTTTCAATAACTGCGTCAACCAGGCCATAATCCTTAGCTTGTTGAGCAGACATAAAGTTATCACGCTCGGTATCAACCTCGATTTTTTCAATAGGTTGACCAGAGTGAAGGGCCATTAATTCATTCAAGCGAGCACGAATTTTTAGTATTTCCTGAGCCTGGATATGAATATCTGATGCTTGCCCTTGAGCACCACCACTTGGCTGGTGAATCATGACACGTGAATTGGGGAGACAAAAACGCTTGCCTTTCGCCCCTGCGTTAAGCAAAAAAGCCCCCATACTACAGGCTTGTCCGATACACATAGTGCTTACATCAGGCTTTATAAACTGCATGGTGTCATATATAGACATACCAGCAGTCACCGAACCACCGGGAGAATTGATATACAGGTGGATATCTTTATCAGGGTTTTCTGCCTCAAGGAATAGTAATTGGGCAACTACCAAATTGGCCATATAGTCTTCTACCGGGCCAACTAAAAATATAACCCGCTCTTTCAACAAGCGGGAATATATGTCAAAGGAGCGTTCGCCCCTTGCTGTTTGTTCAATAACGATCGGGACCAAGCCACTGTTAATAATAGATGAGGAAGATTTCATGTATTCGTATGACATCGTGCATTTTGTCCTTAAGCGGGCTTTAGAGCATCGCCAAATTTGAGAACCGGAAGATTTAACACTAGAGAGCTTAACCCGTGATGGGATTATATGCCAGTCTAAAGAGGGAAATTGGGATGTATTCGCAGGAGGGAAAGCCGCAAAGCGAGCGCTTTGCGGCTTTTTTAAACAATTAACGTTGTGCGTTAGCTTTGATGATTTCGTCGTAGTTAGTTTCTACGTCAGTTACCTTGGCCTTACCTAATATATGATCAACCACCTGATCCTCAAGCACCGCCGACTCTACACCCGCCAACAATTCCTGATTGCTATTGTAATATTCAATAACTTCTTTTGGCTCCTGGTAAGTCGAAGCTATTTCCTCAATCATGCTGCGAACACGTTTCGCATCTGGCTTCAGCTTGTTGGCCTTAACGATCTCACCAACAATCAAACCCAACGTGACACGGCGGGTAGCCTCTTCCTGGAACATAGTGTCTGGAAGCAATGATTTCACATCAAAGTTTTGTTGCTGCCCGCCAAAGCGTTGCAGCATTTGGTTGCGCAGAACCTGAATCTCGCTGGCAACTAACGCCTTGGGTATTTCGGTAGAATGAGATGCAATTAATGCATCCATTACCTGAACTTTAACCTTGGCCTTAAGTGCATTGGCAAGCTCACGATCCATATTCGCTTTAACTTCCTTGCGGAATTGCTTTTCGCCGCCTTTTTCTACACCAAATTTTTGGAAAAACTCTTTTTTCAGCTCGGGCAGTTGGGCCTCAGAAACGCTATTCACTGTAATAGCAAATTCAGCCGCTGCGCCCTTGAGTTCATCCGCCTGGTAATCTTCGGGGAAAGTAACAGCGATATTCTTTTGCTCACCAGCCTTCAAGCCAACAATACCCTCTTCAAAGCCGGGAATCATTGATTTTGAGCCAAGAACCAATTTGTGGTTATCGGCCTTGCCACCAGCAAACTCAACACCATCTTTGGTGCCTACAAAATTAATGTCTACCTGATCGCCATCTGCCGCCGCACGGTCCACAACAGACCATGTCGCCTGGTGCTTGCGTAGCACTTCAATCATATTATCGACATCAGACTCTGTTACTTCTGCCTTGAATCGGTTGATTTCATAAGCAGATACATCACTTAACGCAACACTGGGATAAACCTCAAAAGTTGCTACATATTCCAGATCCTTGCCAGCGCTCAATTGCTTTGGCTGGATAGACGGTTGCCCGGCAGGCTTTACATTTTCTTTTTGTACAGCCGCATAGAAAGAACGGCTAATTACATCACCAACCACTTCCTGGCGAATGCCAGCACCGAAACGTTGCTTAACTACAGATAAGGGCACTTTGCCTTTGCGAAAACCTTTGATGCTGACGTTGCGGGCGGCTTGCTTCAAACGATTTTCGACTTCGTTTTCAACTTGCTCCGCAGGTACGCCTACGGTCAAACGGCGTTCCAATCCAGATGTTGTTTCAAGTGAAACCTGCATATGTGCCTCGTGAAATAACTAATGTTTGGCAATCGATCAGATGCTTACATAAACATCTTTAATATGGTGCGGACGGAGAGACTCGAACTCTCACACCTCACGGCGCCAGAACCTAAACCTGGTGTGTCTACCAATTTCACCACGTCCGCTTAAGGTCGCCCCTTTCATTAACAAAACGGGCGCTGACTAAATCTTACTGCGCTTTAACTACTTGATTTTTAATGTTTTTTATAAAAATCAATTGGTCGGTCGCGCGAAGGGTGCTGATTGTGCCACAGTCACTTTGCAGCTTCAACTTTTTATATACTTCTTGTTAATACTCAGCGCCAGTTTCACGCTGCCTTAGCACCAGGGATTTAAATTCACTTAACCAATAGTGTAATGAGTCGATATCCAAAGACTTTACTTGTTGCCCGGTAACATCAACAAGTTCGATAAAATTTTCAGTACCAAACGATTTTTTTTCAATCGGCATGGGTGGTGATTTAAAAACGTCTTCATATTGTGCCAAAAAGCTATTCAGCCAACTCCCTTGATGAGCTGCAAGATCTTGTAGCTCAATGACCTCAGAAGGGTGTTTCCCCGATTGATTTAATACGCCAACGAGCGAGGGCAAAGAGTCAATGGTCTCGGGATTTTTTATGCCATTGCTACCTGCCAGTTCCCGCAGATAAAAATGGAAGGCTGTATATAAATGAAGCAATACAGACTCGCATAAGGCCTTATGTACCAGCGGCTTTTTTTCCCGAGCGTCTGGATCGCTCTCCAAAAGCGAAAGCGCAGCGCTGGCAAAACTGACTTTTTGATTAACGAGTGATATATGAGAGCGCATGTATTTTAGTGGGATGACTTGAAGAGAGGGTTAATAATCAGCCGACAGAGACTGCCAGCTGATTATTCCATTGATTACTTTTGCACCTGCCATTTGCCGGCATTGTAAAAAGCTTTCCAGCCTGTCGCTTTACCATTAACTTCGGTTTGAACGTACTGCTCCTTGGTTTTGCGGCTAAACCGAATAATAGCTTTATTACCCTCTGGATCCTTCGTTGGAGCAGACAGTAAAAAGTGATACTTCGGATCAATTTGCTCTTTGTAAGGTAGCAATTCCTCCACTAATGGCGCGCGCGTTTCACGGTTTTTGGGGAATTGGCTTGCGGCCAGGAAAAGGCCAGCGGCGCCATCCCGCAATACATAGTGGTCATCCACCTTTTCGCAACGCAATTCAGGCATGGAAATTGGCTCCACTTTGGGTGGTGCCGCTTCACCGCTTTTAAGTAGCTTCCGGGTGTTTTTGCATTCGCTATTGGTGCAGCCAAAATATTTGCCAAAGCGACCGGTTTTCAATTGCATTTCGCTGCCACATTTATCGCACTCGATGGTGGGGCCTTCATAACCTTTAAGCCGATAACTACCCTGCTCCACTTCATAACCCGGACAATCGGGATTGTTTCCACAAATATGCAGCTTGCGACTCTCATCCAGCAAATAAGAGTCCATTGCCGAGTTACATAGCTTGCAGCGATGTTTTGATCTGAGTTGACGGGATTCCGCTTCCTCATCTGCCTCAGCGTCGATCACTTCATCGCCAGAAACCAGATTCATTGTATTTTTGCAACGTTCTTTCGGGGGTAATGCATAACCTGAGCAGCCTAAAAATACGCCGGTGCTCCCGGTACGAATTTGCATATGGCGACCACAAAGGTTGCAAGGAATATCGGTGTCCGTTGGGTCATTCGCACGCATGCCCTTGACAGCACTGGATGCAGTTTCGAGCTTTTTAATGAATCCGGCATAGAACTCATCAAGCAGGTCGCGCCAATTCTTTCCGCCTTGCGCAACAGTATCCAAGGCATCTTCCATATTCGCGGTAAAACCATAATCCATAAGGTCATCAAAACTTTCGACCAATCGTTCAGTGACTATGTCACCCATTTTTTCCGCATAAAAGCGCCGGTTATCCTGCCGGACATATCCGCGCTCCTGAATCGTGGAGATGATAGCGGCGTAAGTTGACGGTCTGCCAATGGCACGCTTTTCCAATTCCTTCACCAGGCTCGCTTCACTGTAGCGCGCCGCCGGTTTAGTAAAGTGCTGCTGCGGGTTTAGCTTAACCAATGGCAATATTTGCCCTACTTTCATCTCGGGCAGAACAATGTCTTCATCTTTCTTGGCAACTTGCGGCAGTACTTTGGTGTAACCATCAAAGCGGATTACGCGACCGCGAGTACGCAGCTCATAGTCACCCGCAGTAACCACCACACTGGTGCTAGTGTATTCAGCCGGGGTCATCTGGCAGGCAACAAATTGTTGCCAGATCAAACCATAAAGGCGCTCCGCATCGCGCTCCATACCACTCAGCTGGTTTGGTAAAACATCAACATTCGATGGGCGAATTGCTTCGTGTGCTTCTTGCGCTCCCTCTTTACTGGAGTATGCAACTGGCGCTTCTGGTAAGTACGGCTTTCCGTAATGACTGAGAATATACTCCCGGCAACTATCAACAGCATCTTTACTAAGATTGGTCGAATCAGTACGCATATAGGTGATATAGCCAGCTTCGTACAAACGCTGGGCCATCATCATGGTTTTCTTGACACCGAATCCGAGGCGAGTACTGGCGGCCTGCTGTAAAGTCGAGGTAATAAAAGGCGCTGAAGGTTTGGATTGGGTTGGCTTATCCTCACGACTGGCAACCTTGTAGCTCGCACCTTGCAACGCCTTAACGGCCACCATGGTTTGGGCTTCATTAATCGGTTTAAAAGCCTCTTCACCTTGTTTTTTAACTTCAAAACTAACACTTTGGGCCTTATCGGCTTGCAGATCAGCAAATAAAGTCCAGTATTCCTCGGGGATGAAAGCACGAATTTCGCGTTCACGCTCAACAACCAAACGAACCGCAACAGATTGAACCCGCCCGG
This sequence comes from Gammaproteobacteria bacterium, assembly GCA_021151835.1. Lineage (GTDB taxonomy): Bacteria > Pseudomonadota > Gammaproteobacteria > Pseudomonadales > Cellvibrionaceae > Cellvibrio. Next base: position 56,887 of record JAGKWO010000010.1, read on the forward strand.
CTGACAAGCCCCTGGCTACTTTTTCCCAAAGTAATGGCGATACCATATAACCCACAACCCGATCCAGAAAACGGCGGGCCTGCTGGGCATCCACGCGGTTTTGGTCAATCGGACCAGGCGTTTTAAAGGCGTTTTGGATGGCGGTCTTGGTAATTTCGTTGAAAACCACGCGACGATAGCGGGATTCATCCCCGCCAATCGCTTCGCGCAAGTGCCAGGCAATGGCCTCCCCTTCTCTATCCAAGTCGGTTGCGAGATAGACAGTATCAGCCTTCTCTGCAAGTTTTTTCAGTTCCTCTACTACCTTTTCCTTGCCCGGCAAAATTTCATATTGCGCTTCCCAATTATTCTCGGGGTCTATCCCCATACGATTGATTAATTGGCTTTTACTTTTTTGGGCCTGGTAACGCGCTTTATCCTCCGCCGACATTTTTCTTGTCGCGGCAGCTTGCTTGGCGCGTTCTTTAGCATCCACCGGTTTGGCGCCGCCACTGGTAGGCAGGTCGCGAATGTGGCCGATACTGGATTTAACAATAAAGTCGTTTCCCAGATACTTATTGATAGTTTTTGCCTTGGCAGGCGACTCTACGATTACTAAGGATTTGCCCATGGTGGTTAGAAATATCTCTATATAAAGGAAGGCTATGCAAGTTGAAAAATATGCCAAACTAATATTGCAGCGCCATCAAAAAGGCTAAACTAGCGTTTAAAGGTGGGCATATATAAGACCTGAACCGCGAGGGGTCAAGCGATAATTTCCATGAAGACTTATAGCCGAGCTATGGCATTCATGCAAAATGGATCGTAAGGTGGCACATTAATTAACTTTAAGACTGCCTCTTAATTCACTGATTTTAAAAAACTTTTTATAAATTTGGCTTTCAAAATAAAAACCAGTAAATTCGCCCCTGCGCGATTAACTTACTTAGTAGACTTCGAATGACCCTGATTGTTGTTCTTGTTTTTTTGATGTTGATAACACTTATCGCGGTAAGTGTGGTTAACCGTATGCAGCAACGCCAGCGCGAGCGCCGTTTGCAACAACGTCGCTTGCGTATCCAGGCCGAGGAGCTGAGCGAGGTCGTTGCATCCCTTGAACAAACCATCCCTAACCGCATTATCACTAAACACATCAACGACATGATTATCAGTTTGCAGCAGCAAATGTTGGCGCTGGAAGATAAAAATCCGCAACACATCGAGGCAATCATCCATAAAAGCGAGCTCTACTCAGAGGAACTGCTCAATCCGCAAACTCGCCCCCAGCTCAGCTATCAACGGGAAAGTGATGCCCAGATTGCAAAAACCCAATTACATCTTAATGAAGCTATGCACCTCATAACCCAATTAGCAGCGCGCGGCGTTATCAATGAAGTGGAACTGGATGCTTATTTGGCCGAGCTGCGTTGGGCGTATTTGATGGTCTCGGTGATGTCCTATATAGGGCAAGGTGAAAAATCCATGGCGATTAGCGACCGCTTTTCTGCGCAAGCGTTTTATCGCAAAGCCCAGCAATTATTGATGGAGTCCATGCACCAGGACCCGCGCCGGTTAAAAATGATCAAAGAGCTTAGTGAAATGGTGGATGGGGACAGGGTTGGTTTAAGCAGGGAACTAAGAGAACCCGCTTCGGCAGCACTCAAATTACATTGATGAGTCCGCGGCGGCGGCTTGCAAATCGCCCAGCATCCGCACTAATAGATCCACAATATCATTGCCCTCTTTCTCACTCCAGAATAGCGAAGTACCAGCCTCTCCCTGCGTAATGACATTAATCGAGTCGGGTAATTGCGGTAAATAATCGCGTAATTTCTCGCTTACCGCTTGCCCGGGACGATGCTCGTTGTACCAATCCCATGCGCGATAAAAATTTCCTTCATGTTCATATTGGGTGCGAACCAGGATCCAGGTTGGTAATACCTGAATCTGTGCAGTAGGTGCCAGATAGTAAACCGGGCTTACGCCCGGCTCCTCTATATCCGTTTTCAGTTTCGGTAATTTGCGCAAGGTAAATCGCAAGCCTTTGCTCGCCGCATAGCGGCGCAATGCTTCTTTCCGCTTTTGCGCAGGCTTTGGCTTTAGCATTGCAATTGGCCCGAGGATCAACGAAATAGCTAAAATTAAAATTACAAAAAACCAGATATTCATGGAAATCCTGAAAAATTCACTAAAGAGGAACTAGGCTTAGCTTAAGCTTGTCACTACGTTAATCATCCTGCGGAGCCGAGGTGAGAATAATGAATGAAGCAATTAGTTACCGCCACATTATTGTTGGGCTGGATTTATCCGAAGACTGTCCCATTGTTATTCAACGCGCAGCCGGTATCGCCCAGGCCTGCGGTGCAAAACTGACATTAGCGCATGTGCTGGAGCCAATCGCCTTCGCGTATGGTGGCGATATGCCGGTGGACCTGAGTGGAGTTCAGGAACAGCAAGTCCAGAAAGCCACGGCGGAATTGGCGCAGCTCGCCAAAAACACTCACTACCCGATTCAACAACAACATGTTTTGGTTGGCCAACCCGCGGCGGAATTACACTATCTGGCAGAGCAGGAAGAGGCTGATTTGATTGTTGTTGGCAGCCACGGGCGCAAAGGCTTTGCATTATTACTGGGGTCCACACCGAACAGCGTACTGCACGGGGCGACCTGCGATGTACTTGCCGTCCTGGTCAGGAAAAATACTGACGGCTCGTAACAGCACATCGATTAATCGCGCAACAGGAGTATCAGGTTTACTCCTGTTGCATATCCTCCAGTTCCGCCCACCGTTCGAAACAATCATCCAACTGCTGCTGAACCTGTGCCAATTCCTGCAATTTTTTCTCTACAACCAGTGCTGGTTGCGAGTAAAAATCCGCGGCATTTGTTGTAGCCTGTAACTCTTCCAGCCTCAGTTCCAATGCTTCGATTTTTTGCGGCAGCTCATCAAATTCCTTTTGAAATTTGTAGCTCAATTTTTTTGCTTTGGGGGCTACCTTTGGAATTGATGATGCTACGACTAACGGTTCCTTGGCTGCGGGTGGCAGCTCATCGGCCTGTGTCCACTTACCACCTTGCCGAATCCAATCGTCATAACCGCCGACATACTCGAGCACGTTGCCTCGACCTTCAAATGCAATAACGCTGGATACGATATTGTTTAGGAAAGCCCGATCATGGCTAACCAATAAAATAGTGCCGGAGTAATCCGTTAATATTTCTTCCAATAATTCCAGTGTTTCAACATCCAGGTCATTTGTCGGCTCATCAAGCACCAGCAGGTTTGCCGGCTTACTGAATAACTTGGCAAGTAAAACCCGGTTGCGCTCGCCACCGGATAACGCGCGCAACGGCGTCCGTGCGCGTTCTCCGCTAAATAAAAAATCGCTCAGGTAAGAAAAAATATGTTTGGATTTACCGTCGACATCAATAAACTCACGCCCTTCCGCGATATTATCGACTGCGTTTTTATTAAGATCCAATTGATCGCGCAACTGGTCAAAATACGAAACCTGCAAATTAGTACCCAGTTTCACCGTGCCGGATTGAGGCTGTAATTCCCCCAAAATTAATTTGAGCAACGTGCTTTTACCGGCTCCATTAGCCCCGACCAAACCGATGCGATCGCCACGCATGATGCGCGTGGAAAATTCTTTAATAATTACTTTTTCGCCCCAGGAAAAAGCAACATCCACCAGCTCCGCCACCAATTTTCCGGAGTCACCACTACTCGCCAAAGAAAAGTTTGCCTTCCCTACCAGTTCGCGGCGCTCTGCCCGCTCGACACGCAACGCCTTAAGTGCACGTACCCGCCCTTCGTTGCGGGTGCGCCGGGCTTTAATTCCCTGGCGAATCCAGACCTCTTCCTGCGCGAGTTTTTTATCAAACAATTCATTGTGGCGCGCCTCATCCGCAAGCGCCTGCTCGCGATACACAAGAAAACTTTCGTAATTTCCTTGCCAATAACGCAAGTGTCCACGGTCCAGTTCGGCGATATGCGTTGCCAACGCTTGCAGCAGCGAACGGTCATGGGTAATAAAAATCAGGGCGCCATTAAAAGCTAATAATTGTTTTTCCAGCCACTCGATTGCAGCGATATCCAAATGATTTGTTGGCTCATCGAGCAGCAAGACATCCGGCTCCAGGACCAGTGCCCGCGCTAATGCAACGCGGCGACGCCAACCGCCGGAGAGTTCACGCATATAGCGATCTGCCGGCAAATCCAGGCGGGAAATAATCTCCTCAACCTTTTGTTGCAAAGCCCACCCATCGCGCGCTTCGATTTGTTGTTGCAGTTGGGTCATGCGGGTGAGTTGTGCATCAGAAATATCAGCACCATGCGAGAGCAAACGATATTCGGCTAACAACTGGCCAGTTCCATCACTACCCGCCGCAACCGCATCAAACACCAAACGGTCATCAGCTTCCGGTAAATCCTGCTCCAGTCGAGCAATCCGGATACCGCTTTGGCGAATCACCTCGCCGCGATCCAAATCCACGTCGCCCGCAATCACTTTTAGCAAGCTGGATTTGCCGGCGCCGTTGCGGCCGATCAAACATAAGCGCTGGCCTTTTTCGATAGTAAGGTCAACGCCGTCAAGCAATACTTGCAAGCCGTAGCTGAGGCCGGCTTTTTCAATTTTAATCAAAGACATAGAAAGAATAATTCAGGTAGTTTTCCAGCCAAAATGATACTGGCAGAAGACCCGGTTGGCTGGTATTCTCAGTCAATCACGGGATACGAAAAAGTGCCGCATCATATCCCACCAGCCAGCTATAACCAACCCGCCAGGTTTTATAATAATTTGAGGTTCCCATGAGGTTTTCGAAAATACTTTGGCCCGTCACACTGAGTGCCAGTGTATTCATCGGCAGTATGACCTTGATCAGCGCCGAAGCAGCTACAACCACCGCTGCAAAAACTGCTGCTGCGAAACAGGATCAGCGCCAGTTGGAGCGGCAAAAATATACCCAGGCGCAAAAAGCCCTCACGGCGAAAAACCCGGGCGAGTATCAGCGCCTGTTAAAACAGCTACAACATTATCCACTGCTGCCCTACCTTGAGTATCAGGAACTGACTGAGCGCCTGATCACATTACCCAAAGCGGATGTGCAAGCATTTTTTACCCGTTATCCGGATTCCTATTTATCTGAACGGCTCACGCATCGCTGGTTACGGACGTTGGCCCAACGCGAACGCTGGAATGATTATTTGAGTTTTTATGATGACCGCCTGACCGATCCTGAACTTGCATGCCTCAAGGTTCGTGCACGGTTGGAAACCGGCGATAAAACGGCACTTAACGATGTAGCCGTTTTGTGGAATATTGAAAAAGCCCAATCAAAATCCTGTGATCCGGTTTTTGAAGAGTGGAAAAAAGCCGGCATGATGACACCTGAATTAATTTGGGAGCGACATAAAAAAGCGGTTAAATCCGGCAACAAAAATATGGCGAGCTATTTAAGCAATTTGCTGCCTGCCACCACTCGTCCTGCGGCATTGCTAATGCAGCAAGTTGACGCCAATCCCCGTTTGCTAAAACAAACCGCCACCTTTTCCAAGCAATCGGTGCAAATGAAAGCGGTAATTTTACACGGACTCGAAAAGCTGGCGAGCACCAACGCCAAGGAAGCATTGGCACTCTGGCATCAATACGATGCACAACAATTATTCAGCGACGAAGATCGTATTGATATCAAATATGAAATTGCATTGCGATTGTTGCGTCAGGACTATGAAGTTGATGCAGAAAAGCTCGTAGCCTCAACACCCAATCTAACGCGTACTGATTTGCTTGAATGGTTACTACGTGAGTCTTTGCGCAAGCAGGATTGGGAACGTGTCAATGAATGGCTGGCGCGTTTACCCGATGACGCGCGCAAATCCGAGCGCTGGCGCTATTGGCAAGCGCGCACCATGGAGCAACTGGATATCAAGGAAATAAACGGTGAAACCCCAATGGCCATTTACCAAAGTGTGGCGCCGGCACGAAGCTTCTACGGTTTTCTGGCGGCCGATAAAACCGGGGGTACTTACCATTTATTGGATAGACCATTAGTGGTCACCGAAGAACAAGTTCGGGCGGTAGAAAACTCACAAGGGATTCAACGCGCGCGCGAATTTTTCATGCGCGGGGAATTAGCGGCTGCGAGCCGTGAATATTTCCACAGCGCTCGCCGGATGCCGGTTGAGCAAATGGTTATCGCTGGCCGCCTGGCAGAAAAATGGGGTTGGTATCGTCACGGAATCCAATTAATGGCAGAAGCGCAATCATGGGATGAGTTGCAGGTGCGCTTTCCCATTGTGTACAAAGATCACGTCAACCGTGCCGCCAGGCAAACATCGGTTAATCCATTGTTTATTTTTGCGGTCACCCGCCAGGAAAGTGCTTTCATGCACGATGCCAAATCCACTGCCGGGGCCGTTGGCTTAATGCAGCTGCTACCGGAAACGGCAAAACACACCGCGAAGAAAAACGGCTTGAGTTTTTCACCTAATGATTTAATAACGCCGGAGAAAAATATTGCCTTGGGGAGCCGCTATTTAAATCACTTGCTGGATGTGTTTGATGGCAATCGCATTCTCGCTGCGGCTGCTTATAATGCAGGCCCGTCACGTGTTAAAAAATGGCTGAACAAAGAAAAAAATGCCCAGTTGCCTTACGATGTCTGGATTGAAGCGATTCCGTACAAGGAAACACGCGGTTACGTTCAAAATGTGCTTTCTTTTTCGGTAATTTATGCGTATCGCCTGGGACAAGAAACCAATTTTGTCACTCCGGCAGAAGCAACTCGCCAGCTATAAATTGGTACAGGTCGAAATGATTGATGTCGATGAAGGAGTGAGAGTTCTAGTCTCTCCGTCTTGAAATATATATGCCAAAAACAAAGCCGACAAATTGTCGGCTTTGTTTTTAAAAGGCAATGCCAACGGTCAGCCTTTATTATTCGTGCTTAAAAATTCGCGCAACCGTTTCTGCACTACGGTTGCCAATTCATCTGGCTGGAATTTGGAAAGGAAATCATTGCACCCTACTTTTTCAACCATTGCTTTATTAAAGCTACCGCTTAATGAAGTATGCAATACCACATATAAATCTTTTAATGCGGGATCTTTACGGACCTCTGCTGTCAAGCGATAACCATCCATTTCCGGCATCTCTGCATCAGTCACCAACATTAAAATTTCATCCGTAACCTTGCGTCCGGCATTAACCCATTGGCGCAAATGCGTTAATGCCTGCAGGCCATCCTGCACCGATAACACTTCAATACCAAGGTTACCCAATGTTTCCCTGACTTGCTTAACTGCTGTTGGCGAATCTTCCGCAAGCAATATTTTTAACTTGCGCCGGCGCGCTTCGGCAACCAGATCCGAATCCAGAACGTTGTCTGAAACCCGGGTGTTGTAAGGAATGATATCCGCCAGCACTCGCTCCACATCCAGGATCTCGACTAACTGATTATCAATGCGCGTGATTGCGGTAAGAAAATGGCTGCGCCCGGTTCCTTTGGGAGGCGGCAATATCAGCTCCCAATTCAGGTTAACAATCCGGTCAACCGCACCAATTAAAAACGCCTGCACCGAACGGTTGTACTCGGCCACAATCAAATTGGCATTTTCAATATCTTTCATGGGGCTCATGCCGATCGCTGCGCGCAAATCAATAACGGGAACCGCTTGATTGCGCAGGTGCGCTACGCCTGAAATATGCGGATGACTATGGGGGACATGGCGCAATTTGGGCATCTTTACCACTTCTTGCACCTTAAAAACGTTGATGGCAAACAATTGCCGCCCCCCGAGGCGGAACATCAGTAACTCCAGACGATTTTCACCCACCAGGCGTGTGCGTTGATCAATAGAATCCAGTAATTTGGACATACCCCTACCCTAATTGCCTGATTGTTTTGCCCAAGGCATTGAATAAACTACGAAAAGTATAGGCAATAAGTACTGCTCCTGCTGAATATTAATCATTCGTTACAACCCATCCAACAAGCCTGTAACCCATAGCAAGTGACCGGCGAAATGTTTTTGCGGAAATATATTGTCGGACCGCAAAAAATCGATTAGAGTCGAACTCCTTTTTACCTCCGTCCTTGAGATTTTCATGAATAAACATTTCTCTGCACAGATGCATCACGCGTGGCGATCAATTGCGATTGCACGATTTGCATTACTATGGCGGACGAAAAGGTAAAAAGTTAATTATTTTTATACCCAAGGGCCGCAGCGACAACTCTGCGGCCTTTGTGTTTTAACGCCCCTTATTTTTCGCTGCGAAGCCCTTCATAATTGAGGAGCATATCGTGGTGGTTTTTCTAGTTTATTTTTATTCAATGTATTTATGGATAAGCACACTGGCTTATCAGATTGAATCCGCTGCATTGACCTTATTCATTTTCTTACCACTTTTGCCCTGCATCCCGATTATCGCCTGGCACTTAATGGGAAAAGGCTCACCATCATTATTTAATCGCACCCAACAATTGCTACGTGCCGGCGCAGGTCAGGACGAACTTGTGATTCGGGAACTGGAGAAACAAAATTCCAGCGGTTCGGGATCCGATAATTCCGGATAACCCCGGTAGCGATAATAATCCGGAATGAGTAATTCCGGATTATTCCACAACGGAATTAATATCCTGGACAACGCTGGTAAGCTGACAGTTAAGGTCTACACTTTTGATTGCTACTCATTCGATGATCCAGCACAACAATGACAAATTGATCCATTTTATGACCGAAGCTATTCCTTTACTGGCGCGCCAACCTATTTTCAACGGCAATATGCAAGTTGTTGCTTATGAGCTGTTGTGCCGCAATAGCGAACTGACCCAAATAGGAACACGCGATGGCGATGCTGCCAGCTCCCAGGTATTGTTGAACGCATTCACTGAATTATCGATTGAACAAGTGGTAGGCAAACACAAAGCATTTGTGAATTTCACCCGCACATTAATTGATGCCCCTCCTCCCTTTAGCCGGCAAAAGCTGGTAATCGAAGTACTTGAAGGACAAAAAGTAGATGCCGCCATGCTGCATTCGCTCATGCAACTGCGCGACCAGGGTTACACCATTGCGTTGGACGATTTTGTGTTAACACGGGAAACTGAAAGCCTGGTCGCCTACGCCGACATTATCAAATTGGATGTATTGAATTTATCGGCAGAAAAATTAAAGCACCATATTGAGTACTTAAAACCTTTCGGTATTACCTTGATTGCTGAAAAAGTTGAAACCTATGAGATGTTTGAACACTGTAAAGCATTGGGGTTTGATTTATTTCAAGGGTATTTTCTTGCCAAACCCAAAGTGATAACCGGAAAAAAAATTTCCGAAAACAAGCAGTCCGTTTTACAGTTACTATCAGCCTTGCATGACCCGAATGTACCGATCGAAAAAATTGAGCGCATGATCGCGCGCGATACCTTATTAAGCTTCAAGTTATTGCGCTTGGTGAACTCGGCGGCCTTTGGTTTATCACGCGAAGTGGAATCACTACGGCAAGCCATTATGTTATTAGGGCTAAATAAGCTCAGGAACTGGGTAAATTTACTGGCACTGTCCAATTTAAGTGGTAAGCCCCATGAATTAAGTATTGCAGCATTGACGCGTGCGCGCATGTGCGAGCTTATCTCTACCGAGATAAACCAACGCAACCGTCCCGACTCTTTCTTTACGGTTGGGCTTTTATCAACATTGGACGCATTCCTGGATACCCCCCTTGAAGAATTACTGGCAAATCTTTCTTTGAGCGATACGCTTAACAATGCCATGCTCAAACACTCAGGCCCGGAGGGAATGGTGTTGCAGATTGTCCAATCCCATGAGCAGGGTGAATGGGACAAAATTGATTGGAAAGCATTGGAGAGTGCAGGTTTAAGTGCGGAACGGCTTGCCGAGATTTATGTTGATTCACTGCGCTGGGTTGCCGAGACAATGAACACGTTGGGATTAGGACCTGCACAATCTTGAACTGTATTTTTGCGCCCTTAACAGTCCACGTATTTTTGTAAAAAAAGTGCTGCCTGGGCTGAATCAAAGGGCCATCCCAATTCATCTGCATAATCATTAAATTTCAATACCGGGATTCTTACACCATACTGCTCAATTAATTCATCAGATTCAGCAATATCAATTTCTTCCAGCCGCAGCGGTAAATGATTGATCAGGGGAGCGAGAATATCCCAGGCGATATCACATAAATGACAACCCGGAGTGGAGTAAAGGTAGACTGTTTTCATAAGGAACCTTGAGCCTTAACAAAAATGCAGTCTACCAATTTTGAATTAATTTGAAAAAACTAGCGCAACTCCAGATCGAAAATTTTATCCATAAAGTCACGGAAGCGCTTGCCTTGTTGTTCCTCTACTTCACCGGTGCCGGTTACTTTTTCACCTAACTCACCCACCAGCAATTTAGGCTGATCAAATAGAGATGCCCGATCCAGACTATCGAGCAAATCTTTAATGAAATTGCCCAATGGTAATAATTGGTCGCTCAACAAACCTTGACCGGCGCCATCACTGTTACGTGTTGGCCCGACATTTTGATAGGCTTGCGTAACTTGTTGTATTTCGGCTTGAGCCAGGTTTAATGAAAAACTACCGATTTGCTCATCATCATAACCAAGATTCAACGCTTGCTCGAAGGCAGTATCCAGGTTTCCATTAAAGAACTGCCCCGCCAAATCATTCACACGGCCAAGTAAATCATTTATTGCTCCGAGTTCTTCTTCACTCAAATCACCTTCAACACTTAACGAGAAAGATTGACTGGAACTATAGCTGGCATTCAGTCCACCCACGGAATTGTTGCCGCGCGTTGCGCGCCCGGCTTCAACAGCCAGGCCTTCACTTGAAGACGCCTTGATTGTTACTTTATCGCCTTCTTTAGTGGTCAACTCAAAACTGAATTCGCGCGCCCGTCCGTATTCATAATTGCCGTAACCAATCTTGCTGCTCGTCGCAGCCGGCAGAAATTCAGGCACCTCTAATTTAGTTGCAGGCTTGGTGTTGGTGGTCGCCGTTTTTAATTCACCCCTGGAATTATTTGACGGTGCCGTTGTTTCAGCTGGATTAGTTGCTGCAATGAATTTTTTGCGCAGTTCGTCCACGCCGTCCAATACCAGGTCGTAGGTCTTGCCAATGTCAGTTTTGATTTCTGGCGATAACAGGCTCAGCGCCTCCAGCTTTTCACTGGCTTCTGCAAAACCTTTCTTGAACCCGGACAAACCGGCTTCCAGGCGCGCTTGTAACTCTTCCTGGGTAGCGCCCTCCGCTACATCCATTTGCAAGCGGCGCTCAATAAAACCAAGAATATTGCCCGCCACTTTTTCTGCGGTCAGCGGTTCATTTTTTTCATATTCCGCGCTGGCAGCCTGGCCACGGGAGGCGATTTTTTCGTAAGCAGCCGTCAGGGTACGGTTAACAATTTGCAAAGCCGCCTGGCGCTTATCCTGAATGAATGCACCTTCAATGGCTTGTTCCACCTTGGGTGATTTACTGCCCTGGGTCGAGCTTTGGGCATTGCCAGGCTGGTTCAATAGATTGGAATGGGCAGGATTCAAGCCGGGTTGATTGTTAAGCGAAGAGATATTCATAAAGTCACCTGTGAGCAACACGTGTCTGTGGCTCACAGGCTATCGGCTGATATCCATAAAGCTTAAAGACTTATTTACGTGTTAAAAACAACGCCGTTATAACCACAACAGCCAGTACACCGAGGAAGATTAGACCAAACTTCCCTTTGCTGCTCTCCTGCGCCGGAGTTTTGGGTTGATTATTTGTAGTATTGCGGTTGATGGACGATGACCGTGTCGCCGCAGGACTTCGGCTAGGAATATCCGCACGCCTTGCCTCAGCTTCCGGTTTTGGCGGTGCTGTTTTGCGGATTGTGGTTTTAGCGAGGTCATCCGACGGCCCCATCACACCAAAACTAAGCGCATCAAAACGTAATTCATCACCACGTTTTACTCTCGCTTCCGCCACACGTTTGCCGTTTAGATACGTACCGTTGGCAGAATCCAGGTCTTTAACAAACAACATTCCATCGATTATTTGCAGTTGCGCATGGCGACGCGATAAATGAGCGGCCGCCAAACTGATGTCACATTCACTGGCACGACCAATGACATTAAGTTCTTTTAGCGGAAACACGCGATTTGCAAGGGCGGAGTGATTGGCTTTAAGCGACCAGCCGGTGGCTTTGGGCGCACGCAGTTGAGTAACATTAGCCGCTTCCTCAGCAACAACTTTGGCTTCTTTTTTGGGGTCAATCACCACCAGTTCTATCGCACCCAGGGCGATTTGGTCATCCGGTTTCAATTCACATGCGCCGTTAACCGGTTGGCCATTAACAAAAACGGGTTGGGTCGGAACCAGATTGCGCAACGTAAGGTGTTCGTTATCGACCAAAACTTCCAGGTGAACATCGCTGGCGAGGGGGTCATCAATGACCAGGGCGTTAGTGGCTGACCGACCAATGGTAATCTTGGGCTCCACCAACCATACCGCATTGTATTTATTATCTTTAAAGCGGATTTTAAGCATAAATTTTAACCTTAACGCCAATGCCGGAACGGGTTTGAATGATGCAATAGCTATGCAGTGATTTCAACACTTGCACGCCGGTTACAGAAACAAATCTATCAGGGCAAATACAGTTTAAGTACCCCGCCCCCCAAGGGTCCGTTATTTGCGATGGTCATATATCCCTGCCCTTTTTTGGACTTGTGCAAACCAAGCACTTTGCGCGCAAACAATAATCCCAGGCGAGTATTACCTGAACTAAATGAAACAGCCGTTTGTGGCAGCGGACCAAGTAGCATACTTTCGGGGTAGCCTTGCCCATCATCGGCGACGGCAATACACAGGAAACCATTCTCCTCCGTCGCACTGAGCAATAATTGGTTGCGGCAGTAGCGCGCGCAGTTCACAATCAAATTATTTAATACTCCGCCAATTAATTCGTTATCGAAATACCATCCGAGATCGGCATCGCACTCAAGCCTGACATTGATATTACGTGAGCGCAGTAGCGTATCGTTACGCGCGATTTGTTCCTCAATAATATCGATCACATGATGTTCATCAATCACCACGACCAGGGTTCGCTCGTCCATTCGGTAAAGTGATAATAATTGCACCAGCTCGCCATTAATTCGCGCAGCTTCATATTCGAGTGTAGAAAAAAATTTAGCTTGCTCGGCATCCTTGGGCGGTGAGCTTTCCACCATTGCGGCAAGGGTATTGAGCAACATTCCTAACGAATTTTTCATATCGTGTACGCTTGATGCCAGCACAAATGAAAAATCAATCGGTATCTGACCGTCATCGGTGGGAGGTATTTTTTGATCAGAAGATAAATTCACGATTAGCCTCGTTTGTCTTTTTCGTTGGCCCGAACCAAGCCGTTATAGACATCATTTAATTGGCGATAACGCTGATATTGCGGATGCTGCTGAGAAATCATGGCATTGATTTTAGTAAATGTTTGCTGGATTTTTTCGCTGACCGATTTATCAAATCGGGTTCTCAGCTTATCAATCATGGCTTGTACGTAGTTCAATCGCAGCCCGAGATGATTTGGCAATTTCTGCAATGCGATTTTAAATGCATCTGCTGCTGCAGCAAAATCTTTCGCGTTATAGAGGGATATACCTTTTTTATTTATTTCCGCTACCATCAGCTTATTTTTTTCGCTACGGGGTTCATCCAGTAGCACATCCAGTTTTTGCAATTTATCTTCGCTGCCCGCGTAGCGCTGAAGCAATTCAGCCAAATAACCCTGGGCCTCATTGTCTTTCCCTAACAAGCGTAACGCCCGCACCATTTCAATTTGCACATCCAAAGCAGCTTCATCGTTGGTACTGCCCAGCGCCGATTGTGCACTGCTAAGCGCATCCTGTGCGCGCCGCTGGTCGCCATTACAAACTTGCAGCTGGCTTTCCAATAATAAGGATTCCACCTTGCGCAAACTGGATTTACCAAAGTTTTCTTCCATATTACTAACACAACTAATCGCTTCACGTACCAATGGTTTTGCGAGTTCTTTATCGATGGAAAACAAGTCAATTGTCGATTGCGCAAATTGGGCGTGCACTGACGCCTTATCAAAGCAGGAATGCTCACCGAGCTTGACCGCACGCTTTAATGCATTAGTGGCAGTGACCAAATCATTATTTTGCTGCGCAACATCCCCTAATGCTTGTTGGCGTAAAATGGAGAGCGGCGATAATTCAGTCGCTTTCTGCAAAATATTTTGCAAACCATCCAGATCATTTTGCTGTTTGAAGACCTCGGCCTGCAAATCGTAAGCTTTCATACACAGAGGATTGGATTGGAGAAGATTTTCCAACCATTGTTGCGCCCCCAACAAATCATCCTGGGCCAGCTTGGTTTTTACCATACCTAATTGCGCCCATTCCAACTCGCGCACATCAAGCACGGCGCGATATATCTCTTCTGCTTTATTAATTTCTTTATTATCCAGATACAACTGCGCGAGAATTTTCTGGCAGCTGTTGGTGTAACGGCTACCTTTCGCAATCAATTCTTTGCAAGCATTGATAGCGCCTGCGGAGTCTCCGGCTTTTTGTGCAGCCAATACGGCTTTTAATTCCACACGCTGTTCGATCAACCGACTCAAACGTTGATCCAACGCCTTGGGCGTAATGGGTTTTGCGAGGTAAGCATCAGGCTCGTAATCGTAAGCGGCCATAATGATACTTTTACTGCTCTCGGCCGAGACCAGAATAAACAGACTGTCCGAGCAATGATTTTGCGTTGAGCGAAGCTCCTCCAGCACTTGCTGGCCACTTTTGCCTTTACCCAAATTATTGTCGCAAAGAATTAAATCATAGGCGCGCGACTTACAAAAACGCAGGGCCTCCTCGCCAGTTGCTGCCGAATCCACATTGCCAATACCCAGATCCATTAGCATTTTGTAAAGCGTGCCGCGAAAGTTTTCAAAGTCATCAATAATCAGCGCGTGCATCTTGTAATAGCCAAGATCAGCCATTCGTCCGCCTCCTTAGGGGAAATCAGACTAAGGATAGCCGAGTATTGGCATCCTGCTAGCGCTCAAGTAGCCATAAATAGTGGTTTTGCAAGGTATTTATACTTGGGGAGCACGGCGGCGTGAGTAAAATAATTGGTTACCGCCCTGTATTTTTGCACTGTGTTTTGCATCCGCCAGCAATTGGGAAACCTGGTGATGGGTTTTGCACGCATCAACGTCCGGGCTCACACAACCAATTGCCAATGTCAGCGGACCAAATTTCTGGCGCTGCCCCTGGCGATCATAGCTCCAGTAATTCATTTGCTCGCTGGACAATAAACTAACGCTGGTTGTAGAAAATTCGTTCAATATCGTTTCGCAACGCTGTTGCCAATCGCTGCTACAAAACACAACGATAAAATCGTCCCCGCCCACATGCCCGACAAAATCCTGCCGCGAATCTACAGCGGCGCAAAGGATTCGGCTCAACGATAAAATAACTTCATCTCCTGCCCCATAACCAAACGCATCATTAAACGGTTTGAAATGATTAATATCGCAGTAGGCTACAACAAATTCTTTTTTTTGCAGTAGCAAATGATCAACCCATTCATATAGCGGAACATTACCAGGCAATTGGGTTAACGGATTACTATGGCGGGCGATGCGTAATTTTTCCTCGGTAATGGAGCGCAATAAATCCCGCACTTTACCGACACCACGATACTGCCCCGCTTCAGAAACGATAAAGTCCACACTCATATTTTGTTGCGGATCTTCACTAATGAGTTGCCCAACCGATTTTAAATCCGTACTGACATCCACAATAATCGATGAGGGGCTGATAAATTCCTTAATTGTTTTTTGTGCATAAAGCTCATGCGCAAAGCGACGCGAAAAAATATTGAGCATCTCCGCCCGGCTGACCATGCCCAATGGCTGGTCACCATCGACAACGGGAACACAACTTAACCGCACATCAGCCCGAAACATTTTTACCAGATGTTCTGCCAACATGTCCGGTACCACCTGTACCGAATCCACCACAATTTCCTCCACCCTGCGCACAAAATGGTCTTGTTGGCGACGCAGCGAAAATCCGGCAAGGTTAATAATGTTTTGCGCAAGTTCAATTGGCGGAGCAGATTGTGGACGAGCGATAAAATACCCTTGCGCGTATTCAACACCCATCGCCAACAGGGTTGAAAATTCCGTTTCAGTTTCTATGCCTTCGGCAATTGCCTTATGGCCAATGCGATGGGCAATATCCAGCATCGCCCGGACGAATTCGCGCTTCACCGGGTCCTTATCAATACCGGAAATAAAATGGCGATCAATTTTTACATAGTCCGGGCGCAATTCACTCCATACACGCAAACCTGCATAACCGGCGCCGAGGTCATCCAGTGCAACAGCAAAACCCTGTCGTTGAAAATGATCGGATGCAGCGCGCAACAATTCCAGTTCATCCAGCGGCTGGCTTTCCGTCAATTCAAATACCACCCGCTCCGCACTTAAACCGACGCGGTGCAATATTTCGCGCGTTACTCCATCGCGGTATTGGCTATCGGTAAATGCGATGGGACTCATATTCAGGAAAAGTTTGCCCGGTAAATCCAGCTCGGCGAAACGCTCACAGGAGACTTCCCGGCACGCAAATTCGAGGCTCGCCAGTAAACGCGATTCCCGGGCCACCGCAAATAGTTTGTCCGGGAATTGCAACGGACTCCCTTCCGGGCCACGAATAAGGGCTTCGTAACCAATGATGCGCGGGTTTTCCAATGCCATAATCGGCTGGAATACCGGCTTGAGGAGTTTAAACTCAATAAGGCGACGTAATTCCTTTTGCAGCGTGATTTGAGTAAACCCGGTGCTCTGCAAAGACATAGATAATAACTTTTAATCGAAATAAGACAGTTGTTCGCCCCGTTTATACCGGGCAAACCCCATAAACGAACCAGGCTACAAATAGTCGTCGGGAAATATGACAGTTTTATGAAAACAGGAATTTGTTGTCATTCCCTGTGAGAGGTACAATGCAAAACTTTTGTACCCCCCTTAATTAACGACGTAAACCAGTCATCATCATGCAAAAAAACCAAGCGGATACCATTTACGCCAATCCCTTGTCAGAGGTCAGCCGCTTTGCGTTTGACCAACGCGTAGTGGATGTCTTTCCCGATATGATCAAACGCTCAGTGCCGGGGTACGCCACTATTATCAATATGATTGGCAATCTCGCCGAGCGCTACGCACAAGCCAATAGCCATTGCTACGACCTCGGCTGTTCACTGGGCGCGGCGACGTTGGCGATGCGCCACCGCATCCAGGCAGCCAATTGCAAAATTATCGGGGTTGATAATTCCGCAGCAATGATTGCGCGTTGCCAGCAAGTGATTGCGGCTGACAGCGGTGAAGTGACGGTTGAATTAGTGGAGTCAGCCATCCAGGCAGTAAAAATTGAGAATGCTTCAATGGCAGTTTTGAATTTCACCTTGCAATTTATTGCCACAGATGAACGGCTGGAAGTATTGCAAAATATTTGCAATGGCTTGAACGAAGGGGGTGTTTTGATTCTCTCGGAAAAAGTGGTCTTCGATGATGAACCGCATCAGCAGTTAATGACCGAGTTGCATCACAATTTCAAACGCGCCAACGGTTATAGCGAGTTGGAAATTGCCCAGAAACGTAGCGCCATTGAAGATTATTTGATTCCTGAAACGCTCGACACTCATCGCCAGCGTTTACGCGCTGCAGGATTTGGCAGCGTGGATGTCTGGTTTCAGTGTTTTAATTTTGCCTCAATAATTGCCATTAAATAATTATCGCCAACAGGTTACCTGTGACTCGCATTAACTACGACCATTTGCTTCACGCGTTAAAAAATACACCGCTCTCCGCATGGGCTGAACACTTACCCACACAAATTGCAGCGGGGCTTTGTGAAAAACGCTACGGCGATTTACCCGGATGGAAAATAGCGCTGGAAAAATTACCCGACGCCAGTGCCAGCTTCATTGAACTCAACAATGAGGTGCGAATCGGGCAAACCGCTGACTGCGATGAAGAGACGCGCGCGCGCATTAAATCCGCTTTACAGGAATTGATTCCCTGGCGTAAAGGCCCTTACTTTGTCCACGATATTCATATTGACACTGAATGGCGCTCTGATTGGAAGTGGGATCGTGTATTGCCGCACCTTGCGCCATTAAAAGATCGGTTGATTCTGGACGTAGGCTGCGGCAACGGATATCACTGCTGGCGAATGCTGGGCGCAGGGGCAAAACGTGTTATTGGCATAGATCCGTCACCGCGCTTTATTGTGCAATTCCATATGATCAAGCATTTTGCGGGAAGTAATTATCCAATTGATGTGCTGCCATTGGGGATCGAAGATTTGCCGGAAAAATTACAGGCTTTTGATACCGTATTTTCCATGGGAGTTTTCTACCATCGCCGCTCGCCGATGGATCATTTACTGGAGCTAAAGAATACGTTGCGTCCCGGTGGGCAGTTGGTTCTGGAAACATTGGTAATTGATGGAACATCTGGCGATGTGCTGGTTCCCGAAGGCCGGTACTGCATGATGAATAATGTTTGGTTTTTGCCGAGTTGCGATACGATGATTTCCTGGTTGCGCAAAATGGGATTCAATAATCCGCGCGTTGTGGATGTTTGCCCGACAACCGTCGAGGAACAACGAGCAACAGAGTGGATGCGTTTCCATTCGCTACCGGAATTCCTACACCCGGAAAACCCCGCGCTGACTGCCGAAGGCCACCCTGCCCCGATTCGTGCAGTTTTTGTTGCTGAAGCATAAATCCTTTACATTGATTTTTTTGACAGAAAAACAAAGGGCATCCAATAAGATACCCTTTGTTTTTTAATAAAACCGGAGTGGAATTAATCATCCAATAATTCAATCGGCGTACCCAAACCAAACTCACCGTGAATTTGTGTGCACCAGCGATTCAAACGATCTGCTGTTAAATTTTCCTGCTGGTCTTCATCCAGGGCCAAACCAACAAACATGCCTGTGCCGGAAATTTCCGCTTTGGAAGCTTCAAACTCATAACCATCCGTTGACCAATGACCAACAATTTCCGGACCGGTCTGGATAATGACATCGTGCAACATTCCCATGGCGTCCAGGAAATAATCACCGTAGCCAAACTGATCGCCCAAACCAAATAATGCGACTTGCTTGCCAGAGAAATCTACTGCGGCGACATCATCCCAGAACTCCTCCCAATCCGATTGAATCTGGCCGAAATCCCAGGTAGGGATGCCGAGGATAATTTTGTCGTAATTGGCAAAATCGAGTTGGGTTACATCAGCGATATCGCGCACATCGACAACATCTTCACCTAAACGCTTTTGAATACGGTAGGCAACGCGTTCGGTGTTGCCTTCATCACTGCCAAAAAACAGACCAATCTGGGCCACAATAACCTCGGGATCAGGATAGTTAACAACTACAAGGATGGGGTGGTTAAAAACGGCGCGGATTTTCCCAAGATTAGGCCTTCGGGGCAAGTGAAAACACCCAAAATCATGCCAAATAAAAAACCCCGGCAAGCCGGGGTTTTAGAACCTTACCTGATTTACCGGTTATGCATCATGGTCCGAACTGGAGCTGTTGTGACGATGGTCGCGCGCATTTTTACGCTCCCCGCGACGCTCTTCACGTTTTGCCTTAAGTTCTGCCAGTTTTTGCTTTTGCTCATCAGTCAGCACAGCAATAAATGCTTTACGCGCTTTAGCACCGGCCAATACCTGTTCAGCATGAAGTTTTCCCAAGGTTTCAGCCAATGCATTCAGCTGCGTATCATTAGCACCTGACTCAACAGCCGCTGCCAGGGCTTCACGGGCATCGGCAACCTTGGCTTGTTGTGCTTCGCGGTTATCGGCTTGCGCTTCGCGCTGGGCTTTCAAGATTGCTTTTTGGGCATCGGTTAAATCCAGTAATCGCTCAATGTGCCTGCCGCCGTGCCCGTCAAAACCACCGCCACGATGTTGCCAATCACCCTTATCGCCACGCTCACCCGCAAACCCGGGAACCGCTAGCGCAACTGAACCTAATAAAACCACACTACCCGCTAACAATTTGAACGATTTCATACCTAAATTCCTCTGGTCATCATAAAGTCAGGCGTTGCCGCCTGATGGATACCTGGATTCCGTATTCCGGAACCTGTGAATTCATTATGGCCGCTATAATGTTAAGATTGGTTAATGAAATCCAAAGAATCATGACTCTCATCGGGGGCTGGTGCACACTCAGCGCCTTAATCAACAGGGGTAGAAAAATCACTATGCTCAAGGTACTGCTTATTGACGACGATAAAGAAATCAGTCAGTTGCTTAGCGAATATTTGCACACTGAAGGTTTCGCAATCGACACGGCTTTCGATGGTCAAACCGCGTTGGAACTTGCCTTGAAGCACAGCTATTCCGTGATTGTCCTGGATGTCATGCTGCCCGTTCGCAACGGTTTTGATGTGTTGAAGAATTTGCGCCAACACAACCAAACCCCGGTGATTATGTTAACCGCCAAGGGCGATACTGTGGACCGGGTTATCGGCCTGGAAATTGGTGCGGATGACTATTTATCCAAGCCCTGTGATCCACGTGAGCTGGTTGCGCGCATTCGGGCGATTTTGCGCAGAGCCAATCAAAAAGATACCGCACCAGCCAATATTGAACGCCTCAGCTCAGGTAAGCTGTCATTGCATCTGGGAACACGTACTACTACTTGGGATAACCACGAAGTACCACTAACCGGAACCGAATTCAGTGTGCTGGAAATCCTGGTTCGTCGCGCTGGCCAGGTGATCAGTAAAGATGATATGACCGAGCAGGCCTTGAATCGGAAACTGACGCCTTATGACCGTAGTATCGATGTGCACGTGAGCAACATCCGTAAAAAAATTACGCTGGCGGGATCATCCAAGGATTTAATTATCAACGTGCGCGGCGCCGGCTACATGCTGACTATGAACGATGATGATTCTGTGAATTAATGACGCGTTTTTATTTAAAAATATTTTTTACTTTTTGGTTGATCACAGCCGCCATTATTGTTGGTACCAATATTGTCGTCCATTGGTTTGATATGACGCCGGACGGCAACTTGCAACACAATAATGAAATTGGTGATGACGATCCCGCCAAACGATTATTGTTTCAAATGGTGGGTAATGCGGTTAACCGCAATACTCGCCAATTGGTGCAAGACCTTCGCTCCATGCCCAATTGGTCTACACGTTTTGTGTATGTGATCGATAAGGAAAATCGCGATTTGCTGGATCGCCCTCTTCCCCCCGGTGTTATGTTTCTCGCACCGCGCCTCACTGCAAAACACCCGTTTGATAAAGTACAGGACCGCAATCGTAAATTGTTTGGCCGTTACATCACATTAAATGACGGCAATAGCGTCAAGTTAATTACGATTTCTTCCGGCCGTGATGAAGGCCAGGATCGCGATATTATTTGGGAATTATTTCTCGACAATATTTGGCCGCTCTTACTCGTTTCAATTCTTGTTAGCGGTTCAGCGTGTTTTTTTCTCGCACGCCATTTCACGCGCAGTATTAATACCTTGCAGCGAGCAACCCAACAAATTGCACGTGGCGATTTGAGTGTGCGCATCGGCAATCAATTCCATGGGCGCAAAGATGAAATCGCAGCTTTGGGGCGCGATTTCGATCACATGACAGAGCGCTTGGAAAAGGCGATGCAAGAACAGAAGCGCCTGATTAAAGATGTTTCCCATGAGCTGCGCACGCCGTTGGCGCGATTGCAAATTGCATTGGCATTAGCGCGGCAGCGCAGTAACGGTGTCGTGGATAACGAACTCGACAGAATCAAACAGGCAGCAGATTATCTGAACGATATCATCACTGATATTTTGACCTTGCCAGTGCAAGGACAAGACAGTTGGGTTCTTGACGATGTATTGGATCTGGTTAGCCTGCTGCAAACGTTGATGGATAACTACCACGCTGAAGCCTACGAAAAAAACATCAACATCCGTTTCAAATGTACGCTCGACGAAGCGCTGGTTGCTACCCATGGCAATATGCTCGTAGGGGTATTTGAAAACACCCTGCGCAATGCATTGCTCTATACTCCGGCCAACGCGGAAATTTGCGTACAGTTAAGTGAAACCGGCGATGGAGAGTATTATCGGGTTGAACTCATGGACCAGGGGCCAGGGGTTCCCGCTGAATCCCTGGAGAGTATTTTCCAACCGTTTTATCGTACCGATGAAGCGCGTGCCCGTGAAAGTGGTGGTTATGGACTTGGCCTTGCCATTGCACAGCGCAGCGTATCCTTGCACCAGGGGCGAATCTGGGCGGAGAATCGCCCCACTGGCGGCTTGAATCTTTGTATCTTGCTACCGCAAATCAAAAATCAGTAACTGTTATCACACCGCCTCACTCGACAAACTTTTGACTGGCGGCAGGTTCTTTCCGCTTTTTCTGTAACTTCCATCTACTTTATTGGCGGTATTTTGCCGTCTGCCATTCATTTTGTTGACCTCAAGACATTGTTTTTAAAGGGAAAAATATAAAACCCCAGCGAATGGCATAGATTTCGCTAAATGCCTGTTACAGACGCCTGAATCTGCACATGCGGCAAGGCTGGGAACAAATCAACAAAAACAGGTAACTATTATGCGGGACATGACTATGGTGATCGGAGCCAATCTGGCAAACGGCACAAGCAATCTCCCCCTGACACCGTTAACACCGGAACAAGAACTGGCTACTAGGGTGCGCCTTGCCCAAGCCTTGCAAATGAGCCTGGACCCAGCTGAAGTTCTCACCCTGTTTTACAAGCACATCCAGACGGCAGTTAGCTTGTCAGGTCTGGTGTTTAAATTCGCCAATAACAATCCTGATCAAAAAATCGGTCGCGAATGCCCGCATCATTGCGATTACCGTTTGACTACCGATGAAGGTTACCTGGGGGAAATCGTTTTTAGCCGCAGTAAACGTTTTGCGGAAAACGAATTAATTACGTTGGAGTTTTTACTCAGCTCTTTGATTTATCCGTTACGTAACGCAATTCGTTACCAAACAGCGATGCGCCTGGCATTACTCGATCCGTTGACCATGCTGGGAAACCGGGCCGCTCTGGATTCCGCTTTGAATCGCGAACTGCAATTGGCAGAGCGTCACGACCATGAATTATCGCTGTTGATGATTGATGCCGATCATTTCAAAAAAATTAATGATGAATATGGCCATCATCGCGGTGATCTGGTGCTGTGTGAAATAGCGCGGAGTATTCAAGCAGTTTGTCGCGGCTCGGATATTATTTTCCGCTATGGCGGTGAAGAATTTGTGGTGTTGCTAGGAAAAACAAATGCCGATGGGGCAAAAATTATTGCCGAGCGAATTCGCCAGCAAATTGCGCAGACGCTGATCAGTTACAATGGTAAATCGATTGGCACGACAGTGAGTATTGGTATTGCGACTCGCCACGCTAACAAAGCCAAAGAACACATTAATGACTTGTTTGATCGTGCAGACGCGGCACTGTATGAAGCAAAAGCCAGGGGCAGGAATTGTGTGATCAGTAGCGACGACCTTGAAATGACGCAGTAACCGAAATCCATATCAATAAAAAAGCCGCCTAAACAGGCGGCTTTTTTATTGGCTACAATATTGCTATTCCACAATCGGCGGGCGTTTACGCGGCGGCGCTTTATGGCGACGTGGCGCAGCGGACGCGGCACGCAATTTTTTATCGTGGCGCTGCAATTGCGCGAGTTCATCGCGTGTAGGTTGCATGATC
Source organism: Gammaproteobacteria bacterium (assembly GCA_021151835.1). Lineage (GTDB taxonomy): Bacteria > Pseudomonadota > Gammaproteobacteria > Pseudomonadales > Cellvibrionaceae > Cellvibrio. The sequence continues at coordinate 80,679 of JAGKWO010000010.1, forward strand.
CGGGTATAGGTAGAGCTGTCGAACCCGGCGGTCATACACAAATCCTGGATTTCGCGTTCCGTTAAATCAATCCATTGCCCGACACGCACATGCGACGGAATAAAAATATTCGCATAACGCACGCGTTTCAAACGGCTAACTTTAACACCTTGCGATTCCCACAAACGGCGCACTTCGCGATTGCGCCCTTCCATGACCACACAGTAAAACCAGCGATTCTTACCCTCACCTGCACCGTCAACGATATCAGTGAAACGCGCAACACCATCGTCGAGCAAAACACCGTCCAGCAACTGCTCTTTCATTTCATCAGTCACTTCACCCTGGATACGCACAAGGTATTCACGATCAATAACTGAGGATGGATGCATAAGTTTGTTTGCCAATTCGCCATCATTGGTAAACAGTAATAAACCGCTGGTATTAAAATCCAGACGACCTACTGAAATCCAGCGTTCACCATTTAATCCCGGCAAACGATCATAAACTGTCGGACGACCTTCGGGGTCAGAGCGGGAACAAATTTCGCCTTCCGGTTTGTTATAAAGGATAACGCGACGACGTGTTAATTCCGTACGTAAAACAATACGCTGGCCATTAACAAATATTTTATCTTTGTTGGTAACCCGATCACCGAGCTTGGCGATATGGTCATTGACTTTTACCTGGCCTGCTTCAATCAGCCGTTCCATCTCACGGCGCGAACCAACACCCGCACGGGCCAATACTTTTTGCAATTTTTCATCAGATGGAGCCGCTTTGCCTTCATCTGGCTTTACAGCTTTCGTGGCTGCCTTTGCATTTGCTTTACCTGAATCAGCACCCGCAGCAGATTTATTGCGTGCATTTGCCAGAGCAGATTTTTTCACCGTGGATTTTTCGCCACTCGCCGTTTTTTCGTGGTTGCGTTTTGCCCCCGCACTTTTTCCGGCCACTACTGGCTTCACAGCCCTGGTAGATTTTTCAGGTTTATCCTGGTCGATTTTCTTCACCATAGAATTAATAAATACGCAGCTTATTGACTGCCTGTTTCCTCTTGTTTTTCATCATCAGATGATTGTTCCAATTGCGTCGACGCGGCATCGTCAGCATCAACAAATGCCTCTTCACCATCCACAAAACCTTCTTCATACAAAGCGATTTCATCAACTTCCTGGCGCTCACCCTCAACACCAGGCACTGGAGTTTCATCGGGGATAGGTGCATCAGTATCTTTCTCGCCCAAACCGGCTTCGCCCAGGTCCAGCACCGGATTTAACTCATCCAGGTCGCGAATTTCACTGAGAGATGGCAACTCGTCCAGATTCTTTAAATTAAAATAGTCCAGAAATTGGCGGGTAGTTGCATAAAGTGAAGGCCGCCCGGGTACATCGCGATGCCCGACCACCTTTACCCAATCGCGCTCCAACAAGGTTTTGATGATATGTGAACTCACGGCCACGCCGCGAATTTCTTCGATATCACCACGAGTGATAGGCTGGCGATAGGCGATCAAGGCAAGGGTTTCGAGCAGCGCGCGCGAATATTTTTGTGGCTTTTCCTCCCACAAACGGTTTACCCAGGGAGCTAAATTATCGCGAACCTGGAAACGCCAGCCAGATGCCACTTCTTTTAACTCAAAGCCGCGCTCCTCACAGGCAACCTGGATATCAGCAAGCGCCGCCACAATCTCTTCTTTGGCGGGTGCAACTTCTTCATCGAACAATTCAAGCAAGCGCGCCACCGTCATTGGCTGACCCGACGCAAGAATGGCGCCTTCGATAATTGTACGAAGTAACGCTGCGTCAACCGGCATTTGGGTGACAGGTACAGTGGCGGATTCCTCAATAACCGTTTCTTCAAAAAGCTGGCTACCGCTTTCTTCAGCGTCCAGGGAATCCAATTCTTCTTCGTGGGTTTCGTTTGTCATTGTGTTCTGGCTTTTACATGAATAGGAGCAAAGGCTTCGCTTTGGACAATTTCTACCAGCGATTCCTTAATCAATTCCATTACGGCTAAAAAAGTAACCACCACACCAAGGCGACCCTCTTCCACTTTGAATAAACTCACAAATGGAACAAAGTGATGGTGCGCCAGTGTATCCAGCACCTGTGCCATGCGTTCACGGGTGGATAGCCTTTCTTTGGACACATGGTGGCTCTCAAACATATCCGCGCGACGGAGGACTTCCGATAAGGCAAGTAATAATTCCTGCAATTCCACATCCGGATCGAGGCGCGTCAAATTGCGGTCAGGGCCGGTAGCGGACACCGGGAATACATTGCGGCCAACCCGCGGTACTTTATCCAGATCTTCGGCGGCTTGCTTGAAGCGTTCATATTCCTGCAAGCGGCGGATAAGGGATGCACGCGGATCTTCTTCCTCTTCCTGCTCTTCGGAGGAACGCGGCAACAGCATACGCGACTTGATCTCAGCCAGCATTGCCGCCATCACCAGATATTCAGCGGCCAGTTCAAACTGATGGGATTCCATGAGTTCAACATAAGCCATGTACTGGGACGTAATTTCAGACACATTGATATCGAGGATATCGATGTTCTGGCGACGAATCAGGTAGAGCAATAAATCCAGTGGCCCCTCGAATGCTTCCAGGAATACTTCAAGCGCATCCGGCGGGATATAGAGATCCTGGGGCAATTGGGTATACGCCTTGCCGTGTACCACCGCAAAAGGCATTTCGCCTTGTTGCGGGTGATTATTCTGCCCACCATCAGTGGCAGCCGCTGCTTCAGCGGCCACCTTTTCAGTTGACTCGTGTTCAGCCGGCGCCCCGGCAGGAACGATGGTATCGGGAGTTTCGCTCACTCAATTAACTCGCAAGGTTCATAAGCAATTCGAGCCCTCGATCGGGCTCAAGACAAGGGCGGCATTATAGCCATTTAAGCGGATGCGGGACAGCAGGCAGCGGGAACAAATAATTACTTTACGGATCAATCAGTTAGATTCAAAAGGTGAGAAATCGCCTTTACCCTTGCGCACCAGCTCGGGAATATCGCCGGTGAGATCGATGACAGTGGTAGGTTCCATACCGCAGTAACCTCCATCAATTACCAGATCAACAAAATGCTCCAGCGTATCGCGGATATCATAGGGATCGGTCATTGGCAGTTCTTCACCGGGTAGCAGCAAGCTGCTGGTCATCAGCGGCTCGCCCAACTCTTCCATAAGCGCCAGCGCGATCAGATTATCCGGGACGCGTAAACCAATGGTTTTGCGTTTGGGATGTAACAGCCGGCGCGGCACATCCGCTGTCGCCTCAAGGATAAATGTATAGGCTCCGGGAGTGTGGTTTTTAATCAGGCGAAATGCCCGGTTATCGACCCGTGCGTAGGTTGCAAGCTCGGAAAGGTCGCGGCACATCAGGGTGAAATTGTGGTTTTTATCGAGCTTACGCAAGGTGCGGATACGCTCAAGTGCATCTTTGTCACCGATGTGGCACCCCAGCGCATAAGCAGAATCGGTGGGATATACAATCACCCCGCCCTTGCGAACAATGTCTGCAGCTTGCGCAATCAGGCGATGCTGGGGATTTTCCGGATGGATTTGAAAAAACTGGGCCATAGTAAATCTCTCTATTGATGCCGATGCTTCTGCGGCATGACTTCGGTTATTAAAAACCTAGCAAATTCCATACTGGTTTGACGTTATCAGGCAAAACGCCAAAGCTACCCAATTCCTGCCAGGTTTGGTCGGGCACATGAAAATCGGACCCGCACGAAGCATAGAGAGAACGAGCATTCACAATATTGATCAAATCCTGGGTCAGGCTCATTGGCTGCAAGCCGCTGATAACCTCTACCGCATCACCGCCGGCGGCGGCGAAAGAGTCCACTAACGCACACATCTTCATCCGCGTTAATTCGTATTTGGCGGGATGAGCCAGCACCGCGACCCCGCCCGCAGAGTGAATCCAGCCAATAACCTCATCCATCAGCGGCCATTGATATTTCACATCTGCCGGCTTGCCGGTTCCCAGATATTTTTTAAATGCGGCATTGATATTTTTTACCGCACCAATGCTCACCAGGTATTGCGCGAAGTGCGGCCGCCCCAGGGTGCCCTCACCGGCCAGCGCCTGCGCGCCAGCCAATGCACCGGGAAAACCGGCCCGCGATAATCGCTCACCGATTGCCTGTGAACGCGCCTCACGGGCCAGCTCCTGAAATTTGATCGCCGCTTGCAACCCGGGCGAATCAGGATCTACACCGAGACCAACGATATGGACACCGCCCTTGCCCCACTGGCTGGAAAATTCGATGCCAGCAATTAGCTCAATACCCGCTTTAACGGCAGCTTTATGTGCAAGACCAACACCGGCTATGGTATCGTGATCCGTGATCGCCAGCACGGACACGCCGCGCGCTTTTGCGCGCTCAACCAAAGCCTCGGGACTTAAGGCTCCGTCAGAAAAATAAGTATGGCTATGCAGATCAAAAATCACACTAACCCCACGACTTGAGCAATATCATCTGGATTGGTCATGACAGACAAGAATGAAGAAACGCCGAACATGTTAGCCGATAAGGACCAACAACAAACGAGCAAATCGCAACGCGCAGAAAAAAAAGAAAGTTTTTTTGCCAATTTGCTGATGAATATTGTAATTCCCACATTAATTTTGACCAAACTCAGTAGCGACGAATACCTGGGGCCAACCTGGGGGTTAATTATTGCGCTCGCTTTTCCTGTCTGTTATGGCCTGCGCGATTTCGCAATCAACAGGAAATTGAATATTTTTTCGGCACTGGGTGTGATCAGTGTGCTGTTGACCGGCGGCCTCAGCTTATTGAAATTGCCCCCTGAATATTTTGCGATCAAAGAAGCGGCTATTCCCGGGCTTCTCGGAATCATCACCCTGATTTCAATCAAAACACGTTACCCCTTGGTAAAAGTGTTTATTTATAATGACAAAGTCCTGAAAATTCACAAAGTCAACGCGGCACTTGCCCACTACAACAATCAAAAGCAATTTGACCGCACGCTTATCAAAGCGTCAATGATGATTGCAGCTTCATTTTTTTTATCATCCGTACTGAATTATGTGCTGGCCAAACTGATCCTGGTTAGTCCGGGCGGTACCGCTGAATTCAATGCAGAATTGGGCGAAATGACCGCGTGGAGTTATCTGGTAATTGCGTTGCCGATGATGATCATTATGATGGGCACTTTATTTTATGTGTTCCGGAGCATTCGCCTGCTAACACACCTGACGCTTGAAGAAGTGATTAATGATGGCAGCCCTGATTAACATCATTACCAGCGATCAGAAGTTTATGATCCCGCGTTCAAACAAACAATTAAACAAGCAATTAAACGAACAAAGAGAAGAGTGAAATGCTTTACGCTATTATCAGCCAAGACCATCCGCATAGCCTCGAGAAACGCAAAATCACTCGCCCGGCCCATTTGGCCAGATTACAACAACTCAGTGATGAAGGCCGGTTATTGGTAGCGGGTCCGCATCCTGCGATTGATAATGACAACCCGGGCGAAGCCGGATTTACCGGCAGCCTCGTCATCGCTGAATTCCCCTCATTGGAAGCAGCGCAACAGTGGGCTGATGCAGACCCTTATTGCGCCGCCGGTATTTACGCCAGCGTTATCGTAAAACCATTCAAAAAAGTATTGCCCTAAATTTTCTTTTTTTACCTTTTGTTTAAGGATTGGAATCACTGTGAAAAATATTCCCTTGACCGGTGCGACACTCTCAATTCTCACGCTATCGCTTATCAGCGCTTCTGCCTTTGCTGTCGACAGATATGTTTCCGATGTTATTTACATCCCCGTTCGCAGCGATAAAAATCCTCAAGCCGGTGTGCTACAACAAGGTGTAGGCAGCGGCACCAAATTGAATTTTATTCGCGAAGAAACCGGCACGGATAACAATTTATGGTCCCTGGTGGTCACTCCGGACGGCACTGAAGGTTGGGTCCGCAGCCAAAACCTTACTGACAAACCAACGGCAGCAATGCAATTGGCTGCGCTATCAACATCATCGAAAGATCTGGTGGCCGTGCAAACTGAAAATGTGCAGCTGAAAGAACAGCTCACCAAAGTCCAGCAAGAACACCAGCAATTGCTAACGGATACAGAAGATATGCGCCAGGCAGCAACCACTGCCTTGAATCTGGAAGATGAGCATCAGCGCCTGCTAAAAGAAAACCAGTTACTCCAAACCCATGCAGACTACCTCAAAGCTGAAAATGAAAAACTCAAAAATACCGAGCGATTCAATCAATGGGTATACGGTGGAGGCTTGATGCTGGGTGGCGTGATCCTTTCTTTTATCCTGCAAGGATTGGGGCGTCGCAAGCGCCGGTCGGAATGGCGCTAACAGGTTAATCATCACGTATTTTTGGATTTTCCATGATCAAGCATTTTTTTTCCTTTTTGTTGATGGCGGGCTTGCTAGCCTGCCAAAGCTTGCAGGCCGCAGACCCATTATTAGTTGCGGTTAAAACCGATAAAGGTACTTTTGTTATTGAACTGTACCCGGACAAAGCACCGCTGACCGTGCAAAATTTTCTGGCGTACGTTGATAGCAAATTTTATGACGATACTATTTTTCACCGCGTAATTCCGGGCGTTGTTGTTCAAGGCGGAGGAATGGGGGAAGACTACCGTGAAAAAAGGACCAAGAGACCAATAAAAAATGAAGCCGATAATGGCTTACTCAACAAATACAAAACCGTTGCTATGGCGCGTTTTTCCAATCCCGATAGCGCCACCTCGCAATTTTTTATTAATTTGAAAAATAACGAAGGATTTGATTCCACAAAAACAACTCCCGGTTATGCCGTATTTGGAAAAGTTGTTGCAGGTATGGATGTGGTTGAAAAAATCTCGCGCGTGCCGCTCGGCGCATACCGTGCCTTCCCCGAAGCGCCCAATGAAGCGATACGCATAGTGAGTGCAACGCGCACCAATTCAATTGCAGTGGACAACGCTACACCACCGCCAAAAACATCTCCTTTTAAAGACTCATTGGTGCCCGTAAATGAACGCAACCAATAAAACAGCGCTCAGCGTTAACCTGAATAAAATTGCGTTAATTCGCAACTCGCGCGCGGGCAATTATCCCAATGTAGTGACTCATGGAGAAACCTGTATCAATGCGGGTGCCGATGGATTAACTGTGCATCCACGCCCGGACCAGCGCCATATTCGCCCACACGATGTTTATGAACTAAGTGAATTGGTAAGTAATTATGCTGGTGTAGAATTTAATATTGAGGGCAATCCCTACGCCGATTCTGTTGGCGATTTTCCCGGTTTTATCAAACTCGTAAAAGATGTGCGCCCGCATCAATGCACACTGGTTCCCGACAGTAATGATCAACTCACATCTGACCATGGCTTCGATTTGAAAATTGCCGGCGAAAAACTTCGCCCGTTAATTCGTGAACTGCAGGATCTGGGGGTAAGGGTCAGCCTGTTTATGGACCCGGACATTGAACAGATTAGCCTTGCCAAAGCGATTGGTGCAGATCGCATTGAACTATACACCGGCCCCTACGCTGCACATTTTAACCAGCAAGATGATGATTTCCGCAATTTGTTTGCAACCTATCGCGCCGCAGCAATTCATGCGCAGGCGATTGGAATTGGCCTGAACGCCGGCCATGATTTGAATCTGGATAATCTCCCTCTGTTTCGCCAGGTACCTGATTTGTTGGAGGTATCAATCGGACACGCTTTAACCGTCGATGCCATTGCGATGGGTTTAGTGCCCGCCGTCAAAGCCTACAAGAAAATCTGCACCGAATAGGCCGTATTATTTTATGAATAAGCCCCGTGAAGATAGCCCTGCTTATCTGGAAAAAAAGCGCTTCTTTGATTCATTAATGACTGTGTACGGACGCAAAACTGTTCTCGAAGCCTTGCAAGACCCGGCCACGTATATCTATCGCTTGCATCTGGCGAAAAGTAATAAATCTGCAGAGATTATCGATGAAATCATTGGTTTGGCACAAGCCAAAGGCGCAGAGATTACTTACCATGATCGCCAGGCGTTATCGCGCATTTCAAAAAATGCTGCACAGGATCAAGGAGTCGCTGCTGATTTACAATTGCGTGGCTATCAACTCTACGATGAGTTTATTGCCAATAACGCACAAAAAAAATATACATTACTGGCACTTGATGGCGTACAAAATCCGCAAAACCTGGGGATGATTATTCGCTCCGCCTGCGCGGGAAATATCGACGGCATTTTGCTGCCACAAAAAGGGAATGCGCAAATTGACCCGCTGGTTATCAAAGCAAGTGCCGGGACCGTATTTCGCGCGCCCCTCTTGCGCTGTAAGGATTTAAAAGAAGCGCTCATCGATTTCAAAAAAAATGGCGCCACCCTCTGCGCTCTTTCCTCTCACGCGCAAACAGAGTTAAAAAAATTTTCGCCTGCTGGCCCCTGTATTTATGTGCTGGGAAATGAATCCGAGGGAGTATCAAAAGAAGTGGATAATCTTTGCAACGAGCGGATCTGCATTCCGATGAATAACGGCGTTGAGTCGCTAAATGTTGCCGTTACTGCCGCGCTTATCGCGTTCAGATAAATCAGAAATTATTTAATTCAACATCCGTAAAACAAAAAAGGAGCCGAGGCTCCTTTTTTGTTTATGAAGAACAATCAATTAAAGCTTGTAACCATCTTCTTCATGCAAGCTCAAATCCAGGCCAATGGTCTCTTCTTCTTTGGTCACACGCAAACCGGAGGTCAGAATACCTGTCAGCTTAAGCAATACATAAGTCACTATGGCGGTGTATACAAATGTCACCACAACACCGAGGAGTTGAACACCCAATTGCTCACCCATTGAATTAATGCCGGTTGCAAAACCTTGCCCACTGAAAACACCTAACTCGGTAGACGCGAAAATACCGGCGAGAATAGTTCCCAGAACACCACCTATACCATGCACAGGAAATACATCCAGTGAATCGTCAATTTTCCACACACGCTTAACCAGGTGGGTCATGATAAAACAGATAACGCCAGCCAAAAGACCGATAATCAACGCACCGCCGGGACCAACATAACCTGATGCGGGAGTAATAGTCCCCAAGCCCGCCACCATACCGGTAACGATCCCCAACACACTGGGTTTACGGAAACGAATCCATTCGATAGTCATCCACGCCAGTGCGCCGGCAGCAGCGGAAATATGAGTGACCAACATCGCCATGGCCGCATTTCCATTTGCCGCCAACGCACTACCGGCGTTGAATCCAAACCAGCCTACCCACAGCATTCCCGCTCCGGTAACCGTCATCGTCATATTGTGCGGAGGCATTGCCGTAGTGGGAAAACCGTTACGCTTGCCGATAACAACTGCGGCAACCAATGCCGCAACACCCGCTGTGATATGAACAACGGTACCGCCAGCAAAATCAAGCAAACCTTTGGCGAATAACCAGCCCGAACTTGACCACACCCAATGGCAAACAGGAATGTAAACGGCGAATAACCATAAGGCCGAAAAAATCAGCATGGAGGAAAATTTCATCCGCTCTGCAAATGCACCTACGATCAGCGCCGGTGTAATGATCGCAAAAGTCATTTGATACATTGCGTGCAGACTCAGGGGAATATCGCCTGCAAGCGCGTCCTCGCTGATGCTCCCCATAAACACCATACTCAAATCGCCGATCCACGCATTTCCTGTACCGAAGCTCAAACTGTATCCAGCAATCAGCCACAACAACGAAACCAGGCAGGCAATGGCAAAACATTGCATCAGCACCGACAAAATATTTTTTACTCGCACCAGGCCGCCGTAAAACAATGCCAGGCCTGGCAAGGTCATGAATAACACTAGCGCTGTAGAGGTTAGAATCCACGCTGTATTCGCGCCGTTGAGCGCAGGCTCTTGCGCCCACAAAGCAGGACTGGCAAATACCAGGCCGGCAACTAGCGAATTAACAAGGAAATTGCTCTTCTTCATACTTACCCCATAGTGGTTATTATCGCGCATGGCAGGCCATATCCCTGGCTTCTGCCATGCTTCATTTTGAAACAGCAGATGTTAATCAGGCTTTCATGCTAATAGGTATAACCGCTGTTTTAGGAAATGTCGCACCCATAAAGGGCAAAAACATCGCTTTTTTATCGCCAAAACAAAAATGAACCACCAATTAGCAAAAGTCAGGCCCTAAAATTAAAAAACCAGTAAATTCAATTGGTTAAAAAAATAGCAAAAGATTTTATGGAATATAAATGCACCATTTAAAATCTTTGCACGACAAAGCAGACCCATATTGGTGCAAAACATCCCTCCACTTAATCCCCCGCTCAAGGGCTACTACTCTCCTTTGCATTGCCTCTACTGTATTTGCCCGACAAATATTGCAACAATGCCTGCTTTGATTATTAGCAAAGGTGCAAAAGTGACCGACACCCCGCTCTACGGTTTTTCCGATAATTCATTTCAGGCTGCCGGAGGCAGCGACGGTATTCGCAAGCTCGTCGATGATTTTTACCATGCAATGGATACACTTCCGGAAGCAGCAATTATTCGTCAAATGCACAAACCGGATCTCACCCAATCGCGCGATAAACTCGATTTATTCTTAACGGGATGGATGGGTGGCCCCAGTGTTTATCATGAGAAATATGGCAAAATAAATATACTTCGTAGTCATGCACATTTACGAATTGGAGAAGCGGAGCGCGATGCATGGTTGTTATGTATGGAACAAGCATTAACCCGGCAAAATTATGCACCGGAATTTTCCAACTATTTATTGGAGCAACTACGCATTCCCGCCGAGCGGATTTTTCTCACCAGTAGAAAGTATTGATTTAAAATAAAAGGACACATTAATCCCATGTTAGCCAGACCCCATCTCATTGCCGCCAGATTACTGTGCGGACTAGTGTTTTTTTTCATAACTCTTTGCAATGCAGAAACCAACACAAAACAACAAACACCAATTGAGATACGAAATATTCAATCTGCTGCCAACCTGGGTAGCGCTCAAGCACAAACGCAACTTGCCTTATTGTATTTATTTGGAAAGGGAACCGAAAAAAATTATACGCTCGCTCGTTTATGGTTTGAAGCAGCTGCAAAACAGGGATTTGCATCTGCACAAAACCATTTGGCAACGATGTATTACAACGAACTAGGCGTTAAAAGAGATTATGGGATTATCCTTAAATGGGATACGTTAGCTGCCGAGCAAGGGTTTGCGCAATCCCAACAAAATTTGGGTTTCTTATATTCAAATGGATTTGGTGTGGAAAAAAATCACTTTATTGCTGTCCAATGGTACGAAAAAGCAGCAAATCAAGGATTAATTACCGCGCAGGTCTCGATGGGAAGCGCTTATCAAAATGGTTTTGGTGTAGAAAAAAACAACATAAAAGCTATTGAATGGTTTAGAAAAGCAGCCGATCAGGGAGACCCCGTTGCTCAACATAATCTCGCATATCATTACGAACAGGGCTTGGGGGTCAAACAGAGTTATTCCGAGGCAATAACCTGGTTAAAAAAAGCAGCTGCCAATAATTACACCCACTCGCAAAACACATTAGGGACATACTATGCAAAGGGTCTTGGTGTTGCTCAAAACCAGATAGAAGCAGTCAAATGGTATCGAACCGCGGCTGAGCTTGGTAATGCAGAAGCACAGTCTAATCTCGCAACAAAATATTTTAGAGGCGAAGGAATCCCTCAAGACATAAAACTTTCACTTGAATGGACACGAAAAGCCGCCGCACAAAATAATGCCCAAGCCCAGTTTAATCTCGGCCTTAGTTACGCAAATGGATTAGGCGTAGAAAAAAACCTGGTAACTGCTGCTGAATGGTATTCTCTTTCTGCCAATCAAGGAAATACGATGGCTCTGCATAATTTGGCGATGATGTATAGATTAGGAGAAGGTGTTGTTCAAAGTTATAAAAACGCGGTCAAGCTTTATCAGATTGCTGCATTCGCCGGAGAGGCAAGAGCACAAAATAATCTGGGCATTATGTTTTATCAGGGAGAAGGCGTTCAGCAAGATAAACCATTAGGATTTGCTTTAGTTGATTATGCCCGCAAAAAAGATCCGACCGTGGTAGTAGCCAGCGCATATGAACTAATGGAAAAATCACTATCGAAAACCGAGATGGCTGAATCCAATCGACTATTACAGAGAATGGAGAAAGAGCAATCAATACAACAAGTAGTTTTGGAAAAAGACTTGTAAACAACTATTGTTTCGCTTGAAAAAAGGGTCAACTCCTTTTGTGTTGACCTAATTAGATCTCCGCGAATTACAACTTGCCATTCACCACCAAATCTTGTACCCATTGCTTTTTTCGCTCTTGTCGCAACACTTCTACTTGCGTCCAGGCGGTAAGTAACGATATATAAAGAATATACATACCCAACATATTTATTAACAAAGGAATCAACATGGAGATGTCTATTGCGCCTTTGGTGATGGAGGCAGGTTGATGCAATGTATTCCACCAATCTACGGACTTTTTAATAATTATGACGTTGACAACACCTACCAGCGATAAAATAGCAGCGGCCTTATTTCCTGCCTCTTTATTTTGATAAGCAGATTGCAGGGCATACACACCCAAAAACAGAAAAAATAAAATTAACATCGAGGTGATTCGCGCATCCCATTCCCACCAGGTTCCCCATGTCGGGCGGCCCCAGATTGCACCCGAGACCAGCGCAATAAATGTAAAGATCGCTCCCAGCGGAGCTGATGATTTCATTGCCATAAACGACAATTTTGTTTTCCAGATTAAACCGGTAGCCCCCATTACTGCCATTAATACATACGCAACCTCGGCGAGGTGGGCAACGGGAGCATGAATATAAAGTATGCGGTAGCTATTACCTTGTTTTGAATCTACGGGTGCAAATCCCAAGCCCCAAACAGTTCCAATCAATAACAGCGCAAATGAAAGAAAGTACAGGTAAGGTAACCAGATTCTGGTTTTATGATAAAACCAACCGGGTGTGCCTAATTGATAAAACCAGGTCCATCTCATAAATTTATCTCTCGGGTTAGTACTGACGATTTACCATTATCCAATGGCTGCCGACTATAAATTTTTTCCCCGCTTTTTCAAAGCTTAATAAACCGCATAAACTTTTATCGATCCACATTTATACAGCAAACCGTTACAATGGTGCCTCCAGCCAACGACGACCTGTACCGTAACACTTCCACATTATTCTATGAATCTGATTCTACTCACCCAGGATGATTTGATTTCCCCTACCCGTGCTTTGATTCGCGATGCGCGCCGGCTCGCACACATTCGTGAAATACATGGTGCGAATACAGGTGAAACCTATAAAGTTGGATTGGTGAATGGACAAATCGGCAGCGGCACATTGTTACGTATTAGTGAAACGGAATTGGAGCTGCAGCTGGATTTAACCCGCTCCCCACCGGCCGCGTTGCCATTAAAACTGGTACTGGGCCTACCTCGTCCAAAAATGTTGCGTCGTATTTTTCAAACCATTGCAACACTGGGCGTAAAAGAATTGCATCTGATCAATTCCTATCGAGTGGAAAAAAGTTATTGGCAAACACCTTTTCTTGAAGCGCAAGCAATTCATGAGCAATTGATTTTGGGATTGGAACAAGGCTGTGATACTGAATTACCAAAGGTTCATTTGCATAAACGTTTCAAGCCATTTGTTGAAGATGAGTTGCCGCACATTATGGCGGGCACCAGAGCACTGGTGGCTCATCCTTATACAGAGACAGAATGCCCGCGCAATATTGATTATTCTTTAAGTCTGGCGGTAGGTCCCGAAGGCGGATTCATCACGTATGAAATCGATCTATTGAAAAAAATCGGCTTTGAGGCGGTGCACCTGGGTGAGCGAATTATGCGGGTGGAAACAGCAATCCCATATTTATTAGGAAGATTGTTTTAACACGGAAACCTCCCTTTTTAACAGGGAGGAAATAAAAAATAGAATTATTCTTTCTCAAGGAAGGTTTCGAATTTTTCAATAGGCACAGGCTGGCTGGATAAATAACCCTGGTAGAAATCACAACCAAAGGATTTCAGGATCGCCAATTGCTCAGCTTCTTCCACCCCTTCTGCCACCAATTCCATATCCAGCAAACGTCCCATCGTAATGATGGTTTCAACCAATACACGGTCGTTGCGATCTTCAATAATATCGCGCACAAAACCTTTATCAATTTTCAACGTGCTTACGGGTAAACGCTTGAGATAACTGATTGACGAATAACCAGTACCAAAATCATCAAGCGAAAAACTGATCCCGCGTTCGCTCAATGTCGACATAGTTGCAATAGCATCATCCACCCGCTGGATAACAATGCCTTCCGTAATTTCCATGTCCAATGAATTTTCCGGGATTGGGTATTTATCCAACGTGGTAATAACATCATCCACAAATGCGGCACGACGGAATTGGCGCGGGCTGATGTTAATACTCAAACGCATACCGGGTTTCCATAAACCGGAAACATGCCACTTCACCAAGGTTTTGCAAGCATCTTCCAATACCCACTGACCCACTTCGATAATCATGCCGGACGTTTCCAATACCGGAATAAATTCCACCGGCGACACCATACCTTTAGTGGGATGATGCCAACGCAATAAGGCTTCTGCCCCAACTACATTGTTGGTTTTTATATCGATCTTAGGTTGGTAATACAGTTGGAAATGGCCCTCCTCCAACGCGCGATGCAAATCACCTTCCATTGTTAATTGACGGCTCACTTTATCAGCCATCTCTTCATTGAAGAACTCAATTGAATCGCGGCCTTTTTCTTTTACCTGATACATAGCGGTATCGGCATAGCGCAGCAATTCATGCACAGAATTATTTTTATCCGGATAAACCACCACCCCTACGCTACAAGTAACACGCAACTCCATGTTGTCGTACATGTAGGGCTGGGAAATAATTGAACGGATTTTTTCGCTGATCTCACCGGCGCGCAGTGCAGCCGTTTCAATATTTTGATCAAGCACAGTGAGCACTACGACGAATTCATCACCACTCAAACGCGCCACCAGGTCTTCTTCCCGCACCGATTGTTGCAAGCGCGATGCAACTACTTCCAATACGCGGTCACCCACTGGATGGCCAAGGGAATCATTGATAGTTTTGAATTGATCCAGATCGATAAAGAGCACAGCGCCAAAATAACCATGGCGCTCGGCGCGACGCAATTCATGCTCCAGACGTTCCACTAACTGCACGCGATTTGGCAATCCGGTGAGCGCATCGTGATGGGCCATAAACTCCATTTTTGCTTGTGCATTTTTACGCTCGGTAATATCCACTGACACGATGAGCGCAACTTTTTCATCGTAAAACGCGAGCGGCATTATGTGCGTTTGCAAAAATAATTGTTTGCCGGTAGCGGTCACAAAACGCTCTTCAATTACATCCAGCTCTTCATTGCCGCGAATTACGCGATAGTCGTTTTGCAACATGGTATCAATATCAAATACCGAATTTTTTAACAGTTGGCGCACATGGAGGTTACGCATTTGTTCCGGGGTATAACCTAATTCGGTGGCGAGCGCCTTGTTGGCAAATAAATAGTAACCGGCAATATTTCGCGCACCAATCATTACGGGAAGGTGATCAATAATCTGCCGTAAATGTTCTTCACTCTTACGCAATGCCAATTCGACCGCGCGCCGTTTGGCCAGTGATAATTCAACGACATCCAATAATTGATTGGAACTGGCAATCAATTGGGCCAATTCGTCTTTGCGGTGTGCGGGCAATTGGGTCAGGCGATTAACGCCCGGATGATCGGGATTAATGTTATTAATCTCGCGCGATAAACGCACTAACGGTTTGGTGAGTGTGTAATAAAACACCACAAACAATAACAACACCAAAAACATATTGCGCAACAAACCGGTGAACAATGCTGTTTTGGAACGGTTGTAAAAACCTTCCAGCGCCAGATCCATATCCACTGAAAAACGGATGCTGCCAGAGGTACCATCGGTATATCCGGGCAATAATAAATTCTCGGTGTACTCACGGGTGTTATCGGTAATTTTGCTGGTGAGCCAACGGGTTTTTACTTCCGGGCGAGTACTGCTGCCTTGCGCCAGGACGTTGCCGGTATCATCGTAAATAACCACTTCATAAATAAAACCGTAACGCAGCAAACCGTTTACCACTTCGTAGGAAAGCTCATCATCCAATGTGGAAACAGAACGAACGGCAGGCGGGGTAGCGACTTTAACAACACGATCAATCAATGATTCAAGTTCTTTTTCCTGATTGAGGAAATCCAGGTAAAGCTGGACTGAACTCAATAAGAAACTCAGCACAAACGCCAAAATAATACCTATTTTGGCAAGCTGGAAAGAGATGCCATTAAAAAAGGACGGGGCTTTATCTCTCATCGACCTAGGTTTTCCGGGAGCTGGGGATGTAGTTATTTGTGTTGGGGACAAGCTCATCCCCGGCAGCAAAACGTGACTGACTTGGCAGGAGTATAGATCAATATTATCCAAGGCGCCCAAATCTATAGCGTTATTTTCTATAGAAAAACGGGCGTTAAAGCAGTGTTAGCGGATCTCGTGCGGGCAAACCAAATGAATCGGCAACCCCCTGATGTGTCAATTGCCCGGCATGGATATTCAAACCGGCACGGAAACCGGAATCTGCTTTAAGGGAAGCCAATCCGCCATCCGCCAGCCGCAAAATATAAGTGAGGGTTGCATTGGTAAGTCCGAGGGTAGCAGTCCGCCCTACGGCACTGGGAATATTCGCCACGCAATAATGGATAACATCTTCTTCGCGGTAGGTCGGCTGCTGGTGAGTGGTGGGGCGCGAGGTTTCGAAGCAACCGCCCTGGTCTATCGCCACATCAACCAACACACTACCCGGTTCTATCTGCCGGATTAACTCCCGGGTTACGAGTTTTGGCGCACTGGCGCCGGTATTCAATACGCTTCCGATAATTAAATCTGCGTTACGTGCACAATCGTTTACCCGTTCCTGAACGGCGTATTCGCAAATGACCCGGCCACGCCATAAGTCATCGAGATGGCGCAACCGGGCGATGGATTTATCCATCACCCTGACCTGTGCCCCCAATCCAACCGCCATTGCCGCGGCATTGGCACCGACTACACCACCACCAAGGATTAATACCTTAGCGGGGGCAACACCGGGAATACCGCCGAGCAAAACCCCCTTGCCTCCTTGTGCGGCCTCCAGGTGATGCGCTCCCGCTTGCACCGCCATACGCCCGGCAATTTCCGACATGGGGGCTAGCAGCGGCAAACGCCCTTGTGAATCCGTCAGGGTTTCATAGGCAATGCAACTGGCGCCAGATGCAAGCAATGCATCGGTGAGCGAACGACTGGCAGCGAGGTGTAAATAAGTAAAAAGGCAATGGCGATTTGTAAGTAATGCATATTCCTGTAATTGCGGCTCCTTGACTTTAACAATCAAATCCGCCGCCTCATATACAGCGGCAACCGAGTCCAGCAATTGCGCACCGGCGCTTAGGTATTGGGTATCGCCAAAGCCGGAAGCAACCCCCGCTCCCTTGGTTACATAGACTTCATGCCCGCGTGCACGCAGCTCAATAACGCCCGCCGGTGTAAGCGCTACGCGGTTTTCGCCGGTTTTAATTTCTTTTGGTATTCCAATACGCATAAAAAATTCCTGTTTAATCGTTGCTATTGCATCGAGTATAGACCGTGTTTTTTTATAGTTTTCGCTTATTAATAAACAGTTTTTTGCAACAAAGCCGTTCGCGGCGCCGAATTTATTAGACCATAATAAAATTCAGCAATAGAAGGAATTTCAAAATCTGAACGGGCAATTGTTCACAGATTGCCAAGCCCTTGCAAAAGTTGGCGTGACTTATGCTGCATTGACGAGTTGAGAGCACGTAAATTGTTTTTTGACGTTGCTCGGTTGATTTAACCACGCTCTGGTAGCACCGGCAGATCCAACTTTTCACATTAATGATTTTACATTGACGAAATGGGCATGCTTGTGACAAAAAATGGAGCAACGAGGTAGTTATGGGCATTGATGTAAATGATTTACGCACATTGATTATTAAACCATGCCTGGAAGCCATAGGAGATTATTCGGAGACCGCCGAAAATCTGCTCGCGGGTACCGCAGCGCAGGAATCATTAGCGGGCCAGCAATCTTACTGCGACCAAACAGAAGGCTTGGGGATTTATCAGATTACCGCTGCAAAACACGTGGAAACCTGGGACAAATATCTTATCCAGTTTCCAGATCTCGCATCGCGCGTACGCGGCTTTGCCAGCCAACAACAATTCCTCAAACATCCACACAGCGAATTAATTGGCAACTTGAGCTATGCAACGGTTATCGCATGGATGATTTATCGAGCAAATGGCGTAGACACCAGTAAAATGGCGCAAGTAAATAATCTGGCGCAGCTCTGGGCTACTCATTTTAATAATGGTACAGGCTGCACGCGTAATATTGAGGATTTCATTGCAACTTATCGTGCAACTATTTTGGCTGCAGACAACCACAAACTGGTTGCCTGAAAATAAATTGTGTTGCCAATAACAGCAACCATTTATTGGATATCAAGCACATCCATAAATTGGACGCCTTCGTCGCGACGCACCGCGTGCGGTTGAATTCCGCATGATTCGTCGTCTCCCATATCGCTAGCCTGTTGCGCTTCCAGATTTAAAAAATCGAATAATTTCACATCGGCCAATTGCGATGGCTGTACGTTGCGAATCGCGGAAAAAATTGTTTCCGTGCGGCCGGGATATTGACGTTCCCACTGATGCAACATGTCTTTCACCACTTGTCGCTGTAAATTTTCCTGCGAGCCGCACAGGTTGCAAGGGATTATCGGAAAACCTTTTAGCGCTGCGAAGTGGGCAATATCTTCCTCTGCGCAATACGCCAACGGGCGAATAACAATGTTGCGTTTGTCATCGGATAACAGCTTGGGCGGCATTGCTTTAATTTTTCCGCCGTAAAACATATTCAAAAATAAGGTTTCAATAATATCGTCGCGATGATGTCCCAATGCAATTTTGGTCGCACCAATTTCATCGGCAAAACCATAGAGCGTACCGCGCCGCAAACGCGAGCAAAGACCGCAGGTCGTTTTACCTTCCGGCACCACTTCTTTGACGATGCTGTAAGTATCGCGCTCGATAATATGGAATGGCACACCCAATTCAGTGAGGTATTGCGGCAATACGTGCTCCGGAAAACCGGGTTGTTTCTGGTCCATATTGACCGCGACCAGCTCGAAGGAAATTGGAGCTGTTTTTTGCAGGCTCAACAAAATATCCAGCATGGTGTAGGAATCCTTACCCCCCGACAGGCACACCATTACTTTATCGCCCTCTTCAATCATGCCGTAATCAACAATGGCCGAGCCGGTGAGCCGGCGCAGGCGCTTCTGTAATTTGTTGAACTCCAGGCGATCTTTACGTTCGTTTAATTCTTTCATGGGGTAAGGCTCATCAATAAAGGCAAAGCGCGCGATAACCGGCGAGGCGCGCATTGTACGGATTTTACCCGCAAGTGGAAATCAATCCGCAGCGCGGCAATAGCTTGCCGGTCTGCGCGTCGCGCAAAAGGTCAAAATACAACCTGATGGAACAGCCTGAACAAAATTAAAACAAATTCGTCTTAAAAAAAGACGCGCGCCGGTCGCCATGGATAGATTCCGGCCTTAAGTCGCTGAATTTCAGTGGAAAGTCTCCATGGCACAGGGCTTGCTCTAGTCCATTTGAGCACCCCGGTTTGCCAATCGGGGGAGAATAATTGCCGCGGAGGTTTGAATGTCCCTGTTCGATAAACTCTTTAAAAAAGTTACGCATAAAGCCGGCGCTACCAAAGCCGGAACCCCGGCAATCGCTATTGCCGGGGAAGCGGGTTTATCAGCCGATGTCCAGATGCCAGACCAGTATTTGCCGCTGTGGGAACTGCAAAAAAACCGGCAATTGATGGAAGTGAAAATCGGCACCGCCAGCCGCGTTTACCAAAGTATGATCCTGGCGATTGATATCGAGCGTGGCCTGTTATGGCTGGATGATTTGTTCCCCCAACAATTGATTCTGGATACCGGTGATGAGATCACCCTGCGCCACCACCGCAACGGTGAACAACTTCTGGTGCGTGCGCCAGTTGTTGCACTCGGCTCCAATTACGGCGCGACCGGTTTTGCGATTGAGCTGCCGGAGTTTGCCGCTTACACACCAAGACGTAGCTCACCGCGTTATGCCATAGGCCACCAATCGCCCCTGAGTGTAAAAATCCGCACCCTGGGACAAGAGCCAAGCTTCGGTACCTTGCAAGATATCTCCAGCGGCGGTTTACGCCTGATGATCGCGGGTAACTTGTTGCCCTACTTGCGCCATGGAGCACTCCTGCCACTGTGCGAAGTAAACCTGACGGATGACTTACAGATCCGCTGCAAGGCGCGCATTTGTGCATTTCGCATGGGGCGCAGCCCTTATCGCCATACCCAGATCAGTGTGGAGTTCCTTGACCTGGAGGAGGAAAAGCGCGAAGCGCTGACCCGATTTCTGTGCGAATCCCAATTTCGAAGCACCGGGGAACAGGAACTTGCGCGCCCAGGCGGAGTTCAGCAAGACCTTAAACAATTCGCCGCCGCCTGATAATTCATAGGAAAATCAGGTAATTACTAGAGCTTTCTCGAAAGTGGGCTAGGCTTTACATGCCAGCCTTGTGACTGGCCATATGAAACAACGTTGTAATTTTGAAAACAGGATCTGCGTATGCGCAACAATGGCCATGTCACCGGGCGCGAAGTTCACCTCAATAATCAGGACGAAATCGTTTCATCCTCCAACCTGCGCGGCGATATTGAATTTTGCAACACGACTTTCTGCCGCATCTCGGGCTACAGCCAGGATGAACTTATAGGGCAACCGCACAATATCCTGCGTCACCCGCACATGCCGCCCCAGGCATTCAACATGTTATGGACCGCATTGAAAGCGGGAAAACCCTGGATGGGAATTGTTAAAAACCGCTGTAAGAATGGCGATCATTATTGGGTCGATGCCTACATCACCCCACTGCGCCAGAACGGGCAGATTTATGGCTATGAATCCGTGCGGGTAAAGGCAGATCCCGCCGTTGTTCGCCGTGCTGAATCGGTATATGAACGGTTGAACCAGGGGAAACCGGCTTATTCAGGTTTTGAAAAACTCTGGAGCACATTCGGCAGCAGTTTCCTTGTTGCTTCGGGAAGCTTGTTGCTGATCGCTATTGCCGCCGCCCTTTCCGGTTCCCTGAACACTACCGCCATCGTAAGTGGATTTATTATCGCCATCATCACCGGCAGCATCGCCCACATTTTCCAACACGGCCGCAGCACCCAGGCGCTACGGGAAGCGCGCAATACCATTCATGATCCGTTCGCGGCTTATATTTACACCGGCCGGTGCGATGCGATGGGTGAAATTGAATTGGCGCAACACGCGATTAAATCCCGCTTGCGTACCGCCCTTGGGCGTTTTGGTGAGTCCTCGCGCGAGTTGCAGCACAAAGCGGAAGCTGCACACCATCAAGCCCGCAAAACCTATGAAGGTATGAGCGCACAACAGCAAGAAACCGCTGGTGTCGCCAACGCGATGCAACAGATGGCCTTGGCCGTGCAGGAAGTTGCCAACGGTGCAAACCAAACGTCTATTGCTACCGGTACTGCAATTAACGAAGTCAACAAAGGCAACGATGTGATTGAGGGCGCGCGCCAGGCGATTGATGATCTATCCAAAACGGTAAGCAACCTGGGTAATGTGCTTAACAAACTTAGCGAAGACAGCAGCAAAATTGCCAGTGTGGTCGATGTAATCCGCGGTATTGCCGAGCAAACCAACTTACTGGCATTGAACGCCGCGATTGAGGCCGCACGCGCCGGCGAGCAAGGGCGCGGTTTTGCCGTCGTTGCGGACGAAGTGCGCTCACTGGCACAACGCACCCAGGAATCGACCGGGGACATCCAGCAAATTATCGGCAATCTCGGCAAAGCGACCGACGACGCGAGCGCGAATATGAAAAACTGCCTGGAGCTGGCGGAGCGGAGCGTGAATGAAATGGGCAATGTTAACGCTGCCCTCGCCTCTATTTCCAATTCGGTTAACACTATTGACCAGATGTCCCACCAGATCGCCGCGGCGGCCGAAGAACAATCATCCATGGCCATCGAAATAGAACGCAACACCCTGTCGATTGCCAATATTTCCAGCAAAACCCAGCAGGAAATTGGTGTCGCTGATGAATTGAACAGCGAAATGGATCTACTGTCCCAAAAACAACTGGATTTAATTATCCGGTTTAATTAGTGGTACCTGCAATTAACGCTATTGCTTCTGGTTTTCCAGCGTTAAGCTTGCTTGATGTTATGATGAAATCTGTATGAAAAAACTGCCGGAATCCTCATGATCTACAATCAGGAAATTGCCACTCACGATTTGCTTCGACTGGACCGTGCCCATGTATGGCACCCCTATACCAACTTTAATCAGCCTGGATTAATCGCGCCTGTCAGCCACGCCCAAGGAGTGGAATTGCATCTGTCTGATGGCCGGGTACTGATCGATGGCATGTCATCCTGGTGGAGTGCTGTGCATGGCTACAATCACCCGGTGCTGAACCAGGCTGTTATCGATCAACTGGGAAAAATGGCGCATGTGATGTTTGCGGGAATTACCCACGAGCCCGCAGTAAAGCTCGCCAGCACCCTCGCCAAAATTACACCCGACGGATTAAATAAAGTTTTCTTTTCCGATTCAGGTTCTGTTGCCGTAGAAATTGCACTGAAGATGGCAATTCAATATTGGCATGCACAAGGGCAAGCGCAACGCACCACCTTTTTAACATTAAAGCGCGGGTATCACGGCGATACTTTCGGCGCGATGGCCGTGTGTGATCCGCATTCAGGAATGCACCATTTATTTCACCACTCACTCACCCACCATTTATTTGCTGACGCACCCGCCTGCAAATTTGACGAGCCATTCCAGGAAACGCATATCGGGAAATTTGCGCAGCTGATACAACAACATCGTCAAAAAATTGCGGCGGTTATACTGGAACCGATTGTACAAGGCGCCGGGGGAATGCGTTTTTATTCGCCGGATTATTTGCGGCGCGTACGCGAATTGTGCGACAAGCATGAAATATTATTAATTGTCGATGAAATCGCTACCGGCTTCGGGCGCACCGGCAAATTGTTTGCGAGTGAACATGCCGGTATCAGCCCGGACATTATATGCCTCGGTAAAGCGATGAGTGGTGGCTACATCACCTTGGCGGCCACACTGTGTAACGATAAAGTAAGCAACGCGATTAGCCATGGCGAAAACCCCGCATTTATGCACGGGCCAACTTACATGGCGAACCCGCTGGCTTGTGCTGTCGCTAATGCCAGTATCGATTTATTGTTGAATTCCAACTGGCAGGAAAAAGTTACCCGTATCAGCCAGCAATTACGCGAAGAACTCGCGCCCTGCAAGGAATTTTCTTTTGTTGAGGATGTTCGTGTGCTGGGAGCTATCGGCGTTGTCGAGCTCAACAGCGAGGTAGACACCAAACTATTGATGCCGTTATTTATTGAACAGGGTGTATGGATCCGCCCCTTCGGGAAAATTATTTACCTGATGCCGCCATTTATTATTGAAAGCGATCAGCTGAGTCGCTTGACTTCTGCCGTATTAAAAGCAGTCTCAACGCTGGCAAAATAAATTTCTGCTGTAAAAAATAAACCCCCGCATTAGCGGGGGTTTATTTTTAGCCAATCGTAATTATTTAATTTTCCGGATTCCCACCGCTTCGCGAACTTTTTCCAGCAGCGGCTTGCTGTAAGCACGCGCTTTTTCCGCACCTTTTTGCAACACCTCTTCAATGTGTGCCGGATTGGCCAGCAATGTTTCATATCTATCGCGCGCTTCAGCAAGTTGGCCATTGATCAATTCAAATAATTGCTTCTTGGCTTCACCCCAACCAATACCGGCAGCAAATTGTTCACGCATATAAATGCTCTGCTCCGGGGTTGCAAACGCTTGCCAGATTTGAAATACCGGTGAAGTATCCGGATCTTTCGGCTCACCCGGCTCCAGTAAATTGGTAAGGATTTTGTTGATGGATTTTTTGAGTTGTTTTTCCGGTAAAAATAACGGAATGGTATTGCCGTAACTTTTACTCATCTTACGACCATCCAGGCCTTGCAACACCGCATTGACATTGTCATCAACCACAGCTTCCGGCAATACAAAATGTTCGCCGTAATGATGGTTAAAACGCGCGGCAATATCGCGCGCCATTTCGATATGCTGGATCTGGTCGCGCCCAACAGGAACTTTGTGCGCGTTAAACATTAAAATATCGGCTGCCATTAAAATCGGGTACGAATACAAGCCCATCGTAATGGCAAAATCCGGATCAGCGCCCGCTTCGACATTCGCATCCACAGACGCTTTATAAGCATGTGCGCGATTCATTAATCCCTTCGCTGCATTACAAGTCAGTATCCAGCACAGCTCCGGGATCTCCGGCACATCGGATTGGCGATAAAAAATCGCGTTATCGGTATCCAGCCCCAGCGCCAGCCAGGTTGCCGCAATTTCGCGTGTGGATTGGTGAACCAGGTCCGGCTCCTGGCATTTGATCAGCGCATGAAAATCCGCCAGGAAATAAAAGGATTGCACATCAGCTTTTTGGCTGGCTTGAATAGCCGGGCGGATAGCCCCTACGTAATTGCCCA
Source organism: Gammaproteobacteria bacterium (assembly GCA_021151835.1). Taxonomy (GTDB): domain Bacteria; phylum Pseudomonadota; class Gammaproteobacteria; order Pseudomonadales; family Cellvibrionaceae; genus Cellvibrio. The sequence continues at coordinate 105,423 of JAGKWO010000010.1, forward strand.
GGTGCGGTGTGCCTGTAGTGGTAATTCCGGTTAATACGCGATGTTTGCTCATGGTGCCCTGTCTGTTATTTATCAATAGGGTTACAAAAATTCAGGGCGCCATCATACAGGCAAGCCGCAGAAAATTGCAGCTTGCGCGATGAGGGAGTGCGTGGATCAAATTGAGGGATTTAAAGGCCGGCGTAATGGTTGGCCGAATCGCGCAGGATGCAACTATCAAAACCCGCCTGGGTTAACAAATGCACAGCAACATCGCAACGACGCCCGGAGTCATCGGTAACAACGTAGGTCACCGCATCATCCAGATTTTTAAGATTGTTGCGCAGTTGGTTCAAGGGAATATTGCGGCTATCGGGCACGGATTGAATACGCCGCTCCAATGGCAAGCGCACATCCAGGATCTGGTAGGGCGGCAAGTCTGCTGGACGTGTTTTTAAATCTTCCGCCGTAACGAATTTCAGGATCGGCTCTTGCAGCAACTCGCGGAAATCTTCTTTCTTCAAGCGCATCACTTTACCCGGCGTAATCATTTTTACGGTGGCATTGCGGGTGGTATCCCCCACCAGCGCTTCCTCGCCAAAATAATTACCGGGGCGCAAGGCAGCGAGAATCTTTCCCGCGGGGTCCATAACCATAGCGCTGCCCGATTCCAATACATAAAAGTAATCACCCCGCTCGCCCTGCTTGATCACCACCTCATCCGCCTGCACCTTCAATGCACTGAAGCGAATGAACAATTGGCGAATGTTGGCGGGAGGCAAACGGCTGAACAGTGGCGATTGGAGCAGCGACGACATCCAGTCGTTGTCATCGTGGAGGCTGACACCGGAAATATCGGCTGCTTCATCGCTGGATTCACTCCAGGCCAATACCAGGTCGATGAAATCACTATCAACTGCCAGCAGGGTTACATCGGACTTGGCTACCGCCGATACCTGGGTTGGCTGGGTGATATTCAACGGGGAACGCCTGGATTCACTCGCCGGGTTAATGGTACTGACCTGGAAGTTGGAGTCGATTAAATCGACGGTTCCCCCCACCAGATACACTTTTTCCGGAAACGGGCGCCCGCGCTTGAAAATAATGGTCCCTTTGGAAATTTCCCGCAGATTGGCTTTCTCTGCGACCTGGGTCAGGTATTCGTGGCCCAGGGTATTAAAGGGCGCGAAGGACGCTAGTACATCAAGGCTAATCGCCATTTTTCAGCTCCGCTTGTCTAACTAACACTGCAGGCCACTGTTGATTCAGGGGCAGCAAAAGCATTTTTATTAGAAAAATCGGCGCGATTATAAACAGCCACCTTGAGGATGGCTTGCATATGTGCCCAGTCTTAGGACTGGGTCACATGTTCGCTGCGAGCAACTACGCGTTAAGGAATGCACTTACTTCAATAGCGTTACCAAGGCGATGGGCACATTGGTGTAATTAAAAAATTGTACCCCTGTCTTATACAACCACCAACCGTCTTTGGTTCCGGCCAGTTCGCGAATCGAATGCATGGCGAAGGTGGGGCAGCCAACATCAATCGTTTTGATACCAACTTCCGATGCGACGATCGGGCCGATGGTGCTGCCACACCCCATATCGGTGCGGGCAACGAAAGCCTGCACCGGCACATCCGCTTGCTCGCAAAACAAGCGAAACAGTGCGCTGGTTTCACTGGTAGTAGCATAGCGCTGGTTGGCGTTAACCTTGATTACCGGGCCGCGATTCAATAATGGGCCGTGATTCTCGTCGTGTTTATCCATGAAATTGGGATGAATCCCGTGGGCGTTATCTGCCGAAATCATCATTGAACGTTCGACTACCCTGACCCGCTGGTCAACTTCTGGCAACAGGCGCTCTAAAAATTGTTGCAACATCGGGCCTTTGGCACCGCAGCAGGAGGCGCTACCTATCTCTTCATGATCGGTGCAAATTAACAGGCTGGAAACTTCATCATCAGCTTGAAGAAGTGATTCTAACCCTATGTAACAGCTCAATAAATTATCAATACGCGCACTTGCAATAAAATCCTGCTCCAAGCCGATAAAAGCTGGCGGCTGGGTATCGTACAAGCTGATTTCATAGTCCAGCACTTGCGCTATTGGCAAGTCTGGATACTGGCGCTGCAACTCGGCGTGCAACAAGCTGCGGAAATCCGGTACTGCTGTTTCTTCGGCGGGTAGCTGCAAAAGCAAAGGAACAATGTCTTTTTGCGCATTGATGGTACGCAAGTTATTGGCTTCGCGATCCAGGTGAATTGCAAGACTGGGAATAATCGCAATGGCACGTTCAAAATCAATCAGCACACTGGCGATCTGCCCAGCAGTATCCCGATATGATACCCGCCCTGCCAGGGATAAATCGCGGTCATACCAGGGCCCGAGCAACGCGCCACCGTAAACCTCAACCCCCAACTGGAAATACCCGCGACGGTTTAATTCCGCACGCGGTTTTACCTTTAAGCAGGGGCTATCGGTATGTGCGCCGATCATGCGGATTCCCGTTTCCAGCAACGGCGATTTTCCGTAGACAAAGGCAATGATCGAGGAATCATTGCGTGTCACCAGATAGCGATTCCCCGGTACCAAATCCCAGGCATCGCCTTCATACAATGGCTCAAAACCTTGCGCAATCAAACGGCTGGCGAGATTGCGTGTAGCATGGAATGGCGTTGGGGAAGCCTGCAAAAATTGCATCAATCCCGCGTTGAAATCATCGAGTGAAAGCAGGTTTTCCATAAGAATCACACCATCTGGAGATCAAATAAGAAAATCGTTGGAATTACGAATGCGCTGGCGCTTTTGCCAGGAAACCGAATCGCGGAGATAAACCGGTTGTGCCTCCAAGGCGGATACCACATGCCCCTTCGCGAACAACTGTGCCGCGATCAAGGCCATATTTTCCGCATGCGGATGCACATCAAGCTGCCGATGATTAACGGCAAGAGCCTGTAACGCGGGATAGTGCCAGCCGGGACCAACACCGATAAAATTGCTACCTAATTGTGCCAACCCATTACTGCTCGCAAGCATTTCCGGATTAATCACCTCTTCTGCACAAAGCGGTTGCACCAGCTCACCTTCGCGCGCAAAAAGCCCGTAATACACTTCGTTCATTCGCGCGTCCAGTGCAGCCAGCACCGGCAGCTCAACCTGTGGATTAGCGCGATAAAAACCAAGTGCCATTGCTTCCAGGGTCGATACGGGAATAACCGGTAAATTCGCTCCAAAGGCCAACCCCTGCACGATACCGGCACAAATGCGCAAACCGGTAAATGAGCCTGGCCCGCGACCAAACGCAATTGCGTCCAGATCAGAAAGCGCATAACCGTTAGTCTGCAACACGTCATCAACCATCGGCAGTAAACGCTGGGTGTGGCTTTTGGTGGCCAATTCAAATAAGGAAGTAATGATGCCATCGGCATTGAGCGCAACGGAACAGGCATCAGTGGAGGTATCAAGGGCGAGAATGAGGCTCATAACAACCTGTCAGAAAAGCAAAACCGGAAAAGCAGTGTAATCGGCAGAAGAACCAGAGAAAACCAGGCAAAAAAATAGGCTCCGCAGAGCCTATTTTCCTGATCGGCCAGTTAAACACTAACCCAATACAGTCAACAGCTGCTGGCGAATGGCATCAACGCTGCCAATGCCACTAATACGCGTATATTTAGGCGCCCTCTCTGCATCGGTAACCGCCAGTTTTTGATAAAAACCTACCAGTGGCTCGGTTTGATCGTGGTATACGCCCAGACGCTTGCGTACAGTCTCTTCCTTATCGTCAGGACGCTGGATCAATGGCTCGCCAGTCAGATCATCATGACCGGCTACTTTGGGGGCATTGTGGATAACGTGATATACACGACCGGACGCTTCGTGTACGCGGCGACCACTCAGGCGCGACACAATTTCCTCATCAGGCACATGGATTTCAATAACGTGGTCGATGTCCACACCCGCTTCCAGCATGGCTTCTGCCTGGGGAATGGTGCGCGGGAAACCGTCAAACAAAAAGCCGTTAGAGCAGTCGCTGGAGGCAATACGCTCCTTCACGAGGGCGATAATTAAATCATCCGGTACCAACCCGCCTGCGGCCATAATGTCTTTGGCCTGCAACCCCAGGGTGGTACCTGCTTTGACGGCAGCGCGCAGCATATCGCCAGTAGAGATTTGCGGGATACCAAACTTTTCCATAATCAGTTGCGCTTGAGTGCCTTTGCCTGCCCCAGGCGCGCCCAATAGTATTACTCTCATCTCGGATTGCTCCTCAGCATTATTTTTATCGGGTCAAAAGGCGTCAGCCCAACGCTGCCTTTTGTCCGCGAACACTGGCTTTAAACGCCCTGTAAAAGAGGCGATACGATACACGCCCGAGACGGCAATCACAATACGAAGGTAAAGCATCTTCCTAGTAAACTGCCAATTTGAGTAGTTTTTTCCCTTATAACTCCCCAATAACGGAACGAATTATGAAAGACATCCTCAATTAATTGCCGGAGGAAAATTTTCATCCTAGAATGATGCCATAATTACGATCAGCCAGGATAAGACCATGCCCCACGCTATAGAACTCGATGAATATGACCGCAAGATTTTGCGCGCCCTCCAGGAAAATGCTGATTATTCGATGGCAGACCTGGGCAATATGATTGGCCTCTCCCATACCCCCTGCTGGCGCCGCCTGAAGCGTTTGGAAACCGAGGGAGTCATTCGCGGTAAAGTCACCCTGCTCGACCCCAAATTGCTAAATCTGGGCGTTACTGTACACGCTTATATCACCATCAAAAATCACGATGCCAACTCGCTGGAAGCGTTTGAACAAGCCGTTCAAGCCATCCCGGAAGTAGTTGAATGCTATTCGACCAGCGGTGAAAAGGATTACGTTTTGCGCGTAGTGGTTGAAAGTGTTGAGCACTATGAAAAACTGATGAAGCAAACCCTGATCCATTTGCCCAACATTGGCTCCATCAATTCCGCATTTGCGCTCAAGCAAGTTAAGTTCACAACGCAATTGCCCATCTAGGTTTTTACTCTCCCGATCAAAATCCGCCACAAAAAATAACAAGGAACCATGAATGGACACTGTTGTTTTACTGATAGTCGCCGGTGCGGCCATTCTGATGTGGGAGTTGTGGCAAAGAAAAGTGGCAGCGCAAGCAGACGAACCGGCGAGTGCTGTTACCCGGATCGAACAAGTGGTTACCGAAATCCAGGCGTTGCAGCAACGTCTGGGCAGCGCAGCCGACCGGGGCGATTATTCGGAAGCCATACATATCAGTGAACGTATGCTGGCGCTTTCGGACGATCACTTTCGTGATGATCCGGACGTCATATTGCCGCTGCTGGCGGCCCTTGCCAATTTCCATCATCTGGCTGACCAACCCCGCGAAGCCATACCCTATCTACAACGCAGCATCCAGTTGCGCGAACAATTTCCTGCCTTGCATAACGATCAAGCGGACTCACTGAGCCAACTGGCAGATTTACATATCGAACTGGGTACCCGGAGCGAAGCACTTACCCTGATTCGCCGTGAGGTGGAACTACGCCGTCGCCACACCCCGCCCAACGAGGCGCTATTAGCGGCGCTATGCAAGTTGCTTTCACTGAGTCTGGAAGAGCCGGCCATGGCACAGCCTTTGCGCCGCGATATCAGCGCGACCGCCGCAATACTGAAGCAGGAAGTGGTGGCGAAAATGGCGCGTGAGGCGAGTATAAACGTCAGTCATTTGCTGGGTGAGGGCAACGTCCGTGCGGCCTGGTCAGCAGCGGAAACAGCGGCGCTATTGGGCGCAGCAGCACATGGCCCCGAGGATGACATTACCTTTATCTATCGCGGTAATCTGGCAGAAGTATTGCGCCGTAACGGGCACCTCGAAGAAGCAGAAACACAATTTCTGCAACTCATTACCGACGAAGGAAAACGGGAAAACGGCGCCGAGGGATTGCACGCGGCTTGCGGCAACCTGGCTTTGCTCTACGACCAATGTGGCCGCCCGGAGGACGCAGCGCAAATGCGCGCGCGCCAGATGGAGCTACTGCAGGAAAGCGATGCCAACACCGGTTCACGCTTCAATGCACTAAATAATCTGGCGGTTAGCCAGTCTTCCGCCGGCGATCACCCTACGGCTGCCAACACCTTTGCCAACGCACTGGCACTGGCACCGGAAGGCGATGGTATCGATCCGCGAGTCTGGGCCGATACACTCAATAACTACGCCAGCACATTGATTAATCTGAAACGGTTATCCGACGCTGGTCGCATTTACCAGAAAGTACTGGAGCGTAAAAAAGCCGGCATCGACATCCCGATCACCTCATTAGCGAGTAGTGTTAACGGGCTGGGTGTGGTATCCGAGCAACTCGGCAAGCTGGCGCAAGCACAAACCCTGTTTGAGCGCGCACTCGCTATCAAGGAAAAACATTTACCCACAGACGCGATAGCGCTGGAGACCGCTCGCCATAACCTGGGCTCGGTTTATGCGCGACGTGGCAACACCGCGCAGGCAATACAGATGGCGCAACAGGTACTGGCCAGCCGCGAACAGCGGCTGGGCCAGGATCATCCACAAACAAACCTCGCCCGCCAGAACCTGGAGCTGGTTAGCAAGGACCTGCCAGCTACCCGTGCCGATGTTGACACACTGATGGTGGACATCACCGGCGGGCAACTATTCCCGTATGCCACTTATGATTTCGGGCGCGCCCGCGACACGGGTATCAGCATGGTGTTGGTACCGGAAGCACAGGCCCTTACCCTGCATCGAAAACTGAAGCTGGCGTTGCCTCATGGCTGGCAATGTTTTATTGGTTCTACACGGTGGCTGGGTGAAGAAAATCATGATGGAATGGCTGAGTTAGTATCCATACAAGCCGAATCTCAATTCGACTGCCTGCTCGCGGCACGCACCGATGCGGTAAACCATGGACTTGATACAGCGGGGATCATTCGTACGCTGCAGGATTATGATCAGCGCTTTGGCATTCGTATTTACAGTGCAAGCACTGATACCGTCGGCTTCACACTGCTGAGAGCACCCGCTGACCTGGACGCTTTTGCGCAAGAGTTACTGGATTTTTGTATGGATCTGGAAGATGTTGAGCTGATCAGGCAGATGATCACAGCCTCAGGAAACAGAGTGGAGTTGTGGTGGGACTGACCTCAACACAGGTACTTACCAGAGGATAGTTTTTTTGGATTATTTATCTGGCGGAATCCATTCCGCCACTAAAAAATTAAGAAACCTGATACGAAATTGCTTCCCAGCTGGCGCCAATAATTTTTTCCAGCATCACATCATCGACTTCAATCAAGCCTAATAACTTTTTGCGCGCGATTTCAAAGATGGGTTCAAAGCCGAGCGAAAATAAAATGTCGTCAGGTAAATCTTTCAATTCTGCGCTTGCACGTCCTTGTGAAAAAAAATCAAACAAGAGCGTAAGCTCCTGCCTGGCCACTTCATGCAGGCTGCGCAGTAAATCCGGAGGCAAATGATCGAATTGGCCTTTGCTTAACAGGATCTCCGGTTCACGCATAAATAATTGCCAGAATGTACGGCCAAGATTTTTAAATTGGTCTTGTAATGACAACCCGCCTTGATGGGTTGCGCGCAACTCGGAAGCCACCCGATTGATAATTTGCCCATGCAATTTATTAATCAGGTCTTCACGATCTTCAAAGTACAGATACAACGTACCCGTCGCAACACCGGCTTCTTTGGCAACGTCGCGCACAGAAAAACCATGGAAGCCTTTGCTTGCCAACAGCTTCAGCGTTGCCGCCAAAATGGTTTCACATTTACTTACCATCAATTTACATTACTCCGCTTTGTTCGTTGAAGACCAACGCTTCGCCAAACGAAATACCACGACAAAAAAGACCGGCACAAAGAAAATCGCCAACACTGTAGCCGAAAACATTCCACCGAAAACGCCCGTACCAATTGCATTCTGGCTGCCGGAACCTGCACCGGTGCTGAGTACCAATGGAGTTACACCCAACATAAAGGCCAGTGAAGTCATAATAATCGGCCGCAGCCGCATACGTACTGCTTCCATGGTAGCATCGAGCAAATCCATACCTTGTTCATAAAGTGATTTGGCAAACTCCACAATCAAAATTGCATTTTTTGCCGCAAGGCCAATCGTGGTTAATAAGCCGACCTGGAAATACACATCGTTGGATAAACCCCTCGCCATTGCAAATAACACGGCACCAATTACACCGAGCGGTACCACAAGCATCACTGAAAAAGGTACAGACCAACTTTCATAAAGTGCAGCAAGACATAAAAACACAATCAAAATGGAAAGTGCATATAACATCGGCGCCTGACTGCCGGATTCACGTTCTTGCAGTGACATTCCCGTCCATTGGTAACCAATACCCGCCGGCAATTTCGCAGCAATTTCTTCTGCGGCCAACATCGCATCACCAGAACTTACCCCCGGTGATCCCTGCCCTAAAATATTTACTGAGGGAACTCCGTTATAGCGTTCCAAACGGGGCGAGCCATAAATCCAGCGCCCGGAAGTGAACGCCGAGAATGGCACCATTTCATTTTCATTATTGCGCACGTACCAGTTTTTAACGTCCTCCGGCAACATGCGATATTTTGCCTCGCCTTGCACATACACTTTTTTAACGCGCCCTTTATCGATAAAGTCATTCACATAACTCGCAGCCCAGGCCGTAGAAAAAACGTTATTGATATCGCTGAGCGACACACCCAGCGCAGCCGCCTTTTCCTGGTCCACATCCAATTTGAATTGTGGATTGTCATCTTGCCCATTCGGACGCACACCTACCAAACGCGGATCTTGCGCAGCTGCACCTAAAAATTGATTGCGCGCTTGCATTAGCGTTTCATGCCCCAGGCCACCTAAATCCTGCAACTGCAAATTAAAACCGGATGATGTTCCCAGTTGTGTAATTGCCGGCGGCACAAAGGGAAACACCATCGCATCTTTAATTTGTGCGAACGCGCCCATTGCACGGCCCGCAATTGCTTGCACATGTTGTGCAGCATCCGTACGTTCACTCCAGTCTTTCAGGCCGACGAAAGCAATACCGTTATTTTGCCCGCGCCCACTAAAACTAAAACCGATCACCGAAAAAATGGAACGCACAGTATCTTTTTCATTTTCCAGATAATGTTTTTCGATTTGATCCATCACGCCAATTGAACGCTCTTTGGTTGCGCCTACGGGCAAGGTCATTTGGGTAAACAAAACACCCTGGTCTTCATCGGGCAAAAATGAACCGGGCAAACGGGTAAACAACAAGCCCAACACAATGACAATCGCCAGGTAAATTCCCATGTAGCGGCCAGTGCGGCCTAACATGGATTTAACACCGCCCTGGTATTTATCAGTCGCGCGGTTAAAGTTGCGATTAAACCAACCGAAAAATCCGGTTTTATGATAATGATCGGCATCAACCGGTTTTAACATCGATGCACAAAGTGCTGGCGTCAAGGTTAATGCCACAATCACCGACAACGCCATGGCCGATACAATCGTGATTGAAAACTGGCGATAAATAACCCCGGTCGATCCACCGAAAAATGCCATAGGTATAAACACCGCTGCGAGAACCAATGCAATCCCGATTAATGCGCCGGTAATTTGCTGCATGGATTTACGCGTTGCCTCGCGCGGCGACAGCCCATCCTCTGCCATCACCCGCTCGACGTTTTCGACCACAACAATTGCGTCATCCACTAACAAGCCGATGGCAAGCACCATCGCAAACATCGTCAGCGTATTGATGGAAAAACCGAAAGTTTGCAACACCGCAAAAGTACCTAATAAAACCACGGGAACCGCAATTGTCGGAATCAGTGTGGCGCGGAAATTTTGCAAAAATAAATACATCACCAGAAACACAAGCACTATCGCTTCGATGAGGGTATGTACTACTGCCTCAATAGAAAGTTTTACGAATGGCGTTGTGTCATAGGGATAAACAACTTCCAGCCCTTGCGGAAAAAATTTCTGCAATTGGCCAATACGTGCGCGCACAGCATCAGCGGTATCCAACGCGTTGGCGCCCGATGCGAGTGTGACCGCAAGCCCGGTCGCCGGGCGATTGTTGTATTCAGTTTCAAACTGATAATTCTCGCCACCCAGTTCGACGCGCGCGACATCGCCCAAACGAATTTGTGAGCCGTCCTGGTTTACCCGCAACAAAATATTGCGGAACTGCTCCGGGGTATTCAACCGGGTTTGCACCACAATACTGGCATTAATTTGCTGGCCGGGCAGCGCAGGTGTTCCACCTAACTCACCGGCTGCAATTTGTGCATTTTGCGCGCGGATAGCGGTAACAATATCAACAGTGGTGAGTTTGTAGGTTGCCAGTTTGTTTGCATCCAACCAGACCCGCATCGCATATTGCGAACCGAATAATTGAATTTGGCCAACGCCATTTACACGGCTTAATTGGTCCTGCACATTCGCAGCGACGTAATCCGCGATATCGTATTTATCCATGCGCCCGTCTGACGACACGAATGCAGCAACCATTAAAAATCCGGCCGAGGATTTGGTGACGCGAATACCTTGTTGCTGGACTTCCTGCGGCAACAACGGCATGGCAGTTTGCAATTTATTTTGCACCTGCACTTGTGCGATATCCGGATCAGTGCCCGCCATAAACGTAACGGTTACTTCACCGCGACCACTGGATTCACTGGTGGATGACATGTATTGCACATTATCGATACCAGTCAAACCCTGCTCGATAATCTGGATCACCGTGTCTTGCACTGTTTGCGCAGAAGCACCGGGATAGTTTGCACTGATACTCACCGATGGCGGTGCAACTTCCGGGTATTGTTCAACGGGCAGTTTGGCGATGGACAGCAAACCGGCCAGCATAATGATGATGGAAATTACCCAGGCAAAAACCGGGCGATCAATAAAAAACTTCGCCATGGTAGTTACTCCGCTGTCGGTGCTTTAGTAGCAGGAACTGCTTTTGCAGCGGCGCCAGGTTTCACTTTTTGCAAACCTTCCACAATAACCTTATCGCCCACATCCAAACCACTTAATACCAGCCATTGATCACCAAGCGCACGCCCGACACTGATCGAACGCATTTCAACTACACCATCTTTTTTTACGATCATCGCCGTTGCATTGCCACTGCGATCACGCGTCACGCCGCGCTGCGGAACCAGAATCGCATTAGTGCGCACGCCCTCCTCCAGGGTTGTACGCACGAACATGCCGGGCAGCAATAAACGATCCGGGTTGGGAAATTGCGCGCGCAAAATAACGGTCCCGGTGGATTCATTGACACCCACTTCGGAAAACTGCAAGGCGCCAACATGTTCATAAATTGAATTGTTGTCGAGCAGCAAACGCGCTTCGGCCGAGTCCACCGCCGCCACACTGCCCTCGCGCATTTGGCGACGCAGCTGCAATAATTGTTCGGCTGATTGGGATACATCGACATAGATAGGATCGAGTTGCTGGATTTCTGCCAGCACCGCTGCCTGACCCGCATTAACCAATGCACCTTCAGTGACATTTGATTTGCCGATAACGCCATCAATAGGCGCCAGGACACGGGTGTAATCCAGGTTAATTTTGGCGGTAGTCACACCGGCTTTTGCCAGTTGCACACCGGCTTTGGTTTGCCCGAGGGTCGCCAGTGCATCATCGTAATCCTGTTGGCTGATTGCTTTTATCGACACCAGGTTTTTATAACGCGACTCGCGCGCTTCAGCAGCGGCCAGGTTAGCTTCGGCCCGCGCCAGTTCCGCCTGCGCACTGGCCAATGCGGCCTTGTAACTTGCCGGGTCAATCTGATACAGCGGTGTCCCGGCCTTAATCTCTGCCCCTTCAGTGAAGAGTCGCTTCTGGATAATCCCGCTCACCTGCGGGCGCACTTCCGCTTTACGGTAGGCACTGGTGCGTCCGGGCAATTCGGCTTCCAGCGGCACATCTGCCCGCGTCACTTCGACTACCCCGACCTCAACCGCCGCCCCTGCAGGCTTGGCCGCCTGATCCTTACCATTACAGGCAGATAACACCAATCCCAACAGGGATACCACCAGCACTGAGCTGTAACGAATACGCGCAACCATGATCAACTCCCGACAGATCTAAAAACACACCAATGAACACTTGTTCATTTTGATCATGATAAATCCTGGATGCGCAAAAACCAGCAACTTTTCACTAATTAACGATTGTGCAATGTGGAATAGTCAGCAGGAGGGATGCTATTGAAGCAGAAACGATAAGCTTGCTCCCGCTTAGTCATGCAGGAGCTTATTGAAGACCTCAATCAATTGATTAATGTCTACCGGCTTGGTCAGGTAATCAAAAAAGCCGGCGTTGCGGCCGCGCTCGATATCGTACGGCATGGCGTTCGCCGATAATCCGACCACAGGAATCTGGCTGGTGGATGGATCATTCTTAAGCACCGCGAGTACTTCATAACCGTCCATACCGGGTAAGTTGATATCCAGGATAATTAAATCCGGGTTGGTGCTGCGCGCCTTGTAAATCCCGAGAAACGCTTCTTCCGCGATATCCAGCTCCAATTGTGGATAGCGCGCAAAAATCTGCTGCAGCAAGCGGATATTGGTGGGGTTGTCTTCCACATACAACACCCGACAACGGCGTTGCACATTTAATATCGCCGGGCTGTAATCTTTTTTGCGATGTGCGGATGGCAGCGTATCCGCACTCCATTCAGTGGCGATGGGAAAATCCATCCAAAAGGTAGTGCCTACATTTTCAGCACTGGAAAAATCGAGTTTACCTTGCATCATTTCCACAAGCTGCTTGGTAATCACAAGCCCAACACCGGAGCCTTCAATAGTGCTGTTTTCCGCACTCAAGCGATTAAACGGCTGGAACACTTCGTTCTGGCGTTGCAGTGGAATACCGCGGCCGGTATCGCGCACGCTGATGCGCAACTTCAACCCTTCCTGTACGCTGAGGGTCACTTCCACCTCACCACCAACATGATTATATTTCACGGCGTTGCTCAACAAATTCAACAGCGCTTGTTTGCAACGCACATGATCAGCAATGACGTAAGTATTAATATGATCGGTGATATTTGCGGTTAACCGAATACCGCGTGCATCAGCTTGTGTTTGAACCAATGTAAAACACTCATCCAGCAAACGCGACACCAGCACCGGTTCCAGCGAGACGGTCATATTGCCCGATTCAATTTTGGCCAAATCGAGAACGTCATTGATTAATTGCAACAGATGTTCGCCTGCTTTGCGGATTTCACGCACGTTTTCAATTTGTTGCGATTTTAAATTGCCATCGTATTCAAATAATTGCGTGTACCCCAAAATGGCATTCAGGGGAGTACGCAATTCATGGCTCATGCTGGATAAAAATTCTGATTTGGCGCGGTTGGCTTTCTCCGCTTGTTCTTTTGCCTGGATCACGCGCTCCTCTGCACGTTTCACCTCAGTGATATCCATATTGCTGCCAGACATCATAATTGGCTGGCCTTTTTCATTGAACACCGCGCGGCCTCGACCGCGAATCCAGCGGATTTCTCCCGAAGTGCTAATCAAACGGTATTCAACATCAAAAGGCGCACGCCCGGCCATGTGCTCAATTAATGCATTATCGAATTTGGCAAGATCCTGCTGATAAATATGGCGGCGCCAGATTTTCAAGCGATCCTCACCTTCCGTGAGCACATCATCCAGATCGTCGTAACCCAATAATTCCCAACAGCGGTGGGAAAAATGAAAGCCGCCGCGATCAGCGTACCATTCCCAAATACCATCGCTCGATGCCTGGATAATCCGCACCTGGCGCGCCTCACTTTCGCGCAATGCCGCCTCTACTTTTTTAATTTCGGTGATATCGAAATTAACACCGGACATAATGGTGACCTGGCCATTTTCATCGCGCATTGAATCGGCGCGAACCTGGGTCCAAATGTAATCACCCGCTTTGGTTTTGATGCGGTAGGAAACATCCATCGGGCGCCCGGTGCGCAAATGTTGCCGGGTGGCCTCAACCGCGAATTCGCGATCATCCGGATGGATATAGGTAAGGACTTTGGATGCATCGCAAATATCCTTGGCATCTTCCGGCCCATAACCAAGGCGCATCCAGAACCCACCGGACCATTCGATATGCTGGTGCACCAGGTCCCATTCCCAAAAACCATAGCCACTGCCATTAAAAATTCTTTGGAAACGCCCGACAGTTGCGCGTAGCAGTTCAAGGTCATCGCTGGTTTGCAAGGAGGGATTGAAACTGATGTGTTCAATCATCGGGTTGCGGTTGCTGGTCATCGCCTGTGCCTTGAACAAATGGGAAGGTAAGAAAATGCACCGACGATACCCGAGATTTTTTGATTAAACAATCGGGACTGTTTTTCCTTCGCCAGAAACAACAACAGCGCCCCAAGGCGCTGTTGTTAGTAAAAAAATGCTAACAGATAAATCAGGGAGTCAGATCCACACCACCTTCAGTTTCGTCTTTTGGACGCGGCATAAGATCTTCTTTCGAAATTCCCATTGCTACTGTGGCGTTAGCTGCAATATAAATTGATGAGTAACAACCAAACACGACACCAATCATCATTGCTTTGGAGAAACCGGCTAGCAACTCCCCGCCAAACACATACAACACAGCCATTACCAAAAATACGGTAACGTGGGTCATGATTGAGCGTCCAAGTGTTTGGGTCATGGAAATATTAACGATCTCGATAGGATCTATTGCACGTAACTTGCGGAAGTTTTCACGGATACGGTCAAAGATTACGATGGTGTCGTTAATGGAGTAACCGATCAACGCGATAATTGCAGCGAGTACGTTTAAGTCGAAATCCCATTGGAAAAAACTGAAACAGGCGAGCGTAACAACAGTGACGTGCACCAAACCCACCAGCGCACCCACTGAAAATTTCCATTGGAATTGTACCGCTACGTATAAAAATACCAACGCAAATGCACACAACATTCCAAGGCCACCGCTATCGCGCAGCTCATCACCAATTTGCGGACCTACCGACTCACTACTGCGCAATTTAATAGAGGCACCGGTCGCGGTTTGCAATTCTTCCAGCAAATGCTGGCTGTAAACCAGATCCAACCCTTTTTCAATGGCAACCTGGGTGGTGTTGTCTTTGGTTGATACGATAGTTTTTCCGAAACGTGCCGAATCAAAAATACCGGATTGATTTACTTGCTCGGGCGTCAGGTTGCCCAGAACCAATACATCAACAAAACCTTCCTGCTCACGTGTTGGACGCAACACATCTTGCAAACTCGCACCATTACCCAGTTTGGCAACTTCAGCGGCGATATATTCACGGCCTTTGTTACTCATTTGGTCTTGTGTGCGAATCATTACATCCGCATCGCTACCAAAAGTTACCGCAACCGGGCTGTGCAATTGTTTTTCATGGAGCACATCGCGAATTTTTGCCAGGTCTGCCGGGCGATCAAATTGCACTTCAAGCTGGGTACCGCCGGTGAAATCCAAACCGAGTTTAAAACCCTGGAAAACAATCGAGGCAACCGCGAGGATGGTCAGAATAATTGAGAAGCCGGAAGTGTATTTCCGGATTCCCATAAAATTAATAACTTTCAATTCCTGTGTCATAGCAGTGCTCTCTTACAGCGAAATTTTTTGCAGGTTTTTGCGACGGCCGTACACCAGATTCGCCAACGCACGACTAACCATAATGGAAGTAAGCATGGAGGTCGCCAGACCAATCCACAGCGTAATAGCGAAACCTTTAATCGGGCCGGTACCTACCGCAAACAGAATAATCGCTACAATCATTGTCGTGAGGTTAGCGTCGAGGATCGTAATAAATGCACGCTCATAACCGGTATAAATTGCTTGCTGTGGCGATGCACCATTCCTGAGCTCTTCGCGAATCCGCGAATAGATAAGTACGTTCGCATCCACCGCGACCCCCATGGTCAATACGATACCGGCAATACCTGGCAAGGTTAGCGTTGCACCGAACATGGATAACACAGTCATCAACAAGAGCACGTTAATGGCCAGTGCGATATTGGCGAAAAGACCAAATACGCGGTAGAAAATCACCATGAATACAAACACCATCACCAACGCCCAGATGGAAGAGTTCACACCTTTTTTGATGTTATCCGCACCGAGTGATGGACCAATGGTGCGTTCTTCCACAAAGTGCATTGGCGCGGCAAGCGCACCGGCGCGCAATAGCAATGCAAGTTCCGCCGCTTCACCCGGTTGGTCCAAACCGGTAATACGGAATTGGATACCTAATGCGCTTTGGATAGTTGCGAGGCTGATAACTTTGCGCTCGATATATTGAGTCGCTTTTTCCACATCTTCACCCGCTGCATTTTTCACGATCTGTGTGCGGGTTTTATATTCGATAAACAGGATACCCATTTGACGGCCAACATTATTGCGCGTCACGCGGTTCATTTTTGCACCGCCAAGGCTATCGAGGGTGATATTTACCTGTGGCTGGTTGGTTTCAGGATCAAAACTGCTTTTTGCATCGGTAACACTGTCACCGGTGACGATGAGTTGCTTTTCCAGCACCGCATTACCGCGTTGCATTTGCATTAGCTCATCTTTGAAAGGAAATTCTTCTTTATTGGAAACCAGTGTGTCCGGTGAAGCGCCCAAACGGAATTCGAGGTTTGCCGTTTTACCGATAACACGTTTTGCTTCTGCCGGATCCTGTACACCGGGTAATTGCACGATAATACGGCTACGGCCCTGGCGTTGAACAATCGGCTCAGAAACGCCGAGTTCGTTAACACGGTTACGCAAGGTCACCAGGTTCTGGTTCAGTGCGTAATCTTCAATTTCTTTGATAGCGGCTTCACTCAACGTAGCAACGAAACCAAAATCTGTCGCATCTGCGGCTGCATCTTGCTTAACGAATTGCATGCCGGGGAAATCACCGCGCAATGCACTGATAGCCTGATCAACGGATTCCGCGTTACGGAAACGGGCCACGATTTGATTGTCGCGGTTCGCGACGATTGATGAATAACGCAATTTGGCTTTGCGCAATTTATCTTTCATATCGTCAGCATTGATTGTTTGGCGTTTTTCCACTGCAGACGCGCTGTCGACTTCCAACAGGAAGTGCACACCGCCCGCCAAATCCAGACCTAACTTCATCGGCTCCGCACCCAAAGCACGCAACCAGCCCGGTGTCGTCGATGCACTGTTCAAGGCAACGATATAGCCATCACCCAATGCGCGCTGGATCGCGGTACGAGCCAGCATTTGTTGCTCATGGCCATGCAAGCGCACCATGGCAGACTCACCGTTTGACTCAGCACCAAAATATTCGATTTTGGCATCTTTCAAAGTTTGTTCGATACGGTCCAGAACCGCTTTATCGATAACCTTGGCCGTCGAGTCGCCCGAAACCTGAACTGCCGGGTCGGGAATATAAATATTTGGAATGGAATAGATAAAGCCGATCACTGTAATAGCGATCAACATCAGGTATTTCCACAGCGGGTAGCGGTTTAGCATAAATAATTCCCAACTAGTCAGTCGCAGAGGTGATTCGCAAAGGTTATTTTGCGGATGGAAACTTCTGCATTATTTCTACTTGCACACAGCCGTTACCCTGGCTGCGGTATGGTCAAGGGCGCCGGATTATACCCTTTAATTCACTTACAACAATCAGCATCGATTCATTGTGGTGGCGCAGGTGGCACTTCCAGGCCCTGGCGACCATAAAACTCGCTCAAAAACTCATCAAAAGTATTCTCACTGAGTGCTGTACGCATATCCGCCATGATGCGTTGGTAGTAACGCAGGTTATGGATCGTATTCAATGTGGCCCCAAGCATCTCGTTACATTTATCCAGGTGATGCAGGTAAGAGCGCGAGAAGTTTTTGCAGGTATAACAATCACAACGTGAATCAAGCGGGCCAGTATCGTCACGATATTTAGCGTTGCGCAGTTTAACCACACCTTCGCTGGTGAATAAATGGCCATTGCGGGCATTGCGGGTGGGCATTACACAGTCAAACATATCCACGCCACGCCGCACCGCTTCTACGATATCGCCCGGCTTGCCAACCCCCATCAAATAGCGCGGTTTGTGTTTGGGCATTTGCGGGGTCAGGTTTTCCAGGATGCGCAGCATATCCTCTTTAGGCTCGCCCACCGACAAGCCACCGATTGCATAACCATCAAAACCGATTTCCGTCAGGCCACGCAGGGATTCGCTGCGCAAGTTATCGTACATACCACCCTGCACTATCCCGAATAATGCCGATGGATTATCACCATGGGCGACTTTGGAACGCCTGGCCCAGCGTAAGGATAACTCCATCGAATCACGCGCTTCATGGATGCTGGCAGGGTAAGGAGTGCACTCGTCGAAAATCATTACGATATCCGAGCCCAGATCGCGCTGTACCTGCATCGATGTTTCAGGGTCGAGAAATACCTTGCTGCCATTAATCGGGGATTTGAAAGTTACACCTTCTTCGGTGATCTTGCGCAACTTACCCAAACTGAAAACCTGGAAGCCACCGGAGTCAGTCAGGATGGGACCTTTCCATTGCATAAAGTCATGAAGGTCGCCATGGGCTTTCACCACGTCAGTACCGGGACGCAACATCAAATGAAAGGTGTTGCCCAGAATTATTTGCGCTCCAATATCTTCAACGTCACGCGGGGTCAGGCCTTTTACCGTCCCATATGTCCCAACCGGCATAAAGGCGGGAGTTTCGACAGTACCGCGTGGAAATTTCAACCGGCCGCGGCGCGCCCGTCCGGTTTGGCCATCCAGTTCAAATTGCATAAAGCATTGGCCAGTTTCACCTTCTGCTGCAGAAGTAGCCTGGGTTATTTCAAGATCAGTCACGATTAATTCTCTGATTGCACCGCACCGACTTTTTGCAAAGCGGCAGCAGGATTGCGGGTGATAAACATGGCATCGCCATAACTGAAAAAGCGATAGCGCTGTGCAACCGCCTCCTGGTAGGCAGCCATGGTAAAACGAAAACCGGCAAAGGCCGATACCAACATAATCAGGGTGGATTCCGGCAAATGGAAGTTGGTTACCAGGGCGTCCACTACCTGAAATTCATATCCGGGGTAAATAAAGATACTGGTTTCACCCTGGTATGGATGGATCTCACCGCGCTGGCCCGGATTCGCATAACCCTGCGCCGCTGACTCAAGGCTACGCACGCTGGTAGTTCCCACTGCTATGACGCGCTTGCCCGCCGCTTTGGTAG
Source organism: Gammaproteobacteria bacterium (assembly GCA_021151835.1). GTDB lineage: Bacteria > Pseudomonadota > Gammaproteobacteria > Pseudomonadales > Cellvibrionaceae > Cellvibrio. Next base: position 124,637 of record JAGKWO010000010.1, read on the forward strand.
CCCTCACCAGCGCGCACACTTCCTCTGATACATCCATGATTTCCGAATGCATCTGGTGCTCGGCAATATTATCGACGCGCATATTCTGGAAAGTGCCAGCCCCCACATGCAAGGTGACGAATGCGGTTTGCACGCCTTTGGCTTTCAGGTCCACCAGCATCTGCTCATCGAAATGTAAACCGGCAGTAGGTGCCGCGACGGCCCCCTGCTTTTCGCCATAGACCGTTTGATAACGCTCACGGTCAGCCGCTACATCGTCCCGATCTATATATGGAGGGAGTGGCATATGGCCGATGCGATCCAGCACGGTTAATACGTGATCGTCACTGCGGAACGCCCATTCAAACAATGCATCGTGCCGGGCGACCAACGAAACCCGGGTTCCATCTTGCAGAATTACGATGGAATCCACTTTTGGCGCTTTACTCGCACGGGTATGGGCAAGCACACGATGGTTATCCAGGACTCGCTCCACCAGGATTTCAACCTGCCCGCCCGACTCCTTCTGGCCAAACAAACGCGCAGGAATAACACGGGTATTGTTAAACACCATTAAATCGCCCGGCTCAACCAGATTCAGTAAATCGGGAAATTGCCCATGGGTTAATTGGCCACTTACACCATCAAGTTGCAATAACCGGCTGCCGCGCCGCTCAGCGGCAGGCGCACGGGCGATAAGTTCATCGGGCAATTCGTAGTGGAAATCCTGGCGACGCATAGCAAATAAACAACTTGATGGGTTAAATGTAAAAAAGGTCGGCAGGTTAACTCAATTTCGGGGAGTTTCAAAATTGTGAATGGCGATAAAGCTTAAGGCAGGCCGATTGTTTTACAGCTTTTAAAAGTCCCAGCGATAAAAAACTGATTCATAAACAATGCCCAATAAAAAAGGGCTTACATTGCTGTAAGCCCTTTCGGATTTGGTGCCAGTGGTCGGACTCGAACCGACACGCTTTAAGGGCGCCGGATTTTGAATCCGGTGCGTCTACCAATTCCGCCACACTGGCG
>JAGKWO010000103.1 GCA_021151835.1 Gammaproteobacteria bacterium
ACTGGAGGTGGCGGTTACTGTTAATGCCGAACCAGCGGTTTCAGCATCATTAACCGTAAAGGCTATAGGACCACTGGTGGTGGTGCCATCATAAACAGATACATTAGCTATGCTACTGATAGTGGGGGAAGCATTAGATGAAACAACAATAGTTTTATTCGCGGATGATGTTGGATAAAAGACTGTACCGCCACCACTATTATACGATTCATATATAAAATATTTGTAAGTCCCATTTGGCCGGACAAGACTTACAGAGCCGGAAGACGACAAACTACCTGGAGCTTCCGCCAGGCTGACTTCTGCCGCACCGTTTTTGGATTCTGTAATTTTTACGTATTGGGTACCATTACTCCACGAGAGGGTATAGGAGCCTGTCGAACTGGCAGCAGGTAAGCTCAAAGTAGCAGTTGCCTGCGCAATAAGTGGCAACAAAAACAGCCATAGAGTTAGCCCGTATTTGGCTATTTGCTTTATGTTTTTTTTATTATCTGAAGAGACCAAACCCATCAACCAACTTACGACTTCCATAAAACCCCCTATTAACGAACACTTTAAAGCAGTGCCGCTATCTTTATAATGAATATTTTCCAACCAGCGCTATCGTTTCCAGTTTGTATCCGGTGTATAGCTTTTTCGAATTTGTTTTGTTTCAGGATACCCTTAGGTTTTACGGTGCTATCCGCTTAACTTAGCGTCCGGTCTAATTACACCACTTCAAACAAGCTCAAGGAGAGCAAGAAAATTTGTGTGATTATTTGATGGCAGTAATGCGAAGGCACGTGGTAACCCTCTACATTAATTTTTAGTTATGCGTTAAAAAATGAGCAATCCTCAAATCGTGGCGCAAAAATATACTATTCTCAACCAAAAACCCAATACCTTTTATTTGCATACGTATTCAGAGGGGCGGATGAAATAATGAAGGTGGACGAGAGTCCATGGCCGTGATCGACGATAAGAGTGCCGCCAGAAAGAAACATATCTGGAGGAGCGAGGGTAACTACACCACCCACAGGAGCTTTGACGGAGGTGCCGATTGGTCGAGACCGCGCATAAAGGGGACGGAGGATATATTTTTTAACCAATTTCAATTCCACTCAGCTTCCTCGGCCTTCCCCTCGCCATTTGCCCCAAGGTGATACCGTACTTCTGGCTAATTTTCTGAGCAAAACAGTCATCGCCTATCGGTTGGCAATAGTGAGCAGCCTTTCGTATTCTGTGCAAGTCATCGCTACCTACCTGACAACGAAACAATTCTCTATAGAAAAAGCATCGCTCTTGGGTATCACGCCCCAATCGGTTGTACTCTTCATGCGGCAGCAACCAACCACTCATATCGCCCCATGCATTGGCGTGATAGCTTGTCCACTTATACTCTTCTGGGCTTGCTACCATATTTGCGCGAACAGGATTTAACTCGATATACCGATAACAAGTCAGCAGATATTTTTCTGCTTGAATCAAACTGGATTTATGTCTGCCCTCCCATAGCGGTCCAGTTCGCCCGTATTTTTTATTGAAATATTGCGCATAACGACTACCAACCTGCTTCATCACTAAAGAAATGCTATCAGTTGTTTTAGCCGTTACTAAAAAGTGAACATGGTTCGTCATTAAGCAATATGCATGGACAGCTACTCCGAACTTCAAAGATAGCTCCTGCCACAACCCAAGATAAAATTGATAATTTTCTGGCTCAACGAAACAGGGCTCACGATTATTTCCGCGCTGGACAATATGATAAGGCTGATTCGGCAAATAGTGACGGGCACGGCGAGGCATAGCTGCAATCCTTTGCTGACATAAGAATGAAATTGTAGCGGCTTTTAGCGGAGTGAGGAGGATTGATTAAAAAATATATCCTCCGTCCCCTTTATACTCGGGCGTACCCATTGTTAAGTGTTCCCAGGCAAGCCGCCCGGCTATCTGTCGCAGAATTTGGGCATCCGAAGAAGCTTAAGTAAGTGCCATTCTACTCTGACCCCAATTATCTGATTCGCCCCCTTTATATCGCTTTATCGATTATTCTTGCCTCACTCAATAATGGACCAATTACGCCCCTCCCCGTATGCAGGAAGAAAATTAAGGCCAGACAGTGAGTTTTCCTGTATAGCCTCCATAAGTCGCTGTGAAATAAAAATTTGGCCTGTTCCAATAATAAAAAAATCAAGATCCTCATTAAAATTATTATTTGTGACTATCTTTTCGATATTTAAAAACCCTGTCGAAATATCCCTATATTTTTTATACTCTTCAAAATTAGAAAAATTTAAATATTTTCTTTTTAGCTTAAAGTTTCCTTCAAAAAAAATAGATCTTGAAAAATCAACAACTGAAAACCCGATATCTGGACATGAAAACAAGTAATAATTAAGTATCCTGGAACTAAAAAATACTGAAGCATCATATAAATAATAATCAGGAAACATAAATCGCTTGAAAAGATTCGCCACATCTGAAGAGATTAAAAATGGGCAATTTAGCAACCATGGACTATAACTCAAAAAAGATGTAATCAATGCATCCTTCCGGGGGGTAACACACTGCAACTGCACATCCGCACCATGATAATCATCTTTACGCATCCATGAGTCATAGCTTCCCCAATATTTAATTATCCGGTCATACATAGCTTTATTTTTAAATCCCTCTCGGAAAATCTCCGTTTGCGCACCTCCATCTGTAACACCTACGATACTTTTTTCAATGGATTGTCTAACTAAAAAATATTTAGAGGTCATTTGTATCCAAGCTCTTTATAGAAGTCATTCAAACGCTCATATCCCTTACCATATACTTCTTTAATTTCTTCTCGCAGCTGATTTTGCAGCCCTTCCAAGTCACGAAGGCTTGTTCGCCCCTGAGCAGCCATGTCTGTCATTAATTCTCGTACATACGCACTATAACCAGGATGATTTCCGTGAAATGGAGTTGGAAGCTCCATTATATTTTTCATATGATCTTGAAAGTATTTTGGGTCAAACAACTTTCCCAAATCCCTATACACCGCGTTAGGAATTATATGATGACCATTAATCCCCGTAATATTTACTTTAGCCGGTGACCACACCATTCCAACTACAGCAAAAGTTGCGAGCGCAGGCCCAGCCTGACCATTTCTAGCCGCATCAATATTAGCTTGAGTTTGTATGCCAGGATGCAAAGCGTCTATTGAACTAAGATCACCTAAAAGGAAGCCACCAGTTGCATCTTGAACCATAGCTTCAGCCGATCCGATAAAAGAATTCCCTTCTATCGGAGTAATGGTATCACTGAGATTTACTGGCGGAGCTGTTAGCTCACCAATCCTCTGCGCATCATTAAACGCCTCTAACCCAGAATCATAGCCTACGTAATCAGCGGTACTATGATCACAATCATTGATATGCACGGGAATAATTTCCCAGTTCGGTCCAGGCATGTTATAGGTACCGCATTGCCCTTCATACCCACTCGGATCAATCCGACTCAACGGATTATTCGCAACATAACTATACCGATTAAAACTCTGCGAACTATACGGCGACTGCACAAACAAATCCGCACTTAAGAAGCGCCCCAACTCCGGGTCATAAACACGCCCACCCATATGAACCAATTTATGCTGATCCAGTTGACGATGACCGGTGTAGCCATTGTCTGTAGCGAATTTCTCAGTGGGAATTCCAGTTTTGCCATCGGACTTTTGGCGCTCGCCCCAATCGCTAAAGCTCATGCGGGTAACGAAGGCGCCGAGGCGGTCGCTAATCGCCTCACTGGAACCTTGGCCATCCGTGTGGATATAAAGTGTATCGTTGCTCGCCACCACATTGCTGTTGAGCACTTTGGTATTGAGGATGACACCATCCACATAGACTTTCTGCGTGGTTTTACTGCCTTCGACAATTTCTTCGTATAACCCACTAGCAATGCTGTAGCTGGCTACACCGTTTGACACTTCGCGGAAGCGGTCGTGGTTAGCGTCGTAATCTATGGTGGTGATGCTTGCGCCGTTAATGCGCGTAGGTTTATTGAAAACATCGTAATCAATCGTCTCCACCGCACCGGAACCCAGGCCTCGCTCCACCATGTTGCCGTACTTATCGTACTTGTAGTTTTTACCACCAGCCGACGTCACTGCA
>JAGKWO010000104.1 GCA_021151835.1 Gammaproteobacteria bacterium
TTGCTCTTCGCTTTACCTTCGAATTCTTTGGCGTTCTTGTGGCTTTTACGCCGATCCTCTGCTTAGATATCGCTTTACTTTTTTATTCTTATTTGAGCTGCTTTTTGTGTTAACTATCGATCTTTCGGCTATTCAAGCAAACTGGGCCCAGCTTAATGCCTTGGCTCCTTCTGCCCATGTGGGAGCAGTGATTAAAGCAAATGCATATGGCTTGGGCGCCGCCCAGGTTGGCAAAGCGCTTTATTCTGTCGGATGCAAAGAATTTTTCGTTGCGACTTTCGAAGAAGGAGTCGCCGCAAGAAGTTTTTTACCTGCCGATGCCCTTATCTATGTGCTTGGTGGTATTCGAAATGGAATGGAACGTAGTTTTATCGAGGCTCGATTGATACCTGTTTTATGTTCTGTTGCAGCAATAAAGAATTGGGTTAAGTTAAATGTTGATTTGGCGATTGCTTCGCCGTCAGCGATAAAAATTAATACTGGAATGACCCGCTTCGGCCTTGATATCAATGAATTTAAAATATTTTGCAGCGATGAGGCTTTGGTAAAAGCAGCTAACCCTGTTTTATTGATGAGTCATTTAGCTTGCGCTGATGAGCCTGATCATCCACTTAACGTATCTCAACGAAATGTTTTTTTCGAATGCACATCCTGGATTCGAAATGTCGTGCCTGCGATTCGTTTTAGCCTGGCCAATTCTTCGGGAATTTTTCTTGGTGACTCATGGCATTTTGATTTGGTGCGTCCCGGTGCTGCGCTTTATGGCATCGCGCCACAAGTAAACATAAACAGCCCAATGAGGGCAGTCGTAAGTTTGGTTTTACCTATAATCCAGGTGCGCACCTTGTCTGAGTCTTCGAGTATTGGTTATGGCGCTGAGGTTTCTCTGCCTGCGGGGGCTCGTATTGCTGTAGTGGCGGGCGGTTACGCTGACGGACTTAATCGTACCTTGGGCAAGCAGCCGGAGGGCATTCTATGCGGGTATTCGGTGAACTCTGTTGGCCGGGTATCCATGGACGTTACAATTTTTGATATTTCCAATATCCCATTATCAGATGATCAATTACTTCAATCTGCTGTTGAAGTGATTAATGAAGATCTATCGCTTGATTATTTAAGTAGAAAAAATAAATCACTGGGATATGAGGTTTTGACAAGTTTGGGGAGCCGCTACAAACGTGAATACTTGCCAGGGGGCAGTCATGACTGACGCGGTTAGAGGTGAGTTGGGGGCTTTGTGGAATATTGTTAAAACACTGGCGGATGGTAAATTTCATTCCGGCGAAGAATTGGGTGCTTTGTTAGGGGTGAGTCGTGCGGCGGTATGGAAGCATCTGCAAAAACTTGAAAGTTTTGGTGTTATCCTTTCATCAATAAAAGGTCGTGGTTACTGTATTAATGGCGGCCTTGATTTGCTTGACCTTGATATTATAAAAACAAATTCGCACTCAATTTCCCCTTTGAACATTCAGATTTTTCCCCAGATTGATTCCACAAATTCTTTTCTCATGCGTCAGGATAATCCGGCAATGAAAGTCTGTTTTGCAGAGTTTCAGTCAGCTGGTCGGGGGCGGCGCGGACGTTCATGGGTGAGCCCCATGGCTCAAAATATTTATTGTTCTATAGGCTGGGGATTCGAAGGTGGCGCCGCTGCTGTTGAGGGGCTGAGTTTGGCTATTGGATTATCAATTGTGCGCGCACTGAAAAGATTTGGATTAACTGGCCTCAATCTAAAATGGCCTAACGATGTCTTATATCAAAATAAAAAACTGGCAGGTATTTTGATTGAGATGCGAGGCGATCCGGCGGGATATTGTCAGATCGTAATTGGTATAGGTCTGAATGTTTCGATGCAAGAACAACAGGGTCAATCTATTGATCAGCCGTGGGTAGCCTTGAATTCAATTCTGGCGGACGAAAATTTATTGCCGGTCACGCGTAGTCAATTGGCATCAGCCCTGCTGGATGAATTAATGAATGTTTTGCAGGGATACCATGAAACCGGTTTTGCCAATTATCAACGGGAGTGGGTAGATGTGGCGGCCTATAAAGGACAAAAAGTTGAATTGAGAAACGGGCAGTCATTGGTGTTTGGTACTTTTATTGGTGTTACGGACTCGGGGGCATTGCAGGTTGCAACAGAAACGGGAATCCAGGTTTATCATGGCGGTGAAATCTCATTAAGGGCGGCACAATGATTCTTGAGTTTGATTTGGGCAACACTCGCTTTAAATGGAGATTGCGCAGAGAAAGCGACATTGTAGATCGTGGTTACTTGCAGGCTGTAAATACATTTAATGAACTTGAATCGGTGTTGGTGGTTTATAGAGAGCAGATAAAGCGGGTGTGGGTGGCCAGTGTAGTTGGAAATGCAACTGAGCAATCGCTAAAACAATGGAGTGAAAATTACTTATCGATTACCCCGGAATTTGCTCGATCAACAAAAACTTGCATGGGAATGGTAAATGGCTACGATGAGCCACAGCAACTGGGGGTTGATCGATGGTTGAGCATGGTTGCTTGCCGTCAGCAGATAAATAAAGCGTTTCTTTTGGTTTCCTTTGGTACAGCTATAACGGCAGATATTGTCTTGGAAAATGGCAAGCATGTTGGCGGGTTCATAGCCCCCGGGTTAAACCTTATGCTAGATTCGCTTCAGCAAAAAACCCGGCAGGTTGTTTTGGAGCAGCATTCGGAACCGTTCGGGCTTCGACCTGGAACCTCAACCACTGCAGCTGTTTATGCGGCAATAACGGCTATGTTGGGAGGGTTGCTGGAAAACAGTGTAAGGCAATTGCAGATTATTGCTCCGAACAGTGATTTCGATATTGTTTTTGCAGGGGGTGATGCTCAGCGGGCACTCCCTTTTTACCCACAGGCACAGCTTAAGCCGGAACTGGTTTTGGATGGCCTTGCTTATGCTCTCGATGATCCCAGATAAACGGAGTAAAAAATGCGGGCGATCTTTTTAGTGCTGCTGGTTGCAAATCTGGCATTTTTTGTTCATCAATACTTTTTCGCTGCGGATGATAAAGTTGCCGCATCAAATAGTCAGGCTGCTGCGGCGCAGGCGGAATTAAAAAATAATTTGCAGCTGCTATCTGAGGCGCCGGAACAAAAGGGAGTTATCAAAAAAACAGAGACTGTTGCGCAGGCAAAACCTGCGGGAGCGGAAGGCGAAGTAAAAAATTCTGAATTGTGCACAATGCTCGGTCCTTACGAGCAGCTCTTGCAAGCTGAGTATGCAGTTGAGCGATTGAAAGCATTGGGTATAAGTGCGCGCATTGCTCCTATCGAAATTCAGGAGGGGGAGTCCTTCTGGGTGTATTTAAAACCGGAAATGTCCGAAAAAGAAGCGGTACGTCGGTTGTATGAACTGCAAAAGAAAAATATTGAAAGCCATGTAATCACTTCTGGAGAGCTGGCTAACGGAATTTCTTTCGGGCGCTTTGCTGAATATGCAGAGGCTGAAACCAAATTAAATGAGGTAAAAAGCCAGGGGTACGATGTGGCGATAAAGCGGCTCCCCAAAACAATCCAGGAGACATGGGTTGCCATTGATTCAGGTTTTGCTGAAAAAGTGGACGATTCTGTATGGAGTGATTTATTAAGTAAGCAATTGGGCTTGGAAAAACGACAAAATTTCTGTTTAGGTGTTGCTTCCCAGTAAATGTTTCACTAGAATTCTGCCTCCACAAACAGCCGTGGTAAAAAAGCTGGCGTAGCTCAGTAGGTAGAGCAGCTGACTTGTAATCAGCCGGTCGGGGGTTCAATTCCTCTCGCCAGCTCCAATTTTAACCAGGCTTGTGTTCGTAACTGTGTGAATTTATTAAAAAAATAGATTGACAGTCGGCAGTGTGGGCCGGAAAATGCCGGCGGTTTTCGGCAGGGGTTCCCGAGCGGCCAAAGGGATCAGACTGTAAATCTGACGCGTGAGCTTCGGTGGTTCGAATCCACCCCCCTGCACCAAATTCTCTATTGAGAAAGGCAAAAAGCCTGAGAGCTAGCAGCCAATATCTGATTCAAGCGGGTATGGTTCAATGGTAGAACCTCAGCCTTCCAAGCTGATGGCGCGGGTTCGATTCCCGCTACCCGCTCC
>JAGKWO010000011.1 GCA_021151835.1 Gammaproteobacteria bacterium
TGAATTCAGACATCACAAGACGCAAAACCGCGACGCGCTCTTTTTCTTTAGCGCGCATCGCGGTTTTCAAGGCATCATTTATGCGGTCTTTTAGCGTTGCTTCACTCATGATCCACCGTTATGCAGTAAACAATATTCAGTAATCAGTGATCTAAAAACGCACGGCTTGTTAATGCAAAGATGCAAACACAACTAACAAGCAGAACCGGTAAGCACTGGCTGGCTGCAACTACCCAAACAGAGTTTGCAGCTGGCAATTAGTACAGACGGGTAAACTTTTTGGATTCGCGTTGTACCTTTTTAGCATGACGCTTAACAGCAGCAGCGGCATCACGCTTACGGATAGTGGTTGGCTTCTCATAGCATTCGCGAGCGCGAACATCAGCCAAAATACCGGCTTTCTCACAGGCGCGCTTGAAGCGACGCAGGGCTACATCAAATGGTTCGTTTTCTTTAATTTTTACTGAAGGCATGCTGTTACCTTTTAAATAGAGTGCTTGAAAATGATGTCTTGTGGATAGTTGCCGGTATAAAACACGGTCTGGTATCCGAGGGGTGCGGATTCTATACACTTATTCCCCCTATCGCAACCTTGGACCTTATCGCTCAACGGGAGTTTTGCTGGGTTTTCACTGGTCTTGGGATTATCATAGCCGCCTTTTTTAGCGTCTTGGGCGCTGGTCAATGATTGCCAGAGGTTGGTTATGCGAGTGTTGGGGCTGGAAACATCCTGTGATGAAACCGGTGTAGCGGTATACGACAGCGAGCGCGGCCTGTTGGCCCATGTGCTTTATACCCAGATTGCCCTTCATGCCGAATACGGTGGTGTGGTGCCTGAGCTGGCCTCGCGCGACCATGTACGCAAGTTGCTGCCCCTTATTAATGAAGTGATGGCAAAAAGCGGTACCAGCGCGGGTGATATCGATGCAATTGCCTATACATCCGGCCCCGGTCTGGTGGGTGCCTTGATGGTAGGTGCATCCTTTGGTCGCTCACTGGCCTATGCATGGAAGATCCCGGCGATTGGTGTTCACCATATGGAGGGGCACTTGCTCGCGCCCATGCTGGAAGCCAATCCCCCCGAATTTCCATTCGTAGCGCTATTGGTTTCCGGTGGCCATACCCAGCTTGTTAAGGTGAACGCCCTGGGCGATTACGAATTACTGGGCGAATCCATTGATGATGCTGCCGGCGAAGCGTTTGACAAGGCCGCCAAAATGCTCGACCTGGATTATCCCGGCGGCCCGCAGGTAGCCAAACTGGCCGAACGCGGCGTGGAAGGAAGATTTAAATTTCCGCGGCCAATGGTGGATCGCCCCGGCCTTGATTTCAGTTTCAGCGGGCTAAAAACCGCAACTCTCACCGCCGTTAATGCAAACAAACAAGCGAATGGTTTACCCGATGATCAAACCTGTGCTGATATTGCTAACGCATTCCAGGCCGCAGTGGTGGATACGCTGGTTATTAAATGCAAGCGCGCACTTGAACAAACCCGCATGAAGACACTGGTGATTGCGGGCGGCGTTTCCGCCAATAAAAAATTACGTGCGGATCTGGATAGCGAGCTGGCCAAAATTGGTGCAAAAGTATTTTATGCACGCCATGAGTTTTGCACTGACAATGGTGCGATGATCGCCTACGCCGGCTGTCAGCGTTTGCTCGCAGGGCAACATGAAGATCTGGCGATCAACATTAAAGCGCGCTGGCCGCTGGATTCGCTCTCATCACTCTAATTTCAATTTAATTTTTAGCAGACGCTGATTATGGATATTGTTTACATCCGCGATTTACGCATCGACACCATTATTGGGATTTACGATTGGGAGCGCGAAGTGCGCCAGACGGTAAGTATCGATCTGGAAATGGCCAGCGATATCCGCAAAGCTGCCGAAACGGATGATATTCAGCACGCGTTGAATTACAAAGCGGTATCCAAGCGCTTGATTGCATACGTGGAAAATCGCAATGCGTTGCTGGTTGAAACCCTTGCGGAAGAAATTTCACAAATTGTTCGCACGGAATTTAATGTGCCCTGGTTGCGTTTGCGCTTGAGCAAGCCCGGCGCAATACGCGGCGCGCGCGATGTTGGATTGATTATCGAACGCGGTACGCGGCCAGAAGGTTTGCCGTTATGACTGCGATTTATTTAAGCCTTGGCAGCAATGTGGATCGCCACAAGCATATTGTGGCGGCACTGGATGCGCTGGGCAATTTACTGGGTGATTTGGTTATTTCGTCGGTGTACGAAAGCAAATCGGTTGGATTTGATGGCAGCAATTTTTTTAATTTGGTAGTGGGGGCAGAAACGGATTTATCCATTGCCGAGCTATCAGAGAATTTGAAGCGTATTGAAGATGATAACGGGCGCAAGCGCAACGGACCGAAATTCAGCCCGCGTACCCTGGACATCGATATTTTGACCTACGGGGATTTCGTCGGTATCGAAAGCGGAATTGAATTACCGCGTGCAGAAATAACCAAAAATGCCTTTGTACTTTTGCCGCTGTTTGAAATCGCGCCGTTGGTTGCTCATCCGCAATTACAAAAAACGTATCAGCAGTTATGGGCCGAATATGATCAAACCTCACAAAAGTTGTGGGCGATTGATTTTGAGTGGCAAGGTAAAATTATTTCTCGCTCTGAAGTTTCTTTGTAGTGGTTTGATGGGGCATCTTAAAGCCACTTTTTATAAGCAACCAGCCCAAACCCGGCCGCAATAACCAGCATCGCCCCAAGGGTGTAAAAATAGCCATAAGTCGCATGTAATTCGGGCATATTGTCAAAATTCATTCCATAGATGCCGGCGATAAAGGTAAGCGGAACAAAAATGGCGGTAATGACTGTCAACACTTTCATGGTGTTGTTCAGTTGATGCGAGGTGATGGAAAGATAACCATTAATCAAGTCGCCGCAAATTTCGTAGTACATTGTTGTCAGGCCATGCAAGCGTTCACAGCGTTCAAATAAATCCTGCAGTGCATGTTCAATATCGCCGTCCTCATCAATCAAGCGCTGGGGAATATCTTTTAATAAATTAGTGACGAGTTTTTCGTGGTAGCTGAAAATGCGGCGCAATTTTCGCAGGCGCGATTGATAAGCGATAAGTTCGCGCATTACCTCGTCATTGGGTTTTTCCTGCATTGAATCCTCAAGCTCATTGAGTGATGGCTCGAAGGCAAGAATAGTTTCCAGATAGCGCCCCACCGAAAAACGCATAATGCGCGAAGCGAGCAGGCCCGGGCTTACCAACAAATTTTCAGTGTATGAATTTTCCCAATAGTAACTGATTCCCATGGAGTTGCGCGGGTGGCAACTGATCAGGCAACGGTCGCCGGCAAACAAGGCAATCGTCATCTGCTGGATGGTAAGGTCTTTATTAAATTCGGTGATGCCGCGATACAAAATTAATGTGTAATCATCAAACGTTTCTGTTTTTGGTGGATGGCGAAACCGTTGCACGTCTTCGACCGCTAACGGGTGACAGCCCATCGATAACAAAAATTGTTTTTCCGTAGCGGGCTCTTCGCCTAATAAATCTATCCAGAGGTAACCGCTGCCTTCGCTGCGCCAACGTTCTATTAATTCGGTGCTGCCCTGTAGGTGTTCACCGTGTGCAGTGAGAAGCTGGGTTCTGATCATTGTTATTTCGTAATTTCCTGATTGATTAATCGGGCTGATTAAATAGTGATGGTACGCCCGCCATCCACTACGATTATTTGCCCGGTGATGTACGGGGCATCTTTCGCTAAAAATAAAATGGTGCGCGCTATATCCTGTACTTGCCCGCGTTGTTGCAACGGAATTTGCGCAAGCATTTTTTCTTTGTTCTCATCGGAGAGTTGTTCTTCGGTTTTTTTGTAATAATCATCCGGCCAGAGGATGGCGCCCGGCGCTATACCATTGACTCGTACGCGCGGTGCAAGTTCCTGGGCCAGGCTTTTGGTAAGCATTTCGTTGCCTGCTTTGGCAATTGAATAAATGCTGTGTTTTCTGAGCGGACGCTGTGCATAGATGTCGGCGATATTAATAATGCAGCCGTGATTTTTTATCAGTGTGGGTGCTAAAGCTTGCGCCAGGAAAAAAGGTGCTTTGAGGTTGGAGTTAATTAAATTATCCCAATCCTCGTTAGTGGCTTCACCGATAGGTGTAGGATAAAAACTGGACGCATTGTTAACCAATAAATCCAGTCGTTGCCATTGGTCTGCACTTTGCCGGGCAAGGTTCAATACCTGTGTTTGGTCATTCAGATCTGCCTGGAAACCCGCTGCCGAATTTTCGCGCTCACTGTTAAATTCAGCAATCAATTCCTGTGCCGCAGTAGCGGAGTGATTGTAGTGAATAATTATATTGAAGCCTGCTGCATGTAATTGCTGTGCAATCTCGGCACCGATACGTTTGGCAGCGCCGGTAACCAATGCGACTTTGGGGTGATTGCTACTGGTAGTATCGGACATGGTTTACTCCTGCAAAAAGTGATGGCTATTCCTGTGCAGAAAATTCCTGCCTTAATTGCGTTACTTTATCCAACCTCAGTCGTGCTATCGCATCGCCGAATGCTTGTCCGGTTAAGCCCTGTGTGCGTAACGGTGCCAAATCAATTTGTTGGGCGGCAGTTAATGCGCGACGAAAAAAATCAGCTTGTGGATAAGCGCGATTTTCAAATCCGGTACGGCCGCGTGCGTCTGCTTCGCAGCACACCAGGAATTGGTGAAAGCGTTCCGGGCGACGAAATGCATCATTTGATTGCAAAACTTTTAATACGGTTGCAGGTTTTAATTCCATCGCCCTGTGGCAATGGGTATGCCATTGCGCCACCATCAGCGCGAGTTCTTTGTAGTCGCGCGGAGCGGCGATGCGTTCGCACAATTTTTTCACCAGTGGCACGCTGCGTTCTTCATGGGCGATATGGCGCGGCCATTCTTCTGGCGGTGTTGTACCTTTACCTAAATCATGCACCAGCGTCGCAAAGCGAATACAGGTATTGATCGTTAATTTGACTGCTTGTTGCAGGCTCATCAATGTATGAATACCAGTATCCACTTCCGGGTGATGTGTTGCAGTTTGCGGTACGCCAAACAACGCATCAATTTCCGGGAAAATTTTTGCCAACGCATGGCAATCGCGCAACACCTGGATGAAAACGTCGGGATTGGGTTCAGCGAGCGCACGTTCGGTTTCCTTCCATATACGCTCCGCTACCAGGTGATCGACTTCGCCATTACTGACCATGGTTTGCATCAGGGCGATAGTTTCATTGGCTACATGAAAGCCGTATTGATGATAGCGCGCGGCAAAGCGTGCTATGCGCAAAATCCGCACCGGATCTTCGGCGAAGGCGGGCGATACATGGCGAAGTATTTTTTGTTGCAGGTCTGCCTGGCCACCGTAAGGATCGATGATATTGCCTTGTTCATCTTCAGCCATGGCATTGATGGTGAGGTCGCGGCGAATCAGATCTTCTTCCAATGTGACTTCCTCGCCGCAATAAAAACTGAACCCGGCGTAACCATGGCCGGTTTTGCGTTCGGTGCGGGCGAGGGCGTATTCCTCTTTGGTTTGCGGATGCAGGAACACCGGAAAATCTTTTCCCACCGGGGTAAAACCTTGCACTTGCAGTTGTTCGGGCGTGGCACCCACAACAACCCAGTCCCGTTCAGTGACAGGGCGGCCTAATAATTTATCGCGGACGGCGCCGCCTACCAGATAGGTTTTCATAACACTTATTTACTAAAAAAGTTGCGGTGCAGTATAGGTGAATCGCACTGATAAAAAAATCTGCAAAATGGCTTGTGGCTGAATGGAAATTAAATTACTCTCGTCCCACTTGTTAATTATCTAACCATAGATCAAAAAATTATGTATTCAATGAATTCCCTAAAACATAGCATTTCACTGCGACCAATTTTTTGGTGCGTGGTCATTGCGCGTATTTGGGCGGAATTTGTTGATTGATGTTTTAATCGTTGTAAACAAAGGCCGCAGCATAAAAACTGCGGCCTTTGTGTTTTCCGGGTTCAGTTTTTCCAATAACAGGGTTACTGCTGCGGCGAATTTCCATTTCCTCTTCAGGGAATATAAGGAGTTGTGCCGTGGCTGTTTTGCTTGCCTATTTTTCGGTGGTGCTGATTTGGGCCACAACCCCCCTCGCTATTCAATGGAGTAGCGATAGCTTGAGCTTTATGGCTGCGGCGGCAGCCCGTATGTCAATTGCATTGGCATTGGCTCTGTCTTTTGTGGCGATTTTGCGCCAGTCATTTGCGATTTTTTGGCAACATCGACTGATTTTTTTTGCAGCATCAATTGGTATTTTTCCTAATATGCCCGTGGTCTATTGGGCGGCGCAATTTATTCCTTCCGGTTTGGTCGCGGTAATCTTTGCGATGTCACCGTTTGTGACGGGCGTGATGACCTTATTGCTGTTAAAACAAAATCCATTTTCACTTAAAAAAGTGTTGGCATTGTTGCTGGCGTTAATCGGATTGGTCGTTATTTTCTACCATCAATTACATTTTGATTTTCGTTCGGTATATGGAATATCCGGCATTTTGCTGTCTTGCGTGTTGTTTAGTTTTAGTAGTGTGTGGGTAAAAAAATTAACGCAACAGCAAGCCGTAACATTGGATGCATTTCACCAGGCAACCGGTGCCCTGTTATTTGCATTGCCCGGTTTGTTGTTAGGCTGGTGGTTGATGGATGGTGACCTTCCGCAAACGGTATCTATGAAATCTGCCGGGTCGATTATGTATTTGGCGGTGGTCGGATCGCTGATCGGGTCAGCATTATTTTTTTACATCTTGCAGCGGCTGTCGGCCAGTGTGGTATCGCTGATTACGCTGATGACTCCGGTGTTGGCTATTTTGCTGGGGAAAAACCTGGCTGACGAGGATTTGTCGGCACATACGCTAGTTGGTGTGGCATTGGTGTTAGTGGCTCTATTGTTTTATTCGTCCCTGACGCTGGCAGGAATTAAAAACTGGTGCTCACAAAAGTTGCTTTCCGGTTTGCAATCGCGCGCCATTGATGTTGACGGAAACGCTGAAACAATAATTCGTGAAGCAAGAGACGACATGATTCGGTACAAGTGAGTTGTTTTGGTGCGCGCCCCGCTGGCGCGCATGGTTTTCATGCACCATGCTTGTGCCATGGCGCATTTTGTTTTGGGTATGCAATCTTGTATTCAATGCACAACTTCATGATTTTGATAGTAAAAATAAAATTGGCTTGGTCCCTGCAATAGTCCGCTCAAGCTAGTGTGAATTATCAATAGCTGCCTCAAAACAAATTAGCAAAGACCATTAATAGAGGACAAAACTCATGAAGATGAAACAAAAATTACTTGCTGGTGCTATCGCTCTTTCGGCTTTCGCAGGCTTCGCAGTTCCTGCGGCACACGCTGAAGTAGCAGCATCAGTAGCGGTGGCTAACATGTACTACTGGAGAGGTTTGGACCTTGGTAAAGGTGACCCCGCATTAATCGCTGATGTAGCGCTTAAATCAAATGGTTTCTATACCGGTTTGTGGGCTTCTTCGGGTGATGCGGGCCTCGGAACTGAATACGATTTCTACGCGGGCTATGGTTTCTCTGCCGGTCCGGTATCGCTGGATTTCAACTACACCACCTATATGTATCCTTCTGTTCCAAGTGGTGACAACCTGGGCTTTGACGATGTATCTGACGTTGCAGTTACTGTGGGTTTGAAACCCTCTGATGACGTGAGCTTGACCCTTATGCACCGTGTAGGTGTGGGTGACATTCTTGCGGATGACGATTACACCTATACCACTTTCACCGCCGCATTCGGCAAGTTCAGCGCGCTGGTTGGTACTCACAGCGATGATAGTGGTGCCTATGATGGCCTCACTCACCTTGATTTGAGCTACGCCTACACCAGCAACCTGACTTTCACATTAGGGAAAGTGGTCGACCAAGGTGAAGCCGAATGGAATGATGAATTGAAATTCATTGTTAAGTTGTCTTTGCCATTGGGTGAATAAGTTTTCAGTAGAGAGTCCAGGGATGGTTCTGATAAGAGCGGGCAATGCCCGCTTTTATTTTACCTATAATTTTAAAAATATTAATTATATGATTTAATAAAAGATTCTTTCCAAGCCCTTATGCTCGCGCCCGAACTCTGGTTCAATGCGCGCGAAATGGCTTTACTCTTTATAAGGAATCTTCATGTCCCGCTCACCTATCCTTGTGACTGGCGGCGCCGGTTTTATCGGCAGCCATGTCTGTATCGAATTGATTAATAGCGGTTATTTACCGGTAGTGGTGGATAACCTCATTAACAGCAAGCCTGAATCCCTCAAGCGTGTGGCCCGGATTACCGGTGTGGAACCGGTCTTTTATGAGGCGGATATCAACGATAAAGAAGCCCTTCGCGATGTTTTCAAGGCTCATAACATTGAAGCGGTAATGCATTTTGCCGGCCTGAAAGCGGTAGGGGAGTCCAACCAGATTCCGATGAAATACTACCGTTACAACGTGGCAGGAACGTTGTCGCTCACAGAAGTGATGGAAGAGTTTGCTGTCTGGAAGCTGATATTCAGCTCTTCGGCGACCGTCTACGGCGACCCGGTGTCAGTGCCTATCGATGAG
Organism: Gammaproteobacteria bacterium; assembly: GCA_021151835.1. Classification (GTDB taxonomy): domain Bacteria; phylum Pseudomonadota; class Gammaproteobacteria; order Pseudomonadales; family Cellvibrionaceae; genus Cellvibrio. Next base: position 8,603 of record JAGKWO010000011.1, read on the forward strand.
TCGTTCGCCACCGCTGCGACTAACCCTTACGGCCGCAGCAAACTGATTGTTGAAGAGATCCTGCGCGATATCGCCAAAGCGCCCGGCAGCCAATGGAATTTTTCGTTGTTGCGCTACTTCAATCCGGTGGGCGCGCATGAAAGCGGCTTGATTGGCGAAGATCCGGCAGGTATTCCCAACAATTTGCTGCCTTACGTAGCGCAAGTGGCAATTGGTAAATTGAAAGAGCTAAGTGTATTTGGTGATGATTACCAGACCATCGATGGCACTGGTGTGCGCGATTACATTCATGTGGTGGATTTGGCCAAGGGCCATGTAGCGGCCTTACAAGGTTTGGAGAAATCCGGCGCTGGTTGCCGGGCATATAACCTGGGTACCGGTTCGGGCTTATCGGTGTTGCAGATTGTTAAAGCCTTTGAAGCGGCAAGTGGCCGCAAAGTGCCTTACAAAATATCGCCGCGTCGTGCTGGTGATATCGCCGCTTGTTATGCCGATGCGACCAAAGCAAAAACCGAATTGGGTTGGACTGCCGAACTGGGCCTTGAGCGCATGATGCAGGATGCCTGGCGTTGGCAATCGCAAAACCCGAACGGTTACGATGCCTGATAACCTCTGACCCTGTAATGAAAGCAGCCGCCGTGAGTAATCCGGCGGCTGTTTTCATTTATGGGCTGTTAAAAAAGAATCGCTGTAACGAGTTTCATCGAGCGGCAGGAAAATGATGTAACAGATTTGTTCCGCACATGATTTGTGATGCTTATGGCAAAAAAGCTTCTCACTTTTTACCGATTCAAGTGAGATGCCCCAGCTTTAGACAGTTTTTCAAAAGTGAGAAGAGAAAAACCGGCCCCTGATAGAAGCTTACTAGTGTGTTAGTTTGCCAACACAAAATAACCCCAATAAATGTAAGAAAAGTAAGTCGTAAGCCAAACGCGCCCTTTTTGTCATGAAAGCTTGCAATTAAAGCTTGCCATTGAATGCGGCGCTTAACCATCAGCCAAGAGTTCTCTTCATCGCTACACGCAATTTCATAACCATAAAAAGCTGGCCGGTTGCACGGTGTTTTGTTGTGCGAAAAACGGCGGCGATTGGGTGTATCCGAAGGGAAATTTAGTGGAGACAACACTATGCAACCCATCAACCCGTTGCCCAATTTCTGGGTCCGGATTTTGTTCCTGCTCGGCAGTTTTTTGTTCAGTCACAGCCTCTTTGCACAAACCAACCTCGCATTAAATAAAACGGCCACCGCCAGCACCGCACTCACCGCTGCCGCTAATGCAGTCGATGGCAACGGCGGCACCCGCTGGGAATCAACGCATGGTAATGGGCCATCATGGCTCAGCGTGGATTTGGGTGCGAGTTACAGCCTCACATCCGTCGTTATCGATTGGGAAGCGGCCAACGCCGCGAATTACGATGTCCAGGGATCAACGAATGGTACTACCTGGGTAAATCTGGCGACGCGCACGGGTGGGGCTTTCGGTACGCGTACCGATACGGTTGCGGTGGCGGGAAATTATCGTTATATCCGTATCAACGCAACGCAGCGTAGTGCAGGTAATAACTGGGGCTATTCGATTTGGGAGTTAAAAGTTTACGGCGCAGTCGCGGCGAGCAGTTCCTCGGCGGCGGCAAATACCAACCTTGCACAAGGCGCGGTGGCGGTCGCCAGTAGCCAGTTACAACCCGCTGGCCTGGCAATTGATAGCAATGCCGGTACGCGCTGGGAGTCTACCCACGCTGTGGACCCGGCGTGGATTAGCCTGGATTTCGGTTCGGCAAAAAATCTGGGCTTAGTGGTGATTGATTGGGAAGCGGCAAACGCGGCTAACTATGAGGTGCAGGGCTCCAATAACAACAGCACCTGGACAACCCTGGCGACACGTACTGGCGGTACCTTTGGCGCGCGCACGGATACCGTTGCTGTGAGCGGTTCTTATCGTTACCTGCGTGTTTATGGCACAGCGCGCAGTGCTGGCAATCAATGGGGCTATTCAATTATCGAATTGAAAGTATTTGGTTCCGGCGGCGTGGCGAGTAGCAGTGTAGTCAGCAGCTCAGCGATTAGCAGCAGTGTGGTATCCAGCAGTGCACCGGCTGTGCCTTCATCAAGCCGTTCGTCTTCGTCGGTTACCGGTACTAATAGCAGCGTTAGTATTCCGGTGAATGTGACTTACCAACCCTTGTATCCAAACCAGTCCACGCCGGAAATTTCACGCAACTGGCGTATTGAAGCCGATGGCACCATCGTGACCTTTGGTAGCGGCCGCGCCCGTGCACGCCATGAAGCGGAAGATATTTTTTACACATTCCCATCGTTCTACCACGAACATCGCACGTTCAAATTTGAAGTGCACGATCACACGCCCAAAGGCGAGTCGCGCGTGGAAATATTCTATGAGCCTGAATACGCCAACTTTAACGATATCGGTTGCCGCAAAAGTTTGTTCAACCCCTACCGTTCCTACTTTGGCGATAACGGTGGCTTTACTCGTATCCGCAACGCTGACCCGGCAACCGGTAAAGGCGAATTGTGGCGCTGTATCGGTACGCGTTTTGTGCCGGGTGAGCGCGAGGGTCAAACCACTTTACGCACGGGCGAATTCTACGATTTTGAATTCCAGCAATGGCTCGGTTTTACCGATACCGATCCACGTGTGAGTGCGCAACGCGTGTATTACACCGATACCTTCCGCATCAAATTGGGAACGCCCGGTTTGTATATCGTGAACAACGATGAATTGAATGCGAAGCTCGCGTCTGGTGGTACAGCAACGGCAGCGCCCGTGCGTGCGTTTAAAGGCGTTGCACAAGCGGATGTCATTAGCACGTCGGGGGTATTGGCAGATTCCGGTGCACCCGGTTATCAATCGATCCGTTCACCGCAAGCGATTGCCAAGGGTTATCAAAAACCGTCTTACTTGTTGGCTAACTCGGGCAATAACGCCACAGTGACATATCGCGAAGGCAACCAGACATTTACCGATCCAGTGATTGAATATGCACCGACGGCAGCGAGTCCATTTATTGTTGATCGCCACACGCATTTGTGGACGGCATTTTTCCGCGAGGCATTAAATATTCGTTGGGAAACCCACAATCAATTTTTAAATGGTCGCCGCATTTTCCACACCGATTTTGTAACCGGAAAACACTTTGAAGCGGGCAACCCTGACTTCACTGAATTGGCAAATTTGTCTACTGGTTTAACGATCAATAGTTCGTGCGTGGGTTGCCACGTGAATAATGGCCGCGGCCAGGCGCCGGTTGCCGGTCAATTGCCGAATAGCATGGCAGTGAAAGTCAGTTCGGGCGCAACCGATGCCAATGGCAATGCATTGCCACACAATTATTTCGGCAAAGTGTTGCATCCGCAATCGCGCAATAGCGGTGTACCGGCTGAAGCAATTACCAACTTAACTTACACGACGGTCGCGGGAACCTTTAACGATGGCACGGCCTATCAATTACAAGCACCGAATTATTCTGTGCAAGTGCTCGATAATGCCGGTGGTGCCGTCAATAATTTCTCGCCGCGCATGGCGCAAACCATTGTTGGCCTCGGTTTACTGGAAGCGGTTCCTGAATCTGTCCTGCTGCAACGTCATGATCCAAATGATAGCAACGGCGACGGAATTTCCGGCCGTGCAAATCAGGTAACGGATTTGAAAACCGGTGAACAACGTATTGGCCGTTTCGGTTGGAAAGCGAGCATCGCAACACTCGAACAATTCACCGCCGATGCATTGCATGAAGACATTGGGGTAAGCACCAGCATTCTGCAAGGCCCGGCGTGTGGTGCGAACCAAACTGCATGCCGCAATGCGGGACCAAACGGCATTGAGTTAAGTGATGCGCGCGTGAATTTGTTAACCGTTTATATGCAAGCACTCGGTGCACCGGCGCGTCGCCCTGAAACGGTTAATAATGCGGATGTCATTCGCGGTGAGCAAGTGTTTGGCAATTTGGGGTGTGCCGGTTGCCATACACCAACACTGACGACGGATTATGGTCATCCACTCGCGGAATTGCGTGGACAAACCATCAAGCCATACACCGATTTGTTGCTGCACGATCTGGGTGAAGGTTTGGCGGATCGCTTGACCAATAACGCAACATTGAATCGTGAATGGCGTACACCGGCATTGTGGGGCTTGGGATTGGAACCCGCAGTGAATGGTCACAGCCGTTTATTACACGATGGTCGCGCACGCAATATCAATGAAGCGATTTTGTGGCACGGCGGTGAAGCAGCGGCAAGCCAATCGGCTTATCGCGCAGCGACTGCAGCACAGCGTAATGATTTAATTAAGTTCCTTGAATCGCTGTAAGTTTTCGGCGTTGTAGTTGGTAAAAACAAAAACTCCCATCAGGTGACTGATGGGAGTTTTTTTATTTTCGATTTATCTTTTGTGCGAGAGACAGCGATTCACTTTACAAGACACGCCGTGAACCCATCCATGGGGGCTTGTCGTCGACATCCATGTCTCCGACAGTCTTGTAAAGTGAATCGCTGTCCCTCACATCGCACTTCGTTAGATATAAAAATCAAACCAAATCCTTCTCCGTAGCAAACGACAATGCAAACGATTTTGGTCCCACATTAATCGCCCCGGTCATGCTCATCATCGACAACATGGTTTTGATGTTGTGTTGTTTGCAGAATTCGCGGAATTCTACTAATACAGGTTCATCCTTGATTTCTTCCAGCAAACCGCCGTAACTCATGGCGATTACATCGCTGCTCAGCCCTTGCGCAATTTGTTTTTTCACATGGGTAAATAATTTTTCCAGCGCGCCGAGGAAACCTCTGCCTGTGTCGATTTTGTCTGTTTCACCGCGATGCAGTTGCACAATCGGGCGCAAGTTCAAGGCGCTGGCCAGTTGGAAATTAATCCACGAAATATTGTTATCACCTTTGCGCAAATGGCGGCGTTCGCGCATGTACGACAAATCGTTGGGGATTAAATAACCGTAAACCTGGTCGCGCATGTTGTCGATTTCGCGAACGGATTTATTGAGCGGCATTTTGTCTACGTTAACGCGTTTCACCAATTCATATACCAATAGTGCGTGGCCGGTGAACATGGACATGGAATCGTACAAGCGAATACGGAACGGTGCGCGGCCTTCATTTTTTTCCATTTCGCGGAATTTGGGTTCATTCACCAGTGCCGCTTCAGAAACGCGTTTGAAGACATCGCTTTTTTTACTGTTGATGGTGACTACTTGCACCAGATCATATTTCGGCAACAAACGGTCTTTCAAAATATTGGTCATGTCATTGACCGACAGCGGATCTGATTGCGCCAGCCCGTACACAGCGCGCGAATGGTTTTTGTAGAAGTTGAGCATGGTTTGCGGATCGCGGTAATCCAGCTCCTGGCCTTTGGAGTGATTGATATAAATTGGCAAGACTTCAATGTTGTGTTGCTGGATAAATTTTGCGGGTAAATCACAGGTTGAATCGACGGCGATACACGTCCTGGATGACATTTTTATTCTCCCCTGATAAGGCATAATTAGTTGTTAACACTGCTATACCGTCCCTGGCGAGGTATCCTGGCCCCGTTCAAAAGGCGCTGTTTGATGGTTGCCAGTATCCGTTGTGGACGGGCAAAGCTGAAGTCGCATAAATCAATGTGTGTTGTAAGGCGATGTAAGTTGTGTTGTGAGATATGGCTTACATTGATGCAGATTTTGGCGCTGATAGTTATAAGCAGAGCGGGTTGCGGGGCGGAAGTTAATCAGTTTCCGGTGTCATGGGCATGGAAATGCTGAAGCGGGCACCGCCCAAATCCGATGTTTCGATACGGATATCGCCCTCATAACTACGCACGATTTCCGCCGCTACGGACAGGCCAATACCCTGCCCGGGGATGCTGGTATCCAACCGCTGGCCACGTTCGAGGATGCGTTCACGTTGTGCCACGGGTACACCGGGGCCATCGTCTTCAATATCAATACGCAGCCGGTTGTTTTCGATTGCGCTGGTCATGCGCACCTGTTTCCGGCCGTATTTAAACGCGTTTTCCAATAAGTTACCGACCAGCTCCATCACATCCTGCTCATCGCCGGCGACCATTGAGTTAGGGGCAAGCGCCAGTTCCTGTTGCATCTGTTTGGCGGCATACACTTTTTGCAAGGTGGCGAACAAACGTTGGGCGATGGGTTCAATACGCGTGCGGCGAAATGTACCTTTTTGCTGGCTGGAAACGGCGCGCTGCAATTGGTAGGTCACTACCTGGCTCATGCGCGTAACCTGTTCGCTGAGTTCGTGATCGGGGTGGGTCGATTGGTTGATTTTGCTTTGCAACACCGCGAGCGGCGTTTTCAGGCTGTGCGCCAAATCGGCAAGGCTATTGCGGTAGCGTTGGCGCAAGGCTTGTTCGCGATCCAATACCTGGTTGAGGTTGCTGACGACTTTTTGCAGCTCTTTGGGATGCTCGCCTTCAATACTGCTGGTATCGCCGCTTTGCATCGCCTTGAGCGCGACTGCCAATTTTCCCAGCGGCCGCAAGCCCCAGCGCAGGATGAACGTTTGCGCGATTAATAAAAATATTCCCGCAGCGCCCAGCCAGCGCCAGAGCTCATTGCGATAAGCGCTCAGTTCCGCGCGGTATTCATCGGCACTGTGGATGACCACGAAATGGAACGGGGTCGGATTGCCTTTGGCATCTTCCCAGTTCACGGTGTAGCGGGCGATAAAATGCGGCTTGTTATCCAGCTCTTTTTCACTGAATAGCATTTTTCCGGGGGTATCGCTTTTGGCGAGGCTTTTATAATCGGGTGGTGTACTCAGGGCGGCGGAATTGGAATGCCATACTGCCTTGGCGTCACCGTTAAAAATGTAGCCGTAAAGGCCGGAGTTGGGATGCTCAAAGTCCGCTTCGCTCAGGGTCACGGAAGTGACGCGCAAACCGGTAATACGATCATTTTTGGTTTCAGGTTCGGCCACGCTCATCAATAAATTCACGTGGCCGCGCAGGCGCGAACGCTCAGCGACTTCCAGGCTGTTTTCAAACGCACGATCCAGGAAAAAACCGGTCAGGCCCAAAAATAACGGCAACAATAACGCTGACGCTAACAACAGGCGCGCAGCGATAGAACCCAAACGCGAACCCACGCTTATTGTTTGTCCAGGTTAAAGCGGTAACCCAAACCGCGTTGGGTGGTAATCAAATTGAGCGTGCCTTCCGGGTCCAGCTTTTTGCGCAGGCGGCCAACAAACACTTCAATCACATTGCTGTCGCGGTCGTAATCCTGTGCATACAAATGCTCAGTCAGTTCGCTTTTGGAAATATTTTTGCCCGCGTGCATCGCTAAATAGGTGAGGGTGTTGTACTCAAAACTGGTGAGTTCCACTTCGGTCTCATCGCGGAAAACACGCTTGGCGCTGGTGTCGATAGAGATAGGGCCGTAACGCAATACGGACGAGGCGTGGCCGCTGGCACGGCGCAACAAGGCGTGGATGCGCGCGCGCAATTCCTCCGGATGGAAGGGTTTGGTGAGGTAGTCATCGGCGCCGGCTTCCAGGCCTTCCACTTTGTCTTGCCAGTTGCCGCGCGCGGTTAAAATCAGGATCGGGAAATTGCGCGATTTGGCGCGCAGTTGTTTGATCAGGCTGGAGCCATCAAGTAATGGCAAGCCCAGATCGATAATGGCCAGGTCGTAATCGTATTCGCTTCCCAGGAACAAACCTTCGCGGCCATCGGCAGCAGCGTCACAGGCGTATTTTTCCGTGGCCATCAGGCTCTGGATTTGCTCGCGCAGTGGCTTTTCATCTTCAACAATCAGGATACGCATAGTCAGTGTCTGTCCGTGCAGGTGGATAAAAATAACAAGGCGCGTGAACGCATTTGGTGGCCGGGGACAACCTGGGACCCGGGCGCCCATTAAACCGCTTGTGCGCCATAAAATCCATGTTCCTTATGACGGCTGGCATTTTGCGATTACAAGCGCAACGTTTATGTGGCTTGATTTGCATAAATGCGTGCGTTTGGTTTATTTCATTAGAACGCACACTTCTCCGATCCGGTGGTTTGGTGCCCCATTATGAGGCGGCAGCCATTTTCTTTCCCATTTTTCTCTGGATTTGGCTTTTTCATCCCATGTTTGGGCTGCGTCCATAACTGGGATGAACTTTGTCGCCGGGTCCTTCTTAATAGGCACAGGCTTAGTGGGCCATATAACCAATAAACAGCGCCCATAGCGAGCCATTCAGTCATGGAATTGCCCCGGCGACTCCATCATTTTCTCCACGCTTTATACATCAACTGCATTGTGCAACGCGGTTAAGTCATTACCGCATTTTGCGCTTTGCATTATTGGAGCATTCAATGAACAGACTAATCACCAGGATGACCCGGCGTTATGCCGACGCTAACCGCAGGCGCCCCCAATCGAGAAAAATCCAACAACTTGTATTGTGGCTTTCCGCGGTCGGGCTGGGCTTTTCCGCTGCGATTCCCGCCACAGCCCAAGCGCCGAAAGCAGTCGATTTCCAGCGCGTGACCGTAGCAGAGGGCCTGGATTTGCCCATGGAATTCGAGATTTCTGCCGATGGCCGTGCCTTTGTCGTCAGCAAGTGCGGCAAGTTTTACGGCTGGAAACTGGAGGGCGGGACCGCCACCCAAACCGCCACCGTTCCCAATGTGCGCTGTGTGTTCGAGGATGGATTACTCAGCCTGGCGCTGGACCCGAACTTTACCCAGAACAATTACCTCTATGTGCAATACACCGCGCCCGGCAGCAAGACGCGCGTGTCGCGCTTTACGGTGAATGCGAATAACGGCTTGAACACCGCCTCGGAATCCATCTTGCTGGAATGGACTACCGGCAATGAAGCCCATGGCCATATGGGTGGCAGTTTGAAGTTCGATAAGGGCGGCAACCTGATTATCACCACCGGCGATAACAACGCAGCGTCCGGGTATTTCTCTGCCGGTGCGCAAGCGACCTCCGGCAATACCAATGACTTGCGCGGTAAAGTCCTGCGTATCACCCCAACTGCCGATGGCAAATACACCATTCCCGCCGGCAACCTCTTCCCGGCGGATGCTACCCATCGCGCGGAAATTTACGGTATGGGGTTCCGCAATCCCTTCCGCATCAATATCGATCCGCTCACTGGCTACCTCTATGTGGGCGATATCGGTCCGGACGCGTCAGCCGATAGTGCCGAAGGCCCCGGCGGCCTGGACGAGCTGAACGAATTGCGCACGGCGGGTAACTACGGCTGGCCGCATATCATCGGCTACAACCAGCCTTACGCCGGTTTTAACCCGAATAACATTGTGAACAATTACGTGACCAACACCGGTGCCAAAAACCTCCCGCCGGCGAAACCGGCGCTCTGGACCATCCGCCACCAGGCAACCATGGCGGGACCGGTTTATCGTTTTAATGAGGCGATCAAAAACGATTTCAAATTGCCTGCCTATTACGACGGCCGTTTGATTTTCTGGGATTTCAACAGCAGTAAATTCTTCACCATTAACCTTGCGGCAGGCGCCAATCCGCCCGTTGCGGAGGAATTCCCGCTGAATACCGGCGGCGTGCAAGGGGCGATTGATGCCGAGCTTGATCCGCGCACCCAGCAACTGTATGTGTTGCAGTGGGGCTCCGGTTGTTGCGATAAGGAGCCCTTCAACAACGGCGTGTTGTACCGTTTTGATTACATCGGCGGCCGCGATAACGGCACCAATTTATCGTTGGGAAGCGTAGCGACAGCCACATCGGCGGTTGGCGGCAATGCGGCTGCTTACGCGGTGGATGGCGACCCGACAACCCGTTGGGAAAGTGCCGCGTCTGATCCGCAAACCTTGACTATCGATCTACGCCAGGACACGAAGATCGCCACCATCGTGCTCAAATGGGAAGCGGCGTTCAGCTCCAAATATGTGATTGAAGCATCTACCAACGGCACGACCTGGGAGGTGTTGGTTAACGAGCCCAACGGCACCGGCAGTACCAAGTTGCATATGATCAATTCCACCAAAGCCTATCGTTATGTGCGCTTGACTGGCACCGCGCGCGGCACCAATTACGGCCATTCGCTGTTTGAGTTTGAGGTTTACGCAGGCACCGATACCCTGCCGGAAGAGCCGCTCACGCAGTATGCCTATCTGAATATGCCTAAGACTTTGGATGCCGCGTTTACCGGTGTGCCCAAACTGCTGTCCCAAACCGGCGCGTTCAGCAACACCGCCAATATGACCCCGAGCACTAACTTGCTGCCATTTGCGCCCAATAGCCAGTTGTGGTCTGACAACGCCGCCAAATCCCGCTGGATTTCCATCCCGGCCACCAAAAAAGTGAAATGGGATGCGAAAAACAATTGGGTTTATCCGGAAGGCACCGTGGTGGTGAAACACTTCGCGCTGCCCACCAATGCCACTAATCCGGCCATCACCAAACGCCTGGAAACGCGCCTGATTGTGGTGAAAGCCGACGGCAAGATTTACGGCGTGACCTACAAATGGCGCGCGGATAATAGCGATGCGGATTTGCTAACGGCCGGGCAATTGGAAACTATCAATATCACCAACGCCAATGGCACCACCGGCACCCAAACCTGGGCGTACCCGAGCCCGACCGAATGTATGGATTGCCACAACGCCCAATCGGCGCAGATTCTGGGGCTGAGTACGCGCCAGTTAAACGGCAATTTCACCTATCCCAACGGTGTAACGGAAAACCAGTTAGTGCGCTGGAATAACCTCGGTTTGTTCTCGCCCGCATTCAACAACACCCAGGTCGCGACCTTCGACAAAATGGCCGCACTGACTGATACCAGCGCTTCATTGGAAACCCGGATCAAATCCTACCTGGATGCCAACTGCGCCCACTGCCACGGCACCGGCCAGGGCGGTTCGCAATGGGATGCGCGTTTCAATACGCCGCTGGCGCAAATGCAGATCGTGAACCAGAACACCACCGGTATTCGCAATTACCAGAATGATTACGGTATCGCGAATGCCAAGGTGATTGCGGCGGGCAAACCGCTGGAATCGATTTTGTATATCCGCGACAAGAGCACCAACACTAATGACCGTATGCCGCCTATTGGTCGCTTGACGGAGCACAAGGAATATATCGATCTGTTGAACCAATGGATCACCAGCCTCGCCAACACCACCCCGCAGGAAAAAGTGTTGTTATCGCGCGGCAAGCCGGTGACGGTTTCAACGTTCGAGGGTGGTTTTACTGGCGTTAATGCCGTGGATGGCAATGCGCAAACCCGTTGGGGCAGTGAGTTTGCCGATCCGCAATGGATCGAGATCGACCTGCAAGCGGCGTACAACATCAGTGAAATCCGCCTGCAATGGGAAGCGGCCTATGGCAAAAATTATGTACTTGAAGGTTCACTGGATCGCACCGGCTGGACGCCCATCGTTAATAAAACCAATGGTACCGGCGGCCTTGAGGTGCACAGTGCAACGGGTAAGTATCGTTATATCCGTCTGACCGGCACCGCGCGCGGCACGGTGTGGGGCTATTCATTGTTTGAGTTTGAAGTCTGGGGCGGTACCGATGTGCCAGCGCAAACGCCGACCATCACCCTGGCAACACCGGCGGCCGGCCAGCAATTTGTTCAAGGCTCAGCGGTGAATTTGCAAGTGGCGGTATCCGACGCTAACTGGTTTACCGCCGGTGGCCGTTATCGCTACACGCTGGATGCGAATGCAGCGGTGACGGTTGCCACGGCCAACCCGGTGAATCTGGGGGCGTTGGCGGTAGGGGCGCATAGCATCAGTGTGCAGTTGTATAACGCTGCTGGCCAGGCAGTTGGCACGGCGAAGACGGCGTCTTTCAGCGTGACCTCGACATCCACAACGCCGGTGCTTATCTCCCAAGGTAAAACCGTGACTACTTCGGCGGTGATCGGTGGCAACAACGGCGCGGCGGCGGTGGATGGCAATATGGGCACGCGCTGGGAAAGTATCTTTGCGGATAACCAATACATCCAGATCGATCTGGGTTCCAAAATGGCGATTAACCGGGTTCTCCTTGAATGGGAAGCGGCCTATGGCAAAGGTTATTACATCGAGGTATCTGACAACGCCACCCAGTGGACTGAAATCTATCGCACCACTACCGGCAACGGCGCGCAGGATGACCTTGCTGTCAGCGGGCAGGGCCGGTATATCCGCCTGACCGGCACCGTGCGCGGTACGCAATACGGTTTCTCGCTGTGGGAGTTCCGTGTGTATGGCAGCCCGGTGGATGTTGTGACTACACCGACCATTAGCGTTACCGCGCCTACCGCCGGCCAGCAATTTGTGCAGGGCACCAGTGTGAGTTTGCAGGTGGCGATTTCCGATAGCGCCTGGTTTACCAGCGGCGGTAGTTATCGCTATTCATTGAATGGTGGTGCGGCGGTGAGGGTTGCCAATGCGACAGCGGTGAATCTGGGGGCGCTTGCTGTCGGCAACCACGCCGTACAGGTCACCTTGTTAAATGCACAAAACCAGGCAGTGGGCGCCAGTTCTACCGTCAACTTCAGTGTGCGGACTACCGGCACCAACCCTACCACGCCAAGCCCGGCGAAACTGACCCCGGTGGGGGCGACTGCTTCCAGTTTTGTCGGCGCTGGTACGGCGGCAGCGGCTATCGATGGCAATGTGGCGACCCGTTGGGAAAGTGCTACAAGCGATCCGCAGTACATCCAGTTGGATCTGGGCAAGAGCACCTACTTCACCCGTGTGGTCCTGAATTGGGAAGCGGCTTACTCGAAGGCGTATACCATCGATGTTTCGGAAAATGGTACTGACTGGACCAATGCCTACACCACAACCAATGGCGATGGTGGTATTGATGACCTGGTGTTGGACGGCCAGCGAGGTCGCTATATCCGTATGCGCGGCACGGTGCGTGCTACCGGTTATGGCCATTCGTTGTTCGAGTTTGATACCTACGGTGTTGCAGCGGATAGCAATCCGGCGCTGGTGAGTTTTGTATCGCCCGCCGCCGATGCAGTGATCCCGCAAACCCAGGCCGTGACCTTCCAGGTCGGTATCAGCGATGCCAACTGGATCGCCAACGGCGGCGGTTACAACTATTACCTGGATGCCAACGCGGCGGTGCGCGTGAATAACCTGAATGCGGTAAACCTCGGTTTGCTGCCGACCGGACAACACACGTTGAAAGTGAGTTTGGTAGATAGTCGCGGCGTGGAAGTGAGTGTGCCGAAAATCCGCAAGTTCAGGGTCAGTTGCGGCACTACCTGTCCGAAGGTGCTGGTGTTTTCCAAAACTGCCGGTTTCCGCCATGACTCCATCGCGGCAGGTATTGCCATGATCCAGCAAATTGGCGCTGCCAACGGTTATTCCGTGACCGCGACGGAAGATTCGACGGTGTTTACCACCGCGAACCTCGCGCAGTATTCCACCATCGTGTTCCTGAATACCACGGGCGATATCTTCAATGCCAGCCAGGAAGCGGCGTTCAAAACCTATATGGAAACCGGCGGCGGTTTTGTCGGCACCCACGCCGCGGCAGACACTGAACACGATTGGGATTGGTACACCGATACCCTGTTTGCCGGTGCGGAATTTATCCACCACGGCGATGGAATCCCGCGCGCGCGCGTCGTGATCGAAAAACCGGGCAACGATCTGGTGAAACACATCGGCACCGAGTGGTTTATGGCGGATGAGTGGTACTTCTGGAAAACCAATCCGCGCAATAACGGTACGGTCGAAGTACTCGGTACCCTGGATCGTTCGAGTTACACCTCGAATTACCCGGTGGCCGATCACCCGATTATTTTCACTAACCGGATTGGTACCGGCCGCATGTTCTACACCGCCATCGGCCATGTCGATGCGAATTTCGCGGACGCGAAAACCGTGGAAATGATCCGCAAAGCCATTGAATGGACGTCTGCTGATTAATCCTTTTTAAATTGATCGACCAACAAAACCCGCACTGTGGCAACAGTGCGGGTTTGTTCTGTCCGTGAAAAAAACTGTGCGTGGACAATGTTGTGCACAAAAAATAACGAAGAGAATTGCAATGAAATCCATTTATTTATTACCTGCCTCCCTGGCCATGGCGGCAGTTCCCGTTTTTGCCCGGCAACCGGCGCCGGTAGTGGAGCAAGTGATTGTTACCGGCACTTATCATCCGCTGACCACGAAGCAAATCACCGCCAGCGTTAGCGTGTTGGATCAGGCGTCTATCGGGCAGCTCAATAAAACCAATCTGGCGGATTTGCTCGAATCAGTACCCGGCGTCCTTATCGAACGCCAGGGTGGCCCCGGGGGTTTGGCTGTGGCATCAATTCGCGGTGGGGAAACCAACTACACGCTGGTGATGCTCGACGGCGTCGCCATGAACGATCCGGGCAATAGTCGCGGCGGCGCTTTTGATCTCGGCAGTATCACTGTTGAATCCATCGAACGGATTGAAATTGTGCGCGGGCCGCAATCGGCGATTTATGGTGCGGATGCCCTTGGGGGCGTGATCAATATCATCACCCTGCGACCTGCAGAAGGCCATCGGCAAACCTTATCAATATCGACGGGCAGCGATGATTATCAACAGGCTGGCGCAAGTGCATCGGGCACCAGCGGCGCTGTCGATTACGCATTGCAAGCGCGCGTGCGCGACAGCGGTGAACCGGTTGCAGGCAGTACTGCAGAAGGCAGTGAAATCAATATGCGTCTCGGTTGGCAACCGGTAGATGCGCACCGGTTGTCGGCAAGTTTCCGTTATTTCGACGGCGAACGTACCAGTTACCCGGAACAAAGTGGCGGCCCGGAATTCGCTTTGTCCCCACGCCTGGATCATACCGACTTTACCGATAAAAGCACCGCGCTCGGCTGGCAATACCAGGCGGCGGAATTCTGGAAAAGCCAGGTGCAAGCAACCCTATACCAACGCGATGAAGTATTCGCTTCACCGGGGATCGCCCCCTATGGCGCCGTTCCTCCCAACGGCGCTGATACTGACTTCGAACGCCAGCAAATTTCCTGGATCAACACCCTCGGCCAGCCGGGAACGTTCTGGGGAAACCTGGGGGTGGAGCAGCGCAGGGAAGCGGGTGATAGTCGCGGCTACCTGGATTTTGGAATGCTGATGCCGACGGATTTTTCCCTTGATCGCCGCACCGACAGCGTCTTCGCAGATATCAATTCCCAAACCACCGATAAACTGGTGCTGCAAGCCAGCCTGCGCAACGATGAGACCGGTGATTTTGGCAACCGGTCGTCGGCCAGGCTCGGTGTGCAGTATCAAATTACCGAACCAATAACCTTGCGCGCCAATGTGGGCAATGGCTACAAACTGCCAAGTTTTTTTGCGCTGGGTCACCCGTTGGTGGGCAATAAGGATTTAAAACCGGAGCAGGTCGATAGCTGGGATATCGGCATCGCCTGGACGCTTTCCGGCCAACTGTCCACCGGGATAGATTACTTTGCCAATGACTTCCGCGATCCCATCGATTTCGACAGCGAACGCTTCACCAACGTCAATCGCGAGCAGGTGAAAACCAGCGGTGCTGAATGGCAACTGCAATGGCGCAGTGAAGATGGCCGTATCAACCTGCGTGGCCATGCGACTTATACCGACATTGATGTGAAGGACAATGCCTCGGTCCTGACTGGCCGGCCGCAATGGCAGGCGGGTTTGGCGTTGGCCTGGCAAATCAATGACCACTGGCGCAGTAGCCTGGACTATCAACGAATTGGCAAGCAGTTCGCGACCAGCCAGCACACCGGCACTGCAACGCTCCACGAATTGGGTGCGTACCAGCGGGTAAATGCCTCACTGTTCTGGTCGATCAGTCAGTCACTGGTCATGGATCTGGCGGTGGAAAACCTGTTCGATACTGATGCTGCCACGGCCGTGGGATTTCCTGTCGCCGGGTTATCGGCACGGGTCGGGTTGCGCTGGACTATTGAGTAACCACAGGAGCTCATTGCCGGAGGTGATACTCCGGCAGCAATTACTGGCTAACAATCTGGCCGGTCTGGCCATCGACGCGCACCACTTTCATCCGGCCGGAGTTAAGTACCTTAACACCGTATACCACGCCGGTTTCCGTTTGTTGGCTATTCACACTCATCACCTGGCCGCCAGTGGCGCGGCGCACCAGGTCGGCGGCCTGGGCCGGGGTGATTGTGGGTGGTTGGGCTTCGCTATTGATGCTACTGCTATCAATCATGCTATTGCCGGGGCTACTGGACGCCAGGCCCATATCGCCATCAAGGAAATCGGGTTCAGCTACAGCGGGTTGGGCGGCTATAAGCACAAAAGCCAGCAAGGTGCTGGCTAGAGGGGGGGCAAATCGTGTGATGGATGTGAACTTCATACTACTGGGTCCGGCAATACTTGTTGCAACAAGATTTTATGCATTCACTATCGCCGCTGTTGCCGCAAAGGTCAATTTGACCTTTGCAGTTTTTAATCGCAGACCAGCATTCAACGCTTATCTGTGACGGATGCGGTCGCCAGGGTGATGACGGGTTTCGGTGTGGTAAATCCGGCCGCCATACAAATAACTTACTTCATAACCAACCAACTGCCGCTCATAACGCGTGCGGTATTGGGTAGAGCACACTTCGCGATCTTCATAACGGGTGACGGTACGGCCGCCGCCGGCAACATCATTACCGATTGCCGCGCCGATCAAACCGCCCGCCGCCGTTGCATGACCATTGTTACCGATCTCCTTGCCAATCGCGGCACCGATCAAGCCGCCCACCACTGTCCCCTGGAAAGAATCGCCACCGCGTTGACGCTCGCGATAAGCCACTGTTTCCACCCGGCAGGAATCGCGCGGAACATCGACAGCCACTTCGCGGTAGATTGGGCGCACATCAGTCACCGGCGCATAATAATCGCGCTCGTAAACGACCACGGTTTGTGTGTGGTGATGGTGGTGATGCCGGTCGTGGTGACGCTTATGGTGATGATGATCGCGATCCGCCAACGCGTTGTTTGCCAGCAACAGGCTGATGCTGGCCAAAGTGCTGATAAGTAACAGGCGTTTCATGGTGGTTCTCCATTAGGCCTAAAAATTGGGCCTAAAAATTGTGCCTAAAACGGCGGGGTTAGCACGGCATGTGCCGCAATGTTTTAACGTGATTCCAGACTAGTCCCCGCAAACTGAATTCAAACTGAAAGCATCCTGCGTTTTATTGTGCGGCAGATCGCAATTGCGTTATTTGGGCTGAAATCCTGTGAAGGAATGAAATGTCGCTGAAATAAAGCCCGTAAATGCGCCAATTTGTGGTGCAACTCGGGTTATAATCGCGGCCATTTTTTCCAAACTGCATTTTGGGCTTTCCGCACAGGTTGTTTCATGTCCGCATCCAAATCCGAATTGAACGTTAAAGAATACATGGCTGCTCTCGGCCACAAAGCGCGCGTTGCTTCCCGTGTTATCGCTGCTGCGCCGACGGCGCTGAAAAATAAAGCGTTGCTGGCGATTGCCGATGAGCTGGATAAATCGCGCATCACCCTCGTTGCCGAAAACCAGAAAGACCTGGCTGCCGGCAAAGCCAATGGCCTGGATGCAGCGATGCTCGACCGCCTGGCGGTTAAGCCGACTACCATCGACGGTATGATCGAAGGCCTGCGCCAGGTTGCCGCCCTGCCTGATCCCTGCGGTGAAATTACCGATATGAGCTATCGCCCCAGCGGTATCCAGGTGGGCAAAATGCGCGTGCCTTTGGGGGTGGTGGGGATTATTTATGAGTCGCGCCCCAATGTGACTATCGATGCGGCCAGCCTGTGTTTGAAATCCGGCAACGCCGCGATTTTGCGCGGCGGCAGCGAAGCGATCCATTCCAACCGCGCTATCGCCAATTGTTTGCAAGCGGGCCTGAAAGCCGCCGGTTTGCCGGCCGATGTGGTGCAAGTAGTGGAAACCACGGACCGCGCGGCGGTCGGCGAGTTGATCACCATGCCGCAGTTTGTGGATGTGATTGTTCCCCGTGGCGGCAAAGGTTTGATCGAGCGCATTAGCAATGATGCCAAAGTGCCGGTGATCAAACACCTCGACGGTATTTGCCATGTTTATATCGATGATAAAGCCGATCTGGACAAAGCGTTCACCATTTCCATGAACGCCAAAACCCATCGCTACGGTGTATGTAATGCGATGGAAACCTTATTGGTACACGAGCAAATCGCCGCGCAAATCCTGCCGCGCCTCGCCGCTGCCTATGCTGAAAAAGGTGTGGAGTTGCGCGGTGACGACAAAACCCGCGCAATCATTGCTGCAAATGTAGCGACAGAAGAAGATTGGTCGACCGAATACCTCGCGCCGATTTTGTCGATCAAAATTGTCTCTGGTTTGGATGAAGCCATTGCCCATATCAACCAATACAGTTCACAACACACCGATGCCATCGTAAGTGAAGACTACACCCGCGCCCGCCGTTTTATTACCGAAGTGGATTCCGCCTCGGTGATGGTGAATGCATCGACCCGTTTTGCCGATGGTTTTGAATACGGTCTTGGTGCGGAAATCGGAATCTCTACCGACAAAATCCATGCGCGCGGTCCGGTTGGCCTGGAAGGGTTGACGTCGCAAAAGTGGATTGTGTTTGGTGATGGGCACGTTCGTGTCTAACCTCCTCCCGGCCTCCCCCTTGAAAAGGGGGAGGGGCAGATTCCCCTTCGTATCGGGTGGCAGTACTTGTCCTTCAAGGTTCTCAAGGGGGAAATCGGGAAAGGGTTGGAGTAATACGACCAGTCCCTCCCCCTTGAAAAGGGGGAGGCCAGGAGGGGATCGCTTTTGCGCAACTGCATAGGATTTTTCGGGGGCACATTTGATCCGATCCATCTCGGGCATTTGCGCCTGGCGCTGGAATTAAAGCAGCAGCTTGCGCTGGATGAAATGCATTTGTTGCCGTGTTATATCCCGCCGCATCGCGCGTCACCCAGTGTGGATGCGCAGCAGCGTTTAGCCATGTTGCAACTGGCATTAAATGACTGCGCTGAATTGCGCTGGGATGCACGGGAACTGCGGCGGGAAAAACCTTCCTACACTTATGACACCTTGTGCGAATTGCGCGCAGAGTTCGGTGTTGATGCCAGCCTGAGCTGGTGTATGGGAATGGATAGTTTTGCCACGCTGGATAGCTGGCATCGCTGGCAGGAATTAATCGGGCTCGCACATCTGGTTATTGTTGCTCGTCCCGGTTGGGAAATGCCGGTAACAGGGCCGGTTGCAGAGTTGGTTGCACAACATCGTGCAGATGTTAATGAGATTTGCACCGCAGCAGCGGGCAAGCTGGTAATACTTGAACAACGGTTATTACCCATTTCTGCCACGGAAATTCGCGCGCAGATCCAGGCTGGCGAATCGCCACAATTTTTGGTACCTGATGCCGTGTGGAATTACATTCGCGCCCAGGGGTTGTATCGCTAGCCAAACACATTAGCGATGAACGAAATTTTAGTTTTATTTTTTTAGCCAATAGGTAATTGAATGTCTGATTTAAACAAAGCGATCATCGACGCCCTTGAAAATCTCAAAGGCAAAAATATTGTCACGCTCGATGTACGCGAACTCACCGATGTAATGGACACCTTGATCATCGCCAGCGGTACCTCCAGCCGTCACTCGCGCTCACTGGCGGAAAACCTCGTAGAAGAAACCAAAAAAGCCGGGTTCCGCGCTTTAGGTGTTGAAGGTATCGAAACCGGTGACTGGGTGTTGGTGGACTTCGGTGATACCGTTGTGCACGTGATGCAACAAGAGACGCGCGATTATTATGAGTTGGAAAAACTCTGGTCGATGAAGCCGGCAAACAGAACTTAATCGTTTACTGCTCAGTGCTAAAAGTATCCACCGAATGCGCATAAGAATTATCGCCATAGGCACAAAAATGCCCGACTGGGTTGAAGCGGGTTACGCGGAATATGCCAAGCGTATGCCGCGCGATCTCACTGTGGAAATGGTGGAATTGCCGCTCGCCCAGCGCAGCAAAAATAGTGATATCGCCAAAGCCATGGAAAAGGAAGGCGAGGCTATGCTCGCCGCGATTGAAAAAGGCGGTAAAGACGAACAAGTCATTGCATTGGATGTCAAAGGCAAACCCTGGAGCACCGAACTGCTCGCCGAAAATCTCGCGGGCTGGAAAATGAGTGGTAATAATTATTCACTACTGATCGGTGGGCCGGACGGATTAGCGCAAAGTTGTTTGCAAAAAGCCTCGGTAAAATGGTCGCTTTCACCGCTCACTTTGCCGCATCCACTGGTGCGAATTCTCGTGATCGAACAGTTATACCGGGCCAGCAGTATTTTGCAAAACCATCCGTACCATAAATAAATCGCAGTAATTTAACCAACCCGGCAACATCAACCTGGATTTTTATTTCGGCCCGAGCATGCAAGAAAACCAGCATTTTAAAGATCACCAGCGCGAAGCAAAATTATTTCGCAATCGTGTGCTGGTGATGGCGACGTTTATGTTGGCGCTGGTGTGCACGCTGATCTATCGCTATTACGATTTGCAAATCGTTAACTACGAAGAATATGCCACCCAATCCGAACGCAATCGCGTTCATGTCCAACCCGTCCCGCCAACGCGCGGCTTGATCTTTGATCGCAATAACGAATTGCTCGCGGACAACAAACCCAGCTTTACGCTCTCGGTGGTCAGCTCCGATGCAACAGAATTAAACACCACCATCGAATTGCTAAAAACCCTGATCGAAATTACGCCGTCAGATTTGGGCAAATTTTATAAAGCGCAAAAACAGCGTCGCCATAAACTGGATCCGGTGCCCTTGCGTTATCGCCTTACCGAAGACGAAATTGCCCGCCTTGCGGTAAACCAGCATTTGCTCGATGGTGTGGAAGTAAATGCGGAATTGGTCCGCAATTATCCCCACGCCGATATGTTCGCCCATGTGATTGGTTACACCGGTCGCATCAGCGAAAAAGATATGGACTCCTTTACCCCCGAACAATTGCAACGCTATTCCGGTACCCATGCGATTGGCAAAAGCGGCATCGAAAATAGTTACGAAGATATTTTGCTTGGTGAAGTCGGCAGCCAAAACGTAGAGACCAATGCGCGCGGTCGGGTGATGCGGGTTCTGGATCGTATTGATCCCAAACAGGGGAGCGATTTACACCTGCACCTGGATACCCGCCTGCAGGAAACTGCCGTTGCAGCAATGCAAGGCCGCCGCGGCGCGGTAGTCGCAATAGATGTTAAAACCGGCGGGGTTTTGGCCGCGGTGAGCAACCCCGGTTTTGATCCGAATTTATTCGTGACCGGCATCAGCTACAACGATTACAAAAACCTCAACGATGATATCGACACCCCGCTGTTTAACCGTTTCCTGCAAGCACAATACCCGCCCGGCTCCACGATTAAACCGGTGATTGGCCTCGCCGGTTTGCATACCGGCTTTACCGATGTTGATCGCGCGATTTCGGACCCCGGCTTTTTCACCTTGCCGGGCAGCTCGCGTATTTATCGCGACTGGAGCCTGGCCAAAACCGGTGGCGGCCATGGCCGGGTGAATCTCAAAATCGGTATTTCCCAATCCTGCGATACCTATTTCTGGGATCTGGGCACCCGCATGGGTATCGACAAAATGAGTGAGTTCGGCGCGCATTTTGGCCTGGGCCAATTAACCGGTATTGATGTGCCCAGCGAGCGTAAGGGCATTTGGCCGTCGCGCGAGTGGAAACGCGCGGCGAAAGGCCAGGCCTGGTATCCGGGCGATACGGTAAATATGGCTATTGGCCAGGGGTTTGTGCTGGCAACGCCACTGCAACTGGCAGTTATGGCCAGCACCATCGCCAATCGCGGGGTTCGTTACAAACCGCAATTTGTGCAACGCATTGGCGACAAAATCCATGAGCCGATTATCGAAGAAACACTCGAAATAAAACCGGAGTACTGGGATGCCATTTTCGATGGCATGGCCGAGGTAGTGCACGGCCAACGCGGTACCGCGCGCGCCTACATGAGCCCCGGGGCGGAATACCGCATGGCCGGTAAATCGGGTACGGCACAGGTGGTTGCCATCGCGCAGAATGCCAAATACAACTCCGCGATGCTGCAAGAGCGCCATCGCGACCACGCGTTATTTATCGCCTTCGCACCGCTGGAAGATCCCAAAATCGCCGTAGCGGTGATGGTGGAAAACGCCGAGGGCGGTTCGAGTAAAGCGGCGCCGGTAGCGCGCTGGATGATGGATGCTTACCTGCTCGGTTATTCCCTGAAGGCCGATGAATTTGTTCCTCCCCTTGGCTTCCATCACGCCGCCATTATCAAACGCCTGAATAATTACATCGCTGTGCGCAATGCCGCCCGCGAAGGGAAAACCCTGGATGAACCCGTGAAAACCCCCGAACCTGTTGCACAGCCGGTTGGTATCAATGCAGAGGAAGGAGTGACTGATGAGTAGCAGGCAGGATTTCCAGCGCCGGATGCCGGAAGCGGCGCGCGCCTTTAGTCGCCCGACCCGTTTGGCCGAGCGTTTCCATATCGATTTTTTCCTGTTGTTATTGTTACTGGCGCTCACCACTATCGGTCTCACTGTGCTTTACAGCGCGAGTGGCCATAACCTGCCGAGTGTGGAAAAGCAGGGCAGTTTCTTCATGATCGCTTACGCAACCATGTTCGTGGTCGCGCAAATTCCTGTGGATTTTATGCGGCGCATGGCCCCTTTCGCCTACGTAGGTGGGGTATTCCTGCTATTAGCGGTAACCATTTTTGGCGATATTTCCATGGGTGCCCAGCGCTGGTTGCAACTTGGCAGCTTCCGCTTCCAGCCCTCCGAAATCATGAAGCTCGCGATGCCGATCACGATTGCGGCTTACCTCAGTAGCGGCCATTTGCCGCCGCGCTTTACGCGGGTAATTGCAGTGCTGGTTCTGATTGGTATCCCCACCGCGCTGATTATTGAACAGCCCGACCTGGGTACCTCGATCCTGGTGGCAACCTCCGGTGTGATGGTGTTATTTTTTTCCGGGTTATTGTGGCGTTATATCGCTGCTGCCGTCGTCATATTCGGTGCAAGCCTGTGGCCGATCTGGCATTACATGCTCCACGATTACCAGCGCCAGCGCGTATTAACCATGCTCGATCCAACGCAGGACCCACTCGGCACCGGCTGGAATATTATCCAATCCAAAACTGCAATCGGCTCTGGCGGGTTATCAGGTAAAGGCTGGATGGAGGGCACCCAATCGCGTCTCGATTTCCTGCCCGAAGGCCATACCGATTTTATTATTGCGGTGATGTCGGAAGAATTCGGTTTATTCGGCGTTATTTTGCTACTCACCATTTATTCCCTGGTCATTATCCGCGGGCTGACGATTGCGGTTAAATCGCAAAATACCTTTGGCCGCTTATTAGCCGCGAGCGTCAGTTCCACCTTTTTTGTGTACGTCTTTGTAAATATGGGTATGGTGTCGGGCATGTTACCGGTAGTCGGAGTACCCTTACCCCTGATCAGCCAGGGTGGCACCGCGATTGTGGCGCTGTTTGCCGGGTTCGGGATTTTGATGGCGATATCGACAGAACAAAAACGTGTGATGACTCCGCAGTCCTAGATGATCGGAAGCCTGGATAATTAAATGCCTTGGCCTGCGCGGTGGTTATCGTAGTTGAATGTATGAGAAAAGTTATGCGGTTGGTAAAAACAGTTATGCGGTTGGCAAAAACAGTTATGCAATTCAAGAAAATGAAAGCCTGGTTAATGATGGCGGCATTAGGTGCAAGTGCATCTGTTAGCGCTGATTACACCCAGCATCCGCTCGCGGCAGAATTTGTCAACGAAATGGTGCAGAAGCACGGTTTTACAGCGGATGAAATAAACCAGTGGTTGAGCAAAGCGGAAAAGCGCCAGCCGATCCTGGATGCGATTGCGCGCCCGGCCGAAAAATCCAAAACCTGGAAAGAATACCGCCCGATTTTTATTGTGCCGATGCGCATTACCAATGGTGTTAATTTCTGGAAGGAAAACCGCGAAGCATTGGCGCGCGCTGAAAAACAATATGGCGTACCGGCCGAAATTATTGTGGCGATTATCGGTGTGGAAACCAATTATGGCAAAAATACGGGCAGTTGGTATGTCATCGATGCGCTGACTACACTTGCATTTGATTATCCACCGCGCGCGCCGTTTTTTCGTTCCGAGTTAGTGAATTACTTTATCCTCACGCGCGAGCAAAAACACAATCCGCTGGAGTTTAAAGGTTCGTATGCGGGCGCTATGGGGTATGGGCAGTTTATGCCCTCCAGCTATCGCAATTTTGCGGTGGATTTCAGTGGCGATGGTTTCACCGATATCTGGAATAACCCTACCGACGCAATTGGCAGTATCGCCAACTATTTCAAGCAGCATGGCTGGCAGCAAGGTAAAGCCATTGTGGCGCCGGCAAAACTCAAACAGGCGCGCGCACAAGTGTTAAGCAACACATCATTCAATAAAGTGGAACCGCCGGCGCTTACCGTGAATGACTGGAAAAAAATCGGCGTGGTACCGGCGGCAAGAATTTCTGCGCGTACACCGGTAATCGCCATCGAGTTTGATGGGGTTAACGGGTTGGAATATTGGCTGGGGTTGCAAAATTTCTACACGATTACGCGTTACAACCGCAGCCCGATGTACGCCATGGCTGTTTATGATTTGAGCCAGGATATCAAAGCGGCCATGAAAAAAAGCGTAACCGGAAAATAGTCGCGTTTGCGGAGCACACTATCTATGCAGCAACATTCTTCAGCAAATTTTTCCGTCAACAATCAATCAGTGATGTGTTGGCTGCTGGCGTTGCTGTGTGTGTTCCTGGTGGCATGTTCAGGATCAAAACCGAAACCAAAAGCGAACGAGCCGTATAATCCAAATGATGGGCGTTATAAACACGATAAGGACTTTGGCCCCAGCGAAGATATAGATCTTTCACACATTCCTGATGCCGTGCCTCGCACCGAAGTGCGGACCCGCGCGGGCAATAAAAATCCTTACACTGTGCTCGGTAAAACCTATCACTTGATTGAAGATGAAACCTCGTACAAAGAACGTGGTTACGCTTCCTGGTACGGTAATAAATTTAACGGCTACCACACCTCGAATGGCGAACTCTACGACATGTATGCGATGACCGGCGCACATAAAACCTTGCCAATTCCTTCCTATGTTCGCGTAACAAATCTGGATAATGGCAAAAGTGTGGTGGTGCGTATTAATGATCGCGGCCCTTTTCACCAGGGGCGAATAGTTGATTTAAGTTATGCCGCTGCCCAGCGAATTGGCATTCACAAAACCGGTACCGGCCGGGTAGAGGTGGAAATTGCGTTGCCGGGCGATGCCCCGCCTATTCCTCGCCGCGTCGATAACATCGCCGGCAAGCCGGTGGAGTCTGCATTGCCACCGGGAACTTTTTTGCAACTCGGCGCATTTGGCAATAAAAAAGCAGCGCAGGATTTCGCCGCAACACTGGGAACCAAATTAACATTTCCGGTGTTGATTAGTTCTGCTGCATCGCCAAAAGAAATTCATCGTGTGCGCCTTGGGCCATTTAAAGATGCAAAAAATTTACAGATGGCGCGCGACCAATTAGCGCGCATCAATATTTTTGAGGCCCATGTGGTCTATCAATAAATTCATGGCACTAGCCGGTGGGCACGCTATTCAGTTTGAGTTCACCGCGCAACGCTAGTGTTGCAAACTCATTTTTTTGTTTGAAGAGTGTTAATTGACATGATTAAAAAATCTATTGTTTGTGGACTGTTATTTTCATCAGCACTGTTGTGTTCATCAATTGGAACATTGGCCCAACAGCCCGCTGCCCAACAACCAGCAAACCAATTACCCTCCGCGCAGTTGCCCAATGCCCAATTGCCATCATCAACCTTGCCCGCACCAACGCCCGGCCAGGTGGTTGAGCAAAAACCACAAGTTATTCCCGCTGCGCCGCAATTGGCCGCCACCGGTTTTATCCTGGTTGATGCAACTACCGGTAGCATCGTAGCGGAATACAATGCGGACCAGCGTTTGCCGCCAGCCAGTTTGACCAAAATGATGTCCAGTTATCTGGTTGTCGATGAAATTGAAAAAGGCAAAATTGCCGAAGATGCAATGGTGAACATCAGCGTAAAAGCCTGGAAGATGGGCGGCTCGCGCATGTATGTCAAAGAGGGCACGCAGGTTCCGGTGATCGATTTGTTGCGCGGTGTGATTATCCAGTCGGGTAATGACTCAACGGTTGCACTCGCGGAATATGTATCCGGCAATGAAGACGCATTTGTGGATGTAATGAACCAGAAAGCGGCACAGCTGGGAATGACCAATACCCATTTTGAAAATTCCACTGGCTGGCCCGCAGACGGCCATTTAACTACGGCGAAAGACCTGGCGATCCTTGCCCGCGCCATCATCAATGACCATCCGAAACATTATCCGCTGTATGCCGAAAAATATTTTTTCTACAACAATATTCGCCAGCCTAACCGCAATTTGTTGTTGTTCCGCGATGAAACGGTCGATGGTTTGAAAACCGGCCATACCGAGGAAGCAGGGTATTGCCTGGTGGCATCATCCAAGCGTGAGAATACCCGTTTTATCGCTGTAGTCATGGGCACTGCCAGTGAAAATGCGCGCGCGGCTGAAACTGAAAAATTATTGGCTTACGGTTTCCGTTATTTCCAGACAACACCTTTGTATCAAGCGGGCCAGCAAGTTAGTACCGCGCGCGTATGGGCGGGTAAATCCGAAGAGGTTACGCTGGGTATTCCCAACAATATTGTGTTGACCTTGCCAAAAGGTCGCGAGCAGGCACTGCAAGCCAAAATGCATATCAACGAAATTATCAAAGCCCCGATCACGGTTGGCCAGGAGTTGGGTAACCTCACGGTGGAGCTGGATGGCCAATTAATTGTGAATACACCGATCGTTGCGTTGCAGCCGGTGGAGGAAGCCGGATTTTTTGCGCGCCTGATCGACAATTTGAAATTATTTTTTCGCAATTTATTCAGTTGATCGCTAGAATCTGTCCGCTGGTAACTGTTTGCGCAGGATGTGCAAGAGCAAGCAGTTACCCGGAAATCCTGAAAGCCCAAGCGGCATCAGCAATTCCGGCCAGGGCAGATATTGCTGGTGTTTGTGCAAACGCTCCTGGTTGTTATTGTTGATTCGCCGTTAAAAAGTACAACGGTTTCCAGTCAACGATTCACTTATAACAAACCAAGGAGCTATTCGTGTCTACCAATCCTTACCAAACCCCTGAAGGCCAGTTAACCACCAGCGATCACGCCTATGGCGAGATCCAGTTTTTCTCTCCCTCATCGCGTATCAACCGCTTGCGTTACTGGGCGCACGGCGTTTTATTTGCATTGGGCTTTTATGCACTTGCCGCAATTGGTTTTGCGTTGTTCTCATTTGTGTCGCCCTGGGTCGGCGGTCCGATTATCGCCGTTGCCTACATTGCGTTGCTGGTCACCAGTGTGATTATTATGGTTCAGCGTTTGCACGACCTGAACAAATCCGGCTGGTTGTGGTTGCTTGCACTTGTACCGCTTGCCAATATTTATTTGCTGGTCATCCTGATTTTTTTCAAAGGCACCGAAGGCGATAACGACTATGGCTTGCAGCCACCGCCGAACAAAACCTGGCATTGGGTGTTGGCGTTGGGTTTCCCTGTTTTGTTCACCATTGTACTGATTGCTGTTGCAATCCCTGCCTATAACCAATACCTGGAGCGCGCAGGTTTGCAAGGTCTGGACTCACAATACGAACAGCAATCTGACTATCCAGCAGATAGTACCGCTACTGAAGGCGCAACAGATGAAGCGGATTACCCGACTGAAGATGCCAGCGCTACTGAAGAGCAAAGCTATGAGTCTGTTGATGGCGCTACCGCTGACGAAGTACCGGCAGAAGAAGGCGTGATTGAAGAAGAAGTGGAAACAACGGAAGAAACGGAAACCCCGCAATAATCCGCAAACGATTATTCGCAGAAATAAGGCAGCCTGGCTGCCTTATTTTTTTTGGCTAGGTATTTTGGCAATCACTATCTCGTCTCACCTCTTTCGAATTTGTTTCGTCTATCCCTCCGGCTAACATATTCCCGCGCGCTTCCTGCCTTACAACTCCCGTTGCGGTTAGATTGGATTGTTGTAGTGATGGGGCACTGAATAGTTGTGCATACGTATTCATCTTGCCGGTAGTAATACATAAAACTATTCTGTTTCGGTGGTCATCTATAAAAATCGTGTTAACGATAGAAAAAATAGTTTTGCATAATAAATATGAATTCGACCCTGATCATCCCGCGTTGGTTAAACGCCTTTTAAATACTCTTACATAGAAAATTGGTTCAGTAGCAATGGCGGCAGTTTCTTGCAGCCAGGGATCTGCTCAATTTTTTGCTCGATTGGAAAGCAAATGTAAAAAATTCAGGTGCACCATGCATCTGCGGCTTTGCTTTGCCTCACATAATTCAAA
This sequence comes from Gammaproteobacteria bacterium, assembly GCA_021151835.1. Classification (GTDB taxonomy): domain Bacteria; phylum Pseudomonadota; class Gammaproteobacteria; order Pseudomonadales; family Cellvibrionaceae; genus Cellvibrio. The sequence goes on from JAGKWO010000011.1 coordinate 37,034, forward strand.
AGACATAACAATAATATTCCAGGTATCTACATTCCCGGCTGCCTGGTTGCCTACAGGAAACAAGCTATGCAAACCTTATCAGCCGCCAGGGTCAGAGATACAAATTTCCGTAATGGAACGGTGTGTAATGAGCAGGTCTGGAATGGATGTGACTTGAACAAACATGCCCGGAATCAATACGACAGGAATAAACGCAGTTTTAATAAAAGCCCGCGAAAATGGCTGCGCTTTATTTTTTGCAGTGTGCTCCTGCTCTGCGCTTTTGTATATGCACAGGGTGGCCAGGCGCAAACCTGGAACAACAGTTATTTTCGCGGTACGCCGAATAATTGGGCTGCTACGCCGCTAACTAAAAATACCTCGTCCGGTTTATGGGAAACACAACAAACCTTTTCCGGCGCAAACCCGCGTTTCAAAATCAGTCGCTATGCCGACAATTGGAACGAGGCTTATCCCGCACAGGATTATCTTATTACCAACGGTGACGGCGATTATAAAATTACATTTAACGATGCAACCAAAGCGGTTGTTGTAACCAGGCTTCCCGTTTCAATTCCTGCCAATAATATTTGTTTCAATAATCCCGCTAATTTTGCGACGCCCTATATTTATTTCTGGAATCCACTGCCCGCTGGTGCAGTGACCCCTTTGCCCGCCTGGCCCGGTAAGAGTATGACCAGGCGTGGCACTTTTTATTGTTATGATTTCACCGCAGCGATTCCTGCCGGTATGCAAATGCCCACCTCGCTGGATGTTATTTTTAGCAATAATGGTGCAAACCAAACGGCGAATTTGAAATTTACGGGTGCCGCTTGCTATGAAAATAATGCCTGGAAAGCATTAACACAGTGTGGATTCAGCGTTGCGACCAATTCATCGGCTGCGACCAGTTCATCTGTGGCGAGTATTTCTTCTGTCGCACTTTCATCATCTTCACCGGTTCCATCCTCTTCATCGTTATCTTCACCGGCAGTATCGTCCAGCAAGTCCAGCTCATCAATTGTTTCTTCATCAAGTTTAATTGCATCTTCTTCCAGCCAGTCATCTATTGCAGTGAGCATTTCCAGCCGTTCAGCTGCTGCTACGCAAACCAAAATTTATTTTAAAAACACTGCTAACTGGGCATCTGTCAATATCCATTATTTTAATGTATCGCCTGCACTGGCTGCATCGACATGGCCTGGTGTGGCGATGGTTAAAAGTACCAGTGCACCTGCTTTTTTCAGTTACGAATTTCCAGGTGCCGTTAATTCAGCGGGAATTGTTTTTAATACCAATAGCAATCCCAAAACCGCAGATTTAAATTTTGTTGCCCCCAATAATTGTTACGATTTTGGTACTGCCAGCTGGAAAACTGCGAGTGCCTGCGGTGTACCTGTAGAATTGGTGGCTAATGCCGGTGTAGATCGCAAAGCCAATATCAACACGCGCCAGGCATTATCGGCGGCAGCATCGATTGGCAATTATGTCACTGCAAGTTGGACAAGTGCTGCATGGCCGGGTGCGCTGACTGGCAAGCAAGTGGTGACGCCGCTGCTCACAACCCTCGGCAATATCACTGTCACGCTTACATTGACTGCCGCTGATGGCAGCACCGCAACCGATACGATGGCGATTAACGTTGTCGCCGCCACACAAGCGTTACCCGAGCGGCCACAACTGGCTGCACCTTTGGGGTTCCCCATTACCGGTACTGTGAGTGCAGGAAAATATCGCTTTGTTAATGCCTACCCGAATTTGAATGAATTTTTCTTTTCACCGGTGATGGTGACTAATGACGGTATTAATGACCTTGTATATGTTGTCGATAAAGAGGGTGCGATTTACGTATTCCCGAATAAAGAAAATGTGATCGCAACTGAAGTGCGCAAATTGCTGGATATAAAATCCACCGTACTTAACAACAACGAAAGCGGTATGTTAAGCATGGCGTTCGATCCTTATTACGCCAGTAATGGTTTTATTTATGTGTATTACATTTTCGGTGAGACCGATAATTTTTACCCGCGCACCGATGGCATAGTCGGTGGTAAAACCGGCGATGCGATTATTGAACGCTGGACCGTTGATAACCCTGCAAATCCAACCTCGGCCGGCGCCAAAGTTGAATTACTGCGCATCCCGCAACCGGGTGAAGACCACAAAGGCGGCATGATGCAATTTCATCCCACTGAAAAATATTTGTATGTAGGCATAGGCGAAGGTGGTTACGGCCACAGCGCATTCCCGCAAAATCCTTTACCAAGTGATCCTTACAATCGCCGTACCAATAACAGCGCGCAAGATCCAACCACCTTGCGCGGAAAATTTATTCGCATCGAACCATTAGCACAGGCCGTGGATGGAAAATATTATCGTGTGCCGGCGGACAATCCGTTTGTTGGCCGCGCTGGATATTTACCGGAAATCTGGTCAATGGGCCATCGCAATCCCTGGCGTTGGGCGTTTGATACCGATGCACCTTACACATTATGGGAAACCGAAATAGGGCAGGACACGGATCTCGCTTACGAAGAAGTTAACATTATCACCAAAGGCCAGAATTACGGTTGGCCGGTGTGTGAAGGTACGCGCAACCGTGGAACGCTTGGTGGCGATGCAACAAAAAATTGTTTGACGGATTTTGTTGCGCCGCGTGAAGGTTATGGTCGCACCTCCGGTGTTTCCATTATCGGTGGCTTTGTTTATCGCGGCACTGATTTGCCCAACCTTAATGGCAGTTTTATTTTTGGTGACTATGTCAGTAAACGCCTTTGGTCAATTGCGAATGATGGGCAAGCCAAAAAATTAATTAGCGAGGCTTTCCCCTATTACATTTCATCTATTGGTAAAGACCTGAAAAAGAATTTACTGATCTCCAGTCACGGGCGCGAACTCGGTGGGCCGTCCAGTATTTTTAAAATGGTGGATGACGATCTCGCCTCCGCACAAATTCCACCCACACTATCGGCTACCGGTTTGTTTGCTGATCTCGCCAATTTAATTCCCGCGCACGGCGTTATTGAATACACATTGAATACCTCCGGTTGGTTTGACGGTGGCAAGGTGCGGCATTTTGTAGCGCTTCCCAATGCGAACAAAGTGATCTTTGATCCCACGGCAATCTGGAATTTGCCGGTGGGTTCGGTGGTGGTGAAACACCTTGCAGTAGCGGCATCGGCGAATGCGAATAAACCCTTTACTACGTCAGTATTATTTCGTCAGGAAACCGGTTGGCAAGCAGCGAATTATCGCTGGAACGCCGCCGGTACGGATGCAAATCTGGTGACCGAATCTGCCGTTGAACCCGACGGTGGTTTGGTCAGCGTAGTGCGCAAAGTTGAAACGGGCAGCACCTGCGCCGGTTGCCATAAAGATGTCGACGGAAAGTTAACTCCATTGGCGGTAGACACACGTCAATTGAATGAAAATTTTAATTACCAGGGGGTAACTAAAAACCAGTTGGATGTTTTCAATAGCATCGGTTTATTTACTGCAAGCATTAATAACGGCAGCAATTACGAAAAATTTGCTGCACCAACAGATAACAGCGTTGATTTGACGGCGCGCGCAAAATCTTATTTGCACACCAATTGTGCCCATTGCCATTCAGGCACTTCCGGCGGAATGGATCTGCGTTTCAGTACCGCACTGGAAGCAATGAAACTCGTTAATGATCACAATCGCGTGGTGCCCGGTATTCCGGCGAACAGTAATGTCTACAAATACCAAACCGGTGCGGGCATGCGTATGCCTTACGGTTCGGTAGCGACAAATTCTGAAGCAGAAACTTTGTTCCGCAATTGGATTAACGAATTGGGTGTTGATGTTAGCCAAACCGGAATTGAGATCACTGCAACCAGATCATCGCCTGAAGTTAATCAAGTCGTTGGTTTAAATGTGAGCGCGGTTTATAGCAACGGTACACGTCTGCCCGCCACAGGGGCAATTAAATGGACCTCCAGTAATGCTGCTGTTGTTTCTACCCAAGGAAAAACCGGCGCGGCGATTAATGTCACTGCATTATCAACAGGCACTGTGATTATTACGGCGAGTGCTGATGGTTATAGCAATAGCGTCACGCTGGATATTATTCCCGCATCAAACCCTGTCACTGCATTAACAATTGCAGGTACTGCCAATCTGCGTATTAAATCGGGTGAGACACAACAATTGGTCGTGGCAGGTACAGTGAGTGATGGTTTGGTTGGAATGACTTCGCAAGTGAATTGGGCGAGCAGTAATATCGCTGTCGCCAGCGTGTCTGCCGCGGGATTGGTCACTGCGGGTACAACAGCAGGTGTTGCAACGATTACTGCAACCTATGGCACGCTTTCTACAACCTACACCGTTACCGGTTTAGGTGTAGGCCAATATATTTATGTGAAAAAGCCGGCGGCATGGACAAGTGTTAATACCCATATCTGGACCAATCAAAATGGCACTTTAACTGTGCGCAGCGGAAATTGGCCGGGCCCTGCAATTACCGAAACTGCACCCAAATACGGTGCGGGTTGGTTGCGTGTATTTATTCCGGCAGCATGGGCAAATACGGCGGGCAATACCAATATTATTTTCAGCAACAATACGGCAAACCAAACTGCTGATTTAACCGTGAGCCAAACGAATCCCGGTTGGTATGACGCTGCCTGGTTAACGGCTGAGCCTGCCTTGGCGGTAGTGGAAGCCGGTACGCAAATCCAGGTCGGTAATGGCACAGCGACAATCGCGAGCAGTGCAAACCTCAGTGGAAAATTATTTGTGCCCGGCACGCTGGTGGATATCAAAGCGAACGCCGCGGGTCCCGGAATGAAATTTGTTCATTGGGAAGGAACGGGCGCTGCGTATTTATTGGATGCAAATAGCGCGACTACAAAAATGGTCGTGGGCAATGCCGTTTCGCTCACCTTGCTTGCCGTATTCGATAGCATTACTGATCAACATCAAGTGGCGCGCAGCCATTATCAAAGCCAGGGTTGTATCGGTTGCCACGGTAGCGATGGCAATGGCACTCCGTCATTACTCGATCTGCAAACGCGGTACACGCAAACCAGCCTTGCCAATTACATCGGCGCGAATATGCCGAAAGGCAATGTTGGTAGTTGCACTGGAACTTGTGCAACCAGTATTGCCGCGATGATTTTTGCCGAAGCATTTATTCCGCCAGCGGGAGTGTGCAGTGCAGATAGCCTTGATGATTTGATTCCGCAAGATCGCAGTTTCCGTTTGTTATCCACGCTGGAATACAATAATTCAGTGCGTGATTTATTAGGGCTGACAACCAATATCGATGTCACCAGCGGGCGTATTCCTGCGGACTTGCCGGTGAACGGATTTAAAACCAACGCCAATGCAATTTTCACCAACGATTATGCTAAAGGTTATGTATTGGCAGCGGAAGCTGCTGCGGCGCTGGTGAGTAATATCTATAGCCTTACTCCCGGTTGCAGCAATCCGACTTGTTTTGTACAGAACTTTGGCAAGCGCGCGTATCGTCGTCCGCTGGGTACGGCAGAAGTGACGAAATTAGTTGCGCTGCAATCGTCGCAAGGCAATCTCGCATTGTTAACAGCAATTCTCTCATCGCCTTCAATGTTATATCGCTCGGAAGTGGGTGAATTAAAAGGTACCTACTACGAACTCACCGATTACGAAGTTGCGGCTATGTTGTCCTACACCTATTGGGCAACTACGCCGGATGCCTCATTAATGGCCGCCGCCGATGCCGGGCAATTAAGTACGCCCGCGCAAATTTCTGCCAAGGTCGCGCAGATGTTGCAAGATCCTAAAGCGCAAATTGCATTCGAACGTTTCATCACCGGTTGGCTGGATCTTGATAAGGAAATCAAAACCACGGCAATCAGTGCGAGCCTCAAAGCGGATATGAAAACCGAAACCATCGAGTTGGTAAAACGGACCGTATTTGGTGGTGGCAGTTACAACGAATTACTCAACGCTAATTACAGTTACATGACCCAACAACTCGCAACCCATTATGGCTTGACCTGGCCGGGCGGTAGCGGTGTGCAGCGCGTGGATTACAACGCGGCTAATGCTGAGCGCCGTGGGTTGTTAGGACATGCTGCAATTCTCGCAATTCAATCAGCCTCAGAAAAAACACATCCAGTAAAGCGCGGTTTGTTTGTGCGTCGCAATTTGCTGTGCCAGGATCTTCCACCGCCGCCAGTCGGTGCGGAATTAAAACCGCAGGAGGACCCGAGTCTAACCGTGCGTGAACGGTTTGAACACGCGCATTTGAAAGAGGGTTGTGAATCTTGCCACCAATATATCGACGGCATCGGTTTCGGTTTGGAAAATTACAATGCGCTCGGTTTGTATGTCACCACCGAAAAAACGGATAACGGTTTGATTAAACCGATTAACTCGCTTGGTTACATCGGCAGTTTAAATTCGGCGGAAACGTATTTGTCTGAATCAGAACCGGTAGTGCCTTATCACGGTATGGATGAATTGGCGGGTTTAATTGCGGCCAGCCCCAATGCCAAAGCCTGCTACGTGCGGCAATGGTATCGCTACGCGCGCGGCCAACTGGAAGAGGTCCCTGACAGTTGTACATTGCAAGTGTTTGGCAAAACTTTTAAGGAATCGAGCAATGCCAGCTTACTGGAGTTAATGATCCAGTTTACCCAAACCAAAAATTACATCCTGCGCAAATAAACTGAGGAGGGCATTAAGATGAATGTATTAAAAAATAAAATGCAGCGTCGCGATTTCCTGCGCAGTATTGCCAGGTTGGGTTTGACCACTGCATTCACCAGCCAATTTATGTTGTCAGCTAATGTGTTTGCACAAACGGCGGGGGCCAAACGTTTTGTGATGGTCTATTACCCGAACGGTTGTGTGCGTGATAAATGGCATTCCTACAATGCCGGTGCATTGGGCAGCAACAGTTTTGCCACCAGCCCATTGCAACATTTAAACGCGCACCTCACCAGGCTTGTACCGATTAAAAACCTCACCTACAACGGCCACGGCGGCAGCTCGGGCCACCCGGAAGCGTGCCGCGCGGTATTTTCCGGTGGGCAGGAATACGCAACGACATTTGATGTCGCCATCGGCGAGGCGCTTGGTGGTCGCTTGACTAAAAATATGCACGTGGGGGTTTGGTCGAGCAAAGCAAAGGGTACGGAATATATGCCTTTCACCGATAAGAATCGCAACAAAATCCAGGTGTCCGACAATCCACAACAAGTGTACGACGCGCTGCTCGCCGATGTGGTTGGCAACAGTAGCGGCACGCCTGATCCCGATGCGGCGCGCCGCAAAAAAGTATTGGAAACCTTGCATGAAAATCTGGATGTATTGCAGGCCAATACGCTCAATATAAAACAGCAGGGAAAATTATTAACCCATGAAGAAGCGTTGAATTATTATCAAAATACCCTCAGCGGTACTTTGGATATTGGCGGCACCGGTTTTTCTCGTCCCGCTATCGGTATGACAGGTGTTGATGATGATGCGGATGCAATCGCCAAAGCACAAATGCGCAATATCGCTATGGCATTCCAGGCAAATATCACACGCACTGCCACATTCCAGTTTATGGGCGCGCAAGATGAATCGTTAAAAATTAATTTTCCCGGCATTCGCCCTTACATGGGCGACTATGGCTCTGGTGAGAAATTAAATTACAACGAAACCCGCAGCCACGTTAGTTCACACAATGAATCATCATTGTTCGATGCACAAACCCGTTGGTACAACATCATGGTCGCCTATTTAATGGATGAACTTGCCAGCCGCCCCGATGTAACCTACGGTGGGACACTTTTGGATAACACACTCATTTTAGTAATGTCTGAAGTCGGCGGCGGCAATCATCAACAGGAAAATCCCGGTATTTATGTTGCTGGTGGTGCTGGGAATTCAATTCGTGTTGGTAATGCGATTGATGCGAATAATGCGGGTCTGTCTAATTTATACCTCGATATCTCCAAGGCATTTGGTTTGAATTGGGGACGGTATGGTAATAGTTCGGGTGGAGTAACTGGGTTTTTGCGGTAGCGTTTCCCAGCTTTTGGACTATTGATGGTTTCCCCGAAATTCAGAAACAAATTTCGGGGGCTTGTTGATTAATCTCTGATAATTATTGCGCTGATATCTTCTCCATCATCCCAGCGTGTACATGAATTTTTCCCTTCTATCTGCACTGACTTTTGGGCTGCGAAGGCCATCATTAATAGGCTTAGCTGGGATTTTCCGTAAACAGAATTTTCATCCTTTATTATCCAGTAGCCAATTGTTGCACACGGTGGTTTTCCAGTTGCTATGCCATCAATGACTACATAATGTAAGCCATCATCTCTTACAAGAATATTTTTAACTTTTCCTGTTTGAGAGCCTGCAAGGCTGCCTTCGCTCAAAAACAAAATGATTAAAAGTATAATTTTTTTCATATTAACTCCTGTGTGGTTTTAAATTTTTAGTCCAATTTTCATTGTTTTTTCAATAAAAATTCATTTTTATCAGTGATTTTTATGCGCTCAAGTATATAGTCTTCAGTAATAGAAAACATACCATAGGGTTACGAAACAGACTGGTTTGTGAGGCGAAGAGCTATACATGATCATCTCACTCCTGTGCATACTCATTATTTCGCAAATAAGCACGTATACTTTCAAATACATACTCATTCCATGCTTCCAAATCAGTTTGACCGACCACTACAGCGGATGATTTTTTATCTTCCACAATTGCGTCTACCATTTCCCAGAAAAACTTAGACAGAGCATTTGCCTCTTGTGAAGATGAAACCTGACCTGCGTTAATTATCTTTTCAATTAATGGTTGCTTAAGTTTTTTTGCATAGTGAAGAATAAAATCTTTTTCTTCTGGAAATTTGTATTCGATCATAATGCTTTTGTTTGGGCGCGAGGGTAGCTTACTAGCTGTTTTGAAGATTATTGGTCAAATCAAGCGTATAGGGATTACCTAAGTCGGACGTGAAGAAAACACCTTTTAATCCTGCAGATGCAATTGCGTTTTTTAAAATGTCGCTGCAAAAAGCACTTCTGTAATTATCAAATGCTGATCTGAAAATGCTAAAATCTTTAACGCGCTCTTCATAAAAGGCCATATTTTCAATATCACCCCATTCATTCCTGATGCTTAGCTCTGCATCAAGCCCATTGACGTTTTCTGCAAGACTTAAGGGATTGAATAAAAATGCGCTGCCTTGTTCATAACGTATGGGCAAAAATTCCCCATCCTGCGCGAGTAAATTTTTTAGCGCGTCATAGGCTTTTTGAGAGAGAAATAGCCTTCCGTTATGTTCTGAAATGTCGGGAATTAAATTACCTGATAATCCCGAACCATCATTGGCAAAACTGACATCCATGCTCTTCCAGAGTTTGGAATAGGGTTTTGCCTCGAAGTTAACATCGAACTGGTTTTCGATATTTTCACCAAAGACTTCGCGGCTCTGATTTCTATCAAAGCTTAGGCTACGATAATGCTTTGTATCGGCATGTACGGAATATAAGCCCATTCTAAAGCCCCATTTCGATCAAAATATGTTTGGGTATACTACCGCTTTGTAATCGCATTCTTATCATTTTTAACTTCTGGATAAGATCATCACTACTTTTAACCAACATCGGGTTAATTAGGTCACCGAGCCAACGATAATAGCTATTTCTGTGAATGCGACTGTGTGGAACTGCATTTTTAAGCCAGTGTGGCATATAAGGGCGGGCTTTCGTATTACGCGGCAGCCAGCATCCGTTGCGCGGATCATCAATTCTCATCATGCACCATGCCAATACTGCGCGGACTATGGCAGCTTCATTATGTGCTCCCGGAACAATCGCATGGCAATGGCAGTATTCTGCCGAGGCGGGACGCGCATCACCTGTGGCCGCCATCAATTGAGCCATTCTTTCGGGTGTATGTTGCTCTGTTTCAAGCTGTGCCTTGTTTAGTTTGATTGCGCCTACCCTGTACGCATCAATTTTGCACTGTACATCGGCTTGCACCCTGACACGGTTCAAATCGACAATGGTAGGCTTTTCGATTTTTGTAAAAACATCAATGGCTAAATCAACTCGGGTCTTCTCATACGCTTTGAGGGTCTGGACGGGAACGGGCATTGTAAAATTCCTTTTGTAGCGTTAGGGGATTTGCGACGGATTCTACCATTGTCCTTTGATTGGCTGGCACAGGTGCAATCTGAATTTTTTGTTTAAATGCCAGAATCCAAGATATCATTTATGAATTGTGATATGCATTTGTTTTTCCCTCGATTATTTTTAGTCATTGCCTCTTATGGTATTTCCTCTTCCCAAACTCCCTCTAATCCTAAGTTATTAAAATAAATATGTAGGGATGTATAGATGCGCTCAAGCCACTTTTCCTTATTTTAATATGTGCCAGTACCGAGCTCATCCTCTTCAACGCTTTTATCCACCATTTCCCAGTAAAACCTAGCAATACTTCTGACCTGGTCTTTACCTTTTACGATGCCATCTTTTACTAGATTAATAACATCTCTATTACCTTGTAAGTTGGCGTAATGAAGTAATATTTCCTTTTCTTTTTCATGGCTGAATTGGATCATAAGGCTGTCAATTTTGCTGACGGTCACAAAACCCCCGCACTCTTAATTTCCAAATACGCATTCGCCACGCGCACAGCTAATTGATCAGCAGTGCAATCGACCGCATAAACTCCTGCGGCGGTGAGTTTTTTATGGGATTCGCTGCGCTCGTGTAAAAAGCGGCGGACGCCGGCGTAATTTAATGCATCGTCGAAAGTGCTTACGGGTAGTTCGTTGAGGTCATCCAGTACTTGTTCGCGGATATTGGCGATCATTACCAGATGACGTTTCTTTAATAGTTTTGCGGCGAGTAATAACTCGCTGTTGTCTTCATCGCGCGAGTTAGTGACTAAAATAATGAGCGAGCGTTTGGGTTGCAATACGGCTAATTTTTCTGCGGCGGTTATGTAATCTGCCGTCGCTTGGCTCGCTTGTAAATCGTAGATACCGTTAAGCAAAACCTTTACGCGTTCAGTGCCTTTTTGTGGGGGAATCCAGCGATGTTTGCTGTTGTTGTTACTGCCTTCGTTACCGAAACTCATCAAGCTGACATTATCGCCCTGGCGCAAGGCGATATAGCTCACCAGCAACATCGCATTTAACGCGTGATCAAAATGGCTGAGTTCGTCATCTTTTGCGCGCATGCGGCGGCCGCTGTCGACCATCAGGACAATTTGCTGGTCGCGTTCGTCCTGGTAATCGCGTGCAATTAATTTCTGGCGGCGCGATGTTGCTTTCCAATCGAGCTGACGCAAACTATCGCCCTGGCGAAATTCACGTAGTTGGTGAAACTCCATGCCTTCCCCGCGCCGTTGTTTTTTGCGGATGCCTATTTGGCTGGTGTGATTTTCAGTGGCGAGAATTGCATAGTTGGCGATGGCCACAAAATCCGGATAAACCCTGGATTCCGATGTATTGCCCGCCCAATAACGAATATTCCATAAACCTAACGGGCTACTGAATTCAATATGGCTTTTATTAATAAGTAGTGAGCCGCGCTCCAACGGGCGTAACTGGTATTCGCTTTTGCTGATTTGGTTGGGTTTTAATTCAAGTGTCAGCGGTAAATGTTGGTAGTCGCTAGTAGTCGGCACGCCGTCAAAAACGCGAACCTGCGTGGCGTGGGTAAAGTGATGGCGAATTTGTAATTTAACCGGTGTCCATTTATCTACCGCAAGGTTGCCCGGCAGGTCGCGTGTAATTTCAACCGGGGGTAAACGGCGCGAGAGCAGAAAATCCAGCAGTACAATTATCAACGCTCCGGCAAAAAGCGCTTCCAGCGAAAACTCCGGAATGCTTGCGTTAAAATAATGCGCGCTGAATTTATTGATCAATATGGCGATGCCTAGCAGCGCAAAAAAAATTGCACAGCGTGTGGCTGGTATCCATTGTCGACGCATGCTTTTTTTCAAGTGCAATTATTCCCGTGTGTAAGTGCATTTCATAGCAAATGCGCTTTTAGTCCAATATCTATTTTATGAGTCATTAATGACGCGGCGCTTCGACTTGCAACAAAATATTATTCAGGATGCGCTCTGCGGCAACCCCTTCAATTGCCAATTCCGGCGATAACAAAATGCGATGGCGCAATGCCGGGATAAACATTTTTTTTACATCATCCGGTGTAACAAATGAATTGTTATTAATTAATGCGTAGGCGCGCGCTGCCGCCAGCAAGGCGATAGAGGCGCGTGGGCCGGCACCGCGCGAAATGCCTGACCAACCGCGTGTGGCGCGCACCAGCTTCACAACGTACTGGAGGATTTGTTCATCAACCGTGATTTGCTCGGCAATTTTTTGCAGGCTCAACACATGCGCCGGTTTTAATAAGGTGCGGATATGCTCCAGGCCAAATCCGCCCTGTGCTTGCGAACTTACCTGGCGCAACATAATTTGTTCATCGCTTTCGTTCGGGTAATCGATAACTACTTTCAGCATAAAACGATCAAGCTCCGCTTCCGGTAGCGGATAAGTGCCTTCCTGTTCAATCGGGTTTTGTGTTGCCAGCACCATAAAGGGCTCACCGGTTTTGAATGATTCACCTTCGATGGTGATTTGTCCTTCTTGCATCACCTCGAGCAATGCCGCCTGGGTTTTGGCGGGCGCGCGGTTGATTTCATCGGCGAGTAATAGATTGGTAAACACCGGGCCGCGGCGCACTTCAAATTCCTGCTTGGCCATATTGAACATGGCATGGCCGGTAACGTCGCTGGGCATCAGGTCCGGGGTAAATTGCACGCGTGAGAATTGCCCGCCAAAACATTTGGCGAGGCTGCGCACCAATAAGGTTTTCCCCAAACCTGGAACACCTTCAATCAACACATGACCGCGCGCGATTAATGCAATCAACACTTGTTCAATAATGGCGTCCTGGCCAATGAGCACTTTTTTAATTTCATTGAGCAAGTTATTGGCAACGGTGCTTGCTTGTTGCAAACGGCCTTGCAAGCTTTCTTCCTGGCCTTTGCCAGCGTCGGTTGCACTCTGGTTGTTTATTGAATCATTCATAAATATTTCCTGATAATTTGCAAATGCGCGATGGCCCGGGTGAATTCTTGCGGGTGGGTGAGGTTGCTGCTAAATAAAGCCTGTTGGATATCGGCATGGGGCAAGCCGGTAAGTGTGCGCAGATATTCAATTTGCTGCTGCGCGTTTTCGACGGGCAGCATTTGTTGCGCAAGTTGTTCCATAATTTCTGCACGCAATAATCCTAACAGTTGCGGGTGTTGCTGTTTACGCCAGAGCAACATCGCGCTCGCGTAAATGTGTTCGGCGAGGCTGCGACGGCCCTCTTGCGGCACGGTGAATACCGGGCCGAAACGCGAGCCACTCGTCCATAGCCACAACACCAGGGCGAGTACACCGGCGAGCACAGCATATTTAGCGTGCTCCCAGATAATCGCCGCAAGCGATGGTGCATCCTGGTTCACCAAAAACCAGACGCGGCCATTGGGATTGACCAGGCTCCACAGGGCATAAGCATGATCGTGGCAGTCAATCCGGCGGTTGGACCAAATATAGTTATCACTGGTGATAGTCACCGAACCATCACCAATGTCAAAAAACAGTAAATGCGCTTCTTCACTACGGGTTGATTCGTTTCCGGTATTTTCTTCATCCAGTGTTGCATTGATATCGTCGCTGTCATTGGCTTTTGCGATGGCGTCTTCTTCACCGGTATTGCCATCGCCAGCGCTTTCACTCTCAACGCTTTCCTCTGCGCGAGCTGATTCATCAGCCGCTTCGCTATCAGTATTACTGTAGTGATAAGTAAAAGGTTTTTCGTGGCTGAAATCAAAACGCAGGGGCTTGGTTTCGTCGGCGAAATTAATTTCGGTGGGCTGTTCTTCCAGATTACAGCGATAATAATTTTCCGGCTTTTTATCTTTTTTTACAGTTTTCTTCGGTTTGTCTTCTGTTGATACCGCTTCATTGTCGACCGCTTTTTGGGCTGTGGTGTTGGTTTCTTCCTTATCATTCGGTTTATCTTTTTTATCACTATCCTGCTTATCTTCTTTCCCATCGTCCAGTTCATCGGCGATGGTGTCCAACAGGTCTTTTGCTTCTTTAGCGTCTTCTTCAGCTGGCGTAATACCAAAATCACTCAACAATAAATCGTCTTCATTGGTGTGCGTGCCAATAAACGGGTTTTGTGTTGAAGTGATCAGTATGCCGCCATTCTCCACCCATTCGTACAAACTATCGTAACGTTCTTCATCAAGTGTCTTGTTTGCATTAATCAAGACCAGGGTGTCATTAGTGCCCAATTCAATATTGCGCCAGCGATGGTTGGCGAGCAGGCTGAGGTTTTTTACGGTTGTGGCTTGTACGCCGTGTTTGCGCAGAAAAATTTCAGCGGCAAGGAAATCATTTTGCAGGGCTTCTTTGGAGTAGCCCAAATCAATTTCTTTCTCTTCCCATACCAGCGTGGTGTACCACCAATAACCAAGCCCACCCATAATAATGGCGAGTACCGCAATCAATAGCGCGATTTTTACATTGCCTGGTTCAGGTTTTTTATTAGGTGACACAATCATTGCGCACCGCCTTGCGAGTTGGTTGCGCTGTGTCCATTCGTTTGATTCAACCAGCACGCATTCCATTGCCGGCATAATTGTTCTGCTATGTGCGTGTCCGGATGTTGATGTCCATAAGCTAATTGCTGCCAGATGCGCGTTAACAATGCAAAATAATCGATGCGTGCTTGGTGATGTGGCGGTATTGTTTTTGTTTTGGCTTCGCGGGCAGCGTGATCACGCATTAACTGTACGCATTCACCCTCGGTATGCCCATCCTGTATTTCCACACCGCGATAAATTAATTGGAACAGGCTGGCGCGATACAGCAGCGCAAGTGCGGCGCGGCTATTGCCCTCGCGCAATAATTCCAGTGCGCTGCGGCTGATATCCTGCGGTAGCGATTCGCGCGTTACCTCCATCCCAAATAAAGTGACCGGTTTTTCGTGCACCATTTGTACTGGCTTGATGCGCACAAATTGCGCTGCCAGCCAATGGCGGTAACGATAAAAAACAAAAGCAACCAAGGCGATAACCGCAGCCCACAATACAATTTCCAGCAGGCTGGCGGCCGCGACGAAACCTTCAAAGTCACGCAAAAAGTCGAAGAATTTTTTCCAGAATTCGGCGGGTTCTCTTTCTTCCTCTTCAGGTTCATCCCATTTAATGGTGCTTACCTTTTCCTTGCGGCTGAATTCACTTTGTTGCATTACTTCTTTAATAGCGCTGTGTGCGCTCTCGCGGTTCAGTTCGCGGTACTCACCAAGGGGTTTGTCTTCAACTATTTCATCGCTGCCATCAACGGAATTTGGTTCCATTCCCGGTAGATGCTCGGGCGCCGGCATTGGCTCTGTGGCGGGTGTTTGTTCTGCTGCCGGTGCTTCATTGGCATAAGCGATATCGGGTGTGCTGGCAATTAAAACAAAAAGTGCGGTGCTTAGCGCGATGGCTAAAACGCTTATCGAAGACGGAGCCGTACGTTTGTTGGCGATGCGGCGAAAGGCAATATCGATATCCCAGGCTTCCAGTTTTACGCGGCGATTTAAATACAGCGCAAAACCGCAGGCGACGTAAAAGGGCGCGGTTAATAACAGTGCGCAATACCAGATAACAATTTTTAATTCGATAAGTTTTACTGACTCATTGTTAAAAAATAATCCCGCCCATTCAATATTCAATTCGCGCGGAATAAACGCCCAGATCAATGTGATCATTCCCGTCCATAACGAAAACTCCATCATCAATCCAAAAAAACTGATCCAGTTAGCGGGCGAAGAATCCTCGCGGTGTAAAACGCCCAGGCGTTCCTGTCGACGCGCACCATGTAACCCCTCCAATTGCACGATGGCTAAATCCATGCTGCGCGTCGGGCTCAGGCGGCGCCAGGTAAGGCTTAAAAATATTTGTTTGAATGCAAATGATGAAAATGCTTTCAAGGTGCTGCGGGTATCCGGCAAATCATTAAATACCGCGTGGCTCAGGATGTGTAACAGCGGCCGCTCGTAGATCGGTTTTAACCACCAGATTAACCAGGCGCTTATCCACCATTTATCGGTAGGAAGTAATAACGCGATTACTAATATCGGCAAGCTGACAAGCACCCAGATTTTGGTCATGGGCAACCACCAGCGGCGTGCCATTAACAAGCCTAAATCGACCGCCTCCCACGCCGTACGCGGGCGAATTTCCAGCGTAACCTGATCCAGGTTCATAGCGGACCTCGTTCACCGGGTGTTGCTTCGCCGCGCAATTGTCGCCCGCTAAATACCAGATAACCGATCACCAATGCCCACAAAAATCCGCCCACCAGATATTTTTGCCAGGGCAATAAAATATTGTTGGAGGACCAGAAGGCTTCGATAAATGCAGCGATCACCAGCATGATGATCACCCCGTAAACCAGCTTGATCGCAATAGCGCTCGCGCGTTTGAGCGATTCGACCCGGGTAAGGTTTCCGGGCGCAAGCAATGCATAGCCGAGTTTCAAACCGGCAGCGCCGGAAATACAAATCGCGGTCAATTCAAAACTGCCGTGGCCTACGACAAATGAAAAAAACGTTTCGGTAAATTGCGCATTGGTTAAATGGCCGGCAACGGCGCCCATCAATAATCCGTTAAACACTAAAAAGAAAATCGAACCGACACCGAATAAAATCCCGGAGGCAAAGGTGCGAAAACTCACACCGATATTATTGCTGATGTAATAGCCAAACATTTGCACATTGGTATCGGATTCGCGCGCAGCACCCAGGGTGCGGTTGGCGGGGTCGTACATTTCTTCGAAATTACTTACCTGGTCGGGCGGGGCGATGGTGTAGACCAAATCCGGCTGCCACAAAATGGCGAGAAACATCAATAATCCCGGTACATACAACAGTGCGGTTGCCCACCAGATATAGGCTTGTTGTTCGCGCACCAGGCGCGGAAACCCCGCGACAATAAAGCTGGTGAATTGCTGGAAGAATGGCTGCTTGCGGCGATAAAGCTGTTGATGCCCGCGCACCACCAGATCGCCGAGTTTGTCCACCAGATGGCTGGAATAATGACGATCGCGCGCGAGTGCATGAAAATGGCACAGGCGGCGATAACGGCTGGCAAAGCTCGCCAGCTCATTCCCTTTTAATTGGCCATCGGATTTTTCCAGCTCGACAATTTGCATTTCCAGCACCTGCCAGAGCGGTTGGTAGAGTTGTTCGAATTGCCCTTGTTTCATTCTTGTCAGGTCTGCTCTTACTGCTTGCCAACCATAGTGTTGGCCATTTGCTTGATGGCGATCACTGGATCTTTAGCGTGAATCACGGGTTGGAGAATAGTGGCCAGTTCGCTTTGGCGCTCGCTGGATAAATATTTACTGCGCTCGGCGAAGGCGAGCAGTGCTCGTTGTTCATCGGTAGAAAAATCGGCGGGCACCGGCAATTGGCCGCGCACTTCAAAACTGGGTTCGCGCAGCGGCGGCGCATCATAGATCACCATGCTGCCGGCGGCTAAATCGCCCAGGCGTTTGAACTGGCGATTACACAGGCTGGCAATAATGCCGGTCAGATAGGCCATCGGTAGAAAATCGACCACGCGCAGCAGGTTGCGTAATAGTGACGGGCCAAAAGTAATGGGTGTGCCGTCGTCATTAACGACGCGAATCCCCATCCATTTTTTACCCGGTGTGCGGCCATTGCGGGTCACCTCAAAAAATACCGGGTAAAACCATTCCAGCAGAAATGTAAGGATCAGGGCCAAACCGGTGCCCATCCGGCCAAGCAGCGACAACACGATAAAGATGACGATGGTGATCCCGAAGCGGATCAGGATATCCAGGATCTGCGCCAATATGCGCACACCGAAGCCAGCCGGGGTGAGCGGGAGCAGGGCGCCTTCGGGGGTTTCCAGTGATTGACGGGTATCGAGTAACAAACCTATTGTCCTTACGTAATCGCGAGGTTGGCGCTTCCAATGTGTCGCGTAAGTTATTTTTTAAGGGAATTTCTATCCGTCAGGAGAATAGCCGATAAGGCCTTTTATGAACAGGTTTTACCGGACACGGGAGTAAAATCTTTGGATGAAATGACGCCCCATCGAAAGGATTTACGGAGTGGGGCGGCAGCCAGGTTGGCGAGGGCGATTAAAGTACTTTCCAAATCAGGTTAGCTCCCAAAACCAAACCTCTTTGCAGTTAAAGTAGCAGTGGGAGTTGCAGATTTGCAGTTTATTACTGGTTTCAATCAGATCAATATGCCCACCGTCGTAACCAGTGATCTTCCAGAAAAAGACAACACCTTTGCGTGCTGCAATTTTTGCTGCCGCAGTAGATGCATCGGTAAATATTTCAGGTTTACCAAATACGTTGGCGAGCATCAGCTGATCTGCCAGTAGTTTTGCACCGGGTTCAATTTTTCTTTCTTTATAAACACCTTTTTTGATCCGAAGTCTACCAGTAAAAGTAACGCCAGCCTTTATCAATGCAATACTCATTCGTGTTGCGCAGGTATTGGCATAGCCGGCATTCTGCTTGATCAGATCGTCAATTTTGTAACCTATTTCCTCATAGAGTGCCGCCCCTGAAAGGTAATTGTCGCTGGATGGTTCGGAGGAATAGTGGTGTTTTTTTAAATTTTGAAAGGTGGGTTTCATTTTGTGTCCTTACAGGGAAATGAAGTATGGAGGGCTTCCTGAATGAGATCCGAGGCTCTGAGTTTTAATTTTTCGGCGGGTTGTTTCTTTAGGTATTCAAAGACAAACTCATTAATAGTTACTGTTTTAAGTTGGCTATAACCACACCAGGTCTTGCCTTCCGAACTGTCGAGCACACCAAGTAAATACAACCTTGCAGCCGTTCTTCGTTCTGGAGACTTATTAACAAACTCGGGTAAAAATTCAGCTCCCGTCAGGTTTACCCTGTCTTCGTTAATCGCGGCTGTCTGGTGTTGATTTGCAACTGCACAGCTGCAAAGTAAACCGCCATAAAGCAAGGTTATTATCGCCCTTATAGGTTTGATCTTTTGATGCATAACATTCTCCATATCGAGGCACCGCTAAAAGGTGGAGGAATAATATTGGTAAATCCACACAAATAAAGGGAATTCAGCCATTTTTGATGGTAAATGCTGTGCAATGTGACAGCATTAAAGGTTGATGGTGAGAGCAAACTGCCATCGGTATCGGCTGTTTGTCGATTTGATTTGGCAGTGTTTGGTGTCAATGCAGGTTTATATGAGCGTTTTGTTATTTCGGTCATTTCCGTTCCGGCGCTATAATTCGCGCCTCGCTTACAGGTTTTATAGATATGGCCCAGCAACAACCCCCCAAAATTGAATTTCCCTGTGAAAATTACCCCATTAAAGTGCTCGGCGATGCCGGCCCCGAGCTGCATAGCTATGTAGTGGAGATTATGGAGCGCCATGCACCGGGGTTTGACCAAACCCGGATTACGGTTAAGGAAAGTAGCAAGGGCAGCTTTAACTCGGTGACGGTCTGGATTACGGCGACCGGTGTCGAGCAGCTCACGGCTATCCATAATGATCTGCGCCTCAATCGCAGCATCAAGATGGTGATGTGATTTGAGCGGTCTGACCCTGGAGGTTATCAACCTCGGCCAGCGCGATTACGCCAGTATCTGGCAGGCGATGAGCGATTTCACCAGCCAACGCACGCCCGATACCATCGACCAGCTCTGGCTGGTGGAGCATCCCCCGGTATTTACCCAGGGGCAAGCCGGCAAGGCGGAGCATCTGCTATTCCCCGGTGATATTCCGGTAGTACAGACTGATCGCGGCGGCCAGGTGACTTACCATGGCCCCGGCCAACTGGTGGCTTATCCATTGCTGGATTTGCGCCGCTTGAAAATCGGTGTGCGCGATCTGGTTACCGCGCTGGAGCAAACGATTGTAGCCACATTGGCCCATTACGGGATCGAGTCTGCCGCCAGGCCTGATGCGCCCGGTGTTTACGTCAATGGCAACAAGATCGCCTCGCTCGGCCTGCGTGTTCGCCGCGGATGCAGTTTCCATGGGCTGGCCCTGAATGTGGATATGGATTTAACACCCTTCCTGCGCATTAACCCCTGTGGTTATCAGGGCCTGGCGATGACCCAGATACGCGACCTTATTCCCGAATGTCCCGCTTTGGTGCAGGTTCAACAGCAACTTGTTACCGAATTGGCGGGGAAATTGGGTTACGAAACCTGTACAATGCGCGCCGTAGATTAACGTCACGAGATTCTTATGTCAGATCTTCCTCCCGTAGCCACCTTCGTCCCTGAACTCCAACCGGTTAAACGCACCGAGCGCCATAAGCAAGGTGAGAAACTGCGCGATGCGGACAAGGTTGAGCGTATCCCGGTCAAAGTCATAGCCAGCGACCGTGACGATATCCCGCGTAAACCCGACTGGATTCGCGTGCGTATTCCCGCTTCTCCGGAAGTGGAGCGCATCAAAACCATCCTGCGTAAAAACAAGCTTTCCTCCGTATGTGAAGAAGCCAATTGCCCGAACCTGGGTGAATGCTTTAGCGGTGGTACGGCGACATTTATGATCATGGGCGATATCTGTACCCGTCGCTGCCCCTTCTGCGATGTGGGCCATGGCAAGCCCAATCCGCTGGATGTGAACGAGCCGCGCCAGCTCGCCGAAGCCATCGCGGAAATGCGCTTGAAATATGTGGTGATTACCTCGGTTGACCGCGATGACCTGCGCGATGGCGGAGCCCAGCATTTTGCCGATTGCATCCGCGAAGCCCGCGCCCATAGCCCGAATTTGCAAGTAGAAGTATTGGTGCCGGATTTCCGTGGCCGTATGGAAATTGCGTTGGATATCCTCGAAAAAGAAGCGCCGGATGTGTTCAACCACAATATGGAAACCGTTTCGCGTTTATATCGCCAGGCGCGCCCCGGCGCCAACTACAACTGGTCGCTCGAATTGCTCAAGCAATATAAAGCGCG
Source organism: Gammaproteobacteria bacterium (assembly GCA_021151835.1). Lineage (GTDB taxonomy): Bacteria > Pseudomonadota > Gammaproteobacteria > Pseudomonadales > Cellvibrionaceae > Cellvibrio. Next base: position 58,014 of record JAGKWO010000011.1, read on the forward strand.
TCGCCCGGATGTATTGACCAAATCCGGTTTGATGGTTGGCCTCGGCGAAACCAAAGAAGAAATTATCGAAGTGATGAAGCATATGCGTGAGCACGATATCGACATGCTCACTATTGGCCAGTATTTGCAGCCGTCCAAAGATCACATTCCGGTCGCACGTTATGTTCATCCCGATGAGTTTGCGGAGTACACAAAACTGGCGGAAGAAATGGGATTCAAGCACGCCGCTTGTGGCCCGCTGGTTCGCTCGTCCTATCACGCCGACAAACAAGCCCACGGCGAAGAGGTAAAGTGGTTCGGTGAAGCAAAAAAAGCCTGATGATTTTTTCGTACTGCGTCGCAAAAACTCCCGCCAGCCGGGAGTTTTTTGTCTCTGCCAATGTCACTGATTAAGCGCGATCTATTCCATTCTGTTTTCAAATCGCAGCTATAGTTAATACTCTTTTTCGTTATACCGGATTACCGTGAATCTATCTCGCTCTACTCTTGCTCTCGCCCCGGATATTTTTGTCCTGGAACAAAAACCGGAATTTTTTGCGCAGGTCGCGCACTGGCATCATCAGGAATGTGAACGCCAGGGGTTGAAATCGTCGCTCTCGTTGCGCCAACAGCGGTTGGTTTTGCACGTTCAGCAAAATCCGCTTCCCAAAACACTAATTGCGTTGCGCGGCAAACAATTGCTGGGTTGCGTCAGTCTCGTCAATTACACCTATCGCAGCAGTGAGCGCATGCCCAAAGTTGCGAGCGACAGCCCGGTATGGCTGAGTAATTTATTTGTGTTGGATCAATATCGCCACCAGGGAATTGGAACCGCATTAATTGATGCAGCAAAAAATTATGCGCAGGATTTGGGCTTAACAGAGTTATGGCTTTCCGCTACGGATTACACGGATTACTATCAAAAGCGCGATTGGGAAATTGTACGGCGTACAAGGTTGGGGGGTAGGCAGGTTAATGTGATGCGGGTAGTTCTTTAAGAGCTAACCCCTCCCTAACCCTCCCCTTGGAAAGGGGACGGAACTTAATTCACTCCGATTCTCCCCTTGAAAAAGTAGAAGCTTATCTCGCTTCGATTTTCCCTCTGAAAAAGCAAATGCTTATCTCACTCTGCCGCACCCTTTGAAAAACAGGAAACTTATCTCACTCTGGTTAACCCCAAAAAAAACGAGGGATTGGTTGTGTCGCAAAATAATAGTTATTTGTGTTGGTACGATTGGTAAATGTCTGTATGTTATGTGTTTGCATTAATCTCTGTTTAGCAGGGAGTCAAGCCCCTCCCCCTTAACAAGGGGGAGGTTGGGAGGGGGTATTTTTATCAAGGAGCGATATATGAATAACGAAAAAATTTTCAACCAAAAACAACAAAAACCACTTCGTCAGCAACTAAGGGCTAACGTGCCTATGCCTGAAAAAATACTTTGGGCAAAACTTCGCAATCAGCAACTCGGAGTGAAGTTTCGCAGGCAACACGGTATAGGCCGTTATATTGTTGACTTCTATTGTCCTGAATGTGCATTGGTTATTGAGTTGGATGGCGATAGCCATTATCAGAAAGGGGCACAAGCGTACGATGCGGTTCGTGATGAATTTATGAACGTATTGGGTCTACATGTTCTGCGTTTTACGAATAGCGAGCTGATGGAAAATTCTGAAGCCGTGGTAATGAAAATTTACGAGTATGTAAAAAGATAACGCGGAGCGCCTGAGGCAGCTCCGCTAAAAAGTAAAACAATAATAATTAATGCAGTTTCAAGCGCGGTCTCAACCAGCGATTCAATCTTCCACCCAACATAATTAATCCGGTGCGAATGAATCCGTGAATCGCAATCTGATGCATACGGTATAACGAAATATAAACCACACGCGCCAAACGGCCCTCAATAAACATACTGCCTTTGCTCAGATTCCCCATTAAATTTCCAACGGTAGAATAACTCGCGAGAGAAATTAATGAGCCGTGATCAGTGTATTTATAAGTGTGTAGCGATTTGTTGTTGAGTAATGCCAATAAATTTTTATAACAAGTGCTCGCCATTTGATGCGCCGATTGCGCGCGTGGTGGAACGCGTGAACCATCCGGGTTGGTAAATTGGGCGCAGTCGCCGATAGCAAAAATATGCGGGTCACGTGATGTTTGCAAAAACTCATTAACGTGCAACTGATTAATCCGATTGGTTTCCAGCCCGGCGATATTGGCCATAAATTCGGGCACTTTAATTCCTGCTGCCCACACCATTAAATCAGCTTCAATTAATTGGCCATCTTTAGTTTGTAATCCTTCTTTAGTGGCGGCGGTAATCAAGGTATTGAGTTTTACATCGACCCCGATTTTAACCAGCTCGCCATGCGCAGCGTCGGAAATGCGCTCGGGCAATGCTGGAAGAATTCTTGGGCCAGCTTCTATTAAGGTAACTTGCAAATGTTCCTTGGATACCGCATTAAAACCGTAATTATGAATTTCCTGCACGGCGTGATGCAATTCTGCCGACAGTTCCACACCGGTAGCACCGGCGCCGACAATTGCAATGCGCACACGGTCTTCCGCGCCGGTTACGCGTTGGATGCGCAAAAATTTATTGAGCAATTTATTGTGGAATTTGTGTGCCTGGGTGGGGCTATCCAGAAACAAACAGTTTTCTTTAACGCCGGCGGTGTTGAAATCGTTGGAAATCGAGCCTAACGCAATCACCAGGTAGTCATAGGGAATTCGTGTTGATGGTAGAAATTCAACGCCTTCATCATCATGCATCGGAGCTAATACGACTTCACGTTTTTCACGATCAATGTCGATCATCGTTCCCACACGAAAGAAAAAATGATGTGCGTTGGCGTGGCCGCGATAACTCACCGCATCTACATCTTCGTCCATCGTGCCTACGGCAATTTCATGCAATAGTGGTTTCCATAAATGGGTAGTGTTGCGGTCAATGAGTGTGACTTCTGCTTTATTTTTGCGCCCGAGTTTATCGCCGAGCCTGGTGGCGAGTTCAAGCCCGCCGGCACCGCCCCCGACGACAACGATACGCGGCCTGGCAGCCGCTTGATTGGTTGATGTTTGCATGGTTCACCTGCATAGGTAGTGGATTAATCTCTCTCCAGAAAATGGCTTGCCAATGGCCGCTCGATGAATCGATAGGTTTTTTGTTGTAATGCGGCGTTAAATTGCTGTTTGGCAGCCTGTATTTTGCCAGCGCGATAATCGCGGTAGCCGGAATAAAAATAATATTCAGTTCGCTCACAACGATTGCTTGCGGCTTTTTCAAATTGCTGGCGATTTAATTTATTAGTCCAATAGGCGTAAACCGCGCCTTCCCATTCGTTGCGCACGGCAATTTTTTTATTGCGGGTGACGGTGGTGAAATCCCATTCTGTTTGATCGGCAATGATGTCTGCCTTGATGGAGTCGTAAATACTGATTTCCGTTTGGGCTTGCACGTATTCGGTGAAGCTTATAGCGGCTTGGGTCCAGTGGCCGGCATTCATATAAATTTCATGGTAGGCGGTGTCGCTCGGTGCAAGGCCGTGTTGTTTGGCTTTATCGAGTAATTCAAAGGCGTGTTGTTCGCGCCCCAACAGCGAATAGCTTTGGGCCGCCCAGGCATAATTTGCGGCGGTAGGGGCAAGCTCCAGTACGATTGCAATTTCATTCAGCGCCAGTTGGTAATGATTGTTGTCAATAAACATTTGCGCCAGCTGGTAGTGTGATTCGGCTTTATCTGTGGCGAAGGGAATGGCTTTTTGGTAATAGCGCGCCGCACGGTAAAGCGTATCACTGTGTTCATAGGCACAACCGCTTGCTTCGGCGCGATCTTCATAGGTTTCCGCAAGGGTTTGATATAAATCGCGTGAGTGCACCTGATTGCCTTCCGCTTGTTTCAACGTGGCAATTGCTAAAGGATAATAGCCCTGGGTGCGGTACATTTTAGCGAGTTGGACGTAGGCTTTATCGCTTGTTGGTTGCTCGCGGGTTGCGCTTAAGAGCGCATCAAATAATTCGTTGGGATTTTTTTCGCGCGCCTCTTTTTGCACAATATAACGCTGTAAAAAATAGGCCAATGACGGAGGATTCAATTGCTCGCGCGCTTGCGGAGACAATTGGCTGAATAAGGTTTTGGCTTTTTCCAGGGCCTTGTTATCCCCCTTTACAACATCGTCATAATAAATATTGTACAAAGCCGTTAAGGTGTTTTGATTGCCAGGAACCAGCTTCAATACCTTGCGAAATTCGCGGATCGCTTGTTTGCGATCCGCAGCAGATTTACTTTTTTCTGCTTGTGCGATGTAAGCGTAACCGAGTTTGTAATGCAGCTCCGGATTGTTTGGATCTTTTACCAATTGTTGTTCCAGATCAGCAATCAATGCCGATGCAGTAATTGCGGGAGCCTCAACATTTTTGACGGATTGTTGGCTGCAACTCGCCAGTAACAGACTGCCGATTAACAACGCGCCCGCCAATCCGAGCGGCTTGTGCTGCAACAAATAATTGCCTGGCTTAACCAAAAAATTCATCTGCACCTCTTAGAGCTTATAACCCAGCGTCTCTGCTTTTTTAAATGCAGCGTCAGATTCCTTGAACTGGTGGTTATACCCTAAAGCCAATCCCAATTGATAATGTGCCTCTGCATTTTTCGGGGCCGTTGCTACCGCCGTCTGTGCAGTCTCCAATGCTTCTTGATAGTCACCGTTTTTAATTTGCAATTTGCTCAGCGCAATCAGGCTGGCGGTATCATTTTTGCCACTATGTTGCAGCGCGGCTATGTCTGCTGCGGTGGCATCATATTCGTAGGCCAGGCTCCAGTCGGTGGAGTTGAGCAGCTCTTCCGTCTTTTTATAAAAATCAGCGTAATTGCTTAATTCAACGCGGCTGGCTTTCAATATCAGGTTTTGTTCCACAACATAACGATGGGGTTCTTCAGTGCCGGTTTGCACCAGCTTATAGTAAGGATTATCGATGTTGGTGCCACGGGTTTTTATCCGCAGCTGATGTTTGGTGTCGGGGCTATTAAATACGATGCGCGCTTGCAAACTATAACCGGGATCATTGACATAAGGCTGCTTGCGATCAGCCGGTTTATGCAGGTTGCGCAAATCTGCAAATAAATTGGTGAGCTGGGTAATGCTAAAGGCATAGTTGATGGGCTCTTTATCGCCGCCCCATACTTTTGTAAACGCAAAGCGCCCATTGATTACAAATGGTTGCCACAGGTTATCGGCATTGCTTGTGCTTAATTCAATAACCTCGGCAGCGTTATAAATCTGGCCGATTAATTCGCGGAAATATTTATCGCGCTCGCGCGAGTATTGCCACATGCTGCGCAAGCGTTGTTCGTAGAGTCCGCCGAAGGTAAGTTTAAAACTGGCCTGTGCGTTTTGGCCGTCAAATTTATCGAATACCAGTTCCAGGTGTGCAAAATGTTTATCGGGACCCTGGGTTGGCAATACGCTGATTTGTTTGCTTTGCCCATTAACAATCAGCGCCGGTTGACCTTCAATACCGACAGAAAAACCGGGGTATAAACTGGTTTCGCCAGTAGTATCCATCCAGATTTCCTGTAAACCGTTTTGCGCGGGGATATGGACGATCATGTGGTCAAAACTGATGCCGGGAATTGTCATATCGGGGATGCCGCGCCCGCGCGTTACAATCAAAGCCGGATCGGCTTTTATTCCCAAATCGCGCAATAGTTTTACGGCCAGTACGGTTTGGTCTTTGCAATCGCCATAACCATTTTTCAAAATATCAGTGGTATCGTGCGGTTCATAACCGCCGCGCCCTACATGGGCAAATACGTAGCGAATCCGATCCTGGATGGTCTGGTAAACGGCTTTGACTTTTGCTTCCGGTGTCAGTGCAGTTTTCTTAATATCAGTAACAATTTGCGCCAGTGCAGCATCGCTTAATAAATGGGGTTCGACCAAACCGTCAGCCCAGCGCGCAACATCATTCCATTGGTCGGTAGTGGCAACACGCAGGTAGGGCGCATAGTCGTGCTCGCGCGGCATATCGCTTTGCAATTCAATTTTGGCGATATTTTTTCCGGTCCAGGTGATAGTTTGTTGCTGGTCTTTTTCGCTACGCTGTTGAGTGATGTTATAAGTCGTTACAGCGCTGCTAAATAAATGAATATTAATTGGTGCAGTGATATTTAATTCGCTGGTCAGGATTGCATCGGCGCGTGAACCCTGTCCGGCGGCGCGATCTTCCCACCAATGAAAACTGAAACTGTCAAACCATTGGTCCGGTACCATTTTTTTAGTATCGGTGTAGCGATACTGGAATTCAATTACCGAACCTTTGCGCACATTGGGAAGGGAAAATAATAATTCCTTGCGGTCGTGGTAAAAATTTTCATCAGTGGGGCTTTGGATCTGGGTTGCATCGGCCTTGATACTATCGAGTTGCCCGTCAGGCGTGCGTACATGGGCAAATTCGAGTTTTATGTCTTCGTAAAAACTATTGAAGCTAACGCTGATTTGGCTGTAATCGCGCACGGCTTCATCGCTGTTGATATACACCGCCACATAGGATGTGGCATGGCTCATCAACTGCGCATCGATGTAAACATCGGTCTTGCGCAACAACACTTGTGCTTCCGATTTATCCGCAGGTTTGAAACCGCGCATCAGGGTTTTTAAGGGCGGGGCAATGCGCGTTGCTTCAGTATTATCGTCGGCCGCGAAGCCGGTGCCCGGAAGTATCAATCCGGGCAAACACAACAATAAAAAAAAGGACAACGAATATTTCTTTAACAACCGCACAAAAAAATCTGACACGCGCAATTTCTCCCAACATGAACATCAATAAACCGGTGGCCCTGGCTATACGTCAACCCATTGCCCTTCCGCGGCACTTTCAAAAATGGCATCGATTGTTCGCATATTAGCAATAGCGTCCGCCAGCGGTGTTGGCACCGGTGCGCTATTGAAAACGCTTTGTGCAAATGCATCGCCCATTTCGCTGTAATGATTGGCTGGCGGAATTTCAATATCTTCCACTACCCGGTTGCGCGTAATGCGAACGGTTTTGGGTGATGAATCAGTCGGGCCATAAAAAGGTTGGCTTAAATAAATGCTGCCTTCTTCGCCGCTGGCTTCAACAAATTGTTGCGGTTCGATTTTGGTGGATGCCGTAAACGTTGCTGTGCCATCAGTGAATTCCATAATGGCGGAAATAAGGCAATCCACTTCTTCACCGGGCAGCGGCGTAATGTGACCCATTACTTGCGCGGGCTCTTCATTAAATAACCAGCGCGACAGTGAAACCGAATAACAACCGATATCCAGCAACGCACCGCCGCCCATTTCGATTTTGTTGCGGATATTGTCAGTGTCGCGATTGTTATAGGAAAAATTTGAATGCACAGAACGCAGCTTGCCGATGCGCCCTTCAGCGATTAATTTTTTTGCCAGTTGCCATTGCGGATGAAAGCGATACATAAATGCTTCCATGACCTTCAAGTGGGGATGGGCTTTGGCGGCGGCGACCAAACGCTGTGCGTCATCGGTATTTAACCCCAGCGGTTTTTCGCACAGGACATGTTTGCCGGCTTCAAGGGCCTTGATCGACCATTCCACATGCAAATGGTTGGGCAGCGGGTTGTAAATGGCATCTATATCCGGATCGGCCAGCAACTCATGGTAGTGACCGTACGCTTTGGCGATATGTAATTGATCCGCAACGGTTTGCGCGCTTTCCAATGTGCGCGAGCAAATCGCTACCACCTGGTTATAAGCGGAGTTTTGCAGGGCAGGAATTACTTTTTCGCGGCCAATCTTGGCAGTGCTAAGCACGCCCCAACGAAGTTTTTGCATGGCTAGTCCTTAACGGTCAGGAATTTTATGGGTGGACAGGATGAGTTAACCAGAGTGCGGTCAGTGTAGCCCAAGCGCGACCCCGAGGGTGAGCCGCGCAGCCGGAAGGCGTATAAAAATGTAGGGAAATGGTGGGTGTAAAAGGCCTGCCGGTTACCAGGGCAACATTTACCAGGGCAGTAGGTCGCCATTCGAATGCCAGAAGGTGCCGGTATTTTCCAGTGTGAGCCCGGCGATGCGTTGGCTCAGGCGTTGGGCGGATTCCTCGGCGGAGATATCGCCCCCGAAATTGACCATTGCTGTTTGTACATAACCGGGATGCAAAATCGCCACCGCGATGCCTTTCGGGTGCAGGTCGCGCGCCAGTGACATGGCTGCTGCGTTTAATGCGGCCTTGGACATACGGTAACCGTAATAGGCACCGGAGGTATTGTCGGCAATGGAACCCATACGGCTGGTGATAAATGCAATTTTGGAGCCTTTCTGCAAACTGCCCAATAATGCTTCTGTTACCCGCAAGGGCGCTACGGCGTTGATATTGAACTGATGTTCAATGCTCGCGTAATCAATATTGCCCAACGCCTCGCGTTGTAAAACCCCCGCATTGTTAATTAATAAATCCAGTTTTTTTCCGGTTAGCGTATCGGCAAGGTTATTGAGCGCTATCTGGTCCGTTACATCTACGCCGGCGATAACGCGTGCACCGGTTTCGGTCAATTCCGGCGATGCATTGCGGCACACCCCAATCACTTGCCAGCCCTGGGCGAGGTAAGTTTTGCACAGGGCCAGGCCAATGCCACGATTGGCGCCGGTAATCAATACAGTTTGCATAGGTTCGTCCTCTTATATGAATGCAGCGGAATGCGAAAACTATAGAGTGAACCCTTGCAGATGAAAAGCCTGATGTGTTGATCAATAAGAATATGGCATCGGGATCGTTACAGCTTGCCGGGTAATTGACCGGTCCAGCGTTTAAATGCGCGGCGCAAATTTGCGGCATCGTAAAAATGCAAATGCTGGGCAATTTCTTCCTGGGTAACGCCTTCCTTGCTCAACCAGTGCAACGCTAAATGTTTGCGCACCTGGTCAAATTGCTGCTGAAAACTACTGTTATGTTTTTGCAATTTGCGTTTGAGGCTTGCGCTGCTCATACCAAAATCCTGCGCCGTTTTTTCAAGGTGCGGATTGTGATGGATATTGGTTTTCAGGTAGTGATAGATTTCATGCAAAAAACCACGTACAGGCGGAATAATAATGTCCGCTGGTATTTCATCGAATGGCGATGGTTGTGCAATGCGAGCGGCCAACCCGGAATAATTCCAGTGGCGATACAATTCCGTGCGCGCAATCGACATTGCATTGCTGCGCGCATTAAATAATACCTGCTTACCCAGATGCACCTGGTATTGTTCTATGTAAGCCGGTTGATTGTGGCTAAGGTGAAATGTCCATGGAAGTTGGTAACCGGCGCGCTGACGGGTATAAACCTGCAATGCAGTAAACATCATCTCCAATAAAAAAGGCAGGCGCGAATCTGCGCCAAAATTATCATGCCAGTAAATGACCAGCCGATCCTGTTCGTAATGAACATGAGGGCTGAGCAGCGGTGATATTGCATAACTATGGCTTGTAAATAACTGAAGAAATTCATGCAGGTTAAGTGCATTACCCACTACGGAATTGTGCGTGGAAATACTGTGGCACAATAAAAACGCCAATTCATGGCCGGCGGGATGCTTAAGTACATTTTCAATTAATTGAAATAATTGGGCCGCCGAAAATTGGGGCACCTTATGGGGAAGGTCTTGCAGAAAAATCCCGGTATTGCGCAGCAGTTTGTGTTCCTGGTGACCACGGGCGCGGGCGAGTTCAATCAATGTGTGCGGCCAGCCACCGGCAGGTACCAATACAGTATCTATTTCCCGCCAGGCTTGTGGAAAATAATAACCATCGGTCACAGTGGAAATGCCAGGCTTCACTCAGGCAACCCGATCTAATGTTGACTTGCGTTTTTCCTTTGCATGGAGCAAGGCAATAGTTGCACGTTCGATGAGTGAATCGGCGGTATCCTGCTGGTGCGAATCAGTGAGTGCCATACCGATACTCGCGGTGTGAAAAATACTTTCGCCTTGCATGCGCGATTTAAATGCAAAGTGACGCAGCGCCCGGGTAATTTCTGCTGCAAGTGCCTCCGCCATTACGCGCCCGGTCGCGGGCAGTACCAGTGCAAAGCGATCACCGGCATAGCGGCACAGCAAATCATTGCCGCGAATGTTCAGTAAAATAAATTCACCCAACGCTTGTAACAATCGATCACCTTCGTGATGGCCGTAACGGCGGTTGGTATCAGCAAAATAATCGATATCGATAAACACCAATGCAAGGGACGAATGATTGCTGTAGTGGATCGCCAACTCCTGCTGCAATTGTTTGCGCAAGTACGCGGCGCCGTTTAATTGGGTAATGAAATCCAGGCCGCGGTGTTCACGGAACAAACGTTCGCGTTTGCGCAATTGTTCATTGATTGCAATTTGTTCCTGATGCCAGTGATAAATGCCCAGGGTTAACAGGCCGAGACCGATAGGCATTAATCCGGATTCCACCCAGTGATCCCATAACGCCGCCTCGGGAAAGGTAATAAATTCATCCAGCCAGTCCTGGAATCCAGCCAGGAAAATACAACTCAATCCCAAACTCAACCATTGCGTGACGCGCCCGGCAGGGCGGCTGTGCAGAATCAATAATAACCATACCAATGCGAGTAATGCCGCTCCGCCTTCACTCACCACATCCAGCCAATTGATAGCATTCCAATGTTTGGTATCGCCGAGTGCAAAATTGGCGCTCAATAAAATGTTGGCGGCCAATCCCAACACCAGCAATTTCCATTGATGAAGCTTTAACATGGTGCGATCAATTCCTGCGTAAAAATATGTCGATAAATAACAGCCCGCCACCCTTAACAGTTATTTGTGACGATTTTGTGAAACAGGTGTTGGGCATCAGTAATCAGGGGTTTTTACCCTGAGCTGAAATGCCTTGTGTTGTGTGGGTACATTAACCGAGGCAAATCAGCTCAACGCATATTTTTTTGCGGCTGCACCCGGTCACCTGTCTGTCATCTATGGCATCTAGTTTTGCTCCCGACATTCATATCCCTGCGGGGACACAGCACAACAGATGGGGAAGCAAGGTGGGCCGTTTAATGAAAACTCAATCATCAAAAAATATTTTTTTAAAAAATACATTGGCAATAGTAGTGGCCAGTATTGCGGTAGGCGCTGTAGCCGATGGGCGTATTGAAGGCCAGGTAAAAACAACGGATTACGGTGTAGCACTGGAAGGTGTGAAAGTACGCATTGTTGAAGTGAATCGCACAGCGACCAGCCAGCGCGATGGCCGTTTTATTTTTGTTGATGTAAAACCGGGAACGTACACTTTGGAGACAAGCTACATTGGTGCGGATGCTGTTAGCCAACGCGTTAAGGTGATTGATAATACCACCGCCAGAACTCAATTCCAGTTAAGCGGTGTTTCCGGAATTGTTGAAAACGTTATTGTGATTGGCCAGGCCGCAGGCCTTAATAAAGCGCTGAATAAACAGCGCGCTGCAGAAAATATTATCACTGCTGTTTCCGCTGATGCGATTGGTCAATTTCCCGATACCAACGTATCGGAATCCTTGCAGCGCTTGCCCGGTTTATCGATTGAACGCGACCAGGGCGAAGGCCGCTACGTGCGCGTGCGCGGTATGGGGCCGGACTTTAATGCGGTAACGATTAACGGCGTTGGAGTGCCTGGCCCTGATGCAGATCGGCGCGCGGTGGCGTTGGATGTGATTCCATCTGACCTGCTGGAAAATCTCGTCGTCACTAAAACCCTGACACCCGATATGGATGCCAATTCATTGGGTGGCAGTATTGAAGTGCAAAGTTTGTCGGCGTTTGATCGCGACGGATTATTTTTGCAAATGACGGCGGAGGGCAGTTTTGATGAAAACACCGGGCAAACCAGTCCAAAACTGGCGCTAACAGCGAGTAACCAGTTCAGCGTTGGTGACGGCGAAAATAATGTGGGCGTAGCATTTGGCATTAGCTCTTTTAAACGCGATTTTGGTTCGGACAATGTGGAAACCGGCGGTGCCTGGGATTTTGCAGACGGCGCATTGCTGGAAGAAATAGAACAGCGCGATTATCGCATTTCCCGCGAGCGTTCCGGCTTGACGTTAAATATTGATTTCAAACCGGGTGATGATACCGACCTTTATTGGCGCAATCTTTATAGCGAATATACGGATGCGGAAATTCGCCTGGCAAATGTGATTGAATTCGAAGAGCCGGCGGCAGAAGGCGATATTGCTACTGCGGAAGTACAACGTGAATTAAAAGATCGCACTGAAACACAAAAAATTCTTTCCAGTGCTTTGGGTGGCCAAACCCGTATTGACAACTGGACGCTGGATTATCGTATTGCCCATAGTAAATCCAGCGAAGATGAACCGCAAAACATCGCCGGCGCGGTATTTAAAATCGATGATAATGTAATCACTGATGACGCATTTGAGTTGGCATTCACCGACAGCAAAAAAATTCACATTACTGCACCGGCGGAATTTTATCAGGCCGCCAGTTATAAGCTGGATGAAGTGGAACTGGGCAGCACCAATACCCATGATGAAAGTAATGCATTTAACGTCGATATCGCCCGCGACCTGGAAATTGGCGCGCGCCCGGCCCAATTAAAAGTGGGTGTAAAACGCGTTGAACGCGAAAAAGATAACGACGTAAATGTGTGGGTGGCTGAAGATTTTAATAGCGATACCTCACTGACCCATTTCGCTGGTGCCAATGCAGATTACAGCTTGGGCCAGTTTGGTTCCACAATCAATGCCCGCGCCGTAAAAGCTGCTATCGCCAATACCGAAGAGGATGAAGCGGAAAGCAGGATTGGTGATTATGATATTGCCGAGGACACCAGTGCTGCCTATGTAATGGGGCGCATTGATATTGAGGCATTGCGAATTCTCACCGGGGTGCGCTACGAAAAAACAGATTTCACTGCACAAGGTTACTCCTGGGATGACGCCGGAGAAATTGCCAGCACGCGTCACTTCGATAATTCCGATGACTATTTTTTACCAGCATTGCACCTTCGGTATAGTTTGAATGAGAAAACCCAACTCCGCGCCGCCTGGACTAATTCCGTTGTGCGTCCCGGTTTTGCGCAATTGTCCCCCGGCCAGTTAATTGAAGAAGACGATGGTGATGTAGAAGCCGAGTTTGGCAATCCGCAATTGAAATCACTGGAGTCGCAAAATTTCGATGCGGGTATCGAATACTATCCCGGTGTTGCCAGCGTGATATCAGCATTTGTATTCCATAAGACAATTGATAATTTTGTTTATCAAACCGATTTGGCGGGTTCGGTGGATTACCAAGACTATAAGCACGCGGTAACCTATGCGAATGGTGACTCGGCGGATATTACCGGTATTGAATTGGCTGCATCAAAACAGTTTTCATCCTTGCCCGCGCCGTGGAATGGATTGTTAATTGGCGCTAACGCTACGTTGGTAGATTCAACGGCGGAAATTGGCGCTTATGATGATGGTGAATTTGTCACCCGCGATATTGCCATGCCGAGCCAATCGGATACTTCCGCTAACCTGACGGTGGGTTATGAATCGGAAAAAATCAGTGCGCGGTTATCGGCAAACTATAAATCCAGTTATTTACTGGAGGTGACCGAACCACTGGAAGCTGACTACGATGCCTATGTGGATGACCAGTTGCAAGTGGATTTCTCACTGCGCTATTACGTCACTGATGCAATCAAAGTGCATTTTGAAGCGTTAAACCTGAGTGACGAAATTTATTACACCTATGTAAAAAATTCACGCTACAACGCCCAATATGAAACTTATGGTGCGACCTACAAACTCGGCGTGAGCTTTATGCTGTTTTAATTTGTTGCTTTTCAGGCACGCTTTAATGGTGGGTTTAAGCCTGAATTAAGCGGGTGTAATTAGGGTAGTGAAACGCATGTGCGTCGGTTATTAAACGTTAACTGCAGATGCACATCCATTCACCAGGGAATATTATTCATGAAAAAAATAGTTGTTACCTTGTTGTCGAGCTGCTTTTGTTTATCGATAGGGGTTGTTGCCCAAGCGCAAATAACCTTATCCAAAAAGATCCGCGCTAGTGCCGTCGCTCCTTTAGCCCAATCAAGTTACCTGGCGGTTGATGGAAAAGCAGGTATAGCCTGGATTGATGCGCGGGGTAAACGTAAAGCCTATTTATCGACACCCGCAGAATTGCTGGATGTGCGTGAGAATATTGAAGTTAATTACAAGGGTAAATTAAGGTCGTTCGACGTGGCTGCTACGGTATTGTTACCGGAACAGCAACCCGCTTTGATTGCGTTGGATAAATCAGGAAAGAAAATTATTGAGCTGGCACGTTTGCCGGTTCCTGCATTTAACATTGAAAATATATGTTTAAGTCGCGACCCAGCCAATAATCTCTCCATGTATTTGCTGGATGAGCGCGGTACCGCGGAACATTGGTTGGTGTTGGATGCACACGGACACCAGCAAGTAAAAAAATTGCGCAACCTTCCTATTGCTCCCAATAGCAAATCCTGTTCCGTGGATGATACCCGCGAACGTTTGTTTATTGCTGAAGAAGCTATTGGTGTGTGGGCTTACGGGGCCTCTGTTGAATCATCGCCAGGGCGAACCGTGGTGGATATGGCGGCACCCTTTGGCAAGCTGAGTGAAACGGCGGAATTGGTTAGTGCAATTCCCGGCGGGGTGTTGGTGTTTGACGGAGAGCAAAAAGAGCTACAGGTATATCGTTCTGATAAGCTTGAATTACTAAATAGCATCGCGATGAACGATGTAAATGAAGCTGAACATCTCTCCGCCCGTTACGATTCAGCAAAACAGCAATTAACCGTGGTGATGTTTGACGAAGGCAAAAAGCAACATCATGAATTAACTATTCCCTGGGAGCACTCGCCCTCTCAAACAATTCCTGCGTTAGCAATTCGCTCGGTAACTGCTGATGCACAAACGCAAGTGATGGCGCGTTTTGGTGATGCGGCTGATGATCCTGCTATTTGGGTTAATAAAAATAATCCGCAACAAAGCCGTGTTATTGGTACTAACAAGCAACAAGGTTTATTTGTTTACGATTTACAAGGTAAAGAAGTGCAACACTTCAACACCGGTAAATTAAATAATGTGGATGTGCGTTACGGTATTCAGGTTGGCCAGCAACAATTGGATATCGCGGTAGCGACCAATCGCGATGACAATAGCCTGGCGATTTACACTATTGATCCTGCCACCGGAGCGTTAAATTTTTCCGGCAGTGTAAAAACCGGCCTGGAAAATATTTATGGTTTTTGTATGTATCAATCACCGGCATCAGCAAATGCTACTGTGAAAACCTATGCTATTCCCAATGCAAAAAGTGGTGAGTTCCAGCAAATTGAATTAACCGCAACGCTTGATAAAAACAAAACAATCATCTGGCAGGGCAAGGTTGTACGTCGCTTTTTTGTTAAAACCCAACCGGAAGGTTGTGTGGCGGATGATCAGCACCAGCGTTTATTTATTGGTGAAGAAGATGTCGCGTTGTGGACGTTAGGTGCCGAAGCAAGCGCAAGTCCTGTGCCGGAGCTGGTGCTGGCTGCTGGTGACACATTGGTGCCCGATGTTGAAGGTGTTGGTGTTTATGCGGGCAAGGAAAAATCCTATGTTGTGGTTTCAAGCCAGGGTAACAATACGTTTGTGGTGATGGATGCATTACCTCCATTCACGGTGCGCGGCATTGTCCGCATCGATCTGGATGCTGCCAATAATATTGACGGGGTTTCTGAAACCGATGGGCTGGAAGTCAGTTCGGTGAATTTTGGCGGGGCGTTTAACGAAGGTTTATTGGTCGTGCAGGATGGGCATAAGGTGTTGCCGGAAGCGCCGCAGAATTTTAAATATATTGCCTGGCAAAAAATCCGCGACGCATTGCGACTAGAGTGAGCCACTTTTTTGTGATAAAAAATAGCGCACCGGGTGCGCTATTTTTTCATCGGGCTTGATCATACCAGTCAGGTTTTAATGCATAACCTTTTTCAATGTCGCCACGAAAGCCCAACTTTTCATAAACCCGATGCGCGTCGACTCGCTGTACACCCGACAATAACATCACCTTGTAACAATCCTTGCTCCACGCCAGTTCTATCGCGAAACGTAACATTTTGCTGCCGATACCTTTGCCGCGACAGGCATTAGCCGTAATCACATGCTCAATCATAGCGACCGGGCGACCGCCATTGGTAAGCGTGGGAATTAATCCGAGCATGCAACTGGCAATAAGTTGTTGATCGGCTTCCACCACAATCAGGTGCGTATAGGAATTGGCGAGCAGCTCATCCATCCGCCGGAGCGCGATTTCTGCGGGAAGCTCCGGATCTTTGGGGCGCAACTCGCGGTAAAGTGAAAGCAGGCCCTTGAGATCATCGCGACCTGCCAATCGAATTATTTCCATAATATGAATCGGGGTTAATTGCCTTTGCGCGATTCGCGAATATAAAAACGCGCATCTTTTGCATTGTTGTAACAATTATCGAAGTTTTCTACGGCTTGCATGGTGCGGGCAGCCGTAATCAAACTAAACGCTTTGGTGTAACTGACGGTACCACTGAACCCATCGGCTTTGGCGATGGATAGTTCGCTCCAGGCTGCATCCACCTCTTTATCGCAAGCGCTGCGAAATTGGGTTTTTCCTGCACATGCGGAGAGTGTGACGGTGAGGGCAATTAAACCAAGATAGGTAACTACTTTGCGAGCAGGCATGTGCCAATCTCCATAAGTGAACAGTGAAATTTGGATCAACCTTATTCTCAAGAGTTCACATTCTGGCGTCAGTCTGGATGAATGCCAAGCTGAAATTCAGTGTTACCGCTTATCCGGGTACATTCAGGCGAGCAGGGCATCCGCCTGTTGATGCACCTCGCGATCAATCACGCCAATAACCTGGTCAATGACCTGGTCGAGTGAACCGCGCACATCAATGCGGTAAACATCACTTTCATGGCTGGGATCTTCCAGGCTATCAAACTGGCTATCAACCAGGCTGGGCGCCATAAAATGGCCAGCGCGTTTATTAACGCGGCTCTGGATGGTGTCTTTGTCGGAATGGAGAAAAATAAAAATGGTTTTGAGGCCGGTTTTACGCAATTCATCGCGATGCACGCGTTTTAAACCGGAAAAAGCAAGGGTCGAGTTCTGGTGCCTGGTTCCGGCATCGCGAAAGTAATCGCGCATCCTGATCACCCAGGGCAAGCGCAATGCATCGGTCAATGGTATGCCGCGGGCCATCAAATCACGGGATTCCTGGCTGTGAAAATCGTCCCCATCCAGAAATTCATAACCGTAATGATCTGCCACGGCTTTCGCTACCGAGGTTTTACCGCTACCGGACACACCCATCACTATGATCAGGTTGGCCTGTGCATTCGGGTTGGTTAGGGCAAATGAGTGCTGCATTGGGTGTGATCTCGTGTACATCCTGCGACAAATCCAACGTGTAACTGAATGATGCAATGGAATCGCAATCAAAAGTGCGCAACTAACGCATATGATAGCGCAACCATTGTGCTTGTGGTATGTTAGCAAAAAATAATAGCCAAGTGCAGATATTGCCTATGAAAACCGCAAAAAAAAGACTTTCAGATAAAAAAATCACATTGGTTGACGTTGCCAATGCTTCCGGTGTTAGTGCTATCACAGTCTCCCGGGTTATCAACCAACCGGAAAAAGTCTCTGAATCCCTGCGTATCCAGGTGCAAAAGGCGATCGATTCGCTCGGGTATATCCCCAACCAGCATGCCAGCTCCCTGGCGTCGTCCAAATCCCGGGTTATCGGGGTGGCCATTCCTTCATTGAGCAATATTGTGTTTACCGAGGTATTGCGCGGTATTTATGAGGTGATGGGCGCGAATGGCTATAAAGTCCTGCTGGTGGATACCCATTATTCACCGCTCGAAGAAGAAAAGATGATCCGCACGCTGCTGAGCCAGTCGCCGGAAGGGTTGATTATCACTGGCGGTGACCAGACCAAGGCGTGCCAGAATTTCCTCACCAAAGCGCGCATTCCCATTGTGCAAATCATGGAATTGCTCGCCGATCCCATCGATATGAATGTTGGTTTTGCCCATGGCCGTGCGGGCTACGATGTGGTGAAACATTTGATCGGCCAGGGCTATGAGCGAATTGGTTTTATCGGTGCGCGTATGGACCCGCGGGTGCAGCAACGGATGCAGGGTTACAAGCTGGCGCTAGAGCAAATGGGTAAGTTTGATAAAAATTTAATCGTCACCACTCCGGAGCCTTCTTCTATCGGTGTGGGCGGTGAATTATTTAAAAGTTTGATGGCATCAACGAATGGTATTGTCGATGCTGTTTTTTGTGTGAACGACGACCTTGCCCTGGGCGCGCTGTTTGAGGCCCAGCGGATGAATATCAATGTCCCCCAGGACCTTGCGATTTGCGGATTTAACGATATTGAAGCCGCTGCTTACGTTAATCCATCGCTTACCAGTGTATCGGTAGGGCGTTATGAGATGGGCGTAAAAGCGGCCGATATGATTATCCGTGTACTCAATGAAAAGCCCATTGAATCCAAAAAAGTCGATATGGGTTATGAAATCAAAAAACGCGTGTCTACCAGTCGCCTCTGATGATTGCGTCTTACAATAATTATTCCTGAGGTATGCTGTGACCACTAATCAAAACCCGGTATTGACGACAGATTCGCGCATTGGCTGGCGAGAAAAAATTAGCTACGGTATTGCCGATTTGGGCTTCAATTTTTATTGGGCCAACATCGCTACTTTTTTAATGATTTTTTATACCGATGTGTTCGGTATTTCTGCACTTGCTGCGGGCAGCATGATGTTTACCATCAAGCTGATCAATGCGTTTACTGACCCTATGATCGGCGCGCTTTCCGATCGGACGCGCAGTCGTTTTGGAAAATTCCGCCCCTACTTGATCTGGATGGCGTTACCACTTGCCTGTGCCGGCGTGCTCACCTACACCACGCCCAATCTTGATGAAGGCGGAAAACTGATTTGGGCTTACGGCACCTATTTATTAATGATGGTGTGTTACACCTGCATCAACATTCCTTACAACGCATTATCCGGGGTCATGTCGAGTGATACCCAGGAACGTTCAACCATTAACGGTTTGCGTTTTATTTTTGCGTTTACGGGCAGCACCGTTGTGACTTACCTAACACCGGATCTGGTGAAATATTTAGGTCAGGGGGATGAGCGGTTGGGATGGCAATTAACCATGGTGGTGTGGGGAATTGCAGCCAGCATTTTATTTATCTGGACATTTTTTAATACCAAAGAGCGCGTAAAACCCATCGCAGCTGAGCCGAGCTCAGTGGTGCAGGATATCAAAGACCTTACCCGCAACGGGCCGTGGGTGGTGTTGTTTTTCCTTGCCTTGATCATCATGATTACCATTACTTTACGCACCAGTTCGGCGGCGTATTATTTTAAATATTATGTTGGTAATGCTGATCTTATTAAGACATTTGTTCCTGCCTATATGGCGGCAGCGGCTGTCGGTGCATCACTCACACCATTAATGACCCGGTACGTTGATAAAAAAATCCTGATGATGATATTGATGAGTATCACTGCCGCGTTATCTTTTGCATTTTATTTTATTCCGAAAGACCAGGTTGAATTGATGTATGCGCTGCAAATAGCCATTGGTTTTGTGTTGGGACCGAAATCACCACTCGC
Organism: Gammaproteobacteria bacterium; assembly: GCA_021151835.1. Taxonomy (GTDB): domain Bacteria; phylum Pseudomonadota; class Gammaproteobacteria; order Pseudomonadales; family Cellvibrionaceae; genus Cellvibrio. The sequence goes on from JAGKWO010000011.1 coordinate 77,655, forward strand.
GTTTTCCATGTATGCAGACACGGCGGATTACAATGAGTGGAAAACAGGGCGTCGCGCTACGGCGATGACCTTTGCAGCAGCAACGTTTTCGCAAAAGCTGGGTAACGCCCTGGCGGCGTTAATGATGGGGATTATTTTTGCTTCGTTGGGGTACGTTGCCAATGCGACACAAACAGATGCCTCGCAAACCGGTATTGTTATGTTGATGTCATTTATCCCGGCAGTATTTGCAGTGCTGGCAGTGGTATGCATGTTTTTTTATTCGCTCGATAATAAAATTCTCAAGCAAATCCAAACTGATTTGGCAGCCCGAAAAGCGCAATTATAAATTTCAAATATACACATAAGCTCTAGATAACTTTCCACCCGGGTACCTTTTTCAGGTACCTTTTTTTTCAGGTAACTAACATGTTAAAACCTTCCCATAATGGTGAGCGCTATGATTTGTTAACGCCCACTGCCATGCCGCGCGCTGCCGGTTTTTTATGGAACCAGCGCATGATGATCCAATCTACCTGCCGCGGTTATGCAGTTGCGCAATTTATGCAGCCAGAGCCGGCTAAATATGCGTATGCGCCGAATCTGGAAGCAAAAACATTTATGCAGCCAGAGCAACCTTATTATGCGCATCACCCCGGCCGGTTTTTTTATGTGAAGGATGAGGAAACCGGTGAGATTTTTTCGGCACCTTATGAGCCGGTGCGTGCACCTTACGAAAATTATGTGTTCTCGATTGGTAAAAGTGACCTGCGTTGGACCTTGCAATCGCTGGGTATTGAGTTGGAAATCACGCTCTCATTGCCGGTGGCCGATGTTGTTGAATTGTGGGATGTTAAAGTAACCAATCGTTCCGGGCGTGCGCGCCGTATTAGTGTCTATCCCTATTTTCCTGTCGGATATATGTCCTGGATGAATCAGTCGGCGGAATACCGCGCTGACCTTGGCGGCATAGTGGCGACGTGTGTGACGCCTTATCAGAAAGTTGCGGATCACTTTAAAAATAAATTCTTCAAAGACAAAACTTTTTTCCTGCATGAGCAAAAACCCATTGCATGGGAAGCCAAACAGGAAACGTTTGAAGGTGAAGGCGGGCTGCATAATCCCTCGGGTTTGCAGCAAGAAACATTATCCTGTGGTGATGCACGCTACGAAACGCCAGCCTCGATTCTGCAATACCGTTTGGAATTGGCTGCGAATGGTGAACAGGTTTATCGTTTTATTTTTGGGCCCGCTTTCGATGATGCTGAAATTCAGAAAGTGCGTGATACCTATTTAAGTGAGCAGGGCTTTGCCAGGGCGCGCGCCGAATATGCTGCCTATGTGGCAGGCGGTAGCGGTTGTTTGCAAATCCAAACACCGGATGCGGACCTGGATAACTTTGTAAATAACTGGCTGCCGCGCCAGGTGTTTTATCATGGTGATGTAAACCGCCTGACTACCGATCCGCAAACGCGTAATTATCTGCAAGATAATATGGGTATGACATTTATCAAACCCGAAGTAACCCGCGCTGCATTTTTACACGCATTGGGCCAGCAGGAAGCCTCCGGTGCTATGCCCGATGGTATTTTGTTGGTAGAGGGCGCAGAGCTGAAATATATCAACCAGATTCCGCACACTGATCACTGTGTCTGGTTGCCGGTGTGTTTGAAAACCTATCTGGATGAAACCAACGATTACGCCATTTTGAATGAAGTTGTTGCCGGCCATGACGGTAAAACGCTAAGTGTGTTTGAACGTATTAGCAATGCCATGCGCTGGTTGTTGCAGGCGCGCGATTATCGCGGTTTGAGTTTTATTGCGCAGGGCGATTGGTGCGATCCCATGAACATGGTGGGTTACAAAGGCAAAGGTGTTTCCGGTTGGTTATCTGTTGCAACCGCATACGCGTTAAATTTGTGGGCGGATGTGTGCGCAAAAACATCGCACGCGGATTTACAGCAAGAATTTATCGCCGGCGCCAAAGAAGTGAATGCAGCGGTTAATAAATATTTGTGGGATGGTGACTGGTTTGGTCGCGGCATTACCGATGACGATGTGGTTTTTGGAATTAGCAAAGATAAAGAAGGGCGCATTTTTTTAAATCCACAGAGCTGGGCGATTCTTGGTGGCGCGGCAAACGAAGAACAGCGCAGTAAAATGATTGCTGCTGTTGAAGCGCAATTGGAAACACCTTATGGCGTTGCGATGTTGGCACCGGCGTATACTGCAATGCGCGATGACGTGGGGCGTGTAACCCAGAAACATCCGGGTTCGGCGGAAAATGGTTCTGTCTACAATCACGCGGCAGTATTTTATATTTATAGTTTGTTTACTGTTGCCGAAAAAGATCGCGCCTATAAGTTGTTGCGCCAAATGATTCCGGGGCCGAGCGAAGCGGATTATTTGCAGCGCGGCCAATTGCCGGTTTATATCCCCAATTATTATCGCGGTGCATATTATCAATATCCGCGCACTGCAGGTCGTTCATCACAGTTATTTAATACCGGAACTGTGTCCTGGGTATATCGCTGCCTGGTAGAAGGTATTTTTGGTTTGCAGGGTGACACTGAAGGCTTGCGGGTGAATCCACAATTGCCTTCGGATTGGCGCGAAGCAAAAGCCGTGCGCGAATTTCGAGGGGCGACATTTAACGTAAATATCAACCGCGGTGCGACAGACAAAGTGCAATTGCGCTGTGATGGTGAATTGCTGCCGGATAATTGTGTGCGTAAGTTTGAGGCTGGTCGCGAATACCAATTGGACGTTTTGATTCCCGATTAAAAGCAGAACCTGTTCAATCAGAAAATAAAAAGGCGTGCATAGTGCACGCCTTTTTGCTTTTTAATCCTCTTGCTTTAGAAATCAAAAATTTCACTCAATATGGATTTCTTTTTATAGGGCTTTCCATAATGCCCGCCGTAATTGTGGTGTTTGCGGTCGTCATCATAGTGCTTGCGTTGTGAATCATGGTGACTGTGTTGGGGGCGGTAATGTTGCTCCTGGTGTGACGGGCGCTGGTCGCGCTCGGGTTCGCGTTGTGGTTGTACAGCGGGGGCGGCATCTTCTTGCGCACGTTCGATTAATTTGTCCAGCTCGCCGCGATCAAGCCATACACCACGGCATTTTGGGCAATAGTCAATTTCGATTCCCGAGCGTTCGGAAATCAGCAGGTGAGGGCGTTCGGGGGATTCATAGCAACTGGGATTGGGGCAATGCATAGTGTGTCTCCGGTGTGTGCGTGGAATGAATACACAACGACCGGGCACGCGAAACCTTTGTCATTGTGACAAAGGTCTCGTTCACAAATGCCAGGCATTTGCCTGCGGTGCCGGAGCCGATGGATTAAAAGGGCTCGTGATGACGACAGCCGCAGCGGGAACTACTCCCCTTCGGTAGGCGGATTTTTCAGTAATGGAGCGTGCTTGTCAACCTGCCTCGGTTTTGGCGGCTTTCTTGGCCGCCTTGGCGGGTGGTTTCACCTCAGCCGCCTTGGGTTTGGTTTCGGCTTCTTTGGGTTCTGCTGCTTTCGCTTTGGGCTTGGCTTTGGCTTTTGCCGGGGCCGATGCCTGCCGGGTTTTGACTATGGCGAGATACTTGACCCAGGCTTGTTCGACCGGGCTTTTAGGTGCGCTTTGGTTGGCGATAACTTTGAGGATATGTTGGTCGTCGCTGGTGGGATCGGAAACTTCTTCTTGCATCAAGGCGTTGATCAACACACCCTGTTTGCGGATTAACCTGGCTTGTACGTCAGATAATCCGCCTTTCTCAAAACCTTCAGGGAAGTTGACTGCATCCTGGAATGTTTGTTTCAGGTAATGCTCACGCGGCAACATAGGGTATCTCCATTATTAGTATGCGCTCATCAGGCATTTGGATACCTTCGAATTACCGCGTCCCTGTTAGCGGTTATCCTGGAAGGATCTACCCAAAGCCTGGCTTTCATTGTTATAGCGCTGGAATCGCTTTCCAGCCAAAAGTTGCTGCCGAATTTAATCTGTTTTTGTGACAGTGTATAGAGCTTAAATTGCCCTGAATGATGGTTTTATCATCCATCTGTTACTGATCTGCACGGTGTGCACAAATTGCGCGCATAAAAAAACCGGCCTAAGCCGGTTTTTTGAGCTGGATATCCGGTGCGATCAAGCAGCCAGCGCCTTCAGCTTGGCATTCAAACGGCTCTTATGGCGAGCAGCTTTGTTCTTGTGGATCAGGCCTTTGTCGGCGATACGATCAATCACAGAAACCGCTGATACGTAAGCAGTTTGCGCAGCAGCTTTGTCGCCAGTGGCGATAGCAGCCAGCACTTTCTTGAGGTAAGTACGCCCCATAGAGCGCATGCTTGCGTTGTGCTTGCGAGCTTTTTCATTCTGACGCGCGCGTTTTTTGGCTTGGGGTGTATTTGCCACCTTAGTGCTCCTATAAATAAATTCTGGATAAAACTGACTAAAAAAGGGTCTGGATTCAAGGACGCGACATTATGCCGTGTTAGATCGGTTTGTCAACCAAAGAAACGATTTTCTATTCCAGGTAAACGCGCTTTGTGCGAGGGCAGGTTTACGATAGTTTACACGCCAACCCGGGGACAGATGGCTGAATCTGGGTACACTTTAGCAACATAAATATAACGACGCTCAGAGGGCATCATCATGCTTTACTCACCACTTGGGAAGTGCGTACTTCCCTGTATTCTGGTTTCATTATTAACGGGTTGCGGTAGCGGCGGTGGCGGGAGTAAGCCGTCAACTGGGACTGGTGCCAGTTCGGCCCCGGCCAGTTCGACTGCGCTTTCATCATCCACCTCTTCGGCCGGATTATCGTCGTCTGCCCACAGTTCGAGTTCGTCGGCAGGAACCACCGCCAATCAAATGGTGCCTTTTGTTTTGCCTTATGACGATGCTGCCGGCGGCATCACCCAAACCGGTGCATTATTAAATCATTTACCTGCGGGTAAATTCGGTGCCATCAAGGTGGATGCGCAGGCACACTTTGTGGCAGGGCAGGAGCGCATTCGTTTCCTTGGCGTTAATATCACTGCCAGCTCGACAGTAACAGCCAAAGCCAATGCGGAAAAAGTCGCCGGGCGTTTAGCGAAGTTTGGCGTGAACCTGGTGCGCTTCCACCATATGGATAATAACTTTGGAGCCAAAAGTATTATCAACTATGCCGCCGGCAACAGCCGTTCGCTGGATGCCGATAATCTCGACAAGCTGGATTACTTTATCTATCAGCTAAAGCTCAATGGCATTTACTCCAATATCAATTTAATTAATTCGCGCGAATTTTCTGCTGCAGATGGTTTGCCTGCCGATATCAGCCTGCTTACCTGGAAGCAGCGCCACGTGCTGGGTTATGTAGACCCGGCTTTTCGCTCGCTGGAAAAAGAATTTGCTACACAATTGCTCGGTCATAAAAATCCTTACACCGATTTAACCTACGCGGAAGATCCGGCCGTTGCCTTTGTAGAGATCAATAATGAAAACGGAATTTTCCAACAGTATTACGATGGTTCTATTGATAAATGGCCACAAGTATTCAGCGCGATGTTAAATGGGCGCTGGAATAATTGGCTCGCTGAAAAATATGCATCGACACCATTGTTGGAAGCAGGATGGGGCGCGATTGACCAGCCATTGGGAACAGAAAAATTAACCAATAATAATTTTTCCAGCGGTACGTCAGGCTGGAATGTCGAACAACACGATACTGCAAAAGTTGCGGCAACGGCCGGTACATTTGATGGGCGCACCGGCGTGGAATTAAAGGTGACGCAAGCGGGATCTGCGAGTTGGAATGTGCAATTGAACCAGGGCAGCCTCGCGATTATTAAAGACCAGGTGTACACCCTGGGCTTTTGGGCCAAGGCTGAAACCACCCGCCCGCTCGGGGTTGCATTGGGGTTGGCTTACGATCCCTGGTCCACATTGGTGGAGCGTAATTATTCGCTGAATACCAGTTGGAAATATTTTGAAACCAGTTTTATCGCCAGCCAGGACGATAACAACGTGCGTATTAATTTCAATGGGTTTGGCAACCAGTTAGCGACGGTTTATATCGGCGATGTGAGCTTTAAAGCGGGTGGCAGTATTGGCAAATTACCGGCGGGACAAACACTGGAGGCAAAAAATATCGACAACAATTTGCGTTCGGCCGGGTATACCAATGGACGTGAAAAAGATTGGGCTGATTTTTTGCGTGCACTGGAAACCGCTTACTGGGCCGATATGAAAAACCACATCAAAACCACAATTGGTTTTAGCGGCCTGGTGACGGGTACGGCGATTATGAATACGCCGCCGGGCACCCATAAACAATTTGATTTCGCTGATGCCCACGCTTATTGGCAGCATCCGGTATTTCCAACGGCAGATTGGGATGCAGTGAATTGGACAGTGGAAAACCAATCCATGGTAAATACATTCAACAATACCTTGACCGCGCTTGCGAAGCAGCGCATTCACGGTTTGCCATTTACCATTTCTGAATACCAGCATTCATCACCCAATAGTTATGGCAGTGAGGGGCCGCTGTTGGTCGCCGCTTATGGGGCGTTGCAGGATTGGGACGGAATAATGATGTTCGCTTATGACGCAGGTCCGAATGACGATTGGAGCCTGGGTTATTTCAGCGATTTTTTCAGCATGAATGCGCATCCGACCAAAATGGCAAATATGATGATTGCGGCCAATATTTTCCGGCGGGGGGATGTGGCGGCCGCACAAAACCAATTGCTGATGAATTTTGATCCGGCGGCGGAATTAAATGTTCTCGCCAGTAAAGGCAGTGCCTGGAATGTGGCTAACGGTTCACACCTGAATGTGCCCAACGATGTTCCGCTGACAAAACGTTTTGCATTGGATGTCAGCGCGAATCCGCAAGGGCAACATCAGGCGCCTGCGGCGAGTAATCAAAATACACTCACCTCCGCTACCGGCGAGTTGGTATGGAATCTGGCGCAGGCAAATCAGGGGTTGGTCACTATCAATACTGCAAAAACCAAAGCGCTCATCGGGTTTATCAATAACCGCGCGGTTACTCTGGATAATGTTGGTATCACCGTGGCCGCGACAGCTAATAACTGGGCGACAGTTTCCCTCACTGCCCAGCAAGGCAATTTTGCCGATGTTACTGGCGCAGCCAAACTGCTCGTGGTTACTACCGGCAATGTTGAGAACACTAATATGCAATGGAAAAGTGCGGCAAAAAATTCAGTCGGGCCCAATTGGGGAACGGGGCCAACGTTAGTGGAAGTGATTCCGGTAACGCTGGATTTGCCATACGCCAGCTCACGTACCAAAGCCTGGATTCTGGATGAAAGCGGCCAGCGCAAAACGGAACTGCCGCTAAGCGATAATGCCGGAAATGCACGGCTCATCCTGAATGGTGTGACGGCTAGCCTTTGGTATGAGATCGAGGTGACTGCCGCCAATTAAGCGCCTGCTCGGAAGCCTCGCCGGTTACTCTTTTCCGCAGCCCAAACATGCGGACGGGATTTAACCGGCGATGTGAATAGTTGGCGCGATAAAACCGGTTTGCCATGATAATATTCCCTCCGAGCAAAACAAAAAACTCAGAGGGTTTTTGCGTGACCCAGCCAGATGAATCCGATAAAACACGAGTGCGGCCTGACGTAGCGGATGATAAAACCCATATCGCTCCATCACCCCATACCGCACCGCCAGCCGCCACCACGGCGCCAACCGATACCACTCCGCCAGAGGCTGGGGATAATCCCACCCAATTGACCCATTACAGCGCTGCGCACAATCGCTCTGCGGGTTTTGCGCAGGCACGGGAATTGGTGAAACAGTCGCAAACCGGTAAGGGCTTGTTATTGAAACGGCGTTTTTTGCTGGAAGATGTGCTTGGCCACGGCGGGATGGGAACGGTGTATCGCGCCAAGGATTTGCGGAAGGTCGAAGCGGAGGATCCCAATCCTTATATCGCCACCAAAGTTCTCAACCAGGATTTTAAAGATCACCCGGATGCCTTTGTAACCCTGCAACAGGAGACGGCGAAATCGCAAATCCTGGCGCACCCGAATATCGTCACCGTCCATGATTTTGATCGCGATGGTGACACCCTGTTTATGACCATGGAGCTGCTCGAAGGGCAACCACTGGATCAATTGATTAAAGCGGCGCGCAACCAGGGCATGCCAAAAGAGCAGGTCTGGAAAATTACACGCGACTTGTGCGCTGCATTGGCTTATGCGCACCAGCGCCAATTTATCCATGCCGATTTCAAACCGGGCAATATTTTTGTATCAGCCGAAGGCACCGCCAAGGTCCTCGATTTTGGTATTGCGCGCGCCGCGAATCGCGAAGCGCAAAAGCATAAATTTGATGCGGGCCAACTGGGTGCCTTAACGCCTGCCTATGCCACTATCGAAATGGTAAAAGATGAGCCAATCTCATTTGCTGATGATGTGTACGCACTTGCGTGCGTGGTGTATGAAATGCTGGCCGGGCGCCACCCTTATAACAACCGCTCGGCGTTGCAGGCTTACGAACAAAAAATGCAACCCAAACGTTTGGATTCTTTAACGGCGCGCGAGTGGAAAGCATTGAGCCATGGTTTGGCGTTGGTGAAATCCGAACGGAGTGCCAGTATCGCGCAATTCGCGGATGAATTATTTCCGCGGCGCAACCCGCTGTTGCTCAGCGCGGCTGTCGGGCTCGCGGTGGTCTCGCTTGCAGGAGCCGGCTGGTTTGGTTACAGCCAGCATAAGGCGCAACAAAAAGTGCAAGCGACAATCGCTGAAAAAATTACCGCAGCCCAAGCCTGTTTTGCTGAACAAAATTTTGATTGTGCGATTGAGCACAGCCTGGTCGCTACCAACCTTGATCCTGTCAATTCAGTGGCGACGCAATTGCTGGCATCGGCCCAGCGCGCCAGGGAATTGCGCGCGAATGACGATAAAATTCGCGAGCTGATTACCGAAGCGCAAAACTGTTTGCAACAACAGGATCTGGATTGCGCGGCATTATTTTTACAAAAAGCCGAAGCACTGGGATCACATAATTCGCTGGTCGTCAGTTTTCATGAAGCCCTGAGTGTGGCGCGCGCGCAACAGGCGCAATCGGCAGCCCAGCGGCAACAGGAAATTAGTGCAATCATTGCCCAGGCGCAAAGTTGCCTGGATGCAAGGGATTACTCCTGCGCGATTAATTTGGCCAACGGCATCCTCGAGCAGGACGCCGGTAATGCCCAGGCCATTGAAATGAAACAGGCGGCGATGTCGGCGCAAGAGCAATCGCGCGGATTACGGGAAAAAATCAATCGCCTGATGGCCGATGCAAACAATTGTATGGAAAAGAAAAATTATTCTTGCACTATCGCCAAGGCAGAGTCCGTACTGGAACTGGATGCGAATTTTGCGGCGGCGAATAAATTGAAAAAACAGGCGCAGGATACCCAGCGCAAACTTAAAGAGTCCGGTTTTACTATTAAATAATTGTTGAAGGAGCGGGGCTATGAAATCCAGATTATTGATTGCCATTATTGCTTGTGCACTTATCACTCCCGTGAATGCGTTTAGTTTGAAGGATCTGAAAGACAATTTTGATCGCTCTTACAAATGCAATAGCGGTGACCAGGGGTGCAAAAATCGTGAGCGCCTAAAAGCGGCCGCGCGCGTTGCGGCGGTGGCGGTGGCCGTAACATTAATTACCAAAATGATTATCAAGCACCGTTCCGAGCGCATTGCGAAAGAAGAGCAGGTCGCGGAAGAATATAAAGCGAAAAATCAAAATTTGCCGACGGAGCCAACGGCAACAGAATATGAAACCCAGACGTTGCCGGGCAATGTGGTTGCACCGGGGCAGGAAGTGATTATCCAGTCGGATATTGTTGTGGTGCCTGGCACGCGCAAAAAATCGGCGTTGATCGAAGAGCGTATTGCTATTTACGACAATGAAGATAACACCAAGGAATTGAAAAATTTCATCAAACCCGTCAACGAAAAAACCAAAACTGGCGGCCGTTACAAAAATGAATTTTCATTTACCTTGCCGGAAGGTTTGCCCCAGGGCGTTTATCCCATCAAGACCGAGTTGTTGTTAAATGGCGCTGTGGTGGATACGGCCGATAATGATATTCAGCTGGTGCTGCAAGTGGATAGTTTTGGGAATAGCCAGTTGGTGGCGATGAATTAATAGTTTGGGTTGATCGCAGGGGGGGCGCGATTTGTCGCGCCCCGATTTATTGCACTCTATGGGGATAAATAATGTTCGAGTTGTTGCAAGCGTTCGGGCGTGCCCACATCGCTCCAGTAACCGCGATGGATTTGCCCGCTTAATTGCTGCCGCGCGATGGCGTGACGAAATGTTTCAACCAGTGGAAATTTTTCGCGTTTATCAGGATAACCGGAGACCAGCGCAGGTTTTAGCAAGCTGATACCGGCAAAGGTAAAACGCTGTGGATGGATTTTTTGCGGGTCGTCCAGCAATACGCCGGATTCATCCATTGCGAAATCGCCTGTTGGATGAAATACCGGATTGGGCACCAATAGTAAATGCCCTGATTTATCAGCCGGCAATTCTCTCTGTGCCAGTTCGCTAAATTCCAGATCGCACCAGACATCCCCGTTGATCAATAAAAAAGTTTCCCCACCTAATAAATCCAGCGCTTGTAAAATTGCTCCGCCCGTCTCCAAAGGCTCTGGTTCCTGTGAGTAATCGATATGCAGGTTCCAACGCTCGCCGCTGCCGAGATGCGTGCGGATTTTTTCACCGAGATAGGCAAGGTTAATGATGACTTCCTGTATTCCTGCGCGCTGCAAGTTTTCCAGATGATATTCAATCAGCGGTTTATTCGCAGCGCAGAGTAACGGTTTGGGCGTGTGGTCAGTGAGCGGGCGCATGCGATTACCCAGGCCAGCAGCGAGAATCATGGCTTTCATGGGCGATCCCCGGCAATGCGATAGTCGCTATACCAACGTTGTTGCTGCGCAATCGGCAATAATTTTTGCGCAAACCAAAGCGCAAACTCTTGTAGTTCAGGATAGTGGTTGGCAACTTCCAGGGCGTAACGAATGACCAGCGGTAAATCCTGCAGATAACCGGGCTTGTTATCGCGCAAGTACAAACGCGCAAAGATACCCAGCACTTTGATGTGGCGCTGCAAGCCCAACCAATCAAACCAGCGCAGGAACTCCGCTTCGCTCACCGGGGGAAGTTGCTGCAACTCGATGGCCCGGTGGCGATAGTAAAGTGCCCATTCCCGCACCTTGTCCGCTGGCCAGCGCAGGTAGCAATCGCGCAACAGCGAAACCAGGTCATAAGTAACACCGCCCCAGAGTGCACCCTGGAAATCAATCACGCCGAGTTGGTCATCCTTGCGCACCAATAAATTGCGCGAGTGATAATCGCGATGCACGAAGCCTTGTGGTTGGTTGAGGGAATTATCTTCTAGCCGGGTGAATAGCTGGTTGAGCTGTTGTTGTTCGGTTTCATCCGGGGAATAGCCAAGCAGTTTGCCTGCAAACCATTCACTGAAGATTTCCAGCTCGCGGCGCAACAGGGCGCGGTCATAACGTGGGATCAATGCCGGATTATCTGCGCAACGATGCAACTGCAATAACGTATCCATTGCCTTCCGATAGAGTGCGTCGGCATTGGTTTGGTTGGCGACACGGTACAACAGCTCATCACCCATATCCTCCACCAGCAAAAAGCCTTGTTGCGGATTGGCTGCCAGAATCTCCGGGCTGTGTACGCCATGGCTGCGGAGTAAGTCGGCGATAGCCAGGAATTGATGACTGTCCTCGGTGGCGGGCGGAGCGTCAACAGCGAGCCATTGCGAAGGTTGCTGGAAGCGGAAATAGCGGCGAAAACCGGCATCGCTACCCAGGCTGTGCAACTCTATGGGGTGCCAGTTGTCTGGAGTATTGAGGTTTACCCAGTTGGCGAGTGCTGACTTTCGTGGATCGGAAGAAAGTGGCGTTACGGTATCGTTCATCAATGGCCTTGTGGTACTGAGGGCGATATCCAGGGACACGCCGTAGTTGATGTGGTGGATTCTACCCGAGTCCCCGCATTTTCCCCAACGCATTGCTTTTGCCCAATTCATTCCCAGTACAGATGGTTTCCAGTAGAATCGCAGCAATTTTTTCGGCGGCAACTTTTTCAGGCGCTCGTTGACTCAAGTAAGTGAATAAACAATTGACGGCTGCGCGCCTATCGCCCGCCAGTATGAGACCGTGGTTAATGGCTCCGATCCCGAATCAACCCAAGCAATATCGACGTTTTTCATTTGTTCCCTCACAACTGGCGCTTTGTATTGCAGCCCAGTGTGCGGGGTTATTGTTGCTGCCTGCGGCCCCTGCACTGGCGCAGGATCAGTTATCGCTTTCCAACATACCGATATCCAGTAGTTCTTCCAGCAACTCCTCACCTGGTTCATCTTCTTCCAGCTCTTCATCTGTCAGCAGTCAGATTGGAACCAAAGTTGACCCTAATGATGAGCTGCGTGAACTGGATTGGATTCCCATGGAGGAACTGACCGAGGAGCAGAAGAAGCTGGTTCCTACCGCGTGTTGCGGTGCCTACATTGCCCCGCCGCGCGATGATGCCGAATCAGACCTGGACCCGGAAAAAGCCAATCTCTTCGGGACTGCGGATTACTCCGAAGCCGAAAAGCAAACCAAATTTGTTATGCACAGCGATGTGCGCCTAACCCAGGGGCGCCGCTCATTCCGTGCGGATACGCTGACTTTTGATAAAGCGACCCGCGAGGCAGAGCTCAAAGGGAACATCCAGGTACGCGAGCCGGGTGTATTGCTGCGCGCCGAGCGTGCCTATGTGGATACCAACACTGGTAATGCAGAGCTGGATAATGCCCGTTTTGTGCTCTATGAAACCCGCGTGCGCGGCCGCGCCGAAAAGCTGGAAAAATTTGGTGACCAGGTTATCAGCCTGGACCAGGGTACGTTTACCAGCTGCGAGCCGGGTGATAACACCTGGTTGATCAGGGGCTCGAATATCACCCTGCACAACGACAAACATTACGGCACCGCCAGGCATATGCGGCTGGAAGTAAAAGATATCCCTGTTGCTTACGCGCCTTATTTCCGCTTCCCTATCGGGCCTGACCGTTTGACAGGGTTCCTGTTTCCATCGATCGGGCTGGACAGTGATGACGGGATTGGTGAATTCACTGCGCCTTTTTATTGGAACATCGCCCCCAATTACGATGCGACCCTCACCTGGCGTTACCTTTCTGATCACGGCAATATCCTGATGACCGAATTGCGCCACATGTCGGCGAATTTCGATACCCAGCTTAATGCCAGTGCCCTGAATAATGACCGCGGTGGCTTCAGTGAGCGGCTGCAAAAACAGATTGATAACGGCGAGATCGCTGAGGCGGATGCCTATCCCTATAAAGGTGAAGATCGCTGGCAATACAATCTGAATCAGGTTGGCGGTCGCAACCAGCGCTGGTCAACATTAATTGATTACACCGATGTAAGCGATACCGATTATTTGCGCGATGTTGACAGAAGCGCGGTGGATTTGAATCGCCAGGCTTATATTCGCCAGCGTGTCTCCGGTAGTTATACCACCGACCATTGGCTGCTGGCCGGTAAACTGGAAGAGTTCCGCCTGCTTACCGATAGCCAGTTACCTTACCGCGAAATGCCACGTATTAATGCTGATGGTGAGTATCGCTTTAACGACTGGCTATTGGAGCTGGATAACGAATACGTGAATTTCACGATGAATCGTTATTTTGGTGAAAACCCGGCCCAGGCGGCCAGTAAGGCGGATCTGATTACGGGCGAGCGTTTGCGTACCAATTATGGCCTGGTTTGGGATAAAGAATATGCCGCCGGTTTTATCAAACCGGGCATCGGCGTGAAAACGCTGGGCTACGAGCTGGAAGCTACCAATATGCGTGCCGATGCCGACACCAGTCCGCGCTTTGTTACGCCGCAAGGTTCATTGGATACCGGCCTTTATTTCGAGCGCGATCAGCAATTGTTTGGTGAGGGTTATACCCAGACGCTGGAGCCGCGTGCGTTTTATTTGTATCGCGACTACGAAAATCAGGATGCATTTTATGGCCTGACAACCAATACCAGTTACGTTAACTTTGATACCTCGGATCTGGTCTTCACCTATCAGCAATTATTCCGCGATTCGCGTTTTTCCGGTGGTGATCGTATTGACGATGCCAATCACCTCGCAATCGGTGTTACCAGCCGTTTTGTAGAATCAGAATCGGGGATCGAGCGCCTGCGTATGAGTGTTGGTCAGGTTCGTTATTTTGAGGATCGTGAAGTCAGCATCCTCAATAACCCGGAAGACTACGCCAATACACGCAACAGCTCGGCGATTGCCGGCCAGGTCAGTGCCCAACTGGGCGATCACCTGCGTTTCACTAACGATATCCTGTATGACCATCAATTGGATAAAGTACAGGCGTTCAGTAGCAGCTTGCATTATATGGATGAGCAATACCGTATTTTGAATGTTGGCTATCGTTACACACGCGACCCCCTGACCCTGAGCCCCCTGGATACCAATCCGCAGATCGGTGCAACACTGAACCAGATGGACATCACGACGCTGTGGCCGCTCAATAACCAGTGGGCAGTGATTGCCCGAACCAATTATGATTTTAACTACGATGTGGAACTCGATACCTTCGCCGGGCTCGAATACACCGATTGTTGTTACCGCATTCGGGTACTGGCTCGCCAATGGGTAGATTTTGACTTTAGCCAGGACTTCCTCGCCAACATCAGTAACGATGATTACGACCGTGGTGTGTTCTTTGAAGTACAACTGCGCGGCTTCGGGACTTTGAGCCAACGTATTAGTAACCTGCTCGATAAAGCCATGTTGGGCTACGGCGAGCGTGAAACCTCTTTAAAATAAAACAGTGATTGATGTTATGAGTAAGAACCAAAACAAGCCTTATCACGTGCGTAATGCCTGGGCGATATTCCTGAGCGGGTTAATGTTGCTCGGCAGCCAGGCTGGCCTGGCCCAAACCAAGGCGGTATCACTGGACCGCGTTGTCGCTATTGTTGATAAAGATGTCGTGCTTGAGAGCGAACTTAACAGCCGCAAACAAACCATCCTCGAGCGGTTGCGTGGTCAATACCAGCAATTACCGCCGGAAGATGTCCTCAACAAACAAATTCTCGAGCAATTGATTATCGAGCGTATTGAACTGGGCCTGGCCGAACGCTACGACATTAAAGTGGAAGAATCGGAAATCGATCAGGCCATCGGCCGTGTATTGCAGAAAAACCAAATCACATTGGCGCAGCTGGAAGCTGACTTGCAGCGCCAGGGCCTGACCCTGGCGGGGCTGCGCAAGCAAATGCGCAATGAATTAACCATCAGCCATTTGCAGCAAGGTATTGTTAATAGCCGCATCAAAGTGACAGATCAGGACATTAATAATTTCCTCGCCTCCAGCGATGGTAAATATGCCACCTCACCGGATTACCACATCGGTCATATTTTGATTGCTGTTTCCAGCAGTGCCGATGCGGATGCGGTGACCGAAGCGGAAAAGAAAGCCAACGATATCTACCAAAAATTGCAAGCTGGAAGCGATTTTTCACAAATGGCGATCAGTTATTCCAACGACCAGGCGGCGCTGCAAGGTGGCGATATCGGCTGGCGTAAACTCGCACAATTGCCGGAGTTGTTTGGTAACCAAATGGCGAATTTATCAGCTGGCCAGATTTCCAAGCCATTCCGTAGCGGTGCCGGCTTCCATATTTTGAAAAATATTGAGCAACGCGGTGGCGGTGCGCAAATGATTGACCAAACCCATGCGCGCCATATTCTGGTGAAAACATCGGAAATTATGGATGACGCGCAAGCGCGCCAGAAATTGCTGGATTTAAAAGCACGCATAGAAAAAGGCGAGGACTTCGCCAAGCTCGCGCGCGAAAATTCTGAAGATACCGGTTCTATGTTAAGCGGTGGCGACCTGGGTTGGTCTACTCCCGGTATGTTTGTACCCGAATTTGAAGAAGCGATGGCGAATACATCACCCGGCAATATCAGTCGCCCGTTCAAGAGCCAGTTCGGCTGGCATATTCTGCAAGTGATTGAGCGCCGCAAAGAGGATATGAGCGATAAGGTAAAACGCAATCAAGCGGCTAACGTATTGCGTTCGCGTCGTTTTGATGAAGAATTCCAATTGTGGCTTACGCAAATTCGCGAAGAAGCCTACGTCGAAATCAAGCTGTAAATTATCAGCCGTTAGCTAAAAAATTTATTCTTAAATGGCTAAAAACCGGATTGCATTGCAACGCCGGTTTTTAGCCGTTATATTTTTCCGGGCCAGTAATTTTTACGGCCCGATAATTTTTTGAGGCCCAGTAAAATGACGGATTGCTACCGCATTGCACTAACACCGGGGGAGCCTGCCGGTATTGGTCCTGATCTGGTTATTGCTCTCGCACAGCAAGCGCAACAGCATGAAATAGTGGCTATCGCCGATCCTGACTTGTTGCGCACGCGCGCGCAACAATTGAACCTGCCTTTGCGTTTGCGTGACATTAATGTGCAGGATAAACCCCGCCCAAATGCGGCAGGTGAAGTGGCTATACTGCCGGTCGCACTGGCTGAACCTGCCATACCCGGCAAGCTCAACGTAAAAAACGCGCACTATATTTTGCAAACGCTTGATGCGGCTATCGATGGTTGCATGCAAGGATATTTTTCGGCGTTGGTTACCGGTCCGGTGCAAAAAAGTGTGATCAACGATGCGGGTATCGCCTTTAGCGGGCACACGGAATATCTCGCCGATAAAACCCGTACGCCCAAAGTAGTGATGATGCTCGCCACAGAAGGCCTGCGTGTTGCATTGGCGACCACACACCTGCCGTTAAAAGATGTTGCTGCCGCAATTACCCGCGACGAACTCACACAAGTTACCGAAATTTTGCAGCGTGATATGCAACTGCAATTCGGTATTAAAGCGCCACGCATCCTTGTCTGCGGGCTAAACCCCCATGCCGGCGAAGGTGGCCACCTGGGGCGCGAAGAAATTGATGTGATCGAACCGGTATTAACGGAATTGCGCGCGCGCGGGATGAATTTAATTGGCCCGCTTCCTGCTGATACTTTATTCACTCCCAAATACCTGGATAAAGCCGACGCGGTGCTTGCCATGTATCATGACCAGGGCTTGCCGGTATTAAAATACAAAGGCTTCGGCCAGGCAGTGAATGTCACGCTGGGGTTGCCCATTATTCGCACATCGGTTGACCATGGTACCGCGTTGGATCTGGCGGCGACCGGCAAAGCCGATCTGGGCAGCTTGCGCACTGCGTTGGCTTACGCGCTAGCGATGGTGCAAGCAAAGCACGCGCATTAATTCGGGTATTGTTGATGAAAAAAATGTTGAACCATGAGTCCCAACATAAAGCGCGCAAACGCTTCGGGCAAAACTTTTTAATCGATCACGGGATCATCCGCGACATAGTGCGCTCTGTGCATCCGCATAAAGATGATGTCATCGTGGAAATTGGACCGGGCAAAGGTGCAATTACCCAATTGCTGGCTGACGCTTGCGATAATTTAAATGTAATCGAACTGGATCGCGATCTGGTGCCCTGGTTAAAAGTGAAATTTGAAAAACATCCAAATTTCCAATTGTTCCAGGCTGACGCATTGCAATTTGATTTTGCGCAGCTAATAAAGAATGACAAACCCTTGCGCATTGTGGGCAATCTGCCCTACAACATTTCCACGCCGTTGATTTTTCATCTACTGACCTACGCAAACAAAGTGCAAGACATGCACTTCATGTTGCAAAAAGAAGTGGTAAAACGCATGGCGGCACAACCGGGTGAAAGTGCCTATGGCCGTTTGGGAATCATGGTGCAATATTATTGTGCAGTAGAGGATTTATTTGATGTTCCACCAACATCATTTGATCCTGCACCGAAAGTGGACTCAGCCATTGTCCGCCTGATTCCGTATGCGCAATTACCCCATGTTGCCAACAATGTAAAAACCCTGGAAACCCTGGTGAATGTGGCCTTTCAACAGCGCCGCAAAACTTTGCGCAATTCGCTGAAACAATTATTAACGGCGGAGCAATTGGAAAGTTTGCCAGTGGATTTGAGTTTGCGCCCCGAAGAAATCAGTTTGCCGGAATATGTTGCCATGAGTAATTTGCTCGGCGATATTTCATTCAGTGGAAACATAGTCGCCGATGATGGCGAGTAGATCATTTATTTATATCAGGTAGATAAAAATGTCCGCTATATCAGTCAATGTAAAAACCCAATACATTGAAACCCAATCGGTGCCGGCCGAGCATCGCTATGTCTATGCTTATACCATTACCATCGCTAACCAGGGCGATGAGCCGGCGCAACTCATCAGTCGCCATTGGCGCATTACTGATGCAAATGAGAAATTACAGGAAGTGCAGGGGATGGGTGTGGTGGGCGAGCAGCCGCATTTACAGCCCGGTGAAAGTTACACCTATACCAGTGGGGTAATTCTGGAAACCGAAACCGGCATTATGGAAGGGACTTATCATATGCGCACTGATGAAGGCGCGATGTTTGATGCAGCGATTCCTACCTTTGCATTGGTGCCGCCTCACGCAATGCATTAAATTTATTATTCAGCGCATTTTTGGCGTGCTTGATTATCTGACGGTTTACTATGGCAACGTACGCAATTGGCGATATCCAGGGCTGCCTCGAACCACTGCAGTGCCTGTTAAAAAAAATCGCATTTGATCCAACCAAAGACAAGCTCTGGCTTGCCGGTGATTTAATCAATCGCGGGCCGGATACCTTGGCGACCTTGCGTTACTTATATCGCCTGCGCGATTCAATCACCATTGTGTTAGGTAATCACGATCTGCATTTTATTGCAGTGTATTACGGCCTGCGTAAATTAGGAAAAAGTGACACCCTGAGTGAGTTGTTGATTGCCCCTGATCGCTCCGATCTGGTGTATTGGTTGCGGCACCAGAAATTGGTTCACCATGATGCAAGTTTGGGATACACCATGGTCCACGCCGGTATTCCCCCGCACTGGACATTGCAGGAAGCATTAATGCGCTCGCGTGAAGTAGAAGCTGTTTTGCAAAGCGAAAACCCGGAAGGTTTTTTATCTGGTATGTATGGAAATTCCCCCACTGGCTGGAGTGACCAATTAACCGGTGTTGATCGTTTGCGTGTGATTACCAACTATTTTACGCGTATGCGTTTTTGCAGTGCGCAAGGTGAACTGGAGTTGCAAACCAAGGAAAGTGCCGACGCCGCCCCGAGCGGTTTTGCGCCCTGGTTTTCATTTTTGCAACGCAAAACCCGCACTGAAAAAATTATTTTTGGCCACTGGGCGGCATTGGAAGGCAAGGTTAATTATCCCAACTTATTTGCACTTGATACGGGTTGCGTATGGGGTGGCACATTGACCGCAATGCGCCTGGAAGATGGCGTCCGTTTTTCCTGTAATTGTCCCGCATAAAATAATTTTTCGAAAAAAAATCAAGCGACAAAAAATTATTTCATTCAGTTTAAATTCAATTTTCCGTCCCTATTATGAATTCGCACACCAAGACAGGTGTGAGTGTTTATATCAGAGGATAGATCATGAAAGTAAAGTTACTCCCCGTTGTCATTGCTACTTGTTCATTTTTTTCCGTTCATTTTGCTGCCGCCAATACGTATCAATCTGAAATCTCCGCCAACTACGGCGAGACCAACCTTGATCATTCATCAGCCGATATTTCCAATACCAATTTACAAGGCACCTACTATTTTTCACCGGTTGATACAGCGAATCGTCCATTAGTTGAATCCGCGTTTCTGCAAAAAGCCAGTAACGTTTATGTTAGTGGCGGCTATTCGCAATATAAAGAAAATGACTCCGGATTTGGTAGCCCGGGAGAAGCGAATACCTATAACCGAAGTGTTGGGGTGAACTTTTATATTCCTGATACTATTTTTTTTCTGCGCGCAGGAATTACAGAGTCAAAATACAAGTCTGATTTTGCAGACAATGGTACTCGATACCGCTACACCAGGGATTGGGATTCCCAATGGCATGTGCAAGCAGGCATAACACCTATTGACGGGCTTATGGTGTGGTCACAATTCTATGAAGATATTGATGTATCCGAATTATGGAATATCAATGCGAAATATGTATTGCCTATTGGTT
Organism: Gammaproteobacteria bacterium; assembly: GCA_021151835.1. Taxonomy (GTDB): domain Bacteria; phylum Pseudomonadota; class Gammaproteobacteria; order Pseudomonadales; family Cellvibrionaceae; genus Cellvibrio. The sequence continues at coordinate 97,799 of JAGKWO010000011.1, forward strand.
CAAATGGCCAGTGGTTAAACCTGGAAGCAAGTTATGCAAACGCTGATGATGGGTATGACGAGGCGCAAATGCTGACACTAGCGGGTGATTATTATCTGGATAGTCATTTGAGTATTGGCGCTGGCGTTACTCACAACAGCTATGACAATAACGGGTACCACGATAATCAAAATGAATATTTCGTTCGGGCGAACCAGTACTTTACTGATAATTTTGCGGTAAACCTGAGTTATGCAGATGGTGATTACGAAAGTAATTGGGGAATAGGGGCAACGTTGCGCTTCTAAAAATTCTTGTGTTGTAAAAAACCTCCTGTGTTTATACAGGAGGTTTTGTTATATAAAAAACTTCGCTTATTGTTTAGTGCTCCTTTCCGCGCAAATTCTTGCGTTTTGTTATTCCCCGTTTATAGTTATTCCGTCAGATGCGTTTTAATTTTTAGTGGATTTCCCGCTTAGCATCAACATTAACGCGCCGATGGGCGCGCGAGTTGGAATTTAGGTGACCGGTAAATTATGTAAGTCTGGTGCGTCCTGCGTTCTGGCATTTCCCTAGGCCAGTTGGCTGTTTCTGTTGTCAGGTTGCGCCTTTATCCAGTTGTGAACTGGAAAGCTTCACCTGATTCCTGTAGCCGGGAATGAACCCGGTGTCTGGTTGTTTTAACGACTTTTCGTTTTTTTTAAAACAGCTTTTCATGAATAGTGGTTATGAGCCAAGGCTTTTTCCTGCTGCACATCTGGCAGGCGCTTGCTCATCTACTGGTTACGATTTTCCACGGCGATTAAGCCCGAAAAAGGAGTCGTGCAGTGAAGCGCTATTGGTTGTTACTGAATAATAAATGTAATTGGTTTTTTACGTTGCTGGTATGGAATGCGGGAGCATTGGCAAATGCTCCTGCAGGCTCGGCCTACAATATGACGCGTGGCGCGACCGAACTAAGTCATAAAGTGTATAACCTGCACATGGTGATTTTTTATATTTGCTGTGCGATAGGTGCAATTGTATTCGGTTTAATGTTTTGGTCGATTATTCATCACCGCAAAGCCAAAGGTGCAACGCCTGCGCAATTTCATGGCAGTTTAAAAATAGAAATTTTATGGACTGCGATTCCAGTGCTTATTTTAATTGCGATGGCTATCCCCGCGAGTAAAACCCTGATCGCCATGGAAGACGCTTCCAAAGCAGATATGACTATCCTGGTGACCGGTTCGCAATGGAAATGGCATTACAAATACATGGAATATCCTATCGAATTTTATTCGCTACTCGCCACTCCGCGCGACCAAATTGAAAACAATGCCGTAAAGGATGATTTTTATCTGCGCGATGTAGATAAACCATTGGTGTTGCCGACGGGGAAAAAAATTCGCTTTCTTGTTACGGCGGATGATGTGATCCACTCCTGGTGGGTGCCGGATTTTGCGATTAAAAAAGATGCCAATCCCGGTTTTATTAATGAGACCTGGGCGAAGGTCGAAAACCCTGGCATTTATCGCGGCCAATGCGCAGAGCTGTGCGGTAAGGACCATGGTTTTATGCCGATTGTCGTTGATGTAAAAACACCGGAAGCATTTGACCAATGGGTAAATGAGCAAATTGCCGAGCAGGAAAAAGCCAAGGCGGCAGAAGCTGCACGCGGCCTTATGACCAAAGAAGAATTAATGGAGCTGGGTAAAACTATTTACGACACTCGCTGTGCTGTGTGCCATCAACCTGGCGGTGAAGGTTTATCGGGCGCATTCCCGGCATTAAAAGGCAGCGCGATCACCACGAAAGACAAACCGGCGCATATCCACATTGTGTTATTTGGTAAACCGGCTACGGCGATGCAAGCATTTGGGAAGCAATTAACCGCAGCAGAATTAGCAGCGGTAATTACGTATGAGCGCAATGCCTGGGGAAATAATACTGGCGAGCTGGTGCAAATCAGCGAGATTAATACCGCACTGGGTGCAGGAGAATAACAATGAGCCAGGAACATTCACAAGCAATCGACCCTGCCAGCTCACATCACACTGACGATGCATATGATCATAAACCGCAAGGACTTTCGCGCTGGTTTTATACCACCAATCACAAAGACATAGGCACGCTGTATTTATTGTTTGCGCTGCTGATGTTATTTACCGGTGGCAGTATGGCGATGGTCATTCGTGCAGAATTATTCCAGCCGGGGTTGCAATTCGTTGATCCGCATTTCTTTAACCAGATGACCACAGTACATGGACTGGTAATGGTATTCGGGGCAATTATGCCGGCATTTGTCGGCCTTGCTAACTGGATGGTACCGATGATGATCGGTGCACCGGACATGGCATTACCGCGGATGAACAATTGGAGTTTCTGGTTGCTACCCTGCGCATTCACTATTTTGTTATCCACACTGTTTATGGACGGTGGAGCGCCAGCAGCCGGTTGGACTTTTTACGCACCTTTATCCACTACCTATTCCAACGATAGCACTGCATTTTTTGTCTTCGCAGTGCATTTAATGGGTATTTCATCAATTATGGGGGCGATGAATATCATCGTCACTATTTTTAATTTGCGTGCACCGGGTATGACCTGGATGAAATTACCCCTGTTTGTATGGACCTGGATAATTACGGCATTTTTGTTGATCGCGGTTATGCCTGTACTTGCGGGTGTAGTAACAATGGTGCTTACCGATAAATATTTTGGCACCAGTTTTTTTAACGCTGCGGGTGGCGGTGACCCGGTGATGTTCCAGCATATTTTCTGGTTCTTCGGGCATCCGGAAGTTTACATTATGATTCTGCCAGCCTTCGGTATTATCTCCAGTATTGTGCCGGCATTTGCGCGCAAACCGTTATTCGGTTATGAATCCATGGTCATTGCTACGGCGAGCATTGCGTTCCTGTCTTTTATTGTGTGGGCACATCATATGTTTACAACCGGCATGCCCGTCGCGGCAGAATTATTTTTTATGTACACCACCATGCTGATTGCGGTCCCCACTGGTGTAAAAGTATTTAATTGGGTAGCCACTATGTGGCGCGGTGCAATGACTTTTGAAACGCCGATGATGTTTGCAATTGCATTTATTGTGTTATTTACCATTGGTGGCTTGTCCGGTTTGATGTTGGCAATAACCCCGGCGGATTTCCAATACCAGGATACCTATTTTGTTGTTGCCCACTTTCATTACGTATTAGTCACCGGCGCTTTATTTGGAATTATTGCCGGTGTTTATTTCTGGATTCCCAAATGGACCGGCGTGATGTACAGCGAGCGCTTGGGTCAATGTCATTTCTGGTGCTCATTAATTTCAGTCAATATGCTGTTCTTCCCCATGCATTTTGTCGGGCTTGCAGGTATGCCGCGGCGCATTCCTGATTACGCATTGCAATTTGCTGATTTGAATGCGTTTATTAGCATCGGCGGGTTTTTATTTGGGTTATCGCAATTATTGTTTGTGTGGGTTGTGTTCCGTTGTATCCGCCGCAAAGGCGAAAAAGCGACTGCGCAAGTGTGGGAAGGTGCTCAAGGTCTGGAGTGGCAAGTGCCATCGCCCGCACCTTATCACACATTCCAAACGCCGCCTGAAATTAAATCCGGGCATTAAAATCGAGTATCAATCTGCTGTAACAATTTACAGCAGGAGGTATAGATGGAAAGTCAGAAAGTTTCGCACCAGACGCTGCTGCGTAAATTGCTGATGGTATCTATTGCCATGTTTTTTTTCGGATTTGCATTGGTGCCCCTATACGATGTGTTTTGTCGCATGACGGGATTAAATGGGAAAACCGCAAACACGGCAGCAGCCCCATCAACACGTATTGACACCAGTCGCCGGATTAAAGTGGAATTTATTGCCAATCGCGATGAATCCATTCCATGGAATTTTTCCCCGGAAGTAAACACCGTTGAATTAAATCCGGGTGCGATCAAAATAGTTAATTTTCATGTTAAAAATTTATCAGCGCAGGCGATGATTGGTCGTGCCGTGCCTTCGGTATCGCCCGGCGCCGCTGCGCGTTATTTTAAAAAGATCGAATGTTTTTGTTTCGCTGAGCAACCTCTGGATGGCCACGCTGAAAAAAATATGCCAGTGCAATTTTATATAGATCCGCAGTTACCTGCGGAATATTCCACGATTACCTTGTCGTATCGCTTGTACAAAAGTCAGGGGCAAACGGTTAACCGTTAGCGCCGGTAATTACAAATAGTCCGTGCGAATGGAGGTATACCATGAGTGCCGGTTATCAACATTATTATGTTCCCCATCAAAGCCATTGGCCGATTGTTGGTGCGCTTGCATTATTTTTAATGGCGTTTGGCGCAGCGCATTGGGTTAATGATGATCTGATCGGCCCAATATTATTAGCGGTGGGCTTTGGCATGCTGCTGCTAATGCTGTTTGGCTGGTTTGGCAATGTTATTGAAGAATCCATGAGCGGACTTTACAGCGAGCAAATGGATCACTCATTTCGCCAGGGAATGAGCTGGTTTATTTTTTCCGAGATTATGTTTTTTGGCGCATTTTTTGGTGCGCTTTTTTATGCGCGAATGATTTCCGTGCCCTGGTTGGACGGCGCTGGTGATAACGCGATGACGGCGGAAGTGTTGTGGCCAAACTTTGAAGCCATTTGGCCGCTGGTAAAAACACCCTCTGGCGTGGAAACCCAGGCTATGCCATGGGAAGGCATTCCACTTATCAATACCCTTATCCTGTTAGCATCATCGGTGACCTTGCAATTTGCCCACATGGGAATCGAACAGCAAAAACCTGCGCAGCTCGGTTTCTTTTTGATGCTGACAATTATTCTTGGCGTTTGCTTTTTGGCGTTACAAGGGCACGAATATGTTCATGCTTATGAAGAGTTAGGGTTGCGTTTAGACTCTGGTGTGTATGGCAATACTTTTTTCCTGCTGACTGGATTTCACGGTTTACATGTCACACTGGGGGCCGTTTTTCTCACGGTAATTTTTCTGCGTATTGCGGTAAAAGGTCACTTCACCCCGGAAAAACATTTCGGTTTTCAAGCGGCAGCCTGGTATTGGCATTTTGTGGATGTAGTGTGGCTAAATCTTTTTGTTTTTGTCTATGTGCTTTAATCAGGTGCAATATTTAATACGGGCGGGGGTGCGGCGTAATTACGCCTGTTGCAAGCAATATCAAGATTACAAGGACTACCAGCGCCGAAAATAATAAGCGGCGCCCCAGAAATTTGGACATTTTAGGCGCAGTACCGTTATTTTTCATCATGACATATAAGGCTTGGAACAAGCTGATAACCACAAGCAGCAACAATACAATCAGGATAATTTTAACTAACATAATAACTACTCCACAGGAGTGATGTTATGACCATTATAGCGTTTAATCGCCACTGGGTTGTCCGCTGGCACTGGCTGTTGGTAAATCTCATTGCTGTTGTTATTTTATTATCACTTTCTTTTTGGCAATGGCAACGTGCTGCTCAAAAACAGCAGAGCTTGCAAATGCTTTCCCAATGGCAATCGCAAAAAGCCTTGTCGCTAACGGAATTAATTTCCACTGAATCTGCTGGTGTTTTTTCAGGTAAGAGTATAGTCGCGCGTGATGGTGCTTCGGTAAATTTTTCCGCCCGTTGGGTTTCTCCTTATATATGGCTTTTGGATAACCAGGTTGTAAAAGGCCAACCCGGATACGATGTGTTAATTCCGGTGCAAGAAAATGTTGCCGTATTATCCGCTACGAAATCAAACCCGGGTAATCCGGTGGTGCTCGTTAATCTGGGATGGATTGCGGCACCAGCACAGCGCACTGAGCTGCCTTTAGTTGAAGTTCCGGAATATTTAGCGGTGCAAGGTATTTATCGCGCTCAGGCCGGCAATTTTTTGCTGGGGAAGAATCTGGAGGATGTCGGGCAATGGCCTATGCGAATCCAGCAACCCGACAATCAGTTGCTGGCTTTTTATTTACCTGCTCCGTTAATTGCGGGTGTTATTTACCAGCAGCAGGCTTCTCCTTTTGTTATTCATTATCGCCCGGTGGTTCTGCCTCCTGAAAGGCACAAGGCATATGCCTTGCAATGGCTGTTGCTGGCAGTGGCCGCATTGCTGATTGGTTTGGCTTGTGCCAAAGGAACGGATGAACAGCGTTTTGCGGAGAAGCCTTTATGAGTGGAAAGCGATTTTTTTTGCTATTTTTTCTCTGCGCCCTTGTGCCATTTGCGGCGGCCAGACTCAGTTTATCCTACGGGTGGTTTGATAAAGGAGTCACCAACAAAGGCCAATGGTTGCAGCATGAAATAAAATTAATTCCGCCATTAGCTAAAGGGGATATGCATTGGTCCATTGCCTATGTGACTGCAAAAAAATGTGAAAGTAGCTGCCTGGATGCCGTGAAGCTGTTGCAACAACTCTATACAGGGTTAGGACGCAAGCAATTAGGTGCGCAAGCATTATTGATCAGTGGAGATACCGCGAATATTGACATCATCAAGCAAAATTTCCCGGCAATTAAACCGATTATAGTCCAGCGCGATCTGGAACAGTACCTAACAACATTTGAGCAGCACTTCGTTATTGTCAATCAACAAGGCATAGTGTTATTGCAATACTCCACCGCTGAAAAATCCCCCGTACAAGTTGCTGCCGATATTCGCAGCGATTTATTGCGTTTGATCAATTATGACCGGAGTCGTTTATGAGTACTGCTGCGGAAAATATTGCATTCAGGCGTCTGGTTAATGTAGCAATTTTTCTCTCGCTCATTGTTATTGGTTTGGGGGCTTACACACGACTAACGGATGCCGGTCTGGGGTGCCCTGATTGGCCAGGCTGCTATGGAAAATTAACGGCGCCTTTGCATGAAGAGCATATTGCTGAAATCCAGGAGGAATTTCCCCATGCTGTTATCGAACCACATAAAGCACATAACGAAATGGCGCACCGGTATGTTGCAGGCCTTTTGGGATTGGTTGTATTGGTAATGTTTATTGTCAGTTTGTTAATAAAATGCTGGCGCGGGCTTTGTGGTTTGATTGCTTCATTGGTGGTATTGCAAGCGCTATTGGGAATGTGGACGGTAACTCTGAATTTAATTCCGTTAGTAGTGATGGCGCATTTGCTTGGCGGTTTTTTCTTATTGAGTTTATTGGTGCTGTTGCGGGTCGCGATTTATTGCAGGGGACATTTATTAGCCCCCGAACCTGCATTGCGCAAACTTCTCCCCTTTGCCTATGGTGTCCTGCTCATTTTACTCGCCCAAATCGCATTGGGCGGTTGGACTTCTGCTAATTATGCGGCGATGGTGTGTACCCGGTTTCCGCTGTGCGAAGCCGGATGGCAGACGCGCTTTTCAATGGAATCTATTTTTCATTTACCCCTTGGGCACGATACTTATCAGTATGGCGTTTTACCTTATGAAGCGCGCATGAGTATTCACATTACCCACCGTATAGGTGCGGCAATCACCTTCATTAGCCTGCTTGCATTGTTAATTGTATGTTGGCGTTTCGCTGTTAGTACAGCAATGCGCCGTCTGATTTTATTGCTGGGTTTTGTATTGATAATGCAAGTTACTTTGGGAGTTTTAAATGTGTATTTGCATTTGCCATTGTTTAATGCAGTTGCCCACAATCTGGTGGCGGCAAATTTATTAATGTTAATGCTGGTATTCATTCAACAATTGCATGCGCGTACACAACATTCTGTTGCGCCAATAGTAAACCCGATACCAAACATTTCCCCGCGAATTAATAACGGTACGCAATGGTGATGGAATAAATCTACGCACCGAGGTGTGTTATGGCTACAGAAAAATTGATCCTGCCGCGCAGTATACGCAAAGAGCTAGCGCTGGTTTGTCGCGATTATTATCAGCTTACAAAACCAAAGGTAGTCGCCTTGCTGGTATTAACTGCCTGGGTAGGCATGATGCTGGCAACCCCGGAGCCGCCAGCATTTTTGCAGTTATTTTTGGCAAGCTTGGGTATCGCATTTGTTTCTGCTGCTGCCGCTGCATTTAATCAAATACTGGATCAAAAAATTGATGCCCAAATGGCGCGAACCTACATGCGTCCGCTACCAAAAGGAAGGTTATCCACCACACAGGCGGTAACATTTGCAGTGGCGTTGGCAATGGGCGGCTTTTTAATTTTAAGCCAGTGGATTAATTGGCTTACGGCCTGGCTAACCTTGCTGGGATTATTTGGTTATGCAGTGGTTTATACATTGTTATTAAAACGCGCTACACCACAAAACATTGTTATTGGCGGCATTGCCGGTGCTTTGCCGCCGGTATTGGGATGGAGTGCAATAACCGGGCAGGTCGAGGGCGAGGCACTTTTGCTAATGATGATTGTCTTTACCTGGACGCCGCCACACTTTTGGGCGTTGGCAATTCATCGCGTGAACGATTACGCCAAAGCCGGTATTCCAATGATGCCGGTGACTCATGGAATTGAATTCACTAAAACCCTGATTTTGCTCTATACATTATTACTTACGCTCATTTGCCTTTTGCCTTATCTAATTGGTATGAGCGGTTTAATTTATTTAATGGGCTCTTTATTTTTAAATGCCAAATTTATTGTGTACGCCTGGCAATTAAAATTTCATGCTGATACAGAATCCGCAATCAAAACATTTCGCTTTTCAATTGTGCATTTAATGCTGTTATTTCTGGTACTGCTGGTGGATCACTATGCTTATTGGAACCTTCAAATGCTGGTGCAATGAATTTTTTTCGAGGATTCATTGGTTCGCAGGAATTATTTTGCTTTGCAATAGCTCCATTGTGTTAGCTGATGTGCAGATCAGTGATGGTTGGGTAAAGTTAGCCCCCCCTGGTGCAAAGGCCAATGCCGCTTATCTGCATTTTTATAATCAGGGACAACAAGCGGTAGTTATTGAATCCATCAGCGCTCCTTGTTGTGCACGTTTGATGTTGCACCGCACGCGTTATGAAAATGACCGTGCCATTATGGAACACGTTGATGAACTCACTATACCCGCGCAGGGGAATGTTGGTCTCGTTCCGGGAGGTTTACATATTATGTTGATGAATGCTGCGCAACCGTTGGTTGCGGGTGAAAACATCGAAATGCAATTGCATTTTAGTAGTGGCCAGCAACAAACTATTTATTTGCCGGTAAAAGCTGATGGGCCTTAATATCCCGCGCGCCGGGTTTTTTATTATTGCGACTTTGTGCCTGGTGGTGGGGGTAATCAGTGCCAGGCATTTATTGGCTGCATTGGCAGAAAAACCCCTGGTATTATCCACGGTGCAATTGTTGCCGCACCCCAAACCCTTACCAAAGGTATTATTGCGTACCGCTCAGGGCGATGCGTTTGCGCGTGAACGATTTCGCCAGCATTGGAGCCTGGTTTTTTTTGGTTTTACCTCCTGCCCGGATTTTTGCCCGCTGGAATTACAAAAACTTTCGACGTTATTGGCGTTTGCCCGGGACGCTGGAAAAGAGTTGCAAATAGTGTTTGTGAGTGTGGACCCGGAGCGGGATTCAGCCGAGCAGTTGGCCAGGTATGTGGGATTTTTTCATCCGCAAATAATCGGTTTGCGTGGGGACAATCCGGCTATTGCCAATTTTGCCCGCTTTTTTGGCGCATCCTATGATCGCTCTGCCGTTATTAACAACAGGTTGCTAAATGTTCCGGCAGGCGCTGCCATGCCCGATGTTGCTGGTGATCAGTACCAGGTCAATCATTCTACGCGGGTTTTTTTGGTTGACCCGCTAGGGCAATATGTTGGGTCGGCGGCCAATATTGAGTCCACTCAAATACTTTGGTCTGATTTGCAGAAATTGTTTTAGCGTTAGTAGTTATCGTGACGGCTATTTTCGCACCGCATTTATTCTAATGGCCTGAATGAAGTCGATGCTGTCAGGCCTTATACTGATACACACAGATGTAGATGGTGCTTTTTAGAATAACGCTTGTTGTTTCTGCAAAGCTTCTTTGTACTGCTTTGCAGTGACACAGTTTCTATCACGGTGTAGCTGGAGGCAGGATATGATTTCCCATGTTGCTGGTCTGTTTACCCATCCCCATAAAGAGTGGGAAGAAATTCGCGATACACAGGAAAGTGTTTCCCATCTTTACTTTGCGCACGTGCTTTTTCTCGCCCTGATTCCTCCGGTCTCCATGTTCATCGGTACCACCAAAGTGGGGTGGACTATTGGTAAAGGTGCGCCGGTGATGCTTACTGAATCCAGCGCGGCGATTATGAGCGTGTTGATGTATTTAGCTATGCTCGCTGGTGTTGCCGTAATCGGTGTATTTATTAATTGGATGTCGCGCACATACGATTCATCGCCCGGGCTTGCGCGCTGTATTGTTTTTGCGGCGTACACGGCTACCCCTTTATTTGTTGCCGGTCTTTGCGCGCTTTATCCCAATGTGATTCTCACCATGCTGGTAGGGATTGTTGCTGTTTTCTATACCGTCTACTTGTTGTATATGGGCATCCCGATTTTCATGAAAATCCCGGAAGACGAGGGATTTATTTATTCCAGCTCGATTTTGACAATTGGTTTGGTGATGTTGGTATCTATTATGGCGATTAGTGTCTTGATATGGAGTTTTGGTTTTGGGCCGGCATATACCTATTAATCACGATTAACAATGGCTCGCTACGACGCGCGTTTTTCCGCAAAAAAAAGCCCCTGAAATCATTTCAGGGGCTTTTCTGTATTCAATAATTTTCAACTTTATTTAAGCAGGGCAAATACTTCAGCTGCCGCTGACAATGTAATGCGAATATCTTCATCAGTATGTGCGGCAGACATAAATCCGGCTTCATAGGATGCGGGAGCAAGATAAACGCCGCGCTCCAGCATGCCGTGGAAAAATTTATTGAAGCGTGGAATATCGCACGCCATTACCTGTTTAAAATTGGTAACTTTTTTCTCGCTGGTAAAGAAGAAGCCGAACATACTTCCGACATGATTCGTGGTAAAAGGGATTCCCGCTTCATCGGCCAGCGTTTGCAAACCTTCGACTAATTGCGTTGTGCGTGCGCTGAGGTTTTTATAGAAATCCGGTTGTTCCAACAGTTCCAGGGTTTTTAATCCGGCGGCCATGGCAACAGGATTGCCTGATAATGTTCCTGCCTGATACACCGGGCCAGAGGGCGCTATCATTTGCATGATGTCGCGGCGACCACCGAATGCACCGACCGGCATACCGCCACCGATCACTTTACCAAGTGTCGTAATATCGGCTTTGATTCCGTAATAACCTTGCGCTCCGGTGTGGCTAACCCGGAAGCCGGTCATCACTTCATCCAGGATTAACACACTGCCGTATTGATCGCACACTTCACGCAGGCATTCCAGAAATCCTGGCACCGGTGGAACGCAATTCATATTGCCCACAACGGGTTCAACAATAATGCAGGCGATTTGATCGCCGAGTTTTGCAAAGCATTCGCGCACTTGTTCAGAGTTGTTGTAATCAAGCGTGAGCGTGTGATCTGCCAGCACGGCCGGTACGCCGGGTGAACTGGGCACACCCAATGTTAATGCGCCCGAACCGGCTTTAATGAGCAATGAATCGGAATGGCCGTGATAACAGCCTTCAAATTTAATAATTTTATCGCGCCTGGTAAATGCGCGCGCCAGGCGAATTGCGCTCATGGTGGCTTCGGTGCCGGAACTGACAAAACGAACCATGTCCATGCCGGGCATTAATGCACAGAGTTTTTCCGCGAGTGTTGTTTCGCGCTCGGTAGGTGCACCAAAACTCAAGCCATGTTTTGCCGCTTCGATTACCGCATTGATTACTTCAGGATGTGCGTGCCCCAACACCATCGGGCCCCAGCTTTGTACGTAATCGATATAGCGTTTGCCATCTGCATCCCATACATGGGCACCCAGGGCTTTTTCAAAAAACACCGGTGTTCCCCCTACGGCTTTAAATGCGCGTACAGGCGAGTTAACCCCGCCGGGAATGGTTTTTTGGGCTTGTAAAAATAATTCTTCTGAGCGACTCATAATTAGTCCTGGCTATTTAACATTTATAATGAACGTAAGCGGATAAATTTTTCTGCAACTTGCTTAATATTTGCAGATGAAAAAAGTTCGTGGCATACCGCAAGCTTGTCAGCACCTGCATCTAGCAATAGTGGTGCGTTATCAAGTGTGATCCCGCCAATAACCACCAATGGAACATCCGGGAATTTGGCTTTCGCATCACTGATCAAGGTAAATTTTGCGGGTTTTGCGTTGGGTTTGGTCTGCGATGGAAAAAAACGCCCGAAGGCAATATAACTGGCTCCGTCTGTTATCGCTTGTTGTGCGACTTCCAATGAATCGTGGCAAGTCACACCAATGATCGCATTGTCACCCAATAATTGACGTGCTGCTTGCGGGCTGCCATCGTCCTGGCCCAAATGTACACCGTGCGCTTTGGTGGTAATTGCAAGTTGTACATCATCATTAATAATCAACGCGGCGTGATATTGATTGCATAATGCTACGAGGTGTTGTGCATCCTGAATGCGTTGTTGCTGGTCGCCGGATTTATCGCGATATTGAATCCATTTACAACCTGCCTGCAACGCCGCCTCAACGGCGGAAAATAATTTATCACCCGGTAGCAGGTGTGAATCGGTAATCGCGTAGAGAATACTCATGATGTGCTCTTAAAAAGGTTTGACGACTACCAGGATCACAATTCCGAACAGCAGGAATACCGGCAGTTCATTAAACACGCGAAAAAATTTATGGCTTTTGGTACAGCGATCATCGCGCAGCTGTTTGAAATAAACGATGCAAGCGTGGTGATAAGCGGCCATTAACGCTACCAGTGCGATTTTGCACCAGTACCATAGTTGTGTTGAGTAGTAATCCCATAAAAACCAGCTGGTCCAGATGCCAAAAATAAATGTCGCTATCATCGCCGGGTTGGCGATGCCACGTAACAACTTGCGCTCCATTATTTTAAAGCGCTCGCGGCTTGTTTCGTCCTCACTCATGGTGTGATAAACAAATAACCGCGGCAAATAAAACAGGGCAGCCATCCAGGAGATGACAGAAATAATATGGAGAGCTTTTACCCAGAGCATTATGTAATCCACTAATTACGTTGATAGATTAATACGGCGTTAGATTCGATAATAATTGTCGATTTTTTCCCGGCTGATTATTCCCAATGGCTGGTGATCATCAGTGAGTGATTCTATCCAGAGTGCATCAACTTGCTGGCGGTTCATTAATGTCAGTGCTTCATACAAGTTTGCATCAGCAGTAATGCGGGCCAAATCATACCGCCGCGCGGGAATTTCGTGCAGGTTGATTTCATTTATTTGTGAATCATCTGGCGCTGCTGGTTGTTGCAGGTGCGCCGCTAAATCGGCGGGTTGCAGGAGTTGCTGGCTATCGCGCAATAAAATCCAATGCGGGTGTTGGTTTAATAAATGCTCAGCCGCTGTGCGGGTAAGCCGGGCGGGTGTTTCTACCAGTTTGCGATCCATCAAGCCGCGTACGCCGGAACGGCTTAATAATTGTTCCAGCATTTCAGTGCTGCGAAATTTTCCCTGGACGCGCAATACATGCTGGAATAACCCGTCACATTTGAATGCCCAGCGTGTACCAAGGCAGGCGACAATCACTACCAGCATACTGGGAAAAATAATGTTGGGATTAAAGGTAAGTTCAAGGATGGTCATCATCGCCGCGAGCGGGGCATTGAGTGTCGCACCCGTCATTGCGCCCATCCCCAGGATCACATAAAAGCCGATAGCGCTGGCAGAACCCGGCATGAGCATATGCGCAACATTGCCTACCGCACCGCCAATACAGGCACCGATGAACAGCAATGGACCCACCACGCCCCCAGGCATACCAACGCCAAGGCTGACGGATGTTGCCAGGAGTTTGGTAAGCGCAATCGCCAACAGCAACCACAGCCCCAGCTCGCCTTTCATAGCACCGCCGATAGTGTCATAGCCGACCCCCATAATTTGGGGCAGCCACATTGCACACAGGCCGGTACACAAACCGGCGAGTGTCAAACGCAACGCAATCGGGCGATGCAACGCCCACCGGTTAGCATGGCAATGCAGGTGAATGTAGGCGGCGGAAAACAGGGCGATGATCAATCCGGCTACTGCCATCAAAGGCAGCTCGCGCAAGTCGCCCATTACCGCCTGCGCATCAATAAATGCGATTTCCGGCCCAAAAGCGAGGCGAGTCATGGTTACACCTGCTACCGCCGCGAGGGTAACCGGAATAAATCCAACGATGGTGTATTCCATTAATACCACTTCCATCGCGAAGATAACGCCAGCCATTGGCGTGTTGAAGCAAGCGGCGATAGCGGCAGCGACACCGCAACCGGCGAGCGGGCGGAGCGAGTTGGCGGGCAATTTCAACCATTGGCCGAGCAAACTTCCGGCACCTGCTCCCAAATGAACCGCTGGCCCTTCACGCCCTACGGATTGCCCGGATAACAGGCAGGCTGCACCGCCAAAAAACTGGGTGATAACGTTACCTGTCGGCATCCGCCCCTGATGGTTTTGCATGCGATCCAGTACATGGCCAATACTGGCAGCGTGGTGGCGCTTATCGACACATTGGAGAACCAGTCCCAGAATTGTTGCCCCGAGTAATGGCAGAAAAAAATGGACATAACGATGGGTAGCTTCGAAGTTTTCAAAGCTGCCAGGCAGGAAATAACCCAGCGGAATTTCAACCGCCCACCGGAATAACACAATAATTGCACCGGCGATTATTCCGGTGAGTAGCCCAAGCAAGGTCAATTGCGGCAGTGAATCACCTACAGCAAGCTTGTCGCGCAGGGATTCTGTGCTGCGCGTTAACATGCGCCTGGAACCAGGATCGGCAGGGAGATTGGACACAGGTATTACCTATCGGGCTTTAAGCCGTTAGTCAAAATGACGACAGCTTTTACTTTCGATTTGCTGGCAAGGCTCTTATGATAGCCGTCTTTCTTTATTGCCAGGGTCAAGAGCAGCCAGCATAACAAGTGGTGGCGCCTGGTTCCTAGCTTTTCTGTAAGTTGAATATCGTTGGTTAGGGGGTTGAGGTGATTAAAGCAGCCATCGTTGGCGGGACCGGTTATACAGGCGTGGAATTGTTGCGTTTGCTGGCCAAACATCCACAGGTTGAAGTAACTGTAATTACCTCGCGCGCTGAAGCAGGCGTGAAAGTGGCGGATATGTATCCCAGTTTGCGCGGCCATATCGATTTGGCCTTTACCGAACCGGATGTGGCGGTATTGGGCGAATGCGATGTGGTTTTCTTTGCTACTCCCCACGGTGTTGCCCAGAACATGATGGGCGCATTGGTGAATACCAAAGCGCGGATTATTGATTTGTCTGCCGATTTCCGTATCCGCGATGTTCCCCTGTGGGAAAAATGGTACAACCAAACCCACGGTGCCCCGGAGCTGGTTGCCCAGGCGGTGTACGGTTTACCGGAAGTGAACCGCGAGAAGATTCGCAACGCGAAATTGGTGGCTTGCCCCGGTTGTTACCCAACGGCGACCCAATTGGGTTTCCTGCCGTTGATTGAAAACAACCTGGTCGATCCAACCCGCCTTATTTCCAACGCTGCCAGTGGCGCCAGCGGTGCGGGTCGCCAGGCGAAGGTCGATAATTTGCTGATGGAAATTAGCGATAGCTTCAAAGCATACGGTGTTGCCGGCCATCGCCACTTGCCGGAAATCGAGCAGGGTTTGCGCGATGTCCAGCCTGCAGGTGTTGCGCCGGCGTCCTTGACCTTTGTGCCGCATTTGTTGCCGATTATCCGCGGCATCCATGCCACTCTTTATGCAACTGCGCTGGACGTGAACAAACTGCCGGACCTGCAAAAACTTTACGAGCAGCGTTTCGCCAATGAACCGTTTGTCGATGTATTGCCTGCCGGTGAATTGCCGCAAACGAGAAGTGTGAAGGGTTCCAATGTGTGCCGCATCTCGGTGTTGCGCCCGCAACAACGCGATACTGTCGTCGTACTCTCGGTGATCGACAACCTCACCAAAGGTGCTTCCGGCCAGGCCATCCAGAATATGAACATTATGTTCGGTTTCGATGAGAAGGCTGGTTTGGATGTCGTTGCGCTGCTTCCGTAAGCCAACACATTAATTCATGTGCGGGATAACTGGTTTATCCCGCTAATAATAACAACTACTTTTTACACGAATCTTTTGTATGGCCAAAGTTAAAGGCTCCCCGGTTTATCGCTTGCAAGTGGTCCCCCATCGCCCATTAAAAAGTGCGCTGATTTTTGGTGCGCTTGCCCTGTTGGTCGTGGCAGCGCTGGTTGCAACTTACCAATACGCAGAAAACAAAGCGAGTAATGAGCGCTTGACGATTCAAGAGGCGCAGGAGCTGCGCGCGCAACTTGCGAAAGCAACGACGGAAATTACGGATTTGCGCCGTGAGCAAACCAAATATCAAGTCAGCGCGGAAGTGGATCGTCAGGCCGGTGAAGATATCCGCAAGAAAGTGCTCGATTTGCGCGAAGAAAATGCGGCCCTGCAGCGCGATATCGATGTGTTGCGCATCATGACATCGGATAAAAACAAAAATCCCAAGGGAATCAGTTTCGGGATTTTTTCCGTTGACTCATTGCCAGACAACAAGCATCAATTAAAGCTGGTGGTGCAAAAACTGGCGGAAGGCGATGATGAATTTACCGGCCAATTGCGTTTTATGGTGGTTGGCCAGCGCGATGGGCAGGAGGTGAAAATTTCACTTCATGAACTGGCGGTTACCAAAGTGGATAGCACACCGTTAAGTGAAAATATCCCGCTTAGCTTTAAGTTTTTCCAAAATATCGAAACTGAAATTGTGCTCCCTGAGGGGTTTACCCCGATCCGGGTGGAGCTATCGGTCAAACCTGATTCATCGCGCGGTTCAGCAGCAGTTGACGCGCAACTTGAATGGCCAGAAATTAAATAGTGCTTTGCTAAGGAGCAATCAATGGCGTTTTCCAATAATCACACTCTGATTTCCTACGCAACCCACGTTAAAGGCGATTTGTACTTTACCGGTGAGTTGACAATCCAGGGCAAGGTAACCGGCAATATCTACGCGGAAAATGAGAAGGATGCAAAGCTGGCAATTGCGGATACCGGAGTGGTTGAAGGTGAAATCCGGGCGCCGGTGATTATTGTAAATGGTAAGGTTCATGGCGATATCCATTCCAGTAAACACCTGGAATTAGCCGCTAAAGGTAATGTCACAGGTACAGTCCACTACCAATCAATCGAAATGGTAAAGGGTGCCCAGCTCAACGGCTCTATGGTAAGTAACCAGCAACAAGGATCGTCCAACGTATTGGATATCGCCGCCGCTAAAGCCCAATAGTTGACTGTTTTACTCAGGTAAAGGGATAATATTTCGCACTCGTATACCGAGCCAGTTGTTATCCGGAGTTTTTATGTCTACCGCTGAAATCTATGTTCCTGAAGTTGTTTCTGTCACCGCCAGTGCGATTGCCAAGGTGCGGAGTTTGATTGAGGAAGAGGATAATCCCGATCTCAAACTGCGGGTGTATGTCACAGGTGGCGGTTGCTCCGGCTTTCAATACGGTTTTACATTTGATGAAGCCGTAGCCGAAGACGACTCAGTGGTGGAGCGCGACGGCGTCAAAGTAGTGGTAGATGCGATGAGTTATCCCTATCTGGTGGGCGCTCGTGTCGATTACGAAGAAGGTTTGCAGGGCTCCAAGTTCGTTATCCAGAACCCTAACGCCTCCAGTACGTGCGGTTGTGGATCCTCTTTCAGTATTTAATTCGCCTGCTTTAACAAGCGAAATAAATTCCCCCCAATATCACTTCCCGTTTTGCCCCGGTAACTGCACACAGGTTGCCTGGGCGGTGGTTAATGGTTTGTTGTGCTAGCCATGCAAAAGCCATCGCCTCAATCCATTGTGGGTCTACACCTGCTTTAGCTGTTGTGGCCAGCTCGCACTCAGGCAGTAGCTCGCTCAGGCGCCGCACCATGTGCTTGTTAAAGGCACCACCACCGCAAATAAAAATCTCCTTTGATGTATTGTTTAATCCCTTGATGCTATCGCTGATACTAACTGCAGTCAGTTCCAGTAAGGATGCTTGTACATCTTCCGTTGCATAGTTGTGTTTCAATGCGTTTAGGTGATTGTCCAGCCAGGGGCGATTAAAACTTTCCCGGCCAGTGCTTTTAGGGGGCGGTTTAGTGAAAAAAGGTTCATTTAGAAACGCATCAAGCAAAGCGGGAATTATTTGCCCTGATGCAGCCCATTGCCCATCTGCATCAAAACTGTTGCCCCGGTGTTCCTGTATCCACAAATCCAGAAGTACATTTCCCGGGCCGGTATCAAAACCACATACATCCCCGCAAGCCGGCAGCCAGGTGATATTGGCCATGCCCCCGATATTGACTATCACCCGGTCCTTGGTCGGCGAATGGAAAATGGCGCGATGAAATGCCGGAACCAGAGGCGCGCCCTGGCCGCCAGCGGCCATATCGCGTCGGCGAAAATCGGCAACGGTGGTGATACCGGTTAACTCGGCAATCGTATTGGGATCGCCGATTTGTAATGTGAAACAACCCTCTGTTGATCCGGGCGGGCGATGGCGGATTGTCTGGCCATGGCTCCCTATTGCGATGATTTCATCAGCCGTAATCCCGGCTTTTGCAATAAGTGCAATACTGCATGCTGCAAAACACTTACCCAACTCGATATCCAGCGCGCCCATGCGATCAATTTCGTTTGCTCCGGGCAGGGATATGGAATGAATTTGCTGGCGCAATTGATCAGCAAAAGGCAGTGTATGTGTTGCGAGAAGTTTGGGAGTGGTTTGCATATCGACCAGCGCCGCATCTATACCATCAGCGCTGGTGCCAGACATCAAACCTAAATAGAGCTGGCGTTTCGACATGACTAGTTAACTGATTAGTTGGCTTTGTTGGCGCTTTTGGCTACAGCTACTCGAGTAGTTGATTTGTATTCATCAAGCTTGGCAATAAGCGGGCGAGTTGTTTCATTGAATCTTGCCAGCTCGGTTTTCTCGATACCAATTGCTTTCGGAAGTGGAACAGTAACAGGGTTGCGCACTTGCCCGTTAACGTGGAATTCGTAATGTAAATGTGGGCCTGAGGCCAAGCCTGTAGATCCCACATAGCCAATCACGTCACCCTGGCTGACCCGTGCACCAGTTTTCATGCCTTTGGCAAATCCATTCATGTGACCATACAATGTTTCAATACCTTGCCCGTGCTGAATCACAATACAGTTTCCAAAGGCACCTTTGCGTCCGGCGAAGGCAATTTTGCCGTTACCGGTGGCGCGAATGGGGGTGCCGCGGACGGCAGCGTAATCAGTACCTTTGTGAGCACGAATAATATGTAGTACGGGATGTTTGCGTGCCAAATTAAAATGTGAGCTGATGCGTGCAAATTCAATCGGGGTCCGCAGGAAGGCTTTGTGCATGCCGCGTCCATCAGGAGTGAAATAGCTGCTCACACCGTCTTTATCGGTGTAGCGAACCGCTTGAAAGGTCTTGCCACCGTTAGTGAATTCTGCGGCAATGATCTTGCCAGTACCGATTTTTTTACCGTCCAGGAATTGCTCTTCAAACATGACCTTGAAGCTGTCGCCTTTCTGGATATCCAGTGCAAAGTCGATATCCCAACCAAAAACGTTAGCCAGTTCCATTGTTAAATAGCTGGGTAAGCCGGCACGTTTTCCCGCCATGTAAAGCGAACTATCGATAGTGCCCTGGCTAAATGCATATTTCACATCGGGCTTCAGTGCGGTTTCTTTGCTATCAAAACCTTTTGCTGTGCGATTGAAGCTCAGGCTGTTCAAATCATCAATTATGTAGTTCAGGCCTTGAAGTTGGCCATTCTCAACCAGAAACGCCATTTTTTGCCCGGGGCGAATATTGCGTAAATCCTTGGCATCTTTGGCTTCGCTAAATAGCTCGTAAATATCTCTGTCATTCAGGCCGGCGCGTTTAAAAATGATGGAAAGGTTGTCGCCATTCTGTACTGTGAATTCTTTCCAGGGGGATTCGGGCTCAATAACCACCGTTCGCTGTGGTTCAGGTAGCGCTGCTACTTCCTGGATAATGGCCTCAACGGCGGGAATTGCTATTGGGGTGGCCTGGGTTTCAGTGCCTTGCAAATGCAGGCCGGGGATATTTGTGCTTTCAACTAATACATCGTGTGAATTGATGGTGTCTTCCGCAACGATAAGTGCGATAACACCTGCAGATAACACCGCCGCTGCCATCAGGTGTCTTCCTGGCAGGTATTGTGACAAGGTCGATCGGGCGATGTTGTAATAATTCTTTATTGGCGGCATAAAAATAAATGTCGTCTGTTCTTCATATAGAGGGAAGTGATACAAGAAAAAGCATTTATAGCAGAAAAAAAAGCCCTTAACACCCCAAAATTTCATCTAAGTGCAACAAGTCTTTGAATTCGCCTTGAAATTGAAGCGAGATGCGGTATCTTTGCCGCCTTTTTGGCTCAAATCGAAACACAAAATTAACTGGCTTGGTTGGTGCGTTATGACAGCAATTGACACAAATTTCTTGCAGGAATTGCAGGATCGCGGGCTTATTGCCCAAATGACAGGCGGAGACGCTATTGTTGAACACCTCAATTCTGGCAGTCGTACCCTTTATTGTGGTTTTGATCCTACGGCGGACAGCCTCCATATTGGTAGTCTGGTGCCTTTACTAATGCTTAAGCGTTTTCAACTGGCAGGGCATAAACCGATCGCGTTGGTTGGTGGCGCTACCGGTTTAATTGGTGACCCCAGCTTCAAAGCGCAAGAGCGCAAGCTCAATACCCCGGATATCGTTGCTTCCTGGGTTGGCAAGTTGAAAAGTCAGGTGAGCCAGTTTATTGATTTCGAAGCGGGTAACAACTCAGCTGAGGTCGTTAATAATCTTGATTGGGTTGGGAAAATAGATGTTCTGACTTTCTTGCGTGATGTAGGCAAGCACTTCTCTGTCAACAATATGATCAATAAGGAATCGGTCAAGCAGCGTATTGAGCGGGAAGGGGAGGGTATCTCGTTTACCGAGTTCACCTATATGTTGCTGCAATCCTATGATTTTGCGGAGTTATATCAGCGCAACCAATGTACTTTGCAGATTGGCGGTAGCGACCAGTGGGGCAATATTACTGGTGGCATTGATTTGACCCGGCGCTTGCATGGTGCGCAGGTTTTCGGATTAACCATGCCGCTGGTGACCAAAGCGGATGGCACTAAATTTGGCAAAACTGAAACGGGCACTGTTTGGCTGGATCCGGCGCGTACATCCCCCTACGCCTTTTATCAATTCTGGTTAAACACCGCGGATGCTGATGCTTATAAGTTCTTGCGTTATTTTACCTTCCTGGCTGTTGACCAGATTGCACAAATAGAAGCGGATGATATTGCTCGTGAGGGTAAGCCTGAGGCACAGAAGATTCTAGCTGAAGAGGTAACCAGGATTGTTCATGGGGATGCAGGTTTGTTGGCTGCACAACGGATTACCCAGGCACTGTTTAGCGATGAATTATCGGGGTTGAGCGAAGCTGACTTTTTGCAGTTACAGCAGGATGGGTTGTCGTCATCGCAAATTGCGCGCACCCGGTTGGGGTCTATTCCGTTAACGCAGCTACTGGCAGATGCTGAGCTGGCTGCGTCGGGGAAGCAAATCAAGGACGCCCTTGCGCGCAGCGCTGTATTGATAAATGGTGCTGCGAAATCACTTGATGACAATATGCAGACACCCGAGGCATTTTCAGTAGCAACTGCATTTTTTGGCCGTTTCTATCTGGTAAAGGTGGGTAAAAAGAAATACCACCTGTTTGAAGTTGTTTAGTTTTTGTTCGTGTTGTTTTTCAAATAAGCGATAGCTAAAAAATTACTAATTATGTGCCAAATAAAGCTTGCCCCTGCGGAAGTCGGTGCGTATAGTGCGCCACCTCGCCAGGGCGAGCCGCAAACAGATTGTCTCGTGATGGCCGGTTTGAAGGGT
>JAGKWO010000054.1 GCA_021151835.1 Gammaproteobacteria bacterium
AGCAAATGTGTTTGCTGCAAACTGGAAATTAAATGCGGAATCTTCAGTCGCGTTTTGATTTGGGATTGCGTTGGCGACTGTCGGTGCATCGTTGGTATTAGCGATAACAATGTTGAAAGTATCGGTAACGGTTCCGCCATTGCCGTCGTTGGCAATGACATCAATTGAAATCGTTCCAACATCAGCATTTACTGGCGTACCACTGAAGGTGCGTGTTGCGGCGTTAAAACTTAACCAGGAGGGCAATGCGCCACCACCGGCAAGTTGCGCGGAATAGGTGAGCGTATCACTCACATCCGGATCAGCAAATGTATTGGCTGCAAACTGGAAATTGAATGCGGAATCTTCAGTCGCGTTTTGATTAGGAATTGCATTGGCGATTGTCGGTGCATCATTAACAGCATTGATGGTGATGTTGACGGTATCAGTATCGGTCAGTGTTCCACCGCTACCAGTGTTGCCCAAATCGCTCGTGGTCAGCGATAAAACCGCCGTACCATTGTAATTCGATGCCGGATTAAATGTTAACGTTGCAAGGGCAGCATTAATATTCGCGAGTGTTCCACTAAATACCAATGTTGAATCTGCGGTGCCATCACCGGTGGTGAAACTCAATCCGGTGATACCAGCAAGAGTGAGTGTGCCATTGGTTACCGATAGGGTAACTTCGAGATTGCCACTCGCTACATCAACATCATTTACCTGGATTTGATTGCTATTACCTGCACTAAAAACCAGAGCTGTATCTTCATTGGTTATCTGTGCACCCGGCACAGTGTTTACTGGCGCATCGTTAACCGCGGTAATGTTGATAGTCGCGGTATCACTGCCACTCAAGGAACCGTCACTGGCAGAAATGGTTAATGTGGCCGTTGCCGGTGGTGTGTCACCCGCCATGCGATAGGTTAAGGTGCCGCCATTATTTCCCGCGAGTAAATTATTAATTTGTGTGAGCGTGCCGGTAAGCACTAACGTGGGGGAACCATTTCCAGAAGAAATACTGACACCGGTTGTGCCAACATTTGCGGTCAATTGGCTGTTAACGCCCGGACCAGTGAGCGTTAAGGTAATGTTCGTGCTATCAACATCAGACACACTGATACCGGTGCCGTGTAAATTTACGGCGACCTGTTCGTTGGTGTAATAATCCGTTAATCCAATACTTACGCTGGGCGCGTCATTAACATTGGCAACAGTAATACTGAACGTATCAGTCACTGTACCGCCATTACCATCGCTTGCAATAACATCAACAGAAAAACTGCCAACATCGCCATTTGCCGGTGTACCGCTAAACGTACGCGTTGCCGCATTAAAACTTAACCACGAGGGTAGCGCCCCACCGCCAGCTAATTGCGCGGAGTAAGTAAAGGTATCACCGATATCCGGATCGCTAAATGTATTGCTGGCAAATTGAAAATTAAATGCAACATCTTCCGTTGCATTTTGGTTGGGAATTGCATTGGCAACAATTGGGGCATCGTTGGTATTGGCGACCACGATGTTAAAAGTATCAGTAACCGTTCCACCGTTGCCATCATTGGCAATAACATCTATCGCTACCGTTCCTACATGGGCATTGGCGGGTGTGCCGCTAAATGTGCGCGTCGCCGCATCAAAGTTTAACCAGGATGGCAGTGCGCCACCGCCCGCAAGTTGTGCGCTATAGCTCAGGGTATTGCCTACATCCTGATCGGCAAATGTATTGGCTGCGAAAGTAAAATTAAATAGGGAATCTTCCGTGGCATTTTGGTTGGGGATCGGGTTGGCAACGGTTGGGGCATCGTTGGTGTTAGCCACAACCAAATCAAAGATATCGGTTGCTGGTGTGCCCCCTTGCCCGTCGTCTGCGGTTACCTTGATTGAAATAGTTCCCACATCACCATTCGCCGGAGTGCCGGAAAAAGTTCGCGTTGCCGCATTGAAGCTTAACCAGGATGGCAATGCACTGCCATCAGCCATAGTAGCGGTGTATGTGAGTACGTCGCCAACGTCGGCATCATTAAATGTGTTGGCTGCAAATTGAAAAGTGAATGCCGCATCCTCTGTCGCATTTTGATTGGGAATCGGATTCGCGATAACTGGATCAATATTTGCGCCGCTGCAAACCTGGAATGCGACATCACGTGTTACATCTGCAGAACCACCGCTGGAATGATAAGAACCATTGGGGTAAACATTCGAGTTGTGAATGGCGGCCTTGACCAATCCATCCACGCTGCTGGATTCAATTTTAATAAAATAAAGCTGGTTGTCGGTAAGGACTTTATTCGTAAAATCAAACGCTTTCCACGCCAGCGTTGTTCCGATAGTTGCTGACGATATGTTTGCAGTACCAATAACAGTGCCGTTATGCGCACCCGATAATAATGTAACGGTAATCGTTTGCGCTGATGCGGCAGGATCTTTCACCAATTGCAACAGGATTGAATCAATGGTGTAGGTGGCACCCGGACTATCGTGATAAAAACTTTGGAAAAATGGCACACCGGAACTGATGACTTGCGTATCAGTAGAAGGACCCGACGTTTCATAAACAACGTTGGATGAACCAACATTTTGCACAAAAAGATCAAAAAAATCGGAAACAGTTGCAGTACCATCACTGGCCCTGACTTCAATGGTAATGGTACCCACATCGCCATTCGACGGTGTGCCGCTAAAGGTGCGCGTTGCACTATCAAACGATAACCATGCAGGTAGCGGCGTGCCGCCGGGAATTTGCGCGGTATACGTCAGGGTATTGCCGACGTCCTGATCGTTGAAAGTGTTAATCGGGAAGGTGTAATTAAAAAGAGCATTCTCGGTAGCGGTCTGGTTGGGAATTTGATTCGCTACGGTAGGCGCATCGTTAGTGTTGGCAATAACGATATCGAAATTATCAGTCGCCGTTCCACCGGCACCATCATTCGCCGTTAATTTAATGGAGATGGTGCCCACGTCACCATTTGCCGGTGTTCCACTGAATGTGCGCGTTGCAGAATTAAAATTTAACCAGGCAGGTAGCGCGCCGCCGCCCGCCAATTCGGCGGTATAGGTAAAAGTGGTTCCCACATCGCCATCACCAAATGTGTTGGCGGGAAATGTGTAACTGAATGCGGAATCTTCGGTCGCGTTTTGATTGGGAACAGGAATATTTAAAAATGGATTATCGTTGACGTTGATGACGACTACATCAAAGGTGTCATCAACAGTCCCGCCTTTTCCATCGTTGGCGGTAACTTTTACTGAAATAGTTCCTACATCGCCATCATCAGGTACACCGCTGAAAGTACGTGTGCCTGCATTAAAATTTAGCCAGGCAGGTAATGGATTTCCGTTTGCCAACGTGGCGGTATAACTGAGCGTATCGCCATCAACATCATTAAATGTATTGGCAGGGAAGGTATAACTAAACCATGCCTCTTCTGTTGCAGCTTGGTTGGGAATTGCATTAGCCACTGTCGGCAAGCGGTTTTCAACATCAATCACCGCAATCGCCATGTCCTTGTTACCATCAGCACTGTTATTAACGACAAACTCGCTGGTGATAACGTTAGTATTGATATAACCAATACCAACCAAATTATCTGCACCATTATTTGTTTTGAATTCGATCCAATAAACGGTATAGGCATTAAATGTTTTGGATGCGAAATCAAAATTTACCCAGCCCAGTGAACTTCCCAACGAGCTGGTATTTACCGTTGCCGTGGCAATTGTAGTGCCGTTGTAGCTGTGCTCATGGATAATCATTTGTACCGACGCCGAGCTGGTACCGTGATTGGCAAGCATCACCTGGATACGGTCTACCGTTTGACTTGACGTCAATTGGATACCCTGCATTACATTACCGGCGGTTGGAATAGCCTGCTCGTTGGTGGCAACGCCCGAGTACAAATGCACCACATCCGCCAATACGCCCTGCCACTGCATGGATTGGCTGGAGGTAAAAATAGAAGCGGTTTCAATTTGCCCGACGCGCTCTTCCAGCTCCCAATCCGCATTGGCAGCGTTACCGGTCAAATCATTACTCGCGGCAACATCGGCACCGGTGATATCACTTAATTGCCGCAATAAATTAATACCGCTCTGGTTGGCTGCGACATCGCACCCGTATAACAAAATGTCGGCATTTTCGCTAAGCGAATTTTTCCAGCCGCTTAAGGATTGCTGGTATTGCGCAATATTGTTTTCATTGAGCACTTGCGTGCCCAATTGCACGCTGCCAGCCACGCCGTGGGAAATAATATGCACGGCGGAAACGCCGTTAACGCTGGCGAGGTAATCGCTGATTTGCGCCAGGCCTTCTTTGGTTTTATCCAGGTAAATAATGGCTACTGATTCATCGTCGAGCGCGGCTTCTATATCCTTGACCAGGGTTTGGTAATTCTCGACTGAGGTATCGACAAAAATCACGGTGTCGATCTGCGGAATATCTGCGTGGGTGTCCTGCAACATTAGCGGATGAATATCTACCGCGTCATCCTGCATATAAATGCCAACCAGGTCTACATCCTGTGCAGTCTGCGCAAGGTAGTGGGCATCAGAACTACCGTCATCAAATACGGCGATGTCCGCTGTGGCGGAAAACAGTAATCTCGGCTCCAGGGCTTCAATTAACGGACGGCGATGACGCGGTGCTTTGGACATAATTCTGCTATTGCTTACACACACTTACGATGGGTGCGTTCGGGTTAAAGGACTGGTATACACCAACTGCATCCTTATGATGACAACCCTTTCCGCGTAACCGTTGCGAAACTGATAGCTGATTATCATCAAGGAACCGAATGAACGAGAGGCGTCGGCTGAGCACCCGTAAAGTCTTATTTATCAGTTATTAGAAATTATCAAACGTTATCAAATGACAAGTTTGGCACAAAAAACATTCAACGTAGGGCCACAGAAAAAAATAATCTAGATTGCTTCGGCATCCTTATATTTTGTTGTAATAAACCGTTCTCATGCACATCAGGGCAATACACGCGGATCCAGCAAATTCAGGGTCACCCCATCGAACGTCACACGGCACTTTAACCCGCTGGGCAGGCGATTACCCGGATTGGGAAACGCCAGGCGAATGCCAAAGGTATTGCTGGGACCATCAATTACCTGATCGACCAAGGTAACCTCTGCGGCATAACTACGGCTGTCGCCGCCCAATTCGGGAATAACGTTGGCCTTAATGCCGGGTTTGACTTTTCCATACAAACTGGCGGGGGCATAAACTTCAACGCGCAATGGATCGAGTTTGGCAAGTTTTAGCACCGGTTCAAAATCGATGTGTTCACCCGGCTCCTTGAGCCGCTCAACAACCACGCCATCAATAGGGCTCACCAGCGTGCGGCGCTGCAAATCCGCAAGCGCGCGTTTATATTCAAGTTCTGCCTGGCGTTTGCGATCCAGCGCTTGCTGCAATTGTTGTTGGGCAATCGCATGCTCGGTCTTTAATTTATCCAGCTCCGAAAATGAAGCGGCTTTTTTTTCATATAAATCCTTAACCCGGGTGAGCGATCGTTCACTGAATTCCAACGCCAGTTGCTGGGCCTGAACATCACTGGTCAATTCCGATTGCACTCGCCGCAATTCCGCCGTGGCTGATTCCAGGCCAGCATCAAGGCGTGCTAACACATCGCCCTTTTTCACCACATCATTTTTATCAACCAATACTTCGCTGATTACCCCTTCCACAGCACTACTCATTTCCACTGTTTCCGACGGTTCAATACGGCAATTGAGCTGCGCTGGCTCCTGGGTTTGGGCGAGCAGTTCATTACTGAATAGCATTGCCAGCAATGAAAATGTTGGGACTTTTGCCATGGTTAACTCGATATAAAAACACAAATTGGTTATTACTATAGATTAAAAAAGGAGATTACGAAAAATGGCGGATAAAAACTTGCTGTAAGCTTCGATACCAGCGCGTCAGCAGTGGTTCAGCGGGATGGTGGAATTTGACATAGGCCCGCTCCCCAAAATGGCCACTTTGCCCATAATCACGCACTGCCAAATCCAGCAAAAAAACTTTCTCCTTCACTTTGGTACCACCCGCCTGGGTAGCATCCACCGCAATACGCCCGCCTCCCTGGGTACCCAATACCGCATTTGGCAACTGCTCGCTGGCCACAGGCGCCTCATACAACGCATCGGCAATAAGCAGAGTGGCTGGATCGCTGGCAAAGCGCACACTGACCTGACGGGTAGCCTGGCGTACCAAGCCGACTTCGTCCTGTAATAAAGCGGCCCGCACACGCACAGCATCCGGTTTTTCAATAATCGCCAATTCGTCGCCCTGCCGCAGATAACTGCCCGGCAAATAATAGGGGCGGGTGATACGAAAAATACCGTCGGAAGGACTGCGCACGACCAAATCGCCCACGCGCTCTTGCAACAATGTTATTTCCGCTTTAATTGCCGCCATGTCCTGTTCAAACAGTTGCGCCTGCGCACGGTCATCTACCCAGGCCTGCTGGTAACGGGCTTCGTATTCGCGCAACTTTGCTTGTTGTACTGCCAGGTACGCGACCATGGTCGGGTTTTGCAAACGCACCAATTCCTGCCCCGCGACCACCGGGCTGCCATCGCGAACCATTAATTCAACAACTTCGCCGCTCGATTCAGCTTTTACGCGCGCTTCCTCTGGCAACCAGAGCACCGCCTCTACCGACGTCGATTGCGGCAATGGCACCGCCGCTAATAAAACGATGACCAATACAGTTGCTACACCGGTAACGCCCAGCGCACGTTTGCGTTGGGTGGCCAGCTGTTTGTCGCGCAATAAGTATCGAAATGCTTTTATCCCGGGCCAAACCAATTGGAAAAAGATCAGCCAGCAGCCGATCACCAAACCTAATGCCGGAAAATAATTGGCGACGAGCAAGATAATAAAAAACAGCATGAACACGCGATAAATAAAAGCGGCGATGCCATATCCCGCCAACAACCATCCTTCGCGCACCGAACTTGCCGGAGAAAACACCCCGATCACGCCGAACGCATAACGACGCAATAAATAACTCACCTGTTGATTGGCGCGGGTGGCGAGGTTGGGTAAATCCATCGCATCCGTTAATAAATAGTAACCATCAAAACGCATCAACGGATTGCCATTAAAAAACAGCGTGGAAACGCTGCCAATTAAAATAATGTTGTATAAAAAATCGCGCAGGAACCCACCCGATAATTGCACCCACAGTAGCAGTGCAAGCGCTGCTAAAAATAATTCCACGGCCATGCCGGCAGCACTCACCATTAAACGTTGGCGCTTAGCGTAAAAGCCGGTTGCAGCGCTGGCGTCGACATAGGGCAAAGGCGTGCCGACAACAAAAACCAATCCGCAATCATTCACTTGCCCGCCCCACACTTTCGTAAACAGGCCGTGCCCCAACTCGTGCAGGATTTTAAAAAAAGGATAAGTTAACCACAGCAACAATAAATTGGATGGTGACAACACCCGATCCAATTGCCCGTGCGTTAATTGGGTCCAATGGTTACCCGCCTGCAACAATGCGTAGCCCACCACCAGCAGCCAGATAACCCCCATAGTGCGCGTGGCCAGCAACCGTGCCACCGGCATTAATTTATCGAGCAGCTTATCCGGGTTACCGAGGGGAATATTCCAGGTCAGCGGGTTCATCAACAAACGCAACCAGCGCTGTTGTTTTTTTTGTTCGCGCCGCGCAAATAATTCCTGGGTGTTGGGTGGCAAATCACAAACTAACAGATCAGCGACATGCAGGTATTGTAATAAATGAATTAAATCATCGCGCGTCGGGATTTCTTCCGCGGTTTCATAAAAATCCGGATTCGCCGCCAGCGCCAGGATTTGTGCGAGTGAGTTGCGCCCGTCCATTGCTGAAATCAAGCGCCATGCGGACGGCGTCAGGCGATGGAAACGGCCATTACTTTTATCTTGCAATAAATACCAGCGCTCCTGGTTGTAATCGCGGCGCTGGATGTGAATATGCCGCGGCAATGAGGGCCGCAGGAATTCAAGGCGCTTCCAGACCGGATTATTATCGGGCACGGCATGTTGATCAGGAGCAGGCTTCTCATTAACAGCAGCCTTGTCATTAACAGCAGGCTTGTCATTAACAGCAGGCTTGTCATTAACCGCAGACATGTCACTAGCACCGGAGTTGTCATTCATAGCTGTTACCAGATACTCAAGCGTAACCAATGCCACAAATCATGGAACCAGATCCACCCCAGCGCGCGCGGTCCCACTCCGATCTTGCCCGTGCCCGTCATGCCCGGACGCAATATGTCCTTCCGGTTCGCAGCATCGATCAATTCCAGTTCAACGCGAAAATAATTGCGCCCTTCACGCACCTCACTGATCGGAGTAACGAGTTTTACACGGGTATTAAATATTTCAGTCGGCAAACCGCTGAGTTTTAATTCGCCCTCCTGCCCCGCTTGCACCAAGGCAATATCGCGTTCATCGACAAACAATTGCACCAGGTAATTCTGGTTTGTGGCAATTTCAAAGAGCACATCCCCTTGCTTTACCGGTGCACCCCGTGTTTGGGAAATATCATCGGACACCACAATACCATCGCTCGGTGCCAATAATTGTGTGCGCGCCAATTGTTGGTCGAGGAGTTGCAACTGGATATTGGCCTGATCCATTTGTGCGTTGGCAATAGCGGCTTCAACACGATTGGAATTGGCGAGTGCCGAATCATACGTTTGTCGATATTGCTGTGCCTGGCTGGCAACTTTCCGTCGCTCCAAACGCAGATCTTCATCGTTCAATTGGGCAAGCACAGCACCTTTTTTTACCTGGTCGCCCGG
This sequence comes from Gammaproteobacteria bacterium, assembly GCA_021151835.1. Lineage (GTDB taxonomy): Bacteria > Pseudomonadota > Gammaproteobacteria > Pseudomonadales > Cellvibrionaceae > Cellvibrio. The sequence goes on from JAGKWO010000054.1 coordinate 8,779, forward strand.
GCGCGCGGAAATAGTACCGAGGTAGGCATCTTGCGGGGAAACCACCAGATATTTCTCAGTGGTTTGCAAATTGGCATCAGCCGATAAGTGATAATTAACAGGCACAAATAACGCCACTACTAATACCATCGCACTGACAACAATTAATTTCCTCCGCCAGGATTCCTGGCCCAGCAACCGTTGCAAGCGCGTTGCGGTTCGCTGTTTTAGCCCTTGCCACAGCCCGGCAGCTGCCTGTTGCCGCAACTGGATAATAGCGGCTGCATAATGCGTCGCCTGCTGCACCAACAATTCCTGGTCTGCATTCAAGGCGGTGCGTCGATCCATTTCAATCGTCAGGGCACCGAGAATTTTATTGTCCTTGCGCAATAGAAAACTGCTAACTGCTTGTAGCTGTTGCGTGTGCAATAACTGCTGGTGCGCTTGTTTAACCAGCAGCGTGGGGGTATCAGGGGTGTGCACCTGCGGATCTGCCAGAGCAATGCAATCGATACGCACGCCCTGCTCCACCGCCTCCATCATCGCTTCGGTAACCACCTGCATGGCTTGCGTGCGCTTATCAAAATTCGCTGAAAATGACACTGCTTCCAGTTGCAACTTTTTACGTTGCGCATCCAGCAACCCGATACTCACCCGCGTTGCCTGTAATAATCCGGCAAGCAAGTTAACCAGTGTGATTGTTGTTTCCTGCAAGGAATTTTCTTTTAGCAAGCTCGCAGTGAGTTGCAATAACGACGTATTAAACGCTTCATTTAAAGGAATGGGGGGATGATCGGCAGATGCAGTTAACCCATCCGCTGCAACCGTAGTGGAAGGCGCAACAGCTTCAGTGAGCGGTTGCAAAACCGGCGTGTCGGCCAGCAGCGATTGAATGATAAATTGCAACCAGAACTGCCCCGGTTTGAGCGATTTAAGCAGAGCCGGCAGTATTTTTTTGTCTGGCAATGATAGGTGCAGTACGAGCACGCCCCAAAACTGCTCATCAATTATTAGCGGATGTCCGAGCACATATTCGTGCGCTTCCAGCAATTCCAGATGCAAACGCTGCTTTTCCATTACCGGCTGGGTTGCCCTGCCTAACACGGCTTCATCTATATTCGCGTTGGGCCATCTGGCCAGAACCTGGGCATTTCCCGCGGAACAGTTAACGAGCATGGCAGCATTGACATTGCCGAGGATTTGGCACTGCATGCTTAACCAGACTTTGAACACCTTTGACGACTGCATAAGAAAGACTGTATAGGAATTGTTGTTTATCTTCTGAAGCTGCGGTTGCATCGCGATTATTCATTGCGGCTTTATCGCTGGAGTTTATTGATAAAAACCCCAGCGAAAGTCAACAGCAAGTCTAGTTCTAATAACCCGGGAATGTATAACAAATCGCTTTTTATTTTAGGCTGCGCAGAGTAAACGAATCAGTTTTAAGACGCCAGTCGCAACTATAGACAGAGTTATCACTGTCGCCATTTTTTCTGATATTCGCTACGACGTTGTTTGGCGCGCACAACAATCTCTTCCCTGGTGCGATTATCAACAGTTCCCCAGCGCGTAATTTCCCCCAGGCTGCGAAAACACCCCAGGCAAATATCGTCTTCATTCAAACAACAATTACGCACGCACGGGGATTCGACGACAGATTCCACAATTCACTACCTTTTTTATGACTCAATAATATAAACAATACGCATAGCTAATTATTTCAGCGCAAGCTGTCACTTTTTAAGAATTTTTATCAGCCAGAATCTACACTCATCTGAAATTGCCTTGGATGCTAGCCGGCAAGTTTAACGCGTCAACACCTGTTTGGCAGGTAGTGACAACATTGGTGGAGAAATAATCTCAAGGGTTATGGACTAAATGAGATATGCACGAAACTGAACGTTTTAATACTGGTTATGCCCTGCCACCTATATTAATTGCGGGCTTTTTGCTTGCACTGGGCATTGGTGTACTAATTACCTGGCACGCGCCCCATGCCCTGTCAGTGATTTATCCCTACATCACCCTTATGACTTACAACACCGCAATAGGTATCATCACTTGCGGCTTGGGTTTATACGCCGTCCTTTTTGCCCATCGCGCGCTGCTATTCGTATGTTGCTTCATTTTATTTGCAATCGCCACGCTCACAATCCTGGATATTATCGTCGGTATTCCCTTGAATACCACTAACTGGTTTATCGTGTTGCTTAATGAACCACCTGCACATACCCGGCCTATGTCGCCGGTAAGCAGCGCAGCATTTTTATTAGCATCCTTTACATTATTTTTTGCCATACACCCACACGGTGTGCGCAGCATAGTAGCCACGCTGTTAAGTTTGCTGATTTTCTCCACAGCAGTATCCACTGTGATCAGCCAGGAATTTGGTTTATTCCCCAGCTTTGCCTGGATGGGAATAAAAATGTCACCGCAAACAGCGATAAGCCTGATCGCTTTTTCCTCCGGCATTTTTATCTTGCGCTATCGAGCAGCAATTGCGGCCTTCAACCGCTTGAGCTTTTTTAACCGGCTGGCGACCGGTTTTATTTTTATGACTTTATTGTTTGTGGGGATCGGCTCAATTGGCTTGTTGCAAATTAACAATGTTGCCAACATCTCACAAAAACTTTACCAGGGGCCATTACAGGCCAGCAACGCTTCCCTGCGCATTAAAAATGATATCGCCAGCTTGAACCGTGCTATCAAGGATGTGGCAATTAATCCCGACCTGATGAACGAAAAAAATATTCCACTTGAGATCGATAAAATGGAAGCGCGCATGGCCGCCGAGTTACGCATCATAGAACGCGAACATATAGGCCAAGCCGACATAAACCGATTCAAAAGCCTTTTTAGCGATTGGAAAATTGTAATCCGCACTATTCACCAGCAATTGGCATCCGGGGATGTGGAGGGTTACCGGAAAATCGCGTTAAACCAAATCCAGAATACCACTATGACGCTGGAAAGCTTGTGCGATCACATGATGGTCGAAGCACAGGAGCAGATGCGCCTGTTGAATGAGCAAGCAATTCTCACGCGTGATCACTCCGCTAATTTGATGTTTGTCGTTATCCTCGGTTTTTTGCTGGCAGGTATTGTCGCGGCCGGGTTGATCACCCGCAGTTTAAGCTGGCAATTGCAAGAAATTCGCCGGGCAATGCTCTCGATATCAACCGGCAATACGCGCACCGAAATTCCTTTTTACGATCATCCCCATGAAATTGGCGATATGGCCAAAACCTTGAAAATTTTTGCCCACAATATTGACGAGCGAAACAGATCCAACGAATTGCTGGCACAACATCAACAAGATTTGGAGAAATCCAATCACCGGCTCGCACTAACCAATAAAGAACTGGAAACATTTGCGTATGTTGCTTCCCACGATTTGAAATCCCCCTTGCGCGGAATTGCGCAACTTTCCACCTGGATTGAAGAGGATCTTGAAGAAAAGGAATTTGATGAAGTGGATAAACATACAACGATGTTACGCAATCGTATCCAGCGCATGGAAAAATTGCTGGATGATATGTTGATTTTTTATCGCGCAGGAAAAGTTGATGGAAAAACAATAAGTGTCAATGTTGCGCATATGGCAAGCGAGTTATTCGAAATTCAAAACACCAAACCCGGCATACGCCTGGAATTGGGTGATAACTTGCCTGAATTCGAAACACTCGGCACTCCGTTTGAACAAATACTGCGTAACCTGTTGTCCAATGCACTCAAACACCATGATCGCGACCAGGGCGTTATTCGCATTGATAGTGAAGACATTAATAGCCAGTTTTATGCATTCAGTGTGAGCGATGACGGCCCGGGTATTCCTGAAAAATTCCAGGAGCGGGTCTTTGGTATGTTCCAGACATTGAAACCGCGCGACGAACTGGAAGGTAGCGGTATGGGCCTGGCATTGATAAAAAAACTGGTAGAAACCTATGGTGGAACGATCAACGTATTTTCCGCAGGGCGCGGTTGCCGTTTTTCATTCACCTGGCCAAAAGTCATTAAGGAGAGGGCAAGTTTATGATTGATAGATTACATCCACCGGGCCAAAACGACGCGTTCCGCACGGTTAGCCTGTTAATTGTCGATGACGACGATATTGATGCAACGGCGTTGCGGCGCGCCTTGCATAAACTCAAATTATTAAATCCCCTTTATCGCGCCAAAGATGGTTTGGAGGCCCTCGAAATATTGCGTAATGGCGAAATACCCGGTCCATACATTATTTTGTTGGATATCAATATGCCGCGCATGAATGGCATTGAGTTTCTGGAGGTGTTACGCGCAGATCCGGAACTAACCCATGCGATTGTATTCGTATTAACAACGTCAAAGTCGGATGAAGACATTATCGCAGCCTACCGCGAACACGTTGCCGGCTATTTGCTTAAGCAACGTATGGACAGTGATTTTTTACAGGTAGTCGGGTTGCTGGACCATTACTGGAAAGTCATTGAATTGCCGGTTAAAGAAACATAACACTTTGGTGGAGGGGTAAAACTGCATGAAGCTGTTGCTAATCGATGACAATGACCTGGATCGCCAGGCGATCATCCGTACCTTTCGTAAAACGGAATGGGATATCACCATTTCCCAGGCATGCTCGGCTGCAGAAGGATTGGAACAGTTTGATAGCAACGACTTTGATGCGGTGTTACTGGATTATCGCTTACCCGATATTGATGGCCTGGAAGTGCTCCAGCTACTGAATAAACATCCGCAACACCATGCCGCCGTAATTATCCTCACCGGCGCCAGCGCCGACGAAGAGCTGGAGCGCGAATTTATTGAAGCCGGTGCACAAGATGTTTTATTCAAATCGGAAATTGCCCATAAGCATTTAACACGCGCGATTACCCATGCGCGCTCGCGCCATATGCTCGAACGGCAATTACAGGAAAGCCACCAGCGCTTGCGTGCGCTGGCTGAAAATGATTCGCTCACCGGTTTGGCCAATCGCTATTATTTTGATGAAAGCTTGCGCGCCGCTATTCCCCGCGCAAAACGCCAGAGCGATCAACTCGCACTACTTTTTCTCGACCTGGATAATTTTAAAATTATCAACGATAGCCTCGGGCATATTATCGGCGACCAGGTATTAAAAGAAGTCGCCCAGCGCTTGTTGCGGGTGGTACGGGCGGGCGATATTGTCTGCCGTTTGGGGGGCGATGAATTCGCGGTATTGGCCCATAATTTTGATTCGCAGGAAGCGATCAGCCAACTCGCGCAACGCATCCTGGATGATTTGCGCAAGCCCATTATTATCGGCAAATTTGAAAATACCATCTCGACCAGTATCGGTATCGCTACCTACCCTGATGCTGGCAAATCTGCCAGCGATTTACTGAAAGCGGCTGACCTGGCGATGTATCGCGCAAAACACGATGGCCGCAATAATTACCAGTTTTTTTCCCAAACCATGCAAGCGCAAATGCAAGAGCGCATTCGCCTGGAAAAGGAACTGCGCAGCCTGATTCCCACAGATCATTTTATTTTGTTTTACCAACCGATTGTCGATGCGCAAACCTTTGAAATTTGCGGTGCGGAAGGTTTGATTCGCTGGGATCATCCCGAGCGCGGGATATTGCCACCCGCTGCATTTATCGGACTTGCCGAAGAAATTGGTCTGATTGGCGAAATAGATTCCAAGAGCCGCTTGAAAGCGTGCCAGCAAATTGCGCGCTGGCGCCAGGAAGGCCTGGTGAATGACAATTTCAATATGAAATTTAATGTATGCGCGCAACTGCTGACCGATGAAGATCTTTACGAAAATATTATTAAAGATCTCGACCGAACCGGAGTGCCTGGCCGTTGTGTAAGCCTGGAAATTACTGAATCCGTTTTGATTGAAAATTTACAACGCACAGCGCTACAGCTGCGAAAAATGCTGGATTACGGTATTGAAATCGCCGTTGATGATTTCGGCACCGGTTATTCATCCATGGCCTATTTAAAAGAGTTGCCGGCGAAAACCCTGAAAATTGATCGCACCTTTGTCATGGGTGTGCCGGAAAATGCAGCGGATTGCCGCATCTTGCGCGCAATGATTATTTTTGCAAAAAGCCTGGATTTAACGGTAGTTGTAGAAGGCGTGGAGACCCGCGAACAGGCACGCATTTGCCGCGATTATGGTGCAGATTTATTACAGGGCTATCTCTTCTCAAAACCCCTATCCCCTACCGCATTTGAGCAATTATTGCGCGAACACAGCGCTGCTGAATGGAACAAGCATATTTCCGTCCTGGGTGCACTGGCTGGTTAAGCATCAACCCGTCAGTGCATCTGCAGCAACGCCATATAGGCAAAGCTAATACAACACATTGAACGAGACAATTTTGCGCGATCATTGTGATTGGCCTATTATGCCCCCACATCCGGCAACACGCGTTAAGCCAATCCTTTACGCATCCGACTTTCAAGTATCCAACATTGGCATATATCAAGGATCTCCTATGAGTGAAGTACAACACCATCAATTAATTATTCTTGGCTCCGGCCCTGCGGGTTACACCGCCGCGATTTATGCCGCCCGTGCCAACCTCAAACCGGTGGTGATTACCGGTATGCAACAAGGCGGTCAATTAACCACCACTACCGAAGTAGAAAACTGGCCTGGTGGTGTGCACGATCTGCAAGGCCCGGATTTGATGGTCCAGATGCAGCAACACGCCGAGCGTTTTGATACCCAGATTATTTTTGACCACATCCATGAAACGGTACTGACCGAGCGCCCGTTCAAGTTAATTGGTTCCAATACCTACACCTGTGACGCCTTGATTATTTCTACCGGTGCCTCTGCCCAATACCTGGGTTTGCCGTCTGAAGAGGCGTTCATGGGTAAAGGTGTGAGCGCTTGTGCAACCTGTGATGGATTTTTCTATCGCGGCCAAAAAGTTGCTGTGGTGGGGGGTGGTAACACCGCTGTGGAAGAAGCGCTTTATTTGTCTAACATCGCGAGTGAAGTAACGTTAATCCACCGTCGCGACAAGCTTAAATCCGAAAAGATTTTGCAAGACAAACTCTTTGCCAAAGCCGCAACCGGAAATATCAAGCTGCTGTGGAACCACCAATTGGAAGAAGTATTGGGTAATGATTCCGGAGTAACCGGGTTGCGCGTGAAAAGTACGGTTGATGGCGCGGTTCAGGACCTTGATATCGCTGGCGTCTTTATCGCCATTGGCCATAAACCCAACACGGATATTTTTGAAGGCCAATTGGATATGCATAATGGCTACATCAAAGTGAAAAGCGGATTGGAAGGCAATGCCACCGCAACCAATATTCCCGGTGTGTTTGCGGCGGGTGATGTTGCGGACCACATTTATCGCCAGGCAATTACATCGTCAGGCGCAGGTTGTATGGCCGCACTCGATGCCGAAAAATATCTGGATGATTTGAAGTAAGCAAAATTTCAATGCAAGTGTTGTAAAAAAAATGGGCGATCATTGATCGCCCATTTTTTTGCTTGTGCAACTATTTTACTTAACCGATAAACGATCCAGTTCACTACGCAACTTTTTCAACCAGGCATCAAACGCCAAACGCACCTGGATGTTGTTGGTCACACGGTTATTTTCTTCCCAGATTTTACCCAGGTCACGCTGGTCAGTAATGATGGCCAGCACCTTGCCAGAAGTGGAATCGTATAACGAAATTTCCAACGTCATTGTGCCCATACCCTCACTGTAAACCTTCACACCGGTGGGCCGGCCTTTAAGATCATCTTTACTTCCCAAGGGAGCAATTTCCAGCACTTTGGCACGCACTGTCATCACATCCGCACCCGCCTGCACCGCAGTGGCATAACGGCCGTCGACTATTAAATTATTTGTCAGGGCTTCGGTATAACGCTCCTGGTAATACCGGCGGTCATTATCGTTCAATTCCCAGGGCGTATCGTGGATAAGACTTGGATTGGACTGCTTGCGGATTTTTACATCCGTGAGATCGAGCTGCTCAACCAATAATTTTTTGTATTGCGCAAACTGCGCGTTAGGCGCAACAAAAGTGCCGTCAAACCTGGAGTTTTTTACTACCGATAAACCTTCTTTATCCGCTTTGATTTGCGCTTCTTTTTCATGGTTTTTGGTGATGGAGCAACCGGCAATCATACTGCCCAGTAATCCGATCATTACCAGTGTCAAGGCTGTACGTTTGGATAACATGTTCATGATTTTACCTGCCTCTGTTTGCGGAAAATTCTGCGTCCTGAATCGCGCTCATTATAAGACGTTATAGGTATATTCAAGTTCATTGGTTGCAGGCAGCGTAGATAACAACCGTAAACCGCAACCAACAATACAAAGCGCGCTAAGGAGTGTAAGTTATTGAAGCACAAAAACAAACGGGGAGGCTAAAGCCTCCCCGTTATGTTTGTAATATTTTGTAGCATACCAGTAAGTATTAACTGACGAATACCCGTGCGTTACGGAATATACGCAACCAGGCACCATCATCTTTCCAATCGTCCGGTTTCCATGAATTGCTTACCGCACGGAATACGCGTTCCGGGTGCGGCATCATGATTGTGGTGCGACCATCCTTGCTGCTCACGCTGGTGATTCCCAAGGGGGAACCGTTCGGGTTGGCAGGATAGGTTTCGGTTGGATTGAGATTATTGTCGATAAAACGCATCGCCACCGTGCCACTTTCATTACACACTTTCAGCGCATCTGCATTGGCAAATTCCGCATAGCCTTCACCGTGGGCAACCGCCACTGGCATATGCGAACCCGCCATACCTGTGAACAGTACTGATGATGACTCCTGCACCTGTACCAGGCTGAAACGCGCTTCGAATTGTTCAGACAGGTTGCGCACAAAACGCGGCCAGTGATCTGCACCGGGAATCAGGTTTTTCAGGTTGGACATCATCTGGCAACCATTGCAAACACCGAGGCTGAAGGTGTCATTGCGATGGAAGAAACGCTCGAATTCATCGCGCACTTTGTTATTAAACAAAATCGTTTTCGACCAGCCCTCGCCCGCACCCAATACGTCGCCGTAAGAGAAACCACCGCAAGCAACCAGGCCTTTGAATTGCTCCAGCGTTACACGGCCGGAAAGCAAATCACTCATGTGGACGTCAACGGCTGTGAAACCGGCGCGATCAAAAGCCGCTGCCATTTCCACATGGCCGTTAACACCTTGCTCACGCAATACAGCCACAGAAGGACGAACACCAGTGTTGATAAATGGCGCTGCGATATCATCATTTTGATCGTAGCTCAGCTTCACACTTAAACCGGGATTTGGTTTGGTGATCGCTGCATATTCCTGTTCCGCACAAGCAGGATTATCGCGCAGCGATTGAATGCGATAACTGGTTTCACTCCACAAGGCTTGCAATTGTGCGCGCGGTTGATCGAACAATACCTTGCCATTCGCGCTAATGCTCAATGAATCATTTGCATTCAAGCTGCCGATTACATTTATTTTCAAACCGGAATCAACAAAACGTTTTTGCACGGCCGCCGATTGCGCGCGCGCCACCTGAATCACTGCACCCGCCTCTTCGCTAAACAAAGCGGCAATGGAATCTTCGCCCAGGCCATCCAGGTTTATGCTTACACCGGTGTGGCCGGCGAATGCCATTTCCGCCACTGTTGCGAACAAACCACCATCAGAACGGTCGTGATATGCGAGCAATTCATTGGCAGCAAGGCTTGCCTGGACTGCGTTGAAGAAACCTTTGAGTTGATCGGCAGAATCCAGATCCGCAGGTGTTTGACCGAGTTGGTTGTAAACCTGTGCCAGGATCGAACCACCCAGACGATTTTTACCGTTACCTAAATCAATCAGAATTAAATCAGTATCGCCTTTGTCAGTGCGAAGCTGTGGAGTGAGGGTTTTGCGCACATCCACTACCGGTGAGAACGCAGAAATGACCAATGACAATGGTGCGGTAACCGCTTTATTTTCGGCGCCGTCTTTCCACGCCGTGCGCATGGACATGGAATCTTTTCCAACAGGAATCGTAATTCCCAATGCCGGACACAACTCCATACCAACCGCCTGTACGGTGCGATAAAGTTTTTCTTCTTCACCTTTGTGGCCTGCGGCGCACATCCAGTTAGCAGAAAGTTTTATATCGGAAAGTTTTTCTATACGCGTTGCCGCAATATTGGTAATCGCTTCCGCAATTGCCATGCGACCGGAGGCAGGAGCATCAAGCAAGGCAACAGGTGTGCGCTCGCCCATACTCATGGCTTCGCCCGCATAGGAATCGTAGCTCACTGTGGTTACCGCAACGTCAGCAACCGGAACTTGCCACGGGCCAACCAATTGGTCGCGCGCAACCATACCGGTTACTGAACGGTCGCCGATAGTAATCAGGAAGTTTTTGCTCGCTACCGCTGGATGGCTGAGCACACGCCCGGCCGCCTCTTTCAAGTCGATACCGGCGGTGCTGAATTCGATAGTTTTTGCGCTGTGCTTTTCAGCAACGCGATGCATTTTCGGCGGTTTGCCAAACAACACTGACATGGGCAAATCAACGGGTTTTGCATCGAAATGTTTATCGTTAACGAGCAAATGTTTTTCATCGGTTGCTTCACCGACTACCGCATAAGCAGCGCGTTCACGTTGGCATATGGCTTCAAAGCGCGGCAGGTCTGCCGGTGCAATCGCCAGCACATAACGCTCTTGCGATTCATTACACCAAATCGCCAATGGGCTCATGCTCGGCTCGTCGTTAGGAACATTGCGCAACTCAAATTTGCCACCGGTGCCGCCGTCTTTTACCAACTCAGGGAACGCATTGGAGAGACCACCCGCACCTACATCATGGATAAAGGCAATAGGGTTTTTATCACCCAATTGCCAGCAGGCATCGATTACTTCCTGGCAGCGGCGTTCCATTTCCGGGTTTTGACGTTGCACGGACGCAAAGTCCAGATCTTCAGACGAAGAACCGGAAGTCATGGAAGATGCTGCACCACCACCGAGGCCAATCAGCATTGCCGGGCCACCGAGTACCACGAGCTTGGTGCCCGCACCAAACGGTGGCTTCTCGATATGTTCAGTTTTAATGTTGCCGTAGCCGCCGGCCAACATAATTGGCTTGTGGTAGCCGCGACGTTCGCCATCAAAATTTTCTTCGAAGGTACGGAAATAGCCGCAAATATTTGGACGGCCAAATTCGTTATTAAATGCAGCGCCGCCGATGGGACCTTCAATCATGATATCCAGCGCATTGACGATACGGTTTGGTTTGCCGTAATTCTCTTCCCAGGGTTGCTCAAAACCGGGGATTTGCAGGTTGGAAACCGTAAAACCGGTTAACCCCACTTTGGGCTTGGAGCCGCGACCAACGGCGCCCTCGTCACGAATCTCGCCACCGGCACCGGTACCCGCACCCGAGAATGGAGAAATCGCCGTCGGGTGATTGTGGGTTTCCACCTTCATCAACATATGGATTGGCTGCTGGGTGTATTCGTAGGCTTTGGTTTCCGGATTCGGATAAAAGCGCCCTGCCTCATGCCCTACCACGACGGCGGCATTGTCGGCATAAGCTGAAAGTACGCCTTCACCGCCCACTTCATTAGTGTTCTTAATCATTTTGAACAGGCTGCGTTGCTGTTCTTCGCCGTCAATAGTCCACGATGCATTGAAGATCTTATGGCGGCAGTGTTCAGAGTTGGCCTGCGCAAACATCATCAACTCTACGTCGATGGGATTACGACCAAGGGCGGTAAAGCTTTCTACCAGGTAATCGATTTCGTCTTCGGCCAGTGCCAAACCGAGGGATTTATTGGCAGCCACCAAAGCGGCACGCCCACCACCGAGTATATCCACCGACGTTTGTTGTGCAGGTTGTTGCTGGATGAATAACTGCTCTGCCGCTTCCAGGCTATCAAATACGGTTTCTACCATGCGGTCATGGAGCAACGCGGCGATAGCGGCACGATCTGCTGCCGAAGCACCGGTGATGTAATAGGCAATACCGCGCTCAATGCGTTTTATGTTTTCCAACCCGGTGTTTTTAGCGATATCGGTCGCTTTGGATGCCCATGGGGAGATAGTACCGAGGCGCGGAACTACCAGGAACAGCTCACCGTCGTGGCTGGCTTCTTTCTCTACCTTGGGGCCGTAGGTCAGTAATTGCTTGAGCACTTGCTGCTGGGCATCACTCAATGGGGAAGAAATATGGGCAAAGTGGACAAATTCCGAGCTAACGCCAGTCACAGCGGGGATACGTTGTTGCAGGCTGGACAGGAGTTTTTGCGAACGAAAACTGGAAAGAGCGGGAGCGCCACGCAGGATTAACATAGTGGGAAGAGCCTCGGCATGGGTGATAACAAAAGGTAATGACAAAAGCTAGGCGCGCATTGTACTGGATTTGCGCCCTGCCCGAGAGACTTTTTTCCCCTGATCCCGCCTTTACCCATCCGGGATCAGGCTGGTTCAGCAGCCCTAATCCACCAAAACCTCCAGCCTCCGGAACCTCCAGGCCACCGTCGTTTACCCCCAGACACCAGCCACTTACGTAAAACCCGGCCCCTCAAGTAAAACATGGGCAGCGTCCCGGCATCCCTTCTGGCTGCAATTAATATTTTTATTATCAAAACCACTATTGGTGCGAAAAAAAAATTCTTCTTGTTGATTGCAGTATTTCCTTAACCGTCAATGCAAAAACGTCCTGCTTGTTAAACCAGATTAATGCAGCACATAACTTCCGCCATTAAGCTGTCATCCACAATGATATCAAACGAAAACATATTCCCAATTACCAAAAAATTATTTGATTACCAGCGTCAGTTTTGGCATCGGCCTGACATGGGGAAAACAACGCTCTACACAAAATACCATTCGGGTTGGGCAACGTCCGCACACAACTGGAGGAATTATTTTTCAGGTAAAAAATATTGCCTGCCTTCCCTGCGATTCAGTTTGCCTGCGCATATCACTGATCGCATTAAAATATCGCACATAATTATCCGAAAATTTCGGTCCTGATTAATAATTCATGAATTCAATTTAATCTACAGTTTACAGAAAAAGGTTTTCCCGCTGGAATCCAGAAAGAGGGAATTCAAGCGCATTTACCAGCCCCATCTCGCCCAGCGCATTGCTAATGACCTGGTGGCGACTACAGGAGATCGAACGTACGATTGTAAATATTTCTTCTGCGTTGGTAATTTTTCCAAAAATTAATAATTCTATTTTTTTTGCACCACCACATCAGCGCCGAATAGTTTTTTTATCCATCCGCTACGAAGCTCCAGGTGCGCACATAAGTTTTACGAAGCAATATTACAGCTCGTTGATACATTGATTACGCATTGAAGAAAAGGAAAAACAGCGCAGGTATTGCAACGCAGAAATTATTAGCAGAATGCAGCGCAAAAAAATATTTATGCACAAACAACTAATAGTATTAGGTTGTCGATGCAAATTGCTCCGACTGTTATCGCAAACTCCAACAAAACATTCGTTGTGCTGCGCCGCTGATGTGCGGGTATTTTTTATTTGCAACAATTTTTTACAATACAGCGCCGCAAAAAATGCGCTTATAACAAAAAAATCTGAATTTTTTACGCATTTTTGCGCAGGTTTTTAACAAAAACTTACGGTTTACCGGTTTTTAATGCCCTTTTTTAGACCAGAAATGGCGCCTGATGTCACATTTTTTAACATTTTTTCGACCGTTCGTCGGTCTTTACACAGTGACTGAAATCCGCCGAATCCCGCGCCATTCCTAGCCCCAAAGCAAAAAAGGTCAAATTTTCACCTAAGCGCTACCTTAATCCTGCTCAGAAAACAAGCTAGGCACACAAAAAAAGTGGTTATACCATGGCGACGTATTTGCACGGGTCATTAATGGATTGGATTCGGCATGAATGCGCACACGCGAACAGAGAATACCCTTTCGGGCGCTGCAGTTCAGACCACCGGAGAAACCCCTTATGGAAATTCGCAAACCATCAGCGTTAGTGATTTTGAAATCCATAACAACAAGCCTGTTTGCCGGCTTGTTACTCACCGCCAGTAGCTCGTTACTGGTGCGTAGCACTCCTCCTACTTTATTGGAGCAAGTGCTGAAGTCAGGCGAGTTGCACGTAGTTTCAAGCAACGGTCCTACTACTTATTATGAAGGCCCTACTGGCCTTACAGGGTTCGAATATAGCCTGGTCAAAGGCTTTGCGGATTCGCTTGGCCTGAAATTGGTGCTGGAGAACAGTTCCGACCCTGATGCCATGCTCAATGCCGTGGTGAACCAGCAATTCCATTTTGCTGCTGCCGGTTTAACGGCGCAGGAGAGCCGTGGCAAGACAATCAGTTTTGCAGCGCCTTTCATGCAAGTAACCCAGCAATTGGTTTACAACAAGCGGTTACAGCAACCCACCAGCATTAATGATGTTAAAGATAAAGAAGTCTTGGTCCTCGCCAGTGAATCCCACAGCGCACGGGTAAAAGCCTTGCAAGCGGCTTTCCCCGATTTGCAGTGGCGCAATGTCATCAATGCCGAACAAATTGATTTACTGGAAATGGTCAATAGAGGGGAAGCCGATTACGCTGTTGTGGATTCCACAGTCTATTCACTCAATCGTTACTCGTACCCCAAGGCAGAGCTGGCGTTTGATGTCAGTGACCCACAACCGGTTGCCTGGGCATTTCCGCAGGGTTCGGATACCACTTTATTTGATGCTGCACAGAAATACCTGACTAACATCAAAGCAGATGGAACACTCGCTCGCGTTACCGAGGAATTCTTCGACCGCCATATAGAAGAAGTGACTACCGGCGAAGCAATGTCCTTCACTTACCAATTGGAGCAACGCTTGCCCCAATGGATTGAACACATGAAAAATGCCGGTGCAGAATTCAATGTGGATTGGCAATTACTGGCCGCAATCAGCTATCAGGAATCCAATTGGTTACCTGATGCGGTTTCTGATACCGGCGTCGCCGGCTTGATGATGCTGACCAAAAATACCGCGCGCGCCATGGGAATTACTGATCGCAAAGATCCGCAACAAAGCATTCGCGGCGGAGCAAAATACCTCAGTATTGTGCTGGAAAAATTACCCAAGCGTATTCAGGGTGAAGATCGTTTGAATATGGCGCTCGCCGCCTACAACCAGGGCCTTGGCCATGTTGAAGATGCGCGTGTACTTACCCAACGCATGGGCGGCAACCCAAGCAAGTGGGAAGATGTCCGCAAATATATGCCGCTACTATCCAAGTACCAGTATTACAGCACCGCGAAACATGGATATATGCGCGGTTGGGAGCCGGTTAAATTTGTTGATAATGTGCGCAATTATTACAAGATTATCGCGTGGCACCAACAGCAAGAAGAATTTCGTGTAGCGAGCGCCAGCAATATCAATCGTCTTTCTGCCAATACAAGAACTGCGGAAAAAGAAGTTGATACCTCCGATTTGGACGCAATGCCTTCGATGTTGTAATCGACAACACGAAATATAAATATCCAATCTGAAGATGCACAAAAAAGGGGCGATCATATGAGCGCCCCTTTTATTTTTAAACTTCTAACTTCTAACTTCTAACTTTTAAACTTTTAAACTTTTAAACTTTTAAACTTTTAAACTTTTAAACTTTTAAACTTTTAAACTTTTAAACTTTTAAACTTTTAAACTTTTAAACTTTTAA
>JAGKWO010000105.1 GCA_021151835.1 Gammaproteobacteria bacterium
ACCTGCCGCGCGCATCAGCGACGCTGAAACAGCGGAGTTGCGTAAGCATTTGGTCAGCGGAGTACCGGAAGACCAGCGCGCCCTGATTCAAAACACACCGATCATGGTGATGTCAGATGCAGAGTTCGCCGCAATGACCCGCTCAAGCAAAGGTCAAGCTGTCACTATGATTATCGACGGCAAGCCGGTGATCGTCATGCGCGAAGGTGCCAACCCGCGCGCGTTGCGCGAAGAAGGTATTCATGCATTGCAAGCCCATGATCCGCAATGGGCCAAACATATAGGCGCGCTTGATGAGCAACATCTTGCGAATTGGGATGACCTGCCACTTGAACAACAAATTATCCTCTACCGCAATAAAGTCGCCCTGGAACTGGATGCACAGCAGCGGATGATCGCCTCCATCGAAGCAGACATTACCACGGCAAAAACGCCGCAGGAAAAAGCCGCGCTGCAACGTCAACTGGAGCAAACCCGGCTAGCCCATACCAATCTCAGCCGGCGTATGGGGGAAGTTGGCAATTTGGATGCAATGGACCTTGCCAATATCAAAGCCGGTTTCAGCGAACGGCCGCAATGGTTGGATCAACCGGCGCGGTTGTTCCAAAAAACGGAACAAGATAACAGCTCACCCGATACTGAAAAACTTAATCAACATCGACAAAAAATAGAACAAGCCTTATCCAATGAACAACAGCAACATCTGGATTCATTGGCTCCTCAACATAAGCAGCAACTACTAAATACCCTTGCGCATATGTCAGCCAGGGGAATTGATACGGTCTTGTATTTGAAGTCGATAAATAGCAAAGCTCTTGCTGACCTAACTGCTGCCGCACCATTCCTGGCTAAATTCTCTGGAGACATTAAAGATTTGCCCGAATTAATTCGGGTTGTTCATTTCGTGGCGTCACTGCATGAACGACTACATCCGACAGTCAGAAGTAAAATAATCGAAGCAATAAGTAGTGCCAACGCCGAGCAATTGCGACAAATTTTGCCCAGGCTCGAAATTATTGTTCAGCTATCCAATATCAAATCGGGAGATAAGTTAAGCGGTGACCAAGCGGTAAAATTCATTCATGGCATGAAACTTCTATCAGGACTGCCAATGGCAGATTTACATGTTCATACAACAAGCCTCGTAGATGCTGTCGACATCGTAAATTGGATTGAGAGTAACTTACATGCTATGAATCCGGAAGCGGTAGCAGCTTTGCATTCGTCCCTTGCCACCTTAATGGTTGGAGATGTCGATTTAGCACACTTAAAGTCTTCCCTGGAAAAATGGCATTCGGCTGTACAAACCAACAGCCCCGAAGCCGCCATGTTTCGGCAATACTTTGAGGAAGAATTGCAACGGTTAATAACAATGAGTGTGGATGAGGGTCAGTCAGCAAATCAATTGAAAGAGTTTTTTGCTCAATTTCCACGCCTCAAAAGCTTCGTCTCAGAAAATGCCGTTTCCAGGTTACGAGAGATCATGGAGCTTGCGATCATTCGCTCATTCGATCAAGGAACTGGCTGGTTGGAATTACGTGGACTGCACACCAAGCTACTGGAAAAAAGCCCAAAGCTTCAAGAATTGCTGCTGTTTGTAGGTGGAATTATAGCGACGGTTTCACGGGGGAAATTATCAACAGCTGACTTTAAGGCAATACTTGAGCAAGCAATTGATAACAGGCTTTTCCTTGGGTTTGATATATCCGGGCAGGAAACTGAAACCATGAGGGGGCGCCTGATGCGAGTTATTGAAATGGTATCTGTTGTTGCCGAGCGCAACTTGCCGCTATTAAATCGGTTGTTGAAAGAAGGAAATTTACATGACCAGATCATGCACGACATCTTATCAAACGACATGGCGCTAAATCAGGTCGCCACCATCATTGAAGAGTCAGGATTTAAGCTGAGGGATGATGACTCCCCATCAACAGCTGCCGAAATGCATCATTTATTAGTCAATCATTTACGCGCTGAGATAGATGCTGCACGCCAAAACTTGGAGAAAACTCCTAAGAGCAATAAACGCGCCAGGGAAAAAGCTTTAGAAAAACTTCTCGCGGCCGTGGGCCGCCTAAATCGCTACAATAAGACCATTACAGAATCCCTCCAGCGAATGGATATGCTACCGCATCCGCAAAATATGGATATGAATTCGTCTGGTGTCGTTGGCCTTACGATGCACGCTGGCGAACAAGTAGCCCGAACTGTGCAAGGCAACACCTCTGTTTTGGGACGCCTGATGGATGATATAGAATTGGCTATTACTTCCGGCACTGATCGCATTGGGCATGGAGTTATTCTTGGCTTAAGTTTTGATCCCGAGCATGCAGCAAAAACAATGGAGATGCTTGGGTTTACACGCGTTGAAGCGAAAAAAGGGAAACCTGCCCATTGGAGAAGGGGCGGTGAAAAATACACTGACGCGCAGGTTGCCGAGTTGGAGACACGCCGTCTAGCCGCTTTAAAACGTGTCGCAAGTCAGGGAATTACGTTAGAGGTTCCACCTACCTCAAACATTATTCTCAATAATCTTGGCTTGCAGTCGCATCCGGTGTTGAAGATGATGCAGGACGTAAGCCCACCTCCCGTATTGAGGGTTAGCGTATCTACCGATAATCCCGGCATTCATAATATTAATGCCCACAGTGAACTGTCGCTTTTAATTTCCATGGGAGTTACTTGGCCACAAGCTGTTAGAATTGTTGCGGAAGGATTCGCAAGCCGTATGGGCAGCAGACCAATACTTGCCAAAGGAGACATTGATATGCGCGAGAGAATGGTTAGAGGAATTCTTGAATCGACACCTATTTCTGAAGCACCTGCTGTGCTAAAAGAATTAGCATTACGTTTTCCCGAAGTGGTGAAGAATAACCCTATACCTGACCAGATATCAGATCGCGCAGAATTTGAACGGTGGCTGCGTCAATTTGTTATTGCAGCAATGGGCAGCGCTAAAAATAAACCTGCTACTTAACATATGGGCTAAGTATCGAGGCACATTTGTATGATTTTGTTTCCAAATTTCAAAGATACTCTTCTGGGAGTTTCTGAAGAGCTTGATAACTCTCCGAAATTGCTCCCGTGTCCGTTATTACTGGGAATAGATTTTTCAGGTTTAGCTGCATCTGGCGGCTTGGATGACTTTCTCAACACTGTGGGCTTCCAGCCCAAGTCTCCTGACCTATGGCAGCGAGGCGAAGAAATTTATGAGAATCACTTCGAAGCCTCCCGGAACGGTTATATTTCATTGGGCGAAATTAACGATTGGCGAATTGCACTATTGCAGCGTATCCATGAACTGGATGTTCGATTGCATTTACCATTAGGTGAGAGCTTAATTGAAATAGACCCAACAACCATGAGAATAGCTGTTGATGGGTATATGAACTCATCTGTGAGAGCTAGATTAGTCTACCATCCGCTCTCCCAACCCAAAGAACAGGCAGCATTATTTGTAGCTTTGGAAATTTTTGAGTGGGCATTTGCATGGCAAATCCTTTTTGAAGACATGTTTTTTCGTAACGCACTGACACCTTCTTTTATTACAAGCGCACTGCACACAATAAGTGCTGAATTTGACCATGCGGTAATAGAAAGGATGCTAAACATTATGCGATCGAGGCCTGAAACCGAAGGCCTTTATGATAGTTCATCATCAAAAGATGAATCTTTAACGCAATTAGAGGATCTGCTAAAAAAATATAAATAATTAGGGATGGCTTTCACTTAAATTCTTTAAAAAAACGTTGCAGTTATTAGTAAATGTGGTAGCCTTTTTTCGAGGCACACTGCTGTGTAGCCCCGGTGCAGAGCAATCTGTAAAGGGGTCCGAACGGTAATTGAAGGGGTTCCAAGATTGCCCCGGAAGTCGTAAAAATATCCAGTGCGAAGTGAATAAGCGGTAGTACAGTAAGTTCCGTTGCAAATGCATGTGTTGGTCCTTCGGTCAGTATTTCGGAGTTCCCCAACGTTCAGTTCATTCTGCGTGCGATCCCAGTAATATGAATACAAGAATAAAAAGCGCGGTGACTGACACAGTCACTGTCTTGAACACCAAGGTTCGCCTTCTTTCGACTAAAAAATTTTCTTTATTTTTTTCCGGCAAAAACCAGATTCCTCCAGTCGCCACCTTTACCAAATGACCAACAGTTACAGGGTAATACCCATATTCTGGATTTTCCGGCCAACCAACCTCCGGGGAAAAATGCAAAGAAAAATCAAAATTGGAAAAGTCTATGTCAAATTTAGCCTGCATCTCTTCAAGGAGATCAACAATATCATCACCAACCATCTTCAGGTCTTGCTCTAGAAACAGGTCATCCGAAAGCACCTCTGGCTTTTTGGAACAGTGACGGGAAATAAGCTCATAAACCTCGTTATCGATCTTCATTTTATCCTTTTAAAGCAGATGCACTCGTTAAACACATTTTCCCCAAGGAAAGCTCAGCTCAAAAAAAATCCCGATCACTTCACAATGAACGGGATTTCTCTTCGCAAACAATATCGACGAATTATTTAATCATTTTTACCGTCATTGTTTTACCAGCATAATCAATAGTCTCCTGCGGCACTGCATCAAAATTCGCCGCATCTTTATTCGCTCCTCTAATAAAGCGCACGCTGATTTTGCGCTGTTCAGCCATGCCGGTGAAACTGCCGATGCGGTCGCCGATGGTGACTGTGCCGGAGGCATCATCGTAAGAGACAGGAATACGCGACCACTCGCCTTGTTCGTATTTCACTGAGCGGCCGTCATCTTCGTAGATATCAAAGCTGCCGTTTGCGCCGGTGTAAATGTTCAGGGTGATTGGCGCGTTCAGTCCTTCATCCACGTGCTGGATCAGTGGGCCAGTGGGAACTATGGAGCCCGCTTTAACAAACAACGGCATTTGGGTTAATGGCGCGTCGGCTTTAATGGCTTGGCCACCCGATAGTTTTTCACCCGTGTAAAAGTTGAACCAATCAGCACCTGCCGGCAGATACACATCGCGCGCGCGCGCTTTGTTTTCGTAAACCGGGTTTACCAGGAACGCAGGGCCAAACATATACTGCGTATTGATGTTCCAGGCTTTTTTGTCAGCCGGGAAATCCATTACCAAGGGACGCATGATGGTGCCATCTTTGTGGTAGGTATCGCCCGCCAGG
>JAGKWO010000106.1 GCA_021151835.1 Gammaproteobacteria bacterium
CAGGATCGCTTCCAGTCGCACTTGATGCTCAACATCGCCAACGGTTGGGGAATTATGGATGTATTTAACCCAGACAGCCTTGGCTATCAGGAGTATCTGGATACATACAAATCATTAATCCGTAAATTCCGTACCGCTGGCTTTAAATTCCCGCTGGTGATTGATGCGCCAAGTTGCGGCCAGGATTTTAATGCGTTCCTCAACGGCCGCTCACGTGAGCTGATGGCTGCAGACAGTGCGAAAAACTTGGTGTTTGGGTTGCATGCTGAAGGCGCCAAGTGGAATACCAGTGACAAAATAGTGCACGCGGCTACCATGCTGTACAACGAAAAGGTGCCGTTTATTGTTACGGAAATAACAGGTTCAGGCGTGGCTGGCGTTGATGAATCGCCTGTTGACCATAAAGAAATCTTGGCCAAGTCCGTAGGCGATGCAGCCTTGGCTTTCAACTTTCCTTGGCTAACCAGTAATGATGAGGCGGCTTATGTGATGACATTGGAAAATGCGCTGGATTTACGCGGTGGTGCTGTGTTGTCCACGAATGTTTTCCTAGACAAGCTCTACGCCGAGTTTGAGCTGAATAATTCGGGGCAGTACGTTCAGAAAGGTAAGCTTAGTTTTGCGCTTTACCTTAAAGACGTTAATGGCAACAGCCTGCGTGCAGGCAGTACTACGGCGATAGATTTGCGCAGCAACCAATGGAGTAAATTGAGTTATGGCTTGCCCAAATCAGCCAGTGACATAAACCCAGCACAGTTAATGAACGGCGCCATAAGCTTTGATCTGACCGCAGTTAAACAGGTTGGCATTCAAGTGATGGCTAACGGCAAAGCAGCTTCACTCAAAGCGCCCGTCAAGTTTGATGAATTGAGTATTTTGCCGGGCGTGCCACCAGTTTATGTCGCAAGTTTTGACTCGTCCAATGAAGGCTGGGATAAAGCTTTTGGCTCGGTGAATGTTTCGCATGTTGAAGGTGCTCTGGCTCTTAAACCTACTGGTGGAGACTTTGCATTTCAATTGCCTAGTTGGAGTGGACCAGGGCTTAGCTCTATTCCCTTCACCAAGACGCTTGAGGTGACCTATCGAATTTACTTACCGCAGGAGTATGCGGGTAAGAATTTGTGGGCCAAGCTTTTCGGCCAATTCGGATCTTCATGGGAAGTATGGACAGACACATCATTCAATACATCCAAACTAGTTCCGGGGCAATGGACGGAGGTTAAAACGTTGGTTGCGTTTAATGAGTCTGTGAGTTCTGCTCACATCAATACTGTGCAAACATTTGGCATGCAGATCGGTGGATTTTCAGGGAATGAGATGGAACCCATTTTGGTCGATTCTATTAGCATCTCCGATCCCAATGCCCGGCCCACCAAGACTATTACTGCCCTGCAATACAAAGCCAGCTTCACTAAAGGTACTGAAGGATTTGTGAATGCTAACTGGGATGGCGGACGGCCAGTACTGGATGCATCCAATGCGGAGTTAGCAGTCACTGTGCCTGCGGGTGATTTTGGTGCAATTAACAAGGCTGATATCAATTCCATTTCAGAAATAGATTTCCGTGGTGGCCTCACAGTGAAAATGAAATTATTTGTTCCTGCTGACTGGGCGGGCGATGATTTCTGGCTGAAATTCTTCTTTCAGGATGGCAATTGGAGTCACTTCGAATTCACTCCTGCATTGACGACAGCTACCCTGACCGCGGGTGAGTGGAATGAACTGGAGTTTAAAGTTACCGAATTCCCTAGTGGTTTTTCGCGCACACTCAAGCCTCAAATGTTTGGTATGCAATATCGCGCTGTATCAGCGGGCACAGTCAAACTGGATGACATTGAAATTTATGGTGATATCCAGATTGATGATTCGCAGCCTATCCTCCATGTTGACTTCTCAACGCAAGCCCAATACGACGCTTTTACTTTTGATTTTGCTGGCGGTGGTTTTTCCGAGTCAGTCCTTGCTACTGCAAAATATTCAGATTGGCGAGTGGTTCCTTTTGGCTGGACTGCAAGTTCCTGGAAAGGTCATTCAGGTGATCGCGCAGCGCTCGACATTTCGCGCGATGAGGACCTGGCTAATTTAACAAAGAGGGGAGAGGAAATCGTCAACGGGGAGTTCGGGATTAAACAAGCATCAGTGCCAGCAAATTTCCAATAAGTGAAAATTGAGCAAAGTACTGTATGGTAAAGGGCGAAAATACATGCCTTATGCGATCAAAAATGTTTGAACGCCGCAGAGGAACGGGCTCGAAAGAGTCCGTTGCTCGACGGAATTCCTGCGCTGATGTTATAGGTTAATTGCGAAATATTTCGCTTCAAATGTCATCCCTTTGCTTAAGTAAAACTGGTGCGCTCTCTCGCGTTGCACACCGGAGACCAGGCGTACCTGGTTGCAGCCTATTTTCTTTGCATATTGACATATCCAATCAAATAAGTGGCTGCCGTAGCCCTGCGAGCGGTCATCAGCATTGGTAATTAGGTCATCTATTTCAAGGTATTTTCCGGAATGTAACCACTCGGCGCTGCGAATCCCCGCGGCCGCTTTAATGCTGTCATTCACGCTCAAGCAAACCAACTGATAGCCGGAGTCCCGTTGCATTCGTGTGACTTGGGTGAGAAACCTGTCCAGACTTAAATGGGGCCGTAATTGGGCAATGAGTGGGTAGGCCTCGATCAGCTGTGTTTGGTTTGTGGTGAAGTAGATAAGCAAAGTGAGACTCCTTCAGGTGAATCCTTTTCAGGTTTGTTTTTGACGGGACGAATTTATTCCATCTCCAGCATAAATGTGACTGGTCCGTCATTTACGAGGCTGACCTGCATGTCCGCTGCGAAAATTCCCGTGGCGACTTTGTCGTGTTTATTGCGCAGTTGCGCAACAAAAAAATCGTACAGCGCTTGTGCCTGTGCAGGTGGTGCGGCGGAGGAAAAGCTGGGGCGCGTGCCCTTTTTGGTGTCGGCGGCCAGGGTGAATTGTGAAACTACCAAAATTCCGCCGTTTATTTGTTGGACGTTGCAATTCATTTTGTTATCGGCATCGGCGAAGATACGATAGGTGAGCAGTTTATCAATGAGTTTGCTGGCGGTTTCTTCGGTATCTATTTTTTGAATGCCCAGCAACAGCAATATACCCTGCTGAATCTCGCCGACCATTTCATTATTAACCGTAACCGATGCATGTTTAACGCGCTGGATTAATCCGAGCATGGGGGTTCCTTAGTTTGCGATTGGTATCAACCCGAGGTCGGCGTCGCTGATTTGCGGTATTCGCTAGGTGTCATCCCCGCTTTCTTTTTGAACAGCGTATTGAAAGTGGCTTTGCTGTTAAAGCCTACGTCGAGCATGATGTCAAGCATAGTCTTATCGGCATAGCTTTTATCCGCGAGCATACGTTTGGCTTCTTCTACCCGATACGAGTTAATAAATTCGAAAAAATTACAATTAAAGTGACGATTGATAATGTTGGATAGCAAGCGGGGCTGGATTTTCAATTGCCCGGCCAGTTTTTCCAGCGTGAGTGCCGGTGTTAGATAGGGCTTCTTTTGTTCCATGTAATCACTAATTTGATCGATGAGCTCTGGCTTGATTTTATCTTTCTGGTGTTCGGGCTCAAGCTCCTGCTCTGCCTTGGCTGGTTCAGGTTCGCTCGCAGCTTTTTGTTCCAGGCCTTCGAAGACACTGGAGTGACCCAAGCCAAAGAAAATCAACACGCTCACGAGCAGGAAGGTGATGTAGTTTCCAAGCAATCCCATGGTTTCAAAATCGGTGCTGATACCGAAGCTGATGGAAAGAATGATCATGCCGGCCACCAGCACTGCCCAGAGGCGGATCGCCAAAAAGCCGGTAACGAGAATGCGCAACCAGGCCAAATCAATTTTGTCGATGTCAGAAAAATTGGTGTGTAT
>JAGKWO010000055.1 GCA_021151835.1 Gammaproteobacteria bacterium
ATACAGCCGAGGCGGGGTGTATCGAGTACCGCCTTGGGCAGGATCAAGCCATAGGCAACGACTATCATCAGATCGGCATTAAGCGCCGCTAACTCGGCCACCGCTTCCGGGTTTTTAAAGTTAAGCGGCTGGTAAATGGGAAGCCCCTGGGCGAGCGCCACCTCCTTGACTGGGCTGGCGGTGAGCTTTTTTCCGCGCCCTGCAGGTCGGTCAGGCTGGGAGTAGACAGCAATTACCTGATGGCGGCTGGCCACCAGGGCCTTGAGGTGTTCGGCGGCAAATTCGGGCGTGCCAGCAAAAATGATACGTAAACCTTGGTTCATGGGTGGATTTTGGGCTCTCGCAAAAAGGTGGGCGATAAAATTAAAAAGGCGCCCTGGGCGCCTTCACCGGTCGCGTCTAGCGCGCTTCCGCTTTGTGTTTTTTCTCCAGCTTGGCGCGAATGCGCGAACGCTTGAAGGGGGAAATGTGGTCTACGAAAAGTTTTCCATTCAAGTGGTCCAGCTCGTGTTGGATACATACGGCTAACAGTCCCTGCGGTTCGAGCACGAAAGGATTTCCCTGGCGGTCCAGGGCTTTTACGCGGATATGCCCGGGGCGCACCACGGTTTCGTAGAAGCCGGGAACCGACAGGCACCCTTCATCGTACCCGCTGGTTTCCTGGTCCAGCACCTCAATTTCCGGGTTGATAAATACCAACGGCTGGGATTTATCCTCACTCACGTCTATAACTACTACGCGCTTGTGCACATTTACCTGGGAAGCGGCCAAACCTATGCCCGGGGCGTCGTACATGGTCTCAAACATATCGTCGATCAAACGGCGGATATTATCGTCCACTTCTGTGACGGGTTTGGCGACAGTGCGCAGGCGTGGGTCGGGAAATTCAAGGATAGGTAACAAGGCCATAGTCTTTGTGACAAACTTCTAGTAAAAAGGTAATAACCGCTGCTAACATGATGATCGCACAGGATTTATGCGGTGCGAACGGAAACAGCATGGGCTTTAATTACATTATTATACGTCTATCTGCCTCAGGACCGAATAAAACAGGATCGGTTTCTATGAAAAAAATATTACTGGCGCTCGCCGCCGCCTTCCTTGTTAGCCTGCTGTGGGATATTTCCGGTACTTTCCTGAACAGCCCCTGGCTTTGGCCAGAGATTTGGCACGTTAATCCGCAAATTGAAAATCCCCACCTCATCTTTCCTGGCGATTTGATCAAGCTGGTTTATCTGGATGGCCAGCCGCGTTTGACCGTTGAGCGCTCGCTCAAAATGGTGCCTGGCGCGCGTGGTGGTACCAATGGTGCTACCAAGCTAAGCCCGAGCATCAGGGTTCAAAATACAGAAGATGCGATTGCGGCAATTCCACTGGATAAGATTGACGCCTTCCTGTCGCGCAGTCGTGTCGTCGAACCGGGAGAGCTTGAAGGTGCGCCCTATATGTTGGCGGGCCAACAGCAGCACGTTATTGTAGGTGCCGGTGACCAGGCCTATGCACGCGGCAACTTTAGTTCGTCATACTCCAACTACGGTATTTACCGTAAGGGGCAGGCGTTTAAGGATCCGGTAACGAAGGAGTTGTTGGGGATTTATGCCCAGGGTATTGGTACTGTGGCGATTGACAATATTGAAGGCGAAGTTGCTAAGGTAGATGTTATCCGTACCTATGAAGAGGTTCGTGCCGGCGACCAATTATTGCCGAGCGAAGACCGTTCGGTGGACTCGCTATTCCATCCCAGCGCACCGGTTGATGACATCAACGCCCAGATTATCGCGGTTGAAGGTGGCGTTACCCAGGTAGGTAAATTCAACGTGGTTATTATCAACCGCGGTGAGCGCGAAGGCCTGCAAATTGGCAATGTGCTGGCAATTTATAAAGCGGGTGAAGTGATTCGTGATCGCGTCAAAGGCGGAAAAATTGCCCTTCCCGATGAGCGCGCCGGCCTGTTAATGGTGTTCCGCACCTTTGAAAAGCTGAGCTTTGGCCTTGTGCTGGAAGCAGATCGCGCCTTGGCGGTTAACGATAAGGTGCGCAACCCGTAATGACTTTTCGCCCCCGAACAGGGGGCAATTTATTCAAGGATGATTATGACCCACCCCCTGTTGGAATCCTGCCTCGCCAAATACCTGCTTTTCCTGCGATTGCCTGAAACCGGTACCGGCGCTTACTGGCAGTTGCGCGAGCATGGAATTGATATCGAAACCCTGCTGGATAAGCCCCCTTCTGCACTCACATCATATTTGCGCCCGTCCGCCCATAAAGCTCTCAGTGATTTTTATTCCGGTTCTGCGCTGACCCGGCGCCTGGAACAGGATCTGGGTTACATAGAAAGCCAATCAGATCTACAGTGCTTGCTTTTTGATGACCCGCGCTACCCCAGGCTGTTGCGAGAAATCCCCAAACCACCACCATTATTATTTGTGCGTGGAGATTACACCTGCCTAAGCTTGCCGCAGGTCGCTATCGTAGGGAGTCGCAACCCCACTGCCGGTGGTAGCGAAAATGCTGAACGGTTTGCACGCCACCTTGCAGAATGTGGTTTTACGATCACCAGTGGTTTGGCGTTGGGAATAGATGCGGCTGCGCACCAGGGCGCTCTAAATGCGCGCGGTAAAACGATTGCAGTGATGGGAACTGGTATAGATCTGATTTATCCGTCCCGCCATCGCGGTTTGGCACAGGCAATTCTGGATGCCGGTGGTGCCCTGATTAGCGAATTCCCGCTTGGCGTAACGTCCCAGGCGGCCAATTTCCCCCAGCGCAATCGTATTATCAGCGGTTTGAGTGGGGGCACACTGGTGATTGAAGCTGCCGTGCAGAGTGGATCGTTGATAACTGCCTCCTATGCTCTACAGCATGATCGCGAGGTGTTTGCTATCCCGGGCTCCATCCACAATCCGCTTGCGCGCGGTTGTCACCAGCTCATTCGCCAGGGGGCGACATTGGTAGAAACAGCACAGGATATCGTGGATCAGTTGGCAGGCCTGATCAGCTACAAACGGCAGGAGGCAGGCAGTGATCCTCATTCATTGCCGTTGTTTCGTGAGTCCGAAAAACAAAACTCTTCACCGCCGGTGGATGCAGCGGAGCAAGCGCTGTTGGACGCACTGGGGTTTGATCCATTACCGCTTGATTTGCTCGCGGAGCGCACCGGTGCGGATATCGGCAGCTTATCTGCGGGGTTGATTGCATTGGAAATCAAAGGTTTGGTGCAGCAAATAGGCGCTTGTTATCAACGGGTTTAACCAATAAACGGGTGTCGGATTGGCGGGTAAGCTGGAATAATAAGGTAATTTTTCAATTTTGAATCAAGGTGCTTTTGCATGTACGAATGGTCGCGTAACCCCCGGGTGCAGTTCGCTGCCCGGCAAATGAAGCTGGGCGGTGTCGTGGCTTATCCTACCGAGGCTGTATGGGGGTTGGGTTGTAATCCGTTTGATGAGGATGCGGTGATGCATTTGCTGGCCCTTAAGGATCGCCCGGTAGAGAAAGGTGTGATTTTGCTGGCGGCGCATATCCGTATGTTCGAGCCATTGCTGGTGCGCCTGGATGATTTGCAGCGGCAACGGCTTAAAAATTCCTGGCCGGGTCCCTACACCTGGCTGGTGCCGCACAATGGTTTGGTGCCGCCCTGGATAACCGGCAATTTTCCCAGCGTTGCGTTGCGGGTTACCGATCATCCGGTTGCTGCGGGTTTGTCGCGTGCTTATGGTGGGCCAATAGTTTCTACCTCCTGTAATCCTGCCGGGCTGGCGCCGGCACGTACAATCGATCAGGTGCGGCGTTATTTTGGCAACGAATTGGACGCGATTACCTCCGGGCAAGTCGGTGCGCGTGCCACTCCCTCCGAAATTCGCGATTTGCTCACGGGCGAGGTTATTCGCCCCGGTTAATCTTTTCCCCTTTATGGTGAGGCCGCGTAGAATAGCGGCCTTTGTTCACTCCCCCGTCTAAGGACCCTGCCATGACACTCGCTTCCGGGCCGGATAAAGCCGCCGTTAAAGCCTAT
This sequence comes from Gammaproteobacteria bacterium, assembly GCA_021151835.1. Taxonomy (GTDB): domain Bacteria; phylum Pseudomonadota; class Gammaproteobacteria; order Pseudomonadales; family Cellvibrionaceae; genus Cellvibrio. The sequence goes on from JAGKWO010000055.1 coordinate 4,016, forward strand.
CTACTGGATTTACAAGACCGCATCTGCCAGGCACTTGCTGCGGAGGATGGTGGTGCAGAGTTTATTGAGGATAGCTGGACACGTGCAGAAGGTGGTGGTGGTCGTTCACGTGTGCTCACCAACGGGAACGTGATTGAAAAAGGCGGGGTTAATTTTTCCCACGTCCATGGTACCCAGATGCCCGCATCGGCCACCGCACATCGCCCGGAATTGGCGGGCCGCGCCTTTGAAGCGATGGGGGTTTCCCTGGTCATTCACCCGCACAATCCCTATGTGCCGACCAGCCACGCCAATGTGCGGTTTTTTATCGCCGAAAAAGAAGGTGCAGCACCGGTGTGGTGGTTTGGTGGTGGTTATGATTTAACGCCTTATTACGGTAATGAAGCGGATGTAATCCATTGGCATCAAACCGCAAAAAATGCGTGTGATCCGCTGGGCGAACATCTGTATCCAAAATTTAAAAAGTGGTGCGATGATTATTTTTTTCTCAAGCATCGCGGTGAAGCGCGCGGTGTGGGCGGTTTGTTTTTTGATGACTATAACGCGGAAAATTTCGAGCACAGTTTTGCCTTGATGCAAGCAGTTGGCGACAGTTATATCCCAGCATATGTGCCGATTGTTAACGCGCGTAAAGCTATGTCTTTTGCGGAACGCGAGCGCGATTTCCAACTCTATCGTCGTGGCCGTTATGTCGAGTTCAATCTGGTCTATGACCGCGGTACATTATTTGGTTTGCAAACCGGCGGGCGCACCGAATCAATTCTCATGTCATTGCCGCCACTGGTGCGTTGGGAATACAACTGGCAACCCGAAGCGGGTAGCCCGGAAGCAGAACTTTACGAAAAATTTTTACCCCATCGCGATTGGCTGAAATAAAAACCGACAAATATTTGCGTTGGTACTTCGATTTATTGGAACTCTCATGACAGATTTATACGCAGTATTTGGCAACCCGATTGGCCACAGCAAATCGCCGGTAATTCATCGCCAGTTTGCCGAGCAAACCGGGCAAGATATGCATTACACCAAGCAGCTGGTGAATGAAGGTGAATTTGAAAAAGCCGCGCAGGATTTTTTTGCACAAGGCGGTAAAGGTTTAAATATTACCGTGCCGTTTAAATTACGGGCATTTGAATTTGCGCAAAAGCTAACTCCCCGTGCGGAGCGTGCAGGTGCGGTGAATACGCTCGCTCTTCTTGGGGACGGCACCATCCTTGGTGACAACACTGATGGCATTGGCATGGTTCACGATATGCATAATCTCGGTTGGGAAATCGAGGGCAAACGTGTTTTGATTCTCGGTGCCGGGGGCGCCGTGCGTGGCATTTTGCAACCATTGCTGGAAGAGCATCCAGGGCGCGTCACTATTGCCAATCGCACGTTAAGTAAAGCGGAAGAATTGGCAAAAAACTTTCTCGATCTGGGTGATATCCAGGCAAAAGCATTTGAGCAATTGCACAGTGATAACTTTGATATCGTCATTAATGGAACCTCGGCTAGTTTGCAAGGCGAATTACCACCACTGCCGGAAAAATTGCTCGCTGCCAATGCGTGTTGTTACGACATGATGTACGGTGCAGAGCCAACTATTTTTTTGCAATGGGCAAAACTTCATGGCGCCGCGCACATTGCTGATGGTTTAGGTATGTTAATTGGCCAGGCTGCAGAAGCTTTTTATTTATGGCGACAAATTCGTCCGGAGGTAGTACCTGTGATTACTTCATTGCGTCGCCAACTTGCGGAAAAGAAATAATTATTTTGCGGCGCTGAAATATTTACGCTGATCGGTGCCGCATCTGATTATGGCCTATCTTTCCCTGTTTGTTACTGCCTTCCTCGCTGCAACACTGCTACCGCTTTCCTCGGAAGCTTTATTGGCTGCACTCATTTATCAACATTATTCACTGCCGTTGTTATGGGGTGTAGCCACTTTGGGTAATACCCTGGGCTCCTGTGTGAATTGGTACCTGGGCAAACAATGTTTGCATTTGCAGCAAAAAAAATGGTTTCCATTTTCACCAGAGCAAATAAATCACGCTCAAATTCGATTCCAGCGTTACGGGCAATGGTCATTGTTATTTGCCTGGGTACCTATTATTGGCGATCCTTTAACTTTTTTTGCCGGCGTGATGCGCATATCTTTCTATCGCTTTCTTGTACTCGTTTTTTGCGGCAAAGCAATTCGATATTTTTTTATCATTTTGCTTGTTACGGGGGTGCTTGGAAATGGAGAGTAAATCGATCAGGGCAGCGCGTTCAGGGTGGTTATGCAAACTCTTATGATTCAAGTATGTTGACCAACCTTCCTGTTCAATTATTTTTGGATTCCCCAATGTGTTTCATTGCATGCATTCACAAACCACTGCAATGCTTTACCTGAATTATTTTTTCGCCAGGCAATATAAAGCGGAATATTAGGGCGAGGCACGGTGCAATCCAGAATTACCAATTCTTCACGTTGAATTTCATTTTGAATTAAATGCTTTGGCAAAAAGCCAACACCGACACCCATTAGTTGAGCCTGGACTTTTGCGGCGGCGTTGGCGACGCGAATGATTTGCCTGCTTTCCAATAAGCCCGATGAACGGCCCGGTGAACCCAGCGATGAATCGGCGATGACAATGGTGGGAAATGCGGCGATAGCGGCGGCATCGACAGCGCCTTTGTGAAAACGTAATGGATGTTCGCGCGCTACTGCAAATACGAATTCCACTTCACCCATTAATCGGTATTCAAAAATTCCTTTTGGTAAATCACCGCTTGCGCCTAACACCAGGTCGCAACGTTCAGTTATTAGCGCATCCCAGGTTCCACCCAATACTTCTTCGCTCACGGTAATGGCAACGCGTTTGTCCAGTTGGTTAAAGGCGTTGATTTGCTGGAGCAACGGTGCGAGCGGCAGCACGGTGTCGCGGGCGATGCGCAGTTGGGTTTCCCATCCGGACTCGAGTTGTTGGACTGCCTCTTCCATCGCGCTGGCCGCCTGCAACAGCTGCCGGCCTTGTTCAAGCAGCAGTCGTCCTGCGGTGGTGAGTTGGGCTTTCTGTTTACTGCGATCAAACAAATTGATGCCCAGGTCGGATTCCAGCTTTTGGATGGTATAAGAAAGGGCCGATGGTACCTTGAACAGGGCTTCAGCAGCGGCACCAAAACTGCCCTTGCGATCAATGGCATCCAGTACCCTTAAGGCTTCCAGCGTGATGGCGTGATGCATAATCCCCGGGATTTCCTGTGTTCAAAAAATTTGAATTAATGGCTCAAAATCTTCCGCTTTTTTATCTTTCATGACAAGCCTATTCTGGCAACAAGTGAGGCGAACACAGCAATTACCAAGCGCCAAAACGTATTTAATCGCAACTAAACCCGATTTTCACATTCAAATTTTTTGGAGATTACCATGAGCACTATTCGCAATATTATCGCTACCAACAACAGCTTATCTGCCCTGGCCCTGCGGTTACCCCTCGGCATCATCTTCGCCGCCCACGGTGCGCAGAAGTTGTTCGGCTGGTTTGGTGGTTATGGCCTGCAAGGCACCGGCCAATGGATGGATTCAATCGGCCTTGGTCCCGGTGTAGTGATGGCGGCGTTGGCCGGTTCAGCAGAGTTTTTTGGCGGACTGTTTCTGATCCTTGGGTTATTGACCCGTCCGACAGCATTAGTGCTTGCAGTGACTATGGTGGTCGCGATTTTCTCGGTACATATCAACAACGGCCTGTTTATGAGCAACAACGGTTATGAGTTTGGCCTGGCGTTATTGGCGGGTGCGATTTCCCTGCTGATTTCTGGTGGTGGTCGCGTCAGTGCAGATAGTGTGATTGCTCGCAAACTCTAACTGCTGATAAACGATTGATTGTTCATTCGCAAAAAAACAGAAATTCATTGTGCTGCGACCGGTAACAGCCGGTCGCATAAAAAGTGAGGTGTAAGATGATCAGTATCAGACGTAGCCATGAACGCGGCGGTGCAAACTTCGGTTGGTTGGATAGCAAGCACACATTTTCATTCGGCAGTTATTACGATGAGCGTCACATGGGCTTTTCCGCATTGCGCGTCATTAACGATGACCGCGTAACACCCGGTGCCGGTTTTGATACCCATGGTCATCGCGATATGGAAATTATCAGTTACGTACTTGATGGTGAAATTGCCCACAAAGATAGCGAAGGTAATGTGGCGACTTTACCCGCGGGTGAATTCCAATTGATGTCGGCCGGTAGCGGTATCCGCCACAGCGAATTTAATCCGTCACGCACCAAAGGGTTACATTTTTTGCAAATCTGGATTCAACCGAATGTGTACGGTGAAGCGCCCGGATACCAGCAAAAAGATTTTGGTAGTAATCCGGGATTAACATTAGCCATAAGTCCCGATGGTGAAGCGGGTAGTTTGGTCATCAAACAGGATGCACGTATCTATCAACTATTGTTGGGGCCGAGTGAGACCGCACAATTAAATACCAACACTGACCGTCATTATTATGTACACGTGATTGACGGTGAGTTGAAAATCGCCGGTGAAACGGTGAAGCCTGGTGATGGTGTGAAACTGGCAGATATTAGTTCGCTGCAATTAAATGCCAGGGCGCAAGTGGTAAAGGCATTGGTGTTTGACTTGCCATAATCCGGCAAATAAAATTCAGGTGAATTTTTTCACCTGAATTTTTTGATATTTTAGTCCGCAATTTGCACTGTCAATATTTGTGAAAACCCCTCCAAACGTGCAATCAATTCATCGCCGATCTGTACTGGCCCCACGCCGGCAGGTGTTCCGGTAAAAATCAAATCGCCCGCCTCCAGCTTTATATAACGCGATACCTCAGCAATTAATTCCGGAATCGGCCACACCATATCGCGCCAGTTGCCACGCTGCACTTCATTGCCATTGCGTGTTAATACCAGCTCACCGTATTGTTCCAGGTCATGTAATGTTGCGCGTTGAATGGCAGTGCAAGGTGCCGAGCCATCAAAACCTTTAGCGAGTTCCCAGGGGCGCCCCGATTTTTTGGCCTCTTTCTGGATATCGCGACAGGTCATATCCAGGCCAATTGCAAAACCGAATACAAAATTGCCCGCGTCTGTTGCAGGAATTTTTGTTCCGGATTTGCCAATAGCAATCACTAATTCCAACTCATGCTCAACTTGTCTGGAAAAATCCGGATAATGAAAATCTTCACCGTTTTGCGCTAGCGCGCTTTGTGGTTTGAAAAAGAAAAACGGTGGTTCGCGCTCGGGATCGTGCCCCATCTCCCGTGCGTGCTCGGCATAATTGCGGCCGATGCAAATTATTTTATTCACGGAAAATTCATCCGTACTATCAACAACAGGCAGCGAGTATTTCAACATAGGATTCCCTGAAAATAATGGCGACGATTAATCGAGGCTTGAGCTTTCCTGTGAAAATGTGTTTTCTTCAAGGTAAGCATTTTTTAATTTCACGTAATTATTTGCAGAATACGTAAAAAAACTGCGCTCGGAATCTTTTAGCGGGCGGATTTGCTTTACCGGTGAACCCATATACATAAAGCCGGATTCAAGCCGCTTTCCCGGTGGAACCAGTGAACCCGCGCCGATCACAACTTCATCTTCAACAATGGCTCCATCGAGAATTGTTGATCCAATTCCGATCAACACGCGGTTGCCAATAGTGCAGCCATGCAGGCACACCGAATGGCCGACGGTCACATCATCGCCAATAATGAGCGGATGACCGGCAGGGTTGTAATTGCTGGCGTGGGTGATGTGCAGCACCGAGCCATCCTGTACGCTGGTGCGTGCGCCTATTCGAATGTGATGCATATCGCCACGAATGACAACGCACGGCCATACAGATGCATCATCACCTAATTCAACATCGCCGATAACAACGGCGGAATCATCTACAAAAACCCGTTCACCCAACCGCGGGGTGTGGCCTTGGAAACTTCTTATTGCGCCCATAAATAATTCCTCGAAAACCAACACAATCTTGGGTGTATGATACGCGAAACTGCGTTTGATTTTCGCCCGATGGAGTTATTGCATGACCAATCCCCTGCTTGAAGCCCATACCCTGCCACCGTTTTCTGCCATTCGTGCCGAGCACGTTGAACCGGCGGTTCGCCAATTAATTGCTGACGGGCGGGCCCAGTTAGCTTCGTTATTGGGTGAGCTTTCTACCGTGACCTGGAACAATTTGGTCGCATCTATTGAAGAACAAGGCGATAAGCTTGACCAGGCCTGGGCGCCGGTAAGCCATTTGAATTCGGTTGCCAATAGTGATGAATTGCGTAAAGCCTATACCGAAAGCATTGCGCTGCTAACGGATTATTCTACTGAATTCAGTCAAAATGAGGATTTATACAAAGCGTATCAGCAGCTCGCGGATAGCAGTGAATATGCGCAATTAACCCAGGCACAACGGCAAACACTGGATAATGCATTGCGCGATTTTCGTTTGGGTGGTGTTGCTTTGAATGAGGCAGATAAAAAACGTTTTGGTGAAATCCAAAAACGTTTATCCGAACTTTCTACGCAGTTTTCGAATCATGTCTTGGATGCAACCCAGGCGTGGCATAAACATTTTGATAGCGCCGATGCGCTCGCCGGATTGCCCGAGTCCGCGCTTGCCCAGGCAGCGCAAACGGCGGCACAAAAAAATCTGCAAGGCTATGTGATTACCCTGGATTTTCCTTCGTACTATGCGGTGATGATGTACGCTGACAATCGCGCACTGCGCGAAGAAATTTATACCGCTTATGTCACCCGTGCATCTGCCGCAGGAAAAAAAGCGGATGGCTCTGCGGCGGCGGAATGGGACAATAGCGCGATTATTGCCGAGACACTGGCACTGCGTCATGAGCTTGCCAGATTGCTGGGTTTTAACAATTACGCCGAGCGTTCGCTGGCGAGCAAAATGGCTGAATCCCCTGCGCAAGTGCTGCAATTTTTAAATGAGCTTGCACAAAAAACCAGACCTTATGCCGAACAGGATTATGCCGAATTGCGGGCCTTCGCTGCCGCAAATGGTTGCGCTGATTTACAAGCCTGGGACACCACGTATTACAGCGAAAAATTGCGGGTGGAAAAATATTCGGTATCGCAAGAGGAATTGCGCCCGTATTTTCCTGCGGAAAAAGTTATCTCCGGTATGTTTGCTGTAGTGCAGCGTTTGTTTGGCATTGAGGTTAAACAAATTACGCAGTTCGATAGTTATCACCCGGATGTGCGTTTTTATCACATCGAAAAAAACGGCAGGCAGATTGCCAGTTTTTACCTCGATTTATTTGCGCGCGAAAAGAAAAAAGGTGGCGCCTGGATGGCTGATTGCCGCGTGCGGCGTAAGACATCCACCGGTGTACAATTGCCAGTGGCGTTTTTAACTTGCAATTTTACGCCGCCAGTGGGCGCTACCCCGTCATTGTTAACTCACGATGAAGTAACCACGTTATTCCACGAATTTGGCCACGGTTTACACCATATGCTCACGCAAATTGAAGTCGCCGCCGTGAGTGGTATTAATGGCGTCGCCTGGGATGCAGTAGAGTTACCGAGCCAATTTATGGAAAACTGGTGCTGGGAGCCGGAAGCGATTCCATTAATTTCCGGCCACTACCAGACCGGGGAATCCTTGCCGCAGAATTTGCTGGATAAAATGCTCGCGGCGAAAAATTTCCAATCGGGCTTGCAGATGATTCGCCAACTGGAGTTTTCCTTGTTCGATTTTCGTTTGCATGCTGAATATGACCCGGCCGCACCCAAATCGGCGCAGGATGTATTGAATGAAGTGCGGGATGCGGTAGCTGTTATCAAGCCGCCCGCTTTCAACCGATTTGAAAACAGCTTTAGCCATATTTTTGCGGGCGGTTACGCGGCGGGCTATTACAGCTACAAATGGGCGGAGGTATTGTCGGCCGATGCCTATTCGCGTTTTGAAGAGGAAGGTATTTTCAACCCGCAGACCGGTGAGAGCTTCTTGCGGGAAATTTTGCAGCAAGGCGGTAGCCGCCCACCGATGGAGTTGTTTAAAAATTTCCGCGGTCGCGAGCCGCAAATCGATGCGCTGTTGCGCCATTCCGGCATCACGGGGGAGGCAGCGTGATGGTATATAGCAGCAAGCGTCGTTTTGTCGCCGGGGCCGTTTGCCCGCGCTGTTCCGAGATGGACAAGCTGGTCGTTTATGGTGAAAACGGTAAAGATTTTCGGGAGTGCGTTGCCTGTGGCTATAAAGAGGAAATGCACTTCAAGCCCGTAGCGCGTGAGCTGGAAACCCGGGTGAACCAGACTGAAGAAGAAAAACGCGATGCAGTGCAAGTGATAAATATCCTGCCCTTTGAAAAGCCCGACCGTTGAGTCGGGTTTTTTACCATTAATAAAAAAATTTTTATTGGTGATTTAATTCTGTAAGGTCAGAATTCCCGGTTTTCTATGCTGTTGTTGCAAAAGTGCTTTTTGGGGTGTCGCCACTTTCACTAATTAAAAAATGCTACCGTTGATCGATTTCTGCGCCAATGTGTAGCGTTGCGTAACAGATCATCCCTTTTTACAAATTCGTGCGCCTCAATTTGTTGTAGTCAAACTGAACATATGATACTTGTATCCAACAGTGCCAGTGCGGGCTATGTCTCATTCAAAATCACAATAACAGTATTGGTAAATGTGGAGACGGGCGACAGTGCCTGGTGTGATCCAATCATCTTGCTAACGAGGTGAATCCGGATTCATTACCCTCCCACTACAGGGGTAATGGGTTTGTATAAGCGGTACAACAAAAAAATCCTGAGCATAATTAATCCAATTAAGGAGAGCTCCATGAGTAGAAACATCAGCTTTAATAAAAAAATCCTGGCAACGGTTATTGCCTCTACAGCCCTCACCGGCTTGAGTGGTTTTGCCTTTGCACAAGATGAATCAGTAGAAGAAGTCACCGTAACCGGTATTCGTGCGTCTATGGAACGCGCGATGGATATCAAGCGCGATTCAGCCGGTGTGGTTGACGCCATCAGCGCCGAAGATATGGGTAAATTCCCGGATACCAACCTCGCAGAATCCCTGCAGCGTATTACCGGTGTATCTATTGACCGCTCCAACGGTGAAGGTTCACGTATTACCGTTCGTGGTTTCGGTCCCGATTTCAACATGGTGACCCTGAATGGAAGAACCCTGCCAACAGGTAGCGCCTATGGTGGTAGTTCAGGTGCTGACGCATCCACCCGTGGTGGTAACTCGCGCGCATTTGATTTTGCAAACCTGGCCTCTGAAGCCGTTTCCGGTGTAGAAGTATACAAAACCGGTAAAGCGAACATTGCCGCCGGTGGTATCGGTGCTTCGATAAACGTCAAGACCGCACGTCCATTGGAAAGCAATGGCTTCAAGGCCAGTATTGGCGCCAAAGCAGTGGCAGATACGACTAACCGCACTGGCGATGATGTAACGCCGGAAGTGTCAGGCCTGGTGAGCTGGGCAGATGATTCCCAGGTATTCGGTGTGTCACTGAGTGCAAGCTACCAGGAGCGTGATTCAGGTTTTACCGGTGCAACAGTTAACGACTGGACAGTTGCAGAATGGGGCGGCGGCACTACCAGCACCATTTATGACAACGCGGCTAACAGCCCCAAATTCAAGAACGCACCAGCGGTTGGGCAACTATACTCTCGCCCTAACGATATCCGTTACACCTTCTCTGATCGTCAACGTGACCGTACCAATGCCCAGTTGACATTCCAATACCGCCCTATTGAAGACTTGACTGCCACCCTGGACTACACCTTTGCGCAAAATAATCAAAGTGAACACCGTGGCGAAGTTACTACCTGGGTTCAAAACGGTGGAAACATAACCTCTGTTGAATTTGATGATTCAACCATCAAAACGCCAAAATTCATCACTGAAGTCTATAGCACCACCAAAGACATTGGTTTCTCCCAGCAATACCGTTCCCAGGAAGATACCCTGGAGTCAACCGGTTTAAATCTTGACTGGGCAGTTAACGATCAACTGACTTTACGTCTTGATGCACATCATTCGACTATGGAGAGCTTGCCTACCGGTCCAGGCCACTCAGGTGAGTTGGACGTTGGTGTTGGTGCATCCATCAAAACCGGTGCGCAATGGCAATTCAGCGGGGCTGAAATCCCTAACTGGACTCACACCATCAACGGTACCCTGGGAACAGAAGATCTCAGCTCCTCGGTAATGCGTGTATTCTCGGCAGAGCAAATTTCTGAAGTGAACCAGGCTAAAGTGGATGCTTCCTGGAAGTTCGATGATGGCAGCCGTTTTGATTTCGGTATTGAGCGTCGCGAAATGGGTTCAAACACCGTTAACTACAACGGTAACAACAATCAGGTATTGGGTGGTTGGGGTGCATCAGCGCCTGGCGAATTCCCTGCCGGGTTATTTGAAGAATTCGATGTGGCTGGCGAATTTGAAGATGTAGGCACTGGCAACTCGCCTCACATCGGTTATCGCGCTGACGCACGTGAGCTGGCCAATCACCTCGTAGGCATCTATAGCGCACAAAAAGCCTATATTGGTGTTGAGGATACGCAGGTTGCCGGTCAGGTTCGCAACAGCAAAAGCAACAACGACATCCAGGAAGATACTGATGCAGCTTACTTCCAGTTAGGCACTACTGGTGAGGTTGCTGGTTTCGGTGTGGATATCCTTGCAGGCTTGCGCTACGAGACAACCAAGCAAGTGTCATCATCAGATACTCCACCGCTGGATTATTATGTATGGCAATGGGATAACGACTTCACCCCGATCAGCAAAGCGGCAGGTACTCCTACTATCGCCAAGAACGACTATGACGCATTGCTGCCCAACCTGGATTTATCAGCCAAGCTGACCGATGAACTTGTCAGCAGATTCTCCTTCAGCAAAACGATCGCTCGTCCCGGTTTGGGGCAGTTGGGTTCAGCAATTTCCTATGGCAACCCGAACGGTTCAACGCTGAATGCTGGTACTACTGTCCAGGCAACCGGACAAAACCCGCAGTTGAAACCACTGGAATCAAGCAACGTTGACGTGTCCATAGAATGGTATTTTGATGATGCCAGCTATCTGTCTGCCGGCGTGTTTGAAAAACGCGTTATCAACTTCACCGGAACCGAGACAGTAGATCGCACCTTTGAAGTTCGCGATCAAACGTCCGGCCCAAGAGCGAAAGCAGCACAGGCCGCGTTGCAATCCAGAAATATCAACGTCGATAACGCCAGCCTCCTGGCAATGATGCAAATTTTGGCTCACCCTGAGCTGTATCCTAACGGTGCTGATGCCTATACTCCGGCATTGAGTGACTTCTGGAACCAACAGACCCAATACCCATACTTGACTCCAAATGCGGATGATCCGCTGATGAAGTACAAAATGAGCAGCCCGGTTAACAACCGTGAAGCAAAACTGTATGGTGTTGAGTTTGCAGGACAACACTTCTTTGGCGAAACTGGCTTTGGTGTTCAGGCTAACTACACCATCGTAAGGGGCGACGTGAAGTTCGATAATCTGGACATTACTTCAAACCAATTTGCGTTATTGGGTCTTAGCGATACCGCAAACCTTGTGCTGATGTATGAAAAATATGGTGTGGAAGCTCGTCTTGCTTACAACTGGCGTGATGAGTTCCTCAACAGAACTGGTGCTGGTTCCAACAACCCGGGCTATATCGAAGCATACTCGCAAATTGATGCTAACGTGACCTACCATGTCACCGATAATCTGTCATTATCGTTTGAAGGTATTAACCTGACTGGTGAAGATCGTCGTGAGCATGCGCGCAACAAAAACATGTTGTGGGGCTACGATGACCTGGGTGCTCGTTACCAAGTGGGTGCTCGTTACAGCTTCTAAGTTTTACTTAAAGGTTGTTTGATAAAAAAGAGTCGCCCAGGCGGCTCTTTTTTATATGTGGATCAAAATAATTGTGCAAATTGCCGGTAGTATTTATATGCAAAAAATAGAAGTATTAAACAATATTGCTCATGAGCATTTGCGGGTGAATCCCCAATTTTCAGCAGCGCTAGGCGATAACCTGGTCAGCACAGTTACATTTTTAACTGAATTCGCCGATGTTCAAAAAGAATACCCGATACTGTGCCGTAAAAATCCGGAGACGAATGAGTATCAGGCGATTGTGTTTTTTGGTCTGGAAAAAGATGAAAACCTGTTTTTGATTAATGCAGATCCATTAACACAAAAATATTCCGGATGGGATGCCTATTATGTCCCGGCAGCCATCGCCAGGGGGCCATTTTCTATCGGCCTGCATCGCGAAGTTGTGGATGGGGTGGAGACTCACAGGCCGATGGTGCATATTGATATGAACCATCCCAAAGCGAAAGGTGATGAAGGGAATAAATTGTTTTTGGACAATGGCGGGAATAGCCACTATTTAAATCATATTTCCCGGACGCTGGAAATTATCAACGATGGAATACCCCGGACAAAATTGATGTTTGATGCGTTCACCAAATATCAATTATTAGATACTGTGGTACTGGATATCGAATTTCAAAACCAGGAAAAATTAAAAATTAATGGCTTTGAGACCATTAATATTGAAAAATTATCGCAGCTGGATGGTGTTGCCCTTGAAGAACTGAACAAAGCGGGCTTTCTTCAGGCGGCTTATTTAATTGCTGCATCAATGGCCAATGTCAGAAAATTAATTGACCGGAAAAATCGAAAACTTTTGGCGGGAGATAACAGGGTTTGAATACAGTAAAGATTTTGCAGGGAATTAATCCTGATGAAATTCCGATGGAGGTTATTAATTCCGCAGAACCTGTTGTTTTCAAACAGTTGGTTAGCAGTTGGCCCATGGTTCAAGCCGGGCAGATTTCTGATCAGGCATCTGTTGATTATTTGAAATCATTTTATAACGGTAATACTACTGTCGTATGTAAAATTCCGGCGGAAAATAATGGCCGCATGTTTTACAACGAAAATTGTACCCGTCTTGACTATGAAAGTTTTAAAGGGCGTATTGATGAAACCCTGGATGCCATTCTGGATGGAGTAAATAAAATAGATGCTCCTGCGTATTACATTGCATCCAATATTATCGCTACGCACTTTCCAGGGTTTAACGATAAAAACAGTATTGTAATTCCGCGTGCTAAACATCCAGATGCAATGGACGCGCGAGCGAGTGTCTGGATAGGTGGCGCGACAACAGCGACCTGTCATTTTGATGCGCTGGATAATATCGCTTGCTGCGTTGCTGGGCAGCGCAGGTTTACACTTTTTCCTCCGGACCAAATAAGTAACCTTTATCCCGGGCCGCTGGAACCAACGCCGGGTGGCCAGGTAATTAGCCTGGTTGATTTTAAAAATCCTGATCTGCACAAATTCCCGCGTTTTCATGATGCGCTTTTAACAGCCCGGGTTGCTGATCTGGAACCGGGTGATGCGTTATATATACCAAGCATGTGGTGGCATCATGTAGAAAGCCGCGCACCCTACAATATTCTTGTTAATTACTGGTGGGAAGATGCCCCGGCGTTTTTAACGTCGGGCATGAATGCACTCTACATGGCGATGCTGGGGATCAGGGATAAATCTCCCCATGAACGGCAAGCCTGGAAGCACATTTTCAACCACTATATTTTTGATGGTCCGGAACAATCCAATACCCACATTCCGGTGGAGGCGAGAGGTTTTTTGCAAATACTGGATAGGCTGGACGCTAGAAAATTAAGAGCCTTGCTCATTAACAAATTAAATCGTTGATGTCGATAAGTGATAAAAATGACCGATAAAAAAATGAAGATAGTTATTGCCGGTGGCGGCACAGCAGGCTGGATTGCTGCCGCTGCGTTATCGCATCAAATGGGCGAATTGCTCGACATTACGTTGGTAGAGTCCCAACAGATAGGGACAATCGGTGTCGGCGAGGCTACCATTCCACCCATGCGAACCTTTCATCGTTTATTGGGTATTAACGAACAAGAGTTTATGAGGGCAACGAACGCTACTTTTAAACTCGGCATCCAATTTGAAAACTGGAAACAAATTGGCGAAAAATATATCCATTCCTTTGGTGTTACCGGCAAACAAACATTAATCACCGACTTCATCCACTTTTGGCTGCGTGGGCGGGAGTTGGGGATGGCTGATGAATTTGGTAACTATTGCCTTGAATACAAAGCCGCGCTAAAGGAACGCTTTGCTATCAATGACCACAACAAACTCAATTACGCATTTCACCTTGATGCCGGGCGTTACGCTACTTTCCTGCGCGCGCGCGCGGAAGCTCGCGGAGTAAAACGTATAGAAGGAAAAATTGCAGAAGTGCAAAAAAATCCGCAATCCGGATTTATTGCTGCACTCAAAATGGAATCTGGCCAGGAAATCCCCGGGGATTTATTTTTGGATTGTACTGGCATGAGAGGCTTATTGATTGAGCAGACCTTGCAGACGGGGTTCGAAGAATGGGGCCATTGGTTGCCTTGTGATAGCGCTATTGCACTCCAGACGGAAAGCACCGCGCCCGCTGTGCCCTATACCAGATCAATTGCGCACCATGCCGGCTGGCGCTGGCAAATTCCGTTACAACACCGGGTGGGAAATGGCCTGGTGTTTTCCAGCCGTTATTTATCCCAGGATGAAGCGCTTGATATGTTGCTGTCCAGTGTGGACGGAAAAGTGCTCACTGAACCCAATATAATAAAATTCAAAACCGGTAAGCGCAAAAAAACCTGGAATAAAAACTGTATCGCGATGGGGCTTGCCTCGGGCTTTCTGGAGCCATTGGAATCCACCAGTATCCATATGATCATGACGGCAGTAACCCGCTTGTTACAATTATTTCCGCAAGGTGAAATCAGGCAATCGATTGTCGATGAATATAACGCCCAGGCAGAAAGTGAATTTATAAGAATTCGCGATTTCATCATATTGCACTACAAAGCAACTGAGCGTGATGACAGCCCGTTTTGGCAATATTGCAAAGATATGGACGTGCCCGATGATCTTTCCCGGCGCATGAGCCTGTTTAAAGATTATGGAAAATCCTATCAAGTGGAAGGCGAATTATTTCGTCTGGACTCATGGACCCAGGTTATGCTCGGACAGGGAATTTTTCCTTCGTCATACCACCCGATTGTTGAGCTGATGCCGGAGCGCGATTTGCGAAATTTTTTGAATAGTATCGCTGCTGATGTTGATAAACACATAGCGATGATGCCTGCGCACCATGACTTTATTAAAAAGTACTGCGCCAGTAATTAGCATATCGCCGAATACACAAAATTATGCCGGTACCAGATGTGAAAATAGACCAGCGATTTTGTGTTGTGCCATCATCACTTTGTTTTATTAAAGTGCAAGATGACCTGACGTAGTCCTATGAGCATTACCTGTCCCGGATGAGCAAAAATACAATGCAAGATTCTCTAAGGCCAATATTGCACCCCGAGCTGTCCTATAAATTTTATAATGTGGGTAGGGAAAATACGCCGTTGCTGGTTATTGATAACTTCATTCAAGACGCACACTCATTGATAGACTTTTGCGAGGAAAATATAAACTTTAGCAAAGTCGATAATTTTTACCCGGGACTGCGAATGCCGGCCCCGGCCATGTATATCCACGCGGTTAACCGTTATTTGATGGAATTGTTGAGCAATATATTTGGACTAACGCAAGATAAAATCGCCGGAGGAAAAGCGCTTTACTCCATGGTGGTAACACCTCCGGATCAATTGGAAATAAAACAATGTCTCCCGCACATCGATTCTTTTTTAGTGGGGGACCTGGCATGCGTTCACTATTTGTGTGGCAAGGAAAAAGGTGGAACTTCACTCTATCGCCATAAAAAAACCGGTTACGAGAAAATAACGGCGGAAATTATTGATCGCTATCATCACGCTGTTCTTGAAGAGGGTGCGCTGGACATCGCCAGGAAATCCTACATGAATGGCGCCAATGATTATTTTGAACCGATTGCTGAAATTGATGCGCAGTTCAACCGTATGATTGTTTACCCTTCCAATGTTCTACATTCCGGCAATATTCCCCCCGGGTTCGATTTCAATCCAAACCCCCGTGAAGGGCGCCTTACCTTGAACTCATTTATTTACTGCAAGCGTCCGTAGGAAACTCTCCTTATTCCATTACAGTATCGCCTGAATTTTCCCATCCAAAACCCCTGTTAGTGAAAACTGGCAGAGCCTTTATTTTACTAGTGAAATTTTTGAATTTGTCTGTTGTTTTTATTGCTGATAAAAACTGAAGAGTGTTTTATAAAATATTAAAAAGTCTTTATTTTTAATCTTGCATACAAGAGTATTTGTGCGTCATAATGAATTCGCTGTTATACCTAATTCTACGCAACGGAGCTTGCTATGCTTGCAGTAAAACCCCGCAGTATTTATTCCTTCATCCTGTTTTTACCTTTCGCTTTTTCATCCGACGTTTACGCCCAAACAACTAATTACACCTATGATGCATTAGGTCGCCTGACCTTTGTGGCCGATCCGGCAAATGGTAATCGTGATTACGATTACGACAAAGCCGGTAATCGCCTGCTTGTGTCAACCAATACAGCTAGCGATGCAGCAGCAGAGCCTGGCCCTAGTACATTGCCCGCTCCCACAAATTTGTATAAATCGTTAATTGCCAGTTGTGCGTGGAAAGCTACCTGGAGTTCGGTGACGGGCGCCGCTAAATATGTGGTAAAGGATAGTAACGGGGTAAATCAAACGGTTACTGTCACAGAAGCCTATGTGTCATGCCCTGTCGGTAATTCATCCGGCAATATGCCAAAGAGTGTACGGGCATGCGATGCAAGTAATGTTTGCGGGGCTACAGCAAACTTTTAATTAACAGGGAATAAAAAAATGAAAAAAGTATTATTTTTATTGTTGGGATTTTCTTCTTCCGCTTTCGCACTTCAGGATAACCCGATTGCTCCGCCCAAGGTCGAAATTGCAGATAAGTTTGGGGTGAATTTGCAAACGGGTCAACTCGCACGAAACCTTAATACGGTCTCCATTGGTGGAGAACTTGGCTTAAGCCATCATGTTCAGCTTTATACCGATTTATTCCCTGAAGGGAATTTTTATGGATACATCGATGCCTTTGCGGGCACTGTTACCCCCAAAAATATTTCTCAAAATTCAATTACCATTGCGCATAACGCAAATGGCGACCCCATGTTTTTTCGAGATTCCGGTGCCCCCGAATATGATCACACTAAAAGGGTAAGTGTCATGCGCGCTTACGGGCCCGCTGGCAGCCAGGACTTTTTAATGTATCAAAATGGTGTAGTGATTCCGGACGCTTCTGCCACCAGTGGATACACCTTTAAAGCAGTAGGAGATGCTCGGCATACCCTGATAGAAAGCGCCGATAAAAGTTACCTTACATGGACCACTCCAGAGGGAATAGAGTCAAAATATTCAAATGTTGGTAGGCGCTTGATAGAAGTCACTTACCCTAATGGTTATAAAGTCCGTGTGGCTTACCTGGGTGTTACGACGAATACCGGGTTTATGTTGAAGTACCAATTAAGCACCCAACAATTGAGTGGAACACCTGCCCAAATTGTGGCTATTAACCGTGCAAATCAATATTGTTCTGTGGATGCCGCTAGTTGTAGTAGCACAGGTTGGCCGACAGCAACATTTACATGGCCGATCGGAACCCCATCTAATTTCTGGACCCCGGGCCTTCCACTATCCAGCTATCTGCTTAAGCTTGAAACTCCTGCTGGAGTCACTGAAGTTCAATATCAGCCCGAGAACCTGTGTATAACAAATCTTGGTTATGAGGATGCTTACTGTAGGGATAACAGGACCGGTTTGGGAAAATGGTCATCGCGTATCCGCAGTATAAAAACACCAGAAAGCACAATTCCTAATTATCAATACACCTATCAAAATGTAGGTGAAGTGCAGTATACCGTCACTTATGGAGGTCTTGGTCCTTATTGGATTAATAGCGCTAGAATTGGACAGGTTGTAACTGCGACATTAAATGGAACTGCTCAGCAATTTTACGGTGGGCCGAGTGTTAGTCCTGGTGTCTCGACTCGATACAGTAGTTATAACGATGTTACTCAAATAAGAGTTCAGTCAGCACAGTATGACCTGAATGTGATTAACTCAGTAACTACTCAAAGTGGTAACTACGTTTATCACAAAGATTTGCGACATTTTGTAGAGAAATATTATCCAGTAGCAGGTCGTGGACCTGCGCAACATTTTTATTACGAAGGCCCTCGCGGAAATCTTAATAAAATTAATACGATTAGTTCGTCTGGCAGCGAAACTCTTTTTCAAGAAGCAGGCTACCCTACCACGTGTGCATATCCCAAAACCTGCAACAAACCGTTGTGGATCAAAGATGCCCTCGGCAACGTCACTGATTATGAATATGATCCGCTGGGGCGTTTTGCCAGTCCGATAAAAATCACTGCGCCTGCTAATAAAAATGGTGTACGGGCGGCCACGGTTTATAACTATGAACCTCTGTATGCCTATTACAAAAAAGATGGTGAAGCGATTACCCAGGATCCTGATCCCGTCTGGATGCTGACGAGTGAACACACCTGCCGTACAACTGTAGCTACCAGCACCGGTTGTGTTGGTGGTGATATCGATATGGTTAAAACCTTGTATTACTACGGGCCGCAAAATGCCGCGCAACCTAATAATTTATTGCTGCGCGGAAAAAGTATTACTGGTGAAGGAAATTCTTCGAGCCTGGAAACCCGCGTATGGTGTTATGAGTACGACAAATACGGCAAGTTGATTGGTGAAACCGCGCCCAAGGGCAATTCCAATCTGCAAAGTTGCCAATAAGGAGATGGCCATGAAAAACTCAGGAATAAACAATAATTTATTCGCGTTGTTTGCAATTATTTTATCGATAGCCCTGTTTTTCAGCGGGCTTACGCAGGCTGCGCAATACGAAGCCCCGCATAAAACTGCGTATCGCTATTCAGTAATCGGATTGCAGCTCGGTGTAATCCAGCCGGATGCAGATAACGATAATCGTAATTTCATCGCGCAACGTTTTATTTATGGCGATCCATCCCGTCCCTCGCTGGTCACGCAAATTGAATCGGGGAATTTGATTTATTGGCAAGACGATAATATCGCTCCCGCCCAATGGACGAATTTCACCGTATTTACCACGCGTGGTTTTGAATACGATAATTACGGCCGTAAGATTAAGGAATGGATAAAAAGTGCGAATGGCACCATCGAAATGTTGTCCCAATATACGTACAACACCAAAGGATTAGTTCAATGTAAAGCGCGCCGCATGAATAAAGCGGCTTATGGTTCATTGCCAAGCGATGCGTGCTTGCAAAGCACACTCGGCACTGAAGGTCCAGACAGGATTACACGTTATACCTATAACGATTTGGACCAGGTGTTAACAGAAGAGCGAGCGGTGGGAACATCACTCGCACAAACTTATGTAACCAACACTTACCAGGATTTTTTACTAAAAACCCAAACGGATGCTAACGGCAATAAAACCGAACTTAAATACGATGAGATTGGGCGTTTGACCCACCGCTATTATCCATCCCCAACAGCGATTGGTACGGTGAGTACCACGGACTATAACCAGTACGGTTACGATGCCAATAACAACATTACGATGGAGCGTAAACGCAATGGTGCGGTGATTAATTTTCAATACGATAAAAATAATCGAATGATTTTGAAGGATTATGTTGATAACACGCAAACCGCAGATATTTATTACAACTATGATTTGCGCGGCATCACTTTGCACTCCCGATTTGGTAGCGATAGTGGTGAAGGAATCATTAATAAACCCAATGGTTTTGGCAACATTGTCCAAAGTGATTCCACGATGGGTGGTGTTACCCGAACATTGCGCTACACCTTCGACCTTCATGGCAATCGCACCCGAATCACTCATCCGGACAGTGTCTACTTTGGTTACAGCTTTGATGGGATAAACCGTGTTAACGGTGCGACAGAAAATGCCAGCAACTTAATCACCCTGACCTATCGTCCCGACGGCAAGCGTAACACCCTTGCCCGGGCAGGCAGTGGTACAACAATATATACGTTTGATGATTTGTCACGCCTTGGTAGTCTCCAGCAGGATTTTCTCGGTACTGCCAATGATGTGACCAACAGCTTCACATACAACCCCGTAAGTCAGGTTACATCGCTAACGATCAGTAATAGCCAGTTCCGTTATCAAGGTAACAACAACCGATTGGGTACCTATACACCCAATGGGTTGAACCAGTACACCACTATCGGTGGTCAGCCCATCGCGTATGACACCAATGGCAACCTCACTAACGATGGTTCAACCATTTATGCCTACGACATGGAA
>JAGKWO010000012.1 GCA_021151835.1 Gammaproteobacteria bacterium
GTTGGGGTGACGCTGCATTTTTTCTTCCCTTTTTAAGGGAGGGTTGGGCTTGCATTTCTCCTCCCTTTTCAAGGGAGGGTTGAGTGGGGTTGCATTTCTCCTCCCCTTATCCAGGGGAGGACCAAGGTGGGGTTGTTACTGATAAATCTGATCGAAAATTCCACCATCACCGAAGTGTTCCGGTTGCGCTTTTGCCCAGCCACCGAAGTCATCGATAGTGACGAGTGTTAATTTCGGGAACGTTTTTGCATAAGCTTCTGCAACTTGTGGATCGCGTGGGCGATAGTAATTTTTTGCCGCGATATTCTGGCCTTCTTTGGTGTAAAGATACTGCAAGTAAGCCTGGGCAACTTCAGTTGTGCCGTTCGCTTTTGCGTTTGCATCAACCACAGCCACTGATGGTTCGGCGAGGATAGAAATACTTGGAACAACAATTTCTACTTCATCTGCACCCAGTTCATTTACAGCGAGGAAAGCTTCGTTTTCCCAAGTGATTAATACATCACCGATACCGCGTTGTACAAAGGTAGTGGTTGAGCCACGGGCACCGGTATCCAACACTGGAACGTTTTTGTACAGGTCGCGCAAAAATGCTTGTGCACCGGCTTTGTCTTTACCTTGTTTCTTTTCAGCGAAGGCCCAGGCTGCCAGATAATTCCAGCGCGCACCGCCAGAGGTTTTCGGGTTAGGGGTAATTACTTCCACACCTTTCTTAACCAGATCATCCCAGTCTTTAATATGTTTTGGATTGCCTTTGCGCACCAAAAATACGATGGTTGATGTATAGGGTGCAGAGTTGTTCGGTAATTTTGTTACCCAGTCTTTTGGCAACAGGTTGCCGATACTGGAAATAGGATCGATGTCACCGGCCAAGGCAAGGGTCACCACATCAGCTTTCAATCCGTCGATTACCGCGCGTGATTGTGCACCTGAACCACCGTGTGATTGATCCACATGCACGTTATCGCCGGTTTTTTCTTTCCAGTGTTTAGCGAAAGCCGCATTGAATTCACGATACAGCTCGCGGGTTGGGTCGTAGGATACGTTCAGCAAATTAATATCTTTTGCCAGCACGCTACCGGCCAGCAAACTGGCAGCGATAACGGTTAATGATCGTGCAATAAATTTCATAATCTCATGCTCTCTGAAATAATTTTGATAATTAGAAACGGAAATCCAGACCTATAGCCGACGCGGTATCAGTGGTGGCTTTGGTACTGATTTTTTCATCGCCTTCTACTTCAACGCTGGCAACAGTAGCGAACACGCGCGCGTTAGGGTTGAAGTTGTAATCCAGGCCCACAATCACACCTTCCAGGTCAACATCTTTGAAGCTGGTGTTGGTTGGTGTAGTGGAAGAATTTGCATATTGGATTTTTGCCAGCCAGGGACCCGCGATTTTCCACTGTGCGTTAACGATAAAACCGTCTTGTTCCTTAAAGGCATTGTTTGCCGTTACACCATCCCATTCGGTAAGCGGGTTGGTAGCACCGCCAGTGGTGCCAACAAATGTTGTGAGGCCACCCAATGAATCCACGCCTTCTTCATGTGCTTCAGCAGTTTGGTAAATTCCACCGATTTTTACCGGGCCAACAGTAAATTCACCGACGGCACGAATTGCATCTGTAGTCGCTACGTTTGAATCCACACCAATACCGACATACCATTTGGCTTTGCCGTAGGTAATCGATGCTGATTTCCCGGAGGCAAAACCATTGTCATCTTGTTTGCTGGTCACTGCACCTTGCGCATTGGTAACCGGTACACCGGTTTCTTCACCCTGGATTGCAGCGATGTTTACTTCAAGGCCGCCAAACCAGATCGGGGAGGTGTATTGGATTACGTTATCCGGGCGGTTCTCACCCACAATATAAGTGCCGATGTCACCCAGAGGCGAATCGTTAAAGCGATCAAGGTCAGTACGCAACACCGGATTGGTTTGCAGGGTTTTTAACGGACTATCGTTTTTGCCTGCGAAAATAGAACCCCATGAACCACGCAGACCACCAAAAATATTACGTTGGGTTAATTCGCGGCCATTGGCATTGGTGCCGTTGTCTACATCGATACCGTATTCGAGGCGATAGAAAACCTGCACGCTTGATGTCGCATCAAAATCACCTTGCACACCAAGGCGAGAGCCGGTGCTTTCCAATGCAAAAGTGTCCAATTCGGTAGTGGTGCCGGTTGCACCCGTGACTGGCGTTGCTGTTGGAAAATTAATTTTTTCCAGATCGTATTGATTGGCTGTTAAATGAATTTTTCCGTACAGGGTCGGAAAACCTGCGAATGCATTGGCAGAGAGGGCAGCGCCAATTATCAATGCCAATGAATTATGTTTGAAACCTGTGCTTTTTACTTGTGATCGCACAACCGACCACTTGCTTTGAAATGACATGCTAATCTCCAGTTTTTCACAAATCACATCCGGTGGACCGGTGAGTGGTATTTATTGATAGTTTTTAACAAAAATTTTTAAATTTTGTTTGTAAGCAGTAACGATTTATTTGGTGTTGACACCTTTTTCCCAACGCTTCTTTTCGCGTCGCTCAATCTGTACTACCTGACCATTGTGAACCTGAATTTCCAACGAGCCGAATTGGATAAACGCCAGTTGTTGTTTGATTTCTTCGAGAATTTCATCGGCAACATCGTTAGCGGATGGGCCTGCCTGCTCTGTGCGGTGAGTTCCCATAATGACCTCTTGTTCATTTCCCCAGATTGATTTCTGAAGTCTGGCGCCATCATAGGGTGCGCCTATTAAAACTAAAAATACTGATTTTTTATTAGCTTATAACAGTGTGGTGATGGCTATAGCGATCAAGGGTCTATGGGGAGTCAACCTGCGTTGCGCGTCCTTGCGCAGCTCCTCAGCCTGATGGCCAGATTTTAAAAACGGAAATCAATACCCAGGGCAGCGATGCTGTCGGTGGTTGCCTTGGTACTGATCGCGGCATCGCCTTGGGCTTCAACTTCGGCGTAGTAAGTGAAGATACGGGTTGCATCATTGAGGGCATAATCAAGGCCCAGGGCCAATGCATCCAGCTCTACATCTTTGTAGGTTTCATTGGTTGGGGTTGATGTGCTGTTGGCGTATTGGAATTTGGCAGACCATGGGCCGGCGATTTTCCATACACCGTTTAACACGTAACCGTCTTGTTCTTTATAGGAAGTCGTGCCGCCAACACCATCCCATTCGGCCAAAGGATTGATACCGTTTTGCGCGCCAACACCGGTGGTAGTGGCATTGACGAAGCTGGTAAATCCACCCAGGATGTCTGTGTCTTCGTGGCGTTCAGCGGTTTGGTAGATTGCGCCCAGTTTGACCGGGCCCAGGGTCACTTCACCAACAACACGGGCGGCATCGGTAGTGAGAACGTTGCTTTCATAAGCGGCGCCCACAAACCAGCCGGTTTTGCCATAGCCAACAGAAATGGCTTTGCCGGATGCAAACTCGTTGTCGTCCTGCGCACTGGTTACCTGGCCTTGTGCATTTTTAACTGCAACACCGGTCTCTTCCGACTGGATAGCTGCGATATTGATTTCCAGGCCGCCCAACAAGATAGGGGAGGTGTATTGGATAACGTTATCCGGGCGGTTTTCGCCGACCAGGTAAGTACCAATGTCAGCTAATGGGGCTTCATTGAAACGGTCAATGTCCGTTTTTTGTACCGCAGGTACAAAGGAATTTTTGACGATGGTGCCATTGCGGCCAGCCAGTGAGCGCAACGGGGTATCATTTTTACCAGCGAGGATCGCACCCCATTCACCGCGGATTCCACCAAATATATTGCGTTGAACCAGCTCACGGCCATTGCTGTTGGTGCCGTTGTCGTAGTCCACACCGTATTCGATACGGTAGAACACGTTTACACCGGCGGCTGCATCAAAATCGCCTTGTACACCCAGGCGAGAGCCAATGCTTTCTACAGTGAATGCATCCAGTTCAGTGGTGGTATTGGTTGCACCAAGGTTTCTGTAAGAGACCGGGTTGGTCGCCGGGGTGACCTGGGCGAAATCCAGCTTTTCAAAATCATATTGACCGGCAGTCACTTGTACTTTGCCGTACAGGGTTGGGAAGCCGGCGAATGCGTTAACCGATAACGCCAGTCCGAGAGCGGTAAACAGGGTCTTGCGCGGAAAGCGCGTTGGGGCCACGGCGTGAGTAAATAATGACATGCTAATCTCCGAAAAATGATTGTCACAGCCGGTTATCCGGTCAGTGTTTTATTTAAGTTTTATTAAAAAATTTGAACAAAGATAAAGCTGAAAAAAATCACCGGGATTAACGGGCATTAACCCCTTTGTCCCAGCGCTTTTTTTCACGGCTTTCCAGCTGCACGACTTGACCGTTGTGGATTTGGATCTCCACGGAACCGTACCGAATATGTGCCAGCTGGCGTTTTATTTCCGCTAATACATCTTCAATACTGTTGGCGATTTCTGGACGATGGGTTCCCATAACAAACCTCGCAGGAAATTAGTCTGTGCGTTATTCAGGAGCATAATTCCCTGAAGTCGGCGCAATCATAGGGATGATGGTTATAAACGAAAAATACTGATTTTTTATTAGCTTATAACGAAGTTTTTTGTTGTAAGGCGAATAGTTTATTTATCAACAATAAACTGTTTTCAATTAAGCAAAATAAAAACTGAAATGTTCAAAAATAAACACTCGCGCAAGGCGAGTGTTATTTTTGATGGATTTTTGTACCGATTTGAAATCAGCGATCATGGCGTTTCACTTGGAAAAATCCTGTCGCATCAACAAATTTCTATGATTTTGGAGCTTCGTAAATCTTGTCGAAGATGCCGCCATCACCAAAGTGTTGTGGTTGGGCTTTATCCCAGCCGCCGAAGTCAGCGATGGTGGTGAATTCAATCGCCGGGAAATTTTTAGCGTAGGCTTTGGCAACTTGCGGGTCGCGTGGGCGGTAGAAGTTTTTGGCCGCAATTTCCTGGCCTTCTTTGGTGTAAAGGTATTTCAGGTAAGCATCAGCCACTTCGGTGGTGCCTTTAGCCGTCGTGTTTTTGCTCACTACCGCTACAGGTGGTTCGGCCAGGATTGAAATAGATGGATAAACAATTTCAATTTCATCGCTGCCGGCTTCCTGGATAGCAAGGTGTGCTTCATTTTCCCAAGCCAGGAGTACGTCACCGATACCGCGTTGTACGAAAGTGGTAGTTGAGCCGCGTGCACCGGAATCCAATACCGGAACGTTTTTATAGAGTTTCTTCACAAACTCTTGTGCTGCTGTGTCCGAGCCTTCTTTCTTTTTAGCGTAGGCCCAGGCTGCCAGATAGTTCCAGCGTGCACCGCCGGAGGTTTTAGGATTGGGAGTGATTACTTCAACACCGGATTTAACCAGATCATTCCAGTCTTCGATTTTCTTTGGGTTGCCCTTGCGAACCAGGAACACAATAGTAGAAGTGTAGGGCGCGCTGTTATTAGGTAGCAGGGATGCCCAGTTATCAGGAAGCAGTTTGCCGTTTTTAGCCAGCGGACTGATATCGCCAGCCAGTGCCAGGGTTACAACGTCCGCTTTCAAACCATCCAGTACGGCGCGCGCCTGGCTACCGGAGCCACCATGGGATTGCTCCACTTTTACATCATCACCGGTTTTTTCTTTCCAGTGCTTGGAAAATGCTGTGTTGAATTCGCGATACAGTTCGCGTGTTGGATCATAAGACACATTCAATAGTGTTACTTCTTTAGCGAAGCTCGCGGAACTGATTAACAGGGTTGCCGCAATTAATGCAGCTTTCTTACTAAACAATTTCATAACGATTCCTTAGAGGCAATTCGACAAATTAATGCCAACAGATTAATGACGTAGACTAATAATTAATGAGTGAGCTATCCGTACTGACATACTGGCGTATTCCTTCGTTAATTGGGGTATAGCCAGATCTGTGCCAGTCATTCGGTCAAGAAAAATCTGCGCAAATAAAAACACTTTGTTTTAAATGACAAACCAAAAAGCATAAGTAGTTCCGGTGCTGCCTCTCGTGAGCTTTTCAGTGATCAAGGCTATAAAAATCAATAAGCTAAAATAAATTTTAAAAAAATTTGGTGTTGTTCTTTTGGAATAAGCCAGCGTAAAAAAGCTATTAATCTGTTGAAAAATAAACTTTAAAAGTGATGCTGTTTGTTTAATTAACTACAGGGGTGTTAAGTGTGTGTTGAATTTGTAACATTTTGTTGAAATGGTTTTGTGAATGTTGGTGCGTTGATATTTGAACACCATTCCTTGCGCCACACAGGCCAGCTGTGGCTTTTGCGACAGAAAAATAGTGCTGATTGAGCACTTTTGTACAACAACAAAAAATCTGGCATACCGGTTGCTGTAGGGCTCCGCACAGTCCTTTATCAGTCACACTCAAATTCCGTTGCGGAGATTTTTAATGAAAAGTTTTAATGCTGCGTCGCAGCAGCTGTCATCGTTTGTCTTTAAAAAGCCAATTGCATCTACAAGCCATTCTATTTTCCAACGTAAATTACTGAGCCATTTCATCAACGGTCTATTAACTGTCGGATTAGTTGCTCCCGGGGTAGCGCTGGCCCAACAACAGCCCAAGCCAACTTTTTCGTTGGAAGCGGTTGTCGTGACTGCGCGTAATCGCGAGGAAATTGCCCAAAAAGTTCCGCTGCCTGTTTCAGTTGTGGGGGGAAAAACCCTCGATCGCGATAATGTTGTATCGGTAAATGATCTGGTTAAAAAAGTACCTAACCTCGGTGTATTTGGCAGTAACCCGCGGCAAACCAGTATTTCGCTGCGTGGTATTGGCAAGAACGCCGCAAACGACACCATGGAGCCGAGCGTTGGTGTGATCGTTGATGGTGTAGTCAGTTCTTATGTAGGGCAATCCTGGAATGATTTTATCGATCTGGATCGCATCGAAGTTATTCGCGGTCCGCAAGGAACCCTGTTGGGTAAAAACACCACGCTGGGTGTGGTGAACATCGTCACTAAAGGCCCGAGTTTTAAACCGGGTTACAGTTATGAAGTGCGCTATGGCGAATACAATGAATTGGGTGGAAAAGTATCCGGTACCGGTGCGATTGTTGATGATTTGATTGCCTATCGCGGTTCAATTTTCTTTAACAAAAAAGATGGTGTGCTGGATAACACCTGGCAATCAGGTCCGGAAACCTGGAACGAAACCAACCGCGTTGGTGGCCGCTTGCAATTCCTGGTTACTCCCGATGAAACATTATCCGCGCGGATTATCCTTGACAGCATTCAATCGGTAGAAAATGGCAACAAATCATTACTGGTTGATAATGGCCCCGCAACATTTGCCGATGGCGAAGCCAGGACCACGACATTCTTCAGTCGTTTGCAGCGCGACTATTTTAATAATCCCGACGGCACCAAATACCAACCTGTTTTTAAAAACGGAGCGTTTGGGGATAATAAAATCGAAGATTCGCAAGCGCGCCCACAGCGTACCGAACAAGGCGGCGTTTCTGTTGAACTGAAAAAAATCCTCAGTGACGAATACTCGCTTACGTCAATTACCGCGTATCGCGAACAACATTTCGATATTAAAAATGGCGGCGTCACCCGTTTTGATATTGGTAATGGTGGCCAGCAATTGTGGAATGACCAAACATCGCAAGAATTGCGTTTGAATTACAAGGGTGAAAAAAATTACGACTATCAAGTCGGTTTGTATTACCTCGACGCTGAAGTTTATTCCGATGATCCCACGTATTTTGGCGCTGACGCAGCGGCATTTAATGCGAGCAACGCCCAATGGAATTCACTGAAAGCACCAAAATACCGCGGCCTGTTGACCGATGCGCAGCGCGGGGTTTATCGCTCTTATGTACTGAATCCTACCACTGAAAGTTATGCCGCTTTTGGCCAGGTGAACTGGCATTTCACCGAGAAAGCAACCCTCACGCTGGGTTTACGCGATACCTATGAAAATAAGGAAGGGCGTAATCGCCGTGAGTTGGACCGCGCTGGAACCGGATTAACCAACGCAACCGGTAGTGATAATTCCAAAGCGGTCAATTACGGACTTGATTTGGCTAATGCCGCCGACCTCGCGGCATGGAATGCTGCAAAAGCACTTTATCGTTCGGCAATTGGTACCGGTAGCGCTGGCGATAAAGGAATTTATGATTGGATAGAAGGCGATTCCATTAGCGATAATTCCATCGCGTGGTTAGTGAGCCCAAGTTATCAATTAACCAATGACATATTGGTTTATGCATCATTATCATCCGGTGAAAAATCGGGTGCAGTGGAATTTGATAGCGATTCGGCGAGCGCACATTATGGTCAGCCACTGAATGTAAAACCTGAAAAAGCAGAAAATGCTGAATTGGGTTTCAAAAGTTTATTATTGGATCGTCGCTTGCTGGTTAACACCAATATTTATTATACCCGGCTCACCGATTATCAAAGTAATTTGACCGTAATTGATGAGAGCCAGGTAAGTGGCCTGCGCAGCTATTTAGGTAATATTCCCGGTGTAACTGCAAAAGGGATCGAGTTTGAAACGGCATTTGCTGTAACACCAGGGCTGAGTATTAATTTATCGGGTGCCTATAACCGTGCAACTTACGATGAGTTTTTCACCACATTACCGGATATTTCCACCACCAGGCTCGCTGATTATTCGGGTAAGCAATTGCATGGCGCACCCAAGGTCACCTTGGCCTACGGTCTGGATTACACGCATCAGTTGAGCGATGGTTATGGGTTGAATTTTTTCCTGACCAACGCGTATCGTTCCGATGCGTATCTGCAGCCTAGCCAATCTGAATATACGTTACAGAAGGCTTACAATGTAACGGATGGTGGTGTTGCATTGGATCGCGCCAATGGTAAATATCGCATTTCGTTTATCGTGAAAAATCTTTTTGACGAACATTATAAAACCGGTGGAAATACTTATAGCGGCACTAATGCGGTGACTGAGCAGCCCGGTTATGGACGTGCATTCAGTTTTGCTTTCCGTTCCAATTTCTAGTTAAAAAGTTTGACTAGTTGGTTGTTGATGATTGTCTGATCATTTGGCAAGCCCGGACCCCGCGTGCGCTAAATAGCGTGCGCGAGTTCTTTTATATAGCGACGGCCAGGTATGGAAAGTATTGGCAGTGAGCGCCGCCGGAAAATAAGGCGCGATAATTCACTATTGGCAAAAGTAATGTGAATTTTTGTTAATGTGAAAATTTTTTCTGGTTAATTGCTGTGATTCAAGGTAATCCTAGCCGCATTTCTGTAAGTTAACGGTCGATCATAATTTTTCATCTTAAGAAAAATTCCTGATAGTCCGTTCGATCAATTTAAAAAAATACAAGAAGAGAGCCTGGAATGTTATCCGGATTCGGAAAATTAGTAAGTGTGAGTTGCGCACTGCTGTTCAGCACGCTGGTGCAAGGCCAACAGGATGCATCAAGCGTCACTGATAAGGCGGCAACTCCACAAGTGCAAGCCCAACTGGTGGCTTCCGTTGATGCGGTGGTGCCTGGCAGTGAAATTTATCTGGGTGTGAACCAGCAAATTATTCCGCATTGGCACACTTACTGGATCAATCCCGGCGATTCGGGTAATGCCACTACTATTAGCTGGACTTTGCCTGAAGGCGCAACAGCCAGCGAAATTATCTGGCCCGCGCCTGGCCGTTTCTCCATGGGGCCGATTACCAATTACGCCTATGAAAATAATGTCACGCTGTTAAGCAAAATTTCTGTGCCGGCTTCGATTGCCGCAGGCGATATTTTTACTGCCCGCGCCTTGGTGGATTGGCTGGTGTGCGAAGAGGAGTGTATTCCGCAACAGGTGGAATTGGCTTTATCGTTACCCGTTGTTGGTAGCGCTAATGAAACCGGTTCAGGTAGCCCGTTGATTGCAGAGGCCCAGGCGCGTGTACCGGTCGCAAGCCCATGGGGTGTGACTGCACAGCAAAGTGCTATCGATAATGAAACAGGGCAGGGCAAATTACAGCTGCATATCGGTTTATCAACAGACCAGCTCGCGCAAGTACAGGACATCTGGTTTTATCCCTATGATTGGGGGCGCATTCGCCAAAGTGATCCGCAAATTCACAAAAATGTAGCCGATGGAATTCAAGTGGAAATTGCCACAGGTGAAGCGCCCGCAGCCATCGGCGATAGCCTGGCGGGCGTGCTGGTGATTAAAGAGCAGCAAGGCATCGCGCGCGGTTATGAAATCAACGTGCCAGTGCAAGCGTTAGCGAGTAATCAAAACACCACAGAATTTGCGATCGGGTTTGCGGGCGCTTTGTTATTTGCATTGTTGGGTGGTGTGATCCTGAATTTAATGCCCTGCGTATTTCCGGTGCTATCAATTAAAGCGTTATCGCTGGTCAGCCATTCACATTATTCCGCAATCGAAATTCGTCGCCAGGGATATGTTTATACGCTGGGAGTGTTGGCGAGTTTTGCAGTGCTCGCGCTACTGTTAATTCTATTAAAAGCAGGCGGTAATCAAATTGGCTGGGGCTTTCAATTCCAATCACCCATTTTTGTATTGTTAGTTGCCTACCTGCTATTCGCAGTGGGATTGAGTTTGTCCGGCGTATTTTTTGTTGGCGGTTCAGTGGCCGGTGTCGGCTCTTCATTAACAGAGAAACCGGGTTATAGCGGCAGTTTTTTTACCGGCGTGCTGGCGACCGTGGTTGCCACGCCCTGCACCGCACCCTTTATGGCGGCAGCGTTGGGTTATGCCGTTGCACAGCCACCATTTAAATTGCTTGCGATTTTTTTAAGCCTCGGTCTTGGTTTGGCGCTGCCTTATTTATTGTTGAGTTGCTGGCCGCGTTTGCAGCGCTGGTTGCCACGCCCCGGCTTATGGATGGAGCGCGCCAAGCAATTGCTGGCATTCCCGATGTATGCGGCCGCAATCTGGTTAGTTTGGGTACTGGTGCAACAAGCCGGTGTTGATGCGGTCATTATTGCATTGGGTGGAATGTTGCTGATTGCTATAGCCGCCTGGGTTTATGACAGCACACGTACATCCACGAATGGAAAACGTGGCCTGGCAAATATATCCGCACTGGCATTGGTTTTGCTCGCTGTTGGTTTTGGTGGCTTGCAAGTGAATTCCCCTGCAAATGCTGCGCAAAAAGAAACAGTGGTTAATAAAAACTGGGAGGCCTATAGCGACGAACGTTTGCAATCGTTACTCGCAGAAGGAAAACCGGTATTTTTAAACTTCACTGCATCCTGGTGCATTAGCTGTTTGGTCAATGAACGTGTTGCTCTGGGCACCGATGCAGTCAAAAAACAATTTGAACAACAGGGCATTGTTTATTTAAAAGGGGATTGGACTAATAAAGATCCACAAATCACTGCATTCCTGAAAAAATTTAATCGCAGTGGTGTGCCGCTTTATGTGTTTTATCCCGCCGGACAAGTGGACAGTCCCAAAGAATTGCCACAAATACTGACCCCGGATTTGGTTATCGCCGCGGTGAGTGGGCAATAAATTTGGCACCGTGTTTTTTTAACTTAATAATCCAGCTTTTTTATTTTTCATAACCCGTAACATCATCTGGTAAACATAAGGAGCTTTTATGTCATTCCGTCAATCTGCAAAAGTCGCTTTGGCCAGCCTCGCTTTCGCGTTGGTATCCACTCAAGCAATCGCTGAACCCGTTGTTGATAAAGCAGCCCCGACCTTTTCCGGGAAAGCGGCTGATGGTTCAACTATTAATCTGGCTGATTTGAAAGGTAAAACCGTGGTATTGGAGTGGACTAACCACGATTGCCCTTACGTGGTAAAACACTACGATAAGAGCGGTAACATTCCTGCATTGCAAAAAGAAGCTGCAGCGCAAGGTGTTGTGTGGTTGCAAGTCATCTCTTCTGCACCGGGCAAGCAAGGTAATGTCGATGGTGCAACAGCAATCAGCCTGAATAAAAAGCGTGGTGCAACACCTACCAACACAATTCTTGATCCCGAAGGCACCATCGGCAAACTCTACAACGCACAAACCAGCCCGCATTTTTTCATCATTAATCCGGAAGGTACTTTGGTTTACAAAGGCGGCGTAGACAGCATCAAAACTGCTAATGAAGCGGACATTCCAAAAGCCAAGCCATACGTAAAAGAAGCACTGGAAGCATTGGCTGCCGGTAAGAAAGTTCCTAATCCAAGCACTGCACCATACGGCTGCTCAATTAAATACGCAGGCTAATTTTCCTGTTGTATTGTGTTAAAACGGGCCGCTACTGCGGCCCGTTTTTTTATCAGCAATTGACTGTTGTCATACCAGCATGATTGTGATTTTTGTGTTTTAAAATAAACAGCTTGTGCTTTTTTAGAAGAGCAGCTTATTGTTATTATTTTAAAAATGCTCGTGAAATCAAACGCTTACTTTTTTCTGCAACATAAATCACAAACCTTCCCAATTGTGGCTCGATCCTTGCCATATCACCTTGCCGATTAATGACCGGCAAGGCGAACCCTATCGCCTTTGCCCGTGAAAGCCGGTTGCACTTGTTGCTCGACATGTTGTTTTTGCGGGCACAGGGACGGTAGCGACGCCTAACGCTAATCTTGACCGGCGAAGGCCCACAACACCGGAGCCGGTCTTTTTTCGGCCTTAATTTTCTTGCCATACTTTCATTTCGATTGAAGCCTTTGAGGAACCAGGTTTATGACGAATTCCCTTCCGCGTTTGCCAAATCCATTGGGCAAAGCCATTAAACATTTGGTTGCTGCTGCCTTGGTTGCACCCGTATTTATTTCTGCCGCGGCGTTTGCTGCCGATGCAAAAACCCCGGCAATTCCCGGCGTTGTTAAAGAAGGTACCGCCGTACAATTTATCAAGGAAGGTTTTGAAGGTACTGAAGGACCCATTGCTGCACCGGATGGCAGTTTTTTATTTACTGAAACACGCGCAAATCGCATTACTAAAATTGCACCGGATAACACCATTTCCACGTTTCTGGAAAATTCAAACGGCTCCAATGGATTGGCATTTGCACCCAATGGTGATTTGATCACCGTGCAAGTTAACAACAACCAGGTTGGCGTTGTATATCCAAAAGGCCGTGAGAAAGTATTGGTTAAAGATTTTGAAGGCCAGGCGTTCCAACGCACTAATGATTTGGTATTGGCAAAAAATGGCGGTATTTATTTCACCGATAGTGGCCCGGGCCAGGATGTTAAAGCTGAACCAAAAACCGGTGTTTACTACATTAGCCCCGAAGGCAAAACCAAACGTGTAGTTGGCATTAATGAAATTGAGCGCCCGAATGGTATCCAGTTAAGCCGCGATGAAAAAACGTTGTACGTCGCTAACACGGGTGGCGAATACGTGTTGTCCTATGCAATCAAAGCTGACGGTTCTTTAAGTGATCGCAAAAATTTTGCGAAAATCCCTAATGGTTTGCAAAAAAATGAACAGGGCGCATTGTCCAGCGGTGCCGATGGTTTGGCAATTGATGCGGAAGGCCGCTTGTACGTAACGTCTAACACCGGTGTGGACGTGTTTGACGATAAGGGCAAATTCCTCGGTGGAATTCCGGTGCCACACAAACCGCAAAACGTTGCCTTCGCAGGTAAAGACAAGAAAACCCTTTATATCGTAGGTCGCGGTGCAGCTTATAAAGTAGATGTATTAACTCCCGGTTTTGCCGGACGCGTTAAATAATCGCTGAAATTAGCTCTCCTAAAATTAACTCTCCTAGTTGTCCCTATGTTGCTGGCAGTGTCCCTGCCAGCTTTTTTAATAATGTTCAGGGAGCCTGCAATGACTCGCAAAACAGCTGACGATTTTCATCCGGAAGTGTTAAAACTTTTTGATCAATATGTTCACGGCCAGGCGTCGCGTCGCGATTTCCTGACCGGGGCTGCCAAATATGCGGCGCTTGCCGGTGTCACGGCGACTGGCTTGCTTGCAGCGCTTAGCCCGCAATTTGCCGCGGCACAACAAGTAAAACCCGATGATTCACGCATTAAGGCAACTTATGTGGAAATTGATTCACCCAATGGTAATGGCAAGGTGCGTGGTTATCTGGTGAAGCCTGCTAAAGCGGCTGGAAAATTACCAACAGTATTGGTGGTGCATGAAAATCGCGGATTGAATCCGCACATTGAAGATATCACTCGCCGCATTGCGCTGGATAATTTTATTGCCTTTGCACCGGACGCATTGTTTACCCTGGGTGGTTATCCGGGGGATGAAGATAAAGCGCGTGAATTGTTCCAGAAACTGGATCAAACCAAAACCCAGGAAGATTTTGTTAACGCCGCTAATTACCTGAAAAAATTGCCGGATGCGAATGGCAAGGTGGGTGTTGTTGGTTTCTGTTACGGTGGGGGAATTTCCAATTTCCTTGCCACACGTTTACCTGATTTGGGCGCTGCTGTACCTTTCTATGGTCGCCAACCTGAAGCAGCGGATGTTGCGAAAATCAAAGCGCCCTTACTGATTCATTATGCGGGTGTTGACGAGCGTATTAATGCCGGTTGGCCTGCTTATGAAACTGCGTTGAAAGCGGCGAAAATAAATTACCAGGCATTTATTTACGAGGGGGCGCAACACGGTTTCAATAACGACACAACCCCGCGTTTTGACGAAAAAGCAGCCAAGTTAGCCTGGGGTCGCACTATCGAATTTTTCAACAAGCATTTACGTGCGTAGATGCTCGGTGTGATTCACTGGTTTTGATAACTGTCTCGCCGACGAAAACCCTATACCAGAAATGGCATAGGGTTTTTTATATCTCGCAAAAATCATCATTTTCCTGTTTGAATCTGGCCATTTGGTTTTGATTTTTCTGCTTATAAATAAACAGTTGCTTTGTTGTGAATCCGCGCCCGGGTTTTTTCTTTTTTAGTTATTACGAAAAATCCTTAGAAATCAATTCGCTAAGCGAAATTAAAAAAATAATGTAGAAAAAACAACAGAAACCTTGTCGCTGGTATGGCGCTTGCTCTAATGGAGCCATCCAGAGTGTTTCTGTGATGTGCCTGTGGGGATCGATTTCCTGCCAGGTACTTCTTAATTCGTTTATGGAATTGTTGTTATGAAATCGTTTGTGAAATTACTGGCGATAATCGCCGTTATTATTGCTCCTGCGGGTTTTGCGCAAGATGCCACCAAAGCGGCACAACCGGCAGCAAAGTACGTAGCGAAAAGTACGCAACTGAATCGCGTACAAATAGATAAATTGCTCGCCAACCCGGAGCAACTGGTGATTATCGATTTACGTCGTCCGGATGAGTTGACCAGAATCGGCGGCTTCGCTGTTTATCTCAGCATCCAGTTATCGGATCTGGAACAGAGCCTCGCATTTATTCCCAAAGACCGCACCATCGTTACCGTTTCCAATCACGCGGGGCGTGCATTGCGCGGTGCAGATTTGTTAGCGGAAAAAGGTTTTAAGGTGGCTGGTGCTGCCGGTATTCAGGACTATGAAGAGGAAGGTGGTTGGGTGCACAGGGTTGCCGCTCCTGTACAAAAAGAATTTAGGAATTTATTCCCTAATGATTAATACCGCAGAAACAAATTCATTGTGTTAACGAGTGAAAAATGAGCGCCTCCGATCTATTGCAAACTATGTATGACTCGCCATTGGGAACATCATTGGCCGAGTCACTTTATGTGTATCCACTGGTGGAAGGAGCTCACCTGTTAAGTCTGGCATTTTCATTTGGATTAATTGTACTAACTGATTTGCGCTTAACAGGATTTATTTTTAAAAATTTGCCTGTGCATATATTGCTGTATCAATTGCGCCCCTGGTTGATCGGTGGATTCACGATCACTTTCGCAACCGGAATATTATTAACTTTTGCTGCCGGCCCGGGATTGGTTGAAGCGCCGATATTTCCATTAAAGTTATTATTTATTTTTTTCGCCGGTCTAAACGCGCTGTGGTTTGAATTGAAATTTGGTCGCAATGCGAGTGAATGGGGGAGTGAAGCGGTATTGCCCGCCGGCGCACAAGTGGCAGGTTGGATTTCGTTGGTAAGTTGGAGTGTTGTAGTGATATTGGGGCGGTTAATTCCTTATCTCGACTCCGGTTTTTAAATTAAAACACCAATAGCCATTAGCGCAATCCAGAAAAAATAAAGAGACAAGCATGAGTACAGAAGCAATTTTTCAAGCAATTCAAAATAGCAGCATTGCTGTGTCGTTAGGGCAGGCACCGTTAATCTTTGGAATTCTTGCCCAATTATTTCATATTGCCGGTTTAGTGTTGGTGCTTACGTCAATCCTGCTGGTGAATTTGCGTTTACTCGGTGTCGGTTTAACCCATTTTACGGCGCCACAATTAGCCAATTACACCAAGCCATTTGTAATAACCGGCCTGGTGTTCCTGGTGTTATCCGGTGTATTTATGCTGGCTCCCAGCGCCGCATTGTATGAGCCCAATCCTGCCTTCTGGTTCAAGATGAAATTATTTGTTGTGGCATTGGTCATCCAGTATTCACTTTATCGCAAAGTCGCTGCGGCAGAAAATCCCCGGCGCTGGCTTGCCATCGTTACGGCAATTATTTCGCTATTGTTGTGGTTCGGTGTAGGGCTTGCGGGCAGGGCAATAGGATTTATCGCTGCATAACATTTTAAAAATATCGTATACAACAGCAGAAATTAATTTTTAATACTAAAGACCAAGAGGAAATAACAATGAAATTGAAAACCCTTGCACTGTGTACCAGTTTGTTTGCTGCAGGCGCTGCATTTACCAGTTTACCGGCAGTTGCACAAAACCCGGCAGCTGCACCCGCACAACAACCGCGCCCGCAAGCGCCACAAATTAGCCCTGAAGAAGCATTGCAAAAATTCAGTTTTTTCACCACGAGTGTGGGGCTTGGCAAAGGCGCAAACCTTGGTGGTTTGGCGGGTGCTGATGCGCACTGCCAGGCTCTTGCCAAAGCAGTGGGTGCGGGTAATAAAACCTGGCGTGCCTACCTGAGTACACAAGCAGCAGATGGCAAACCTGCTATCAATGCGCGCGACCGTATTGGTAAAGGCCCATGGTATAACGTGAAAGGCGCCTTGATCGCAAATGATGTAGGTCATTTGCATGGCGATACCTTGGCGCAAGCACAATTGGGTAGCAACCTTACGCGTAACCAGGCGTTAACTGAAAAAGGTGAGCGCGTATTGGGTGCGGGTGATACGCCGAATCAACACGATATTCTTACCGGTTCAAAAACTGATGGTACTGCATTTACCGATGCCGCTGACCACACCTGTAAAAACTATACCAGCAATGCTACTGATGGTTCGGTACAAGTAGGTCACTTTGATCGTACCGGTGGTGGTAATGCTTCCTGGAACTCGGCGCACCCAAGCCGTGGTTGTACCCAGGAAAACCTGGTTGGTACTGGTGGTGCAGGTTTGTTCTATTGTTTTGTTGCCAATTGATCTGCGCAGCTAATCTGGCAATTGCCTATTACTGGCAATATTTTTGTTAATGATATTGAGTTGGAAAT
This sequence comes from Gammaproteobacteria bacterium, assembly GCA_021151835.1. GTDB lineage: Bacteria > Pseudomonadota > Gammaproteobacteria > Pseudomonadales > Cellvibrionaceae > Cellvibrio. The sequence continues at coordinate 17,439 of JAGKWO010000012.1, forward strand.
GTATGAAAAATACGCAGCGTAAATTACGTTTGATTGCAACGCTTGCGCTGCTAGTGTCTACCTCTGCTTGCACCGAGCAAGCGGAGGTAGCTGCCACACCTGTTGCAGAGAAGCCGACGGTAGTTGCGGAATCGAACTTCAGGCCGCGGGCAACGCTGCAAGAAATAATGTTGTCGGTCATTGATCCAAATATTGATCCTATCTGGAATTCCATTTCGACGGTAAGCACCGCTGAAGGCGTGGAGGAAATTCGCCCGCAAACCGATGAAGATTGGGCAAGGCTACGCAACCATGCGATTACCTTGCGGGAAGTTGCTAATCTGCTGGTAATTCCCGGGCGCAAGGTTGCGCACCCGGAAGTCAGCACGTCAACCCATCATACTGAGCTGCATGCGGAAGCGATTGAGGCTTTAATCGTTGCGCAGTGGCCAATATTTATAGAGCGCGCCCATGCTTTACAAGACGCTGCTGATCTGGCGATTAAAGCAATAGACGCAAAAGACGTTGATAAGCTGGAAGAAGTGGGCGGTATTATCGAGCACACTTGTGAAAGCTGCCATTCCCAATTCTGGTATCCGGACGATAAGCGCCCGGGCAATTAAATTAATTGTTAATTAATCGTGCGCCAATCGCATGTTGCGATTGGCGATTTTTCCTGTTTGTTTCCCATCAGTTATTGTCCTTTCGTTTGGTTGATGTTGTTTGATTTGCATCAGTACTTTTATTTCGCCGTTTTCAGTTCACTGATTTTCCGCGTAAAACCTGCTTGAAATAGTATTTATAGTGGCTGGCGCGTTTGTTGCACTCTGCAAAAAATATCTTGCGGAGTTATGAATTATGGCTACTAACAAAAAATCCTCTGACGAAGATTTAACCCGCTATCGCTGGGAAGTCTTTGGCCGTTGCCTGATTGCCATTTTCGGCGGTTATGTTTTTACCATCGCCTTGAGCATTTTTTTAACGCAGGTGTTACCTGTTGCCAAAAGCAGCGCAGTGATGACCGCCAATCTGCTGAGCTTTGCGATTTACACCATCGCTATTATCTGGGTCTTTTCTGTTAAAGAATTTCGCCAGCTCTGGTGGGGCCTGGCAGGTAGTGCAATTTTCCTTGCATTGGTACTTTTATTTTTAGAATAACGTTAAGAGGGCTTAGTCGATGAAAAACGGATTTCGTCAATCCATGGCCTGGTTGCATACCTGGACTGGCTTGGTAGTGGGTTGGATATTATTTTTTGTATTTGTCACTGGCAACCTGGGCCGGTTTGATACGGAAATAGACCAGTGGATGAAACCGGAAGTGATTCCACAACCGGTGCCTGTTGCGCAGGAAATTGGTGCCGCACAGCAGCGTTTGACCCAGCAGGCCGCTGGTGCCGAACGCTGGACCATCTACCCCACGACCAATCGCGATACACCTTATTTGCGTATTACCTGGGATACCGAAGTGAAACCGGGGCAAGCACTTAAACGCGGTGAGGAATTTATTGATCCATCAACAGCAACACCGCTGGATGCGCGCGCCACTGGCGGTGGGCAGTTGCTTTACAAGATGCACTACGCATTGGCTTATATGCCGCGCTCGGTGAGTAATTGGGTGATTGGTATTTGCAGCATGTTTATGCTGGTCGCCATTGTCAGTGGGGTAATTACCCACAAAAAAATATTTACTGATTTCTTCACCTTTCGCCCGGACAAAGGCCAGCGTTCGTGGCTGGATATTCACGCCGTGTTGGCGGTGCTGACCTTGCCATTCTTTTTTATGATTACTTATACCGGATTGCTATTTTTTCTCTCGACCCTCGTGCCCGGAATTGTTGGTGCCAATTACGGGTTTGGTGAAAAAAATCGCCAGCAATTTAATGATGAACTGGCCGCGCGGGAATATAAACTGCAGCGCGCAGAATCCAGTGCGCCATTAATTTCCCTGAGCCAGCTAACGGCCGAAGCAGAGCGTCGCTGGGGCGAAGGGCAAGTGCGTACAGTGGAAGTTCATTACCCCGGTAACCAACACGCACAAGCAGTGGTAACTCGGCAAATCGTATCGCCACTGCGGTCCACGGAAGAGCTGGTGTTTAATGCGACTAATGGTGAATTGATTGCGGAGAAATCCGCAACGACCGCAGCACCGCGTACTTTTTATGAAACTGTGCAAGGTCTGCATGAAAGTTTATTTGCCGGTTGGTGGTTGCGGTGGTTGTATTTCCTTTCCGGGCTTGCCGGTGCCGCTATTATTGGTTCGGGTTTAATTTTGTGGATCGTCAAACGTCGGCCAAAACAACTTAAACAAGCGGAGGGCCCGGATTTTGGCCATCGTTTGGTGGAAGGCTTGAATGTGGGTACCATTGCCGGTTTGCACATTGCCATCGCCGCGTATTTTTTTGCGAACCGTTTATTACCTGTCGATTTGGCGGCGCGCAATGAATGGGAAGTGCACGTGATGTTTATTGTGTGGTTAATTGCGTTGCTGCATCCTGTTTTGCGCCCGATTAATCGCGCATGGATTGAGCAGTTGTGGGTTGCTGCTGCCGCGTTTCTATTATTGCCAGTGGTCAATGCAGTAACCACCGGGCGCGATTTAATCCAAAGCATCTTGCAAGGCGATTGGGTATTTGCCGGTTTTGATCTGGTATCCATTGCTGCCGCCGCTTTATTTGCGCTCGCCGCAGTGAAGTTGCAACAACGCGAACAACAACAAGTTAATACGCCGGTAAAATCCAGGGTTAACCGGCGTGTGGCACAGGAGGCGAGCGCGTAATGCTAATTTCCGCGATTGTGGTTTATATCGGTTTCGCATTATTGGCGCTGAATAAAAATCGCCATTTGCAACAGGTTTGGCCCAGCCGTGAATTGCACGAGGATGTGAAACTGGCGTTGGATACCGTTGGCTGGTTACTGTTAGCGGTAGCGGTAGTGTATCAAGTGTACATTAGCGGGTTTGGTAATGGCCTTGTTGAATACACCGCTGTATTGAGTATTTCCGGGTTGATACTGGTATTCCAATTCAGTTATTGGCCGCGTTCGGTTCTGGCAATCGGGTTGGTCGAACATGTGAAAGGAAAAGCCTTGCCTGCAAAATAATGACGGCAAGTAACGAAAAATAGTTGGACACGAAGTCGTAGTGTTTTATTAGCAGGACACCAGTGTTAAAAATACTGCGGAGCAATTGGCAGTAAAAAGTAGATGAGGTTTATTAATTGGCTAATCAACATTCTGTAACGCGCACCGCCAGTGCGCGTATTCCCATCAAGTACGGCGATTTCCAACTCTGTTATTACACCAATACCGAAGATAGCAAAGAACATCTCGCGTTTTACCTGGGAGAACTGGATGGCGCTGAGGAAGTTCTGGTGCGAGTACATTCAGAATGTTTTACGGGCGATGTGCTTGGTTCTTTACGGTGTGATTGCGGTGAGCAATTAAATCGCGCGTTGGAATCGGTAGCTAAAGCAGGGCGTGGTGTTGTGGTTTATTTGCGCCAGGAGGGGCGCGGTATAGGCCTGGAGCAGAAACTGCGCGCCTATAATTTGCAGGATCAGGGTTACGATACCGTGGACGCCAATTTAATGCTGGGGCACGGTGCAGACGAACGCCGTTATTGGCTGGCGGCAGCGATATTGCGCGATTTGGGTGTGCAATCAATAAAATTGCTTACCAATAATCCGGAAAAAATACGTGCGTTAACTGCCGAAGGTGTGCAGGTTGCCGGGCGCGTTCCAATTGAAGCCGGGTTAAATAGTGAAAATGAAAGTTATCTCTTTACCAAAGCAACCCGAATGGATCACTTGCTGGCAAATACTGTCAACTATCGCAATTGATGAGGCACAGCCAGCCGTGCCGGCACCAGGTTAACTTGCCGGTTTTTATGCCGGTTGCTGCTTGCAATATTTCTCATGGCAAGGTTCTCAAGGGCAAGGTTAGCCTGGTTTTTCTGTAAGAAAAAATTCTATTCTTTACCAGTGTAAAATAAAAATCCCGGCTTTTTGGCCGGGATTTTTATTGCAGGTAATTCTTTAAACTTAACGTGCCGGTGCGGCGGGTTTCCACTCCATGGTTTTTACCGGTTCGTTTTCTACCAGCTGATCGGGCGGGCTAACCACCAGGGTATCGCTGGTGCTGATCCCTTCCAAGACTTCAACATCGCGGCCCAGGTCGCGCCCAAGTTTTACATTGCGAAAACTGATTTTGCTATCGGGTTCAACGACAGCGATGCGTTGGAATTGATCGCGAATAATTAACGTGGCTGCCGGAACGACCAGTGTCTCTACACCGCTGGTAACCGGGATGTTTACTTCAGCGTAAGCACCGGGCAATAAGGTTGCGTTGGGATTGGGCAATAATAAATCTACCTGGCGTGAGCGGGTGCCGGGATCAATACCGCCAGCGATGCGTTCAATGCGCGCTTCCAGTGCGCCTTGCTGTTCGCGCAGGGTCAATTCCACTTCCGCGTTTAAACGTAAACCGTCGGCAAATGATTGTGGAACCCAGATACTTGCGCGCAATGGATCTGTTTGGGTAATAGCAAATAACTCCTTACTCCCTTGCGCAACATAATCACCAATTTCAATACTGCGGCGCGTGATAATGCCATCGAAGGGAGCACGGATATTGCGATAACTCTCTACATTCCCCAAGCGTTTGACATTGGCATCGGCCGCATTTAAATCGGCGCGCGTTTGGCGAACCAGACTGCGCTTCTCATCCAGATCTTGTGGGGAGATTGCACTTTCGCGCTGCGCCAGGCTATCCCAGCGACTCAATGTTTTTTCGGCGAATTCCAGTTGCGCCGCAATTTGCTCGCGCTCGGCGCGGGCTTGTGCGAGTTGCTGTTCCTGTTCGGGTGTGTCAAGTGTCGCCAGCAAATCGCCGCGCTTGGCGTAATCGCCAATTCCCTTGTGCCATGTGGAAACATAGCCATTGGTGCGGGCGTAAATAACGGCTTCTGTATTACCGCGCAAACTCGTGGGTAAACGCAGGTTTTGTTGTAGCGCGCCGGGTTTTGCCTTGGTGATTAGTACTGTGCGTTCCAGTGTTGCTGCTGTGTAATCTTGCAATGCCTTTGCATCGCGATGATTGACAATGGCGCGCGTTGCACCGCTTATCAATAACAATCCAATTAGCCCCAATGCAATATGTTTGGTGGTTAAAATGGAATTTTTAATTGGCTGCCCATGTATGGAGTTCACCCCGCTAGTTGAAGGGCTGGGATCGTGATCTCGCTTGGCATCCAGGTTTTCCGTTTCATCCTTTGGTAAAGGGTGATAGTCATTCATCGGTTTTTGTACTCATATAAAATATTTTAAAATTTGTTGTTTAATCAGTTACTGGCAAGCGATGAAAACCCGCGCGATTTCTGCGCGCGATTACCCAGGAACTGATGCAAGCTGGCGAATACCAGCGGCACAAATACCAGTGTCGACACCGTGGCAAATAATAATCCGCCGATCACAGCACGGCCGAGCGGTGCGTTTTGTTCGCCGCCCTGGCCCAGGCCCAATGCCATGGGCAACATACCGACAATCATCGCACAGGCAGTCATCAACACCGGGCGCAAGCGGGTAGTGGCAGCTTCCAATGCGGCTGCAACGGGTGACATGCCATCCTGTAAACAGGTGCGCGCAAATGAAACCAGCAAAATACTATTCGCCGTCGCCACACCCATGGTCATGATGGTTCCGGTGAGCGCCGGGACGCTGAGGGTGGTGCCGGTAATAAATAACATCCATGCAATACCCGCGAGCGCGGCGGGCAAAGCGCTGATAATAATTAAGGGATCGAGCCAGCTTTGGAAATTTACAACGACCAGAAAGTAAACCAATACGATTGCAATCAAAATTCCCGCACTTAAACCGCTGAATGCTTCATCCAGGGTTTCAATCTGGCCGCGCACTTTAATGTCGACTCCACGTGGCAAACTTTTTTGTGTTTTCGCTACCAGCTCATTGATATCACGGCTGATTGCACCCAGGTCGCGATCCTGGAAATTGGCGTGGATATTAATCATGTTGAAATTGTTGTAGCGATTAACAGCAGACACTTGTGATGTGCGCTTGTAAGTCACAACGTTGCCTAATAATTGTTGCTTCCCATCGCTGCCTTTACCGATTGGAATGCCCATTAACTCATCAATGGAATCCATTTCGATTTCAATGGTTTTTGCACCAATGTTATAGGTGTTGCCATTTGCTTCATTCAGCCAATAGGTCGGTGTGGTTTGCATGCTACCGCTGAGAGAAATCATCATGTTTTCAGCTACGTTGCGTGCGCTCAGACCGAGCTGTTGCAATTGGGTGCGATTCATTTCCAGCGATAATGTCGGTTTGCTCCAGCGCTGGTAAACATGCGCGTCTACGATTCCGGGAATTTTGCGTAACTCATTATTGAATGCGGCAGCGATGGGTAAAATCTCATTGGGTTTGCCGCCAATAAATTGCACGTCAATGGGCGCGGGAATACCAAAGTTTAGTGTTTGGCTAATTTGATCTGCCGGTTGGAAAAAGAATTCCACATGGGGGAAACGTTTGGGCAGTGTGAGCCGCAACTGTTTCATAATTGCGTTGCTATCCATTTCCCCTTGTTTAAAGCTGAACATAATTTCCGAATCGGCCGATTCGGCGGTGCCGGAATTTCCATTGAGCGTATTGATGGTACTGTAGGGCCCGCCGATAATATCCAGGATATCACCCATTTGTTCCGCCGGAATCGTGGCCCGGATTTCATGGTGGATTTCATTAATCAATGCAGGCATTTGTTCCAGGCGCGTGCCGGAGGGCGCACGCACATGCAGGCGCAACTGGCCGCTGTCCACGACCGGGAATAAATCCTGGCCGAGGGTAGGGAATAACCCGGTCGACAATACGCAGAAACCAAAAAATGCCAACATAAAGCGTTTGCGTTTTTCCAACAGGCTTGCGATAAGCAACGAAAAGTTAGTGCGGAAAATTTCAAAACCGTGATTAAATTTATGGTGGACTCTTGCAAATGGATTTTTAGAAAACTGGTGCACAGCTGTTGAGTGATTGTCGTGACTGATCGTTGGTTTATGATTAACCATCATAAACATCACCAGCGTGGGTATGAGAGTGCGTGAGATGACGTAAGAGGCGATCATGGCAAATACAACGGCTTGCCCGAGTGGCACAAAAAGATAACTGGCAATACCGTCCAGGAAAAACATCGGTACAAATACAATACAAATACACAAAGTAGAGACAAACGCAGGCACAGCAATTTCCTGTGCGCCATCCAGAATCGCTTGCAGCGGTGGTTTACCTAATGCCATTTGCCGTTCTACGTTTTCAATCTCTACTGTCGCATCATCTACCAGGATACCCACTGCCAGCGCCAAACCACCGAGCGTCATCAAGTTAATGGTCTGCCCGATCAAATGCAGGCAAATCAGTGAAACCATAATCGACAAGGGAATGGAAACTGCGATAATCAGGGTACTGCGCCAATTGCCCAGAAATAATAAAATCAGGCTGGCCGTTAACAGCGCGGCAATTAATCCCTCATGCATCACATTACTGATGGCGGCCTTCACAAAAATGGACTGGTCAAACATTAATTTGATATCAATTCCTTCCGGCATTTTTGACAGGATTTCAGGAATGGAATCCTTAATGTGATCCACAGCCTCAATGGTGGATACACCACCAAATGCCAACACGGAATTAAGCACGCTGCGTGAACCGTTTTGACGGGCGATTGTGGTTGCTGGTAAAAAACCGTCGCGCACGTTAGCGACGTCGCGCAATAAAATGGTGCGGCCACGATCAGTGCGAATTGGAATGGAACCAATTTCATCGATGGATGCGATAGCACCATTAAGTTTTATATCAAATTCACTGTCACCCACTTTCATCGTACCGGTAGGCAAAATTAAATTTTGCGCTCCCATGGCGGTGACAATTTCCGATGGTGTTAAATTATTGGCGAGCATGGCGGCCGCATTAATATCAACAGAAACTTGCCGTGAGCGTGAACCATAAGGAAAGGTGAGTGATAACCCTTTTTTGCTGGATACAATCGGGCGCAACACGTTACCGGCGGCATCACCGATTTCAATATCGGAAAGCGTATCGCTGGAAATGCTTAACTGCACCACGGGCAGTTCCGATGCTGACCAGGCACGCACGCGTCCTGCCTGAATACCTTGTGGCATACCGCGCGCTGCCCCGTTTGCGCTCATCGTGGTTTGGGTCAGGGCGGCGTTAATATCGGTCCCGGGCTGGAAAAAAACCTTCACAATTCCCAGGCCGGCAACGGAGAAAGATTCCGTATGTTCGATATTGTCCACCGCCTGCCCCAGTTCGCGCTCGGCCTGTGAGGTAATACGCTCCGACATTTCTTTCGCCGTAAGCCCGCGGTATTCCCACATTTCGGCGACTACGGGGATATTAATCTGGGGGAAAATATCGGTGGGCATACGCACCAGGACAAAGGGCATAGCCAATAAAATCAAAATCGCCGCCACAATAAAGGTATGGGGGCGGCGCAGGGCGATGTTAACTATCCACATAATGAAGAGTGTTTCTTTAGAAGCAATTGCGAGGGGAAATGTTGTATTCCCGACTTATCAGCAATAAATGCGCCATATATGGGTTGCGGGAACCAGAGGGGTTGGGTATGGTGAACGCTAATTTGGGTGTTTTAAAATAAACAGTTTTGATTTAGGTAGTTGTTTATCCAACAGTGGATATCCCTCACCGCTGATAACAATCATAAAGTTATACATCGATAGGATATGGAGATGTTTGTGCGAATTTTATTGCCTTTGTTATTTTTAGTTCCGTTGGTATCTGTTGCTGAGGTTTGCAAAATAATAAAACCAATCAATACCGCAGTTGCTACTAACAATGATGTTCATGAAATTACTTTTGTCGCCTACGATTTTAAAGAAAACAATTGCCGGGTGGTTAATGAAAAGGGTTTGAAGTTACGGCATAGCCCTTATTCCACGTTCAAAATCCCCCACACATTAATTGCATTGGAAACCGGTGCTGTTAAATCGATTGATGAACGTATTGAATGGGATCAAGTGAAGTATCCGGCGCAGCCATATTGGCCAAACACCTGGAAGCAAGATCAAACCCTGAAAACTGCATTTCAACGTTCAGCGGTTTGGTATTATCAAGCTTTGGTGCCCCGCATTGAACCAGCGCAATACCAAAAATGGCTTGCCAAATTCCATTATGGAAATCAAACCTTTACTCCGGGTAGTGATCAATTCTGGCTGAATAGTGAAATTAAAATATCACCGGAAGAGCAGGTTGGTTTTATCGTCTGCTTATTGAAAAATAATTGTGGAGTAAACAAAAATATATTTTCAGCATTTGAGGCAATTGCTTTGCAAGAGCAAAAAAGAGATTTTTCCTTATATGCCAAAACGGGCACTGGCCCGCTGGAATCAAATAATTTCGATGGAGCCTTTGAGGGCTGGTATGTGGGATATATTAAGGGTAAGCGTGGTGAGCCGGTAACCGCATTTGCGATTTATATGCAAGCGGGTAGTTTTTCTGCATTGCAAAATTACCGTAAAGAGCTTGCGCTGAAGTTACTGGCCGATTTGGGTTATTGGAATTCTTCATTATGATTGTAGGTAAATAAGCATCAATCCGGTTGAATAATTCAGGAACTGCTAGTGATCATCATCTCGAATATCGAACAAGCTTATTTGCTTGCAAATCAGATTCCTGAATTTACTGGTGATTTTGCGTACCAGGAAATGGTGGAAAAAATAGCTGGGCGGAAATATTTATCCCTGATCTATGTTATCGATGATACGCCGGTTGCGTTTAAGCTCGGCTACGAAATTAACCCTGATGAATTTTACAGTTGGTTAGGTGGCGTAGTGCCCGGGCACCGGGGTTATGGTTTGGCAAAAAAGTTATTATTGAAACAGGAAGCGTGGGCGCGGGAGCAGAGGTATTCGGTAATACGCGTTAAATCCATGAATGACTTCCCGCAAATGCTCTGCATGTTAATTTCCAATGGCTATCTGATTAATGATGTATCCAACCAGGACTCACCTAAAGATCTCAAGATACATTTCCACAAAAAATTATAATGAAATGTAGCCCGTAAGGAGCGCAACGTATTACGGGAATTCAGGTATTTCACCATATAACACACGCTCTACCAGCTAATAGAAATTTCCATCTTCATAAAACGCTTGATAAATCAAGGATACAAAAATGAGAAAAATGGCTTATGTCACTGCACTAATAACTCTGCTTTCCGGTTGTGCATCCGCTCCTGCTAAAAAATCAGGACCGGAAAATGATGTTAATCTTCCAAAAGAGCATGTGGAACAAGGCTATAAGTATTTGCAATCTGGAAAATTAAATCAGGCCGTTGAAGAGTTTGATCTGGCCATTAAGAAATGTGAGCCCTTGTTCGTTGAAGGTAAGAAAATTTATACGGCCAGAACATCGGTAGAAAGCCTTATGTATGTTGTTTTGGCGGCGGGCAAAAATGAAGCGGCGGAAGTGCTGGATACAACCTGTTCGGATGCGTATTACTTGCAGGGCTACGCAACACTCGATTTCGGGAAAATTGAAGAGGCGGAAACTTATTTGCAAAAAGCAGTGAGTATGGCACCGATGAATTCGCTATACCTTTCAGAGTTGGGGCATATCTATCAAGTGAAGCGCGACTGGAGCCAAGCATTGGCTTACTTTACCGAGGCGGAAGATGCTGCCCAGACATACACACCGGAAGACATTAAAATCAGCGAGCTTGGTCGTGCCAAGCGTGGTGTTGGATTTAATTTAATCGAGTTGGGAAAATTAGACGATGCCGAGAGAAAATTCAGGGAGGCTTTGGCACTTGATGGTGGCGATAAAGTGGCTCGCAATGAACTCGAATATATTAAGCAATTGCGCACGAAGAAATAATAAACGGTTAAATTTCGGGCATGGTAATTGCTGATTCACTGCCAGCTTTTAATGCTGCTGTTTTTGTAACTACGCTGGTCGGAGATGTTCCGTTTGCCGGTTATAGCCATCGCCAACTTTTAGGTAACAGGGATAAAAATGAATAAAACAGTCTGTATTTTTATTGGAGTCATTGCATTGTATGGCTGTTCAAGTTCTCCGGCAAAAAAATCCCTGCAAGTACCTGTTACAGAGCCGCATAAAGCCCATGCTGAGCAAGGGCTTTATTATATGCAATCCGGGATGCTCATTCAGGCAATTGCCGAGTTTGATGAGGCAATTAAACATTGTGAAGTAAAATACCCGGTGGATGGCAAAAAAATTTATACCTCAAGGACGACAGCAGAAAGTTTGATGTATGCAGTGCTTTCAACGTCAAAAGATGAATCTGTTGAAGTGATCGATACGGTATGTTCAGACGCATATTACTTGCGTGGGTTTACCGCTATGAACACTGGAAGATTACGTGATGCTGAAGGCTACTTGCATAAAGCTGTCAGTATGGCGCCGGTGAATGCAATGTATTTATCGGCCTTGGGGCACATATATCAAGTAAAACGCGATTGGACGCAAGCAGTTGATTATTTTACCAGGGCAGAGGATGCAGCGCAGACCTATTCACCGGAAATTATCCGGGTCAGCGAATTTTCCCGTGCAAAGCGCGGTATCGGTTTCAACCTTATCCAGCTCGGCAAATTGAATGAGGCAGAGATAAAATACAAAGAGTGCCTGGCGCTTGATGCTAAAGACAAAAGTGCATTGAATGAACTGGAATACATTAAAATAATACGCGAAAAGAATAATCTTTAGTGTTGATGACTAGAACAATCATATCACTGTTACTTCTATGTTAAATTGTATCCTGGAAGGTAACGTCTCACGCTAGGAGGCCAATGCTTATAGTAGTACATTGCCGGTGCGGGATGTGCCTATTAAAGAAGCCGAGCCAAATATTTTTTTACTGTTTATCAGTGCGCTTGCTATTGTGTTGATTGATAGCTCAAGGAGGAAGTATAAATATCGATAATCCAGAATTGGGAGAAAAAACTTCAGATGCAATGAGTACCAACGATGTATCTTAAACTACAGATTAAGGATGAATTTTTATCTGTTACCTTATCTTTATTTATTTTCAACGATACAACTCACTAGCTGCTTTATTGCATGGTCAATATTGTTTTGTGCAATCCGACCCAAACCAAGCATTAGCTGGTTAGGTATTTTATCCGTCACACTGAATTCATTGCCACAGTGTATTTTTATTCCTTGTTGCAACGCATTTGCACAAGCCTCTTGTGCCGGATAATCCTGGTGTAAATTAAGCGTGAGATGTACGCCGGCACGTATTATTCCCGGCGTTAACATCCCCCGCGCATATTTATTAACGGCGGCGACTATCGCATTGTACCGTTGTTCATAAACACGGTTCATGCGTGAGATGTGTCGCCGTAACTCTCCATTCTGCATAAATTCGGCAAGGGCCAATTGTGTCACTAGCGGGTTTCTCCAATCCTGTGCCTGGCGCGCGCTGGCTAAAAAAGGGATCGCCCATTCGGGGGCAGCAATAAAGCCGGTGCGGATGTCAAAGAACATACATTTTGAAAATGTTCCCACATAAAAAACACGCCCTTCTGAATCCAGCGTTTGTAACGCGTCAATAGGTTGTGAGCCGATCCGGAATTCACTGTCGTAATCATCTTCGATAATAATCATATCGCGTTGCTTTGCGAGCTTTAGCAAAGCAGTTCGCCGCGCAATAGACATGGGCACGGACGTGGGAAATTGATGGGTAGGTGTTACGAATACAATTTTTACTTCAGGCGGGATTGCATCAACAATCAGGCCCTCTTCATCAACCGGGACATCAAAAACACGTGCTCCCGCTGCTGCAAACGCGCGTCGCGCCATAGGATAACCGGGTGACTCAATAGCAAAACCGGTTTCGCCAGGTTTGATAAATAATTGTGCGAGCAATACATACGCTTGTTGTGCGCCACTACAGATAAAAATATTCTCCGGATTGCAGCTAACTGCACGCGATTGCGAAATAAATTTTGCAATCATCTTGCGTAGCAATGGTTGGCCGGCAGGATGGCCCGGTTCCATGCTTCTGGTTTCCATTTTTCGATATTGCCGGTTAATCGCACGGCGCCAACTTTCAAAAGGAAATAAGGTGGTGTCAGCAAGACCGATTGAAAAATTAAATGTAATAGGTGATGGCCCCGGTTGGGCAAAAAGGGTGGTGTTTTGCCAAAGGGGGATAATACCGGTAACTAAATTGGAAGCCGTTGCTGATGTCAGCAGGGTGGTCGTTACATCTGCAACCAATGTTTTACTGCCTGCATGGGATATAAGTAAACCTTCGCTGTGCAAACGTGCATACGCTTGCAGCACCGTATTGCGCGAAACATTCAAATGCATTGCTAATAAGCGACTGGAAGGTATAGCGGTGCCCGCTGCCAAACGCCCCTGCAAAATCGCTTTGCTGAGCTGATTGTATATTTGCGCGACGAGATTGCCCGCAGCGCGTGAAACATGCAGGCCCAAAGCAAAAACTGGTTCCATAAAATTCCCGATTACTGGTTCTTTTGCCTTGCCAATATACGTGGGAGGCTAGGCCAACTCAATGACAGAAGGACACTGTTATCGGGTTGGTCATGCGCGCTATGTAAAAAGAGTTGGTGCTTGATTGCTGAAAGAAAAAGTTCTGTCACATGCACTGTGTGACAGAACTTTTATAACCGGATTTCATGCAAGCAATTTCGCTTTTTTCAATAATTTTTCTCCGAAGGACAACATCTATGAGCACTTTAACGAAAAAAATTGGCCTGTTATGTGGACTTCTGTTGGCAACATCATGTGCAATGGTTATTGCAGCTGATTTAACAGAAGATTCTTTGCAATATCAAAATTCATTGCGCGATAGTTTTCGTGAGCAATGGGTCGCCACCTGGACCAAACCGTCCGTTGCCTCACCTGAAAATGTAAATATTTTCGAGAACCAAACCATCCGGCAGGTAGTCAGTATCAGCTCGGGAGGCCAGCGTTTTCGCATCCGTATTTCCAATGCATTCGGGTCCGGGTTATTGAAAATTGGCGCGGCACAACTAGCAATACAAACCTCAGGTGCTGCGATCATTCCGGGTACAAGCCGTCCGCTAAGATTTAGTGGCCTGCCGACAATCAGCATTCCTGCCGGTGCAGTAGCGCTCAGTGATCCCATTGACCTTGCAGTCGCTACCCAAACCAAATTATCAATCAGTATTTATTTTCCGGAAAATACGGGACCTGCCACACATGTCGAAGGTATTAACAAAAATACCTATATCACCGGTGCCGGTAATTTTACCGGCGCGTTAAACTTGCCCGGTATTGAACCGGTTGCTACCAATTATTTTCTTTCTGCTGTTGAAGTTTCAGCGCGTAAAAATTCCGGAGTGGTGGTTGCCTTTGGCGATTCGGTGACCTCAGGCGCAACTTCAACCAATTGGCCTGCGTTTTTATTTGCGCGTTTAAATGCTAACTACAACACGCAGAAGTTATCGGTTGTCAATCAGGGGATCGGTTGCAACCGCACCTTGCGTGACGGTTGCGGGCCCAATGCCTCAGCACGTTTTGATCGCGACGTTCTCGCTGTTACATCTGCAACTCATGTTATTGTGGCGTTGGGGCTGGTTGATATTATCTCGCCCACGTTTACCGGCGATACCACGCAAATTGCCAGCGCCAGCGATATTATTGTCGGATTGAAACAAATAATTGAACGCGCGCGCGCAAAAGGTTTAAAAGTCTATGGCGCTACCCTTACGCCGTTTAACCACAGTATTTTTGGAGTTTACACACCGGAAAATGAGGCGACCCGCAAGGCAGTAAATCGCTGGATTCGCTCCAGCGGCGCTTATGATGGAGTGATTGATTTCGATAAAGTGGTAAAAGACCCGGCAGATCCCACCAGTTTTTGGCCGATTTATACTGTTGACGGAATTCATCCCAATGATGCCGGTAATGAATTAATGGCTAATGCAATTGATCTGGCTCTGTTTGAATAATCGATTATTTTTTCTGGTTTCATAAAATAATTGCAGGTGGGGTAACTTGATAGTTGCCCCGATTTTTTTTGCAGGCGAGTGAAAAATCCATACAGGATAATTAAAGCGAGGTGAATCCTGTAAACCTTCGTTCTTGATCACAGTTGTTAGATGTTTATATTTACGCAATTAATATGTTGATTTTTGCGCAAAAACATTACAAATGATCACACTCGCCCGGCAATACCAATCAAAAACCCGCAGTAAATCAGGCGCTACCGCAATTTCTATCGGCATAAAGTTTGCTAAATCATTGGCTCATCTAGATATTGGCTGACGTATATGTCCACTGATTTCTTCGTTCTGCGGCTTAATTTAAGTATTTGGGAGCGTGTGATTATGAAATCGAAACCGTTAACAACAATTCTTTCCATCCTGGCGCTCAGTATTACCGCTGAAACTGCCTGGGCCCATCACGGTTGGGCAGGTAATGAAGGTGAGCAATTTGAGCTGACAGGGACAGTCGTGAAGGCAGTCAGCCTGGCTGGCCCGCATGCGAATTTGCAAATTCGTGCGCAGGGGGAAGTCTGGGAAATTACCCTGGCACCACCTGCGCGTACCGAGCGTGCGGGGTTGAAAGAGGACACCATTCCCGTCGGTGCGGAAATTACGGTGAGCGGGCATCGAAGCGCGGACAAAAACCGTTTTGAAATTAAAACCGAGCGGGTTACATACCAGGGAAAGCTCTACAACGTTTATCCCGATCGTGAATAATCTATGCCTGCATTAGTGGAATTGCTAACGGAATTTCAAGCATCGCCATTGGGTGGTGCGGTGCGCGCTTTGGGTGGTTGGGGTTATGCGGTCATTAATCTGTTTCATGTGGTCGGTATTGCGGTATTAGCCGGTTCAGTATTGTTACTGGATTTACGTTTACTGGGCTGGCGCCGTCATATTCCGTTGGGTCATGTCACTAGCTTAACGTTGCCGCTGGCAATTGCCGGATTTTTATGCGCTGCAATCACTGGTATTTTTTTACTGTCAGCCAACGCGAGTGATTATGCGGGCAATCCCTTCCTGGTAATAAAATTTTTTTGTTTGTTGCTTGCTTTGATCAACGCCTGGTGGGCTAGCCATTTGTCAGCCTGGAAAAATCGCCAGCACAGTGAACCGGTTGGCCACGGAAAAGTTGCGCTTGCCCGCTCGGGTTTTATTTCGTTGGTTTGCTGGGGCGCAGTAATGACAGCGGGAAGGCTAATCGGATATTGGTGATTTCGCTGCACTATTTAGTGCAGGTAATAGTGTTTTAATTTAACAATACAGGAATATAGAGATGAAATTTATTGGATACAAAACCTGGCTGATGGTGGTGGCGCTGGTGTTTTCTGGTGGCGTTTCCGCTGTCGAGCTGGACCCTCGCTCAGTAGAATTTACCACGCCAAAAGATATCAAATGGGTCCGTAATGCCGCCGGTACCAATGAGCAGGCAATTTTATTTGGCGACCCCGCAAAACCCGGTCCTTATGTGGTGCGTATTAAATGGCTTCCCGGTAATTTTTCAAAACCCCATTTCCATAATGGCGACCGGTTTTTCGTTGTGATTTCAGGAGCCTGGTGGGTTGGTACCGGTGATAAATTTGATACTGAACAAACTGTTGCTGTCCCCGCTGGAAGTTATGTAATCCATAAAGGCGGGCAAGTGCATTTTGACGGCGCCAAAGGTGAAGAGGCGATCATTCAGGTATCGGGTATTGGCCCGGTAAAAACCGAGCAAATCGCTGATCATGCGCATTAATTTTTAAATAAAGCTGGAGTTGGGAATGCAGTTGTTAAAGCGATATTTGACGTTTACTCAGGTAAATCTGGTAATCCTCTATTGGGTGTTTGGTGTGGTTGCGTCGGCAAAAGCCGCTGATTTGCCATTGCAGAATATAAAGTTACCGCCGGGTTTCGAGATCAGTATTTTCGCTGAAAATGTTGTCAATGCTCGCTCGCTGGTATTGAGTGATGCTCAGACATTATTTGTGAGCACCCGCAATGAGGGGAAGGTGTATGCCATCAAACACGACGGCACCAAAGCACAAAAGGTAATTACTATTGCGTCCGGTTTAAATCGTCCTAATGGTGTGGCTTTTCGTAAAGGCGCGCTTTACGTAGCCGAGGTCAATCGCATTTTGCGTTACGACAATATCGAAGCGCAATTGGAAAACCCTCCGAAGCCTGTCGTGATTACTGAGCAATATCCCAGTGATAATGCCCACGGTTGGAAATTTATCCGTTTCGGTCCCGATGGTTTGTTATATGTCCCCATCGGTGCCCCATGCAATATTTGTGAACCAGGTGACCCTTATGCAAGCATCACTCGTATTGATGTTGACAAGCGCAATCCCAAACCGGAAATTTTTGCGCGCGGTATTCGCAATACCGTGGGCTTTGACTGGCATCCGCAAACCGGTGAACTCTGGTTTACCGAAAATGGCCGCGATCATTTGGGCGATGATATTCCACCTGAGGAATTAAATCGTGCGACAAAAGCGGGGCAGCATTTTGGTTATCCCTATTGCCATGGTGGTGACATTCCTGATCCGGAATTTGGGAGCAAACGCAAGTGCGATGAATTCACGCCGCCAGAAGTTAAATTCCAGGCGCACTCGGCTGCTTTGGGGATACGTTTTTACACTGGCCCGTCATTTCCTGCCGAGTATCGTAATCAGGCCTTTATTGCGCACCATGGCTCATGGAATCGTTCAAAGAAATCGGGCTACAAACTGGTAACAGTAAATACCAATGTAAAAGCAGGAGAAAAACCGCAATACAAAGTATTTGCTGAAGGTTGGTTGAATAGCGATGACAGTGTGTGGGGCAGGCCGGTTGATTTGTTGCAATTGCCGGATGGCTCGCTATTGGTATCTGATGATTATGCAAATGTTATTTATCGGATTGCGTACAAGGGTAAATAATCAGGCAGGAACTGGTGAGCAACAGTTCTATCAAAATAGACAACAAATTTAAACATAGACTGGATTAAATCAAATGAAAAAAACAGGTTGGTTAATATTGTTAGGTTGCTTGGCGTTACCCGCCAGCGCCCAGATCAAAGTGGGTGACAATGCATTGGCTTTCAATACCCAGGCCTCGCTGGGCGGTAAATCTTTTGCCTATTCATTGAAAGACTCACTGGAAAAAGGCCCGGTAGTTGTTTATTTCTACCCAACCGCATTTGGCGGTGGTTGCAGTATCCAGGCGCGTGCTTTTGCTGTAAACCATGAAAAGTTTGCTGCTGCCGGTGCAACGATTGTTGGTGTATCTCTGGATGATATTGATCGATTAAACCAGTTCTCCGCTGACCCGGAGTTTTGTGCAAGCAAGTTTCCGGTGGCATCGGATACCGATGGGAAAATCGCTAACGCCTACGGTTTGAAAGTCAATGAATCGACGGTAGGTAGAAAGGATATCCGCGGCGTAACGGTAAATCATGGTTCGATTGACCGCACCACTTTTATCGTCGGTAAGGATGGAAAAGTTGCCGCAACAATTGGTGGGTTGAAACCGGCGGAAAATGTGGATCAGGCGTTGAAGGAAATTCAGAAATTAGCCAAACAAGGGTGATTAATCATTTTGCACCAGGCTGGAGTTGCCTCCAGCCTGGCGCGGATTTATTTGGTTTTCAAACTCGCCAAACCTGCTTCCGCAATCTGACCATCCTGTTGTGACGTTGCACCGCTCACACCAATCGCGCCAATAATTTTATTATCGACAACGATAGGTGAGCCTCCTTCAATCAATAGCGTACCCTCGGGTAGGCTGAGTAAAACATTGCGGCCGCCCGTTACCCCTTCTTCAAACACTTTGGTTGGGCGTTTGAAATTGTTGGCAGTGCGTGCTTTAGTGATAGCGACATCGACACTGGCCAATTGTGTTCCATCAATTTTTTCCAGGTAGGTGAGTGTTCCACTGGAGTCCACAATACTGATTACTACAGTCAGGTTCTGCTTTTTGGCTTCAGTAGCGGCCGCTGCAGCAATCTTTTTTGCCGCGTCCAGTGAAATAGGGGCGCCGTAGGTCAGTGTTTGTGAAAATGTACTGGCAGAAATAGAAACTGCTGCTGTAGCGAGAAAAGCCAATAACGATTTTTTTACTTGCATATTATCTCCATCGAATAATAAGGATTTACGGTAATAATTGTTTGCCGATTCTTGCGAATGTTGTTATTTGCGTGTCAACTTAACGAAATGCCGCCGAACTGGCAGTTCACTATTTGCAACTTTGCAAGGTTCAAACCACAGCTTTTTTCAAGGCTTATCAACGGAAAGATGCGCATGGGGATTGTTATATTCAATACATGCGCGCTCCTCTTCATTTTCAATAATCGTTTGCTTGCCGTCATGTTTGGCTTTGCGCACGGCATATACAACGGCTCGCGGTTCATCGCTTTCGGTCCACTTGCGTTCAGTTACTGTTACGGTGAATGGGCGGGTGTACACAGTAGGATCGCTAATTTCAGCGATATAGTTGTAGCGCTTGCCATTATTTTCGAATACATAACGCTCCGTGATTTTTACATTTTCGCTGGCAAATTCACCGGTGCGGCCGTATTTTGATTTGCCGTTGTAATTGGCCACTTCAACAATCAATGTATTACCTTCCCAGCGGCCCCGTGAATCACCATTCCATAATTTAATGTTGTCTGGCAGCTTTGGTTTGCCATCCAGATGAATAATGCGATTGCCCTGGTCAAACAGAAAAACCACGTAACCGGGATATTGCAAAATCTCATGGCCATGCATGTAAAGTGATTGCGGAATTCCTTGTGGTGCACAACGAGCGAGTGGATCAATAAACTCCGGTTTGATCGGATTATCGTAATACTCCTGATACTCTTTTACTTTTTCCAATGCCCAGGGTTGAAATGGCACCTGGCCATCGGCGGGATCACTGACACGGCTTGGCGCGCGTTCAGCACGCGGTGGTAAAACCCGTGGGCGTTCGCCGGTGGATATGCCTTCGGGGTCCGTAAAATTCAGGTAACTGCCAAACGCAGGGCTCCAGTGACCGCCGATATCGGGTTGGCCATCGGCGAGCTTGGGTCCGGTCCATTTACCTGAAGCAATCTTCGCATGGGATTTATCAACCGGTGCGGCTGATGATGTAGTGGCAGACGATTGTGCGTAAACAGTCGATGCTGGGTTTGCTGATAGCAGAATAATTAAGAGTGTTGTGAATGTATGCAGATGTAATTTCATAGAACCTCCTATTTTGCATCGCGCTTGGGCGGATAAATATCATCAAAATCCAGTGTGAAGCGATAGTCTTCAATTAACTGGAAATTTTCTTCCCGGTGCCGATGCAAAATAATATTGAGTGTCCAGGGGTGGCTGTAAACATTTGGGTCTTCGAGTGTTGCTTTGTAAGCGATGGTATTGGCATCCAGGAATTTCCAATATTCAATTACATGCAGTGAACTGCTGTGGAAGTTGCCGGCGCGATCAAGCCAGGTGTTATCCGTAAAATTAATGGTATCTACTACTAACGTATCTTTTTCCCAGCGTGCGCGCGAATCCCCCAGGAGCAAATCATAACCATCGTCCGGATGTTGGGTATTATTGGTGTGAATGGTGCGAATGGAATGGCCGAATTGGAAAATAATGTGTATATCGCGTGCGCGCTGGAAAATCTGGAACGGTTCGGGATAATAAATTCCACGCGGTATTCCCAATGTCCAGCCTTTTAATGCCGGGTCCAGTTCGTTGCGCGCTGCAAAATTTTTATCGCGTTGTGCCAATGCTGCGGGCAGGTAAGGAATGATATTTCCTTCTACTATACCGGCACCTGGCGGCGCGTCTTTGCGGCTGTTGTGTGGTTCCAGGCCATAATCGGCGGCGCTGGTTGTTTGCCAGATACCGGAAAAATCCGGTTTGCCATTCGCCAAACGCGGAATTTTTTCACTGGCGCTGACCGGATAACTGGTGATGATCAAAAAAAATAATAAACCCAGTGCGGTAAAAATAACTAGCCGCCTGGAGTGTGCATTGGTATCTAACATGTTCCCTCCTGCACTATGAATAAAATCATATTCGGAATAAATAAAATTGCCCAAGCCAGAATGAGGCCCGGGCAATCAAAATCATTAATAGAACAGCCCGGCTTAGAGGGCGGCATCAATAGTAATACCTACCCAACGCGGTATTCCCGGTTTATAGGAGGCCCAGGTAGTGTTGAACCCGGTGTCTTCATCAAACGCATTTTTAACAACGAGGCTAATATCAAATTTACGATCCTGACGGCCCAAACCGACCGAAATATCTGTTACTCCGTAAGGGCCGGAGGTGGCAAAGCGAGAGAGGGACGGATCGTTATTAAATTCGGTAACGTAGTTGTAGTTCAGGTTGGTGTGGAATAATTTTCCGCCGCTGAGTGGATAAGAAAAATCCACAAATAGATTGCCGCTGAATTTTGGTGCGCCGGGTAGTGTTTTACCACTGGCATCGTAATAGGGAACTGAGGTTCCACCCAATTCACCCGGTTTGGCCAGAAATTTGAAATCTTTATATTTCGCGTCGGTATACGCACCGGAAAACCTGATGGTGGTGTATTCAATTCCGGAATAGGATAAATCGATTTCCACCCCTTTGGTTTGTACTTCCGGTACGTTGCCTATGGCAGAGGTATAAACATTAATGCCGTTGTTGTTGATTTGGGTTTGCACCTCGTCAAATACATAAATAGGCTGCAAATAATTGTCGATATTTTGCAAATAGAATGTGGTATTTAACGAGAGATCCTGGTTGAACAAAATCGCTTTTGAACCGATTTCAAATGAATCACTTTTTTCGGTGTCAGCAGGGAACGATTTTCCGCCTTTTGATGTTGCGCCAACAATTTGCGCTACGCCGGCTTTTTCACCGTGTTTCCAGGATGCAAATACCGTATTGAAGTCATCCAGCTCATAGCTGATGCCCAGATTGGTCGTGGGTAATACCTCATCGTAGGGTTCAGCCTCAACTGATTGATACAAGGCGCCAATCCGCCCTGCGCGTATTGCTTTTGCATCGGCAACTTGTTTCTGTTGCACGCTGGATAACAAATTGTAAGAAGCAACATTGAAATATTTCTGTGCAACGCTATTTGCCAGGGCTATTTGTGCCGCACTGTTAGTAATAGGGTTGCCTTTGGTATCGATGGTGATTGAGCCGTTTAAGGGATTGTTGATAAACCCGTTCAACACCACATCATTTACTGAAGCAGGATTCAGTTCGGCAGCAAAACCATCAGTCTGGATAAAATTGCGTGAGCTGGTTTTGCGTTCTTCATGAGTGAAGCGAATGCCCGCATTGATATTCAATGCATCCGTTGCCTCCCATACCAGATTTGCGTAGATAGCTTCGCTGGTGTTATCCAATTTGTTTTTGGATTGCACAATAAGGCCATCCACAGAATTAAGTAACAATTGGCGTCCTTCCGCATTGATATCCAGCGAATTATATTGTGCTTCGTTGGCATACCATGCCCCACCGTCCGAACCATAGCGTTCAGTTTGGCCGGTGTTGGGGAAATCACCCGCGAAATAAAACACACCGGTTTCATATTTCACGGAATCGCCCAGCGTTGCACTCCATTTAAATTCCTGGCTGAATTGCTCATATTCGGTTTGCGTTCCACGCGGCGCGCGCAACCATTCAAAAGGGGTATGGGTGCCGGCACCTTGTGAAAATTCATAATCGCGATAACCGGTGATCGAATGGAAAACACCGCCGTCAAGTGCGGCTTTGAAATTAAATGTAGCACCGCGCGTGGCATAGGTATTTGGGTATTCACTGGCGGTATCAATGCTGTGGGAATAATAATCGTCGAGGTTGTAGTCCGTTTTTTGTTTGAACCAGCGGCGCTGGATTTTCCCAAACGCATCCTCGGCATAATTGACAGGGAAATAAGTCCCGTCGGGTTTTTTACTGTCATAGAAGGCAGGGATTTTGTTCCGGAAAGTAAAACAGTTTTCGCAAATTTCCCGGCCGGTCGGTGTGTAATCAATTGCTAATTCAGCATTGATATTATCTGTAGGCGTAAATAAAAATTGCGCGCGCGCATTGGTTCTATCCGTGTTGCGCCAGGTGTAATGACTGTCATTTTTATTAGCCCAGGGGCCGTCGGCTGTTTCACGGTGCAACGAAATCCTTGCTGCCAGCAAATCATCAATAACTGCACCACCCAGGGTTGCAACATAGGAGACGGTATTTAATTCCCCGAAGGTGAGCGATGCTTTTGCTTCCGGCGTAAAGCTGGGTGCGCGGGTTTTGATATTCACTACACCCACACTAAAACTCTTGCCGCCGTTAACACCATTCGGGCCGCGAACGACTTCTACTGATTCAATATCATCAAAATTGGACAGCGCCGCTATCGCACTGATGCCATTACTCACACCGTCTACAGTGACACCGACACTCGGGTCAAGTACACCCGCGCCAGCAGCCCAGCCTACACCGCGTACAAAAATGGAAGTGGTGTTCGGGTTCTGCCAGGAAGTCCTGATATTGCCAATTCGGTTTACGATATCGCGGAAATTATTTACGTGGAATTTTTGCAGTTCTTCACCGGTAATTGCAGAGACTGATTCGGGCTTATCTTTCAGCCGCTGGCTATGCACTGTTACGGCTTGCAAAAGAACGGCATCACCTTTATTTGCAGAGGTTTTTTCGGCATTTTTATCCGCTACTGTTTTTCCATCATTATCAGCAGCAAACAGGAAGCTTGAGGATAATAAACCGGTTCCCAGAATAATTGCTTTATATAGCGCCGATTGCCCCAACGATTTTTTGCTCGGGCTGTTAATAACACGGTTGCTTCTTCCCATTTAGAGCCTCATTCATTGTACGTTGTGTTGTTGATAGCGGAGCAAAGGCAATTGATATGCCAAGCTGGCGCCAGGTTTTATCCAACACTCGTGATGATGCTAACTTTTGTTTGAAAATAATCAGATGATTTTCTGGAAATGATATTTTTTATGTGTGCTGTGGATAAATAAACGGCGGAAATATCGAACTGCTTGTTTGCCAATAATGATTTGATGATTGTTGAACATTGTTAAATTTTGTTGTGCGTTGCTATTGTTAAATACGCTATTGCGCAGGGTAAAGAAACTTGCGCGCGCAACTGTCATATTAAGAACACTCGCGTAAATAATATAAACACTTTCTGATTTTTTCTAACCATATCCAGTCATGGAAATATTTTGTTTCGCTGTTTAATCATTGAACTCTCAGGAACTTTTTTATTTGGTATGGGCTTTGCGTTGGTGGAAAGGTGCCAGTAGTCATGGCAATTGATTCGCGCAAGTTTGTTGGGTAATTCATTATCGAAATCATTGGAGAAAATCTATGTCGGTTATCCCCGGTTCAGATGCACAAGCGAATATTGAACATCAACAACAGGAAAAATCACGGACTTCAATTGACCTCTCACCGGGTGTTAGTCGTCGTTCTTTATTAAGCCGGGCAGGGGTGTTGACTACTGCTGGTGTCGCGGCACCATTATTGGCAGGTGTTGCCCATGCCCATGAAAAAGATGAGCACCATGAGCGTTCAAGTGATGGAAATGATTACTCGGATTTCTATCGCGATGATCAATACGGTACCTTGCATGCAAAAACACTGCGTAAAAAATCCTATAAAGCGCGGATAAAAGCCGCAGAACTTGAATACGATGTGGATATTCCGCCCCATCCCAATAATGGTGATGAGGCGCGTTACGCCAATAAAATTGGTACATCGACGAAAGGATTAAAGCACGATGCAAATGGCCACGTTGATCCTGACTCCTACGCATCGTTTTTAAAAGCGTTGCAAACCCGCAAGCATGAAGACTTTGAAAAAATTATTTTAGGGGGAACAGCGAAACTTGCTGATCCGCAAGGCCCACTCACAACAGCGCTTGAAGGTGTGAGCAATGCACAATTGGCTATTCCGGTTGCCGCGCGGCTGGACAGTGCTGCACTCGCGGCGGAGCATATAGAAATTTATTGGCAGGCCCTGCTGCGCGATGTTCCCTTTGAAGATTACAAAACCGGGACCGGTAATGAACTGGTACAGGCAGCTGTTGCTGAATTAAATCGGTTGCCGGAATATCGCGGCCCGAAAGTAAATGGCAAGGTGACTCCGGAAACCCTGTTTCGCAGTACCGCCTTATATGTTGATTACAAGGCTGATCGCAGTGGTAAGAAAGGCAAATATATTGTTCCGCCCGATACATTGAAGGGGCCTTATATATCACAATTTTTGTTGCGCCCTGTTCCTGCCTGGGGCACTTTTCCCGCCCAGGCGCAATTGCGCCCCATTCAAACCGCTGGTGAAAGTTTTGGAACTACGTTTGATGAATGGTTGAAAATTCGCAATGGCATCAGCACTGGCAGAAGTATCAGTACTGAAACCGGGCGCCGCCACATTATTAATGGGCGCGATCTGGCCTGGCTTGCACGCAGTTCCGGTCCAACCTATTTGCACGCATTGCAAATTTTATTGGCAGCACCTGTTGCCGGTAATCCGTTAGCAGGGGGCATAGGTGCGCCGTTGAATCCTGCCAATCCTTACGTGAATTCCAAAACCCAATCGTCCGGTTCTTCATTTTCATCGGGATTTATTCAGGGATTGCTAGCGTTGGCGGGGCCCTTGGCGATCAAAACTTCTTACTACCAAAACTGGTTTGTCGATAGACGTTTACGCCCGGAGGACTACGGTGGCCTCGTGCATAAAGTGTTGGCCAAAGGTGCGGGTTATCCGCTTCACCGCGATGTACTTGAATCGGATGCAGTAGCCCGCACCTTTGCTGCCAATGGCAGTTATTTATTGCCATTGGCAAATAATACCGGAGCACCGACGCATCCGGGTTATCCAAGTGGTGCCACTATTTCAGCGGCGACCCCCGTAACATTACTCAAAGCATTTTTTGATGAAAGTTATGTGATTCCAAACCCGGTACAAGTTGATCCGGCAGATCCCACAAAGTTAATTCCCTGGGAGGGAGAACCGCTAACGGTGGGAGGGGAGTTAAACAAGCTGGTAAATAACGTTGGTTTTGGCCGTAACTTTAATGGCTTCCATACGCGCGCAGATATATCTGCGTCCCATGCATTGGGCGAATCTCTCGCCATCAGCTTGTTGCGTGACCAGCGTTTTACCTACAACGAAACTTTTGAAGGTTATACCTTTACCCGGTTTGATGGAACCAAAGTTACTGTTTAAAGGGAATTTGAGTGCAGGATTTTTAAGAAGGAGTTTGTTGCGTTTGATAAAAATGCCTCGCAGTTATTTTCTGCGAGGCATTTTTTTATGCTTGTTAGCTGCAGGTTAGGTAGCGCTATTTTCCACACTTGATTGTTGCCTTCTCTACTACCGGGTGATTGTTTTTAAACAGTTTGGTTTGGCTTCCCGTCATTTTTTATCCTGTTTGATCAAATTGATTGTTGTTTGGTATGTCTTTTGATCAACCGGATTACTTATCGGCGTTGGTATGAGCATTGCAATCTCGCTGGCGTAGTGCCTTTATCCATTTTTTTTCCTCCCCTTAAGGACCGTTTCCATGAAAAAGTTAACACTTGTATTTGGTGTGTTTTTAGCATTTTTTGCTTCCTTGTCATTTGCACAAAACAATAGCAGCAAACCTGCTGTTAAATACAAAACCCCGGAATTAACTGTAGCGCAAGTTGACCAATGGTTGGCCAAGCCTGATCAGGTATTGGTCATTGATATTCGTCGCCCTGATGAGCTGATTACTTTCGGTAGTTTCCCGGTATTTTTAAGTGTGCAGTTTGCTGACCTGGAAAAGAATATTGCATTCATCCCTAAAGATCGCAGCATTATTACTGTATCCAACCATGCTAACCGTGCATTTGCTGCTGGTGATTTGTTGAGCAGCAAAGGTTACAAAGTGATTGGCGCTGCCGGTTCAGAAAACTATGAACAACAAGGTGGCAAAGCAGTAACCAAAATTCAAAAGCCGGCTCCTAAACCAGCGCAATAAATTGGTAAGTAAGGGATTGTTGCATGAGTGTGGGTGGCGGTGGGTTGGTTTTGAATAAACCGTTTTTTAGCGGGCTGTTTAAAGGAAGTTTACTAGCAGGTGTTTGTAATTTGTTGGCAGCAACAACATTGTTTGTTGCTGTGTCAAACAACCTCGCTGCGGCAGAGCTTGCTATTCCACGTATTCAGCATGCCGTGAACATAGATGCCGAGTTGACGGAGCCTGAATGGCAAGCCGCAAAAAAAGTAGATTTGTTATTCGATACCTGGCCTGCTGAAAATAATCCCGCACCTGTCGTAACCACTGCTTATGTCATGGAGAACGGTGATTACTTTTATATCGCCTTCCGCGCAACAGATGCCGATCCCCATGCAATCCGCGCTTACTATCGCGATCGCGATAAAATTTGGGATGATGATACCGTAGGTATCAAGATTGATACCTACGGTGATCACAAGCTTGCCTATCAATTTTATGTAAATCCGTTTGGCGTACAAGCCGATGGCATTGCCGATGAAACCAGCAAGCAGGAAGATGATACTGACCTCGCCTGGGATGGTATCTGGCACAGTGCAGGTAAATTAACGGAAGAGGGCTATCAGGTAGAGATCGCCATTCCCCTGCAAATTCTGAATTTCAATGATCGTTTAACGCAGCAACAATGGAAAATTGAATTACTGCGTTTTTATCCGCGCGATGTTCGCCATCGCCTGTCCAATAATAAACTGGAACGCACCAATCCCTGCTGGATTTGCCAACTGCAACCTTCATACGGATTCTCCGGCGTGAAGGAAGGAAAACATTTTACGCTGGTGCCGAGCCTGGTTGCGGGCACCGATGAGCAGCGTAAATTACGCCCGCACGACAACGGCCCCTGGCAGCGCGAACGTGATGTTGAACCGGGGTTGGATGTAAAGTGGGGAATCACACCCGATATCAATTTGAATGCGACCTTGAATCCGGATTTCTCGCAAGTGGAAGCCGATGAAGCGCAAGTGTCAGTGAATGATCCATTCACCTTGTTACTGCCCGAAAAGCGCAGCTTCTTTCTCGATAACGCCGATTATTTTTCGTCGCCACTGGATTTGGTTTATACACGTAATGTGAGTTCCCCCGATGCCGGCGCCAAATTAACTGGCCGTCACAATCGCCATGCGTTTGCTTTTTTCGCGACCGATGATAACAGCACCCAATTTATTGTTCCCGGTAATATCAGTTCGACGGTGGCGCAACTGGATCGCGACAGCAATAACGCTGTGTGGCGTTATCGATATGATCCTACTGCGACGTTATCGATTGGTGCCCTGGGCACTGCGCGTGAGGCGGAGGATTATCACAATCGGGTGCAGGGTATTGATGTGAAATACCAACCCAATGACCAGGATGAATGGGTGGCGCAATGGTTGTACAGTAACAGCCAATATCCACACGCATTAGCGGGCCAGTTGCGCGATGAATCCGCATTGCGGGTAAATGCCGAACCGTTTAGTAGCCATGCCGGTTATTTTTCCTATTTACGCGAAACGCGCCACTGGATGTGGAATAGTCGCTACCAGAGTATGGGCGAGGATTTTCGCGCGGATCTGGGTTTCATTCCGCAAACCGATTATTACAAACAAACCCATGCAACGAGTTACCAATGGTTTTCTGATTCACATTGGTGGAATCGCATCGAACTCTGGAGCGATTGGGATACTACCCATAACGAGCGCCATGAGTTTCTGGAAAAAGAATGGGAAGTGGAACTGGAGATGTGGGGACCGCAACAATCTTATCTGAAGTTACGGCCAATATATCGCGAACGTGTTGGCGCTCGCCATGATAAAACCACACTTGCAATTACCGGCAATACGGATCAATTTACAGAATTATTATTGGAAAGCGAAATCGAAGCCCAACCCTGGTCCGGCGTTTATGTGGGGCTGGAAACAGAACATGGTAGAAAGCTCGATTTTCGCAATAACCGCATGGGGCACGGGCTTGAACTTGAACCGGAAGTGCGCTGGAATTTGAATGAACATTTCCTGCTGAACCTGCGCCACACTTATCGCACCCTTGATGCCGACGGCGCTGAAGTGTTTACTGCGAATATGACCGACCTGCGGTTGAGCTATCAATTTTCGGTCCGTAGTTTTGTGCGGCTTGCGCTGATTTATTCGGATATCGAACATAATCCGGATAATAATTTCACGCCGGTTAAGCCCAAAAAACGCGAATTGGGTTCGCAATTGTTGTATTCCTACAAGATAAATCCGCAAACATTGATTTACGCCGGTTACAGCGATGCAGCGCTCAGCGATGACCAGATTGATGAACTGGATCTCTACCAGCGCTCGGTATTTTTGAAATTGAGCTATGCGTGGATGCTTTAGCAAGTAATAGTATTATCGATTTGTTCTATCGATAAATCGTTTCAGCGGTTAATAGACAGTGGGTTGTCACTGTGTTCAATTTCCTGATAATCCGCTAGCAATGTTTTATGTTCCGACTGCCAATCAAGAAGGGTTTTTTCTTCACCGGAAAAACCGCGCGCTATAAATGCCAGTGACAAAGATTGCGTTGCCGCTTTAATTACCTGACTCTGCGTTGCCAATTCCGGGCGATGGCGACGACCGGTAAAAATGTTATGGCTGCCACCGTAAAATACCGCGAGCAATTTGTAATCGCTGCCGGTTGCTTTGAATAACGCCAGCCGATCTTCCGGTGCGGAATAAAATCCCGGTACGGTGATTTCATCTTTAGTGGTGGTGATATGGAGTGTAGGGATTTTTACATTATCCAGGATATCGTCCAGTGTTTGATTGCTATAAAAAGGCGGGGCGGAAATCAGGATCGCAGCACTAAAACGCGGGTCCTGTAATTTAATCCGTTGCTTGTTGCGTTCTACTTCTGCACCCGCAATCAACATCGCTGTATTGGCGCCGTAGGAATGGCCGGCAATGATTAAATGCTGCTGATCAATTAACCTTGCGGCGGGAGATTGGAGTAATTTACCGAGTGCGAATTTAACATCGGCTACTCGCGCCAACGCTTCCTCATCACCCGCGGCTTTGCGCAGGCGCAAGGGCAGGGTAATTCGACTGCCTTGCCATACCTGGCGATCACTGCCGACATGCTGCAAATGCAAACTGGCAACGCCTTTGCTGGCCCAATATTGCCCGAGATAAGAGTAGCGGTCGCGCGCACCGCCTAAACCGTGGGAAAAAATAACCAGTGGAATTTTTTTAGTCGGTGCTGCTGGTAATGTTTGTTCTTTTTTTTGTGGTTTTTCACTGGATAGTTCTTGGTTTGCTAGCTGTTCATTCGCTAGCTCTTTATCAGGTAGCTCTTTATCAGGTAGCTCTTTATCAGGTAGCTCTTTATCAGGTAGCTCTTTATTAGGTAAGAATAGCAACGCCGGCACCTGGCGTTGGCGGGATTCGTCGTACCAGTCCAGCCATTCGGTTTTGATTTGCTGGTAGGAAAAATTTTCCAGCACAATCGATTCCCTGACGGAATCCAGTTGAAGCTGGGCTTGCCACTCGCTCGCGGTTAAATCTTTATTAATTAATTGGCTGGATTGGCAGCCACTGATAATCAGCAACGAAATTAAAATAAGAAAAATCCACAGAACGATTGTGCGATAGGAAAACGGCGCAAGCTTTGCAATCCCCATTGATTTTTCCTCGTGCCTTACTCTGCTAGAGCCTGAAGGTATAACCTAATTTTAGCGATGCTTCCGCATCGTCTGATTCAAAGGAGTTGTCTTTATCCACATCCTGCGAACCGTGATTAAATACCAATAATACCTCTTGTCCAGCTTCCGGAATCCAGTGTAAACGGCTATGGATGCCGAACAGTTCCGATACATTGTCATATTGGAACAAACTGGTCCAGGACAGGTTGGAAGTAATGCCGACTTCTACGGCCGCGCGCGCCAGACGGGTAATAAATTCGCCTTGTGGTGAGTCAATCGCATTCCAGTCGTAGGCGAGGCGCAGCGTTAAATGACGCGATTGTTTCCAGCCAAATTCACTGCCCAGATTCAATCGCTCACCGTTATAAAAATCACCGGTGCGCACCACAAATTTTCCTGAGTATTTACGTTGCTTGCCGCTTTCCAGGTCAAACCCGTAATCATTGAATGAATAATTACCCGGCTGAATGCTGTAAATCCGCGCCGGTGTTTTGTAGAGCGTAAAAGGGCGAGTGACCGATTCATCGTTAAGTGTATAGATAACTTTCAGTATATCGCGGCCACGTGTTTCCAGTTCCAGCGGACGCAATGCCACAATTTGGGTTTGCAATTCACCGTCGCTGCGATTGGTAATGCGATTGGCATCAACGCCGCTAAAAACAGATTGCCAGAAATTGCCGGCAATCACCTGGGTATAACCTAATTCGCCCACATAATCGCGTACACCTTTACGGCTGACAAAACCTAACGCAGGATTAAAATTCTCGCCAATTTCGCGGTAACCTGCACCGCCGCGCCAGCCTGCTAAATTGGGCGAGCGCAAGCCAACACCCAGTGCGGTATCGTCGCCGTTAATTCCCGGTGTATTGGTTTGCTGAAACCAGAATTCGCTTTCCAGTACGCGATTACCGGGCAAGTTGGTGTTGAGATAAAGAAAATCTGCACCCACCAGCGAATTGTCATTACCGGTGGTGGGATCGCCGGACGTACCGATTAAACCAATGCTGGATTCCTCCAGTACATCGGCAGTCATGCGGCTCACAAACGCATCGCTTGCTGGAATAACCGTGCCATCCGGTTTTACAAAATCGTCCTGGCGAATGGCGAGCGTACCGATAGTGACATTGCCAATCCGGCCACTTAATTTTCCGCCGTAATCAATATCCACCGGTGTACCCAGTGAACTCAACCCCAAACGCCGGGAAAAAAATGGCCGCGCATTTTCCTGGCCGGTGCGTGCGACAGAGCGAATATTTTCCGCATAACCGGCCTGGCCAATACGGCCAAATTCAAACAGGTCGGCATCGTTTAAAAAGAAATCGCGTTTCTCCGGAAAAAATAAATTGAAGCGCGTGAGGTTGACTTGCCGTTCATCGACTTCAGTTGCGGAGAAATCGGTATTAAATGTTAATGAGCCGCTTAGAGAAGGGGTAATGCGATAATACACATCCAATGAAGGTTCGATATCGGATTCTTTATGTTCCGGTTCGTAATCTTTATGTTCGCGCAGCGAAAGGCCGGGCACTATATCCAAACCAATGCCTTGATCCAGATCGCGCAAGCCTTCGATAGATCCCACAATACTCGGATTCCAGCTGCGATTGCGCGAAACCCACACCGCCTCTTCACCTTTGCGGCGAATCGCGCGCGATACATTAAAACCCCAGCTATTTATTTCCGGATCGAGCGGCAAGGTTTTAAAAGGAATGGCAAATTCCGCAATCCAGCCGTCATCGGTAATTGCACCCGCCGCATCCCATATCACCGTCCATTCCGGTTGCAAGCGATTATTTTGGTAAAGCATATCGTTGCGCACGCCGTTCGCGTTCACTTCAAAGCGATAGCCATTGCGGCCCGTATTAAATGGATCAATGATGACCGCGATGCGATCATCCTCACCCAGGCTTGAGCCCTGTTTCATAATTTTTGCGGTGACTTCCTGCGGGTTGTCCCACAGGCGTGCAGCAACGTAGAGAGCATCTTTATCGTAAGCCACGTAGACTTCGGTGCGCGCGGATACCGGGGCTCCATCTACCGGGCGGATTTGCCGCAAATCAGTGATCACCGCTGCTGTTTTCCAGATTTCTTCGTCGAGTTTGCCATCAATAACCGGTGGATTTTCGATACGGGTCAGATGAAGGTTTTTATCCTCCGCATCAGCAGCCTGAACCGACACACCACTAATTGCGCCCACCAAAAGTAACCTGGACGAAAAACCAAAAACGCGAGCAAAAGAAAACATTACCATGAACCCGGGAATCAATAGACGAAAGGCAGGGCAAGGCAACAATTATGCCGCCATTCAATGGCATTAAATGTTGGCTATGAAATTGTATTTGGATATTTATTGTTCTTGTTGCTGATATTTGATCATTTTGCCTGATCAAATATCAGCATTTGGTTTTGTGTATGCGTTAGAAATGAGCGCTGAACACTGCTCCAACCCAGCGGCGATGCAAGAACGGTTGGTAACTGGTCCAGCCGACTTCATGGGGATTTTCATCAAAGACATTTTTCACGACCAAACTTAAATCGTACTCGCCATTCTTACTGGCTAATCCAATTGAGAAGTCGGTGATGACATAAGAAGGCAAGTCACCGTATGTTGAGTAGGTATCGCCAATATTGTAAGTGCTGATATAAGCCGCATTGACACTGGAGCGAACGTTAGCCCAATTTAACGGATAGAGATATTCAGCACCGGCATTGACAGTCCATTCTGACGCACCCGGAATAGTTTGTCCTGACCGGTCGATATAGGGCTCCGGTAAGTAAGCAAGTTCTTCCGGTTTCGGCACATTTTTAAAATCAACATAGTGGGCATCGGTATAAGCACCGCTGATGCGTAAGGTTAAATTGTCAATTCCATTGTAGTTAGCATCGAATTCCAAACCCTGGGTGCGTATTTCCGGAACATTACCTTGTGCAGTGACGTACACGATCACCGCATTTTTTTCTGCGTCCGTTGCTGTTGGTGGTAAATCGGCAATTGCAACCTCGGTGGCAAACTCATCCACCAAACGCACCGATTGTTGGTAGTTGGTAAGGTCTGCAACAAAAATGTCCGCATTAAATGTCAGGGTTTCATCTAATAAAAATGTTTTGATACCCACTTCAAAAGCGTTGGTTTTTTCCGGTTTTACTCCGGTGGGAACGCCATTGATATTAAATGCTGTGCCGGATTTCTCGCCATGTTGCCAGGTTACATAACCGGTGACCTGATCATTGAATTTATAATTCTGGCTGAGGTTTGCTGTGTATAAGGTGTCATCGTAGTAACTGATAACGTTGCGATAAATCTGGCCCAATTGTGTTGCCCGAACGCCTTTCGCCGCACCGACTTGTGCTTTTTGTGCCGCCGTAAGGCTGTTATAAGCCTGACCGGGCACACCGGTAATGGTTGCGCCGTAATATTTATTGGCCACTTTGTCGGCGACGCTGAGCTGCTCCGGAGTGTTGTTATTGACAATAGATGTAGTGCCATCCGGATTTTTAATTTGCTTTCCAAGCGTGCCATTGGTTGTAGAAGCAAAGCCGCCCAGGTTAAGCCCGCGCACAACGTCAGGGTTTAGCAGGCCACCGGAACCATTGCTCGCTAAGGGCACATCATCTTCGGTAGAGCGGTCCTCAGTGCCTACGCGCAATCCCGCAGAAAATGTTGCCGCTTCGCTCCAGTGCCAATCGGCTTGACCGAACACGGCGTTGCTTTTTGCAGTGACCCAGGTATTGCCATCTTTAAACAAATCATTGAGCGAATCTTTTAATAATGCGAGACCGGCACCGCGATTAATACCGGCATTGCGATCCAGCAAATTGTACTGTGCGTTCGTTGCAAACCACGCACCGGCGTCGGTGCCCCAACCGGTACGGCTATCAATTTCTGTTTCTGACTCGTATAAAAATACCCCGGCTTTGTAATCAAATTCGCCACCTTTTATTGAACTGATGGAAAATTCCTGGCTGTATTGTTTGAACTGGATACCGCCACCACCGTGCTTGCTGATATCGAATGGAGTGCCTTCGTCGTTATGCGCATTGAAATAGAAAAAGCGATAACCGGTTAATGATTTAACTATATGATTGGCGACCTCCCAATCGATATCGGCAGAGCTGCCACCGGTTGAATTGTATTGTCCCTGGAATTCGTTAAACGCAACGCGGCCGCCGCTTCCATCTTCCACCAGATAATCACCGTAGTAACTGTAATTTTCGTTGCCGGTTTCAGGGCTTGGGCGTTCTGCAAACCAACTGCGTGCCCCGGTCCATACGCCCGAGTTATTGGTGAAACCATAAAGTTTTGCACGCGCTGTTGTGCCGTTAGGATCGGTCAATGTGCCGTTATCATAACGTTCCGGTTGATCGTGACGATAAGTCAAACCATTTTCCAATTGGTTGCCTTTGGGTTGGCGGTCATAGCTCAGGCGAATATTTAAATCTTCTGATGGTGTGAGCAGCAATTGCACACGACCGGCGGCGCGATCTTTGTTGTAGAACGTGCGGTTATCATCAAAACCGTATTGGTTGCGGTAATAACCCTGGCCTTTGCTAACCAGCAGTGCACCACGCCATGCGATCAATCCATCCACCAGCGGGCCGCCGGTAGCAACGCGTGCAACCATGTTGTCCCATTGCCCGAAACCGATGGAAAAATCAGTGCTCGGTGTAAAAGAGGGGCGGCGAGTGGTGAACGACACTTGTCCTGCGCTGCCACCTTTTCCGCCTTGTGTACCGGTTGGCCCACGAAAAGCTTCTACCGCTTCAATATCATAAAATTCAAAATTGCCGAGTGAAATCAGCCCGAAACTGATGCCGTCGAGTGATACCAAAACACTGGGGTCCTGCACTTCAGCAGAGCCACGCTTTCCGATACCGCGAATAGATAAGGTGGCACTGCGGGTATTTGCCTGGTTAAAACTTACGTTGGCGAGGCGTTTGGTAATTGCGTTGTAATCTGACGCTAGTTCGCGTTCCAATTCTTTACCGGTTACTACGGATACTGAAACCGGTTCATTGTGAACACGCTGTAAATTTTTAGCTTCGCGTAGCGCGGAGATAGTTACTTCACCAACGGCAGTGGGGTTGGATTCAATTAGTTCTTCCAGCTGTTCTGGCTGTACATTTTTTTCAGCGTCCAGTGCTCCATCAGCGGCTGTGGTTTGGGCTTGCTCGCCATCTTTGCCATCGTTTTCTGCTGTATTTTGCTGTGAAAAGCTGTAAGGTGTTGTAGCAAGCAGGCTTATCAAGGTCACTGCAAGTAAATTGGGTTTGAAGGATAATTGTTTCCCTTTTCTCAATAACGAACGCATCGGTTGCTCCAAAATAAATAATGAGCAACGCGATTTGCAAATACTGAACCAGCTAAATATTACTTAATCATGTTTCATTATGAACAATACAAAAAAGAAACTATTTTTAAAATGAAACATAAATAGAATACGTTTGTTGGGGATAGAACAATGACTGTTGATAATTTAAAAAATATTAAATCAGGGTTTTGATTTTGAGCATTCCTCAGAAATGTAACAGTCAATGAGGCTGCATGAATATCGACAGAAGTGTTGAAATTGTTAAAACATTGTGAATTAACTGTATGCCTATAACCTTCAAATCGTTAAGCGACAAATGTAATCGGGTAAAGATGGATATAAATTTTATAGATATTTGCTAGCGGGTTATCAATTTATAAGCGGCCGGATCCTTAAGCCGCTGAGCTGTTTTGCCTGGACGGAACCTGTTTACTGAGTAGTAGCGCTTCGCGCACGGCATCTTTTATGCGGGCAATGGTTGCGTCTTTAGTAAGTACATAGTGATTAAAATCGCTCGCCTCACTATAAATTCCCGTGGGAACGACAAACGCCCCCAGGCTGCTAAATAACGGACGTAAATGACTTTCCACTATTAACGCATGATGAGCGCTAGCACCGTTGGCGGCGACAATAACGGTTTTGTGTTCCAGCCCTTTGCGTTTTACCAGATCAAAAAAATGTTTGAACAGGCCGGGATAAGCAGCGTTATAAACCGGTGACGCAACGACTAAAATATCCGCGCTTTCGACCAGCGTTAATAGCGATAGTGCTTCGCTGGATAATTGTTCACGCGCTAATGCTGCGCCAAATTGATTGGCAACCCGGGCAAAATCGATAAGCGTTTTCTGTGTATTTACGACCAGGCTTCCTTTTGCTGCACTGCTTTCTTTTAATGTTATATCGAATTCTTTTACAACCGCGTCTACGAGGGCAAGTGTGCGTGAAGGTGTGCTTAGTCCACCGGAAAAGCCAACTATGTGCATAAATATTTCCATGTGTTGAAACAGGATGTGAGCCTTGTCATTCACCAAGGCTCGATCAACGACTGAATAAAAATTTACTTTCGAATAATTAAAATCATTCGTAGCGGCTAGCCGGGCGGGTTAAACCAAGGCGATCACGCAGTGTTGTGCCTTCGTATTCAGTTCTGAATAATCCGCGCTTTTGCAATTCCGGCACTACTAAATCAGCGAAATCATGTAAGCCACTCGGTAGCAGCGGTGAAAGCACATTGAAACCATCAGCAGCGCCTTGTTCAAACCACTCTTGCATGACATCGGCGACAATTTCAGCGGTACCGATGACAACATTATGACCACGGCCTCCGGCGATACGCGTGTAGAGTTGGCGAATGGTAAGGTTGCCATCTTTCGC
Organism: Gammaproteobacteria bacterium; assembly: GCA_021151835.1. Taxonomy (GTDB): domain Bacteria; phylum Pseudomonadota; class Gammaproteobacteria; order Pseudomonadales; family Cellvibrionaceae; genus Cellvibrio. Next base: position 54,769 of record JAGKWO010000012.1, read on the forward strand.
CAGGCTGGTGAGCAACGCCTGGCGGCTGCGTTGACCAGTTTCGGTGAGCGGTAATTCGGGTAAGGGCTCGTCAAGCGGATAACCGCTTAAATCGAAATTGCCGATCATACGACCTAATAAAGCCAGACCTGCTTCGGGTTCGATGAGTTGTTGCAGTTGCTCAAATTTTTCCTGTGCTTCTTCAGTCGTTTTTCCAACCACGACATAAATGCCGGGCATAATTTTTACCGAATCGGGATCGCGCCCGAATTGCGCCGCGCGGTTTTTAATATCGCGATAAAAATCCTGTGCTGGCGCTAACGCCGGATGTGCGGTGAAAACGACATCCGCCGTGCGTGCAGCGAGTGTGCGGCCTGCTTCAGAGGAACCTGCTTGTACAATCACCGGGCGGCCTTGCACCGGACGCGCAACATTGAGTGGACCACTCACCGAAAAATGTTTGCCGGTATGATTTAACACATGCAGTTTTTGTGGATCGTAATATTGCCCCGCGGTTTTATCGCGGATAAATGCATCATCATCCCAACTGTCCCATAATCCACTGACTACTTCGAAAAACTCTTCGGCGCGCTCATAGCGTTCAGCATGGGCGAAATGTTCGGCGCGGCCAAAGTTGGTGGCTTCCGCTGCGGCGTCGGAGGTGACCAGATTCCAACCCGCGCGGCCGTTACTCAAATAATCGAGCGACGCAAATTTACGGGCGATGTGATAGGGCTCGTTAAAACTCGTTGTCTGCGTGCAAATCAAACCGATATGTTCAGTCACTGCCGAGAGCGCCGCCATTAATGTCAGCGGTTCAAAATAATCGGCACGTGCAACTTTATCGGAGCCTTTACCCAAGGTAACGGCAACGTTATCGGCAACAAACACGGCATCAAATAACGCGCGCTCGGCGGTTTGCGCGAGGTGTTTGTAATGCGCGAAATTCAAGCCGCTATCGGCCGGTACATCAGGGTGACGCCAGGCGCCGACGTGATGACCGGTGGGAATTAGAAATGCGCCCAATTTTATCTGGCGTGCGTGCGCAGTTGATTTTTTTTCAGTTGCGGAAACTGGGTTGGTTGATAAAGTCATGGCAATCCCGTTTGTTAAAAGATCAATACGCAGTAAATATAAGTCCTGGCGTAGCATCTTGTCGTTAATGGAAGCCCCGTGGCGTAAACCAGCAAACGGCGGGAAAGGATTCACAAGGGTGAATCCTATCGATAATTCTTCACAGCATTTCTATCTTGTTTCGTCATGCCCGGTAAGCCGGGTATGACGAAGATTTATTTTTCAAACAACGAAATATATTTTTTTGATCTTCCCGGAATTAAAAATCCCAACGTGCATTTACACCAAAATAGCGCTCATCATCACGCGGCACTGCGCGGTAGAGACCACCATTCGCTTGTTGCAGGAATGATGCGTAGGATTCATCGGCCAGGTTTTTACCGAGCACGGCAACGCGCCAGCCTTTATCCGGATCAGACAATGCCACACTCGCGTTCCATATTCCGTAAGAATCCTGGATCGTATCCGGCGTTTGGCTCAAGTCGTATTGCACTTCGCTTTGCCAGTGGTAATCGGTACCTAAATCGATCACCAAACCATTGCTCAAATTGATTGCATAGTTTGCTTGCACGCTGCCTTTTACATCAGGCGAGAAGGGCAGTGGTTTTCCATTCACACTGGCCGCTGCAATTTGGGCGGGCGTTAAACCGGATGGAATTTTGAAGTCATCAATTCGTGCATCAATTTTTGCAATCGCACCGGATAGGGTAAATTGCGGAGTCACCTTCGCTTCAAAATCAATTTCAACACCCTGCGATGACACTTCACCGGCATTGATCAACCGCGTTACCACGGTACCGGCAACCACATCGCGGAAGTTGGCTTGGTAGTTATCGTATTTCGTATCGAACAGCGCAGCGTTAAAACGCAGGCGATTATTAAACAATGTCGATTTCAAACCGAGTTCAACTGAATCAGAAGTTTCTGGTGCAAGTGGCAAGTGATCGCCGTTTATTGCCGCTGCGTTAAAGAACACGTTGTAGGCCGGGCCTTTGTAACCTTGGGAATAAGTCAGGTAAGTGATGACTTCTTCTGTCAAATCAAATTCAGCGCCGACACGACCAGACACTTTATCTTCACTGGTGCTACCCGCACCGGATTCGCCCGGGCGAATTCCCGGTTGCGATGCAGTCGAGGTAGAAACGCGTGCGTGATTAAATTCGATATCGTCATTGGTCCAACGCAAACCGGCGAGCGTGCGAAAACGATCAGTGAAATTAAATGTGGTTTCACCGAAGACCGAATAGCTGGTGGTATCAACGTTGTAATCAGCAATACCGGTGTGTGGCACACCGGCAACGGTGATGATGTCGCGGCGATAACGTTGATCATCTTCAGTGGTCAGGTAATACAAACCGGCAACATACTCAACAAAATTTCCTTTCGGTGATGCCAAACGTAATTCTTGTGAGAGTTGATTGAAATCTACCTCGCCACGGTCATGGGATTGTGCTTGCACATTCGGAATGACTGCAGGCAAACGGTCGCCGTCCTGAATCTGAATATTTTCCCAGGTGCGATAGGCGGTGATTGATGTGAGTGTATGCTCACCAAAAGTCCAATCGAGCTGCGCCGATAAACCCTGGTTTTCATCATCAACATTGGTTTTCAGGTTGTGATTGATTTTGCGATTTTCTTCCCCGGCAACAACGGGCGATCCACCGGCGACCACTGCCGGATTGGTTGGCGTAACTACGCCGGTTGGATACGCTGTTGTGCTGTTGCGATAGAGCACACCCACAGGAATGGTGTCATCGGATTTCAAATGGTCAGCAGCGAGTGTAATTTGTAAATCTTCAGCGGGTGTTAATACCAATTTACCGCGCACGCCTTTTTTACTATAGCCATTGACTTTATCGCCATTGAACACGTTGGTGACGTTGCCATCGTAATCGCCCCATAACACGGCGAGTGAACCCCGTGCATTATCATGTAATGAACCGGAAATTCCGGCGCTGATACGTTTTTCATCGCCGCCACCAAAATAAGCGGTATCGATAAAACCGGTGGTATCCGCAGTGGGTTCTTTGGTCACAATATTGAGCACGCCGGCCGATGCATTTTTACCGAATAATGTACCTTGTGGTCCGCGCAGTACTTCAATGCGCTCGATATTAAATAAATCCAATGTTGCCTGGCCTGCACGCGCATAAACTACGCCGTCGATAACAGTAGATACCGTTGGCTCGACGCCCGGTGATGTAGAAATCGTTCCAACACCGCGTACAAACAATGAGGCATCTTTATTGGATGCGTTGGTGCGGAAGTTTAATGTCGGTACGACAGCGGCGATAGTCGCAACGCTATTGCGATTGGTTTTTGCCAGCTCATCACCTTTTAATACTGATACTGCCACCGGAACATTTTGCAATGACTCCGCGCGACGCGTTGCAGTGACGGTGATGGTTTCAAGTGTAGCGTTATAGGCTTTGCTGTCAGTAGCTTGTGCCAATGCAATTCCAGGAAGTGTGGTCACTATAGCGGTGATCAATGCTAAGGGTCGCAAACGGAAATTACGGATTGTCGGTGGTAAAAAATAGCGATGACTCATGATATCTCCCAAAGCGTTAATTTTTTTTAACGCGTAACTAGTGGTGAATGCAAAACTGACCGGTGTGGTGTGGCCGCTACAGTTCCTGTATAGCGAGGCTTTAGTGTGGTTAGCCTTTCATACCGCCAGCGGTGAGATTGCCAACCAGCCGCTGCTGGGAGAAGGCAATCAATATCACCAGGGGCACAATGCCCACGATCAGTGCTGCTGAAATAAGTGGCCAGGGAAACGTAAACTCGCCCTGGTAGAACAAAATTCCCACTGGTAGGGTTCGGTTTTCGGGCGCGGCGTTAAGCACCAGCGCGAACAAAAATTCATCCCAGGCATTCACAAAGGCCAGGGTGCCGGCGGTAATTACACCGGGTAAGGAAAGCGGCAGCACAATGCGCCAGAGCGCGCCGAGGCGACTGCATCCATCGAGCATTGCGGCTTGTTCAAGGCTTTCCGGCAAGCTTTTGAAAAAAGCCACCAACACCAAAATGCATACCGGCAAACTCAATACGGCATTGGGCAAAATCAATGCGAGCCAGGTATTTAATAGACCGAGTGCGCGCATCATTTCAAACAGCGGCACTTGCAAGGTGGCAGGTGGGCACATGGCGAGTGCGATTAAACCGACTAACCATAATCCCGCTTTCGGTAAAGCGAGACGTGCAAACGCGTACGCAGCGCCGATGGAAATCACTAGCGCTAATAATGCAGATAACAATGCAATCGCCAAACTATTGCCGAGAAATAACAGCAACGGCTGCTGGCTAAACGCTTGTTGGTAATTTACCAGGGATGCAGTTTCCGGTAACCAGGTAATAGGGGTTGCGGCAAGTTCCACTTCCGTTTTTAACGAGGTCAGGAAAATCCAGATCACCGGAAATAATCCGTTGATCAACACAATCGCTAGTATTAACCACAGCAATACACGCGCTAACAATTGTGGAGCGAATTGGTTTTTGTTCATCACACGCTCCTCCGCAAATGTTTTAAATAGGGCAGGCTGATAATCAGCGACATTAAAAACAGCAATACTGCGAGTGAGGAACCGTAACCAATATCCAGGTATTCCATGCTCACGGTATTCACCAACATTGCCAATGTTTGTGTTGCCTGGCCGGGACCGCCCTGGGTCATGGCATAGGGAATATCAAATGTTTGTACCGCACTCAGCGTGCGGAAAATCAATGCGACCAGAATGGCCGGCATCAACAAGGGTAACGTGATGTGGCGAAAGCGTTGCCAGCGGTTGGCTCCTTCCAGATCGGCGGCTTCATATAAACTTTGTGGAATGGTTTGCAAACCGGGCAATAAAATCAACGCAACAAATGACGATGTTTTCCAGGTAACCGCAATCACCACCGAAAAAAATGCCCAACCGGGGGATAACAAAAATGCAACAGGTTGATAACCGAAGCGGCGCAATAAATCATTCACTACACCGTAATCACTGTGGAAAAACCACGCGAAAATCATTCCGGTAAAACTCATTGGTAATACCCAGGGCAATAACAGGGCAAGGCGAATAGGCCAGCGCCAGCGGAAATTAATATTTCCAGCGAGTGCCAATAACAATCCCAACACCAATGCACCAGGCACAGTAATTAAAGTGAGCGCAAGGGTTACGAAAAATGCAGAGTGCACGTCGCGGTCTTCCAGTGCGTAGAGATAATTTTCCAAACCGATAAATATCCCCGGTGCCTGATCGGTGAGACGCAAGCTGAAAAAACTATCGTAAAAGATTCGCCCTAATGGATAAGCCACTAATGACAACAATAAAATTACTGCCGGTGTAACCAATACCAAACCAAGCAAGCGATCACTGCGGCGTAATGAGTTGTGATGTGCAACACGTGAACTAATCATGGCTGCACGATTCCTGTTGTAATTGATGTTGCAGGTGCGCTGCGCAAAATGCGCGTGAGGCGACGTTCAATATCATTCACGCCTTCATTCACCGTCATTGAGCCACCCAGCACCGCTGATGTTGCCGAGCGAACGGCGTTGGACACTTCGGCATAACGCGGCGTGACCGGGCGCGATTTAGCGGTGAGCAACACCGGTTCAGCAAACGGTAGCCAGGGAATTTGCGCGTTTAATGTTTGGTCGCGATACAGTGCAGTACGCGTTGGTAGCAAGCCGCCTTTTAATGCGAGATAAGTTGATACTTCTGTCGATCCCAAATAACGCACTAGCGCGACTGTTTCCGCTTTATGGCGGGAGAATGCCGACACTGCCCATTGATAACCGCCAATGCAACTCGCATGCTCTCCACCGGCAATTTTCGGTAAGCGAATCACGCCGATAGTGTTGCGCACACGCGAATCTGCGTCGCGCTGGAACCTGTCCCAGGCGAACCCCCAGTTGATAGCAAATATTACTTTGCCGGCTTTGAAATCATTTACGGTATCGCCCGTTTTTATTTCCGCGACGGTTTTTTTAATCACACCTTGTGCAATCAGATCGCGCCACAATTGCAAACCCCTGGCCGCATGGGCGCGATTAAAATTCAGGTGACCATCATGATCAATAACATAGGAACCCTGGCTCCAGTAAGGCAACAGGAATGTGCAGACTGCGCCTTCAATCGGTGCGCCTTGAATGGATAACCCTTGCAGGTTTGCATCATTTTCGCGAGCGAGAATGGTGCGTGCAGCACTCGCTAATTCATCCCAGGTTTCCGGCGGAGTAACGCCGTATCGCTCCAGCAAATCCTTGCGGTAATACATAAACATGGCATCGCTGTACGCCGGCAGGGCGACGAGTCGATTGCCAACCCAATTGGCTTCGCGATACACCGGTAAATATTCGCTAAATAATTGTTCAGCGTACGTGCCCACATAATTATTTAGCGGTTCTGTCCAGCCGGCAGCGGCAAATTGCGCGGGGCTGGTGATGTCCAGGATAAATGCATCGTAAGTGGAGTCTTTGGCATTGAGCAGCGTCGTTAAATATTTGCGCTGTAATTCGGCTGTTGCGCTGCCCACACTGATTTGGACACGCACGCCGGGATTTCGTGTTTCGTAATCGTCGAGCAATTTGCGCAATAAATCGGGACGTGTGGTATTACCACCAGCAAACAGGCGCAATTCAATAGGTGCATCGGTGGCGCGCACTGACCAGCTTGCCGTGAGCAGCACAAACGCGAGCAATGATTCAAGCAACAACAACTTCATCAAGGCAGGGTCTCCATTGACGTGGTGTTGGAAAATTGTGTTGCTAAATTCACGCGCGTTTGCGCATCAAACCAGTGCAAGTGCTGATTGTCTATCGTGACAGGCAGTGTGGTTGCTGTTGCTAAATTGCGATCTGCTGCCCAACGCCCGGTCAGTTGCTGGCCGTGTACAGTTAACGTCACAATTGTTTCGGCGCCGAGTGGTTCAATTAATAAGATGCAGGCGATGGTGGTTTCTGTTTGATGTTGGGCGCGCAGTACTGCCTCAGGGCGCAGGCCGAGAATAACTTCATCGCCTTGATAATCAGAAAATGCCGCCGGCAATGGCAGGAATAAATCGCCCAGAGAAACGCCTCGAATTCCTTTATGGGGGCGCAACGGCAGCGTCAATAAATTCATTTCCGGTGAGCCGATAAAACCCGCTACAAACGTCGTTGCTGGTTGGTTGTAGATTTCATCGGGCGTACCGTATTGTTCGACTTTGCCGTTCGCCATAACCGCGATGCGATCTGCCAGGGTCATTGCTTCGATTTGATCGTGCGTCACATACAAGGTGGTGATGCCAAATTGCTGATGCAATTTTTTAATTTCCACGCGCATTTCATTGCGCAGTTTTACATCGAGGTTGGAAAGTGGTTCATCGAATAAAAATAAACGCGCATGGCGGGCGAGGGCACGGCCAATCGCAACGCGCTGGCGCTGGCCACCGGAAAGTGCTGCCGGTTTGCGCGGTAAAAATTCGGTGATTTGCAATTGCGCGGCAACTTCATTGACGCGGCGTTCGATTTCGGCTTTTGCTGCACCGCGCACACGTAAGCCAAAGGCGATATTCTCAAACACGGTTTTATGCGGATAGAGCGCGTAATCCTGGAACACCATAGCAATATCGCGCTTGCTTGGCGGCAAGTTGTTTACCGATTGATCCCCGATAAGGATTTCGCCTTCGCTGACGCTTTCAAGGCCTGCGACCATGCGTAACAAAGTCGATTTGCCACAGCCGGACGGACCGACCAACACAACGAACTCGCCGGCATTGACTTCCAGGTCCACACCCGCCAGAGTCTGGCGCGCGTTATCGTAGCGTTTGGCCACCGCACGCAACGAAAGTGTAAAGCGCTCGCCATTGCGATTGAGAGCAGCTGTGGCATCGCCCGCAGCTGCTGATTTCTCAACAGATTGGGTTGCTGGATCAGGGCGATGAAACAAACCGACGCTGGAAATAAGATTTAAGATGCTCACGCGCAATGCTCTTCTTGTTACCGGTAACATTGGCGCAATATAATAAATGGCACTTAAGTTTCAAAAGAATACTTGGTTATCCTTATATACGATAAAAGCATATGTCAGATTCTGTCGCTCCTACCGCTGTAACACCCGCCCGTAAACCCCGTAGCAATGCCGGCCGTACCACTATCCGCCAGGTTGCCAATCATGTCGGCGTGTCCGCTATCACCATTTCCCGCTACTTCAAACAGCCGGATTCAGTGTCGGAAGAACTGCGCGCGCAAATTGCGGCGGCGGTTGCCGAGCTGGGTTATGTGCCCAATCAGGTTGCTGGTGGTCTGGCCTCGGCCAGTTCACGCATTGTAGGGATGGTAATCCCTAATATTTCCGGGCCGATTTTTGCGAATACGATCCAGAGCTTTAGCGATATCCTCAACCAGAATGGTTACCAGTTGATGCTGGCATCAAGTTATTTTTCGCCCGGGCAGGAAGAAAATGCGGTGCGCAGCTTTTTGGGGTGGTCGCCCGCCGCGTTGGTGCTGACGAGTTATTTCCACACTGAAGCCACGGAAAAAATGATTGCGCAGGCGGGAATTCCCGTGGTGGAAACCTGGGATTTGCAAACAGATCGCGCGCCGATTCAAGTGGGTTTCCATCACCAGGATGTCGGTCGCATGGCCGCCAATTATTTGATCGACAAAGGTTACCAGCGCATCGCCTTCGTCACCAATAGCATCGCCGGCGACTTCAGCGCGCTTGAGCGTCGCGACGGTTACCGCGAAGTCATGCAACAACACCAACGCGAAAGCCGCGCTTACACACCCACAGCGCAACCGCCATTGGAAGCGGGCGAGGAAGCATTCAAAGCATTAACAAATTGCGAAAATCCCGCTGATGCGATCATCTTCGCCAACGATAATCTCGCTTGCGGCGCATTGCTCGCCGCCCAGCGCGCCGGAATAAAAATCCCGACCCAATGCGCTATCGTCGGCTTCGGTGACTACGCCATCGCTGATAAGCTTTACCCGAGCCTCACCACCATTCGCCCACCTGCAACTGAAATCGGCGAAGTCGCCGCGCGCCGGATTCTGGAATTGGTTGGCGCATTACCTGAACCGGAAAATGCGCCGGAACATTTTCATTTGCAGTGTGAGTTGGTTGAGCGGGAGAGTAGTTGATTGTTTTTAAAAAATTTAATCGTTGTTGCTTATGTTGTTTTGGTTGGCCAATACGATAAGGGTGCATGCAGTGAGGTTGCTGCCGATTAATTCACCACGTACTTTTCCGCCGAGAATCGTGGCGATGCGATTTTGGCGTTGTACTAAAATATTTTCGCTGCCACGCACGTTTTCGTAGCGCATTAACTCGCGCTGGGAAAAGAGTTACTGGAATTGATCGGCATTAAATGGATTTCAACTGCCAGTTGCATTGTTTGGGAATTGAAAGCGTATATTTAGTATTGCAATCACAATAGGGTCAAATTGAAATGAAAAAGTATTGAGTTCGGCGCAATACCGAACCCAATCCTTCAATTAAACGCGGCGGTTAGTGCTAAACGTTTGAAGTGCAGTTTAGTGCTGCCTTCGATTTTGTATATTAGCGTTTATTTGCCGCTTGCCTGAACCGCTTTCCATGTGGCAATAAACTCTTTGAATTTTTCGCTTGAATATCCTTTGCCTTTTTCAAGATGGCCCGTGTTTTGGGTACCAATAACTTTACCATTACTATCGGTTATGACAAAAAACGGATAGCCTTTTATCTCTGGAAACTGGCTGACAAACTGGTCGTTTTTGTTGTCGTCACTCACATTGACTTTAAGAAAAATAAAAACATCATCAATGCCGCTATTAATTTCCGGATTAGAAGTAATAAATTTTTCAATCCGATGACACCACACACACCAGTCACCACCAAATTCAACCAGAATTAATTTTCCGCTCGCTTTGGCATCTTTCTTTGCTGCTTCAAAGTCCGCAGCAGAATCGCGCTTGGGATCATATTTCCTATTGTAATCTTTATCGCCTAATGCGAAGGCAAACGATGTAATAACAGTCAGTACAAAAACACATAACGTTTTCATAGGGATTCCTGCTTCTGTGAAGGCGGCGTTAGCCGTCTGTTTTCACGTTTTGAGATTGCTTTTATTTAGGTATCTGCGTTTTCAAATGCACTTTAATTTTGTCCAGTATATCAGCAAATGTATCTTGCTCCGCAACGTGGATTAACTCCTCACCACATGAAATAAGGTGTTACCCTCAGGTGAATGAAATTCAAGTCGGAATTGCTGGTAAAAAAGTGCATTTGAATTGATCGGGCTTAATAACAGAGGGATTTCACGAAACCTGGAGAGAGGTTACATTATCCATAATCAAATCTCATAGTTTTGATATTAAACCGCCGCCACATCTGAGTACGGTAGAGGAACCGTATTTAATCTTCGCTGTGAAGAAGACGCTAATAAACCCCGGTAGTAGTAAATGGATTATCAGGTAACTTGATGGCACTAAAGGATCACGCAATTTTTGCTGGCTTTTGAGACGTATATTCCGGGAAAAATTCCAGTAGTTTTTGTTGCGGGAGCGGGCGTGAAAACAGGTAGCCCTGGCCGAGGTTGCAGCCGTGGCTATGCAGGAAGTATTGTTGGCTCATCTCTTCAATACCTTCACCAACAATCTGCATCGGGATAATTTTACTCAATCCTATAATTGCTTTAATCATTTCGTCATGTTCTTTGGCGGTGCCAATGCGATTGATAAAAGATCGATCAATTTTTAAATATTGCGGAGCAAAGCGAATAATATAGCTCAGTGATGAGTAGCCAATACCAAAATCATCCAGCGATATTTTAATGCCCATGGCTTTGAGTTCGCTAATCTGCCGCAGGTTATTTTCGGTATTTTCCAGAAACATCTGCTCGGTGATTTCAATAATCAAACGATCAGCGGGTAGTTTGGACGCGGTGAGTGCTTGTGCAATGACAGAAATCAGGTTTTGTTGCACAAACTGGCGCGCTGAAATATTCACCGATACTGCGAGCGGGAATCCCGCCTTTTCCCACTCCATGGCCTGCATACACGCACGGTGAACAATCCATTCACCCATCGCAATAATTAAACCGGTTTCCTGGGCGTAGGATATAAATTCGTCCGGTGGAACCATGCCGCGCGTGGGGTGATGCCAACGAATCAATGCCTCGGCAGAAACCATATCACCAGTGTCCAGGTTGATAACTGGTTGATAATAAAGTTCAAATTCGCGATTGCTGATCGCTTTACGTAAGTCGGCATCCAGCAATAACCGATTATGAACGTATTCCGTTAATTCTTTGCGGTAAAGCTGGTAACAATTACGCCCTTTTGCTTTGGCATCGTAGAGCGCACTGTCGGCATTACGGAGTAAAGTTTTTGCATCATTGCCATCGGTAGGGTAGAGCGCTATACCAAAGCTCATTCCGATATGAACCCGATTTGCGCCCAGCTTGACCGGTTTTTTAATTTTTTTGATAAGTTTATCGGCAACTGCTACTACCGCTTCAAATTTGGTGACATCCTGCAACAAGATGACAAATTCATCACCACCCAAACGGCACACACTGTCTTCATGGCGTAAGGATTTTTGCAAGCGCCGCGCAATTATTTTTAATAGCTGGTCACCGGCTTCGTGGCCGAGGCCATCATTGATTTGCTTAAAGTGATCCGCATCGCCAAACAGTACGGCAAAAGGTGCTGCAGTGCGATGGGATTTTTGAATCAGGAATTCAATTTCCTGATTGAGTTTGGCGCGGTTACCCAGACCGGTTAAGGTATCGTAATGGGCAAGTTTTATTAGTTGTGATTCGTAACGCTTGCGTTCGGATAAATTATAGACTTGCAACAAATAGCAGGATTCATCATTAAATTTATTAATAAAAGCGGCGCTGATCAGTGTTGGGACAAAATGTGTATTGCGGGTGACCAGTTGGGCTTCAAACTGGACAAAACGAATGCTATTGGCCCGCAGTTTTTCCAATTGAAAATAGGTGTTCTCCAAATCCTGTGAGCCAATAAATTTATTTAATTCAGTGGGAAGTGGTTCGCGCTCATTGTCAAAAATATGATTGTCATATCCCAATATCTGGCAAAGCGCAGGGTTAACCTTAATAATACGCCCCTCAATGTTGACCAGGATCATTCCCAACGGCGCATAATCAAAAACCGCTTGAAACAATTGCTCACTGTTAGCCAATGCCTGGCGGGTGAGTTCTACATCTGTGATGTCAGTATTACTGCCTAGCCAGCGGATAATTTCGCCACTGTCATTTTTTTGCGGTATTGCGCGCGTATCAAACCAGCGATATTGGCCATCGTGGCGACGAATGCGGAATATCACAAACATTTCCTTGCCGGATTCCACCGCCTGTGTCCATGCTTTCATTAAATAGTCACGATCATCCGGGTGTATTTGCTCCAGCCAACCAAAGTCCAATTGTTTTTCCGCAGGAATGCCTGTGTATTCACACCAGCGGCGATTGAGGAAATCGCACCGTCCACTCGGCAGGCAGGTCCAGGTGAGTTGCGGTAAACCTTCTGCGAGCTGGTTAAACCGGAGCCGGTCTTCGCGCGCCTGGTGTTCGGCATCTGCCCACAACTGACTTGCTTGCAATGTTTTGCGCAATAATTCCGCATCAAGGTTACGCTTGGGCAAATAATCGAATAATCCATCGCGCATGGCATCGGCAATCACGCGCTCATCGGTATTGCCACTCACCATGATAACCGGTGTAGGGGTAGGTTTATGATTAAGTATTTTCTGGATTAATTCAGAGCCGACTGCATCTTTAAGTTGGTAATCTACAATGACGCAATCGAATTGATATTGTTGCAGTAACCCAAGGGCATGTTGTGCTGAATTGGATTCCATGATGCGCAACTTCAACAAGGTTTTACGCAGCAGGCGATTCATTTTTTCCAAATCAACATCGTCATCTTCAATCAGGAGCAGTAACAACGATTGATGGGTTTCGTAACTGTCAAGCATGCTCTGCTTACCTCGTACTTTGCTTCTGCTGGCGCTGGAAAATATAAATCTGTCAGGCGGGCAAGCTAACAGTGCTGCGATAATTGTCCAGCAGATTAGCAAGCTTGGCGAATTGCGGACCTACGGCTGATTTCACCATATAGCCAGCGATGTTCTGGTGATACGCCCGGGTGCGATCAGAATCCGCATCCGAGGTGGTTAACACAAAAATAATGCTGTCATGCAAATTTTTATCGCCGCGAACTTCCTGCAAAAATTCAAAACCATCCATGCGTGGCATATTCAGATCCAATAGAATCAAATAAGGCTTTTCAATAGTTAAATCGTTGTGTTGGTGGCGTAAAATTTCGAGTGCTTCCAAACCATCGCGTGCAAGGGTAATGGGAAAATCCATCGCATGTTTACGTAAGCTGCGCACCACAGATTCCGCGGCAACGTCATCATCATCTACAATTAAAATATTAACTTTGGACGGGTTACTCATCGATATCTTTCCTCGCAAAGCGCGGCCACCACACATGGAAACTGCAGCCGGGTTTATCGGTATTGCTGATCAATTCTATTTGTCCTCCATGGCTTTCGGTGAGGCGTTTGGCTAACGCCAGTCCGATACCGCTACCACTGCTTTCATTGGTGCTGAGTGTCTGGAATAAACGAAAAACGCGCTCCTGGGCATTTTTGGGAATACCGGGGCCATTGTCGGTAACTTTGAATAAACAATAGCTACCGCTTGCCTCGGCGCTAATCGTGATACGCGGGTTTACACCATTGTGATGTTTAAGGGCATTGCTGAATAAGTTGCGTAATACCGTTTCCAGTGGAATTTTTGCAGCGGTAATTTCTTTAATATGGATTTCCTGGCTAATGGAAAATGTATCCGGAATCGGATGCATTTCGATGATGCCGGTAATCAATGCTTCAACGTCAATAATTGTGGATTCTTTCGCGCGTTTTCCGGCGCGGGCATAAAGTAATAAATCTTCAATTAGTCGCTCCATGCGCCCAATGCGTACGCGAATACGGTCTACATTTTTTTGGACTGCCTCAGGAACATTGTCACCGAGATCTTCATGAATCCATTCCACCAAATCGCTAATACCACGTAACGGCGATTTCAAATCGTGTGAAGCAACGTAGGTAAATTCTTCCAGGTGCGCATTGGCTTGTTTTAAATTTAATTCAAGGCGCTTGCGTTCGGTGATGTCAGTGACCACGGCGAGGGTCAAATTCCCGGTATCGCTTTCAACCTGGCTCAAACCAATTTCGATAGGGATTTCGGTTCCGCTTTTATGACGGCCGGTCAAATCACGGCCCAGGCCCATCGGACGCAAGCTGGGCTTCTGCACGTATCCGGCGCGCAATTTTTCATGGCCTTCGCGATAACGTTCTGGTAGTAAAACATCCATGGATTTTCCCAGCAGCTCTTCTTTGGTGTAACCAAATAATTTCAACAAGCTGGGATTAATCATCTGGATAATGCCGCGCTCATCCACCAGCAACTGCCCGTAGGGCGAGGCTTCGATGACTTTGCGCAAGCGATCTTCCAATTGCTTGCGGCGGGTAATGTTGACGATAGTCGCAACGATAAATTGCTCACCGTCGGAAACCAAAGAGCGCAAACCAATTTCAAGCGGAAATTCGCTGTCGTCTTTGCGCTTGCCATAAAGGTCACGGCCCGCGCCCATGTAGCGGGTGGACGGTTGGTCAATATAACTTTGGCGCAATTGTGCATGGTTGCGACTGAAACGATCAGGAAGTAATTGATCGATACTTTTATCAATCAGCTCCTCGCGCTGGTAACCAAACAGGCGCTCGGCTTCGGCATTGAGGTAACTGATGCGGCCGTCGTGGTGGGTCACGATAATTCCTGCGGGCACTGCGTCCAGTAGCTCGCGTATATAAGACGGCTGTTTAAGGTTTGAATTGCCCTGAGGTGGCATCCGCTACGACTCCCTTGATTACCCAGGCTGGACTGCAGTCGCGGTTTTCCGGTGAGGCATTTTCCCCCGAAAGCCCGTGATTCCTGGCTTGAGTATAGGCAGTGGCTATTTATCAGGCTGTGTTGTTGGTAAAAAAGACAGCGGTTTTTCAGAGTTTTTGGCAATAAAAATGTGGATTTAATAGAGTTTTTGCGTTGCAGCAAGGGAATCGGCGCTGGAAATCTTTCTGTATCAAAATGGAAAACAAAAACGCCAGCATGATCCTGGCGTTTTTATTTCAACAGCGGAGCTGCAATCACGCGAGAACTTTCAATGCTGCATCGTAGTTGGGTTCGTGGGCGACTTCGCTTACCAGTTCGGTGTGCAGTACTTTGCCTTCCGCATCCAGCACAACTACAGCGCGTGCGGTTAAACCCGTAAGTGGGCCATCAACCAGTTTTACGCCATAGTCAGCTGCAAACGTAGAACGGAATGCAGAAGCCGGGATCACTTTATCCAGACCTTCAGCGCCACAGAAACGCGCCAATGCAAAGGGCAGATCCTGAGATGCACAAATCACCACTGTGTTGTCGAGTGCACTTGCCTGGGCATTGAAGGTACGTACCGATTGTGCGCAGGTGGGAGTATCAACACTGGGGAAAATATTCAGTACAACGCGCTTGCCAACCAGATCGCCAGAGGAAACTTCAGAAAGATCGGTTTTTACCAGTTTAAAAGCAGGTGCTTTACCGCCGACCGCTGGCAGATTACCGTTGGTATTGAAAGGATTTCCTTTGAGAGTCACTGTTGCCATAAAAATACTCCTGAACCTTGTGAAGTTGATTTGACGAATAAATAACGTTGTGAAGCCTAGATGATAGAGGCGAAAAAGGGAATTGCAATGGGTGCCACGGCGGAAAAATCTTTGTAATAACAGGCAATTGGTCATGTTTTGCCAAAATGCCGCGCGCCTGTTTTCAAGCGCAGGGGCGCGATTTATCGCGCCCCAAAATTGCGGCAATTCATGGGTTGTTGGTTCCCCACCATAAACGGCACAAATCAGGGCGCAATAAATTACGCTCCTGGGGATCAACAATTGTTCAATGCAGATCGACAAATGCTCAAAAAGGTAAATGGAAAATTCTGCCTTGCAATGCAGGGGCAAAGTGATGATAATGCGCGCCTCTTGCGATAGCCGCCCGGTTATCAACGCAAGCACTATGGTGACCTGTCCGGTCCCCTCGCAATGATGATCTGTAAACCCCGCCAGGCCCGGAAGGGAGCAACGGTAGCAGTAAGTTATGTGCCGGGGTGTGGCTGGCCAGGTTGCCTCCTGACCTTTCCCTCCTTTGAGTTTTTTCTCCTGGATTAACATTATTTGATCAGCGAATCCGCTGGTGTCTATTTCCGCCCTGCGCCGCTATAATCGCCGCCTGATTTTTTATTCGTCCTTTTTGGCAAGAGAGCAGCATCCGGCATGAGCTATCAAGTTCTGGCGCGCAAGTGGCGTCCGCGGGTTTTCCGCGAAATGGTGGGACAGGAGCATGTACTCCAGGCCCTGATCAACGCCCTGGACCATAATCGCCTGCACCATGCTTATCTTTTTACCGGTACGCGCGGGGTGGGCAAAACCACCATCGCGCGTATCCTGGCCAAATGCCTTAACTGTGAAACCGGCGTCAGTTCCGAACCCTGTGGCCAATGTTCAAGTTGCCGCGAAATCGCCGAGGGCCGGTTTGTGGATTTGATCGAAGTAGACGCTGCGTCGCGCACCAAAGTCGAAGATACGCGCGAGCTGCTGGAAAACGTCCAATATGCGCCGACCCGTGGCCGCTATAAGGTTTACCTGATCGACGAAGTCCATATGCTTTCCAACAGCAGCTTCAATGCGCTGCTGAAAACCCTGGAAGAACCTCCTCCCCATGTAAAATTTTTGCTGGCGACTACTGATCCGCAAAAATTACCGATGACTATCCTGTCGCGCTGCTTGCAGTTCAACCTGAAAAATATGAACCCCGAGCGCATCGTCCAGCATTTGAAATTTGTGCTGGAACAGGAATTGGTGCCCTACGAGGAGTCGGCGCTGTGGCATTTGGGCCGCGCTGCCGATGGCAGTATGCGTGATGCCATGAGCCTGACTGACCAGGCGATCGCCTATGGCTCGGGCAAAATCACGGAATCGGAAGTCAGTGCGATGTTGGGCACTATCGACCAGACCGCGGTTTACGATGTCGTCACGGCACTGGCCAGTTACGATGGCCGCGCGGTGCTCGCCGCCGTGGAGCGCATGTCCGAGCAAGCGCCGGATTACGCCAGTGCACTGGCGGAAATGCTGGCCGTGTTGCATCGCATTGCAATTGCCCAGGCCTTGCCGGAAGCAGTTGATAACAGCCACGGTGATCGCGAGCGTATCCTGCAATTATCGCAACAACTTCCGGCGGAAGATGTTCAACTCTTTTATCAAACTGCGTTGTTAGGCCGTCGCGATTTGCCATTGGCTCCGGACCCGCGCGCCGGGTTCGAAATGGTGTTATTGCGTATGCTGGCGTTCAAGCCGCAGGGCGTCATTGATATGCCGACCCAGGTATTGCCGCAATCTGGTACATCGATAAAACCGGTTGCACCCAATCCGGTGGCTGCAACTGTTGCTTCGCAAGTTTCTGCTGCACCGCCACCACAGGTGCAAGTACAACAACCAGCTCAACCGGCCGCAGCGGTTCAAGCGCCAGTGTCCGCGATGAATCAGGCGAGTGCGCCAGTTGTGCCTGCCAGTGCTCCGGTGGCTACTCCACAACAAGTTGCTCAACCCGCACTGGCTCAAACGGCGATGCCCGAGCCGCCACCGTTTGATGGGCCCTACGATAATGCTCCCGATGACGAATACGCTGAATATGCGCAAGCCCCTGCCTATTACGAAGCGCCTGCGCAGGGGGTAGACGAGCCAAAAAAGTCTGAGGCGGCCCAGCCGCCTGCCGCGGCCATCCTTGACTCGGTATTTAATTCAGCGGCTGCTCCCGCTGCGGTGCTGGTGCCAGCACTAAAACCGGTAGCTCTTGAAAAACCGTTAGTTCTCGAGCCGCTACGGGCAAAACCCTTGCGCAAAGTGCCTTATGAACAAGCGGGTCCCCAGGATTGGACGGAAATTTACCTGGGGCTGGGCGTCACCGGCATTTTGCAAAGCACGGTCGCCAACTGCCAATTGATTGGCCGGCAGGGTAATGTTTTCCAGTTTGTGCTCGATGAAAAAAACAGCACGCTATTTGATGTGAGCCATGAAAAGCGATTGGCGGATTTGCTGACGGATTATTTCGCTGAAGCCATTCGTGTCAGTATCCAGTTGGGGACGGTTACCGCAGAGACACCGGCGTTAATGGCAATCCGTTTGCGTGAAGAGCGGCAATTACAAGCGATCGATGCCATTAAAAATGATCCGATTGTGCAACAGTTGATCGCGCAATTTGGCGCGACCTTGCGTGAAGATACAATTCAACCGGTTAATTAGGTCAACCGGTGATCAGGCCAGCCGGCCAACTAATTTTTTGAACAATTTATTTTAATTTTATTTCTGGAAAGAGGGCGCTATGAAAGGTCTTGGCGATTTAATGAAGCAGGCCCAGCAAATGCAGGCCAATATGCAAAAAATGCAGGAAGACCTGGCTAAAGCCGAAGTGAAAGGCGAGGCCGGTGCGGGTTTGGTTTCAGTGGTGATGACTGGCCGTCACGATGTGAAGCGTGTAAGCATCGACGATAGTTTAATGACTGAAGATAAAGAAATGCTGGAAGATTTACTCGCGGCGGCAGTAAATGATGCCGTGCGTAAGATCGAGCAACAAAACCGCGATCAAATGGCGAAAATGACCGCCGGTATGGGCATCCCGCCTGATTTCAAAATGCCATTTTAATATTGATAAAAACCAATTCATTTCCATTGAAAAGTAGTATTCATGTTTAGTCCGCTTATCGACGAACTTATGGCATCGCTGCGCTGCCTGCCGGGTGTTGGCCCCAAGTCGGCCCAGCGTATGGCGCTGCATTTACTGGAGCGCGACCGTGCGGGGGCTGAGCGTCTTGCCGCGAGCTTGCAAAAAGCCGTTGCCGGTGTTGGCCGTTGCCAGCGTTGCCGCACGCTGACCGAGCAAAAATTTTGTGGCATTTGTGCAAACACTCGCCGTGATAACACCTTGTTGTGTGTGGTGGAAACGCCGGGTGATGTATTGGCGATTGAGCAAGCGGGAACCTATCAAGGTAAATATTTTGTACTGCTTGGCCATCTGTCCCCGATTGATGGCATTGGCCCCGAAGATATCGGTGTCGATCAATTAATAAAATTATTACAGGATGATCCCGAGCATCCTGAAGACCGTGTGCGTGAAGTGATTCTCGCGACCAACCCGACGGTTGAAGGTGAGGCGACCGCCTATTACATCAGCGAGCGCGCCAAAAATTTGAATGTGACTGTATCGCGTATTGCCCATGGGGTTCCGCTTGGTGGCGAGCTGGAATTTATTGATGGCGGTACGCTCGCGCACGCGTTTTCATCGCGCCGCCGTTTATAAATCGTGTAGATAATTGCCGAATGTTAATTCCAACTGAACCTATCTGGATTGATCGGGATGATCAATTAGCCGAACTTTGCGCTCTGTGGCAGCAGCAGGCAGCGATTGCTGTTGATACGGAATTCATGCGCAGCGAAACCTTTTATCCGATTGCCGGTTTATTGCAAATTGGCGATGGCAAGGGTTGTTATTTAATTGATCCGTTGGCGATTAACAACAATGAGCCCTTGCGTGAATTAATGCTTGATCCGGCAGTGACCAAAGTATTGCATTCCTGTTCGGAGGATCTGGAAGTATTCCAGCGCTGGCTGGGTATTGTGCCGGCCCCATTATTTGATACGCAAATTGCAGCGGCATTTGCAGGTTTGGGTTTTAGCCTGGGTTATTCGTCCCTGGTAAAAAATTTACTCAATACAGAAATTCCGAAGGATGAAACCCGCTCCGATTGGTTGCAGCGCCCGTTAAGCCTGGCGCAATTAAACTATGCAGCGCTTGATGTGGCCCATATGCTGGTGGTTTACGGCAAATTATTGCAATTGTTGAAAGCCAATGGCCGATTGGAATGGGTGAAAAGCGATTGTGCTGATTTGGTGATGAATGCGCGCAAGCCGGAAGAGTTTTCCGATGCTTACCAGAAAGTAGGCTTTGCCTGGAAATTGCGCCCGCTGGAATTATCGATATTGCGCGAGTTATGTATCTGGCGTGAGCGGGAAGCACGGGCGCGCAATATTCCGCGCAATCGCTTGATTAAGGAACCAACCTTGTGGGAAATCGCGCGTAAAAAAGTGCAGGATCTCGCGCAGCTGCAAAAAGTGCCGGATATTCCGTCGCGCACGGTTAAGAATGATGGTGAGACCATCGTGCAGATTGTCAACGCGGCATTGGCCACTGACGAATCTACCTGGCCTGCGCGGCTGGATCCGCCGCTGGCCCAAAGCGAAGGCCCGTTGATGAAAAACCTGAAAAATTTTGTGCGCGAATTTGCCGAGCAACAACAGATTCCCGCCGAGGTGTTGATTCGCAAAAAGGATTACGAATTTATTGTGCGTTCCGGTATGAAGGGCGGGGAGTATCAATTGCCGGTGCGGTTGCACGGCTGGCGCTTCGGGTTGATCGGGGAAGGTTTATTGCGCGTTGCGCAAAACCAGGTTGCGCCTTGATCATTTTTATCCAGTGTTTAATGTAAAAGTCATTTATGAAAATTATTTGTGAAATTTACCGCAGCCCGAAAGAAGAAGGCATGTACCTCTACGTTAAAAAAGAGGAGGGCTTGAGCCGGGTGCCGGAAGATTTATTAAAACTGTTTGGCAAGCCGCAACAGGCGATGGTATTGCTGTTAACGCCGGGTAAAAAACTGGCACATGCCAGCGTGGAAAAAGTAGCGGAAAGTTTGGAAGAAAAAGGTTTTTATTTGCAGATGCCGCCGCGCGCTGAGCAGGATGCAGATGCGGCGCGTATTCGCGCGCTTAACTCAAAATTATCCGGTCATTAATCGGTATGGCACAACAAGTATTCTGGTTGGCGAAAACACTGGAGCAGATGTCGGCAGAGGAGTTTGAATCCCTTTGCGACGGCTGCGGTAAATGCTGCCTGCATAAACTGGAAGATGAAGACACCGGCGATGTGTACTACACCAAAGTCGCGTGCCGTTACCTGGATCATGACACCTGCCGTTGCCAGGAATACACTAATCGCCAGCAGTTGGTAGAAGCTTGCGCGGTGCTTACCCCTGACACAGTGAAAGATACGTATTGGCTGCCGGAGACCTGTGCGTATCGGCTTATTGCGGATGGTATCCCATTATTTGATTGGCACCCGCTGGTATCCGGTGATCCGGATTCAATCCATAGCGCGGGTGTTTCGGTGCGTGGTCGGGTAGTTCATGAGGCATCGGTAAATCCCGATGACCTTGAAGACTACGTCGTTCGTTGGGTGAATTGATGTCTGTAGCAACAAATGCCTGGAGATATTACTAATGGAAAATATGACTGAATACCAATATGCGTGGGCGCTTTACCTTGCCGGTGCGCTGGGGTGTTCGCTGGCAGCCTGGTTATTGTTCCGCAAGCTGGGGCGGGCAATCACCCATTTTATGGTGATCACCGTGATGGTGCTGCTGTTTACCCCCTATGCCATTGACCAGGAAAAAATGACCATGGCGCCGGGGATTTATACCCTGGTATTTGGTTATCTGGAGGGTGGTTTTGTTGTTATCAAACCGCTGCTTAAAGTGATGTTGGGGATATGGGCGATTGCCCAGGTGCTGTCGTTGATTTACCAGATGTTAACCCGCCATCGTCGCCCGAAACAGGAAGAGTATTATCCGTATCAGCAGAACCCCTATGAGAGCGATGAGGATTACACTTACAACCAGCAGCGCAACGAGCGTAATTCCGGCCGCGGCTTATCACGTGAGGAGCGGGCCGCGCGCGACGAACTTTTGCATGAAGAGCCTATTCGGGCTATTCGTTAGTTAACTGACCTTGTTCCTGGAAGCCAGTATCTTGCTGGCTTTTTTTTTATTTCCGCCGGTTTGCTTTTTTTCGTTTAGCTTCCGCTTTATTAATCATTATTCCGCTTTCCTGCGTTAACTCGTTTTGCCGCCTGCGTTTCTTTACAAATTCCGCGCCGCTCAAAAATGGCGAATTGGCTGCTTGCTGCTATAACTAATGGCAATAACATCCATAGTGGGCAGGTTTTACCTGCTTTTTGCACACACCGATTTAGTGACAGGACCCCTCATGCGCCAGCTGTGTTTTTGCTTACTTTCTGTTGCGCTATTCATTTGCGGCCCGCTATGGGCTGACGACATTGCCAAGCCATTACCGGCAGATGTGCGGGTGGTAATTGATATTTCCGGCAGCATGAAAAAAACCGATCCGCAAAACCTGCGCAAACCGGCGGTCGATTTAATTGTGCGTTTGTTGCCGGATAACAGCAAAGCAGGTATCTGGACCTTCGGCCAATCGGTAAATATGCTGGTGCCCCATCGCGTCGTTGACCAGACCTGGCGTACTGACGGCTCGCACAAAGCCAACACCATCAATTCAATTGCAATGTTTACCAATATCGGTGGTGCGCTGGAAAAAGCAGCGGAAGATTACGCTACGCCTTCTACAGATTATCGCCGCAATATTATTTTGCTAACCGACGGGGTGGTCGATATCAGCAAAGAAGCGGTGGTGAATCTCAATGAACGCAAACGTGTATTGACAGAATTATTACCGCGCCTGAAAGACTCGGATTATCGCATCCACACCATTGCGCTATCGGGGGATTCTGATCAGGAATTGATGAAAAAATTATCCATCGCCACCGATGGTATTTTTGAGGTAGCTGACACTGCCGATGAATTAATGAGCACTTTCTTGCGCATTTTCGATCAGGCCGTGCCGGCAGAGCGCGTGCCCCTGGATGAAAATGGTTTCCTGGTGGATAGCAGCATCCAGGAATTTACCGCGTTGATTTTTCGTCGGGCGGAAGTGCCCGCCACCATTATCATCGCACCTGATGGCAAGGAATTTAGTGGCACTGACCCGAAAAGCAATGTGAATTGGTATCGCACAGACAAATACGATTTGATTACAGTGCAACATCCACAAGCAGGGCAGTGGAAAGTTAAAACGGATATGGCCCCAGGCAGCCGGGTCACGGTGGTCAGTAACTTGCAATTGACCGTGCAACCGCTGAAAAGCAATATTAAATCCAGCCAGCCGCTGGATTTGGCCTATTCCTTCCAGGAAAATGGCAAAACAATTGTGAATAAGGATTTCCTGAATTTGTTAACCGGGGAAGTATTGATATCCGGTGGCGATTCGCCAGAAGTGAAATCCATCCCGTTGACTATGGGGGCGCCGGACGACGGGATTTTCCATCAACAGTTGCAGGAATTTAATGGCCGGGGTGAGCACGATGTAAAAATCCTGATTGATGGCAAAACCTTTAAACGCGAATTTATTCATCACCTGAATATTTCCGATTCCGCATTCAAGCTGGAAAAAACACTTGATGAATCATCCGGTAAAAAAGTCTATAGCTACAAATTAACCGCTGATGTTGAGGTTGTGGATGTAAGTGCGACTACCGTTAAAGCGATTATTAAAAATGCCAAAACCAAAAACCTGGAACGCGATTTAAATACGATTGCCAACGAGCGCTGGGAGTTTTCGTTTACTCCCGTACAGCCTGCACACTATGACATCAGTTTGAACGTCACCGGGAAGCAAATTGATGGCAGTCCGTTAACCGAAACGATCAACGCCGACAGTTTTGATTTTCCCGATGCGGCCAGCGTAGTAGCGGCTGAACACCCCGCAAGCGCTGCGGCTTCCTCTTCAACCGAATCCAGTGATGCAGCAGGTGCAGAGCAACCCGCGCCGGAAGCAGAGGCAAAACCGGAAGAAGAGTCGAATCTCTGGCTTTATGTGGGTATCGGGATTGGTAATTTACTGGTCATTATCCTGGGGTATTTTATTTATCGCCTGATCGCCGGTGGAAAAAATAAGGATGCGGATGATGAAATCGAAAAAACGCTGAAGACTGACGTGGGCAGTCTGCAAAAACCAGCGAGTCCTGCGCCGGAGAAAACAGTTATCGATGTGTCTGATGAGGCAGATATGGGGACCATTCCCATGAGTGATAACGCGGTAACTGACGTAAAGTTGCCGGACGATTTGATGGCCGATAATCTTTTTCCGTTGGATAATATGGACGAGCCCGCTGATAAAGATAAAACCTGATGCCCGTTTGTGATTTACCCCAATCTGAAATTGCTTTTCCATTCTTCTTTCATGCGATTGAACCGGCGCGGTTGGCGCTGGTGGATCGTTTTTATCGTAACCACGGCTACAAAGTAAAATGCGCAGCTAATGAACAGGTTTTTGTGTTGGCTAATGCGGCGGGTGATTTTGTGGCTGCTGCCCGGTTTGTGCCCCAGTCATCCGGGCATTACTGGTTGCGAAACCTGTTGGTCGATCCGCAACAACGAGGGCAGGGGCTTGCCAGTTACCTGATGATCGAATGCAAGCCCCGCCTTGCGCCACGGGGATGTTATTGTTTTGCATTGCCTCATCTCTCCGGGTTTTATCAACGGCTTGGTTTTGAGTTGAACCCCGGGCATTGTCCTGCTGATATTTTGGCCAATTACCAAAAATACCGCGCGCGTGGACGCGATTGGTTATTGATGGGATGTAAACAATCCTGAAATTTTTTTAATTTAATACATAGGGAAAACCAAATAGCGACTTCGGTTGTCTCTATCTATAGTTCGTTTACCTAATAGTTTTTTTAAATCAAATGTTCAGCTAAGGAGTTACTATGAATATCGATATCGGAATTTCCCAGTCACAACGCGAGGAGATCGCCCATGGCTTATCCCGCTTGTTGGCTGATACCTACACCCTTTACCTGAAAACCCACAACTTCCACTGGAATGTGACCGGCCCGATGTTCCAAACCCTGCACCTGATGTTTGAAACCCAGTACACCGAGTTGGCATTGGCCGTTGATCTGGTTGCAGAACGCATACGTTCACTGGGTTTTCCGGCGCCGGGCACGTACAAACAGTACGCGGCGCTAAGCAGTATTAAAGAAGAAGAGGGCATTCCCAACGCGCAGGAAATGATCAAGTTGCTGGTAGAAGGACAAGAAGCCGTGGTGCGCACGGCACGTTCCTTGTTCGCGACGGTTGAAGCCGCACACGACGAAGCCACGGCCGATTTGCTTACCCAACGCATCCAGTTGCATGAAAAAACGGCGTGGATGTTACGCAGCTTGCTGGAATAATTTTCAGCAAAAAATTCCGTTGGAAAAATAAACAAAACCCGGCATTGCCCGGGTTTTTTATTGCCCAAAATGTAGGCGTACAACTGTGGGAAGTTTCCCAGAACCTGTTTCATCCGGCATAAATGATTCAATTTTTTAATCCCACTTTCGTCACGAATGGATTTTATTTAATTGATTTGAAAAGGTTTTTTATCCATACATTTAAAAAACGTTTTTTCGAACTTCCCACCTTGGCGAATTGAAATCTACTCGGACGCCTGTTTTGCGTGAACCCCTGAATATAGCCTCGGGATTAGTAGTAACTCCCTATTTTTTGATTCCTAAATAGCAAGACCAGTGAGAGGTAAGTAACTGGCTCGGGAGCCTCCATCGGCGGCCCCCACACTACAGCGAGTTACGATAACAATAACGGTTCGAGGATTAAGTTCATGCAAAACCCAATGACATTTAAAAAGAAGATGATTGCTACCACCGTCGCCTCGGTCATGGCGGCTGGTTTTAGCACCATCGCATTTGCGCAGGACGATGGCGCAGTTGAAGAGGTTGTAATTACCGGTATTAAAGGTAGCTTGCAGCGCGCGATGGATATCAAACGCGATGCTACCGGTGTGGTTGATGCGATTTCTGCGGAAGACATCGGCAAGATGCCCGATACCAACCTCGCAGAATCCTTGCAACGTATTCCCGGTGTATCGATTGACCGTGTAAACGGTGAAGGCAGTAAAGTAACTGTTCGTGGTCTGGCAGGTGATTACAACCTGGTAACCCTGAACAGCCGTCAAATGCCGGCGTCATCATTTGGTACCAGCCGTTCATTTGACTTCGCCAACCTGGCTTCTGAAGGTATTTCAGGTGTAGAAGTGTACAAAAGTGGCCGTGCTGATGTGCAATCCGGTGGTATGGGCGCACTGATCAATATCACTACGCCGCGTCCTTTGAGTGCGCCTGGCCTGAAGGCTGTAATTGGCGGCAAAGCGGTTTATGACGATTCTTCGGTGTTGGAAGATGGCGTTACTCCGGAAGTATCGGGCTTGTTCAGCAATACTTTTGCGGATGACACTATTGGTATTGCGTTGACGGGTAGTTACCAGGAGCGCAACAGCGGTGACCGCACCGCTTCCGTCAGTGACTGGTTTGTTCACGCTAAAGATGGCGGTGATTGGGCCAACATCCTTCCCCAGGATCGACCAGCTGATGGCAGGACTTACGGTGTTCCTTCAGAAGTTATGTACAACGTTAATGAAGTGAACCGCAAGCGTTTGAACAGTCAGCTTACAGTGCAATACCAACCGATAGAAGCACTGACAGTTACCGCTGATTACCTGTATGTACAACAAGAAAACGAAGCCAACACTTTTGGTACCGGCATGTGGTTTACCCGTGCTAACGACGCCCCGGGTGCAGATGAAGTGGTTATCGAATGGAGCGATACCAATCCTGCATATCCATTGTCTTACACTGAAAACACCAAATGGCATGAAATCAACGGCATTCTCAAGCACAACAAAACCAAGTCTGACCTTAAGTCAGCCGGTTTGAATGTGAAGTGGGATGCAACGGCTAACCTTGCATTGGAATTGGATGCACACAACTCCGATTCGTTCTCTGGTCCGGATGGCAAGTGGGGCGGTAACAACCAATTCAACATCGGCACCATTGATAACTACCGGGCATCTGTGGATTTCTCCGGCAAGTTCCCGATCCTGCATGTTGGTTACGAAGATGGCCGTACTACCCCGACGCCTGAGCTTGCGCGCCAGCAATTGACCAATAACATCTTCCGTGTTCAGGAGCAGGATTCTTCAGTTGATGAATATCAATTGAAAGGTACTTACACGTTTGATGACAGTTTCATCGACAATATTAAAGCCGGTCTGGGCACCAACGAAATTACCAACAACTATTTCTTCCTCGGTTATCAACAGCAAAACCAGGGTAGCTGGAATGGTGTGCAGGGTACAAATGGTGTGGGCGATATTCCGCAGTCTTACTGGATTGTTGATAAGTTATCCAACTATTTTGATAACGGCGCGGTTAACAACCCGAACTTCCAGAATACCTTTGTTCGCGGCAACTGGAATGACCTCCTGGCCATCGGTGCAGAGCTGTATGGTTCCGATTCTGGCCCATGCCCAAGAGCTTATTGCACTACCAGAGATCCAAAATTGGCGAACGATGGTTTTGATGAGCAACAAACCATTGAAACGTCTGATATCGCTTATGTGCAGTTCGGTTTCAAACCGGAAATTTTCAGCATGCCAGCGAATTTGAATGTGGGTGTACGCCATGAAGCGACTGACGTAGAGTCAACCGCTAACCTGTCGGCTTACACGCCTTACATCCGTTGGAACAGTGGTAATGAATACTCCTTGTTGTCCACCGGTGGTTTTGAATACTCCACAACAACCGGTAGCTATTCAAAAACGTTGCCAAACGTTGATTTTGATATCTCGGTGACCGATGACATCAAAGCGCGTGCATCTTTCAGTAAAACGATTGCCCGTCCAAACTACAATGACCTCAAAGGTGGTTTTGTGTGGGGCACATCGCCGCGTATCACTACCGGTTCTGCATCGGCTGGTGACCCGGACCTGAATCCGATGGAATCTACCAACTATGATATTTCTGCTGAGTGGTACTACGCTGATGCCAGCTATGTGTCCCTTGGGTTCTTCAAGAAAGACGTAGTTGATTTCATTGGTAGCAGTGCGCCAGTGACTATTGCGGATAGCGGTTTCCATACCCCGGTGAACGGTCCACGATGGAAAGCGGCGGTTGCGGCGGTAGGTAATGATCTGCAGGCAATCAACAAGTACATCGTTGAGAATTACCCGGCTAGCGTAGACGCCAGTAAAAATTACGTATACGCCCTGGCTGAAGATCCAATCCTGCCATTTGATGTAACTCGCCCGATCAACAACGAAGATGTATCGATTGATGGTATTGAATTCACTATCCAGCATACCTTCGGTGAATCAGGTTTTGGTTTCCAGGCTAACGCCACCCAGGTGGATTCGGATACCGAATATGACAACCTGTCCAAAGCGTCCCAGTTTGCAATTCTCGGCTTGAGTGATTCCGCGAACTTTATCGGCTTCTATGATAAAGACGGCCTGCAAGTTCGTATTGCTTACAACTGGCGCGATGACTTCCTGTCCGGTAGTGGTGGCAACCCGCGCTATACCGAGGCCTATGGCCAGGTGGACGCGAGCGTAAGCTACGACCTGACAGAGAACCTGACGTTGTCACTTGAAGGCCTGAACATTACTGATGAAACCACTCGTACCTACGGTCGCCACAAGGATATGACCTTCAACTACGTTGAAACCGGCGCTCGTTATAACCTGGGTGTTCGTTACAGCTTCTAATTTCAGGAACTGTAAAAGCAACCGAAAAAAGCCGCTGGTAACAGCGGCTTTTTTTACTCATTGCTACTATGTTTATCCAGGTGATGTTTATACGACGCGGCGTTTATATAACGCGTCATTTTAGGATTAGCGACAATTCCGTGTCAGTCGCACAGCTATGGATATATTGGTCCATCATTAGCCGCGCATAATCGATTTTTTAACACTACATTATGTAATGAACCAGCGAACCCGGCTCATCAGGCAAGTGAAAAAACGCAAGTGCATTGCGAGTTGATTGAAACGGTAAGATGCACAGGGTGCAAAAAAATTAAGTCCCGGCTGACAATAAAAATATTGGAGATTCTATGCCTAATTTCGCATTGCTTAATAATATCGCTCACAAAGACCTGCGTGTCATTCGCGAGTATGCCTCTCGCTATGGTGATAACGAGATGTCGGCAGTCACTTTTCCGCAGGAATTTCGCGCTATTCAAAATGAGTATCCGATCTTCTTCCAGAAAAATACGGAGAATGGAAAATTCATACCTGTTGCTTTGCTTGGATTGCGCCAACACGAAAACCTGTTTCTATCCGCAAACGGATGGGATGCCAATTACACGCCTGCCTCCGTAAAAAGAAGGCCATTTTTGATTGGCATACAACCGCCCAAACCCGGTGAAAGCAACCAGAGTCATATGGTGTATGTAGATATGGATAGTCCGCGTCTCAGTGAGACTGCAGGTGATGCGGTGTTCTTGCCTCACGGTGGATATTCCCCTTATCTGGAATCTGTTGTTGAGCTGCTGGAATATATTCAATACGGCACTGAATTAAATGAGCTTTTTGTCAGCGAATTACTGCAACATGAATTATTGGAGATCGTCACCCTGGAAATTACCTTGAAAAGTGGCGAACGCAATAACCTTGTCGGGTTTTACACGATCAATGAAGATAAGCTCGCGGCGCTCGATGGAAATGTTGTTGCGAGTTTACACAGCAAAGGTTACCTGCAATTCATCTACATGGTATTGGCCTCCCATTCCAATGTAGTGAAATTAATTAACCGTATTGAATCCCGGATTGCGCAAGCAGGACATCAATAGAATTATTGCTGAGCGGTCGTCATGATCAATATCAAAAAAAGCGTCAGGATAATCGAAGGGTGTTTGCCCGATCAGATTCCGGACGAGGTGTTAACTTCACCTGAACCGTTAATCCTGAAAGGCTTGGTATCCTCATGGCCTATTGTAAAAGCGGGGCGTGAGTCCAACGCAAAGGTTGCAGACTATTTGCTGCAATATTACCAAGGTCAGGAAGTGTTGGCTTTTTTAGGGAAGCCGGAAAATAACGGTCGTATTTTTTATGATGAAACCTTGACAGGATTTAATTACGACACGGTTAGCACCAAACTGGATTTCGCGCTCAAACAATTGCAAATACACAGTGAAAATCCCAATCCACCGGGTATTTACATCGGTTCAACCAATGTGAACGCGTATTTGCCAGGGTTTCGTGCGGAGAATGATTTGGGGTTGGATCAACACAATCCATTGGTGAGTATTTGGTTATCCAATAAATGCCGTATCGCGGCGCATTGGGATAGTTCACTGAATATTGCCTGCTCGGTAGTTGGTCACCGGCGCTTCACATTATTTCCTTTTGACCAAATGGAAAATTTATATGTTGGCCCGCTCGATAAAACCCCGGCAGGGCAAGCAATCAGCCTGGTGGATTTTTATAATCCTGATTTTGAACAATTCCCCAAATTTAAAGACGCGCTGGAGCATGCGCAAATTGCCGATCTTGAGCCGGGCGATGGCGTTTTTATTCCGAGTATGTGGTGGCATCATGTCGAGAGCCTGGGGCCGCTCAATATCTTGGTGAATTATTGGTTTAAGGATGTTCCCGCGCATTATGGACAGGGCGTGAATGCGTTGTACCACGCAATATTATTGATTCGCGATTTGCCCCCTGCACAGCGTGATGCGTGGAAACTGATATTTGATCACTATGTATTTGCTTATGACCAAGCCAATTTCCACCACATCCCGGAGCAGGCCCGCGGAGCTATCGGTGAGTTAACCGATGACAACGCCCGGAGAATTCTGGCGCGGCTGTTAAACCAGTTAAAGCGCTAGGCTAATTAAAAATCAAACGATAAAAAACGCAGAAATTAAAACGGTTGCCGTGGGATTGAGAGAAAAATGAATTACACAACCAAAGTCAAAAAAGTCGTTATTGTCGGCGGTGGTACCGCGGGCTGGATGGCGGCGGCGTCTTTCTCGAAATTGCTCGGTAACAGTATTGAAGTCACATTGGTAGAATCCGAAGAAATTGCCACCGTCGGCGTGGGCGAAGCCACAGTCCCGCCGTTGATTTTGTTAAATCGTTACCTGGATATTAACGAACAGGAATTTATGACCGCGGTGAAAGGATCGATCAAGTTAGGGATTTCTTTTGAAAACTGGGGAAATATTGGCGAGCGGTATATTCATCCCTTTGGCTATACCGGCAAAGACACCTGGGCAGCCAGCTTCCAGCATTTCTGGCGGCGCGGGTTGGATATTGGTGTGAATTATCCATTGGGCGATTATTGCCTGGAGTACGCAGCGGCGTTGCAAAATAAATTTGCTCACATGCCTAATTCGGCGTTGACCTATGCCTACCATATTGATGCCGGTTTCTACGCAAAATTTTTGCGCAACATTGCCGAAAAATCGGGAGCAACGCGCATTGAAGGAAAAGTGGAAGAGGTCATTCTGGATAGTGCCCAACATATCCAGTCCATCCGCTTGGCATCTGGTGCGATTATTGAAGGTGATCTTTTTATTGATTGCTCCGGATTCCGTGCATTATTAATTGGCCAGGCATTGCATACCGGTTTTGAAGATTGGACGCACTGGTTGCCTTGCGACAGTGCACTTGCCGTGCAGGTTGAGTCAACGCGCGAACCTGTACCCTATACTCGCGCAATTGCACATCGCGCAGGTTGGCGTTGGGAAATTCCGTTGCAACATCGCGTGGGTACCGGTGTGGTGTATTGCAATCGCTACATGTCTGATGACGAAGCACAAAAAACATTATTGGAACAAATCGAAGGGCGCCCGATTGCTGAGCCAAAAATCATTCGTTTTAAAGCCGGCCAGCGCCTTAAATACTGGAATAAAAATTGTGTGGCCTTAGGTTTGGCAAGCGGATTTATCGAGCCACTGGAATCTACCAGTATCCACATGATCCAGCGCGGCATAACCCGATTGATCCAAATGTTCCCGCACGATGGCATTCGTGCTTGTGACATTGACGAATACAATGCACAGATGAAAACGGAAGTGGTAACCATCAGGGACTTTGTCATAATGCACTACCATTTAACCGCGCGCGACGACAGTGCGTTCTGGCGTTACTGTAAAAACATGCCTATTCCCGAATCGCTAGAACATCGTATCCGTTTGTTCAGGGAAACCGGGAAAATTTTTGTTGAATCACCGTATAAGTTGTTTGCAGAACCTTCCTGGTTAAATGTCATGGTGGGGCAGGGCGTTATTCCTGAACGCCATCATGTGGTGGCAAATGAAATGACAGAAACCGAGTTGAAGAAATTTCTGGAAGAACACAGACACTACGTCAAACAAACAGTCCAGAAAATGCCCTCTCATCATGATTACCTGCAATATTATTGCAAAGCGGGTGATTGGAATTAGCTGAGTGTGAAAATTATTTTAAATGAATAAAACTATTCAGCGTCAGGCGGCCCACAACCGGATTAGGCTTGAATTGGAGGGTTTCCGGGATAGATGCGGAATGCAATGCATCGCCGGGGTACATAATTAACCGGTTGAAGTTTGCTTCATAGCGGCCAATTTCTTCGTAATATTGATTGGACCCATTAATGTATTTTTTATGCCAGCGCGTATCTTGCGCTTCTTTAACGAGATGTTCGGCATAAATATCCATGCGTTCCGGTGAAAGTTGTTCAAAACCTGTGGCCCGGTGGCGATAAAGCGAGGTGCCGCCTTTCTCCGGCGTACATAAATAATGAACACACGCAATCTTGTTTTTGTTAATAGTGTCGGTATGCGGGCGCGATTGCGGTAATGCCAGCCTTGCCGGCGGTGTTAGTACCATGGAGTACATGGATTGCGAATAGCTGATGTTCTCCGGCTGAATAGTAAATGTTTGGCAAATAATATCGTGCAAATAAATTTGCAATGCCTGGCTATAGAAATCCGGTACGTTGGATTGTATGCCCGGGTAATAATCCGTCCCATCGCGGAATTCGCCAAATTTAATCGCGAACCCCAATAGGGCCTCTGCTTCGTGTAAAAAGTTATCGATAACGAGCACGGGAGTTTTTTCGTTGCCCACGTAATCGATGTGATAACGAAACTGAGAATGTAATGGGGGTAAAAAATTATCTAATGACATTGGATGGGTTGCCTGTGGTTAACACTCCTGACACTTTATAATGATATCGGCTGATTCGTGCAAATATTTTTTTGCGCATACTCACAATCAATTGTATCGAATGGACTCATCTCATTTTCTAACGCCCGTTATTAATCAAAGTTGCATAAAAAACCCGCCAGTAAATTACGGGCGGGTTTTACGTTTTAAGCTTCCATCTCTTTTAAATTATTGCCGCAACGGCAATATCAACTGCTCACATTCCAG
The DNA here is from genome assembly GCA_021151835.1 of Gammaproteobacteria bacterium. Lineage (GTDB taxonomy): Bacteria > Pseudomonadota > Gammaproteobacteria > Pseudomonadales > Cellvibrionaceae > Cellvibrio. The sequence goes on from JAGKWO010000012.1 coordinate 88,056, forward strand.
CGCTGTAATATTTTTTCCGCACACTGGAATCTGATTTTGCGGGGAAGCATCTGCCTTGGTAGTGATTAATGGATTACCAAGAATATGGTTGGCCGTATTCAGGTTATAACCATTATCCTGTTCTGCCATCCAGAAGAATATTCCAGCGAGGCCTTTGGATTTTGCGTATTTGGTTTTCAACGCAACGGTGCGTGGAGTTTCAATGCTGATGTATGACCCGATACTTTCCTGGACCAGATAATCGGCATTGGCTTGCTTATCCGTATATAGCGTGTAGCCATTGCGTGCTTTTAAATCTTTATCCAAAAAGTTTTGGTAGAGATCGTAGCCTTCGACAACCCCTGCATCCCATGAACCCACACCGGCAATTCCCAAAATTAATTGTGCACCGGTCCAGTTGCTACTGCCTGTTGTTGTTGCACCGGTAAGCCCATTGGTGTATTCGCGAATATCGCCGGGTACCATGGCTTTTGCACGGTGATAATTTGCTGCACCAATCATTAATTTATTGGCCGGCACACCAACTCCCAGCAAATAGTTGAGCGTCTTGTCGGCAGAGCTTCCGGCAGATGAACCTGTTGCGTTTGGATTTATATAGAGTGGCGTGTGGTGCGAAATTTCACGCTCCCACGCGCCGGTGAGGTCATAAGTCATCGCATAGAGACGATCCAGATACGGATGCACATTAGCCCAATTAATTTTTTCCAGGTGATCGACCCTGGCAGGGATTGCCGATGACAAGCGATATTTTTTGCCGGTTTTGACGGTAAGCCAATCAAGGCCTGCGCGTAACTCCTGAACCAATGTGGCATAATTAGCGGCATCGTTGGGTGTTGATGCACCGGGAACGGAACCATCTTTGGCGGGATATTCCCAATCAATATCTACACCATCAAAATCAAAACGTTCGAGGAAATGAACGATTGAATCGACGAATGCTTTGCGGCGCGTTGGATTGCCGGCCATCCAATAAAAACCTTCGGATAAAGTCCAGCCGCCAACCGATAAGTCCAGTTTTAATTGCGGATTTTGTTGGCGCAATTGATAAAGCACACCAAATACTCCGCCGACTTTTGTGCGATCCAGCGAGTACTGGCTTTCTGTCCCTACAACGCCTTTCGGTGCAACGCCAACATTGCGCACAAACGCCGCTTCAAAATCGGCAAGTGCCATTGCACCATCGGGCAATTTGCTTTGCGTGCAATTACGCAACACAGACGCCGGTGCAGTAGTCGGGAAGACACCGTCTTGCAGATTGCTGGCACCGGGATAGCAAATACCGGCAAATCCATACACGATGCGATGAACATTGGACGCGGCTAATTTTGTGAAATCAAATTTGCGACCATAGATCGCCCAGTCGCCCATATAAGTAACAATCTCAGTTCCACTGGTGACTTGATAGGTATTGTGTTGCAACGCGATGCTTCCCGGAACTAATTTGGAAACGCGTGCGCCGTGGTCGCCATCAAGCCCTGCATGCTCACCACCATTATCGGTAGCAACATTTATTGCACCTTGTTGGCCGCTTAGTGTTGATGCGGTATTGGAAATGCGTGCAGCGGCTATGGTACCGGTTGGATTCAAAATTCCCGTGTTTGGGTTTCCCGCAACAGGTTGAGCTGTACCGTAATTAATGGTGTTGGGAATTGGTACCGGGCATTTGTTCGGATCAAGGTAGCCGACAGCTGCGGACCATTGGCCGGGATACGCAGTGTTGCCCGGCTGGATTGAATGCGTATCGACGAGTGCGCGATACACAGCGCCTTGATAAGCGACTAGTGAGCCGGCGGTATAAATTTTTCCCGTTACAAATTCTTCTGCGCAGAAACCGGTATTTGGTGTGCTACTTGAGGAGCCGCTGGAATTACTTGAACCATTGCAAGCGCTGGCTGTTGTGGTTGCCCATGCGGACGCAAATGCCCAGCCTACACCGGGCTCATAGGCGGCGTTACCACTGGAACACCAGCCCGGAACTGTACAGGAATAATATCCACCGGCATTGCGCACAACCGCACCGGCTTGATAACTGGTGCCTGCCGTGTAAGCGGGGCAGTTGCCAGCAACCGAGCTGGACTGGACTGAGCTGATTGTCGTTGAGCTACTTGAACGCACACTTGATGATGTTGTGGAAGTACTGGATGGCGATGAGCTGGAGCGCGGCACACTTGATGATGTAATTGAACTACCGACGCTGGACGTGGTGGCATCGCAATTTCCCAAATCTGTCCATGCATTTGCCCATGCCCAACCAGTTCCGGGCGCATAAGGGCCGCCCACTGAACACCAACCGCTAACCGTACAGCGATACGCTTTATTCTGGTTTTTTACCAGGCTTCCAGTCGCATAATTTCCTTGCGCGTATTGTGCGAGGCCGCTGCAATCGTAAGCGTAAAGTGAGTTAGCAGAAAAAAATAAAATACAGAGTAAAAACAACTTTGTTTTGACCATTTTTGTATCCTCATTATTAATTATGTTTTGAAACTCGGATAACAGCTTGCATCACAGCAAGTCAAACAGGCAGGCACTCGTGGTTGATTGGGAAAAGTGCCAATGACAAAGATTCAAGCGTCAGGAATTGCAAAAAAAACCGCGCATCCAGGCGCATCTCTCTGACTGCTTAATTAAGGAGAGCTTCACAAACTCAGTTGCGAAGACAACGGACAACGTTGTCCATCGAAGTTAGTATTTTTCGGGCTGCTTTGTCAATGACAAAAGAATTTAAACGATAAATAAAAGAGCAGAGTGACGCATTATTACACCCTGGTGTTAATGATAGTTTTGGAGCCATTTTCTACAGTCAATATCTATCTATGCAAAAGCGAGGTTATTTCAAATCCTCTTTAGCGTTGCGCCGCCCAATAATTAAAATCGGCATTGGTTCATTTGCTGCGTTTATTTCCATGGCGTTCAGTCGGGCTACTGATGAATTAAATCATCAAGCCAAAGCTGAAATTGCGCTGCGATGTTGTTGTTTTGCATTTATACGCAACTGAGCTTCCGGATTGGGCAATGGCAATTATTACTGGGTTTATTCCTGGGTTAAATCGAAAAAAGTTGCACGCAGTACCTTGTTAAAAACGTCCGGCGCGACCTCTACTTCCAACCCCCGGCGGCCAGCGCTGACATAAATACTCGAATGGTTGTTTGCGGTAGTATCAATAAATGTCTTCAACATTTTCTTTTGCCCGAATGGGCTAACGCCTCCCAATACATAGCCGGTAATTCGTTCAACGGCTTGCTTGTCTGCCATGGCAGCTTTTTTTGCGCCGGCCGCTTTGGCAATTTGTTTCATACTAAGCATGGCCGATACTGGAATAATGCCCACCGCAAATTCTTTTGCATCCAGCATAACTACTAATGTTTTAAACACTCTACGGGAATCTATACCAAGTTTTTCAGCGGCTTCAAGGCCATAAGATTCCGCCACCGGGTCATGGTGGTATTCATGGATTTTAAAAATGGCTTTTGCTTTTTCAAGGGATTTAATTGCAGGTGTCATAAGGAACTCGACAGATTCAAGTGTCCGGAGATTTTACCTGAAGCACGTTGAATATGTCGCCACCGTGATGACGACATTTTTTTAAGGTAAGAGGGAGATAATAGTGTATTAGTTTCTACAATCTTTATCTTGATAATCGGGTAACACAGTTACTGATTTAAAACCAAGCTTCTCTGCATCAGGTAAATTAACTTTATGGATTAAATATACATTGATGTTGCCTGTTTCTGCTCCACACACAGTGAGATAGACTAATCCATCATTCGCTTTCTGTGCGCAAATAACATCAATTCCCTGTTTTGCTAACTCAAGTCGCATTTCAGTCAATGAAATGGACCCCTCAATACATTGGAGCGAACCATCCGGTTTATAAACTTTTGCGTAATCACCATCTATATTTGAATCCGAATTGGAGTCGGAACCACAAGCGATCATTAGTATACTAATTGTAAAGATTGATAAAAATTTGATGCAGGTTGATAACATATAGCCTCCTTGTAAGTGATTTTTCTTTTATTTATTTTTATAGATAAAATATTCCGAAGTTGTAATTATTTGTATGGGGAATTGATAGCACTTACTTCAACCCAGTCATCAAAGTAATCAATTGTGCAATGCGCTCATTGGACAGTTGGCGATAATCAGGGTAGGGAGCCACAATCAACCGATAGTGTTTATTTATTGCAAAATAAGAATCCAGCCATACCAATGGTGGTAAATCCAAAATGGCGGCGTAGGTTTTACCGGCAATAATGTGGATGGTTTGGATGTTTTTGTTTAATCCAAACTGGCTGAACACCAATGCTTCATGCGAATGCGATTGAAATAACTCCAGATCCCGATATGCCTGCCAACTTTCAGGTAAGCATTTATTATCCAATTGATACCAATCAAACAGTAATTTGGCATACACATTAAACACCTTGCGCCAATGATTGCTCGTATGTTTGACAATATACCCGAGTTCACCACTTTCCAAGGCGCGAAAATTTTGCATCACCGGGTAATTGTCAATCGGTGGTCTATTGGCGATATAAAAATTGATTTTGCTATTAACGCCGCCAAGTCCTATACATTTTTTTGTCATACTTTTTACCCGGTAAATAAGGGTTATGTTAAGTCAGGCTTTTAAATTCTGGTTTTTAGTAGGGAAATAGAAAATATTAACGATTAAAAATATCATATTCATAACCGGTGCAAACTTGAAGCAAATAACCGGGTAGCACGGAACATATCTGGAAAAGGGTAATCCTATCTAAAACGACCAGAATAAAGTGTGATGGCATTCGTTACAACAATTTTGCTCGGTAAATAAAAGGTATTACGATAACTTTGCTAGGGAATATTTAATGGCCGATTGTAGAATAATTGAGTGTTAATTTAAGAGGTGATTGAAATGGAAACACAAGAATTACATCGTGGCCGGTTGATCGATCATATCCAGTTAGTAGTTCGTGATCTTCCTGCTTCACAAAAATTTTATACTGCAGTTCTGAATGTTCTGGAAATTCCGCTTGGTGGCACTGGCGAAGATTTCTTTTGGGTGGATGAATTGTTTGTGTCCACTGCGGACAGTAAAGCCGCCCAAGGGGCTTTAACGGGGCGTCATCATCTTGCATTTCAAGCAAAAGACCGCAAGCAAGTTGATGCTTTTTATAGTGAGGCATTATTGAATGGCGGCCGTGATAATGGCAAACCCGGCGAACGACCTTATCATCCGGGTTATTACGCGGCATTTGTGCTTGATCCGGATGGTAATAACATTGAAGCAGTGTTTCATGGTGAGGCAAAGCGAAGTGCGACTTCTGTAAAAATTACGTTTTAATGCAACGTTGGTGGTCAATCAACAGCCACCAACCGTTAATGTTTATTAGAGCATATGTACGGTAGGTGAAGTTACCTGAGCGAGTTTTAAGCAATAATCAGATTTCCAACAAATTCACTATACATATCTTTCATTGGCAGTTCTGTATCGACTTTTATACGATTGCGTACGGCAATTACAGGTGCCTGTGTTTTGGGGTTTACTGCATTTTTTTCGTAACTTTCCCAATAAAAACCTATACCACGTTTTTGCCAGTTTGGTATTGAATTAAAATTAATTCCTTGTTTAAAGAGCAGTTCATTTTTATCTGCAACAGACATACGCAAGGTGGTATCAGAGGATTGTTCCGGGGTTTTTCCTTCTTTTCGTAAGCTCCAATAGCAATGAGCGTTTAATGCATTGCGATGTGCGTCTTCATTTCTCCAACGAAAATAATCAATTACCAGGCTTTTTGTAGGGAGTTGGGATATTCTGGAATCGAACACTCCTATATCTCCAAGCAGTAAGCTGAATTTTGCGCTTGCCTCACCAGCAAGAATGGAATTTAATTTTCTTTCTTTGCGGTTAAAAGAATTTTCCTCAAGGCTAAACAGCAGTGAAATCTCATCGCTTTGGGTGTAGCCATAAATAATTTTGAAGCCACTATTCATCAGATGCTTTACTGTTTCTATCATTATGTCGCGAAACTTTAGATCATATGGGGCTTCGAATTTATGCCTATCTTTAGTGAGTTTGGTAAAGCCCCGACCATCTATTCTTGCTACCATATAAATACCAGGTAGAACGCAATGATCATGGGCTGTCTCAAAGACACGCATTTTTTCATCTAATTCTTCAAACTTCAAAATTTCCATTCCTCTAAAAGAAAATGATTATCCCGAGTTTTCACGTTATATAATTTTGAAAATCCTTCGCTATAACAAGGTCTTTCCATTTTTTTGAATGTACTTTTAATACCAATTTCAGGTATCCGGGCTTTTCCAAAGCGATAGTCATTTCTGATAATGCATTCCTCAAACGCGGTCTCAAAAAAATAACCAACGACAGTAAAATTGTGCTGTTTGAATGCGTTTATGTAAGTCATCCGCTCATCTTTAGTCGGGTTGGTATTATCGATTACGCAGGGCTGCTTACCTACAAGGCAGGCCTCAAAGATTATTTTTTCCCTGTGCCTGGTTTTTAACATATCCATATTGAGCCGCATGTGTGTGTGCAGAAAGTTCTCTATGTAAAATGTTGATTTTCCACTTGCCTGTGGGCCAATAAAAATTATTCCGTTCATAATAAGTAATGTGAAATTGGTTGGTGGGGAAGTATATAGCTCCCCCCGACGAAAAAGTAACTTACTCGTTGGCAGCCCCGGGCTCATAAGCCAATACTGGACTTAACCACCGCTCCACTTCCAGCACACTAACACCCTTGCGCTCAGCTAAACTTTCAACCTGGTCTTTTTCAATTTTCCCCGTGTTGAAATATTCTGACTCCGGATGTGAAAAGTACCAACCGGATACGGCGGCTGTTGGTAGCATCGCAAAATGTTCAGTTAATGTAATACCGGTATTTTTTTCTGCATCCAATAATTTAAACAAAGTTGCTTTCTCGGTGTGGTCCGGGCAGGCCGGATATCCGGGAGCAGGGCGAATGCCTTTGTATTGTTCCTTGATTAGTTCGTCGTTATCCAGATTTTCGTCGCGGTCGTAACCCCAGAATTCTTTGCGCACACGTTGATGCATATGCTCGGCAAAGGCTTCTGCTAAACGATCCGCGAGGGCTTTGACCATGATGCTGTTATAATCGTCGCCGTTATCCTGATATTGTTTTGCAAGTTCTTCTGCGCCAATTCCAGTTGTCACTGCGAAGCCGCCAATATAATCCTGTTTGCCGGACCCCGCTGGCGCAACATAATCCGCGAGCGAATAATGCGGTTTGGTTTCCATGCCTTGTTTTAAATGTTGCTGGCGAATATGGTGCAGCGTATCGATTTGATTTCCAGTTGCATCAAGTATAGCGATATCATCTGCATTAACGGTGTTTGCAGGCCAGAAGCCGATAACGCCATTGGCTTTAATTAATTTTTCATCGATCAATTTACGCAGCATTTCTTGTGCGTCGGCAAATAAATTGCGCGCTGCTTCGCCGACGATTTCATCTTCCAGAATACGCGGGTATTTTCCGGCGAGGTCCCAGCTGATAAAAAATGGTGTCCAATCGATAAAATCCACCAATGTATTTAAATCATAATCTTCAAATACTTTGATACCAGTAAAAGCCGGTGTTGGTGGCGTGTAGTTTTCCCAGTCAAGCTTCAATCCTTTGGCTATTGCTTCCGGATAGGTTCTTACTGTGCCGCGTGGTTTACGGTTGGCATTACGCTCGCGGACTTCAATGTATTCCTGCTTAATATCGTCAACAAATTTCGGGCGCAATTCATCCGATAGCAATGTACTGGCAACACCTACAGCGCGCGATGCATCTGCAACATACACAACCTGGTTAAGCTTGAATACCGGATCAATTTTTACTGCGGTGTGTGCTTTGGATGTTGTTGCCCCACCAATTAGCAACGGTTTGTTGATACCGCGCCGTTCCATTTCACGCCCGACAAATACCATTTCATCCAGTGACGGGGTAATCAATCCGGAGAGGCCGATAATGTCACAATTTTTTTCAATTGCCGTATCAATAATTTTATCGCAGGGCACCATTACACCCAGATCGATAACTTCAAAGTTATTACATTGCAAAACGACACCGACAATATTTTTGCCGATGTCGTGCACATCGCCTTTCACTGTTGCCATCAAAATTTTACCGTTAGGTTTCGATGCTTCAGTTTTTTCCGCTTCGATAAATGGTTGTAAATAGGCTACAGATTGCTTCATTACACGTGCAGATTTCACTACCTGTGGCAAAAACATTTTACCGGCACCGAATAAATCGCCGACCACATTCATGCCATCCATTAATGGGCCCTCAATAACGTCGAGCGGGCGTGGATAATGCTGGCGCGCTTCTTCGGTATCCGCCTCAATGTGAGTGGAAATCCCTTTTACCAATGCGTGTTCAATACGTTTTGCGATGGGCAGTGAACGCCACTCCGCATCTTCTTTAACTTCACCGGTGCCGCCTTCGCCGCGATATTTTTCGGCGATATCAAGCAGCGCTTCAGTGCCGCCGCTATGGCGGTTGAGGATTACGTCTTCAACTTTATCTTTTAATTCTTGTGGTAAATCATCATACACCGCCAACTGGCTGGCGTTGACGATACCCATATTCATGCCAGCTTTGATGGCGTGATATAAGAAAACCGAGTGAATAGCTTCGCGCACCGGATTATTGCCGCGGAACGAAAAGGATACGTTGGATACACCGCCACTAACCCCGGCGTGAGGCAGGTTAGTGCGAATCCAGCGCGTTGCTTCAATAAAATCTACAGCGTAATTATTATGTTCTTCGATGCCGGTTGCGACCGCGAAAATATTCGGGTCGAAAATGATATCTTCCGGTGGAAAATTTAATTTATCGACCAGGGTGCGATAAGAGCGCTCACAAATTTCTTTTTTGCGCTCCATTGTGTCGGCTTGACCGGTTTCATCAAATGCCATCACCACTACGGCTGCACCATAACGCATACACAATTTTGCTTTTTGCAAAAATTCTTCTTCGCCTTCTTTCAGGCTAATGGAGTTAACAATCGGTTTTCCTTGAATGCATTTCAAACCGGCTTCGATCACATCCCATTTGGATGAGTCCACCATAATCGGCACGCGCGCAATATCGGGCTCGCCCGCAATTAAATTTAAAAAGCGCACCATGGCTTTTTCGGCATCGAGCATCCCTTCGTCCATGTTGATATCAATGACTTGCGCACCGTTTTCCACTTGCTCTAACGCAACTTCCAGCGCAGTGGAATAATCCTCTTCCACAATCAGTCGTTTAAAGCGAGCAGAACCGGTCACGTTGCAACGCTCGCCGACGTTTACGAATAATGAATCTTTGGTGATGTTGAATGGTTCAAGGCCGGACAAGCGACAGGCGGGTTCGATATCGGGAATTGCACGTGGTGGATATTTCACCATCACATCGGCTAATGCTTTGATATGTGCAGGTGTAGTTCCGCAGCAGCCGCCGATAATGTTTAAAAATCCACTTGCGGCGAATTCTTCAACAATCTGTACCATTTCTTCGGCCGTTTGATCGTACTCACCAAATTCATTGGGTAAACCGGCGTTGGGGTGAGCCGACACAAAACAATTTGCAACACGCGACATTTCCTGAACGTATTGGCGCAGCTCTTTGGCGCCGAGCGCACAGTTCAAACCCATGCTGAGCGGTCGGGCGTGCGCGAGCGAGTTGTAGAATGCTTCGGTGGTTTGGCCGGAAAGGGTGCGGCCGGATGCGTCGGTGATGGTGCCTGAAATCATAATCGGCAATTCAAAGCCGACATCATCGAAATATTTTTGTACCGCGAATACGGCGGCTTTGGCGTTGAGCGTATCGAAAATAGTTTCAATCAAAATAATGTCAGCGCCGCCTTTAACCAAGGCATCGGTGGCTTCGACGTAGTTTTCTACCAACTCGTCGAAGGTCACATTACGTGCACCGGGATCATTTACGTCCGGTGAAATGGAACAGGTGCGACTGGTAGGGCCCAGCACGCCGGCCACAAAACGCGGCTTGGCGGGGTTTTGCGCGGTTAGTTCATCGCACAGTTCGCGCGCAAGTCTGGCGGCCGCGAAGTTTAGCTCCGGTACCAGGTCTTCCATGTCGTAGTCGGCCATGGAAATACGTGTAGCGTTGAAGGTATTGGTTTCGAGTATGTCGGCACCGGCATCAAGATAGGCACGCTGGATTTCACGGATAACTTCCGGTTTGGTGATGCAGAGCAAATCATTGTTACCGGCGATATCCATGTGGTAGCTGGCAAAGCGTTCACCGCGATAATCGGCTTCTTTCAGTTTATAACTTTGGATCATGGTGCCCATGCCGCCGTCCAGAATCAGGATACGTTCTTTGATGGCTTTATGGAGGGTATCAATACGAGCTTGCAGGGCAGCAGGTGCAGTCATGGAAAACCTATCAATGGAGATCTTGAGAGAATAAGGATTGCCGGGCACGATCAAAAAAATTTGATATAGCCAAAAGTGTTCGGATAAAAATTGGCGTGGATTCTAGCAGAAAAGCAGGCTGGATGGTCTGATCGCAAGCGATACGGGCGTTGCCTGTTGAGCACAAAATGCGCAGGCTCTTATTGAATATGCTCCGATTTGATTCAAAAGCGACATGTAAAGCGGAAAGCGATACCTGGGAGTCCCTGGTATCGCCAGGTTATTTGTCCAGATGGACTGTTTTTTCAACTTTAATGGCTTGCGTGTCGGTTGGGCGAAGCTGGATAAGAACTAAAACGGCAAAAAACGTAAAACCCAGTGCTGCAATTGCAATTGACTCAGGGTAAAGGATCCCAAAGAGTAAATGGGCGACAACAAGGCTGAGATAAAGGGTAATACGTAAGTTTTTAGGTGTTAATAAAAAGGCGCTTGATTCTTCATTCATAACTTGGTTACTCCAATATGGCGCGAAATGATACATCGGTCACAAATTTTTGTATGCACACTTCACACCATAAAATCATAGTTTCCTTAAAGCTTTATTACGTAATTAAATTTCTCAATGGGTTTTGGTTTCCGACAGGCGGTCAAATTCATATTTTTTAATAACTGAGTGTGCTTACTACTAATGAAAAGCCCGGAATTGGCGCATAATACAACCAATAGATGGTTATAGTTACCTGTTAGGTGGCTATAGGGTTGATTGCAAAATCCTAGTGCGCTTAAAGGTGTCGATACAGTAGAATACCCGAGTAATTTAATCGGGTATTATTTGTCCCCTTGCCCCGGGGTTAGTGAAAGGTTCATATGGTTAACGTCGATATTACCGAATCAGCCCAAAAGTATTTGAAAGAGTTGCTGGATAAGCAAAAAGACAATGACGGTATTGGCATTCGCATGTTTGTTGCCAATCCGGGTACTCCCAGTGCAGAAACCTGTATTGCTTATTGCCGTCCGGGAGAGCAAAAAGAGGGGGATGTGACCGTTCCTTTGAACGGCTTCAACGCGTATTTTGAAGAGCGCAGCCTGCCATTTCTGGAGGATGCCAAAGTCGATTATTCAGCGGACCGCATGGGTGGCCAACTGACAATTCGTGCCCCAAACTCCAAAATGCCGCGGGTTACAGATGATAGTCCTCTGGAAGACCGTATCAACTATGTGTTGTATAACGATGTAAACCCAAGCCTGGCGTCCCATGGCGGCAATGTCAGCCTGGTAGAAGTCACACCGGATATGATTGCGATATTGAAATTTGGTGGTGGTTGCCAGGGCTGCGGATCGGTGGCAATTACGTTGAAACAAGGGATTGAAGTTCAGTTGATGGATAAATTGCCCGAATTGAAAGGCATCCGCGATGTAACGGATCACACTGACCGAAGTAATGCGTATATGTAATGTCAGGTTTTGCTAAAAAATACCGCCGCCATGGCGGTATTTTTTTAGGGCATGTTTTTTCCAATCAATTGTTCATACTCTCCCGATTCCTTGAGCATCAGCAAACCCTTATCAAACTCCTGTGAAAGCCACAGCGCCCTTGAGCTTTTATGGGAAAACGCCAGGTAAACATCACCGCGGTGATTGAGAAAGCGTTTATCAAACCCGTCGTTATTCTGCCCCATTTTTTTTAATGCATATTCGGCTTCGCGATCAAACATCACAGCAGCATCAATACGCCCCTGTTTAAGCATGCGGATAATTTGTGACTGCTGGGTTAGTTGGACCTCTACAAAGCGATGGCGATGTAATTCATAGATATCACCATATTCATAATCGCGAATAATTCCCACGCGAAATTTTGCGGGAATATCCTCGATACGTTTTATTGCCGGGAAGGTGCCCGGCATAAAAAACCAATAGGATTCCACCGTAAGCAACGGGACCTTGCCAAACAGGTATTTATCTTTGGTGGTGGCTTGCAAGGTGACGTTATAGCCACCATCGATTTTCCCGGATGAAAGGTCATGCAGCACGCGCGCATAGGGTAAAACCTGGAAGCCTGGATACAGCCCGGACTTGGCAAACGCCGCTTTGATTAATTCCGTGGATATTCCTTGCCCCTGCTTATCGGAATAGGGCGGCCATGAGTCTTCCGCGCCCAAACGGATGCGAATGGAGGTGTCTGTATCCTGCCCGGTTTCCGGCGCGGTTTCTGCGCGCAAGAACATGCTAGCCAAGCCCAGCAGCAGCCACATATAAGTCCAGTATTTACTCATCGGCACCGTACTCCAATATGGACTGGTATAGGGGTATACAACATCAAGACTAATTGCATTTAGTTATATGATCAATAAGTTAAATAACGATGTTAACGGATAATGACATCCCAATATTGCGACCAAGGGTATTCAAAGCGACAAATAAGAATTGTTATCATTGCAATTGGTAATGGTTATCGATAAAATTTGCAAAAATTGTTAATTGTAAATTCTTATTACTCTAAAGGCTTAGTCATGACCCTATCCAAGTCACCTTCAAAACATATTGTTTCCAAAAAACGCGCCAATACACTAACGCTTACTGTCACCGCCTTATCTTCGGCGATGTTGCTGGCATCTGCAGGCACTATGGCGGCTGATGAAGTTAAAGATCCAAAAAAATTAAACGCCGTAAAAGTAGAAGCTGATGCGGAAGTGGGTTCTTTCAAAGCCGAAAAGGTGAGTTCCCCCAAGTTTACCCAGCCATTGGTAGATACCCCGCAAACCATTGTGGTTGTTAAAAAAGAGTTATTCCAGCAGCAATCGGCTACCACCCTGAGTGAGGCCCTGCGCAATACTCCCGGTATTACCATGTTGATGGGCGAGAACGGCAATACCTCAACTGGTGATTCCATTTTCATGCGCGGTTTTGATACACAAGGCAGTATCTATGTTGACGGTATTCGCGATTTGGGCAGTATCAGCCGTGACACCTTCAACACTGAACAAGTGGAAATTGCCAAAGGCCCGGCGGGTGTGGATAACGGTCGCGGTGCCGCATCCGGTTATGTCAACCTCAGCTCCAAATTGGCCAACCAGGAAGATGCAATCTCCGGTGCAGTAACCCTGGGTACTGCAGATTACACACGTGGAACGCTCGATGTTAACCGCACCCTGGGTGAAAGCTCTGCCGTGCGTGTAAACCTGATGAAGCAGGAAGCCGGTGTGGATGGGCGCGATGAAGTGGAAAATAACTTCCAGGGTGTTGCTGCATCCTTGGGCCTGGGGTTGGGAACTGATACCCGCACGTACATCAATATCCTTTCAATGGAACAGTCCGGTATTCCTGATGGTGGTGTTCCGACTATCGGCCTGGATGGTTATTACAACGCGATTTTTGCAACCGGTGCGTTGAAAGGCCAAACCCCCCAGCGCGTAGATAGTGAAAATTTCTACGGTTCAACCGGTGATTTCAATGACGTAAAAGCCAATATGCTGACCGTGCGTATCGAGCAGGATTTGGCCGAGGGTGTAACGCTGCGCAATACCTCGCGCTATGGCCGCACCAATCAGGATCAAGTGTTGACCGGTATCAATGCCGTAACATTTGTTACCCCGGCTAACAGGAATTCCTGGACCATTTCCCGCTCGCGCCAGGGTAAAGATCAAACCAACCAGATCCTCACCAACCAAACCAACCTGACCGCGTCATTTGATGCCGGTGGTGTAAAACACGATCTGGTTTCCGGCGTTGAGTTTATTTACGAAAGCCAACTGAATTACACCATGGGTATTCCTTTTGTAGCGGCTAACTCATCAGCAACAACACCGCAGGTTAATGCCAATCTCTACGATCCAAAAACGACTGATGTATTCCAGCCGGTTCATCGCACAGGTGGCAAGACTGATGGGGAAACCACCACTTATGCGTTCTACGCGCAAGATACGATTTCGTTCAATGAGCAGTGGGAACTGAGCGCCGGTATTCGTGCGGATCGCTTCCACACCAAAACCGATGTGATTACCCGTCAGGCAGCCGTGACTGCTCCAGCGCCGCAAACTATTCCGGTTGGTACCTTATTGGCGAGCGATGCGCATTTGACTGACGAATTATTCGGTTGGAAATTGGGCGGTGTGTACAAGCCAACAGCTAATGGTTCTGTGTACGTAAGTTACGCAACCTCCGAGCTGCCACCTGGCGGTGCTAACTTTGCGTTGAATACCACCAATGCTGCAAACAACATCAACAACCCGAACCTCGATCCGCAAGAGGGCACCAATGCCGAGCTGGGCACCAAGTGGAATGTAATGAACAACAAATTGTTCCTGACCGCCGCTGTATTCCGCAGCACTAACGAAAATGAAATTGCCACCAATCCTGATGGTTCGTCAGTTGCGGTCGGTGAAAAACAAGTGGAAGGGCTGGAGTTGGGTGCTGTTGGTTCCTTGACTGACAAATGGCAAATCAGCGCCGGCCTCGCGTTCATGGATAACGAAATTACCCGCGGCAACCGCACTGTTGATGATCCGAATACTACTACCAACGAAGCGGCCAGCAACAACGAAGGCGGCGCAATCCAGTGGTCTCCCAAAACAACGTTCACGTTGTGGAACAGCTATACCTTTGATAGCGGTTTGGTGATTGGCGGCGGCGCGCGCTACATAGATACCATGGTGAGTTCCAGCATCGTAAATTCAACAGCGCTCAGTACGCGTTCGGTGCTTGAATTTGGCGATTACTGGGTGCTGGATGCAATGGCTTCTTACCCGATTAATAAAAATATCAGCGTGCAACTGAACGTCCTTAACCTGACTGATGAGGATTATGTTGCGAGTTTGAATAACAGCGGCGCACGTTATTATCCGGGCGCGCCGTTGTCCGCTCGCCTGGGCGTTAACTTCGCATTCTAACCAACAGGTTTAAATGCGAATTGGTAGGGGCGCGATTTTTATCGCGCCCCTATGCATTGCAGGATTGCAAAAATAAAAGGCAAAAGCAGGGCGCAATAAACCGAAATGCAATAACCAGGGCGCAATAAATTGCGCTTCCTTTCACCTACGAGGGCATTATGTTAATCCACATTCCTGATGTGCTAACCAAACAACAAGTGGCCGAATTTCGCACTCGCTTGAATCAGGCTGATTGGATTGATGGCAAAGCGACGGTAGGTATTCAGGGCGCGCAAGTGAAACAAAATCGCCAGCTGCCGGTAGAGGGAGTAGTGGCGCGTGAGCTCGGTGAGATAATTTTAAAGGCGCTTTATGCCAATCCGGTTTTTATGTCCGCCGCTTTACCATTGCGCATTGTTCCGCCGCTATTTAACGCCTATGCCGGCGGTGAACATTACGGTTTTCATGTTGATGGCGCGATCCGTTTAATTCCCGGTAGCAATTTAAGTTTGCGCACGGATGTATCGTCTACTTTGTTTTTATCGGAGCCGGATGAATACGAAGGCGGTGAATTAATTGTGCAAGACACCTACGGCAGCCACGAAGTGAAACTGCCCGCCGGTGATTTGATTTTATATCCCTCCACCAGTTTGCATCAGGTTGCACCGGTAACGGCGGGTGAACGCGTATGCAGTTTTTTCTGGACGCAAAGCATGGTGCGCGATGATTGGCAGCGCAATTTATTGTACGAATTGGATTGCAATATCCAATCCCTCCGTCACAAGGTAGGCGATAGCGACGAAATTGTGGGATTAACCGGTCATTACCATAATCTCTTGCGGCAATGGGCGCAGGTCTGATGAGTGCCGAGCAAAAATCTTCCAGTGTGTGGTTGGGGACGGTGCGCCAATGGCATTGGATCAGCTCGGCAATCTGTTTGATCGGCATGCTGCTGTTTGCCATTACTGGCATCACACTCAATCACGCTTCGCAAATTAATGCGACTCCGAAAGTCACCACTATCGAAGCAGAAATTCCTGTCGCTATTGTGCAATCAATAAACATTCCGGAGCACGAAAAATCCCCATTGCCGGAAGAGTTGGCAAGTTGGCTCCATGACAACCAGGGAATTTATACCGGTAATAAAAACGCGGAATGGAGCGAAGAAGAAATTTACCTTTCACTACCGCGCCCCGGTGGCGACGCCTGGTTGACGATTGATTTAACGTCCGGTGCACTCGAGTACGAATTAACCGAACGCGGCTGGGTTTCCTATTTCAATGATTTGCATAAAGGCCGTAATACCGGTGTTGCCTGGAGTTGGTTCCTCGATTTTTTTGCCGTGGCCTGCATGGTTTTTTGTATCACCGGCTTGTTGCTGTTAAAGCGCTATGCAAGCGGTCGCCCGGCAACCTGGCCGATGGTGGGATTGGGGCTGGTGTTGCCATGGATTCTGATCTTGTTATTTATTCACTAATTAAAACTATTTGATGAGGCTGTTATGGATAAATTTTTAATGCGTTCGCGCCGGGTAAAATTTTCGTTTATCGCATTTTTTGCTACCACATTATTCGGTGCAATCCCGGCACAGGCTGCCGATTTGACGGTCTCCGTTGAAATTCCTGCGCTCACCGTGGCGGAATACCACACTCCCTACGTTTCGGTATGGTTGGAAAATGAAAAGGGTGATAGTACCAACCTTGCAGTGTGGTACCAGTTGGAAGAGCGCGGCCAAAAAAGTGAAAAAGGTGAAGAGTGGTTGAAAGATATGCGCCAATGGTGGCGTCGCATCGGGCGTGAAACTGATATGCCGGTCGATGGTGTGAGCGGCGCAACACGCAAGCCGGGCAAACACGAATTGGTATTTACGGAAGGCAAGGCGCCGCTCGGTAAATTGGCTAAAGGAAATTATGTATTGCTGGTTGAAGCCGCACGTGAAGTGGGTGGCCGTGAATTGGTAAAAATTCCTTTTGAGTGGCCAGTAGCGGGTGAGCAAAGTGCCAAGGGCAGCACTGAATTGGGCGAAATCAAACTGACGGTAAAACCGTAATCGCGAACTGGAATGAATAACAGGAGAGTAATAATGATGAATAAATTTTTGCAAGCATCGCTCTGTACGGCGCTGGTTATGTGTTTGCCTTTAAATGCACAAGCCCATCGCGCCTGGTTGTTGCCAAGTGCCACTGTGCTTTCCAGCGATAACGCCTGGGTGAGCGTGGATGCTGCGGTATCTAACGATATTTTTCATGCGGATCATGCACCGCTGCGTGTGGATGGCATCACTATTACCGCCCCTGATGGCACTAACCTTACACCGCAAAATAGCATTGCCGGAAAATTCCGCAGTGTATTTGATGTGCAATTGCCGCAAAAAGGCACGTATAAAATTGCGCTTGCTTCTTCCGGAATTATGGCTACCTGGAAGACCCCGGAAGGGGAGCGCCGCATGTGGCCTGGCCGTGGTGAAAAAGCTAATCCCGCTGATCTGGAAAAAAATATTCCCGACGATGCGCAAGAACTACAGGTTTCACAATTCTCGCGGCGCATGGAAACTTTTGTAACGTCCGGCACTCCAGATGACAAGGTACTGCAAGCCACCAAACACGGTTTGGAACTGGTGCCGCTCACTCACCCGAATGATTTGTTTGCCGGGGAAGTGGCTAAATTCCAGTTTTTAATGGATGGCAAGCCAGCAGAAGGCGTTAACGTCACGGTAATTCCCGGCGGTATGCGCTATCGCAATGGACAGGCAGCGATTGAATTGCAAACCGATAAAAAAGGTGAATTATCTGTTACCTGGCCGCAAGCGGGTATGTATTGGTTGAGTGCTAACTACCGCGATGACAATGCAAAAAAACCGGCAACAGCGCGTAGCGGTAGTTACACGGCAACCTTCGAAGTATTACCGGAATAATGTGGTTTATCTGTGCACTATTTTTTTGCGGGTACGTTACTTCTCGTTTATCTCGTATTTTGCTGGTGCTGCTGGCGAAACTATCAGCATCGCCAGCAAAAAATAGTCGCAAGCCATCCAACAGCATTAAATTCCACGGCCAATGAAATCCTGATTGCCTATGCCAGCCAATCAGGGTCTGCTGCTACCCTGGCTAGCCAAACCGCATTGCAATTGCAAGACGCGGGAAAGGAAAGTATTCGGGTGGCGCTTAATCAGCTAACACCGGCGTTATTGGCGCAGGCCAAGACCCTGCTGGTTATCGCGAGCACTTATGGAGAGGGCGAAGCACCGGACAACGGTAACCGTTTTATTGCCCGCACCCTGGGCAAGCTACAGCAAAACTCACTGCAACATTTGCAAGTTGCTATTCTCGGTTTGGGCGATTCCTCCTATCAACATTTTTGTGGTTTTGCGCATCAGCTTCAACATGAGTTGCAGTATCGCGGTGCGCATTTTTTAACAGACCTTATTGAAGTCGATAAACTGGAAGACAGTGCGTTGCGCCACTGGCAATATTATCTCGGGCAGATTTCCGGCCAATCGCATTACCCTGATTGGAGCAAACCGGCCTATGGGCAATGGAAAATTGTACAGCGTGAATGCATTAATTCCGGTAGCCCCGGTGCCCCTGCATTTCATCTCAAATTAATTCCGTTGACTGATTTTATCGCCGCTGATGCGTGGCATGCCGGTGATATTGCTGAAATAGGTCCGGGCAACAGTGCGCAAACAATTCAGCACTTTTTGCAACAATTGAATCGACAAACTATTGTCCCGGAAGATTTGCTTTATAGCGACCTTGCTTTTGCGCAAGAGCGGTTGGCTGAATTGAAGCAACTGGATGACGAAACATTACTGAGGTCGCTCCCCGATTTACCTCACCGTGAATATTCAATTGCATCGGTTCCCGCTGAAAATTCGCTCGATTTATTGGTGCGTCAGGTCAATATCGCGCCGGGCCACTATGGTTTGGGTTCGGGTTGGTTGAGTGTGCACGCACAATTGCAGCAACCGATTCGCTTGCGCATTCGGCCCAATACCCATTTTCATTCGCCAATAACCAATTGCCCGTTAATCCTTATTGGTAATGGCACCGGCATTGCGGGTTTGCGTGCGCATTTGGCGAATCCTTTGCGTGCAGGTACGCGTAACTGGTTATTATTTGGTGAGCGCACAGCGGCGGCGGATAGTTTTTTTAACAGTGATCTGGTTCATTGGCAAAAAACAGGTGTGTTGGTGCGTTTGGATCAGGTGTTTTCGCGCGATGCCCAACCCGGTGCCGCGCGTTATGTGCAGGATTTATTACAGCCCAACGCGCGGGAAATCTGCCAGTGGGTGAATGAGGGTGCTGCAATTTTTGTGTGTGGTAGCTTGCAGGGAATGGCGCAAGCTGTAGATGACACCCTGCGCACTATCCTTGGTACACAGCAGTTGGAAAGCCTGGCGGATCAGCGTCGTTATTGTCGCGATGTTTATTGAATTATGGCGAGCAATTATTTGTTGCAGATTGTGAAACAAGTGTTCATCTAAACTGCGTGCGGCCTTTTCAACTTATGCATCAGGTATACTCGCGCCCATAAAACACTGGACGAGAAAACATTATGCAATCCCGCGAATTACCCACTTCATTTTTGCGTCGCCCGCAAGGTTTGGCGCTGCTGGTTTTACTCCTTTTAGTTATTGTTTGGCTGCTGTGGAAACTGGCGTTCGGTAAGGACGAAAACGAAGTGGTATACACCACTGAAACAGTTACCCGGGGCGATATTGAAAACCTGGTGACCGCAACCGGTACGTTGCAACCGCAAGATTATGTGGACGTGGGTGCACAGGTTTCTGGCCAGCTGAAAAAATTGCACGTTGAGGTTGGCAGCGAAGTGAAAGCCGGTGACCTGCTGGCTGAAATTGATGCGACCGTTTATGCCGCCAAAGTAGATGCCACCCGCGCGCAATTGCAAAACCAGAAAGCGCAATTACTGGATCGCGAAGCACAGCTTGCGCTAGCGCAAATCAATTTTAAACGCGAACAAAATTTATTTGCTGAAGATGCAACAACCAGTGAATCATTGGAAACAGCTGATGCCGGTTTGAAATCAGCGCGGGCACAACTCAAATCCTTGCAAGCACAAATTGCACAGATCGAATCGACATTACGGGTAGAAGCCGCCAATCTGGATTACGCCAAAATATATGCACCGATGGATGGCACTGTTGTGTCCATCACTTCACGCCAGGGACAAACACTCAACACCAACCAAATGGCCCCGACTATTATGCGCGTGGCTGACCTATCGACGATGACCGTACAGACACAGGTATCGGAAGCTGATATCGGAAAATTGCGCAAGGAAATGGATGTGTATTTCACCACCCTGGGCAGCCAGGGCCGTCGTTGGTACAGCAAGCTGGACCGCATCCAGCCCACACCGGAAATCCTTAACAATGTGGTGTTGTACAACGCGCTGTTTGATGTGCCCAATGAAAATCGTTTGCTGATGACGCAAATGAGTACCCAAGTGTTTTTTATTGAATCGCAAGCGAAAAATGTGTTGTTGGTACCGATGTCTGCCCTCAGTTTTGCGTCGCCGCGTGGTCCCCGTGCGCAAGGCCAGGGTGATGGCCCACAAAATGGCAAGCCCCCGGTTGAGCGCGCGCAAGCTGAAAAACCGCAAACAGAAAAAACAGCAGCTGAAAAAAGTGCTGCGGTTTCCGCAACCGCACAAGCAAAACCGGAATTCGCCAATGCCCGTGCTGATGGTGCTCCAAACGGTGAATGGAAAGGTCGCCGCGAAAGAGACGATACCCAAGGGGCTGCAATAAATCGTCCGCGCCCTGCGATTGTTAAGGTAATGGATGAGGACGGTGATATTGAAGAACGCAAAGTGCTGGTTGGGGTAACCAACCGTGTGCAGGCACAAATTATTGAAGGTTTGACCGAAGGCGAAAAAGTGGTCAGTGGCAGCACTAAACCCAACCAGGTAAAAGCTGCACCGGCTGGTGGGTTTGGCGGCGGCCCGGGAATGGGTAGACGTTAATGACCACCGCTAATTCAATCCAACCGCTGATTAAATTATCCGGCGTTACCAAAACGTTTCGCAATGGCGAAATGGCGACCCAGGTTTTGCACGGTGTTGATCTGGAAATTTATCCCGGCGAATTTGTTGCCATCATGGGGCAATCGGGATCGGGCAAATCCACCTTGATGAATATCCTCGGTTGCCTTGATCGTGCGAGCACCGGCGACTATTTATTTAACGGTACCAGTGTCGCCACACTGGACACTGATGGTCTCGCGCAATTGCGTCGCGAGGCATTTGGTTTTGTATTCCAGAGTTACAACTTATTGGCTGGTTCTACGGCATGTGAAAACGTAGAAATGCCTGCAACCTATTCAGGCATGACACCGGAGGCGCGCCGCGAACGCTCCACCGCATTATTAAGTTCATTGGGATTGCAAGAACGGTTGCATCATCGCCCCAACCAATTATCCGGCGGACAACAACAGCGCGTTTCCATTGCGCGTGCGTTGATGAATGGTGGCCAGATAATTCTTGCGGATGAGCCCACCGGCGCATTGGATAGCCACAGCGGTAAAGAAGTCATGCGGTTGCTGAAAGAATTATCAGCACAAGGGCACACCATTATTTTGATTACCCATGATGCGGAAGTCGCGCGTCATGCCCGGCGTTTAATCGAAATTCGCGACGGTAAAATTATTGCCGATCCTGGTCCAACGATTCCTGCACAATTACCGGCTGAAGAACATGCCCTGCACGGCGCACCTCAAATCAAAACGGAAATCCTGGAAGCAACTAAAACCGCATTTCGCTCGTTACGCAGTAATGTCTTTCGCACAATCTTGACCTTGCTGGGTATTGTGATTGGTGTGGCTTCCGTTATCAGTATGCTGGCGATTGGCGACGGTGCAAAAAAATCGGTTGTGGATAGCATTAGCGCAATGGGTAGTAATTTGTTGCTGGTGCGGCCCGGAGGCCCGATGCAGCGTTTCCGTTGGGATTCGGTGACACTGGTGCCGGAAGATGTCGATGCCATTGCAACCTTGCCGCACATTGCGGCTGCATTGCCTGAACTCAATGGCAGTTTTACCTTGCGTTACGGCAATGTGGATCACGCTACAGAAATCAGTGCAACCGCTGCACAGTTTCCCATGGCCCGGAAATGGGATGTAGCGCAAGGTACATTCTTTACCGATGAAGACAACAAAAATTATGCAACTGTTGTTGTGTTGGGAAAAACCGTCGCTACCAAATTATTTGCCGATAAAAATCCGCTCGGTGAATTTATCATTATCAATAACGTGCTCTTCCAGGTTATTGGCGTGATGAGCGAACGTGGCGCAGACCCCGGTGGTCAGGACCAGGATGATAAAGTATTTGTTCCGTTCAACACCGGCAGTTTGCGTGTTATCGGCCAGCGTTATCTGCGCAATATCACGATTTCTGTCGATGACGAAAAAAATATGGAGGAGGTGCAAACCCGTGTGCACGCGTTGATGATGGAGCGGCACGGCACAGAAGATTTCCAGATTCGCAGCATGTCATCGCTAATTGATATGGTGTCCGAAACACAAAACACCATGACATTTTTATTGGGATCTATTGCAGCAATTTCACTATTGGTAGGCGGCATCGGTGTCATGAATATCATGCTGGTAAGTGTGACCGAGCGGACGCGCGAAATTGGTGTACGCATGGCGACCGGTGCGCGCACGCGCAACATTATGCAGCAATTTTTAATTGAAGCGTTGGTAGTGTCTGCACTCGGCGGCGTGATTGGTGTAGTGATAGGTGTGGGCACTGCGATGTTAATTGCCAGTTTTGGTACGCCGGTAGCCTATTCATTCGGCCCGGTGGTTATGGCATTTAGCTGTGCGTTCCTGACGGGTTTGTTGTTTGGTTATTTGCCTGCGCGCAAAGCGGCTCGTCTCGATCCGGTTGCAGCTTTGGCGACGGAGTAATAGTTATGCAATTACACAAGAAAACATTGAGGGTTAAAACGCTGGCTTATAAAAGACTGCCATTGGTTATTGCATCACTCTTTATTGCAGCCTGCTCATCTACCCAGGTGCAAAAACCGGAGATTAATTATGCAGATAATTATTCCGTCGCATCCGTGCAATCCGGAAGTGAAGCGCTGGTTGTAGATCTGAATTGGTGGCAATCCTTTCAGTCACCCGCATTAAACAACTTGATGCAGGCCGCACAACAGCAAAGCCCGGATTTATTAATCTCCGCAGAGCGTGTAAAGCAAGCTGAGTTACAAATGCGTATCGCCAATGCGAGTTTATTTCCATCGTTATCGGCAAGTGCTTCCAGCGGTGAATCGCGCAGCAAACCTGACGGCGGAAGTAATAGCCGTAGTGAGTCAACCCGTGCCAGTGTGAATATCAGTTATGAAGTGGATTTGTGGGGTGGCATCGCCGCCGAACGCGCATCCGCAAAGGCAGGTTATGAAGCCACGCGTTATGATCAGGATGCTGCAAGCCTCAGCATTAAGGCCGCTATCGCCAGCGGCTGGTTCCAATGGCTGGCGTTACAGGAGCGTATTGCAACGGCCAATAAAAATATTGCCATCGCGGAACGCGTGCAAAAAATTGTTGACGCACGCTATAACAACGGTGCGGCAACAGCCGCTGATGTCGCACAACAAAAAACCAATTTGTTAAGCCAGCGCTCCTCGTTGTTGCCGCTGGAATTACAAGCGCGCCAAACCCAATCGGCATTGGCGATTCTATTGGGCAAAACGCCGCAAGAATTTGTACTCGTCACTGAGCATTTACTGGATATGCAAGTGCCACAAATTGCTGCGGGTACCCCCGCTGATTTGGTAACCCGTCGCCCGGATTTAGCCGCAAGTGAAGCCGATTTACGCGGCGCCAATGCCGATATACATGCAGCGCGTGCAGCGCTGTTGCCGGGAATCAGTTTGAGCGCTAATGCAGGGAAATCAGCCAGTGAATTATTCAGTTTGAATCCGGCAACACAAACATCCGGATGGACTTTATCGCTTGCACAAACGCTGTTTAATGGTGGGCGTTTGGTCAATCAAAAACGGTTGAGTGAAGCGCGTCGCAGTGAATTGGTTTTGCAATATCACAAGGCAATTTTAATCGCGCTACAAGAGGTGGATAACGCGCTGGTCGCAGCCGATGTCAGCCAGCGCCAGGAAATCAGCCAACAGGAAATTGTTGCTAATGCCGAGCGCAGTTTGCGTTTGACTGAAGCACGTTATCGTGCCGGCACTGATGATTTGTTATCGCTGCTGGATGCGCAACGCAGTTTATTTCAAGCGCAGGATTCATTAGTACAGCAACGCTTGTCGCGGTTGGATGCGGCGGTGGATTTATATAAATCACTCGGCGGCGGTTGGACGCTCGCTGCGAATTAACACGTAAATTTTTTAATAACGATACACACAGTGTTGTGTGATTTTTGGGCTTGGGGGAACGAGAGTGAGAAACGGTTTATTCCAGATTCACTGGTTTTTGGGGATTACCGCAGGTGTTGTGCTGGCAATTGTTGGTGTGACTGGCGGCCTGATGAGTTTTGAGCGGACAATTATGGAGACAATTAGTCCGGATATTGTGCGCGTGGAGGTAAGCGGCGAACGTTTAACGCCGGATGCCATCGCTGAACGTTTTCGCGCACAGCGTGACGGCGCGCGCGTAGAGCAAATTACCTTATGGCCAGAGGCGGATCGCAGTGCCTTGATTCGTGTTGCACCGCCACCAGGGGAACGCCGCGGCGATGCAATTTATATCAACCCGTATAGCGGTGAATTATTGGGAAAAATTCGCGGCGAACAATTTTTCCGCACGGTGCGCTCCCTCCATCGCTGGTTATTAATTCCGTCGGAAGAAGGCGGTATTAATATTGGCCGTCAAATCACCGGTTTCAGTGCATTTGCATTGGTTTTTTTCGCGTTGTCCGGTTTGTATTTACGCTGGCCGCGCCGCGCATTGAATTGGCGCAACTGGTTCCGCATCGATTTCAGTTTGAAAGGCCGCAATTTTTATTGGGCATTGCATTCGGTGGTGGGTACCTGGGTAATACTTATGTATTTGCTGATGGCATTAACCGGCCTCACCTGGTCTTACAGTTGGTTTAAAAATGGTGCATCGCTTGTATTAACCGGTGAACCGGTGCAGGAACGTCGCGGTTTTGGACCTGGCGGTCCCGGTGGTGGCCAAGGCGCTGGTGAGCAGCGCGCTGGCGGTATGGGCGCGCGCGAAGGGCGTGAAGCGCGCGGTCCTGGTCGCGACGGTGGGGAAAATCGTGGCGCCGGTCAAGGTCGATCAGGTGGCGAAGGTCGTATGGCACGTGAAGGCGATATGCAGCATGAGCATTCTGCGCCGATTGCAGTCGATGCAGCCTGGGCGAATTTTGTAACCACAGCCGAAAATAATTTTAAATTTGCGAGCGTAACTATTCCGCGTTCGGAAAATGATCCGGTGATAATTAATTACGTCACTCCCGCTGCGACCAATGATCGCCAGCGCAGCACGATCAGTTTCAATGCACAATCAGGTGAGTTGGTCAGTGCCCAGCCTTATAAGCCGCTCGAACCATTGGGCAAACGCATTATGCAAGGCATTTATGAACTGCATACCGGCGAATGGTTTGGTACTCCCGGTTTGCTTGTTAATATGACCGCATCGTTATTAATGCCCTTATTTACCATCACCGGTTTCTTGCTGTATTTTGATCGCCGTAAAAAGAAACGTCATAGTAAAAGCGCTGCCTTGGGCGTTGCCAATGCACACACCGACGCGGACTTCTGGATTGTATATGCAACTCAAACAGGCACCGCTGAGCAACTCGCCTGGAATACCGCAACAATTTTGCAATCCGGCGGCATTAAGGCGAGCGTAAAAAATATGGCGGCATTGGATAAAGCCACGCTGGAATCAGCGCAGAAAATATTGTTTCTGGTTGCGACGTTTGGTGAAGGTGAAGCGCCGGATTCCGCGCGCGGTTTCGCACGTAAATTATTGAAATCATCATTATCATTAAAGCAATTGCAATTCGGTGTGCTGGCGCTTGGCGATAAACGTTATGTGGATTACTGCGCGTTTGCTGCACAGGTTGAACAATGGTTGCTAGCAAATGGAGCAAGCCCGCTCTTTGCCCGCATTGATGTCGACAATGGTAACGAGCAAGCGATTCAGCAATGGCAACAACACATTGCGGATATCAGCGGTGTGCAAAATGTCACTGCCTGGGCCGCGCCGGAATATGAAAACTGGCGTTTGCAAAAACGCGAATTATTAAACGCAGGCAGTGTGGGTACGCCAATTTATCGAGTCACGTTGCAGCCCGCAGCACCGGGTAATACGCATTGGCAGGCGGGTGATATTCTCGAAATAAAACCACACAACAATTCAGCATTACCCCATCGCGAATATTCTATTGCCTCCTTGACAACGGATGGCCAACTGGATCTGGTGGTGCGCCAGACGTTCAATGAAAAAGGTGAGTTGGGTTTGGGGTCCGGTTGGTTAACTGCTGTGGCAGAAGAGGGTGGTAATGTACTGGCGCGCATCCGCGCAAATCCTTCTTTCCATGCCCCGCAAACGAATTGCCCGATGATTTTAATTGGCGCGGGTACCGGTATTGCCGGTTTGCGTGCGCATTTGCATGATCGCTACTTAAAAGACCAGCAACACAACTGGTTAATTTTTGGTGAGCGCCAGCGCAGCAAGGACCGTTTGTTTGCCCATGAGTTGGATGCATGGCAACAATCGGGTTTTCTCACTGACCTGGATGAAGTTTATTCGCGCGATGGTGAGGGTTATGTGCAAAATGTAGTAGCAGCAAAACAACAACAATTATGTGAATGGCTTGATCGTGGTGCGGTCATTTATGTGTGCGGTGGTATAGCGATGGGTACCGGTATTCACCAGGTGTTGGAAGCCATTCTCGGTGAAAATGATGTGCAGCAATTAATAGAAGCCCAGCGTTATCGCCGCGACGTTTATTAATTTGTAAAAATTTCAAATTGAAAAAGCCCTCCGGTGCGAGGGCTTTTTCTTATCCGTTGTCGTTGCGATAGAACTTGTGCCAATAAATCTTTGTCCATAACTTACCATCAGTTATAGGGAAGATGTTATGAAGATTAAAGTATTGGCTGAGTGCGCGCGGTTTGTTTCGTCATCCCGTTTTTTACTGGTCGGCTTCCTGCTTGTGAGTAGTGCCCCGGTATTTGCCGAACGCAACTGGTTTTCGGCAAGCTGGGAAAATGATCTGGTCGCCGGAAAAGATGGTGGCGGTTACACCAATGGTATTTATTTTTCACTCGGGCAACGCAATGATCCCGGTGAGGAAATTACCCAATCACCCTTGCTGACATTGCCGCTGGCGTGGATGGTCGATGATGATCCAACCTATGCCTACAAGCTGCATTCATTAGGGCAGGCCATGGTTACGCCTGAAGATATCACCAAGGAAATTCCCGATCCGGCTGATGCACCTTACGCGGGGCTGTTGTATCTGCGTTCTACTTATGTCGTGGTAAAAAATGATTTTTCAGATCATGTCGCAACGTTAGTGGGAATTGTCGGGCCTTCATCCCGTGCCGAGCAAACGCAAAAGTTTGTGCATAAAGTCGTTGGTTCCGAACAGCCCAAGGGGTGGGATTATCAGTTGGATGATAAATTCGTCTGGCAAATCCAGCGCACGGCGGTGTGGCGTTTTTCCACTACCGATTCGAGCCCATTTGATGCGGTGATATTGGCTGATTTAGCGGGTGGTAATCTGGAATCACGCGCTGGTGCTGGATTGTTTTTACGAGCGGGGAATGGCCTTGCGCGCAACTATTCCACAATGGGCTTTTTATCCAGTCGCATAAGTACGCCGGTAGCCGTTTCTGATGGGTGGTATATTTACCTCGGCGGTACGGCAAATTATGTGCATAACCAGATTTTGGTGGATGGTAATGAATTTGGCGCGAGTGCCTCCGAAGGCCTGGAGAATTACCAATACTCGTTAATGGGGGGAATTACCTACGCGTGGGAACGTGCGAGTGTTTGCTTTTCTTTCCAATCTGACACTGATCCCAGCGAAAGCAGAACAGCGCGGAAAAACTTTGGCGCTATCACTTTCTCCTGGCAAATCTAGCGCGATCCCAATTCGTCAAAGTTGCCTCTTTTCCCCAAGCTCCCCTATACTCGCCAGCCCGTACAATGCCCCGCACATTCGTAAGTGCGGGCTTTTTATTTTTAACACCCTGTTTTTTTATCATGTGACCTTTCGTAGGGGTCACCACTGACCAAGGATTTATCATGCCTGTAATTACTCTCCCCGACGGTTCCAAACGTCCTTTCGACAATCCTGTATCTGTCTATGAAGTCGCTGCCTCTATCGGCGCCGGCCTGGCGAAGGCTACCCTCGGCGGCCGCGTTAATGGCCAGCGTGTGGATGCGCATGACTTGATTACCGAAGATGCCGACCTGGTGATTTTTACCCCGAAAGACGAAGACGGTCTGGAAATTATCCGCCATTCGTGCGCGCACTTGCTCGGCCATGCGATTAAACAACTGTTTCCCGATGTGAAGATGGCTATCGGCCCAACCATCGACAACGGTTTTTATTACGACATTGACCTGGAGCATAAGCTGACCGACGAGGATATTGCCCGTCTGGAAGCGCGCATGCTGGAATTGGCGAAAACCGAATATGACGTGGTGAAAAAGAAAGTCAGTTGGCAAGAGGCCTACGACGTTTTCACCGCGCGCGGCGAGACTTACAAGCTGGAGATCCTGGATCGCGACGTACCGAAAGATGCAACGCCGGGGTTGTACCACCACGAAGAATACGTCGATATGTGCCGTGGCCCCCACGTGCCGAACATGCGTTTCTGCCTGAACTTTAAATTGATGCGTACTTCCGGCGCTTACTGGCGCGGCGATTCCAACAACAAAATGTTGCAGCGCATCTACGGCACCGCGTTTGCGGATGCCAAACAATTGAAAGCCTATTTGAATTTGCTCGAAGAAGCGGCCAAGCGCGACCATCGCAAACTGGCGAAGAAATTTGATCTGTTCCACCTGCAAGATGAAGCACCGGGCATGGTGTTCTGGCACCCGAAGGGCTGGACTTTATGGCAGCAAATCGAGCAGTACATGCGTGCCAAGCAAAACGAGTGGGGTTATCAGGAAGTAAGAACGCCGCTGATTATGGATCGCACCCTGTGGGAGAAATCCGGTCACTGGGAAAACTATCGCGATAACATGTTTACCACCGAATCGGAAAAACGCGATTTTGCGGTTAAACCGATGAACTGCCCGGGTCACATCCAAATCTTCAATCACGGCCTGCGTTCACACAAAGATTTGCCGCTGCGTTTGGCGGAGTTTGGTTCTTGCCATCGCAACGAAGCCTCAGGCGCGTTGCACGGCATTATGCGCGTGCGCGGTTTTGTGCAGGATGATGCCCATATTTTCTGTACCGATGACATGGTGGTGGAGGAGGTATCTTCCTTTAACCAAATGCTCAAATCGGTGTATGACGATTTCGGTTTTACCGATATCGCTGTAAAACTTTCCCTGCGCCCTGAAAAATATGCCGGCACCCTGGAAACCTGGAACAAAGCGGAAGAGGGCTTGCGTGCAGCGTTGCGCGCGGCGGGGCTGGAGTGGGAAGAGCTTCCCGGCGAAGGCGCTTTCTATGGCCCGAAAATTGAATACCAGATCAAGGATGCGCTGGGGCGCTCCTGGCAGTGCGGTACTATCCAGTTGGATTATGTATTGACTGAGCGCCTGGATGCGGAATATGTCGCTGAAGATAATGCGCGTAAGCGTCCGGTTATGTTGCACCGTGCCATCCTTGGTTCGTTCGAGCGTTTCCTCGGAATCCTGATTGAACACTATGAGGGTTCGTTCCCGGTGTGGTTGGCGCCGGCCCAGGTTGCGGTGATGAATATCACTGATAACCAGGCGGAATACGTAAAATTGGTGGAAAAAACCCTGCGCGATAAGGGCATTCGTGTCATTCCGGACTTGAGAAACGAGAAGATCGGCTTTAAAATCCGCGAGCACACAATTCAGCGGGTACCCTACCTGCTCGTCGTTGGCGATAAAGAGGTT
>JAGKWO010000056.1 GCA_021151835.1 Gammaproteobacteria bacterium
GATCGTTGCTGAGCAACTGGGTGTGAAAGAAGAAGAAGTGAAAAACGAAGCTTCTTTCGTCGAAGATCTGGGCGCTGATTCTTTGGATACCGTAGAGTTAGTAATGGCTCTCGAAGAAGAATTCGAAACTGAAATTCCGGATGAAGAAGCCGAGAAAATCACTACTGTTCAATTGGCTATCGATTACATCAATGCCAACCTGGCGTAATTTGATTATTCGCTGATTTCAGTTCAAGAAAGGCCGTATTATTGCAAAATAGTACGGCTTTTTCTTTTTATCTGTTTCATTGCTTTCTGCAAATCGAGCATTGAATAAATATTGAATTAATACCAATCACTACGACAAATCAGCAGGGTTTTACCGCTTGATTGTCCTTCGCGGGAGAGTCTCACAGGTGTCGCGTAGAAGAGTTGTTGTCACTGGTCTGGGTATGATCAGTTCATTGGGAAATACTGTTGCTGAAACCTGGCAGGGTATAGTCAATGGTAAAAGTGGTGTTGCCACTATCTCCCATTTTGATGCCTCAGCATTCACCACGCAGTTCAGTGCTTCGGTAAAGAATCTGGTTGTGGACGATTATTTTCCCGGCAAAGAAGCGCGCAAAATGGATCCGTTTATCCAATACGGCATGGTTGCCGGTATCCAGGCGATTCGCGATTCCGGTTTGGAAATTACGGACGCGAATGCGGGGCGTATTGGTGTCTCCATTGGTTCCGGTATTGGCGGCATTGGCACTATCGAGGAGGGCTCGTCAACGCTGGAGCATAAAGGGCCACGCCGTATATCCCCGTTCTTTGTGCCCAGTGCAATTATCAACATGATCTCCGGTAATTTGTCGATCATGTATGGTTTGCGCGGTCCAAATATCGCTATTACTACCGCATGTACTACCGGTACGCACAGTATTGGTTTTGCTGCGCGCATGATTCAATATGGCGACGCGGATGTGATGGTTGCCGGTGGTGCGGAAATGGCAACAACCCCGCTGGGATTGGGCGGATTTGCTGCTGCACGCGCGTTATCGACGCGCAATGATAATCCGCAAGCTGCAAGTCGTCCCTGGGATAAGGACCGTGATGGTTTTGTATTGGGTGATGGTGCCGGTGTATTGGTGCTGGAAGAATATGAGCACGCAAAAAAGCGCGGCGCAAAAATTTATGCCGAGCTGATTGGTTTTGGTATGAGTGGCGATGCTTACCACATGACCTCTCCGCCGGAAGATGGCGCGGGTGCGGCATCATCGATGCGTAATGCAATCCTGGATGCGGCTATTCCGCTGGAGTTGATCAACTATATCAATGCTCACGGTACTTCCACTCAGGCTGGCGATAAAGCTGAATGCCAGGCAGTGAAATCAGTCATGGGGAATGCAGTTGGACAGGTTGCTGTTAGTTCTACCAAATCCATGATTGGTCATTTGCTTGGTGCGGCCGGAGCGGTTGAAGCAATTTTCAGCGTATTGGCAATTCGCGACCAGGTTGCTCCGCCAACGATCAATCTGGACAATCCCGCTGAGGGTTGCGACATCAACCTTGTTCCGCATACGGCGCAAGAGCGTAAAATCGAGGCGGTGTTATCGAACTCATTTGGGTTTGGTGGTACTAATGGCTCACTGATTTTCCGCAAAGTGTAAATTATATTGCGTTTCTGGTTTGCCCGACGCCGGACTGGAAACAGCCCGGCGTTTTTGTATTAAAGAGGTTGTTATGTCAGCGCCTTTTCCACTTATCAGTATTAACGGTGTTGCCGATGCATTGATCTCGCCACTGGATCGTGGCTTCACTTATGGTGATGGATTATTTGAGACCTGCCGCTGTGTGTCAGGGCGAATTCCTTTGTGGAATTATCACCGTGAGCGCTTGTTAAGCTCGGCCCAACGCTTGCAAATACCGGTGGATGAGCTGCGTTTGCAGGAATATCTGGATAGGGCGTTAACTAATCCAATCGTTAATCAATATGCTGATACTGTGGTAAAAATACAAATCACCCGTGGTGTGGGCGGGCGTGGTTATCGTTTGCCTGATCAGGTGAATCCAACGTACTGCATTGGGATATTTGCGGGCAGCCAGTTGCAATCGCCATTGTTCTTAAACGGTGTGGATGTTCGTGTTTGCAATTTGCGCCTTGGAAAAAATCCTGCATTGGCAGGCATTAAGCATTTGAATCGC
This sequence comes from Gammaproteobacteria bacterium, assembly GCA_021151835.1. Classification (GTDB taxonomy): domain Bacteria; phylum Pseudomonadota; class Gammaproteobacteria; order Pseudomonadales; family Cellvibrionaceae; genus Cellvibrio. Next base: position 2,170 of record JAGKWO010000056.1, read on the forward strand.
CTTGAGCATATTTTGGCGCGCGCAGAATGGCATGATGAGTTTGCCGAGGGGTTGTTGCTGGATGGAGACGACAACCTGATTGAAGCTACCGTCAGCAATGTATTTGTCATAAAAAATAAACAACTTTACACTCCTGATTTATCCGGTTCAGGTGTTGCGGGTATTATGCGTCGAACACTTATTGAAACGTTGGCTCCCGCCATCAATATACCCGTTAATATCGGGAGCGTGCCTTGCGAATCCTTGCAGGTTGCCGATGAAATACTATTAACAAATAGTGTATTTGGTATCTGGCCTGTGAAGAATATTGCCGGTGTTGCGACTAACTTGAATCATGTGATTACTCGCCAGTTACAGCAACAGCTTATCCAGTTATTGGCATAATTATTTACTCTTTTATTGATGTGCTCTTGATGCGCTTTTTATGAAAAAAATATCGTTACCTGTAAAACTCTTGCTAATTGCGACAGGAATATATTTGGCTGGCTTGCTCAGTGCGACTGCCGGCTGGTTTTATTTCCAAAGCTGGTTAAAAACCCCATTGAATATAGATTCGCAGGGATATCGTTATGAATTAAAACAAGGGCAATCGCTGAGCCATCTGGCAAATGATTTGGGGGCGCAAAATATACTCGATTATCCGCGCCTGCTGCGCTTGTATGCGCGCTTTACTGATACCAATAAGGTACATGCCGGGGAATATTTATTTGCTCCGGGAACTACCCCTGAAACCTTGCTGGAGAAATTAAAAAAAGGTGATGTGGTTTTATACCAGGTTACTTTTGTCGAGGGCTGGACATTTAAGCAAGCACTCGCCGCATTGGAAAAAAATCCCTCTGTCCGCCACGATTTGGTTGGAAAAAGTGAGGCTGAGCAGGTAGCGCTATTAGGGTTGCCTATTAGTCACCCCGAAGGCTGGTTTTTTCCGGATACTTACAGTTTTAGCCGCAACACCAGCGATGTGGAAATCCTGCAAAAATCCTATCGCAAAATGGAAAGTTTATTGAATGCCGAATGGGAAAAACGCCCCGCCAATCTCCCGTATAAAAATGCCTATGAAGCGTTGATTATGGCTTCGATTATTGAGCGGGAAACGGGTCATCACAGTGAGCGCGATCAAATTGCCGGTGTGTTTGTGCGGCGCTTGCAACAGGGAATGAAATTGCAAACTGACCCGACTGTCATTTATGGGATGGGTGATAATTACCAGGGGCGTATTACCCGCAAAAATCTTGAAGAGGCAACGTCATATAACACTTATGTAATCGAAGGGTTGCCGCCAACACCCATTGCCTTACCCAGTGCAGCGTCAATCAAGGCTGCGCTAAACCCCGCCGCTGGAAACGCGTTATATTTCGTTGCCAAAGGGGATGGAACCAGTGAGTTTTCAGCAACGCTGGATGCGCACAATCAGGCGGTCAGGCGTTATCAATTGAATCGTCGTAGCGATTATCGCGCAGCTCCACCACCAAGCATCAAGGATTGAGTGTTTTTTGATCTTCATGATGTTTTTCATATTTCTACCTGGTTGCGGGTGCGAGGTATGAAAAGCGGTGTTGAATCAGTAGAATAACCCTAATTTTCACGGTCCCGTCTGTCCGCGATGGGATTGTCTGACCTTTGAATCATCCAATGGATTTGTTATCCCATGAGCGACAATCATTCTCCGATTGCAAGTAACGATACCGCCGAAGCCAAAACCAGGCCTTTGCATTTTATCCAGCAAATTATTCGCAAGGATCTGGAGCAGGGCATACACAGTAAAATAGCGACCCGTTTTCCACCTGAGCCAAATGGCTATTTGCATATTGGCCACGCTAAATCTATTTGCCTGAATTTTGGTATGGCAGAAGAGTTTGGCGGTATTTGCAATTTGCGTTTTGATGACACCAACCCGGAAAAGGAAAACGAGGAATTCGTAAATTCCATTATGGAAGATGTGAAGTGGCTGGGTTTCCAGTGGGATGGAAAAGTTAAATACACATCGGATTATTTTGATCAATTGCATTCGTGGGCTGTGCATTTGATTAAGAATGGTTTGGCATTTGTTTGCGATTTAAATGCCGAGCAAATGCGTGAGTATCGTGGCACTTTGGTTGAGGCGGGAAAAAACAGCCCTTATCGTGATCGTACCGTCGAAGAGAACCTGGCGTTGTTTGAAAAAATGCGCGCAGGGGAGTTTGAAGAAGGGTCTTGTTCGCTACGCGCAAAAATAGATATGTCATCTCCCAATATTAATTTGCGCGATCCGATTATTTATCGCATCAAAAAAGCTCATCATCATCAAACCGGCGACAAGTGGTGTATCTATCCGTCGTATGATTTTGCCCACGGCCAAAGCGATGCGATCGAAGGAATTACCCATTCCATTTGCACACTGGAATTTGAAGACCACAAACCGCTATACGATTGGTTTATCCAACATTTACCCGTTCCTGCAATACCGCGTCAGTATGAATTTGCGCGCTTGAATATTAATTATGCGGTGACCAGTAAACGCAAATTGAAACAATTGGTGGATGAAGGTTATGTGGATGGCTGGAATGATCCGCGTATGCCAACCATTTCCGGTATGCGTCGCCGTGGATTCACACCGGCATCATTGCGTAACTTCTGCGAGCGGATCGGTGTAACGCGTTCCGACGGTGTTGTAGATGTGGGCATGCTGGAGTTTTGTGTCCGGGACGATTTGGATAAAAATGCGCCGCGCGCTATGTGTGTGTTGCGTCCATTGAAAGTTACGTTAACGAATTATCCCGCGGATAAAGTAGAGACATTGACCGTTCACAATCACCCAAACCGTGATGATTTGGGTGATCGCACTATTCCGTTCACTCACACTGTTTTTATTGAGCAAGAAGATTTTCGTGAGGAAGCCAATAAAAAATACAAGCGTTTGGTATTGGGCAAGCGTGTACGCTTGCGCGGTGCTTATGTCATTGAGGCGGATGAAGCTGTTAAAGATGCGGCAGGAAATATTGTCGAAATTCGTGCGCGCATCATTGAAGGAACCCTGGGCAAAGACCCGGAAGATGGCGTAAAACCCAAGGGCGTTATCCACTGGGTTTCCGCCACCCAACACCTGGATTGCGAAGTACGTTTGTATGATCGCTTGTTTAATGATGAAGCGCCGGATGCCGGCGGAAAAAATTTCCTGGATGCAATGAATCCCAATAACCTCGAAATTCTGCAAGGTTGTAAAGCAGAAATCAGTTTGGGTAATGCGGTTGTAGGAAATAATTTCCAGTTCGAGCGCCAGGGTTATTTTTGCCTGGATAGCAAATACAGCACAGTAGAAAAACCGGTGTTCAATCGCACCATCAGTTTGAAAGACAGCTTCGGCAAAGAAGAACAGGAATAATATGCTGCAGATATACAACACACTTACTCGCCAAAAGGAAGTTTTCAAGCCGTTAAAACCCGGCAAGATTTCTATGTATGTTTGCGGTATTACCGTCTATGACTACTGCCATATTGGCCATGCGCGCGTATTGGTTGCTTTCGATGTAATTACCAAATTTTTGCGTAGCCAGCAGTGGGATGTTACCTATGTCCGTAATATCACCGATATCGACGATAAAATTATCAAGCGCGCCAATGAAAATGGTGAGGAATACACCGAGTTGACCAAGCGTTTTATCGATTATATGCATGAAGATGAAACCCGCCTGGGGATCGCCCGCCCGGACATAGAGCCGCGCGCCACTGCTTATATCGATCAAATCCTGGATATGAATAAAACGCTGATCGATAAAGGTTACGCGTATGCAGCCAGTAACGGTGATGTTTATTATCGCGTAACCCGTTTTGCGGATTACGGCAAGCTCACCAATAAAAATGTGGATGAGTTGCTGGTTGGTGCGCGTATTGAGGTAGATGAAATTAAAGAAGACCCGCGCGATTTTGTATTGTGGAAAGGTGCAAAAGCGGGCGAGCCTGCATGGAAATCTCCGTGGGGAAATGGTCGCCCCGGTTGGCATATTGAATGTTCTGCAATGAGCAAACATTGCTGCGGTGATACGTTTGATATTCATGGTGGCGGCCCTGATCTTCCATTTCCTCACCATGAAAATGAAATTGCACAAAGTGAAGCAGCCAATAGTTGCAAATATGTTAATTATTGGATGCATGCCGGTGCGGTGCGTGTTGACGGCGAAAAAATGTCAAAGTCACTGGGCAATTTTTTTACTATTCGCGATGTACTGGAAAAATATCATCCCGAGGTTGTGCGCTTCCTGTTAGTGAGCAGTCATTACCGTAGCCCGATTAATTATGCTGAAGATAATCTCATTGAAGCGCGCACCGGTTTGGATCGCTTCTATGGCGCATTGCGCGATTACGTAGATGTCGTGCCCACGCCGCTATCTGATTTAGCGGAGAGCAGTTACTACCAGGCATTTGTTGCCGCAATGAATGATGATTTCAATACACGCGTTGCATTGGCTGGTATGTATGATCTGGTGCGTGATCTGAATAATGCCAGTAAAGCTGACCCCGCACTGGCGATACGCTTGGCCGGTGAGTTGAAAGCGCTTGGTTTGATTTTGGGAGTATTGCAGGAAAACCCCGCAATATTTTTACAGGCGGGTAGTAGCGATCAGATTTCAGCGGAAGACGTCGAGCGTTTAATTGCCGAGCGTATCCAGGCCAAAAAAGATAAACAATATGCACGTGCGGACGAAATCCGTAAAACGTTAACAGACTCGGGAATCGTGCTTGAGGATTCCCGTGATGGTACCACCCAATGGCGCCGTGAGTAGTTGAGGCCAAAAATGCCTGAACAATTTTTTAGCCAGCACGCGCTATATTGGGTTGCTGCATTTGTAGTGATATTTGCAGCGGCAAAATTTTTGATAGCGAAGCACTCGCGTTTCCAATCCTGGTCCGATGCCCAAAAAAGTATTGCTGTGAAAGGAATTGCATTAAGCAGTTTCGTGCTGGTGTATTTCACTGTTACGCTTCTGGTTCTACGCTAGCCATGCGAGCGCCATCCCATCTGATTAATGCCGCTAACGATATTCGCCTGGCATTCTTTGATATAGATGGCACCTTGCTGGATTCACATGGACAGCTTCGCCCCGAGCTTTTTTCTGCCATCAAGTTACTGAAAGCCCGTGGAATTAAAACGGCCATCGCTTCGGGCCGCCCTTATTTTGCAGCGCGTTTTCTGATGGATGAATTGGGTATTCAGGACGCAAGTATGTTTTATACGGGAGCTCATATTTATGATCCCCAATCCCGGAAAACCTTGCTGGATACTCCGTTAAAAGGCGAGGAAGCCCTGGCGGTTTTTGCTGCTGCAAATGCGATGGGGCTTTACGCGGAAGCCTACACCGATTCTGCATTCTATACTGAGCAATCAACAGAGATCAGTAAAGTCCATGCGCAGCACTTACGGGTAAATCCAATCCTCAATGGATTGGCTGATGTAATTAATCGTTTTGATATTGCCAAATTATTGCTCGGCGTAAATCGCACAAGGCAGGGCGATTTGTTGTCAACGCTTGAAGCTCAATTTCCTGACTTGATTTTCGCGCGCGCCTATTTGACTGCTTATCCTGATTGGCAGTTTGCCAGTGTCATTTCTGCTGCGGCTACCAAGCAGCGTGCCTTTGATTATTTATTGCGATATCACAATGTTCAGGCGCATCAGGTTATTTCATTTGGTGATGCAGAGTCCGATATGGATTTTTTACGGATGGCAGGTATCGGGGTTGCTATGGGAAATGCAAATCCCAATGTGCAATCAGTTGCTGATTGGGTGACCCAAACCGCCGATAATGCGGGCGTTGCTTACGCGATTAACCAATTATTCAATCCGCAGCCATGATACGTCGCTTACTAAAACATCGCGGTCTCGGTATTAATCTATTGGCCGGTGGCTGTTTTATCATGTTGGCGGTAGTTGGCTGGGGTTTGCGTTGGGCTGAATTACTAAATTACTTAGTGCTACTACTGATTTGCCTTGCGGGTTTGGTTACTACCGCAGCAGGACTTGGCTGGTTACTGCGAAGGGCGATGAGAAGGAAAAAAGTTAGCTGATTGTTCGAACCGCAGCGTTAAATGCGGTTCAAAATAATTTCCAATACTAATTTGCTGCCGAAATACGCCAGCATCAGGCATACAAATCCAGCGAGAGCCAATCGAATTGCTTTGGTGCCTCTCCAACCTAATTGGAATCGTCCCCAAAGCAAAACTGCGTAAATCAACCACGCGCTCAACGTAAAAACAGTTTTGTGAACCAGGTGTTGGGCAAAGATATCTTCTTGAAAGTAAAAACCCGAAACAATTGCGAGTGTCAGTAGCAGTTCTCCTACCCACAAGAACTCAAATAATAATGATTCCATTGTTTGTAGCGGAGGAAGAAGTTTGCTATTTGCAAGCAGGCTTTTATTTTTCAGGGCACGATTTTGATAAGAGAGTAAGAGCGCTTGCAAACTGGCAATGGTCAACAAACTGAAAGCCAGTATCGATGGTATTACATGCGCCGCGATGGTGTATTCCAATGTGTGTTGCCAATTCGGGTTGTTGCCCAGTATTGACCCTAACACTGAAACGGCAGAAAGAGGAAATAGCAGCAAAAACAAATTATGTAGTTCTTTCTTAAGGCTACTTAATAGAACTATCGCATTAACCACCCAGAACATTAAGGAGGAGATTGAGAACAGGCTAAAAGCGAGTTGCCCATCTTTAAAACTAAGGCCATGCACGCCTATTCCATGCACAATCAACGCAACTGCAGCTACCTGGCGTAACTGGCGGACGGGAAGTGATTGATGGCGCCCGAACTGGCGGCCAAAGTAAATGGCAGCAAAGGTATAAATGAGCAGGGCGATCAGGTTGGCGCTTAGTGTCATCATGCTGTAAGAGGTAATCCTTGGCTGCTTTTCAACGGCGAAATCAAGGTCGCAAGTGTGTCATAAGGTCCTGCCAAAGAGAAGATAAATGAGAAGTGACCTTAATAAGCAAGCCCTTGTCTTTACGTATGTTGTTGTAGCTGCTCCTTTTCTGGCTGCTTGGGGGTATAATCGCGCCCACTTTATGTGGATGGTCCATTATTTTGCGACCTTGACCGGCCCCGGCCAGCATCCCCGCATCATTAACACTGATTTTTGAGACAGGCTATGTTTGAGAATTTAACCGATCGTTTATCCCATACCCTGCGCAGTATTACTGGCAAGGCGCGCCTCAGTGAAGACAATATCAAGGATGCGCTGCGCGATGTGCGCAAAGCCCTGTTGGAGGCTGACGTTGCTTTACCCGTTGTTAAAACCTTTATTGATCAGGTGCGTAGCAGTGCCTTGGGCCAGCAAATCAGCAAAGCCTTAAACCCGGGTCAGCAATTTATTAAAATCGTGGAGGCAGAGCTTATTGCCACCATGGGGCAGGCGAATGAGTCCTTGAATCTGGCTCAACAGCCACCTGCCATCGTGTTGATGGCAGGTTTGCAAGGTGCCGGTAAAACTACCTCGGTTGCCAAGTTGGCGCGTTTCCTGAAGGAGCGTGAGAAGAAAAAAGTACTGGTTGTAAGTGCGGATGTTTACCGCCCGGCGGCGATCCAGCAGTTGCAAACCCTGGCAAGTGAGGTCGGTGTTGAGTTTTATCCATCGACTGGCGACCAAAAGCCTTTGGATATTGCGCGCAATGCCATTGACCATGCGAAAAAGCAATTCTTTGATGTGTTGATTGTCGATACCGCTGGTCGCTTGCATGTCGATGAAGAATTGATGACCGAAATTAAAGAGCTGCATGCAGCCATCAATCCTGTTGAAACCCTGTTTGTGATTGATGCCATGATCGGTCAGGATGCCGTTAATACGGCGAAAGCCTTTAATGATGCGTTACCACTCACCGGTGTGATCCTCACCAAAGCGGACGGTGATGCTCGTGGCGGTGCCGCGCTTTCAGTGCGTCACATCACTGGCAAGCCAATCAAATTTTTGGGTGTGGGTGAAAAAGTTGATGCGCTTGAGCCATTCCATCCTGATCGTATTGCTTCGCGTATCCTTGGCATGGGTGATGTGCTCTCGCTGATTGAGCAGGTAGAGCGCAATGTTGATAAGGCCAAAGCAGAGAAATTAATCAAGAAAGTCAGCAAGGGTCAAAAATTTGATCTGGAAGATTTGCGTGATCAATTGCAGCAGATGCAAAACATGGGTGGTTTGACATCCATGCTGGATAAGTTGCCGGGTTTGGGAAATGTGGCGCAACTGGCCCAATCTTCTAACATGAATAAGCAATTTAAAACCATGGAAGCTATTATTAATTCCATGACACCGGAAGAGCGCCGCAACCCGGATGATTTAAGCGGTTCGCGCAAGCGTCGTATCACCGCCGGTTCCGGCACTGAAATTCAGGATTTGAATCGTTTGTTAAAACAATATAAACAAATGGCCAAAGTGATGGGCAAAATGAAAGGTGGCGGCATGCAAAAAATGATGCGCGGTATTAGTGGTGCTTTCCCTGGTGGTATGCCTCCCGGGGGAGCATTACCACCTGGCTTCCGCAAATAATTTATAAAAAACCCGCAAATTTGCGGGTTTTTTTATGTTGCTACTATTTAAATGTAATAAAGATATTGACGGTGCAGCTACCGGTATTTTGCATTTTTCATGGCCGGTAATGTTATTTACCAGTTTCACCTTGCAGGGTTAATACCAGTAATCGGCGTCCCCCATGATTGCGGTGCTCGCATAAATAAATTCCTTGCCACATTCCCAAATTTAAACGCCCCTGTGTCACAGGAATGTTTAGGCTGGCACCAAGCAAGCTGCTTTTTAGATGTGCGGGAAGATCATCACTTCCCTCATCATTATGCAAATAATATGGCTGATCTTCAGGGACTGCCCGATTAAAAAAACTTTCGAAATCCTTGCGCACCGTTGGATCTGCGTTTTCATTAATGGTGATGGATGCCGATGTATGTTTGATAAGGATATTCAATAAACCGATATTTATTTGCTGGAGCTCCGGCAATTCCTCAAGTATTTCAGTTGTGATCAGATGAAAACCCCTATGCCGGGCTGACAACTGAATTTCTTTTTGTATCCACATGGAATGGACTCCCGGCATTTATTTAGGGGATAGGGCTTGACCTTTAAAACTTATGCCTGGCCACCCGTATTTAATAAAATTCCGAATGTTTTGATGGTCAGTTGCTGTCGGATGGAGCAAGACGTCAACCCGGTAATAATCTCCAAAGCAATTCAATGTTTGTTGCTGGTTTAAACCGGTTTGTTGCGCAAAAGAAAATAACTTGCATGAACCTGAGTTTTGTCCGGCTTCGTTTTTCAGCTCACCATTTTGGAATTCAGTGGGAGTAAAATCATAGTGTGCATCAATTACGGCAATAGTTTCTTTAAAATCAATATTATTTGGTGTCGCATTTAATTTTGCGATGAATTCTTCGATGGTCATAATTAGTTCTGCCAATTGATGGTAAGGGTCAATGATAAATTCTGTCGGGCTTATTTTACCCCCTGGATAACAAAAATAATAATTCTTATACGTTTATGCTCTGGTTGTATCAGATTATTTGCGCTATGGTTGCCATATATAAGCCTCCTGTCAGTGATTGTCATGACGAAAAAACGCCCAATTTATATTCCTTTCGCAGGACCAGCCCTGTTAGAGGCCCCACTTTTAAATAAAGGTAGTGCGTTTAGCCAACGCGAGCGGCAACAATTTAATCTTGAAGGTCTTTTGCCCTACAAAATTGAAACAATTGAAGAGCAGGAGGCTCGTGTTTATCACCAGTTATGTTCCTTCCAAACACCAATCGATAAGCACATCTATTTACGCAATATTCAGGACACCAACGAAACAGCTTATTTTCGCTTGGTTACTGACCATCTCACCGAAATAATGCCTCTGATTTACACGCCTACAGTGGGCTTGGCTTGCCAGCAATTTTCTAAAATATATCGCCGTAAACGCGGTCTTTTTATTTCATACCCGGACCGTGATCGCATTGAAGATATGTTGCAAAATGCGACCAAACAAAATGTGAAAGTTATCGTAGTTACCGATGGTGAGCGAATTCTGGGGCTAGGTGATCAGGGGATCGGGGGAATGGGCATCCCGATTGGCAAGTTGGCTCTCTACACTGCATGCGGCGGTATTAGCCCTGCATACACTTTGCCTGTAACCCTTGATGTCGGCACCAATAATGCGGCCTTGCTGGATGATCCCATGTATATGGGCTGGCGCCATCCCCGTATCACCGGTGATGATTATTACGAATTTGTTGATGAGTTTATCCAGGCGGTAAAAGTACGTTGGCCAAATGTGCTCTTGCAATTTGAGGATTTTGCTCAAGATCATGCAACGCCATTGCTAACACGTTATCGCAATCAACTCTGTTGTTTTAACGATGACATTCAAGGGACTGCAGCAGTAGCTGTGGGTACATTGATGTCTGCATGCCTGGCAAAAGGAGAAAAACTTCGTGATCAACGTATTGTATTCGCCGGAGCAGGCTCTGCAGGTTGCGGGATAGCCGATCAAATCATCAAACATATGATTGCAGAGGGTGCTACAGAATCTGATGCTCGCAATCGTATTTTTTTGTTAAGCAAAGATGGTTTATTGCAAGAAAACTCCCCTGGTCTATTTGAATTTCAAATTCCTTTTTGCACTCCTGATAGTGTAGTGAATACCTGGAAGTTGACTCGTCCGCATAATGACGGACCTATTAACTTATTGGATGTAGTAACCAATACAATACCAACTGTGTTAATTGGCGTGTCTGGCCAGGCGGGTTTATTTACCAAGGCGATTGTAGAAACCATGCTATTGCATTGTGATCGCCCCTTGATTTTGCCGTTATCGAATCCAACTTCACAAGCTGAGGCGCAACCAGTGGATTTATTGCGCTGGAGTGGTGGACGTGTCCTGGTGGCAACTGGTAGTCCCTTTCCGCCAGTAGACATGGGGGATGAAACTGTTGAGATTGCCCAATGCAATAACAGTTATATTTTCCCTGGCGTTGGTTTGGGCGTTATTACTGCAAAAGCCTCGAGAATTACTGACAATATGATGATGGCTGCTAGCAAGGCACTTGCAAGTGCATCACCTATTGCACAAACAGGTAACGGTGCTTTATTGCCATCATTGGAAACCATTCGCGCTGTTAGCAGACTAATTGCTAAGGCTGTCGTAATTCAGGCTATTGCCGATGAAGTGGCGTTACCGATTCCTGACGATATTATTGAAGAGAAAATAGAGAAAAATTTTTGGGAACCCGAGTATAGGGAATATCGTCGTACGTCATTCTAGGGACGTATCTGAGTAGTAATACCTGCTCGTAAAAAGTTTGTGCAATTTATTTTTTTGTAACCTATATGCTAGTCTTCGAAAAGAGAGTTAAAGATTTGGGTTCTACAACCATAACCTTGATAAGCATTCTTACTATAAAGTTACATTAAGTTGTGGAATAGAGTGACAACTGGTCTGTTTGACCATAAAATCACCACTGAATTAAATATAGTTGATTTTGACGCCATTCTCTCTATCGTTTCTATTGCGGCTGATGCAAAATAGGCGATAACAGAAGGAACGGGCCGATGATCTGAAAGCTATACGTGAGGAGCTTGCACCTTGGTAATAACTTTGGGTCATAAAGGCATGGCGTTCAAATAAACAGCCTATGCGGATACGTCAGGAGTGTAACCGGTGCCAATACAAGGGCAGTTTCAAAGCGCGAGTCATAAAAGATTCATGATTTCGCAGCTTGGGCAATCCTGTAGCCAGTGCTATTGCATTAACCCTAACCCTTTTTATAGCTTTTTAATCGACCTGAGTTGTTCGATAAAGGACTAAAACATGGATTTTCTTTCTGCACAGAAGTTGCGCGAGCAATATCCTGCTGTGCGTCCGGGTTTCCAAATGAATAAGAAACATTGGAATACTGTCATTTTGGATGGGTCTGTTCCTACCGAACAGATTCAGCGCATGATTGATCATTCCTATCAATTGATAGTCGACAACCTGCCTACATCTGAACGTGAGCAATTGCTTGCCTCTAAAAAGTAATTGCTAAAATGCGCCGGATTTTATCCGGTGCCGTCACAAAATGGATACAGGGTGGTTTAGGTGTTGATATGTCTAACAAAGGCGTCGACCTGGATTTGAATGATCCTTCCAGCGCTCAAAACTCCAATAATAATGTGGGTATCCGGCTTAAATTAATTCGCGAAACCTATGGTATTTCCCAGCGTGAGTTAGCTAAGCGAGCTGGTGTGACTAATAGCAGCATTTCAATGATTGAGTTGGGGCAGGTCAGTCCTAGTATTCAATCGCTTGAACGAATCCTTTCTGTTGTTTCGATCAAGTTGGCTGATTTTTTTGATTTTCATCTGGATTCATCAGTCCGTGTCGCCCCAATGTCCAATGGGACCGCGCAATTATTTTCTTCAGCTCAACATGACTCATCCAGGGAAAAAGGCCAATTATTTGCTCAATCTATCATTGTTCCTATTGGTGGATCAGATGGTTTAACGCTTCTGGAGCATGATACCTGTGGCGTGGTATTGGCTGGTAAAGCGCAATTAAAATCAGCGTCTGTTATTGATTCATTGATCGCCGGGGATACGTTTTACATTCCCATGCGTCAACTGTATCAATTCATTAATTCGGGCGATGTTCCTCTTAAATTATTTGTTTGTTCGGTTTTTGCACATAGTTATTAATTGTTGCATTTTTTTGTGCGTTATTCCCCATCAGTCTGCTCTCCTGTAAGGCAAGTTAACTTCAGCCTGCTAAACTCATAACCAGTTTTTCCCTCCTTATTCCAATGAGAGATTTGATTATGTTCCAAGGAAAAGCCCTTAAGGTTTCACTGCTACCCGATGGTATCGCAGAGTTGACCTTTGACCTGCAAGGCGAGTCAGTTAATAAATTCAACCTGCTTGCGGTATCTGAACTCCAGCAAGTGCTTGATTTACTCGAACAAGCCAAAGACGTTAAGGGTCTGGTGGTGACGAGTGCCAAGGATGTATTTATTGTCGGGGCGGATATTATGGAATTTGGCGCTGTATTTGCGTCGGGTCCGGAAAATATTACCAGTCATCTGGCAACTAATAATCGGAACTTTTGCCGCCTCGAAGACCTGCCATTTCCAACGGTAGTGGCAATAAACGGTTTCGCCTTGGGCGGCGGGTTAGAGTTTTGCCTCTCTTGTGATTACCGTATTGCCAGCACTGCAGCAAAAGTGGGATTGCCAGAAACCAAGCTCGGGATAATTCCGGGCTGGGGCGGTACCGTACGTTTACCGCGCGTTGCGGGCCTTGATACTGCCGTGGAGTGGATTGCTGCCGGTAAAGAAAACGATGCAGAAGCAGCTCTCACTGCCCGTGTTGTTGATGCTGTTGTGGAACCAGCCAAACTTAAGGATGCCGCTTTGCATTGCCTGAAGCAGTGCATCAGTGGCAAATTTGATTATCTGGCGCGCCGTACGCAGAAAAAAGGCCCCCTTAAGCTGAACTTTATCGAGTCAATGATGGCTTTTGAAACCTCAAAAGCATTTGTTGGTGCGCAAGCAGGGCGTAATTACCCGGCGCCGGTGAGCGCGATCAAGGCAATGCAAAAAGCGGCCGATAAGGGGCGTGATGAAGCATTGCAGGCCGAGGCAGAAAATTTTGCCAAAATGGCGCAAACCCCGGTGGCGCAATCATTGGTGGGTATTTTTGTCAACGAACAAATGCTGGCCAAAAAAGCAAAAGGGTGGGAGAAAAAAGCGGATAAAAAAATTGAGCGTGCTGCTGTACTGGGGGCTGGCATTATGGGTGGTGGTATCGCCTATCAGTCCGCACTTAAAGGTGTGCCGATCAAAATGAAAGATATTGCCCAAAAAGGAATTGATCTGGGCTTATCGGAAGCCAATAAATTAATCAGCAAGCGTGTTGAGCGCAAAAAAATTTCAGCAGCCGAAATGGGCGATGTATTGAATCGTATCGAGCCCGCGCTAAGTTACGATGGTTTTGATAACGTCGATATTGTTGTCGAGGCGGTTGTTGAAAATCCGAAAGTAAAAAAAGCAGTGCTGGCGGAAGCTGAATCCAACGTCAGCGCTGATACTGTTATTGCATCCAATACCTCAACAATTTCCATTTCATTGTTAGCAGAAGCGCTGGCCCGCCCCGAAAACTTTTGTGGCATGCACTTTTTTAATCCAGTGCATATGATGCCGTTGGTGGAAGTTATTCGCGGTGTAAAAACCTCCGATAACGCCGTTGCACGCACAGTGGCTTATGCGAATGCCATGGGGAAAAAACCAATCGTTGTAAAAGATTGTCCCGGTTTTTTGGTAAACAGGGTTTTGTTCCCCTACCTTGCCGGTTTTGCAATGTTGGTGCGCGACGGGGTGGATTTCCAGCGTATCGATAAATTGATGGAAACCTGGGGCTGGCCGATGGGTCCGGCTTACCTGCTTGATGTAGTTGGAATTGATACGGCCGTCCATGCAGAAAAGGTCATGGCAGATGGTTTTCCTGATCGTATGAGGCGTGACTTTACATCCTGTACCGACGTTCTTTTCGCCGCAGGACGCTTGGGTCAGAAAAATGGAAAAGGTTTTTATAATTACGAATTGGATAAAAAAGGCAAACCCGCAAAAGTAGCTGCACCTGAAGTATTAGATATTCTCAAGCCAACTATCACAGGTGCAGTTGAGTTGAGCGATGAAGACATTATTGCGCGCATGATGATTCCAATGGCAACCGAATTAACGCGCTGCCTGGACGAAGGCATAGTGGAAACGGCAGCAGAAGCGGATATGGCACTGGTGTATGGAACTGGTTTTCCTCCCTTCCGTGGTGGTGTATTCCGTTGGATTGATTCCATTGGTGCCCAGGCATTCTGCGATCTGGCAACTAAATTCAGCAATCTAGGCGCGCTCTATTCCGCTCCCGATAGCTTGAAAGCCAAAGCAGCCAACAATCAGAAATTTTACGGTTAAGGAGTCAGAGTAATGAGCTTACAACCACGCGACGTTGTTATTGTCGATTATGCTCGCAGTGCTATGGGGCGCTCCAAAAATGGCTGCTTCCGTCATATTCGCGCGGATGATATTTCTGCTGCAATTATTAAAGGTTTATTAGCGCGCAACCCGCAATTAGATCCCAATACTATTGATGATTTGCTGTGGGGCTGTGTAATGCAACGCGAGGAGCAGGCCTTTAATATTGCGCGCAATATTTTATTGCTTGCGGGTCTGCCGCACACAATCCCGGCGCAAACGATCAATCGCCTTTGTGGGTCATCAATGTCGGCATTGCATACCGCGACCGTCAATATTCGTGCAGGGCAGGGTGATGTTTATTTGATTGGCGGTGTAGAGCACATGGGGCATTTACCTATGTATGAATCAGTCAGTATTAACCCGTTACTGGGGCTTTCGGTTGCGAAGGCAGCAGGTAATATGGGGATGACTGCAGAATACCTCGCGCTCCTGCATGGAATTAATCGCCAACAGATGGATGAGTTTGGAGCCCGTTCGCACCAGTTGGCTGCCAAGGCGCGTGAGACTGGAAAATTCAAGAGCGAAATTATTCCGGTTGATGGGCATAACGCTGACGGCTTTTTAATCTCGGTTGATCAGGATGAAACCATTCGCCCGGAAACAACGGTTGAGGCCTTGGCAAAATTACCACCCGTATTTGATCCAAAAAACGGGCAGGTAACAGCGGGCACGTCTTCCCAATTAAGTGATGGCGCCTCGGTTATGCTGGTTATGTCGGCAGAAAGAGCGAAATCCCTGGGATTGAAACCGATAGCTAAAGTGGTATCTCTTGGGCTAGCGGGTGTCGATCCATCCATCATGGGTTATGGTCCGGTACCTTCCACTGAAAAAGCGTTGAAAGCGGCTAACCTCACCATCGATGATATTGATGCTGTTGAGTTAAATGAGGCGTTTGCTGCCCAGGCATTGCCGGTGTTGAAGGACCTGAAATTATTGGATGTGATGAACGATAAAGTTAACTTGCACGGTGGGGCTATTGCACTGGGTCATCCCTTCGGTTGTTCAGGAACGCGCATCACCGGTTCATTATTAACCGTGATGCAAGACCGCGATTTAAATTTAGGGGTGTCGACTATGTGTATCGGTTTAGGGCAGGGTATTACGACTGTTCTGGAGCGATTGAACTAACCGCGTTCTACGAGGGGTAAAAACAGCCAATCCGGGATTGGCTGTTTTTATTTGGGATTACAATTTTACGTAGTTTAATGCGCGAAGGTTCGTGTATACCTCTGGTAAACTAACGACCTTTTTTCTGCGCAGGATTTAGCTTGAAGTTTTCCCGTCTCGATAATAATGAATCTCCGGCTGCATGGGTTGATGCACAACTTTCGGCATTGAGGAGTGTGCCCGCCGCGCGGAAAGAGCACGCATTTGCTCTTCATTTCAGCTATTTCCAAACCTATTTACCGTCTCAGCCTGCTTTGGATTTGGTGGCTTTAATCCATGTTGATGTCACTTCTGGGCTTCCTGTCATTCACCTGGGTGTGTTCAATACAACGGATCAATTAATCGCTGATATCCAGTTGCTCCCGGATGATTGGATGTCTATTCGGCAATTCTCAAAAGCAAATCATCTTCCGGTTTTTCAGGTTTCTGCCCCCTGGGAATTGGTGCCTGTATACATTCCCAAACCCTGGGGTCAGGAAATATGGTTTACCGGTATAGAGGCTCGTGGTCAGGCTGCGGTGAAATGTGACGAGGGTAGTATTCCGTTGCCATGGATATTGGCTGTATTTCCTCAGGCCGAGCGGTCGTTGATACTGCTGAAAGTTCTGGATCCATTACCCGATGAAGTTTATGGCGATTTATATTTTGAGCTGCATGAGGAGAAGCAGGAAGTTTATGTTGTTACCTCTATCAATGAGGATGCCTGGCCAGACGGTACGGGCTCCATTCAGCTCGGCTTTTCACCTGATAAAAGAGGCAATTACACGAATGACTACGAATTTAAAAAGGCTTACTTGGAGGCGGTTAAGAGTTACGAGCAGGTAAGGCGAACGTTAGATAAAAAAATAGACGACCTGCGCTCACCATCTTCGACAACACTATCAACCCTGCAATTAAAGAACTGGATTAATACATTATCCCAGTCACCTGAAAATGAAGCATTAATTCAATCTGAACGGAATCTAAGAAGCTTAATGAATAGCTTTGTAAACCATATGCCGCTGGTGGTGGGTGACACTGTGGCTATCCCGAGGTGTGTTCCTCATGCTCTTCAACATGGCGTAAGGGTTGTTGAATTCCAGACTCCGGTATACGAACGACAAATCCTCAGTTTTGCGCAAAAGGTCCTTACACAAGATCATTGGGATACGGAAAAAGCTTTGGCGATTGCTGAAATGGATTATGTATTCCAGTCCCCTTCGCGGCTGGTGAGTAACGATCAAATTGATGTTGAGCTAATCGTAAGCTTTGATGATTTTCTGGTGCAGCGGATTCATCTAAAAGCAGGTTTTTGCTATGAACCCTCGGTGTTGGATTACTCGTTGGTTATGCTGATAGCAGGTGAGTTGCGTCTTGTATGGAGTGGTGGGCAGCGAATATTGGCGGCGGGTAATTCGATGCTAATACCGAAATCTATGGAGGGTCGATACTACTTTGCTGCTGAAGATTCCTGTCTTTTCTTACATGCCCTGCCAAAGGCTTTTGATCAGGTTTAAGGCAATAGGCTTTGCTGGTTTTGGGTGTTAGAATGCGCGCCCGGTTTATGCAGAGGTTTGTATGTCATCATTTTACGAAATCATTGAGCTGATTAATGGCGACGTAGCTTTGGCGCGAGCAGATGACGAGAATAATGAACCTTTAGTGACCATTCGCTTTTCCCAGGAATCACTGGCATTTCTTGGCGAGGAAAAATTCAACGTGGCCAAGGCAATGATAGAGGCGGGAATGGAGGCGGCGGGTGATATTGCAGATCAGCAGGCGGAATCCATACTTGAAGATCTCGCTGATGAGTTCACCAACACCGAAAAATTAATGCTTCACTAATTCTTTGTTCTTTGTTCTTTGTTCTTTGTTCTTTGTTCTATCGTTACTAACGTACTCTTAGTAATAATCCCTGACACTTGCCTTGCATAGCGGCAACTTCAAGTTGGCTCAATTCTTTATCCGTTAATTTTCCCGGGCTGGAGATCACTGTGTGGCTATTGCCGGCAGCCAGGGCTTCCCAGGTAACCCAAAGCAAACTCAACTGATCATGGCAATGGATTACACGAATATAGCGGGTGTTGACGCCATAGGATTCCAATAACTCACGGCTGATATTGTGCGGCGCTATCCATGTTATCCAGCGATCCTGAGTGCCGTTACTAAGGTAAGCAATCATCGGCAGCAGCAATGCCAGTTGCTCCGGTGTATCGCTGGTAAGTACCAGCTCGGTAACCCCGCTTAATGGTTGCTTGTGATCAATATTGCTGGAGTTGATGCGGGCAAGGTTAGTCACGGCGGATTACTCCTACACTTAAGCCTTCAATACAGAACTCCTGATCACGCATATCCACATGGATAACATCAAAATCCGGATTTTCTGGCCAGAGTTCTACCTGCGATTTGTTTCCGGTTCGTTTGAAACGTTTTACCGTGACCTCTTCACCGATACGGGCAACAACAATCTGGCCATTGCGAGCCTGATCTGTTCTATGTACCGCTAGCAAATCGCCATCCATTATCCCTACATCTTTCATGCTCATACCGCTTACGCGCAATAAGTAGTCCGCATTCGGAGAAAAGAAGTTATGCGGAATATTGCAGTAATCTTCGATATGTTCCTGGGCGAGGATGGGGCTACCTGCTGCGACGCGCCCCACAATTGGTATTCCATTATGGGTTTCCGGCAGGCGTATGCCGCGTGATGCTCCAGGGATAATCTCAATCGCGCCTTTACGAGCGAGTGCTTTGATGTGTTCTTCAGCAGCATTGGCAGACTTGAATCCTAGAATACGCGCAATTTCTGCCCTCGTTGGAGGATAACCGGTTTCATCGGCATACTTGCGTATCAGGTTTAATACTTCTTCCTGGCGTGGTGTTAAGTCTGACATGAATCGCTCCTGAATCTGTTTATTTATACAGTTATTGTGATTATATACAGTAATTCAGGTTGTGCAATAGTTTTTCAATCTGATCTTTATTTCACCCTGTCACCATAACGAATGGTCTGTAGCTGGCCGCGACTGAAATAAAGGTTGGTCATAAATTTTCCGCTGCCTGGGTTATAGGTCCATATTTCTACATTCTCACAAGCCGCTATGGCGATATTATTCTGGATATTATTATCGCCATTCTGGATTCCCTGAATCTGGTTGGCGGCTACCAAGGGTGCGCAAAAAATGTCAGTCATTATCGGCTCGCCGCATTTTTCAATGATTTCTGCTTTGGTGTCCCCTACGTTGGCAAGTTTGCTGCCGCAGCGCAATGAGCTGGCATGGGTAACACCGGAAAAAGAGACAGTTATGAGGGCAACGGCGAATACCAATGAGGGAGTTTTCATGATCGTATCCTTTGGCAATATCCACTAACTTTAAGCTCAATTTCTGAATTGGGAATGAATCAGCTGCCCAATTTTTGCAGAAGCTTATCCAATAAAAAGACTGGCAATATACGTTTCATAAAGCCCACCAGATAAGTTGGCACAGTCACGTAGTAACGTGCTTGCGGATGCATACTTTCAAGGGCATGAACTACGCGCTGGTAAACAGCATCGGGGCCGAGTGTAAATGGCGTGGTGCTGGTTTCTTTGCCCAGTCTATCGATGGCAATTTGATAAGATTCCCGATGGCGGCTGCGGTCAATATCGATATTCCTTTGCAACGCTGCAAGCGCATTTTTTCTAAACTCGCTGCGAATTGGCCCTGGCTCAATCAGGCTCACATGAACCCCTGTACCTTTAAGCTCCAGGCGCAATGTATCGCTAATTCCTTCTATTGCATATTTGCTGGCGTTATAGGCTCCCCGTAACGGCATTGCTGAAATACCTAGTACCGATGAGTTTTGGACAATCCTGCCGCTGCCTTGTTTGAGCATGATGGGTAGCGCCAGATTAGTAAGCTCGCACCAGCCAAAAACATTGGTTTCAAATTGCTCGCGTAATGCTGCGCGTGATAAATCTTCCACAGCTCCCGGTTGACCGTAAGCACCATTGTTAAATAAACCATATAAGCTCCCGCCGGTTATTTCCAGGGTTTGATTAAACCCCTGTTGAATGGAAGCTGTGTTATTAAGGTCAATTTGTACTGCATGTAATCCCTCTTGCTGCAAGCGTAAAACATCAGCCGATTTTCGACACGATGCAATGACCTGATAGCCCGCCTGTTTGAGTTGATGGGCAACAAAATAACCTATACCGGTTGATGCTCCAGTGATAAGAATGGATTTACTCATATTGATCAGATTCCGGTTAAAGGTTTTCAAAACGATGCCGCTAGCTTTAGGGTGCAGTGATTATTCATCCTGCCCGGATAATAGCAATGCAAAAATTCGAACACTCAATGGTGATTTATGAATTCCTACTCTGCCGTGCAAAATTATGCCAGCGTTAAGGTCCACTCTGGCGTTGAGTCTGCGTCACCCCATCGTTTAATCCAGATGTTGTTTGAAGGTGCCTTGGAGCGTATCGCCCAGGCTAAAGGTGCTATGGCGCAAAACCAGTTCGCCCGCAAGGGTGAGATGATTGGTAAAGCGGTAGCAATAGTAGGTGGTTTGCAAGGTAGTTTGAATGACAAAGAGGGCGGCAGTCTCGCCGAGAACCTCGATAATCTGTACGACTATATTATCCGTCGCCTGACACAAGCCAATTACGAAAATAATCCGGAATACCTGGATGAATGTGGCCGTTTACTCGGTGAAATAAAAACTGCATGGGATGCAATCGCTGCGCAGGTATAGAGAGGTAAGCCATGAATATCCAATTAGTTCCCGCACCTGATTACCAGGGGGAGGCCGGTATCAACGCCATGCGTTGTTTACAGCAAGCACTTAATGTCGCTCTGCAGGCAGAGGACTGGAATAAAGTTCGTCACCTGGACCGTATTTGTGTGTTGTTGATTGATCGGGTGATAACAGCGAATCGCGATGATAAAACGACATTAGTGCGTGCATTAAGCGAACTAAAAGGCGTTTATGCGGGCTTGATTACCCAATGCCAGCGCGAAGTGACTTTGTTGCAGGCTACCTGATTGTTGTTAAGTGCTAAAAATTGTTAAAGATTTTTGGAAGATTCGGTTTTTAAAACCTTGTTCTTATAGCAAAACTCGCAAAAGTTGATTGGCCCTGCTAGCCTTAGTAGACATAACTGCTAGCAGGGGTCATTCCGTGTCCAATTACAATCCACAAGAAGCGCTGAAACAATATCGCCGCCTCGGTATTGAATCAGAAGTTAGCAATGCCTCTCCTCATCGTTTGATCCAATTGTTATTTGAAGGTGCATTAAGTCGCCTTGCGATTGCCCAGGGGGCGATTGAACGGGGGGATTTGGCAGCGAAGGGAGAATTAATTGGCAAGGCAATCAGTATTGTAGGAGGGTTACGCGCCTCGCTGGATATGAGTGCCGGTGAAATTTCCGAGCGACTGGATCAGTTGTACGAATACATTAACTTCAAGTTGCTGGAAGCATCAGCACAAAATGACATTGAAAAGGTTAATGAAGTAATTCAGTTGTTAAAAACAGTTAAATCCGGCTGGGATGAAATTGCACCACAGGTATCAGGTAGTTCGTCATAAAAATTAATTGGGTAATTTCCAATCAATTATTAATTCGAATAAGTTTCTCGAAAGCAAAAAATAAAAGGCATATTTTTGGCGATTATTTGGTCGTCTTGTTTTAGAAATGTTAAAACGCCAAAAACTTTTCGTCATAAATTTGACTAGTATCCCGGCCTCGTCTATTACTTACTCCGATAACTCATCTCGCCGCCTTGAACGCTTTTCCCAGCGTGCAGTTCAAAGGGTCAGGCATGAAATGAAAGGTCTTGGGGTATGTGGCGCAACAATAAAGTTCTCGTTATCGACGATAATCCGTCACGTCGGCACGATCTAAAAATCCTGTTGGATTTTCTCAGTGAAACTACACTCGTTACTGCCAGTAATGGTTGGCAAGCAGCTGTTGCAGAAGAAAATGGCGGTGAAGATTACGTAGCGATATTCATCGGTGACCATAGCGATAGTAATCAATCCCTGGCGCAATTATTAAAAGATATTCGCTCCTGGAATGACGAACTGGCAGTGGTATTGGTGGGCGATGAAAACCAATATGCAGCCGACAGTTTGGAAGATTTGTATCGCTTTATGGCGATAGCCACTTTGTCAGTCCCGCCTACTTACAATAAGCTGGTTGATACATTGCATCGTGCGCAGTTATACCGTGAGGCGCAGTCCAACAGTAAACGCCAGCCACAGCGCCGGCCAGTGCATTTATTCCGCAGTTTGGTTGGTACCAGTCGCGAAATCCAGAATGTGCGCGAAATGATGGCGCAGGTTGCGGATAAAGATGTTTCTGTTTTAATCACCGGCGAATCAGGGACTGGTAAGGAAGTCGTTGCACGTAACCTGCATTACAACTCTCCGCGCCGCGATAAACCTTTTGTGCCGGTAAATTGCGGTGCAATCCCTGCTGAGCTTTTGGAAAGCGAATTATTTGGCCATGAAAAAGGTGCATTTACCGGTGCGATAAATAGCCGTGCCGGCCGTTTTGAAATGGCCGAAGGCGGGACCTTGTTTCTCGATGAAATAGGGGACATGCCGCTAAATATGCAAGTAAAAATTTTGCGTGTCTTGCAAGAGCGTTGCTTCGAGCGTGTGGGTAGCAATAAAACCCAGCCTGTGGATGTTCGTATTATCGCTGCAACCCACCGCAATCTTGAGCAGATGATTGATGGCAACACGTTTCGCGAAGATTTATTTTATCGCCTGAATGTATTTCCCATCGAATTACCGTCATTAAAAGAACGCGCAGAAGATATTCCATTGCTTATTAATGAGTTGGTGTCGCGGATGGAAAGTGAGCAGCGCGGTTCAATTCGTTTTAATTCGGCGGCGATTATGTCGCTGTGCCAACACGAATGGAGTGGCAATGTGCGTGAACTTGCCAATCTGGTAGAGCGTATGGCGATTATGCATCCATTTGGTGTTATCGGCGTGCAGGATTTACCCGCAAAATATCGTCATGTGGATGTCACTGATGAAGACTTTGTTCATGCGCCAGCGAATAAAATCAATGGTTCTGCCCCAGGCGCAAGCACCAGTTATGTCAGCTTGAATGACACCCCCTTATTGCCGGAGCAAGGTATAGATTTGCGCGAGTATATTACTAACCTGGAAATGAGTTTAATCCAGCAGGCGTTAAATGATTGTGGCGGAGTTGTTGCGCGTGCAGCAGATAAACTCTGCGTACGTCGAACGACATTAGTTGAAAAAATGCGTAAGTACGATATGCAACGCTAATGTCGGGCGGTTAACCAGATAATCCGGAATTTACGGTTGAGCAAAATCCCTCCAACAATTGTTGGAGGGATTTTTTTTGCTAACAATGTTAATTGGCAGATTGCGCGCGTTGTGGCGGTTTTGAATTGCCTTTGCGATGGGGTTGCGCCGAGGCATTGGCTGGCTTGGCGGTGCGCTGTTGATGACCGCCCGGATTTTTTTTGCCATTCCCGTTTTTGGGCTTTTGCCCGAGTGTAGGAGCCGCCGGTTTACCGTGCCGGCTTTTTCCCGGCTTGCCGGTACCAGCACCGATTGTCATGCGACGCCCGAGGACGATAGGCTCGGGTTTGGCATTGGGGTCCGGTTCAAAACCGGGAAGGATTTGTTTATCAATAGTGCGTTTGATTAATTTTTCGATATCGCGCAAAAATTTATCTTCATCGATACACACCAGCGACACCGCGACACCTTCCGCATCAGCGCGTCCGGTACGGCCAATACGATGCACATAATCTTCGGGCACGTTAGGCAATTCATAATTAACTACGTAAGGTAGTTGATCGATATCGATGCCACGCGCAGCAATATCAGTAGCAACCAGTGCCCGAATTTCGCCGCGTTTGAAATCTTCAAGCGCTTTGGTGCGCGCGCCCTGGCTTTTGTTGCCGTGGATTGCCGCCGCACTGATGCCATCATCCAGTAGTTGTTCGGTTAATTTATTGGCGCCGTGTTTGGTGCGGGTAAAAATTAACACTTGTTGCCAATTACCTTGCCCGATGAGGTGCGATAAAAGTTCGCGCTTGCGGTTGCGATCAACCGGGTGAACACGCTGGGTAACGCGTTCTGATGCCGTATTGCGTCGTGCTACTTCAATCAGGGTTGGCTGGTTTAATAATTTATCAGCCAGCGCTTTAATCTCGTCAGAAAAGGTGGCGGAGAACAACAGGTTCTGGCGTTGTTTGGGCAGTAAAGCCAGCACTTTTTTAATGTCGTGAATAAAACCCATATCGAGCATGCGGTCTGCTTCATCCAGCACCAGCACTTCAACTTCACGCAACGACACAGCGTTCTGGTTTACCAGGTCAAGCAAACGGCCCGGTGTAGCAACCAGCACATCGGTACCGCCACGCAAGTTCATCATTTGTGGATTGATGCTAACGCCACCAAATACCACCGTCGAACGCAGGGGGAGATATTTTCCGTAAGTACGCACGCTTTCATGAACCTGGGCGGCGAGTTCGCGTGTCGGGGTGAGGATAAGTGCGCGCACAGGGCGGCGGCCTTTGGTCTTATCTACAACTTTTTGACTAAGTTTTTCCAGTAATGGCAGGGTAAAACCTGCGGTTTTACCGGTACCGGTTTGCGCGCCGGCAAGTATGTCGCCACCCTTTAAGACAGCAGGGATGGCTTGTAACTGAATAGGGGTAGGGGTGGTGTAACCCGCTTCGAAAATAGCACGCAGAATATCGGCCCGCAGACCGAGACTTTCAAACGACATAGATAATTCCTGTGGCTCGGCCTCCCGCATTACGGGCAAGGTCTGGCGAGCGGAGATAGGGCAAACACATGGTTTGCTACATGGAGGGCGACACTGACCTAAGGGTGTCGCCGCGCATGGTACGCAGTTACTGCTCAATAAGCCAGCAACATTTATGTATTTTCAGGCGACGCTATCAGCTTCAGCGAGTTTTCGTTGCTTTGCCAGATTCAGGATAATCAAGCACAGGGTGGCGAGGAATAAAAAGCCGCAGGTCATTGGAATGAGCGTGTTGTTGTACATTTGTCCAATGGCTGTTCCTATGGCCATCGATAAAATCGATGAGCTTGCGCCAATGACCGCCGAGGCAATTCCTGCCACATGCCCCATAGGTTCCATTGCCATGGCATTCACATTGCCAAAAACCAATCCGAAGCAAAAGAACAGCACCGCAGCGTAAATTAAAAATGCCCAAAGGGTTGGTGGTGTTAATAGTTGCACGATAAGAAAAATAGCCGAGCTGGCGATGATTCCCCAAGTGGCCTGGTTACACAACAACTCCATTCCCCATTTTTGTACGAAGCGCGCATTTACCATTGAGGCAGCGCCGAATAACAACGCAAGCACACCAAAATAAACGGTAAACATTTTTCCGGTATTGAATAATTCCTGGAAAATTTGTTGTGATGAATTGAGGTAGCCCATGAAACTGCCGAAGAATAATCCCATACACAAGGTGTAACACATGGTGGCGTAGTTACTGATAACTTCTTTAAATCCTTCGACAAAACCGGTGCGCGTAAAGGGAATGCGATATTCTTTGGGTAGTGTTTCCTCTAAACGTACAAATATCCAGATACCGATAACGAGTGCATAAACAATGTAAAGCACAAAAATATAATGCCAGGAGCTAACCAGTAAAACCGCCTGGCCAAGGCTTGGCGCAATCGCCGGTACCATGATAAAAATCATCATGACCAGCGACATAACGCGAGCCATCTCATTGCCTGCATATTTATCGCGCACAATGGAAATGGCCGATACATAAGGCCCGGCAACACCCAACCCCTGAATAAAACGGCCAATCAATAAACCTTCAATTGTTGTTGCGAAAAAGCAAACGGCACTACCAAGAAAAAATAATGTAATACCGCCATAGAGCACTTTTTTACGACCGGTTGCATCAGATAACGGGCCGCAAACCAATTGCCCCAGCGCCATCCCTAAAAATAACGCGCTGATCACATATTGAATTTGATTGGGATAGCTGAGGGTAATATCTTTCGCAATAAATCCCAGTGCCGGTAAAAGTGCATCGATTGAAATTGCAACAATCGACATCATCAATGCAACCAGGAGAGTAAATTCCCCGGATGAAATCCGTGAAGGGACAGGGTGGGTAGAATAATCAGTCATAATGTATTTCCGAAGTCCGTGGTCAAGGCACAGTAGCGCCTTCTATTGTCAGCGAGTGTCAGTAAAGGTAATAACAGGCATTGGGCCAGGCGGCTACAATGTGCGCACGATACTAGTCGTAGCGGTGCGGCGGTTTTCGACAACAGAATGAATTATCTTGGTAATCGATACATAATACCGCCGCCATAAGGTAGTTGGGGCAGATATTTTTCCATTGATAAAATTGCCTCGTGGTAGATTTTTTTTACATCAGGATGTATACCGGATTCCATGCGACGTTCCAGCATAGTAACAGGGAACAAGCAATTCGCCGTATTATGTACACACAATGCGCGGCTACGCCCGAGCTCATCACGGTACACTTTCCATTCCAATGTATTCGGAAAATCCGCCTGCATCACATTACCTAAAACAATGCCCATGGCTTGCAATGTTTTATAGTCGCCTGACGCTACCAGTTTATTGTCGATAATCCGTTGCAATGAATTCAGGTCGGTTAAATCGCGGCGAATGCCCACGCCCAATCTGGATTGAAAAAGCTTATCAATGTTAAATGCTTCGTCCTCCAGGTGTTTTTTATCAATCCAATCGAGATCCTCAATTTGTGTTTTGGGCGGGGATATCTGATTGGCCGGTTTTTCATTCGCTCTGCTCAAAGATGTTTGTGCGCTGGCAATATTTATTGCCATCAGTGATGCCCACAACAGGAGAATTGCTTTCATTGGGAATTCTCAGGATTTGTCAGCCAGTTTATTAATGGATGAATGATGAGTCTGCGCAGGCAAAATAATTACCGTTTGTGGTACTACTTCATCCAAGGGCACAGAGAATCCATTGGCGCCGACGATATTAATATGTTCAGTGCGCAATTGCCGCGGCTCTGCAACACCACAGGAATGCGCGATCATCGCCACGCTTTTGGTGATATTGCGTTGATAGGCGGCCACGCGTTCTGCTTTATCGGTGGGATCGAGCCCTTTTTGCAATTTGGCATTATGTGTAGTGATACCTGTGGGGCAAGTATTTTTGTGGCATTGCAATGCCTGGATACAACCCAGTGCAAACATAAATCCGCGCGCACTATTCACAAAATCGGCACCGGATGCCAATGCCCATGCAACCATATGCGGAGTAATTAATTTACCCGCCACAACGACTTTAATTCGCTCTTTCAACCCGGCTTCGCGCAATAAACCCGTGAGCCAGGGCAGGCTTTCCTTGATCGGCAAGCCGACATGATCCAGCAGCGGCTGTGGCGCAGCACCGCTACCGCCATCGGCGCTATCCAGCGTGATAAAGTCGGGTGCCGATTCAATTCCTTGCGCACGAATTTCATTAATTAATTCCATTAACCAGCGTTTCTCGCCCAGCACCGCTTTAAATCCAACCGGTTTACCGGTGACATTGCGGATGTGATTTACCATCTCCAGCAAATCAACTGCCGAGCGAATATCGGTATGGCCATTGGGGCTGATTGATGCTTCACCCTCGGTGATGCCGCGGATTTTGGCCACTTCAGCAGATACTTTTTCTGCGGGTAGAATACCGCCTTTCCCGGGTTTGGCGCCCTGGCTTAATTTAATTTCAAACATTTTGATCTGCGAGTGCGCTGCCAAATCGCGCAGGCGTTCATCACTTAAATTTCCCAACAAATCACGTACGCCGTATTTTGCTGTACCAATTTGAAATACCAGATCGCATCCGCCATCCAGGTGATAGGGCGATAAGCCGCCTTCGCCGGTGTTTAACCAGCAGCCCGCTTTTGCTGCACCGCGTGATAATGCGAGTACGGCCGGTTTTGAAATTGCACCGTAACTCATGCCGGAAATATTAAAAATTGAATGGGTGGTGTAAGGTGATTGGCAAAATGGTCCAACTGTCACTGGTGACGGCATTAATGCATCCTGTTCCTGGATGGGAAATGCCGAGTTCAGGAAAATCAGGGTGCCCGGTTTATTTAAATCAAGTGTTGATCCAAAGCCGAGATTGTTATCAATATCTTTTGCTGCCCGATAAACCCAGGAGCGATCAGCGCGATTGAATGGCATTTCCTCGCGATCCTGCGCAAAAAAATACTGGCGAAAAAATTCACCCATATGTTCAAAGAAATAGCGGAAGCGCCCCAAGACCGGATAATTTTTGCGGATCGCATGGGTGTTTTGGTTGATATCGGTGATATACATAATCACCACGACCAACAGCAATACACCGACGACGGTAATAAACAACACTTCCAGCCAGGTGAGTAAGGTTAGCGCCCAATGGGAATCAATCATTAAAAGTAATCCTATTCAATATCACTGTAATGCTTCACGCCGTTTTTACCGATGGCCTTAGCGGCATACATCGCTGAATCGGCATTTTTAATCAGCGCGTTTTTATCATCGCCATCTTGCGGATAGAGTGCGATACCGATGCTGCAGGAAATCTGAATTTCACGCTTGTCTATTTCAAACGGTGTATTCAGGGAGTTCCGGATTTTATCGGCCACCTGGCGACTCACATGGCGTGTACTCATGCCGCGTAATTGTAAATCACGCGCCGAAATAATAATCATAAATTCATCGCCACCATAGCGTGCAACCGTGTCAGTTTCGCGTACACAATTGAGCATGCGCGTGGCGCATTCCTGTAATAACGCATCGCCGATATCATGGCCAAAGGTATCATTGACCGGTTTAAACCCATCCAGGTCAATCAGCATAATCGCAATTTCCAATTTGTCGCGGCGGGCACTGATCAGGGCTTGCTCGATGCGATCCTCCAACAGGATGCGATTTGGCAAACCGGTTAATGGGTCATGATGCGCAACTTTATGTAGATATTGACGCTGGTTGTTTAACTCCTGCAGCTGTGCGTTCAGTTTTTTAGCCATAATAGAAAAATTACGTGCAAGTAAACCCAATTCATCATTGCGTTGCAAATTCACCTCCGGCACTGAATCGCCCTGTTTAAAGTGGGCGAAAGTGGTGGCAATCTGGCGTAGTGGAGTCGCTATTTTGTGCGCAAGGAATAATGATAAACCGATAAATAACAAGCCAAAAGCCAACGCACTTTTTAATGCCGTAATACCCAATTGCCGGCTTTCTGCAAGAACAGCATCCAGATTGCTGACTAATCCGATAACAATATAATTTTCATCCGCCGCCCACCGAAATGGAACTTTGGTGAGCGAAATAACAGCCTGTTTTTGTGGCATTCGCAAATCCTGTATTTCGGCCACCAGATTATTGCGCTCCCCTGAAAATATACGTTGTGCAGCAGGTAAATCTTGCTGGATCATGAAACGGTTGCCCTTATCGAAACCAAAGGTTTTTTCGGCATCCGGATGTAATAAGTAATCGCCGGTGGAATTGGTGGCAATGATATCAATATCATTGGGAATATCTGTTTCAATCATGGCAAACATTTTTTCCAGATCGACATTAATCACGATCGCACCAAATACTGTGTTGTCGTTGGTATAAATGGGTGTGGCCATAATAATACTGGGTTTGCCATAGCTATCGAGCAGCCCGCGTTCTTTATTGAGGCGGATGGCAGAAATAAATACTTCGCCGGGTTTCAGTTTTAAGGTGTTGTATACGTAGGAATAATGCGCTTTTTCCTGCAGTGCCAAACCCTCAACGATGCTGAGGCCATGTTCGGTTTTGTCGATGCGCACCAGTTCACGGCCATGATCGGCAGCGCCAATCAAGCGTACCTGATTATATTCGTCATGGGGTTTTAGTAATTGCGATAACGCAATGCCGAGGCGCTCGCGTTGCAGTTGTATATCAGCGGGATTTGATAGGGCGATTTCACGAATCGCCGGTAATTGTGAAATGAATAATAAATCTTTACCGATATCTTCAATAAAAAACGCATAGCGATTGGCAAGCACACGCGTAGCAGTAGCCAATTTATCTTGTGATGATTGGATGAGCAGGGCACGGCTTTGGTTGTAGGTAAAATAAACATTTACCCCCGCGCTCAGCAAACTAAGCAACGCGATCCAGATGGTGAGTTTAATAACCAGGCGTGAACTCATTGCGCAAACCTTTCCATTACATCGCCGGAAATAATTTGCTCCCACAATTGGTTGCGTACCTCTGCATCTTCAATCGGTTCCAGCCAGATGAGCTGGTGATTGTGGTGAATAGTGGAAGAGTGACGGGTGCTGGCTAATCCCTGGTTTTGGTTTAAGCGCTGGCTGGCTTTTTCATCCAGCATAAAATTAATCCATTGTTCCGCGAGTGGTCCGGCAGTCCTGCCGATGGCCCAGCAATCCAGCCATGCAAGCGTGCCATCTTTGGGCAAGGTATAACCGACATCCGCCCCTGCATCGGCCAAGGCTTTTACTTGTTGGCTGCCATAGTTGGCGTAAATAAGTGCAATCTCCTGGGTTTTAAAAAGCTTTACTGCTTCTTGTGGTGAAGAATAAAACGTTAATAAATTGCGGCGCAATTCGACCAGGTGACGCGCAGAGCGATTGAGTTCGGCTGAGGTTTGTTGAAAAGGGGAGGGAAACCCGAGGCTGATACCGGCAAGCGTAAAATTATGATTACTGGTATTAAAAGCCAATACTTTTCCTGCGTACTTTTTATCCCAGAGTACGGTTATGGATTCCGGTGGTTGGTGAACCAGCTTGCGGTTATAAATTAAACCCATTTCAGAATAGGTGTAGGGAATGGCAAAAGTCTGGCCGCGCGCCATTAAGCCGGGAATTTTACCGGTATCCTGAAAACGCTTATCCTGGTATTGGATGTTGGGAATTTCAGCGGTATTGATCGCACGCAAGTAACCTTTTTTCAGATAGCGTTGTAATTCGGCGGTGTTAACGGCAATCAAGTCGTAATTTTCATGTCCGTCCCGACTTACACGATTCCACAATTCATCATCGGAATGCACTAGTGTCACATCCACTTTACTACCGGTTTGTTGCTCAAATTCCTTAACGAGATCGGCTTCAGCGTACCCCTCCCAGGCCAGAATATTCAGTTGTGGCTGTGCAAAACCGGTTTGAGCCAAGATCAACAATAAGAAAATTATTGTGAAGTGTGGAAAATATTTCATTACCAAATCCGGGGGCTGTGTCGCATTTAAGTCTAGTTGCAGCTCGGCAAATTTTTGCGCAATTATCAGGTTTATGTGAAATCCGGGGCATCTGCCTCGCCCCGTTTGCCGATAATGCGTGCCGGATTCCCCGCCACCTTGTTAAATGCAGCGACTGCCCGGGTCACAATGCTACCCATACCGACAATTGCACCATCGCCAATAGTCACTCCATCAACAATACCGGCATGCGCACCTATCCACACATCCTCGCCAATAGAAATGCCGTTGGAGCTGACGGGCTGATCCTTAACAAACCGATCCGGCTCCATACCATGATTAAATGCATAGGCACAGCTGTATGCTGCCAAACGGGAATTATTGCCAATCACTATCCCTTTGCTACCACCATCCAGTGTTACGTGATGGTTAATGGAAACGCCGTTGCCGAGTCTTACGGGGCCATGAATGACCGTATCCGCAGCAATCCAGCAATTATCGCCAATAACAATAGGGCGACCAGGTTCCGCAAACAGGCGGGCTTCCGGAGCGATAAAGCAATTGGTGCCGATAGTGATAGTTTCCATCGCCTGTAAATAGGCTTGCACCTCATCTTGCCAGGCTTGGGCCCAGGCGCGATGCCGGGGTTTAAGGCGTTCATATAGCCAGGGCATGTAACTTAAACGCAACTTATGCTGGATTCGATAAGCCTGAGTATCTTCGGAGGAGTTTTCAGTTGCGGGTGGATTTGGCGGTGTGGTGATAGATGAATCAATAGTCATAGCGGGCACACTGTGCAACATAGTGTGCGAAGTATAAATAAAAAAGGTGACCGCCGGTTGCAGGTGATTGGTTTGTTCGCTTGGCCGCTAGTGCTTCCCGCATAACGGTAAGCTGGGCACAAATCAAAACATGGGGCGCTGAGATAAGCGCTCATAGGGTAAACCCGTCATTACGGCAACCGGTGCGGACACCTGACTTGATTATAGTCATGTCGATTTTTGCCGCTAGGGGTAGTTTAGTCTTTTGAGTCACATCGATTGGCTTTTTATAGTCGAAAAAATCTATGGCTGATATGCTGCTGCCACTTTTTTCATGGTTTGTTGTTATGTACGAGATTATTGAAAACCAGCCGGATTTTGTGGTGATTTACAAAAAGCCGGACACCAGTTTTCACAGCGAATCCGGTAAACCCGGCGTATTTGAAACACTTAAACAGCGCGAGGGTTTTGCTGAACTTTTTCCGGTGCATCGATTGGATAAAGTGACTTCGGGGTTATTGGTGATGGCAAAAAATGCAGCAACCAATCTTGCATTGACACAAGCATTTGCAAATCGCGACGTTGAAAAATTTTATCTGGCAATCAGCGCGAAAAAGCCGCTAAAAAAACAGGGCCTGGTAAAAGGCGATATGGCTCCCGCAAGGCGCGGTGCGTGGAAATTATTACCCGGTAATGAAAACCCGGCGATTACGCAATTTTTTAATAAAGGTATCGGTAATGGTTTGCGGTTGTTTATCGTAAAGCCGCATACCGGTAAAACCCATCAAATCCGGGTTGCATTAAAAAGCCTGGGGGCGCCTATTTTAGGTGATGAGCTTTATGGCGGCGATCAAGCCGACGTATCGATTGACCGCACTTATCTCCATGCATTTAGTTTGGGCTTTTTTCTTAATGGCGAGCGCTATCGTTTTACTGTAATGCCGCGTGAAG
This sequence comes from Gammaproteobacteria bacterium, assembly GCA_021151835.1. Classification (GTDB taxonomy): domain Bacteria; phylum Pseudomonadota; class Gammaproteobacteria; order Pseudomonadales; family Cellvibrionaceae; genus Cellvibrio. Next base: position 35,243 of record JAGKWO010000056.1, read on the forward strand.
GTGAATATTTTTGTGCGGAGAGTTTCAATATTGCAATTGAAGAATGGCGTGAGCCCTGGCTATTGCCATGGCCACTACTGAAAACAAAAAAGCCGCAATAATTGCGGCTTTTTTACAGGCGTTTGCAGGAGTGGGCGCTGCAAACTTAAATCTGGCTCCGCCTGCTGGACTCGAACCAGCGACCCAATGATTAACAGTCATTTGCTCTACCGACTGAGCTAAGGCGGAACGGCTATCTCCTGCGAGAAGGCGCGCATAATAGCGATGCACTTTCTGTTGGTCAACGCTTTTGCCGATCTTCGATTAAAAAGTGGAATAAGAAAAACAAAAAAGGCGCAAAAGCGCCTTTTTGATTAGCTGGTATACAGCTGAAATTTGAAATCTTATTCGTATTTGCACAGATAAGAAGTTTCAACATCCGCAACCACTTTGAAGCGTTGGTTTGCTTCAACAATAAAGGTTTCACCCGCGGCGAAAGTTTGTGCTTTATCGCTACCTGGCAATACCACGGTCAGGCTGCCGGTTACTACGGTCATGTATTCTTTTTGGCTGGTACCAAATTCGTATTCGCCTTTGGCCATCACACCAACGGTTGCGGGCAGGGTTTCGGTTTGGAAAGCGATGGACTTAACTGCGCCACCGAAGTATTCATTCACTTTAAACATGGGAAGCTCCAATAAAAAAGAGGGTATTTGTTTGTACCCGATTACGGGCACAGGATTTGACTATTCGACGGTTGCAAATGTATCGCGCATAAAAAAGGCCGCATTATTATGCGGCCTTTCTCATTTAATTCTGGCTCCGCCTGCTGGACTCGAACCAGCGACCCAATGATTAACAGTCATTTGCTCTACCGACTGAGCTAAGG
>JAGKWO010000057.1 GCA_021151835.1 Gammaproteobacteria bacterium
TTCAAGCACGGTTTTATCCTCATTAGTGTAGGGGTTACTCCATCAACAGGATCTCTGTTTCAGGAGACTATCCATGGCCATCATGGATGCTAAAGGGCGTTCAAAAAATAAACGCCCTTAAAGATGCTCGCGAGAGAGCGGTAATTCGGGCGCAAAGTATACATTAAGCAATCATAGCTGTTAATGCATGAATCGCCGGGCTAGCTATTCGGTGAAGCTATTCCTGTTCGTTATTCAGGCATTTTTGACCGGGTGGGCCGCTTCGGTATTTGACGTGGATTGTGGTAAGGTGGCGGGCCTGTCTGGTCGCACAAATTAAAATAAGGTGAGAGCTTGTTTGGATTCCCAAGCAGATAAAAATACAACGACTGCACAGCTACAAGCCTGACAAAAAAACTACTGTTGAAGACCCGCCTAGATGAGGAACTTATGAAACTGACACGGCAACGCCTATTGATTTCAGCGCTTATGGCCAGCTTATTAGCCATGGCTGGCTGCGAAAAAAAAGCTGCAGATGAAACGACATCCACAACAAGTTCCGTAGCCCCTGTCGCCGAGGCTGCCCCGGTTATTGCTGCATCGGTTTGTGATGGCACCGCTCCGGCAGGTGATTTAACACCGGTGCGTATTGAAGCGGCGAACAGCACGCGCAACGAAGAGGGATTATACGAGGGGCCAGTATGGATCAAGGACACACTCTATTTTTCTGATTTCACTTTTAGCAGCGGTTTTCCGGCGCGCATTTTAAAATTGGATGCGAGTGGCAAGGTCACCACGGCTATTGAGGATTCAGGCAGCAATGGTCTCGCTGTCGATAAAGACGGCTTCCTGATTGCCGGTACCCACAAATACAAAAGCGTCTCCCGTTTTAACCCTGCCAGTGGTGAGCGTACATCAGTGGCTGCACAATTTGCCGGTAATGTATTTAATTCACCGAATGACATCGTTATCGCTAATGACGGCACTATTTATTTTACTGATCCCGCGTTCCAGCGCGATGCAGCGCCCGGTGGCCAGGAAAAAACCGGTGTGTATCGTGTAGCAACCGATGGCACTGTGACATTGGTTGATGACACCATTGCAAATCCAAACGGAATTGCATTGTCACCGGCAGGTGATGTGCTTTACGTAAATGGTGGTGGTGACCAGGGTTTATTACGCGCGTATCCTGTTGTTGATGGCGTTCCGCAAGCGGGCAAAGATCTTGTTACCGGTTTGAAAATTCCTGATGGTATGGCAGTGGATTGCAAAGGCAATATTTATGTCACTGAACATATCGAGCGCAAGCTGCGCGTATACAATCCGCAAGGTCAACAAATCGCGCAAGCAAGCACCGATGCCAACCTGACCAACGCGGCGTTTGGCGGTGCGGATGGAAAAACCTTATTCCTGACAGGCGCTGGCGCGTTATGGAAAATTGATTTGGCCATTACAGGCTCACCTTATTAATTATTGTTTGTTTTCATTTTTGTTCGTTTTTTTAAAGATGTAATCCGGGCGGGCCGGGTAATCGGCCCGTTGCGTTAAAAATTATGCTTGTATTAAAACCTGTAAAAACACCCTGCGTAGGTATTTGCTCCACCGGCATTGGCGACAGTGTCTGCCGTGGCTGCAAACGTTTTGCCCATGAAGTTATCGATTGGAATTCCTATTCGCATGAACAAAAATTATTGATCGCGCAACGCCTGGAAAATTTCCTCGCGCGAATTGTGCAGAACATGATTCAGATCAATGATGAAAAACTCCTGCTCACCCAAATCAAACATCAGCAAATACAATTCAAGCAGGAACAAAATCCCTATTGCTGGGTATTTGACTTGTTGCGCGCGGGTGCCAACCAGATCCAGGACCTATCTGCCTACGGTTTGGTATTGCAACCGGCATGGCAGGGAATTTCGCTTGGCGTTATTCGCGAAAATATTGATAAGGATTATTACGCGCTTAGCTGTGCGCATTACGAACGTTACATCTCTCCGTGTTTTGTTACTGCCGAAACACTCGGTCTCCACAAATAGTTATTGTTAATTTTATGAACGCACTTGCCCGAATCCACGAATTCCTTCATTGCGAAACCCCCGATGCCTGGATTAAAAATGCTTTGGATAACAAGGCATTATTATTGCTCGATCACGCTAACTGCGAAAAGAAAGCAGCATCAACTGCGTTAAATTTGATGTTTCGTTATGTGGGTGATTTCGACATGATGCAAAAAATGTCGCGCCTCGCCCGTGAGGAGTTACGGCATTACGAACAAGTGATGGATATCATGGAAGAACGTGGCGTTCCTTACGATCAAATCACCCCCGGCCGCTATGCCGGCGAATTGCGCAAGCTGGTACGTACCTCTGAACCAGGTCGCTACATCGATACCTTGATTGTCGGTGCAATTATTGAAGCCCGTTCGTGCGAGCGCTTTGCCAAACTTGCCCCGTATCTTGATGAATCATTGCAAAAGTTTTATCTCTCACTGTTAAAATCCGAAGCGCGACACTACGAAGATTATTTAACTCTTGCAAAGCGTGCCGCTGAGGGCGCGGATATTTCTGCCCGTGTGCAGGAATTTTTAGTATTGGAAAAAACCTTGATTGAAGGTTCTGATGAAGAGTTTCGGTTTCATTCCGGGGTTTTGAATTAATAGTGGATAGGCAGTTAACCCCTGTCCACCATTAAATTTGCGGAACAATAATTATTTTTTACAGGATAATTTACGGTGTCGAAACAGCGCGCCACTTAATCCAAGTATAAAAAGAATAGCTAGCGACGGCTCTGGCACTACACCTTTCGTATAGTGAAAGATTAAATTGTCTATGAATGGCGTTGTTTGGCTTGACACCCCAATCGATGAAATACCAAATTCCGAGCGAAACACTATTTGCTGGTTGGGAACATAAGGGGTATTCCTCTCATCATCAGGAAAAGTTCCCCGGTACCATCCTTCAGTGATGATGTGTTCTTCATAGCCATTTGGCCCTTTGGCAATGGCAGAATTTTTCAACCCATCTATGTTGTTGCTTATAAAACTGACATAGGTTGGCAATTCACCGGTAAATATAAAATAAACACCCGGTCCGGTGACAGCATTTCCAGAAGTAAAGGGTATAAGATAGCCCGCGTCGAAAATTACTCCAAGAGCAGCATACTCATCTCTTAATTGGTAACCATCCAAATCATTTGGATCAAGATCATCAAAATCAATCGTTGTCGCATTGGTTGTTTTGCATAAAAACGAAAAAACCAAAATAAAGAAAAAATATAAATAACCATTTTTGCTATGCATACAAACCTCCTGGTAAAAAGTTGAAATGCTGAAGTGAATCGGTAAACCTATCCCGCACTGTCTACGGCGATCTCACTTCATAAGCTCCCGGGGTGTGAAACTTCAAGCTCTTTGTACGCCAATTGTAAAGTTGTGGCCCAATTGGCAGTCTTTCTTCCAGGGTTGGATCAAGCGGTGCGGTTCGGGGTTATAAAATGTAAACCTTGTATACCAGTTTATTATGTTCACATAGACTATAAGTCTGTGTGAATAACGTTGGACATAATAAATCTGGAGATACACATGGCATTTCAGTTCGGTCAGTGGCGGGGTTTGCTCGCTGCGTTTTCTATCTTCCTTACTTTGCCTGCCCTGGCAAAAGATGATTTAACCCTTAACGATAAAGACTATTTTGAAAAACCCGGCTTGAATGTGCTGGTGTTTAGCAATTGGTATGATGGGCTTTTTAGCGACTCCAAAACCAGCGGTGTAGAGTTGATCCATCACGGTGAGCGCACGGTTACAAACGGTGATGTGCGTTTGAATGCAACGCCGGAACAGTGGGATTTAACGCCGCTGTTCAAAGAGCGAAAAGTTAATCACGCAGAACAATCCATTGAAGCGTTTTTGCATTATCCCGACCAGCAGTTTGATTTTTCCATCAAAGTAATCAAAAACCCCAAGGGTGTTTTGTTAACTGTTAACTTGCCCCGCGCATTACCGAAATCGCTCGAAGGTAAAGCAGGTTTTAACCTGGAGTTTTTACCGGCGGCTTATTTCCATAAGTCATTTATGATGGATACCCAAACCGGTAATTTTCCGGTTTATCCGTCGGGCTTGAAAGAAATTAATGGTAAAGCGAATCCAGTTGCGCTGGCGCAAGGGCAGCATTTGGTATTGGCACCGGAAGACCTTGAGCGCCGTATCAGTATTCAATCCAGCGGTAGTCCTCTGGAGCTTTATGATGGCCGCGGTAAAGCTCAAAATGGTTGGTTTGTAGTTCGTAGTAAAATTCCGGCGAATAAAACCGGCGCGGTGATTGAGTGGCAGATTGATGCCACAACAATTAAAAACTGGATCCGCAAACCTATGATCGCCCATTCACAAGTGGGATATCACCCCGCACAGAAAAAAGTTGCAGTGATTGAATTGGATGCGCGCGATAAAAAAATTGGCAAAGCCAGTTTGTTAAAAATTAATGCCGATGGCACACGCAAAACTGTGCTGAGTGAAAAGCCGGCGCGCTGGGGAAAATATTTGCGCTATGAATATCGCCAATTTGATTTCACCAAAATCCAGGAGCCTGGTTTATATCTGATTGCGTATGGCGAGCAGGAAACCCACAGCTTCCGTGTTGATAAATCCGTTTATCAAAATGCCTGGCATCCGACGCTGGATATGTATCTACCGGTGCAAATGGATCATATGACTGTGAACGAAGCTTATCGTGTGTGGCATGGAGCATCGCATTTGGATGACGCCTTGCAAGCCCCGGTAAACCATGAACATTTTGATTTGTATGCACAAGGTCCAACGACAGATACGCCCTATAAACCCGGCGAGCATATTCCCGGTTTGAATATTGGCGGTTGGTACGATGCGGGTGATTATGACATTCGCACCCAGACCCAATACGATGTGGTAAATACTTTGGTCACCGCGTGGGAAACTTTTGGTTTAAAACGTGATACTACCAGCGTGGATTACACCAGAAAATTTGTAGACCTGCACACTGCTGATGGCAAGCCGGATGTACTGCAACAAATCGAGCACGGTACACTCGCCTTGATTGCCCAGTATCGCGCTGTAGGGCATGCGATTCCGGGTATCGTTGAAGCGCATATCGATCAATATACCCACCTGGGCGACGGCATCACCAAAACCGATAATTTAATTTACGACCCCAAAAAATCTGAACTGCAAAGCGACGGATTTAAAAGTGGCAAGTTTGATGATCGCTGGGCTTTTACCAGTAAATCCTCATCATTAAATTACGGTTCGGCAGCAGCTCTGGCAGCAGCAAGCCGCGCCTTGAAAGGCTCCAATGACGCTTTGGCAAAAGAAAGTATCGATACTGCTAAAAAAGTGTGGGCAGAAGAACAGGCAAAACCGCAACCGGATTCATTTAAATATGGCAACACTACCGGTGGAAAGCTCGAACACGAACAGTTAAAAGCAGCGACCGAGTTGCTGCTTACTACCGGCGAAGCGAAATATGCGCAAGCAGTTCAAGCACTATTGGCACAAGTAGAGTTTGCGGGCAATGCGTCTTGGTTTGTGCGCGCTATCCCGCATATGGATGCAAATTTCAAACAACAATTAAAAGCCAAGGCCCAAAGCTATCAAAAAGAACTTGCGGACATTGAAAATAAAAATCCATTTGGTGTTCCGATTACCGAAGGTGGTTGGGCGGGTAGTGGTTGGGTAATCCGCCATGCGATTAACAATTACTACATCCATAAAGCATTTCCGGATCTGGTGAATCGTGAATCGGTATTGCAAGGGTTGAATTTTTTATATGGCACTCATCCCGCACATAATTTATCGCTGGTTTCGAATGTTGGTACGCGCTCAAAAGAAGTGGCATATGGGATGAACCGAGCGGATTTTTCCTTTATTTCTGGCGGTATTGTGCCGGGAATTTTGATCCTCAAACCGGATTATCCGGAGAACCATGAAGACTGGCCATTCTTTTGGGGCGAGAATGAGTATGTGGTGAATCTGGCCGCGAGTTACATTTTCCTGGTTAATGCCGCACAAGACGTATTGCAATAAATTTGATAACGGGGCGCTACCAGCGCCCCGCATTTTCTGATTGCTATTTTATTTATCCTCCCCGATTATTATCATGCAGTTATTGCTACTCATAAGGTTTTATAGAAAACTTAAGGAAGGTGAATAAATCGATTCTGTTTCAATGTTGCAAAAACAAATCACTATTTGAAATCTAACAATAACATCAAAAGGGCAGAATGATTTATTTCTTAAATCACTTCACCACCAGCGCACCAAGAATAAGTAAACAAAAAGTACCCACCGCCAATTTAGGTTCCCAATATTCCATAAACAAAAATGTAAGTGCGAGCCACCCTAAGCCAGCAAAAGCACTTATCACCAACACGGGGCCTGTCTTCAGCAAATACAGAGCTTGCCACGCGATATAAATTCCTAAAACTCCGAATGCTACTTGCCCTAAAGAGAAAGCGGAATTTAATCCGTAATACAGCGTCGTCTCGACGCTGGGAATTCGCTTCCCTCGTAGATACTGAGAAACAACATCTACAGCGAAGTGCAATATTCCGCTTAAGGTTAACCATCCAAATGCTGAATAAATAAGATAGTTTTGCATAAACCGTTTCCGTTAATTGATCTGATTCGAGTTGCTTCTGCGATTTCTATAGTGATGTGCCTGTAAGTTGTTGTGAGATTTCCCATAGTCGCGCGGAAGCCTCCGCGTCCAATGCTTGTTGAGGTATCTTCGCTTCAGTTGGAAATCCGCGCATTTCCATCAATCTATTCGGGCCATAGTAACCACCGGCCTTTGCATCAGGCGATGTAGCGGCGAAAAGCGTTGGTAGCGCGCCTTGCGCTACGGGCTGAAACATAAACCATAACAGCGAGCGAATTATTCCTACAACACTTAAACGGCCGGGCGCGTTGTGCAAAAGATCGGTACGTGAAATACCTGGATGCGCTGCAATGCTCGTTATACCCCATCCATTGGCATCGCTGCGTCGTTGCAATGCAAAAGCAAACATGAGGCAGGCAAGTTTTGATTGGCTGTATACCGGCATCGGCCGATAATTTTTTTGCGCATTCAAATCGTTAAAGTTAATAACACCGTCACGCGCCGCAATACTCGACAGTGTAACCACACGCGGATTCTTACCTTTCATCAACAGGGGTAAAAGTCCTGCGGTCAACGCGAAGTGACCGAGATAATTTGTCCCAAGCTGTAATTCGAAACCATCTTGAGTTTCCTGATGCTTGGGCGGCACCATCACTCCGGCGTTGTTGATCAGTAAGTCGAGGCTGTCCTGTTGGCTTCGCAGTCGTTTACTGAAATCTTTTATTGATGCGAGGCTTGCTAAGTCGAGTTGCTCAAACCGGATTATCGCGAAAGGTAACTCGGCGCGGATTTTCGCAACCGCCGCCGCACCCTTAGCGGCATTTCGACCGGCGATTATTACATCGCAACCTGCCTTTGCCAGCGCCCGGGCGTCTTCATACCCGAGCCCTCCTGTGCCTGTAACAACGGCGGAACGACCCCGCTGGGAGGGTATGTCTGATACTGTCCACTGTGCCATAATTAGCCCTTTAAATTTACACTGAGTGCAAAAATAATATTGCACTCAGTGTAAATTTGCAATGGATAGAGATATGACAAAAATCACCAACGTCGATTTACCAACTGAAGGTTTGCGTGAGCGAAAGCGTCGCGAGACATTGCAGCGCATCACTGAAGTGGGTATACGCCTCTTTATCGAAAAGGGCTACGACGCAACAACCCTCGACGATATTGCCGCTGGCGCGGACATTTCCAGGCGCACGTTTTTTTACTATTTCAAATCCAAAGATGAAATTCTGTTGGCGTTGCAAAGCGGAATGGGCGAGGCTCTTATTGCTGCACTGCAAAATGGCCTTGAAGGCAAACGGCCTATCGATGCAGTGCGTAATGCCATCATAAAAGTCTGTGCACCTTTCCCTGCGGCTGACATGATCGCTATTGATCGCCTGATGCGCTCCAGCGAAGCAGTACAGGCTCGTAAACAAGCGACTTACATTCAGCAAGAGAAAATTCTTTTTGAAGCTTTACGTAAACAATGGCCTGAATCAGAGCGCGAAACCGGCCTCAGATTGGTGGCTATGTCGGCGGTCGGTGCAATGCGTCTTGCATTTGATACCTTAAGTCGCGAAGGTGGAAAGCGCCCAATCGTAACGTTATTAAATGAATCATTTGATGCGCTGGAAAATGAAATATAAGGAATTATTTTGCTAGTTATTTTTTTACCAGCGAGTAAATGAAGTTGTAAACTTATGTGCAAAACAACTGCTTCAAAAAGCCTCATTAAAAAATGTTGGAGCATATAGCTACCGAACCTGCAGCCAAGTGTTCAGTTATGCCTGGCGTGGCGTTTTACATAAAGCGGTTGTAGCGGTTTTATTGCCGGTTGTATCCGATTTGGCAGGTCAGGCGCTGTTAATATAGCTGGCATAGGCGTACTTTCTGCAACTGCTGCATTAGAATGACAAAAGTTGCTGGTGCGATGAATCCGAATCTGGTTTTATAGTGTCCTAATTGACAGTGATCATTTGCGGAAATGATTCACAGGTTTACTGTGCCTAATGCGGATCAAGGAGTTAACTATGCCATCTATTGATGAACAATCAAAAACAGAAGAGCCCGCTTCACAAATATCCACCGCTAACGCTCCTTCATCCACAGTGTCTCCATCAAGAGAACCTCCATCAAGAGTGCAGTCATCCACTTGGGCGCTGGGTCTGGCGGTAGTAATAATTGGTGGGTTATTGTTGGCGAAAAATCTGGGCGTCGATTTATTTTTCCTGGATTTCCATAATTGGTGGGCATTTTTTATTTTGCTGGCGGCCATTGGCCCATTGCAGTTGGCGTATCGCTGCTATAAGCGTGAAGGTGCCGGCATGGCGATGTGGAATGCGCTGGTAACTGCGGGTTCAATTATTTTTGTGGCATTGATATTTTTGCTGGACTTGTCATTTGGTACCTGGTGGCCGGTGTTTATTATTATCGGCGGCTTATACATGATTACCAGCCGTAGAAATTAATTGCAGCGAAAAAATCCCTGAATTATTCATTGGTTCAGGGATGTTGGTGCGATTGCCAGGTAATGCAATTCTTTGTGAAACTTATTCAATCGGCCAATTCAATAGCTCGCAGCTTTTCTTATCCACCCTGATGCTCCAGCCGTGTGAATGCCAATCCCCCAGCACTATTCGTTCAGCAGGTTTTCCATTGATTACCAATTGATGGTGTGCCGGGCGGTGAGTGTGGCCGTGGATCAGGCGTGTTACTTGTGCGTGTTCCATTTGTGCAACTACTTCAGCGGGCGTCACATCCATGATGTCCTCCGCTTTCATGCTATTCATGCTCTGGCTTTTCTCGCGTAGCTGCGCCGCTAATGCGCGGCGTGCCGCCAGCGGTTGTGCAAGGATGTGTTGTTGCCATTGCTGGCTGCGCACCATTGTGCGAAATTGCTGGTAATCCTTATCGGCGGTGCACAGGGTATCGCCATGCAGTAATAAAGTCGGTGTGCCATATAAATCTATCACGCAGCTTTCTGGCAATAACTCCATGCCGGCTTTTTGTGCATAGGCATCGCCTAACAAGAAATCGCGATTGCCGTGCTGAAAATAAATAGCGATACCTTTTTGCTTTAACGAAAATAATTCGTGTGCAACCTCTTGTGGTAACGCCGAATCATCATCGTCGCCAATCCAGGCATCAAAAAAATCACCAAGGATATAAAGTGAATCGGCTTGCGCTGCTTGCGTATGGAGAAAATGAAAAAACGCCCGCGTGATAAGCGGGCGTGATTCGTGAAGATGTAAATCAGAAATAAATAATGCTGGCATCTTCTAAGCGATAGTCGCGGATTGAATGATTACCGCTTCTTTTGGTACGTCTTGATGGAAGCCTTTGCTGCCGGTTTTTACGCCTTTGATTTTGTTTACCACATCCATTCCTGCCGTCACTTTACCAAACACACAGTAACCCCAGCCGGAGGCATTTTTGCCCGTATGGTTGAGGAAAGAGTTATCTTTCACGTTGATAAAAAATTGTGCAGTAGCACTGTGAGGATCATTGGTGCGTGCCATTGCCAAAGTGCCGGTCAGGTTTTGCAAACCATTGTCAGCTTCGTTTTCAATTTGGTCGCGGGTTTTTTTCTGTTCAAAATCTTCGGTGAAGCCGCCGCCCTGAATCATAAAACCATCAATAACGCGATGGAAAATGGTGCCGTTGTAAAAACCTTCTTCAACATATTGTTTAAAATTTGCGGCAGTTTTAGGCGCTTTTTCGAAATCCAGTTCGATAACTATATCGCCGTAGTTAGTGTGCAAAGTGATCATGATAAGTCTCCCTCATGGGTAACGCGGTGTGAATAAATCGAGTAAGTGACCAAAAAGCCGGTATGATACGCGCTCCCCGAAAGGGAAGGAATCGTAAACCCGATTAAATTTTTTGATGAAGTTAATCCTTATGCAAAGAGGCAAGTTTCTCACGATTGAAGGTACGGAAGGTGTTGGAAAGAGCACCAACCTGGCATTTGTCCGTGACTGGTTGTGCGCCCGTGGCCTGGACGTGATTGTCACGCGCGAACCCGGCGGCACGCCTATGGCGGAAGAGGTTCGCAGCCTGTTGCTGAGCAAGCGCGACGAGCCGGTTGATGAAACTGCCGAGCTGCTACTGGTGTTTGCAGCCCGGGCCCAACATTTGGCGCAGGTTATTAAACCGGCGTTGGCGCGGGGCACCTGGGTGCTGAGTGATCGTTTTACCGACGCGACCTATGCTTATCAGGGCGGTGGACGTGGATTGAACAAGCAAGTGATTGAGCAATTGGAGCAGTTGGTTCAGGGTGATTTGCGCCCCGATTTAACCCTGATCCTCGATATTGATGTGGAATCCGGTTTAAACCGCGCTCGCCAGCGCGGCGAACTGGACCGGTTTGAAAGCGAGACAATCAGTTTCTTTGAGCGGGTAAGGAAGGCTTACCAGCAGCGAGCGGAATCAGCGCCGGACCGCTATCGCCTTATTAATGCCGGGGCGTCGCTGCCGGAAGTGCAGGCCGAAATCGATAGCGTGTTGAGCAGGTTATTGTAATGTTACGGCCCCGGTTACGGGGCCGCCATCAGGCTGGTTAAAACCTCAAACCAATTTGCAGGGCGCCGCCCACAGTTTCATCGGAGCCGGTGTAGCCCGCCAAATCGATGTTGAAAACATTGTACGGGGAAATTCCCACTCCGAATGAGTAAGCATCTGGCAATGCGTCTTCCAGGTCGCGCTGGAGGCCGGCGCGCAGTTGCAACCAGCTCAGTGCACTGTACTCAAGTCCCGCACGGAAAACCTGGCTTTCCGCGCCCAAGCCGAAGGTGGTGTGGGAATCAAGATCCAGCGCTGCTTCGGCCTTGAGGCGTTCACCTAGGTAACCCACTGCTGCGGTAGTGCGGGTATCCAGGTCATAGGTTCCGCCATCAATAGTCTTAAAGCTATCGCTCTTGAGGTTTTGGACTGCAAGCCCGTAGCGAATTTTGCCGGTTTGATAAGTGATACCGGCATCAAGATTGCTGGCGCTACTTTCTACGGTGTAATCATCTGCGTCCAAGTCATCTTCATCGTAATCGGCAACCGTCGCCTGGTAGACAATAGTCTCGACTTTTACCCGTTTCGGAGTGATGCCAACCAACAACTGTTGACCATTACCAACGTCAAAACCTTTGGCCAGGGCCACACCTGTTTCGCGCAGGATCACTCCGCGACCGTATACAGAGGATTGCAGGTCTTCCGGTTCAAAGGGGGTGCTGATGCTGTTATCGATCAGCGTGTAATCATCCTCATCAATATCGGTGAGTACGCCGACATTACCTGTCGCCTTGACCACCAAGGCTGCCGAAATATAGGAATTGGGAATAGCTACTACCAGGCTTCCGCCTACAGACGCACCCAGTGTTTTTTCATCGACGTTGTTCATCAGTTTTTTTAGTTTTTCTGCATCGCTCGCATTAAGGTTGTTAGCGTTTTGCAGGTAATCGGTGAAGTCCACAAGGTCATCCAGCCCATCAATCAAATCGTCTTTGTCGGAGCCCAACCCTCCCGCATTGATGACTAATGCAAAGTCATCATCCTCTTTATGGCTCGCAGCAAGGCTCGGGTTGAATAAAAGTCCATCGCTGTATCCACCGGTTACATACCCGGCGCCCGCCATACCGCTAATCCGGCCGTTGTAAAGCTCGGTTGCCAGTGCCTGGCTACTGAGCGCGATGAGCGTAAGACTTAATAATGTTCTTTTCATGAGGTCTCCAGTAAATCTCATTTTTATAACGAAAACATGTCATATAGGGGTAATTGACATGGTCCTTATAAGGCTAGGCAATAAACTGGGATGGCTATAGATGAATTTCTTATTCTTCTAGGGAAAATTGTTCCAAAAACTTATAAAGTGCGTTTTTGATTGGATTGGTGCCTTAGAAGGTGGCGGGTGATTCTATGTGGATAGCTTTTCCTGAAATAGGGTGGTCGAGCCAGAGTTGTTGGGCATGCAGCAGCAAACGTGGTGCTTTGCCGCGAATAGGTTCGGGAGCATAAAGTCCATCCCCTAGCATCGGATGGCCGAGGCTTAGCATATGGACCCGCAGTTGGTGCGTGCGGCCGCTGACCGGTTCCAGTTGTACGCGGGTGGTATTTTCGGCGCGGTTGCGTTCGATAACCCGATAGCGCGTGTGGGCCGATTTCCCATGTTCAAAACACACTTTTTGTAACGGTCGATTGGGCCAGTCGCAAATCAGCGGTAAGGTGATTTCGCCTTCGTCCAGCGCGACCAGGCCGTCGACCACCGCCAGGTAACGCTTGTGGATTTCGCGCGCTTCGAATTTATGGGTCAGGTTTTTAAGGGTCAGGTAATTGAGCGGGAACATCACAATCCCGGATGTGCCCTGGTCGAGCCGATGTGCAATACGTGCATTGGGGTTAAATTTCAGGACGCGGTTGTACAGGCAATCCTGTTTTTCCGGCCCTTTGCCCGGCACACACAGCAAGCCCGCCGGTTTGTTGGCGATGAGCAGGTCGTCATCGAGGTATAAAATATCCAGCGGTAAATCAGTCATCATCAAGCCAGGAGTGGAATTAAGCGGGCGCGGATTATCGCAAATTTGCTAAGCTTGCCCAAATTTTTGTTGGGCTACCCCAAAAACTGATTCTGGCTGGTTATTCAATGAGCGACTTTCCCATTCATCCCTATCCCTGGCAACTCAATGACTGGCAGCATTTGGTACAGCAAATCGCCGCACAAAAATTGCCCCATGCGCTGATGATTGCCGGCCCGAAAGGGATTGGTAAGCGCCATTTGGCGGATGCACTGGCGCAGTTGCTGCTGTGCGCTGCACCTATCGAAGGGACTGCATGCGGGAGATGCCGGGGTTGTGAATTAAATAAATCCCAAACCCATCCGGATTTGCTGTGGCTGGAACCTGAGGAAGACGGTAAGGCCATCAAGGTCGACCAGGTCCGCGAACTCACTGAATCCCTGGGTAAAACGGCGCAGCAGGGTGGCTACAAGGTGGTCATTATTGAACCCGCTGAAGCCATGAACGGCAATGCGGCTAACGCCTTGCTCAAGTCGCTGGAAGAACCTGCCGCGAATACATTGCTGGTTCTGGTTGCCCATGCCCCCAGTTCGGTACTGCCCACGATTCGCAGTCGGTGCCAGATGCGCAAATTACCCATGCCGCGCACCGAACAGGTTATCCATTGGCTATCGCCATTGATGGTAGGAAGTAATACGACGCCGGATGCATTGCTTGTCGCCGCCCGCGGTGCCCCATTAACAGCCCTGGCATTTCTGCAGGGCGATGCGCTGGAACAACGCGAGCAAACCTTGCAGCAATTTGTGCGTCTAACCCTGGGCCAGGTATCGGCAATCGAAGTTGCCGCTGGCTGGCAGGGTGGTGATGTAACGGGGTTGGTGGAATGGTTGTTGGGGTTGTTGCACAGCCTGGCGCGCTGGCGCGCTGGCGCGAATGATCCCCAGATAGAATTGGCTCCCGTGGAGTGGCGTGATCGCGTTAGCAACCTCAATCTACCGCTTTTGCATCGCTATATTGAAAAAATACTATTATCCAAGCGTCAATTATTAAGTGGCGCGAACCCTAATAAGCAGTTGTTATTAGAGGAATTATTGCTCGATTGGGGCGCTTTGTTGCGCGCGAGCACGAATCGTGCAATGGCGTCTGGACACTAGTGAGCTAATCTATTAGTGTCGCAACCTTGGCCCCTATGACCATTGATTGGTTATGACGTTGGCTCTATAAAAACCAGGAAGCAGGATCTGTTATGCAACCGATTGGCGGTGGTGCCCGTAACGGCATACTTTCCCTTACTATCAAAGATAAAGCGGTACTTTACGCAGCCTACATGCCTTTTGTGAAAAATGGCGGCATGTTTATCCCCACTAACAAAAATTACAAATTGGGCGATGAAGTCTTTATGTTGTTAAGCCTGATGGACGAACCGGAAAAAATTCCGGTTGCCGGTAAAGTGGTATGGGTTACACCAAAAGGTGCGCAAGGCAACCGTGCAGCGGGGATAGGTGTCCAGTTTAGCGATCAGGATAATACGGCGATCAGCAAAATCGAAACTTACCTTGCCGGTATGCTTAATTCCGACAAGCCAACCCACACCATGTGATCTTCCCGCATCATCCTGCCCATACCATGTAGCCACTACAGCATGTAAAATCGCTCCACCGAGTTTCTCCGAAGCCAGGTCCTAACCTGGCTTTGCTGTTTTTAGAATGGGCATTCTTGCCCATCGTTTTTGGACATGCCTATGTTAATTGACTCTCACTGCCACCTGGATCGCATCAAGCTTGATCCTTATAACGGCGATTTAAGCGCGGCAATTGCGGCAGCGCATGACCGTGGTATCCAGCAAATGTTATGCATTGGCATTAGCCTGGAAAATATCCAAACCGTCATTGATATCGCCCAGGCGCATCCGCGTGTTGTGGCATCGGTTGGAGTTCATCCTTGCGATGTAAAAGAAGGCGCGGCCACTGAAGCGCAACTAATTAACTGGGCCGCCCAACCCAAAGTTGTTGCCTTGGGTGAAACAGGTTTGGATTATCACTACGAAACGGAAAGCAAGGAATTGCAACACGAAAGTTTTGCGTTGCATTTGCGGGTGGGAAAACACATCGGTTTACCCGTTGTCGTGCACACGCGTGAAGCAAAAGCGGATACGCTTGCCCTGATTAAAGCGCACGGCAGTGTCGAGCACAGCGGTGTATTGCATTGTTTTACCGAAGATTGGGCGATGGCTAAATCGGCACTGGATTTAAATTACTACGTTTCCATTTCCGGCATAGTCACTTTTAAAAATGCCGATCAAATTCGCGATGTGGTGCGCAACATGCCAATTGATCGTTTATTGGTTGAAACCGATTCTCCCTATCTCGCACCGATTCCCTACCGCGGTAAACCCAACGAACCTAAATACGTTCGCGAAGTCGCGCAATTTGTCGCGGATGTGCGCGGTATTCCGCTGGAGGAACTAGCGGAAAAAACCACCGAAAATTTTTATCGTTTATTTAGCAAAGCTAAACAATATTTACCAAATTAACGCCGCCTCTTCATAAAAAGGACGGAGCTTAACGACTCCTCCCCCTGGAGCTTGAGAGGCTGGGAGTGGGTGCTTTATTGCCACCACCTATTAAATAGTAATGTGAGAACAACAATGTCTGCACAACACCAACAAATTAAAGTCATGCTCGAATTACAAGACGGGATGAACACCAAAGTTACTGCCAATTGGCAAGCACAGGGCTACGAGTGGTATCGCGCTATTTGGGTAGAGTGCGCAGAGCTGATGGATCACTACGGTTGGAAGTGGTGGAAAAAACAATCACCGGATACTGAACAGGTTGCATTGGAGTTAATCGATATCTGGCATTTTGGTTTAAGCATCCTGTTGCAATCCGGCAGCGCGCAAGATGACATTATTGTTCGCCTGCAAAAAGAATTGGTAATCGCTACTGACGAAAAAGATTTCCGCCTTGACCTGGAAAAATTCGCCGGGGCAACGCTCGCCGATAAACAATTCCATATCGGTTTGTTTGCGCGTTTGATGGCCGGTGTGAATATGAGTTTCGATCAACTCTATCGCGGCTATGTTGGCAAAAATGTATTGAACTTCTTCCGCCAGGATCACGGTTATAAAGATGGCAGTTATCGCAAACACTGGCACGATGGCCGTGAAGATAACGAGCATTTGGTAGAGGCGGTACAATCGCTTGATGCAAGTAAGCCTGAATTTAAAGATGAGTTGTATCAGGCATTAAGCGAACGCTACACCAGATAGCCATAAAAAATATATTATTCATATGCTTGCTTTTGCCGTGCGAGGGCTCATATATTTGCTGAAATAGTTGTAACCACATGGACGTGCGCAAAAAGAATGTACTTAAGTTCTACAACTCAAACCATAATAATGGCAAGAATATATGGGTGAAGGAATAATTAAATCATTATGTGTGGTTAGTAGTGGCGCAATCAGTTCTATTGGTGGAACTGCGCTGACTACCCATGCGGCTTTCCGGGCAGGTGTTTCGGGTTATCAAATCAGTTCGCATTTCAATAAGCGCCGCAAACTAATTCGTTATGCCAATATTCCCGATGGCGCCCTCGGCGCTTTGTCCGATGAGTTATTGCCATTGAAAGTGCTGCATCCCGGTCATGCCAACATGGTCAGGATTGCGTCCTCTGCTTTAGTTGAATGCCTCCAGGGTTTTGAAACGCTGGGTGCGCTTCCTGTGTTTATTTCTTGCGCGGAAACTTTGCCGCGTCAAAAGCCTAAATTAACATCCGGACTGCTAAAACATTTATCCATTCAAACCAAAATCCCTTTTGATCTACCAAACAGCCGCGTATTTGCAACCGGTCGCGCCGGTGGTTTTCAAGCCATCGAAACAGCGTTTCGCTATCTCGAGGTCAGCGGTGCCGAATTCGTGCTGGTTGGTGGAGTGGATTCCTATCGTTACTATTTACAACAAATTAGCATTCTGGATGCTGAGGACCGTTTATTGGTAGAAGGTGCGGGTGAAGGTTTTGTTCCGGGTGAAGCGGGTAGCTTTTTATTATTGGCAACAGAAAATGCAGTGCAAAAATATAAGTTGAATAGTCTTCTTACCCTTGCCCAACCATCCAGCGCTGCTGAAGAAGGTCATCGTTATTCTTCATCTCCCTATCGTGGCGATGGATTGGCAAATGCATTCAGGGGTGCATTAGCTAACGCTCCGCAAATTGCAATAAACCAGATTTACAGTAGTTTTAACGGTGAACGATTCGGGAGTAAAGAATTTGGTGTGGCGATGATTCGCAATGGCTCACGTATTTCCCCGGCGGCAAAAATCAATCACCCGGCAGATTGTTTTGGCGATATTGGCGCTGCATTTGGGCCAATGTTGGTGAGCTTGATGAGTCACGAAAAAAAATGTTCAGGGCTGGCCTATTGTTCTTCTGACGGTGCATATAGATCTGCTATATGTGCATGGAAATAATGATTATTAACGGAAGCAAAAAATGACTCAAATTGGCGAAGGCATTGCAGTGATTCCTCCGGGTGGGAAAGAGAAATGTTGTTTTTGCGGGAAGGATCATCAAGAAAAAAAGGCTGCACCAAAAGCAGAATTTCCACGCAATATGTCTAAACTCAAATCAGAAGGGCGGACGTATAGCATTGCTAATTATTCGAGCAGTTACCCTGGTGTTGATAAAGCGCCTTTGATTGAGTGGCAATCGGATATCAACAGCACCGGCGGCTATAAAGCAGCAGCGCATCACTGCATTGCATTAAAGTGTGCTAGCAAACACGAAATTTCCGGTGAGCTTAAAGCCGCCGGTTATGATCCCAACCGCGGCAGCAATTGTTCCTGGTTGCCATTTAGCTCATTACAATTCAGCCGTGCTCGCGCCTATAACAAGGCATTGCAAAAGCACAGTGGTGGACACACGGAAGCTTATTTCACCAAGGTCGATTTACATATCGATCAAGTCGCGAAGTTAATTAAAAATAATTTTTGCGACGAAGATAAACAAGGAAGTAAAGATGAACTGCTGGAATATATGCTCATGCAAGAAAAGGCCATCTGGAATGGTCTGGCTAAGCATAAATTAAAAAGTTACCATTTGTATAATCACTCTTATCTGGATCCATCGGCGCCTTGGGGTTCGTTCCCGGCAGAGATTGGAAAAACACCTGAGCAGTTAATTGATGGTGGATCAGTCCTGCTTGATGACCAGGCTGCTGAAGCCGAAAACGCAAATGATCCGGAATAAAATTTGTAAATAATTGAGGTCTAATAATGAGCGAAAACTATTTTATTATGATTGCTGATTCGCCGTGGGCGGGGCCAACAGTAAAAGTAATTGATAAACCAGATGTCGACGCTACTGATGGCGAATTTATTGGTGGTGTTAGTAAGCCTTATCGTGTTGATCTGGTGACTGATCCGCGTGTGTTACCGACCGAAAATTTTCCACCGCGTGATATTCATGAGGCATCGGGATTTAAATTATTCTCGCGCAAATTTATCACCATCCTGGAGGGCTTGGGGGTTAGCAATATTGAATATCTTCCGGCGGAGGTAACCGATGTGCGCAGCGCACAAAAAGTGGATTACAGTGTTGCCAATATATTGGGGCGGTTGAATGCATTGGATGAAGATGAGTCTGACTTTATGTTCAGTTCCAGTGGGAAATTAATGGGCGTTAATTCAATAGTTTTCGATGAGAAAAAAATTGAAGGGCACAAAATTTTTATGCTGGGTGAAATACCGTTGCTTATCGTTGCCCATAAATCTATTAAAGAAGCCGTTGAAGAGCATGGCTTAACCGGGTTTGTTTTCCTGGCGGAAGATGAATATGAACCGGGTATGATTTAATTATTACTTACCGACTCACTGGCGCTAATCCGTAAAAGGCTCGTGCTCTGACACAAGCCTCATTCACACTCCCATCCTCATTAAAAATATCAAACTCCCGGCACGTGCTTGAGCGATTTTCGTAAATGTTACAGCTAACACGTTCGCCGGGTGTGCCCACCAATGCGGTGCAATGAACCGGATTTTTTTCGGTTCCTTTCATGCACGCATGGTGCAGTGTTACCTGCAGGGTTAATTCATCGGGGACGGTTCCGCCCGCGCTTTGGCATTCACCCCAATAAAAAGATACGCGGAAAGCCGCACAGCAGGCGCCACAAGTCAAACAGGGAGATTCATTACTCATAGTTGTAGAAAAATTATTCCTTATTCGGCGAGTGTCGATTTTGCAAAGTTATTACTTTTTTTCAAGGGGATTAGTGGCGTTTCGATTAAAAATTCTTCATTTCACGCCGTTTTACGCGGCGGCCTGCTTGATTTCTTTTAATGGCCAAGTTTTTGCCTATAGGTTCTGAAACCAAATCCGGTTTGATTCGTCACAGTAATATATTTGTCCTGAAGGAGGACGCGGGATGCCCACGCGTAAAGTTGATGTTGCCATTATCGGCGCAGGAACGGCTGGCTTGAGTGCCTATAATGCCGCAAAAAAATACACCGATAACATCCTTATTATTGAAGCGGGAAATTACGGCACTACTTGCGCGCGCGTTGGTTGCATGCCCAGCAAATTGCTGATCGCTGCTGCTGACTATGCCCATCACGGCCAACAAGGTGACGTATTTGGCATTACTTACTCGCCACCACAAATTAATGGTGTTGCCGTTATGCAACGTATTCGCACGGAGCGCGATCATTTTGTAAGTTCAGTTGTTGATTCGGTAAATGAGTTTCCGCTTGAGAGCAAAGTGGAAGGGCATGCAAAATTTATCTCTGCCAGTGAACTGGAGATTGTGAAAGCGGATGGCACAACGGAAACAATCCAGGCGAAACGCATCATTATTGCAACCGGTTCATCACCCTCTATTCCTGATTGTTTAAAGGAAGCCGGATCACGGCTGTTGACCAGTGACGACATATTTGAATGGAAAGATTTGCCGGCATCGATAGCGATTTTTGGTCCCGGTGTGATCGGTCTGGAGCTTGGCCAGGCATTAAGTCGCCTGGGTATAAAAGTCGCGGTGTTTGGCAAAAGCGGTGAACTTGCGGCAATTAGCGATCCGGTCATTAGTCATTGCGCGGATATTGAATTTAATCGCGAGTTTTATCTGGACCTGAACGCCGAAACAGCGAATATTCGCGAAGCCAACGATGGTGTTGTTATTGAATATCGTCATCGCGAAAAAGGCATGATCGAAGAGAAATTTGATTATGTGTTGGCTGCTACCGGTCGCCGTCCCAATGTTGAATTTCTGGCGTTGGAAAATACTGACCTGGCGTTGGATGCCAAGGGCATTCCTTATTACAACCGCTATACCGGTCAATGCGGTAACTCATCAATCTATATTGCTGGCGATGTTTCTAACGATGTGCCTTTGCTACACGAAGCCGTGGATGAAGGGCGAATTGCCGGGGGTAACGCGGCACGGTCATTGCGCGACGCTGAGGATATCCGCGCGGGCGCCCGGCGCACACCGCTCAGCGTGGTATTTACGGATCCGCAAATCGCCAGCGTGGGCCAAAACCTGGCAAGCATCCGCAAGAATTGCAACGATTGTTATGCGATTGGTGAAGTTAATTTTGCGGACCAGGGTCGCGCTCGCGTCATTAATAAAAATCGCGGCCTGCTGCGAGTTTACGGGGAGCAGGGAACAGGTTTGCTGTTGGGGGCGGAAATGTTCGGGCCGGCGGCAGAACATATTGCCCACCAATTGGCATGGGTCATCCAATTGCGACTCACCGTGCAACAGGTACTGGAATTGCCGTTTTATCATCCGGTGTTAGAGGAGGGGGTACGAACCGCACTGCGGGATTTGAACCGTAAATTGCGTACCGGTGTTTCCAGCGATAATTCCTGCCTGGCCTCAGGGCCTGGGGCTTGATCTGATTGGATCATCACCGTGTATTGAGTCATAAGCCGTTCCACAAAGGCCGGATGCAAATATCCGGTCAACTTCGCGAATCATTCTCACTTAATTTCCCCGGGAGAGGCATTTAGTCTCATTCTTGGGGTGAATTTTTCAGGCAAATGCCTATAATGCCCACCCGTCCTATGTAACAAATCCTGGCACACAATGCCGAACTTTCGTTTCCTTCCAATATCACCCGAATAAATGGAGTCTCATCGTGAAAGCACCCGTAAGAGTTACCGTCACTGGCGCCCCCGGCAAACACCAACGCATTGATCGCACAACGCAACGCACCGGACATCAACCCACGTCAATTCACTGCGATGACCCGCCTGGATCACAACCGTGCGTTGTCCCAACTGGCCACTAAAACCGGTACCAGCATCAACAACATCACCAAAGCACTGATCTGGGGTAACCACTCTTCTACCCAATATCCAGACCTGCACAACACCCTGGTTGATGGCAAACCAGCCCTGAGCCTGGTTGACCAAGCCTGGTACGAAGGCGATTACATCCCCACCGTACAACAACGCGGTGCTGCCATTATTGCGGCGCGCGGTGCTTCTTCTGCTGCGTCTGCGGCCAACGCTGCAATCAACCACATCCGCGATTGGGCACTCGGTACTCCAGCAAACGATTGGGTGAGCATGGGCGTATACAGCGATGGTTCTTACGGCATCGAAAAAGGCCTGATCTACTCATTCCCGGTTGTGTGCAAAAACGGCGATTGGGAAATCGTTCAAGGTGTTGAGATCAATGAATTCTCGCGCGCACGCATGACTGCAACTGAAAAAGAATTGCAGGAAGAGCGTGATGCAGTGAAAGAGTTGTTGCCTGCTTAATTTTCCCTGCAAAAGATTAAGTTTTAAACCAAGGAGCCTTTATGGCTCCTTCGTGTTTTTTTGTTTTTTTGTTTTTTTGTTTTTTTGTTTTTTTGTTTTTTTAATAAGAAAGTTTGAAGAAAACGTTATAAATAAAATTTATGGGCTACGGTGTAAAAAACCAAAATGGAGATGCCATGTCATCGTTATTAAAAATAGTGAGTGTTATCGTTAGTTCGTTTTTATGTGCAACATTTGCCGTAGGAGCGGAAATCCAAATAAATGTAAATGACTATAATATTTACAAAGGGGATTTGGATGGCGATGGGGATAATGATTTGTACTTTTCACAAAAACCCTTTTTCATTATTTTGCATGGTGACATAGCAACGCCTTTGCTAATCGCAGGTAGTAAAAATTATGCTGTCTATAACAATGACGGTGTTAATTCGAATGCTGTGCTTTTTAATATTTCAACTGAGCTACTTGCTCTACGAATAGCTGCTGGATGGTATACGTTGGCTGTTCGGGATGTTGATTTCTTTATAGGTTCGGATGGCAAAAGCGTGTCTGTCCCTAATAACACTGCCGGCTCCGGTGGTGCCTCTGTAACAACTACATTTGCGTACGATGCTCTCGGTCGCCTGACTTCAGTAACTGATCCAGTGAATGGTAATCGCGGCTATAACTATGACGCGGCGGGTAATCGTATAAAAGTAAAGGGCCCTGATTTTGTGGCTCCATCCAATCCTTCTGCCCTGATTGTACAAGCCGTTACTGGTAGTTCTGCATTAATAAGCTGGACCGCATCAACCGATAATGCCGATATAAGTAATTACGAATACAGCCTGAATGGCGGTGCGTGGATCGTCAACGCGTCAACAACGGTGAACGTGACGGGCCTTGCTCCCGTTACCAATTATTTGTTTGCAGTACGAGCAAAAGATGAGGCGAATAATATTAGTGGTGCCACAAGCATATCCTTCAAAACAACACTCAACGCTCCAACCGGGCTTCAGTGTTGGGAAAATTTTGGCCCTGGTGCCTGGAAAGGAAAGTGGAACGCTGTTGCAGGCGCACATCACTATGTCTTCAAAGCCGTGAATACGTCCGAAGTAAGCATATCCGGTACAGACACGGGGAATACACCAGTTCAGCAATCCACAAAACCATGCAGCTGGGTTAAGGCCTGCGATGCGAACAATAACTGTGGCCCACAAACTTATTTTTAATGAGGGAACATGAAATGAATACCGCAAAATCTACTAACAAAAATTTTTATGGTGTTAAACAATCAATGGACGCTACATCCAATATTTCCTGTGCTTTTCAAGTACACGTGTTGGCAATTGCTCTCGCGTGTTTTTCTTCAGCAAGTTTTGCAACCCAGGGTGTTAATTACGTCACACCTCCGAAATACCAAACGATGGATAAATACAATGTCAATGTTGCAGGTAACCAGCTATCTCCTAGCATTGAAACAGTTTCTATTGGTGGTGAGTTGGGGTTAAGTCATAGCATCACGGCGAGGGGGAATTATTTTGATCTTTCCCCCGGCGGTTATGGGTACCACGACAAATACGCAGGCGGCATTAAATTTACGCAACTCGGAACAAACAAATCTCCCGGCGGTTATCCTGATGTTCCTGGGACAGAGGGTCAGGCAACTGTTATGCGAGCCTCGTTTTTGGGGCAGCAAGCGGACTTTATGGCCATTAAAAATGATGGTACTTATTTATGGTACTACTATGACGGCACGGATTACTATTACAAAGCGGTAGGTGATCAACGCCATACCTTGGAGCGCAGAACAGATGGTTTTGTGTGGACGCAGCCCGACGGAACCGAGGTTTTTCTTTCAACAGAGAACATAACTAATAAGGCATTTGCACATACAAACTTTGCCGTACAAAAAATAGTTTACCCTAATGGATTCACTATTTATGTCAATCTCGGCAGCTTCGTTGGTGTTACTACCAATACCGGATTCGCACTGAGATACGATTACGATTCAACAGACCCAGGGCTGGATGCATCAAAGCAGAACCGCTCTTTTCCTAGTGGCAACAACGTACCCGCTGTTAGTTCTGCCTTTCGACAGGCACATCCAAGATATATTCGTGCAATTAATACAGCGATAGAGCCAGTGCTGGAGTCTTGCAATATATCTACCGGTGCACCATGCACCTGGCCTACGGCAACCTTCACCTGGCCTGGTGGTATGCCCCGCGCCATGTTTATCGATAAAAGCACTTTTTCTGTGACTAACGCCGCGGGTGTTAAAACAGACTTGATATACGAAGCTCAAGACGCAGGAATACCGACTGACCCTACAATTCCTAGCAACACCCCCTGGAAATTAGTTGCGCCCAGGCTAGTCGAAATAAAATCGGCGGGGGCCACAGCATCAACGGCGTTTTATACCTACAGGAATAAAAATCCTAAGGTCACAACTTATGGTGGTGAAGGTTTCCCTGTCACCACTTACGCGAACTATAACGATGATAGTTTGTTACCGGGAATATTAACCTCGGCAACGGGAATGCAAGGCCCGCAAGGCTATAGCGAGGGTGATTTGCGTGAATATCACGGGAAAACTTATAGTGGGGCCGACGTTGTGGTAGATCAGTACACAACCAGCCCGGTTGGCATTCTTGAACGAGTTATCGACTACAAAGGTGGCCGTGTTATTTTGTTTGAGCTTAATTACCGAAATTTTGTGACAAAAGAAACATTCGGCTGGGATACCAGTAAATGGGCGCCTGATAAAGTGTACGAGTACGATGCTCGTGGAAATGTAAATAAAATTACTCAAGGGCCTGGATTTTCTTCAGCGAGTTATCCTGCAATATGTACCAATCGTAAAACTTGCAACCAACCGGAATGGGTCAAAGATCCAAATGGTAATCAAACGAACTACACCTATCACCAGCTCTCGGGCCAGGTAGAAACCGTTACGTTGCCAGCCAATAAAAATGGCAAGCGCGCACAAACACGCTATGAATATACGCCCCTGCAAGCGACTTATTTTTCTGCCTCTGGCACAACAACAGGTACGCCTATTTATTTAAAAACTGCCGAAAAATACTGCATGAATGGGAATTTCAACGGAACAGGTAATGGCAACAGTGTTTTCAGCGGAACGTGTGAGCTAGGCGCAAACGATGAAGTAGTTACAAGTTATGAATATGACACGACTAGAAACCTGCGCTTAAAAAGTAAAACAGTGACCGCTGTAAATACGGCTAACGTACAAACAGTGAAACGTACCTGTTACCAATACGATATTTACAACAATCTTATTGGTGAAACACAACCCAACGCCAATCCAGCCAGCTGCAACTAAGTTCAGGGAAGAGATGACATGAAAAATATTTTTTCGACCAAACAATCGGTTAACGGACTTTGCTTTGCACTGGGTATTTTCGCAAGCGTTACTATTTTTGCAGCACAGCAAGAACAAGCCTATATGAATGCCAAGCGATACGATGTTGCCGGTAGAGTAACCGGAACAATATCGCCAGATCCTGACAGCAATGGAACCTTGCGGCTCCTGGCGACCCGCAATACTTATAACGCAACAACCGGGTTGCTCGAAAGCGTAGAAAACGGCGAGCTTGCCAATTGGGCAGACGAAAACACCTCACCCGGTGACTGGACGGGCTTCACTGTTTATAGCAGCCAATCGTTCACCTATGATAGCTATGGCCGCAAAACCACCGTTACGATTAAAGATAAAAGCGGCACGCCTGTCAGCCTTACCCAAACCAATTATGACACCAAAAATCGGGTAAATTGCGTTGCGGTTCGGATGAAAACCACAACCTTCAACGCACCGGAGTCATTGCCAGATGCGTGCCTGGTAGAGGATAAAAATGCGAGTAATGTAGACCGTATTACGCAATATACCTACAACGATTTCGATCAAATCGATACCGAGAAGCGTGCTGTAGATACTCCAATAGCACAAACCTATGTCACAAATGGATACACAGGCCGCAATTTGACGAGCCAGACTGATGCAAATGGGAACCGCACGGAGTTACGTTACGACACCAATTTCCGTTTGGTGAAAATGGTTTATCCCTCGCCAACAACCAAAAATGCGGTAAATGAAAACGATTTTGTTGAATTCAGTAACTTTGATGCAAACGGAAATCCCCAAAACCAGCGTAAGCGTAACTCCCAGGGAACTGGTGAGCTGATTACCCTGGCTTATGACAACAACAACCGGGTCATCCTCAAAAGCTATACCAATACCGTCAAGCAAAAGAATGTGTCCTACAACTACGATCTGCGCGGTCTGTTGTTGTCTGCCCGGTTTGGTTCAGATGCGGGGCAGGGAATTACTACCACCTACGATGGTTTTGGCAATGTCGCCACGAGCACAAACAACATGAGTGGCGCTAACCGTAGCGTAAGTTATGGGTATGACCTTAATAACAATCGCACCTCCATAACCCATCCGGATGGAACGGTATTTACTTACGCATTTGATGGTTTGAATCGTGTTAATCGCATCAATGAAGGCGCGTCCACTACGTTACTCAGCGTCAATTATTCAATTGATGGTCGCCGTAAAAATATTGCCCGTACCGGTGGAGCTACAACGATCTATGGTTTAACCAGCGATAACTACTCACGTGACAACGGCGTGCACCTGAAAACCTTCACCCAGAATTTCACTGGCACTGCCAACGATCTCACGACCCGATTCACCTTCACCGCCTCAAACCAGATTGAAACCCTGACTAAAGACAATAGCTTGTATTACTATCAGGGCAACGATAACCGCATTGGTACGTATGTTCCCAACGGATTAAATCAATACACTCACATCGCAGGCCAGCCATTGGGTTATGACGGCCAGGCCAACCTGACCAATGACGGTACGCAGACCTATACCTACGATGCCGAAAATCGATTGCTTACTACCGGCGGTACCACTACAAGTAGCTTTGTATACGACCCTAACGGCCGCCTGTTCCAAAGCACCATCGGCGGCACGGTTACGCAGTATCTTTACGATGGCGATGCGTTAATTGGCGAATACAACAGCAGCGGAACCCTGCAACGTCGTTATGTGCATGGTGACCAGGTAGATGAGCCGTTG
>JAGKWO010000058.1 GCA_021151835.1 Gammaproteobacteria bacterium
ACTCGGGAGGATTCGAACCTCCGACCGCTCGGTTCGTAGCCGAGTACTCTATCCAGCTGAGCTACGAGTGCGTTGTTGAGGCGCGCATTCTATTGACCGGGACTTTGTGAGTCAAGCATTTATTTGATTTTCTTGTGCGAAACTTTCAAATTAATACTTTATAAATCAACGAACTACAAATTTCGATCAAGTTGTACAAACAGCATTCAAGCTGCGCTGCGCGACTTGTACTTGCTTTGGAAACTGGCGGTGAGAGAGGGAGTCGAACCCTCGATACCTTGCGGTATACACACTTTCCAGGCGTGCTCCTTCGGCCACTCGGACATCTCACCGTTTATCTTCACCAGGGCATCATTAACCTACCCCTGCAAAGGCGCGCTAATGTACACAAGCACGCACGCAAACGCAATCTTATTCCTCTGACCAATAGCTAAAAAATTCTTCCGGATTTTGTTCGCGTGGTAAATGCACAGGAACCGAGGGCGTCCCGATATATACATAACCAATCAATTCTTCATTCGCTGTTAACCCCAACGCACTTTTCACTTGCGGGTCATAAGCCATATCACCAGTACGCCATACAGCCCCCAAACCCAAAGCAAATGCGGTAGTAATTAAATTTTGCGTCGCCGCACCCGCCGAGATAATTTGCTCAATAAGCGGCACCTTGGGATTTTCCGCCGTTTTAGCGATACACGCGATAATCATTGGTGCGCGCAATGGCATGGATTTAAATCGCTCCAATTCAGCCGTAGTAATTTCCGGTTTATTGGATTGCGCAACGCGGGCAAACAGTTCGCCTAATTTCCCCAACTGCCCGCCTTCTATTACCAAAAAACGCCAGGGCCGCATATTGCCATGGTCAGCAGCCCGTAATGCGGCCTTGAAGAGTTGATTGAGTTGTGTTTTATCCGGTGCCGGTGATGTCAGCTTGGTGATAGAAACCCGTTGATGTAGTGCCACAAGTGCATCCATAGTGTAAAAACCTCTCGATTATTTCGTCGAATCAGCCACTTAGAGGGCTATTTGCTGTCGTCAAAGTCGAATATTGAGCAAACCTGTACCATACTTTTGGACATTGAGCTTTATTCGAAAGCACTTCCTATTGATTGTTCCGGCCCACAATAATATGCAAGTACCAACCCTTGTGCTCGTAGTAGCCATAGAAATCTATCTGGCGTTGCTCATTGCGACCTTTGCCCTGCTCTACTTTTCCGTTAAGCAAAAGAAATTAATAAAACGCCAGCAGAACAAGCTTAAGGAGTTGATCGATACCGTAAAAAATATTCAATCGCCTGCATTACCACCGGCAGCAACTTATAAACAGTTTATCTATGAACAATTGGATATCACCCAGGAACGCTTCAGCTTTTTAGCACCGCGCAGTGATATTTCAGGAGTCCAACCCACCGATGTACCCCTTAACCAGCGTATTGTAGCGCTACGCTATGCGTTTTTGCGCGCTGAAGAACTGGGCACCACTACAGTTCAAGGCAGCGAAGGCTATTGGGATATTTTTAACCAAACCCTTGAACCCTTGTTGCAATCAACGCAGCAGAACTCATCGGCTGACAACGACGAATTGGAAACCTATAAGAAGCGGGTTGAAAATCTGGAGAAATTCAAAAAGCTCTTTTTCGATCTGGAAAAACGCTGGAATGAAGCGCAGGCCAATGCGCAAGGTTACTACAATGAGCTTTATGCGATGGCTGATAATGTCGCTGACCGCGAACATTTCGAGACATTGCTGGGGCGGTATAACGATAGCTATAACGATATTAACCATTACATTTATTCCACCAGCAATGCCATTAATGGCGTACCGCAAGAAAATAAAACCATCAATATTATTCGTCAGGATCCACGTGCGGCCGAAGAGATTATGAAATTACGCAACGTTGCCGCGGATCAATATCGTGTCATCAGTAATTTACAGCGCAAACTGGAAGATGCTGTCACGGCAGAAGAAAAAGATTTGGTCATAAAAGAATTGGAACAGCAATTACAGCGACAAGTACGTTTTGTTCAGGAGTCTGATACCTGCGTACAACTGCTCGAGGAAGAACTGAATAAAGCCAATGAAAAAATCGCCGAACAAGAACAACAATTGGATAGCGGCCACGAACTGGAAGAGGAAAACCAAAGGATCAAGCAAACACTGGAGGACTTTACCCAGGAAAGTAAAGAGCTTCTGGAAAATATAGAGGAACTGGAAAAAGAAAATGATGAACTCAAACACAGCCTCGACGAGGTACCCGCCGCAAGTGGCGTATCCAGCAACATAGAACACATCCAAACCGAGTTCGCCGAATTGCGTAAGCAATATGCCGAATTGGAAGAAAAATACCTTGAATTGAAATTTAAATAATAAGCGAGCAGAAAACACTCAGCAGTTTCAGTTAACGAGTAGACATTTATAAAAAAAAGCCGTTTAATTCGCAGATTACTTACGGAGCGACTCAAGTGCATACCTACGGACTTACTGCAGAAATAACAATAAGGCTTGAACCCAAATGAACAGTAAGACTGATTCACAACAACTCCAGACAGAATCCCCGATCCAGCAATACTACTTCCGTGCGCTTATCTGCTTTGCTGCCTCAGGCACTTTGGCCTCTTTTGTCAATTGGGAACACCCCAGCCCCATCCACATGGGAGTTATTGTTTTTTTACTGGCGTATGCGTACGGCACCTATCATTTTACGCGCAAACAAATCCCGGAATTAATGTTGCGGATCAATCGCTGGCTTTCCCATGTTGATGCCGCGTTAATAGGTATAGTCCTGAGTTTGACTGACTTCAGTATCCTCCCCTGCGTGATGTTCCTCACCATGATCCAGTTCAATGCCCTGATCAGCGGTGGAGTCAGGAAACTGCTTGAAGACAACAGCGCTTTTGCGGTCGGGGTGGTGCTTAGCTTGTTTATACACAGCCCGCAATTGATGCTATCCGGCAGTATTGAAATCAGTGCGGCCAGTTTGATTGGTGTAGCGACCTACTTTTTGGTGTACGCCATTTATATGCACCAGCGCTTCCACAAATTAGTGCTTAGCCAAAAACAGCTCGAAAACGAACAAAAATGGCATAAGATTCGCGCCTACAAATTATCGCGCTATCTCCCGCCCACCGTGTGGCAAGCCATTAATCGCGGCGACGATAAACACCTCCAGGCCGAACGCAAGCGTATTAGCGTGTTTTTTTCTGACATCAAGGATTTCAGCCAATTGTCAGAAGAAATTGAAGCCGAAGCACTCACCGAATTGTTAAATCACTACCTCACAGAAATGTCGAAAATCGTGGCCCATTACGGTGGCACCATCGATAAATTTATGGGCGATGGCATTATGGTGTTATTTGGTGATAGCGCCAGCAAAGGTGTTAAAGACGATGCCACGCGCTGCGTTGCGATGGCCATCGCCATGAAAAAGCGCATCAAATCCATGCAGCAGGAATGGTTTAACCAGGGCATCAAAAAACCCTTGCAAGTACGTATGGGAATTAATACCGGCTATTGCACCGTCGGCACATTCGGTACCTCCAATCATCTGGATTACACCGTACTGGGCACCCAGGTGAACCTCGCCAGCCGCCTTGAATCCGCTGCTGAACCAGATGAGATCCTGATATCCCACGAAACCTGGTCGCTAGTGAAAGATACAGTTATGTGTCGCGATAAGGGGGAAATCCAGGTAAAAGGTTTTTCAATGCCAATCAAGGTTTATCAGGTTGCCGATTTACGTAAAGAGATGGGCAAAAACCAAACTTATTTTGAGGATCGCGCTGAAGGATTTTCCATGTATCTGGATATGGATAAAGTGCGCAACTACGACAAACAAAAAGTTATCGAATCACTGGAAAAAGCAACTGCCCGCCTGAAAGATAAAGTGATTGTCTGAATCGACGATCAAACAATCACATCACATCACATAATAATTATTGGCGAATCAACCGAATGCTGTCAGGCGTTGCCTGTGAATCACTTGCGCGGAATGGATTAATATCCAAACCACCCCGCCGCGTATAACGCGCATAGACACTCAATGATTCCGGCTTGCATATACGCTGCAAATCACAAAAAATTCGCTCGACACAGTGCTCATGGAAATCCTGATGCTCGCGAAATGAAATCAAATAACGCAATAAATTTTCATGCAGGATTTTGCTGCCTTTGTAGCGAATAAATATACTCGCCCAATCAGGCTGGCCAGTGACAGGGCAATTGGTTTTTAATAAATGACTTACCAATACTTCCTCAACCTGTTCAGTACCAATTGCCAACAATGCCGGTTCAGGGTGGTAACTATCCACCACCACATCCAGCTCATCCAGTAAAACCGCTTCAGGCTGCGCAATATCGGCCAGATAGTTGGTAACCGCGCGCCCGCGCAGTGGGAATATTGTTACACCAATATCCGCTTTGGCGGCGCGGGATAAATCATCAATAATTGTCGAACGAACCTCTTCATCACTATTGAAACGAGTCTGGTTAAACGAATTGAGGTACAACTTGAACGATTTGGACTCAATAATAAATTCGCTCGTGCAGGGAATCACAAACTCTGCCACCGCAACCACCGGCTTACCTGATTTATCCAGCCAGGACAATTCATAACCAGTCCAGATATCTACACCAAAGAACGGCAAACTGGAGCCAATCCCCAGTTGCTTGCGCGATTCACTGCGCGCAATCGGAAACAATAAATGAGGGGCATACCGGGAAATATATTCAGTTTGCTGCCCAAGTGGATTATGGCCCATAGCAATTCCTCAATATCACGCACGCAAACGCTTGCCAGTTTTTAATAAGTGCAACGCAATAACAAACAAGGCCACGACTAAAATAGTTAAACCAATTAACGCCATACCAATATGTAAATCGCTAATACCGAGCATGCCATAACGAAACGCATTTACCATATGCAAGATCGGATTGAGCACTGACACCTGCTGCCAAAACTCGGGCAACAAGTGAATTGAATAAAAAACGCCACCAAAGTAGGTTAATGGTGTCAGCACAAAAGTAGGAATAATTGAAACATCATCAAATGTATTCGCATAAATTGCGTTGATAAATCCCGCCAGTGAAAACAGCACGGAGGTCATGAATACGATAAACAAGGTCGTGAACCAGTGATGGATATGCAAGCTGGTAAAAAATAATGACATTGCAGTCACAATCAAACCCACTGCAACACCGCGCGCAACACCGCCCATTACGTAGCCAAGCAAAATAATATAGTTAGGTGTTGGTGATACCAGCAGCTCTTCAATACTGCGCTGGAATTTTGCACTGAAAAAAGACGATGACACATTCGCATAAGCGTTAGTAATTACTGCCATCATAATCAAACCGGGCGCGACAAACTCTATATAACTAAAGCCACCCATGTCACCGATACGACTGCCAATCAACTTACCAAAAATTACGAAATACAGAATCATGGTAATAGCCGGAGGCAAAAGTGTTTGAATCCAGATACGGGTGAAACGTTTTATTTCTTTTCTCAGAATAGTCAGGAAGGCAATCCACTGTTCACTGGCTGTCATGATTGCACCTCGCTTTTATTGGCATTCACCATAGCAACAAACATTTCCTCCAGGCGATTGGCTTTATTACGCATACTCACAATTTCGATTTGCTGTGCCGTCAATTGTGCAAAAACCCCATTCAGGGATTGGCCCTTTTCCACCTCAACCTCAAATGAATGCTCATCAATCTGCGCAACATGATGCCCGTCCAATACCGGCAAACAGTGCAAATTGCCCTTAACATCAAAAATAAAAACTTCTTTATTCAACTGTTGTAGCAAGCTTTTAATGCTGGTGTTTTGTACGATGGTCCCGCGATCAATAATCGCGATATTGCGGCACAGACTTTCAGCCTCTTCCAGATAATGGGTTGTTAAGATAATTGTAGTGCCCGCCGCATTAATTTCGCGCAGGAAGTCCCACATGGAACGGCGCAGTTCAATATCCACGCCAGCAGTCGGTTCATCCAGGATTAATAATTGCGGCTCATGCACCAGGGCACGGGCAATCATCAAGCGCCGCTTCATCCCACCAGACAACATTCGCGCCGGAGTTTGGCGCTTATCCCATAAACTTAATTGTTTTAAATATTTTTCCGTCTGTGCCAATGCCTGTTTACGTGGAAGGCCGTAGTAACCCGCTTGTTGCAGGACGATATCTTCCACCTTTTCAAACATACTGAAATTAAATTCTTGCGGTACCACACCCAGATGTTTTTTTGCTGCGGAAAAATCGGTATCGATATTTTTGCCAAATACTTCAACAATGCCTGAGGTTTTGCGCACCAGCGAACTGATAATACCAATAGAGGTGGACTTGCCGGCACCGTTAGGACCAAGCATTGCAAAAAAATCGCCTGGCATTACATCCAGGCTTATGCCTTTTAATGCCTCGAATTTTTCATTGTAGGTTTTGCGCAAATTTTTAATTGAAAGTGCCGGAATGGAATCTGCCGGAGTCATAGCCCCTCGCCAAAATCAAATAATGTTGAATGCGATTGGATAATCGCAAAAAAGTGCAGGAAGGATAAAGTAAAGCACAAACAAAACCCATATGGTTTTTTGTAACGCTTTAATCAGAAAATACGATGACAGTAAAATTTAAGATTGGAGCGGGAAACGAGACTCGAACTCGCGACCCTAACCTTGGCAAGGTTATGCTCTACCAACTGAGCTATTCCCGCTATATGTGGCGTCCCCTAGGGCGGTGTCCTAGGCCACTAGACGAAGGGGACCCCGGACCTTTTGACCCATTGTTAACTTTTTCAAGTTGACGTCTGCGTCAGAAGTGGGGCGCATTCTAGGGACCGATCCCTTCAGTGTCAACACTTTTAATCCTTTTTTTATCGGAGTGGAAACAAGCACTTAGCACTTCTTGTCCTTAACTTGCACACAAATTCTGGCGCCATTTTTATCAGTGCTATACTTCAAACAAGAATTTGTCCGCCGTTTAATCGAAAAGGCTTATAAAACACCATGTCTGCCTATCTTATACCCGCTATTTTTCTGGTACTCATAGTGATTGCAGGCTATTTATTCCTTTCACATTCGATTGAAAAGCGCCGCATTCAGCGTCAACGCCTCATTACGGCATTACGTGCCCGACGCAATTCATTCCGTGATCTGGCCACCGGTTTCCCCACCGGCTTCCTTTCCAACGACCTGACTGCCCTGCTTTACCGCGCATTGATTGATAGCTGCGAACAACTGACCCGCCTGGAGTCCAGCGACCACACCCATGCCGAACAGCTGGCGCTCTACACCAACCTATTATCATCCCTCAAGGAAAATACCCAGCAAACACGCGTGAGGCTGGATAACCCGCAGCAAATCAAGGAAGCCCATGCACTCTTGCAGGAGCTCTATAAATTTGTGATGCAACAATCTGCATTGAAACAAATTAACCAGGTACAAACAGACGCTTACACTGATCAAATCAATCGCATGTTGCTGCAAATGACGGTAGATGGCCATGTATTTAATGCCCGGCAAGCGCAGCAGGTTGGAAAAGTAAAATTGGCAATTCATTTTTACCAGTTGGGCCGCAAAGCCCTCGCTGCCGAAAATGCCAGCCACACGTTTGATAAACAAATTGCCCAGCTCGATTCTGTGGTTGCCAAGCTGCAAGAAAAGCTGGATAGCGCCAACGCTGAAAAAGCAGCCGCTGCCCCTGAAGAGGGGGCTGCAACCGCTAAAACA
Source organism: Gammaproteobacteria bacterium (assembly GCA_021151835.1). Classification (GTDB taxonomy): domain Bacteria; phylum Pseudomonadota; class Gammaproteobacteria; order Pseudomonadales; family Cellvibrionaceae; genus Cellvibrio. Next base: position 7,728 of record JAGKWO010000058.1, read on the forward strand.
TCGACTACGGAGGCAAATAAAGAATGGAAGCAGTTTGATGAGGAAAATGCAAAATGGAAGAAAAAGCAAATTTATGACTGATCAAAGATCTATCATTGTTACTTGCTAATGTCGTGACGTTTAGTGTCGTAATAAAGCATCCAGTTTATCTATTGCGACACACCAATCAGAATCCTGATGCCATCCTTCCCGTAAAAACTGGCGTTGCGCTTCGGTCCAGAAATCTGCCTCCGGCAGGGGTACGTCTTGTGGTAACGGCTGGTGTTCTTTTACAAACCGGGCAATCGCAAGATCACTGTTCGGTAAACCTAATTGGTTAAATAAATCCGGAAGTTGAATCGTAGTAATTTGCATGATGACGCTCCTGTTTTTTTAATAGAGTCATTCATAACGCAATAAGTTCGATGGAGATTTTCAAAAGGCCGGATTATTCCCGATTTGCCTGTACCGCTGTCTATCGAGCACCGGTATTTATACTGACTTCTCGCTTTTGCGCTTCATATATTCATCACCCCAGTCAGCCAAGGGACCCAATGCAATATTCAGTGAATCACCCAGGGGCGTTGTTGAATACTCCACACGTGGAGGAACTTCATTAAACATTTTTCGTGCGATGAGACCATCCTCTTCCAGTTCACGTAATTGTTGAATCAACATCTTTTCGCTGATGCCATCCACCAAACGTTTCAACTCACCGAAGCGACGGATCTGATTATTTAACTCCCACAAAATTACTGCTTTCCATTTTCCGCCAATCACATCAAATGCAGGACCAATTCCGCAATTGTAAGGTTTTTCTGCCATTTAATTTCGTTCCTCAGTATTTATTGCGTGCTTTTTTTGAATTCAATTCTTACTTTTTGGTAAGTAACTTACAAAAAAGTAGGTACTTGACGATCACTCATAACGATTTGTATTTTACCCGCACACCAACCGAATTGGAGATTTTTATGAGTGATGTAACTGTAGTGGGACTAGGTGCAATGGGAACAACCATTGCCCGACTATTTATCAATCAGGGTTTACGTGTGACTTTATGGAATCGAAGTCGCGATAAAGCTGAAACATTCATAAAGCAAGGGGCAAAGGTAGCAGCAACAATTACCGACGCGCTGGAAGCAAGCCCGGTTACCATCATGTGTGTTTTTGATTACGCGGCAGCTACAACAATTTTACAGCAGTTACATTCTTCCGCCTCATTGAAACAACGCACCTTAATTCAAATGACTACCGGCAGCCCTGAAGATGCACGGAAATCACTGGCATGGGCCAGTGCGCATGAAATGAATTACCTTGATGCTGCGATCCAGGCAGCACCAAGCCAAATGGGTCAGGAAAATACGCCCGTCCTATTATCCGGTGATGAAAAAGTATTCCTGGAAACTAAACCCCTGTTAAAACTACTGGCGGGAAATATTATTTATCTCGGCGGAAAAATTGATGCCGCCGCTACAGTGGATGCAGCGACCTTGTCTTATGTTTATGGGGCGATGACCGGTTTTACCCACGGCGCACGTATGGTTGAAGTTGCCGGGTTGGATGTGGCGCAATTCGGAAAAATTGTTAACGAAATTTCACCCAGTTTTGGTGAGTTTTTTCAACACGAGGGAAACGTTATCCAATCCGGGGATTTCACTATCAGTGAAAGCCCCCTGCGTATTTCGGTGATTGCAACAGAACGTATATTACAATCCTCGGCAGATGCAAACATTAATACCGAAATCCCGGCGTTTATTGCTGATTTATTTAAACGTGCGGATGCTGCCGGCCTGGGCGACAAGGAAGCTGCTGCACTCATTGAAGTAATCCGCGATTAATAAAGAACAAATAAAAATATTGCGCTTATAAAATTACAACATCCAACAGCATATATCCTAGCGGCGCAAGGAACTCGCCGCTGCATTGATTGCGGTCGTCAATCCATTAAAGTCAACCGGTTTCAATAAATGTTCATCGAAGCCACTCGCAAGCGCCAACTTTTTATCTTTTTCCTGTCCATAACCGGATAACGCCACCATAAATATATTATTGATTGCAGGATCTTCGCGCACACTACGCGCAACCGCATATCCATCAAGCTCGCCCGGCAATCCAATATCACAGAAAACAAGGCCTGGCTTTATCGATTTAACCAACTGCAGGCCTGATTCACCATCGTATGCGCATTTAACTTCGTGACCTTCCAGTGATAGCAGCGCAGCCAAGGTCTCCACCATATCGCGGTTATCATCAATCAGCACCACACTCAATCGCGCTGCAATTACCTGTTCAGGCGCCGATTGGCGCACTGGATTTGTGCCGGTCAGCAACGGAATCTGGAATACAAATTCGGAGCCACATCCGGGGCCAGCGCTATTAGCACGCACATTGCCACCATGAAGGTTGGCAAACCCTTTAATCAGCGCAAGCCCTAATCCCAAACCACCTTTACTGCGCGCCAGATCCTGATTGCCCTGCACAAACGGCTCGAATAATTCTTCCAGTAAATTGGGATCTATACCGATTCCCGTATCCTTGACGGCAATAGTACCGAAGGCTTTGTCGTTACGTGTTTCTTCTGTTAATGATACAAATACCTGGCCCGGTGGTTCGGTAAATTTCAAGGCATTGTGCAATAAATTTCCAATTGCCTGCGCGATACGCGTGCGGTCTGCATAAATTTGCAGTGATTTGCCGGGTACAGCAACTGAAAGCCCAATACCTTTATTTTCATAATCGGCTTTAAAATCATTGGTAGTGTGCTCAACCAATTCACCCAGCTCAAAATTTTCCCTGCGCAACTCAATTTTTCCGCGTGAAATTCGCGCAACATCCAATAGATCATCGATAAGTCGTGTCATATGCACCACCTGGCGATCAATTACTTCAAGCCCGCCAATAACCGTGTCTTCCGTTTTGCACAAGCGGCGAAGCAATTCCGTACTATTGCGAATGGGAGCTAACGGATTACGCAATTCATGGGCCAGCATCGCCAGATATTCATCTTTTCTACGCGCTGATTCATATAACGCTGTTTCGGCTCGCTTTTGTTCATGAATATCGGTAAGCGTTCCCATCCAGCGCGTGATTTTTCCCTGCTCATTGCGCACGGGCAATGCTCGTCCCAGCGTCCAACGATAATTACCCGAGCGATGCTGCAAACGAAATTGGCCCTCAAAATTATTGCCCCTGGCAATACTGTGCTGCCAAATCTCACTGACATCTTGTTTATCATCGGGATGCAACAGTTCCAGCCATTCTGTTCCAGTATCATTTTGGGCATCGGCACCGGTGAAATGAAACCATTGCTGGTTGATGTAATCTTGCCGGCCATCAGGTAATGCGGACCACACCATTTGGGGCATGGCGTCAGTCATGATTCTGAATTTTGCTTCACTCTCTTTCAAGGCCCGCTCTGCCTTCTTGCGCATACTGATATCGCGGGTGATTTTGGCGAAGCCGACAATATCACCCGACTTATCTTCGACAGGCCATACGATAAGCTGGGCGTGGTAAATGGAACCATCTTTCCTGACCCGCTGCCCCTCTTCTTCGTAGTGGCCGTTTTTACGAGCCATATTCAGTTCGTAGGTTGCATGATCTTCCGATAACTCATTTTTGGGATAAAAAATAGAAAATGGCTGCCCCAATGCTTCCTCTTCGGTATAGCCGGTCAATCGCTCTGCACCGCGGTTCCAACTGGTAATAAAACCGTTGAGATCCACCATGAACATGGCGTAATCATCAATACTCTCAACCATCAAACGAAAACGGTTTTCGCTTTCGAAAAGCTGCGCTTCGCGTTGCTGTGCTTGCTTGAGTGCTGTGATATCGCGAGTAATTTTTGCATAGCCGACAGTGTTGCCTTCATTATTGTCGACTCGCCACACAATAATTTGTGCATGGTAATGCGTTCCATTTTTGCGAACGCGTATACCTTCCTCTTCGTACCGCCCGTGCGTTTGCGCCATCATTAATTCGTGGATAGCATGATCCTTATCAAGGGCCTCCTTCGGATACAACATGGAAAAATGCCGGCCAATCGCTTCAATATCTGCATAACCGGTTAATCGCTCGGCCCCGCGGTTCCAGCTGGTAATGAAGCCATCCAGATCAACCATGAACATGGCATAATCTTCAATACTTTCCACCATTAACCTGAACCGATTTTCACTATCCAGTAGCCAGGAATTAAATTGCTGGTCTGTTTTCAAAACATCAACCAGAACAGAAGTCAGATCACCGTGTGTTTTAGTCTTTGCATCTGTGGCGACAGATTTAACAATGGTAGAAAAATAACCGGGTAAATGGGCAGAATTGGCAGTGATATTTTTCTGTTCAGGCAATCCAAAAGCCGATAAATTTTCGCACTCCGCCAATAGAAATACGATATCTTGTGCATCATCTTTTATTGGTGACACAGTGAAATTTACCGGTGATAATTTATTCTCTACATTTTTAATTTCATCGGTAAATTTTATCTTCGTTCCCTGGGCCGCTACCTGGCATGCCGTTGCCCAGGTTTTTTCGGATACGCTCGTATCGCTCCACACATGAAAAGCCCATACCGGAGCACCAATATAATTTTTTCTTGCACCAAGAGCATCTGCAGCCGCATTATTAATTGCTAAAACGGTTCCATCCACTTTCAATAAAAGCACAAAATCTTCCAGGCAATCAATAAGCGATTTAAAGGTATGCTGGTTATACCGCATGATGGGAATCTCAATCGTCAATAATTTATCATTTAGCAGACTATATATCGCTTACGAATTATTTCCCATTCATTCCTGCGGGAATTGGAATGAAGAAATGGCCAAACTGCTCTATTCTCTATGCAAACCCGCCCAAATTCCTTTTTGCCCTTACATGAGAGGTACGTATGAGCAGCCCCCAACGAGACATTACCCTGCGTTTTTTGGCTGAACCCCAGGATGTTAATTTTGGAGGAAAGGTTCATGGTGGCGCCGTGATGAAATGGATCGACCTCGCTGCCTACGCCTGTGCGGCCGGATGGAGCAGCCGTTATTGTGTGACCGCCTATGCAGGTGGGATCCGTTTTGTGTCGCCTGTCCATGTCGGTAATCTGGTCGAAATCAGTGCAAAAATTATCTACACCGGCAACTCTTCAATGCATATTGCAATAGAAGTAAATGCTTGTGATCCAAAATCGCTCAATCGCCGCCTGACGACCCACTGCATCGTAATCATGGTGGCAGTTGACGAATCAGGCCAACCCGTCAAAGTACCTGAGTGGGTTCCGCAAACAGAACAAGATAAACAACAACACAGCACTGCCATAAAATTAATGGAAATGCGCAAAAAAATAGGCGAGGAAATGGAAATTTTTATCTGAGGCCCGGGCTGGAAAACGGGTATTGAAGATTAATATTTACCTGGTTACCTGTTTATTTTTTCCTTGAAAGCAAACCCGCATTTCAGTGGAATGCAGGTTTGCTGTTTAACAATATACAATTACGATTATCGTTACTTCCCGCAGCAACCGCAGACCGTCATCGGCAGTTGTTGACCGGTTTTTGCATCCTGGTTGGTCCACTGGCCATTCCATACAAATGGCGATGAAAAACCTTTGCACGTTGTGGGGCACGTTGTACTGGCTTGTTGTTGGCTATTAATAACCGTGGCAGCTTGTACATCCACGCACTGGCCCAAACCGGCAACAATATCGTCAAATATGTGGCTCAAGTTGCCTGAGGTGGTATTTTTTCCGGAGGCAGGGAAAGAGGTGCCCACATAATTGTGGCAACCAAAACAATTCGATACAAAAGTGGATGAAGGATCAACATTCTGGAACACCGTTTCAGCAACAGTATTCGCCAAACGTAACGAGCCGCGCTGATTGCTGATTTGTGCCGAGCTGTTCTGTCCGGAGCTGCTACTTAGTGACGTTTCCGCACTTTGCGTAATATCACTCACCCACAATGCACCAACATTAAAATAATTGGTGAGCACTGCATAACTGCCTGTTAAGTACGGCTGGACGTTAGCATTCAGTGAAGTGATATCACCCACATTTTCGGAGTATTTCAAATCACCTTCAGCAGAACCATAAGGATATACCCGGCAAATTTCAGTGGGCGTGCCAGTAGTGGATGATTGTTTACTTGCACTGTTAAAGGTACACGAGGCTTTTCCGCCTAAACTGGCGGTACATTTCTCGCTTGCAAACGACCAGCCTTTGGTTGTGGATGGCGACGTACAATCCGGGGCATTTACATCGTGTTCAAACGTCGCCCACACAAACTCCGGGTGATCTGGCGTTGCAACCGCAATGTGGAAACCCACCAGCCCTAATTTGGTCGGATTTTTATTTGAACCAATAACCGCATCCATGGTAATAAACTTGCTGGGGTCATCGCCTTTCCCTAACACTTTCCAGGCAATTTTTATTTCTGTAGTTCCGCCGGGAAAATTATTTTTTTGCTTGATGCCATCGACATCGCACATATTTTTGCTGAAGCGGACGTCGTAATAAACTACGTTACCGTTCTGGTCATAAATAGTTGCGCCACCGCCGGCCTGGCCAATTCGCTCGGGAATGACAAACTCCGTACCACCATCCAATGGTTTTGCTGTGCGTACAAACAAGGTGTGTGTACCATCATGTTTATCATCACATGAGTTAGCCGGTGCGCCGGTATCCGTTACTTCCAGCTCATAATATTGACTGGTATCTTCGAAATTACGTTTTTTAGCATCAGCCTTGGAAGGAGCCATCAAATACGCAAAGGTTTGCCAGGAGAATTGATAAAAATCGCAGAAGTTGGAACTGCCATCAGAACCACTTTTCTTTACTTCCGCCGGCAAGCTGGGAGCGCTAAACCAGGTGGAGTCAGCCACACAATTATAGGCAGCAGATGATGCGGCAGACGATACCGCCGCTTTATTTTGTGCCGCATACAAATTACCGGCACTCACACCGGCAATACAAAATAGCGCAACCCCAAAGGCAATACGGGTATTTATTTTTAGTTTGTTTTGCATAAGTTAACCATCTCATCCTTCAGCAGGAAAAATAATCAGCTCAACACTATTCAAGCGTTGACTATACAAGAGGTAAATCGCAAGGCGGTTTACCTCTGCCTGTATCCCAAGCCTGTAAAGCCTAGTAGATGGATATAGTTGCCGTATTACAGAATATTACAGCGTCATTAATTTACGGGATTGATCATAAATAAAGCGAACGTGCTCCTTATAGCGAGCTCCTTATAACGAGCCCTTTATAGATAGACCAATGATGATCATGTTGGCAGTTTAATAAATTACACTCCGAATACGTTTACTGATCTATCGTCAAACGTTGGAACTAGCATTCTTATTTTTGGTAACGCATCATCACACCGCCATTTCCATTAATTTAAAATAAACATAAAATGGAATAGCTTATTGGCCAATCAGTTGGGACCTCACCGCACAATGCCTTCCAATCGCCTATCTCCCAATGTATTGGGTATTCTCTGCGTATTCATCGGCACCTTTTGTTTTGCCAGCAAGGGCATCCTTATCAAGCTTGCTTACCAATATGGTGTTACTGCGGTTCCGTTACTCACACTGCGAATGTTATTTGCGTTACCTTTCTATGCTGCAACCGCAATCTGGTTACAAACGCAGAAACTGGCTCCATTGCAACGAGGGGATGGCTGGAAAATTATCGGATTGGGATTGCTGAGCTATTACGTATCCAGCTTGCTGGATTTTATGGGGCTGCAATATATCTCTGCCGGGCTGGAGCGCCTGATTTTATATGTCTACCCAACGCTCGTTTTGCTTATGCTCGCCGTTTGGAAAAAAGAAAAAATTACCCGCATCACCACACTTGCAATCGCAATTACCTACACAGGAATATTATTGGTATTTATGCAGGATTTGCGCTTGACCACTAACCTGGACTTGACGTTGCTGGGCGCTGGCCTGGTAATGGCAAGCACTATTTCATTCGCGTTATTCGTAGTGCTCGCCGGCGATATGATTAAAAAAACAGGGCCAGGCCGGTTTACTGCTTACGCCATGCTGGCGGCATGTGCAGGAGTACTCTTGCATGGTATTTCGGTTGGCGATATCACCGGCTTACAACAACCAGCACCCGTTTATTTGCTTGCACTATCGCTCGCATTTTTCTGCACAGTGATCCCAAGTTTTTTAATGAATAAAGGAATCAGCTTGATTGGCAGCGGCAAAACTGCTGTTCTGGGGAGTATCGGGCCGGTGATGACACTCTTTCTGGGGATGGCTGTATTACACGAACAAATTACCGTCATACAATTATTCGGGGCAGGATTGGTAATCGGAGGTGTTAGCCTCGCGACTACCAATAAATAAAATCCCGATTTGAAGACCTTGCAATAATTCCTGGGTTGATCAACCCGGTTCTTTTGCTGTTTTTACACTGACCGCTTCACCATTGCTAATACCATCGGGCGGGTTATCAATTACTTTATCTTGCGCGAGCAAACCATTTATTTCCAGCGACTTGCCCAAATCCCGGGTAATACTGATCGATTTGAGAGTGACTTTACTGTCCTGCCCTACTGTCGCAACTTGCAGGCCTGCGGCGTTAAATATCAGTGCACTTGCAGGAATGCTGAGGGTCTCGGCGGCACTTTGCACCGCGAAGCTCACCCGCGCGTAACTCCCCGGCAAGAGTTCACCGGATGCATTATCCAGTGTTAATTGCAAGCGCGCGGTACTGGTGCCTGCATCAATCGCACCCGATGATGCAGCAACCGTTGCCTTGAATGTTTTCCCCTGGTGCTCAGGCACAGTGATATTGGCTTCATCACCATTTTTAATAATGGATGAATAGGTTTGCGGTACATTCACATACAAACGCAATTTACTTGCATCTGAAATAGTAAACAGCGGCGGGCTTGCACTGCTGCCAATATTAATCAATGCCCCGATATCAGTATTACGTTCTGTTACTACACCGTTAAACGGCGCGGTGATGCGCGCAAAACGTTTGTTCACTTGCAAGCGCTCATAGTTCGCTTTGCTTGATTGGAATTGCGCTTGCTTTGCTTCAAAGTCGCTCGCACGATTTTCGTATTCCTGCTGTGAAATAACTTTGCTGGCCAACAATGATTGCATCCGCTTCAGTGTCGATTCTGAAAGCGCCATATTGGCTTTTGCACTTTCCATATCGGCGCGCGCTTCCAATAATTGCTGGTCGAGATCCGGTGTTTCAATTTCGCCAAGCACCTGCCCTGCTTTCACTTGTGCACCAATATCCACCTGCCAGTTTTTTAAATAACCGGGAACGCGCGCATAAATAGGTGCAGTCGCAAACGCTTCAAAACGCCCGGGCAATTCCAGTACGCGATTCGCATCACTTTTAACGGGTGATACCACTGCCACTGTCGTTATCGCTTGCGCTGCCGTCCATTCATTTAAATCCTTGCTGCTGTAGGCACGCATGGATAAACCCAGCGCAACGAGCAATACAGCAGCTACACCAATAATAATTCCACTCGTACGCAATGCACGACTCGTTTCCGGTCGGGTGGATAACGGGGAATGAGTTAAATCAGGCATGAACTTCTCCACTTAATACAGGCTGCCCATCGCGCTGACGGGCATGAATAATACTGAACACTACAGGCACGAAAATAAGTGTGGTTACCGTAGCAAATAATAATCCGCCGATAACAGCGCGTCCGAGCGGCGCATTTTGTTCACCGCCTTCACCAAGGCCAAGTGCCATTGGTGCCATACCGATAATCATCGCAAGTGCGGTCATTAATACCGGCCGGAAACGCATATAACCCGCTTCAATTGCGGCCGCCGTTGCATCTTGCAGCTCGGCAAATTTTGTGCGCGCAAAACTGATTACCAAAACACTATTCGCTGTGGCGACGCCCATACACATAATTGCGCCGGTTAATGCCGGTACTGAAAGCGGTGTGAAGGTTACGAACAGGATCCAGATAATTCCAGCAATTGCAGCGGGCAATGCACTGATCACCACAAACGGATCACTCCAGGATTGGAAATTGATAACCAGCAATAAATAAATCAACACGATTGCCCCGAGCAAACCGTAGAGCAAACCACTAAACGATTTTTCCATAGTGGAAATTTGCCCGAGCAAATGCACCGTCGACCCTTTGGGAACACTCGCTTCGGTTTCCTTTAATATGCGGCGAATATCCGCTGCCACAGCGCCGAGATCGCGGTCTTGCGTGGTCATATGCAACTGCACCATGGTTTGAATATCGTATTGGCTGATAACCCCAGGGGCCATACCACGGCCAATAGTAGCGAGCCCGCCCAACTGCATGTTGCCATCGCTGGTCGTGCTGTTAATGGGCAAGCTTTCCAGCGCCGGTAATGAGTCCAGTAAATATTGCGGTGTTTGCATCACGATAGGGTAGGAAACATTGTTCGCGGGGTTCAACCAGAAAGTCGGTGCCGCCTGGCTACTGCCACTCAGGTTTACCACCATATTATTAGTGACATCGCGAATAGTTAGCCCCATTTCTTGCGCACGCGTGCGATCAACATCCACTTTCAATACCGGTGCCTGGCGCGTTTGCTGGATGCGTGCATCGGCCACACCGGGAATGGCGCGGAGTTGTTTTAGCAGTGCATTGGCGTAATCAAAATTGCCATTTAAATTATTCCCGCGAATCTGGATATCAATCGGTGCCGGTGAACCGAAATTTAAAATCTGGCTGACGATATCGGATGGTGGAAAACTAAACGTCGCACCGGGAAACTCCTTTGGTAAAACTTCACGCATACGTTTGATGTAATGTGCCGTGGGTTGGTGATCTGCTGCGAGTGCAATTTGAATATCACCATCCTGCGGGCCGATAACACCGGTGTTGCTGAACGTTAAACTGATTGAGCTGTTGGGCATGCCGATGTTATCAACCATAGTCACAATTTCATTGGCGGGAATGATGCGGCGAATCGACTCCTGGATTTCGGCAAACTTTATCGCAGAATCTTCAAGGCGCGTACCGACGGGCAAGCGCACTTTCATCATAATTTGCCCACCATCCACCGCCGGGAAAAAATTGCGTCCCAAGGCGGGAATCAATGCAAAGGATAAAACGACAAATGCCATAAAAGCGATCACAAAACCACTGCGATGGACCATAGCCGCTTCGAGGATATTGCGGTAACCGTGCCGGAAATGTTCAAAGCGCGATTCAAACCGGCGCTGGAATCGCACCAGCGCACTGGATGACGGTTTTGCATCTCCCTGCTCATCCAAATGTGACGAATGGGTGTGCAGCAAATAATTCGCCATGGCCGGAACCAGCGTGCGCGATAAAATAAATGATGTGATCATTGCAAAAATTACCGCTTCCGCCATGGGCACAAATAAAAAGCGCGGTACACCTTCCAGGAAAAACATCGGCACAAACACAATACAAATACACAATAACGATACAAACGCCGGCGTTACGATTTGCGCAGCGCCATCCAGAATCGATTGCTCAACTTCCTTGCCCTGTTCCAGGTGCCAATTAATGTTTTCAATGGTAACCGTTGCATCGTCGACCAGAATTCCCACTGCCAATGCAAGCCCACCGAGGGTCATAATATTGAGTGTTTCACCAAAGGCATACAGTGCGGCAATGGCACCGAGGATAGACAGTGGAATGGAGGTGGCAATAATGGTGGTAGAACGCCAGCTGCCGAGGAACAATAAAATCATCAAGCTGGTTAATACTGCTGCAATCACCCCTTCAAGCGCTACTGCTTTTACCGCCGCGCGTACAAACACAGATTGATCATTAATCGGAAGCACTTCCAGGTTTTCCGGTAAGCCAGGCTTGATTTCCTGCAGCTTGGCCCTGACACCTTCAACAATATCGAGCGTGGATGTTGTGCCAATTTTTAATACCGACATTAATACCGATTTCGTTCCATCTACGTGAACGATATTGGTTTGCGGCGGATTGCCGTCACGCACTGTCGCTACATCGCGAATATAAACGGCAGCTCCATCAACGACTTTAACCGGCAAATTCGCAAGGTCATCCAGCGTTACCGCCGCATTATTTAATTGCAGTGTATATTCGCGGTCACCAATTTTTTGCGTGCCCACTGGCGTAATTAAATTTTGCGCGGCCAGTGCATTTGCTACATCGATTGATGATAAACCGCGCGCTTGTATTGCCTGTGGATTTAAATCGATCTGGATCTGGCGACTCTTGCCACCATAAGGCCATGGCACTGAAGCGCCCGGTACAGTCACCAAACGCACACGCAGCGTGTTAAATCCCAAATCGCCCAGCTCCTGTTCCGATAAACCTTGCCCGGACAACGCAATTTGTAAAATAGGTACTGTGGACGCATCGTAATTAAGAATAATGGGTGGTGTAGTTCCCACGGGTAATTGCCGCAACATGGTTTGCGCGACGGCGGTGACTTGCGCGTTCGCCATGGCAACATCCACACCGGGCTGGAAGAAAATTTTAACAATGCCATAACCTGCGTAAGAGGTTGCTTCGATATGTTCAATATCATTTACGGTCGTGGTAAGGATGCGCTGGAACGTGGTTGTGATCCGCCCTGACATCTGATCCGCCGGCATACCATTGTATTGCCAGGCAACCGAGACAACCGGAATACGAATATTGGGAAAAATATCCGTCGGCATGCGCAATGCGGAAAGCGTTCCTGCAATCAATAAAAAAATTGCCAACACCGCACAAGTGTAGGGCCGCTTTAAGGCGAGCTTAACGATTTGAAGCATGAGTACACCAATTGAATAAAGGCTTCGCTAAAACATGGCAATGAAGGCGCAGCGCTTTTCATTAACATTGTCATTTACATTTTTAAAACGCGGAATCACATCAGAATTAATACATGCGGGGAACATCACCGGTCCGTCGATGAATAGCGCAGTGGCAAATTGCCCTGGTATTTCATCCGAGCTTTCGCAGGCTTAAGCCATCACTACCGTAACACGAGCAGGAGAGAGCTATACATAACAAAGTTACAGTGGCCATTAGAACGCAATTTGCCAAAATGTTCACTTGGAAGCACTCAAAAATAAACACTTTGGCAGGAAAACCCGACACCAACATTCCATTTTGATTGCTATACGCGTCAGTTCGATTAATGGCTATTGGTATTGCAACACGATGAAAAAAACGATGCAACGACATTACGGCATTCTGGCCGATACTATTACCAGACTTAGCTGGGTAAGACACCCGTATTTACATTTCATAATGCATGGAGAAATACCGATAGGGAAAGGCAAACAGCAGCCAAACCACACACGCGGGAGAGAATTGCAAATAACAAATCCCGAAATGATCCACTCAATAGCAGGAAATAAAAAATTTGATTTGCTAGAATGCGAAAAACGTATTTGGACTACTATTATGACGCAGCCGACAACAGCACCGTCCCCCGCCAAAAGCAAACAGAAAAAAGATGCACGCGATATCCGCGCTGATGCATTGAAGATTGCCAATAGCATTAAAAATGAGGGCCAGACTCCTGCCGAAACCAAAGCGATTGCCAATGGCATCCAGCGCGGCATGGAAATGTTTTTACGCCAACAAAGTGAAAAGACACGTGATCTGGACAAGCGCACCAAAAAAGTAAAGCAACTCGCCAATCAATTAGCGCAACAAAAAGCCGATGATGATGAGGACGATATTGTAGTTATTCAACAACAATCTCCGCTTCCCTGGATACTGCTTGCAGCGTCATGGATTCTTTTCATAACAGCGGGAACACTTCACTTTCTGCGTTGAACCCAGCGTTGATGAGGTTGTAAATAGCCTTCCGAATTTAAAACAAAAATTTATAAAATGGCTCAATAGAATAAAAATTTGATATAAATTTTCTTCTTTCTGTACCCTTGAAAATCATTGCCCGATCACTAATTCAGACTACGTGATGGATGTCTTACCAAGAGTCGTCACACCATTGATTGTTATTAATTTCTATCGCTTCTTTTTGGAGGATATTTTATGAACACAATTGATCTGTCACCTCTCTATCGCAGCACCATCGGCTTTGACCGTCTGGGTGCATTATTGGATACAGCGCTCCGCGCCGACCAGGCTTCTGCTGGCTATCCACCTTACAACATCGAAGCAACTGGCGAAAATCGCTACGGTATCACCCTGGCGGTTGCCGGCTTTGAGGAAAATGAGCTGGATATTCAGACAGAGCGCGGGGTATTAACCGTTCGCGGTAAAAAAGCGGACGAAGGTAAAGAGCGCAAATATCTGCATCAGGGCATAGCAACACGTGCATTCGAGCGCAAATTCAGCTTGGCCGATCACGTGGAAGTGACAGGTGCCCAACTCAATAATGGTTTGCTCACTATCAGTCTGGTGAAGGAAATTCCCGAAGCAATGAAACCGAAAAGTATCGCTATCAATAGCAACGGGAATTTAATCCAGCATCAATCTGATCAAAGCAAAGCAGCCTAAGTGGTAATCGCGAGGGCGTTAGCGCCCTCGCTTCACTACGCAAAAGGCCGCACAACCAATCTGCCATAAACAATAAACGCACAAACCGCCACAACAACAAGCCAATAGATGATGGAATTTATATTGGCACTGCCCGAAAAAAATTCTACTGCACAAAACGCCAGCATAATTACCGCAATGACAATAGCGCCGGCAGGAACCAACACACTGGCGGGTTTATAAAGCGCAGGCAACACAAGGCATAGCGCACACAGTAATTCCACCACGGCCAGCGCAAACCAACCCGCATGCGGAATGACATTTAGCGAAGGCATTGTTTGTTCAGCAGTGTGGGAAAATTTCCATACCGCGCCCATGATGGTGTGCAGTGCGAGAAGAACTTGCAAAATCCATAAAAAAATATTCATGTGTTAGCCCTTTTACTATTGCTGATTATTATCGATAAGTTGAATATCAAGATTGTCGATGGCGTGTTTATCCATAACGATATCAATGGCGGTAATTTTTCCGTCATTAACGGCGAAGCAAAAAGCCACCACCGTTTTGCCATTCATTCCCCAGGTAGCACCCGCCAATCCATTTACCCATGACAGTTGTGCACCTTGTGCGCTGCCATTCAATGTATCTGCCACGGGTTTAGCACCAATAATTTCGGCCGCAAATTGCGGCGCACCCCTGGCTTTATTGGCGGCGGACACTTTGATGGCGGTTGCATCTGCGCGTAGCACAACATCGGGATGCAACAGGCTAATTAACGCTTCAAAATTACCTTGCCGCGAAGCCTGCATAAAAGCGGCAACAACGTCCTGCTGCCGTATTACATCTTTATCGGGAATACTGGCACCGCGGACTTGCCGGCGCGCACGGCTGGCAAGTTGTCTCGTCGCCATTTCCGTGCGTTCGATAATCGGCGCAATGTCCGCAAAGGGGACGTCGAACAAATCGTGCAACACAAATACGATTCGTTCCGCTGCCGTCAACTCATCCAATACCAGTAGCAACGCTGGCCCAAGCGTATCGGCAATTATCAGTTTTTCTTCCAGGTTTCCGGCGCCTTCTTCGGGTAAATCCAACATCCCTTCAAGTGAATCCTCGCGCGCCGCTTTGCGTGAACGAAGCATATCGAGGCAAACCCTGGACACTACCGTAGTGAGCCAGCCACCGGGATTATCGATGCGCTCCGCATCAGACCGGTTCAATCTGATCCAGGCCTCCTGCACTGCATCTTCCGCTTCACTGCGTGACCCCAGCATCCGATATGCCACCGCCTGCAAGCGCTTGCGCGTTGCCTCAAAATGGCTTGTCAACCCGTCGTTATTTTCCATTCTGCCCTCACGCTTGTTTGTCATGGTGATGTTTTTTGGTGCACTACATCCATGACGAATTGGCGACACAAAGTGTGACAATAATTTTAAAAAAAGATATTTGCCGAAATTTTAACCAGAAAAAACAGTTTACATTACCTGCATCCACACTTGGTTAGTGCGTCAATGGATGCACAAAATGCGCTGTAATTCGCTGTAATAATGGCTCTTAAAACCTGCACTACACTTACCGCTGCCATCATCAGGGAGTCGATGCGGCATTAACCCATTCATTAACATGAAGTGCATATCCATAACACTTAAAGGAGCTATCCTATGACAGCAACCAATAACCATAACGCACACAGTACGGGCTACCCACCCAAACGATATAGAAACGCTCCATCAAATCACTACCAACTATTTTCCCGCATTATTTTTTCATTCCTGGCTTGCTGGTTATCCCTGGTTTCATTCACCAGCCATGCACAAGCTCCCAAACCCAATAGCATCGACTACGCGATGTATTTCCTGGGCGATGTACGCGATAACGAACACTGCGCGATGCAAGTGAAAGATGGTGAATTTGTCGTTGCGAAAAAAATCAGCAACCCGGCGATGACTTGCCCGGACATGACCTCATGGCGTTTGTTTGCCAGTGTTATCCGCGATAAATTCTGGAGTGACTGGGCCGATGAAACTCAAAACTGGCCGCAAAAACCCTGGCCATTATGTTCTGCCAGCCAAACAACCAATTGCTGCGCACCCGGTTCGCTCACCAATAATAAAGAACACTGCCCTTATTTTCCCGGTGATTTCAACCAACAGGAAAAAACATCCGCTGATGTAAAATTACTTGCCAGTGAATCCATTGATAGCAGTGTCACCACCTTGCGTGCAGGCCGCCCGTCCATCACCCACCAGTTGCAAGCAATCAATACCAGCGTTGAGCTGGATCTGGTGATAACCGAATTGAAAAAAACACAAAAGCTTGCTGCCGCCGCGCCGAAAGGCAATGAATGTCCTGCCAGTGTAGTTAAGCAATTGGTGCCCAGAACGTATGAAAGCGTTGGCCGGGTCATTCGCCAAACCAACGCCGAAGTCACTATTCGCAACAGGCCATTCCACGATTATTTATTTGATAACAACCTGTACAACAGCAACGGTGTTGCCGCTGTTTTTGCGGCGAATGATGCCAACCAAAAAGCCAATGCTCCCTATTCAGCCGAGAGTTACTCAGCAACCGAATCGCGCCCGGGCAAACTCAGCAAAATTGATTTACCGCCCGATGCGATCATGATCAAAAGTAATTGGCTTTACGAAGGGATTGCGCGGCAATTGAATATTAAGGATTCAAAAGACGCGCCGTTTATTACGCAAAAAATGACTACCGTAGTGCAATTCACCAAAGGCAAGGAAACGGTAAATTGCAATTTGACGGGAACCCATTACCTGATGGCATTCCATGTATCCTCAAAAGATACACCTAATTGGGTATGGACAACCTTCGAGCACATCGCCATGCCCGGTCGCTGTGACTTTATCGGTTGCAATGATTCCTACGGTTACAGCTCTACCGATAAACTTCCTGCGGGTGTTGCAAAAAACTACACCAGACCGCACGTAAAATCCGATGATCTGGTGATGGCTCCCGCAACAGTGTTTGATACCGATAAACTGTATCCGACAGAGCAAATTAATCCCGGACTCGACCAGGTCTTTAAGGATTTAGGCATAGGCACAACCGCCAGCACCAACAAAGATAAAGCGAGCATTGCAGACCTCGGCTGGCGCAGCTATCGCCTCAAGGGATCGCAAGTGGAATTCACCAATTCCATGGGCAGAAAAACCCTGCTAGGCAATTCCATTACTGAAGCGGGGTTTATGAATGGCTCCAGTTGCATCACTTGCCATTCCCGCGCCGGCATTCATGTGGAACAAAACAAAGCCAATTTTTTCCGCTTGAGTGTGTTTGAGAAAAACCTGTCGGATTATGGTTATTCACTGAGTGCCCACGGCATTCCCAACCCCGAGTGGTTTCACCACGACGACAATACCGGCAGCCTGGACGTACTCCAGACCGATTTTGTCTGGGGTTTCCTGAATGCAAATCCGATAGCTAATTAATCGGGTAATAAAAAATAAAAGCCGGTTATCTTTCGATAACCGGCTTTTATTTTTCCATTAGTTCGAAAAAATTATTTTCCCAACGTTTTCGACAACGCAAAAGCAGCCAGCAGCGTTAGCACGCCCGCCATCGCAATATAATAACCAACAAACGACAAACCATAATGGGTAGCCAACCAACTCGCAATCGCAGGCGTTAAGGACGCACCAATAATTCCCGCCAAATTAAAACTGAGCGATGCGCCGGTATAACGTACTTCGGTAGGATAAATTTCCGCGAGTGCAGTGCCGAGCGGGCCATAGGTTAACCCCATAACGCCAAAGCCTATCGATAGTGCAATTACCACTCCGAGATCTGAACCGGAATTTAATAACGATGAAAAACCCAAACCAAACAAAAAGACTGCAACACCTGAAATAATCATCATCGCACGCCGACCAATCCTATCGGCAACCAGTGCGGATACGCAGATCATCAGCATCAGCGCAAACACTGCATACAATTGCAGTATTAAAAAATCCTCGCGCGTATAACCCAATTTGCTGGTTCCCCAACCCAATGAAAACACTGTGGTGAGATAAAACACAACGAACGCTGCTATCGCCAGAAATGCGCCCAGAAACATAACGCGCGTGTGTTGCGTGAACACCGTCAACATCGGAACAGCTACACGCTTTTCTGTTTTAATTGCCTCTTTGAATGCAGGGGTTTCCTCCAGACTCAAGCGCACATACAAACCAACAATCACCAGTAACGCACTCGCCACAAACGGAATTCGCCAGCCCCAACTGAAAAAATCCGCCTCACTTAAATTGTGCGTTAACAATAAAAACACACCGGTCGAAAAGAAAAACCCGATAGGTGCCCCCAATTGCGGAAACATGCCGTACCACGCCCGTTTTTTCTCCGGCGCATTCTCAATCGCCAACAACACCGCCCCACCCCACTCACCGCCCAACCCTATGCCCTGCCCAAAGCGACACAGGCACAACAAAATCGTCGCCGCGATACCAATGGATTCATACGTCGGCAACAACCCTATACACACAGTGGACACGCCCATGGTCATCAGCGCCGCCACCAGGGTCGCCTTACGCCCAATCCGATCCCCATAATGCCCAAACAACGCCGACCCAATTGGCCGCGCAAAAAACGCCAGCGCAAACGTCGCCAACGATTGCAAAGTCGCCGTAGTGGCATCACCCGAAGGGAAGAATAACGTCGGAAAAACCAGCACCGCGGCAGCGGCATAAATGTAGAAATCAAAAAACTCAATGGTCGTGCCGATCAAGCTGGCAAAAAGAACGCGAAATGGGGTATTGGCTGTTTGCATGGGAGTCACTGGTTATTTTTGTTGTTTGGGGTATGGAGGGCGGCATTATAGCGTTAGAAAGGAAAGCGACATATTCAGCCGCCTAAGATTTGAGTTATCTCTCTATTTCGGCAATATTTTGGTCTACAAAATTGGGGCTGTGCATTTTTAATTTTTTCCATGGCATTCTCGTTTATCGAATTCAGACGGCACGTACGCGTTAAACACACCATTAATTAAAAAGGGGTAATTTCTGTGCCTTCGGCCAAAATATCTACATAATTTTTATAAAT
>JAGKWO010000013.1 GCA_021151835.1 Gammaproteobacteria bacterium
GAGCAGCTTCAGCAGTAGTAGCTGGTGCTTCAGCAGCTTCAGAACCGCTGTTACCGCAAGATGCTACAAACAAACCCATTGACAGTGCGAGAACGCTCAGTTTTACAAATTTCATGATTTTTTGTTTTTAATTTTTACTGCACCCAAAATAATAATATTTTTTAAAATTATAAGACTCCCGTCACAAATTTACTGACATAACCAGATCGTCCTATCAACCACCCAATCCCTGTTCTCGTAGGTGCGAACACACGCCGTATCACCTCACGAAAACAGTTCATTTACGATTACTCAAATGCCGTTAAAAAGGAGTTCAATGTGAAGTTAACAAGCTTATCCCTTTTATCCGCAGCGGGCATATTGATGACCTACACCATCAATGTGCACGCGCAGTGTGATGTGAAATACACAATCAACAACAGTTGGGGCAATGGGGCCACCCTCAGTGTAGATATCACCAACCTGGGCGCATCAAAAACCACCTGGGAACTAGCCTGGAATTTTTCCAATGTGGAAAAAATTTCCCAGTTGTGGAATGGCAGCTACGTCCAGACAGGCCAGGCAGTGCGTGTTAAAAATGCGGGCTGGAATGGCAATATCAATACTAATCAAGCCATCAGTTTCGGATTTAATATCGGTTATCCAAATGGAACCACGTTGGTAAAACCGGTGGAATTTTACCTGGATGGTGTTAAGTGTATTGGAAAAACATCTTCCAGCATTTCCAGCAGCAAAAGCTCGAGCAGTATTACCAGCTCATCGAGTTCCCGCCTATCCAGTTCCGTGCGCTCATCATCCAGTTCAATCGTTTCATCAAGCAGTTCAATTCGTTCATCAAGCAGCAGCCTGGTTTCGTTTAGCTCCAGTAGTTACTCAAAAAGTTCTTCAAGCGCTTCGTCAACCACCATTCTGGCAAATTGCAATGGCAACAACCTGACTTATGGCCCGCGTTTGTTGCGTGTCCTCACGCGTGAGGAATACATTAACAGCGTTCGCGATTTGACTGGCGTTAATGTGGAAACCGATCTGCCTGCGCGCAGCGTAGATCTGCTGTTGGCAAATTCACGTATCAACGGTTTTGCTAATAATACGCAAGAAACCATTAACAAATTTGTACTGGGTAATTTTGGCAAGCTGGCCAATAATATTGTCAATAAAGCCGCGGCAAATAATTTCAGTGCTGTCCTGAATTGTTCAGGATTAACGGCGGAGCAATGCGCAGCCCAATTTACCGGGCAAAGCCTGACACGTATTTTCCGCCGCCCTGCAACTGCGGTGGAAGTTCAGCAATACCGCGAATTGTTTACCGGCGCGAGCACCAGCGAACAAATTACAGCGGCGTTAGGTGTGGCCCTGAACACCGCACTCACATCACCGCAGTTTTTATATCGCCAGGAAACCGGGGTAGCAGTAAGCACACTTCGCCAGCCAGATACACCCGTGGCGATTGATCCGGACGCGTACGTATTAACACCTTATGAGCTGGCATCGTTCCTGGCATTTACCTTTACCGGGAGCACGCCCGATGCCGAATTATTGGATGCAGCGAAAAATGGTGCGCTCGCCAGCGATACACAAATTGAAAGCCAGGTGGATCGCCTGCTAAACAAAGCCAGCGCACGTAACCATCTGGGTAAATTTGCTGAACAATGGCTGGGCACAGATACTCCCGGCTCATTCCCGGTTTCACTTTTTGGATTTACTGCAACGGTCGATCAATCCATGCGGCAGGAACTGCAAGGATATTTCAATCATATTGCACTGGATGAAGCGGGGCCGTTTAGCAAATTACTGGTAAATAATTACGGCATCGTGAACGAAACCCTGATCAATTATTATGGATTGGGCAACGTCACGATAACTCAGGATAAATTTGCCAAAACCAATTTTCCGAGTCATATACGTCAAGGTGGTTTGTTAACCAGCGGCGCTTTTGTTGCCAGCAAAAGCGCGCTCACAGAACCTGCTCCAACTAATGTCGCATTGGCAATTCGCAATCGCCTGCTCTGCCAGGACGCCTATGGCCCCGCCGTACCCGACGCACAAAACCAGCGCGACAATCCTTTCTGGCAAGTGGGCTATGCCTACCAGAACCTGGATGCGGGCAGCCACAAACGCACCGTGGATCAATACAACAACCCGATCAATTCTGCCGGTGTATTTACCGGAGTCACCAGTGCTACCGACGGTACCAGTATCACCTTTGCCAATGCGGAAGATCTCGCACAAAAACTCGCCCCATTGGACGCGGTTCGTTATTGCTTTGTAGAACACAATTTCCGCGCGGCCTTTGGTACCGGAACAAAAACATTTGATCCTGCCAAACCCGGTGCAATTAATTTGTCGGCCGCAGAACAAGCGGATTATGCCTGCGAAAAAGATCGACTCGATTATGCGCTGACCGGTAATGGCATGAAGGTGCGCCCCATGCTGAAACGCCTCGGCAGCTTATCTGCCGCACGTTATCGCAAAGACCGCAGCCAATAATTTTCACACATTGACATTTGTGACTTAAGGAAGGTTTGAATTATGAAAACCCAAGAAAAAATTGTTAAAAATAATCGTCGCCAGTTATTAAAAATGATGGCGGGCGGAGCTGCTGCTACGCCGTTAATCAATGCCGGTTTGTTAACAGCAGGCGCCAGTCTGAGCAATACGGCGAGCGCTGCAACATCGGTTAAAAATGTTATTTTTGTATTTATTCCCGGTGGTGCGCCAGCCAACACCTTCACCCCAAGCGCAACACTGGGATTAGGTCCCAGTTCTGCACCGCTGGAACCCGTGAAGCAGGAATGTGTATTTTTCTCACGCACCGATATGGACGGTTTTGCAGGTCACGGCCTTCCACAAAATTCCCTGGGTGGATTAACCAAAGCACCTAAAACGATTGACCTGGCGTTGGGCGATGCACTCGGAGGAAATACGCTCTTCTCATCGATTCAACTGGGTGTGTTATCGGGTGATACGTCTATTTCTGCGGTCAATAATTGGACCAGGACGCTAGTCATTAAAGATCCCGCACAAGTCTTTGAGATTATGCGCAGTGTGCAGACATCAAATAATCCCGCGCTACAGCAACAACACAAACAGCTGGAAATTAATTTAAAAGCCGTGCAACAGTTGCAGCAACAATTGGACGGTTTTGCCAGCGCGCGTTTGCAAGCCAACCAGGATGCAATTACCCAATTGCAGGCAGAAATTCCTACGGGTGGTTACGCACCCGGTTGCGATTTGCAACAACAAACCTGGCCTTCCGAAACGATCAATCCCAATGTCGGCCAAAATTTTACGCGCTTGTGGGAATTGCAAACCAGCAATGCAGTAACCGCTATTAAATGCGGTTTGACTCGCGTGGTGACTATGTTGATGGGAGGTGATGAAGAAAATTTTATCGCGACAGGTTTTAATTACACTTACGCTGAAGCGGCGAATGCCTTTGGAACTATGCGTGAATATATTGCGTATCGCGCTTATTTTAGCCAGCAGCTTACCTACCTGATCCAGCAATTAAAAACCACGACTGATATCAATGGCGCTCCGCTGTTGGATTCAACACTGGTTGTCCAGGTAACCAATATGGGTAACACCAGCGATAACACCGGCTATAACGCGCCTTTTATGTTCGCCGGGGGCGGCAGTTCGATTCGCCGGGGACAAGTCGTTACCGCACCATTACATACGCAGGTACTGGATACGGTGGCGCAAGCAGTAGGGCTTTATGGAAAGATTCCCGCGTATAGCACAGCGGGGCCAATTGCCGGTGTAGTTGTGTAAATGAAATAGCAAGTCGCGCCATATCAATAAAAAAACGGAATCCATTTGGATTCCGTTTTTTTATTGATTAGTCGTTATTTTAAAACCATGCATGAAAAATAGTTTTCGATTAATCCTTGTAGGTCCACTTGCCATTTTTATCAGTTGCGAGCCATTGCTGGGTGTACCAATAAAAGCGGCCCTTTTCCCCGGCATACGCGGTGCAGTTATAGCGAGTGCGCCCGGTAGTTAACGGCTGCTTTGCTTGAACCCATAATTGCCGGTCAATAACTTCAACAGCAATCGGCCCCTGCCCGGTTGCAAAACAATTTATTTTTGTCAACAAACTGTTATCACTCAAGGTTAATACCAGCCAGGGTTTATCGCCTGCGCGCACCACCAGGCTCTCCAGCTCATCGTGTTTGTTTGCAAAGAAATTCACTGCGTTGATGGGCATGGGTTTGGTATTCACTTTCATTACAAAATCATCCAGCTCGGCAAAGCTGCCACCAAACGGGAAGCGCGGCACGGCTTGTAAATCCCCTTTCTCGTACAGCGCACCGGATTGCTGGCCAAAGGCGATATACCCCAGTTTTTTAGCAATGCGTTGGACTTCAACATCATACTCACCAAAGGGATAGGCCAGCATCATGTGCGCTTCACCAATTTCCTGTTTAATTTTTTGCTGGGCGTTTTCAATATCGCGCTGAATGCGCTGGCGATAATCACCCGCACTTTCACCGGCATTTTTGCGCGGCAAATGAGTGTGGGTGCTGGTGTGGTTGGCGATGGTAACGCCATTTTTTGCCATCTCACGCAATTGTTCCCAGCTAACAAATAATCTTGAGGTACTTACCGAATCCGTATTGATAAAAAAAGTAAACGGCCAGCCGCGTTTTTTTAAACGTGGATAAGCAGATTCGTACACGCTCGCATAGGAATCATCAAAACTGATAGCGACAGTTTTATCGGGAAGCGGCTCACCCTTGCGCAGCTTTTCTACCAGCTCGGGCAAAGGTACAACCTTGAATTGATTTTTTTCCAGGTAATCCATCTGCGCTTCAAACGCTGCGGGACTAATACTGGTGGATTTTGGCGTGGTGTTGCTCACATGATGATAGAGCAACACCACTGCCGCACGTGAAGGGACTGAACAAACAACGAGTAATAACCAAAACCAGCGGAAAAAATTCACAGCAAATACGTCATCCCATATTATTGCAACACACGAATCTCTACCGGAAACTCTTTTGGTTTTTGTGTGCGAGCAAGATTAAATTCGATTGTTTCAGGAATCTGTTTCACATCCAGTTCGATGGTATTTTTACCAAAGCTGGTGCGTAACTCTGCCGGTTGGCTGACGACTGCGCCGGTTTCATCCAACGCCTTTACCGCCATCAAATCGGGAAAGTTCCCCTCCACATCAAACACCAGGCGACCAGCTTCCCAGCGGCGCAATTTCAAAATGCCTTCGTTATTATTCCATTGCATACCAAACTGGAAGGGTATCTTGATGGAGATTGGATCTTCCGCTGCTAAAAATACCATTTTGCCCCACAGCGCAACGGCATCATTCTGTTCCAGCGGGCGCTCGCGCATATCTATTTGCCCGCGCAGCCAGGGACGAGCAGGATCTGGTTCGTATTTGCCATTCACCCAACTGCCCCCCATATGCTCCATTGCAACCGGCACTTGGTAATTCACCGAATGTAAATTACCGGCGGCATCTTCTATCTCGCTAATCACCAACCGTACTGCGCTTAATTGGCCCGCCAACGGATGGGAACCGCGTGTGTATACATCAGCCAGCAAGGAAAAATGCCCTCCGCCGAGATTCAATTCATTTAACGCAATTAATGCAGGCCCGGCCGCAATGGTTTGCCTGGGTGTCTGGTAGGGGTAAACAACATCGTTAGGCGGAGAGTCTTTTTCAAGTGCAGGCAACGCGGCGGCGGTCAAGCGCGCAGGCTCGGCTTTTTCCACCGCAAAGGGTTTGGCTGGCGGAAACAAACGCGCCACACTGAATTCGTATTTTTTGTGTTCCACTTTGCTGGCAACAATAATTTCAGCGGCCGCAATTTTGCCCTGATAATCAATACTGATCGTTTTACCCGAGTCATAAAAATTATTGCCGCGCATTGCGTTGATGCTGGCGAGAGGCTTGCCATCTTCATTGAGCGCATTCACTTGCAACAACGCGGCAGTATTACCACTGACTTGAAAATACAAACGGCTGGGACCTGAAGACAGAAAACGAATCTGCATACCCTGGGTGTCCAGGGTTTTCCCGGCGAGCGGGCCATTCAGGTTGACGCGCTCAACGTCCACCGGCAATTGCTGGGTGATCACGCCTTTAACCGCCCCGACACTGGTCAACGCAATACCGGCGGGCAGGAGAATTTTTTTTGCGCCTTGCAAGCCCGTAAAGCTAACCGCCTGGCCATTTTCCAGCGCATTGCCCTGGTACACGAGGTTGACATTGCTCGGCTGTTTTAAGCCCCCGGCGCAACCACCAGTGGCGGAAATTAATGATTGGTCCTGGTGATCCACAATATCCGTAATACGCAACGCAACACTGTCATTTTCCTTGCCCAGGTTGGGCAAATTAAATGCGTTTACATCCAGGTTAATTTCAACACCCTGGTCCGTTTGCTCCACAGTGCGGATGCCAATTCCAAAAGGACCGGACGATGTTTGCGCAATAAATGCTTCGTTAAAATGTTTGGTAGTGGCAAAAGCGGGCAATTCAGCCGACGACAGGTTAACGAATTGGACGGGATTGGTATCCAGGCGTTCGCCCTCGGCAACCGGCGCCGCAGTAGTTACCCCAAATGCGCGCCCCAGCAGCGATGAAGACCAGAGATGCAGGCTCGTTACCGCCTGCTCATCCATATTGAGTGTGGCGCGCACCTGATTGGCGTCATGCGCGATTTTCATGCGCTCATAGAACGGCAGGGTTTCCGGCCAATCGGTAGCGATAGTCGTTTTTGCAGCGGATGTCGCCGCAATTAATTTACTGGATGCATCGGCAATAAACTGCTGGTCATTGCTCGCGATAGTCGCATTGAACTCCACGGCGGGAGGAAATGCTTTTGGCTCAAGCCCGAGATAGATTCCCTGAATAGGCTCTGCCGCCAGCGACAACTTTCCCAGCGCCATTGCGGCAGATCCCTCCGGCAATTGCCCTGGTTGAAACAGGACGGCAGAGATCATTTGGTTGTTGTATCCCTTCGTCCATGTTTCAAGGTTTCTTTCGGCAGCGGCACCTGCCTGCAAACGGCCATTAAACGCAGCAACCAGTTCGGGCGCACCCAGCGCGATCTGGTTATTACTGATACTTGCCGTCAACACCGGTGATTTTTCACAGGTGTATTCGTCGATTGTGGAAAAAATAATTCCTTCGGGGCTGTCGTTATCAATAATGTAATTTTTTTTTAACCACGCGCGCCACGCATCGGCGGGAAAATCCCCCTGCAATACCCACAGGCTTTTGCTTTGGCCATTTTGCCCATAGACCCCCAACCAGACGTCGCTCACTTGTTGGCGGACATCAATCCCGGCGTTGGTGAGGCTATCCCAGAACCCCGGTTTGGGCTCAGCGAAATGCGCAAAGGCATCCGTTGTGGGTGAAAGTAATTGCAGGCGATCAACATCGGCATGCATTAAACCAAACAGGGATGACGATGCTATGGCAGCATTGATTTTTAATTCCTGTGGAGCAACGCTAACCGGCGTCCAACTGGAACGTTTTAACCAGAGGATCGTACCCGCCGTTATGATAATCGCCAGCAGAATTACCAACATGCCCCACACAAAATGCGACTTGTGGAAATTCACATCCTCATGCACGTCCTCGTCAAAGTCTTCTGCGAGTTGCGCTTCGCGCAGGGCGCGCTCTTCTTCGGTCAGCCATTCATCATCGACCTGCGGAATATCCGGGTTTGCCTCGTCGCGCAGTTCTTCGCGTTGACGCACTTCCAGCTCGTCATCGATTTGTTGGTCGGGAGAATTTTTTGCAGCGGGAATTTCTTCTTTCCCAACGGGAGCATTTTCAATTGCTGCTTTTTTGGCTTCGATTTTTTTCGCTGCCGTTGGTTTTTCTACCGTTTGTGATGAAGTAATTTTTTGAACGTCGGCGTCGGCCGCTATTGGGGACGCCGGTGCAACTTCGACAACCTGCTCTACCGGCTCATCAAATAATTGCTGCGCGGCCAGCGCATCAATCTGGGCTACCGATAAATTATGAATAGCTGTTTCCTGGACCGGCGTTTTGGGGGGCGATTTTTTTGTTTCTGCAGCAGGTGCAGAAACATCAATAGGCTCACGGGTAGCGGTGACAATCGATGAACCAGCATCGCTGGTTGTATCACCCGGGTGGGAGCCATTTATCGCCTTACCGCTGGCCTGTTTGCCATTAACTGCCGCGCCATTTAGTTCGTGGCCATTTACAGCGTGACCATTTACCGGGCCATTGACCGAGTTACCGTTAACATTGACGTTAACGTTTTTTCCCGCTGAAGCTTGTGGCGTTGGCAGCGGGCTATCATTAACCGGATAATCCGTAATTGGCCGCGTCGCCAGGGGTTGGTTGGCAAAAGTCTGCGGTTCCCCGTCTGACTCGATGACCGGCGTTTTGCGAATCAGGTAAAGCCGTTCGTCAGGCTCGTCATCGCTAACATCAAGCTCATGCAGTTCAAGCTCAAGTTCGATCTGATCGGAAATGCTGTTTGCGTCCGGTGAATCCATGCCGACAACATCAAGATAAACACCCGCTTCCTGAAACGCAGCGCACCACCGCTCCACTTCACTGGGAGAATCAAGCATTTTGATGACGCTGGGGCGCTCCGACAAAAATGCCAGGCGCACAGCTTTGGGCTTGAGGTTCAACAACTGGGCCAGGTTGCCAACTACCTGATCCGTATCGAATCCATCGACAAATTGGCCCTTATAGGTGAGTTTGTACACAAGAACTCCTGCAGTTTTCAGTGAGCTGCCCCGATATTATTCAGGTTATACAGAGGGCAGATCTGAAAGCACCAAAACGGAAGCGCTTTGCAGCGGTATTATCGGAAAATTAAACTTTGAGGATATGACGGGTATCAATCGTCTTGCAAAAAGCGCAGGCCTACGCCAACAGGCTCCACGCGCACCACTTCCATTTGCAGTACCGGTGCATCGTCCATCAGGCCCTGGACCTGGCCGGACACCACAGTTCCAATAGGCGGAATCTGTTCCGGTTCCAGTACCACGAATACCCCGCCGTCAGAAACGTCACGGGTCTTTACCAGCAACTCGCCAATACTATCGTGAACTATTTTAATGCGGCAAGCAAAAGGGGTGCGGATGTGTCTGCGTTTTTCTTTGGACATGTATCTACCTGGTTATTTTTTTACTATTGAAACCCAGCGACATTCTGCCCGGCAGGTTCGTGCTGGGCAGAATGTGTACAGAGTATCACTTGTCGCTAACTTCTGCCTTATCCACTTTCTGGAAACCACGCGGTAATTTGTTACCGCGACGACCACGCTCACCTTTGTAGTGCTCCAGATCGGATGCTTTCAGGGTGATGTGGCGCTTGCCTGAATAAAGCGTAAGCAACTGGCCCGGATGAATAACATTGAGGGCCACTACAAACTCTTCACGGCTTGCTACCTTGGCCCCGGGGATGCTCATGATCTTGTTGCCTTTGCCTTTGGCCAGCTCGGGTAATTCGGTTACCGGGAACACCAGCAAACGACCATCGTTACTGACCGCCGCCAACAACGCCACTTCAGGGTTGTTAATCAATTGTGGCGGCAATACCAATGCGCCATCAGGCAATGTCAGCAAGGCTTTACCCGCTTTATTTTTACTGGCCAGATCTTCCAGCCTGGCAACAAAGCCATAACCCGCATCCGATGCAATCAACACGCGTTGGTTATCCGCGCCCATCAGCGCCCCTTCAAAGGTGGCGCCGCTCGGCGGGCTGATGCGGCCGCTCAGTGGCTCGCCCTGGCCGCGCGCCGATGGCAAATTATGTGCGGGCACCGCGTAACTGCGGCCGGTGGAATCCAGCAAAATCACGCTCTGGTTGCTCTTGCCTTGTACCGCAAATTTAAAACTGTCGCCCGCTTTATAGCTCAAACCTGCGGCATCAACCTCATGGCCTTTGGCAGCGCGAATCCAGCCCTTGTCGGAGATAACAACCGTAATCGCTTCGGCGCTAACCAATTCGGTTTCACTCAGTGCTTGCGCTTCGGCGCGCACCACGATGGGGGAACGACGTTCATCGCCAAATTGATCCGCTACTTGCAATAATTCTTTACGCACCAGATTTTTTAATTTCACCGCTGAATCAAGAATTTTTTGTAAGCCATCGCGTTCTTTCATTAAATCATTTTGTTCTTCGCGGATTTTCATTTCTTCCAAACGTGCCAACTGGCGCAATTTGGTTTCCAGAATATATTCCGCTTGCATTTCAATTAAATTGAAACGCTTCATCAGCACCGGCTTGGGGTTTTCTTCCTCGCGGATAATACGGATAACTTCATCCACATTGAGGAATACAATCATCAACGCCGCCAAACGCAGCAAGCGTTCTTCCACTTTTTCCAGACGGTATTGCAAACGGCGACGCGTGGTTACCGTACGGAAACTCAACCACTCGGCGAGAATTTTATTCAGTGGTTTTACCGCCGGGCGACCATCGATACCGATCATGTTCATGTTGACACGATAGGTGCGTTCAAGCTCGGTCGTTGCAAACAAATGCTGCATGATTTGTTCAAGGTCAACGCGATTGGAGCGCGGAACGATTACCAGGCGCGTCGGATTTTCATGATCGGATTCATCGCGCAAATCCGCAACCATCGGCAATTTTTTTGCCTGCATTTGCGCGGCGATTTGCTCAAGGATTTTTGCACCACTCACTTGGTGCGGGAGGGCGGTGATAATAATATCGCCGCCTTCTTCATCTTTTTGCCACACCGCGCGCATACGGATACTGCCGCGGCCGGTTTCGTACATTTTGATAATGTCATCGCGCGCGGAAATAATTTCCGCTTCAGTGGGCATATCCGGGCCGAGGATATGCTGGCAAAGTTCAGTCACCGTTGCGTTGGGGTTATCCAGCAAATGCACACAGGCATTGACCACTTCGCGCAAATTGTGCGGTGGAATATCTGTTGCCATACCAACTGCGATACCGGTGGTGCCGTTCAGCAGCACATTGGGCACGCGTGCGGGCAATACCATTGGCTCTTCAAGCGTGCCGTCGAAGTTGGGCTGCCAGTCAACGGTGCCCTGCCCCAATTCTTCCAGCAATACTTCGCTGTATTTGGTGAGGCGCGATTCGGTATAACGCATCGCCGCAAAGGATTTGGGATCATCAGGCGATCCCCAGTTACCCTGTCCATCAACCAGCGTGTAACGATAGGAAAATGGCTGGGCCATTAACACCATAGCTTCATAGGATGCCGAATCACCGTGCGGATGGAATTTACCGATAACATCGCCCACGGTACGCGCGGATTTTTTGTATTTTGCACTGGCCTTTAATCCCAATTCACTCATCGCATACACAATGCGACGCTGAACCGGTTTGAGACCGTCGCCGATATGCGGCAGCGCGCGGTCAAGAATTACATACATGGAATAATCGAGATAGGCTTTCTCGGTGTAGTCCTTAAGCGCAATGCGCTCATCGGCCTCGGGCAGGGTTATTTCGTCACTCATTTAACATCCTGATAAAACAAAATTCAGATTAATTCGTTTAACTGCAAATGGTCCGGGAACCATCAGTAATTATTTTTTTTGCGCGTGATTATTTGCCGGTCGCAAGCGGGATCGCACCTTTTTCATTAACGCGCAGTGTGGGCAACCAGGCACTAAAATCCAGTTTTGCGGAGAAATTATAATTCACTTCTTCGCGCACACCGGTGCGGCTAAAATGTTCGAGCAAGCGCACCAGTTGAATTACATTTGCGCTTACGACGACCTTCACTGGCGTTTCTTTATAAGCGGTTAATACTGGCAGCTCATTGCTTACACCGCTCAGCACATCAAAATTTTCAATGCCCACCGTATAGGAAATTCCGCGCAAGGATAAATCGCGATCATTGGGGTTGGCGATGAGCAAACTGACTTCGATCGGTTGGGTAAATCCCTGGGCAGGCAGGAGTTGCAACCCGGCAACTTTTACCGTAGGTTGCTCCAGCTTTGGCTGTAAATTGGCGCAACTTGCGAGCAATAAACAAATAGTTATAAAAAAAAGCTTATTCCATACCAATGATAAATTTGAAGAAATTTTAGCCATTTTTGTACGTTTCCTGAAAAATATGTGCCTGATAATAACCTTATAAACCGAAAACTGTGAATTAGCCGCACCTGCGGTGTAACAACTCTGTGATCTAATCCGCTCGCTTTTAACTGGCTAATCTTCTTTGGGTGCAACCCAACAAGCACCGTAAAATAATGATCCACCCGGACACCGCATTTTCGTGAAAGGACAAGCCAGGTTTTTATGTTTTTACATCCCGCCCTGCGGGCAGTTGCCGGATTGGCATACTGCATTTTTTACCATTGATGGTCAGCTTATCAGTGTTATTACCTTGACTGATGTATGTTGAACTCACCGCAAAAACAATTAATTAATCCGGATGATTTGCTGGGTAGCCGTGAAATCCGCTTTCATGACCGGCGCGAATCCCACTACCCGCACCTCATGCGCTTGAGTGCGGACTTTAATTTTTCCGTGCTGCAATTACAGCGCAAAATATTCAGTCATCTATCGCGTAAAATGGTTCCCGGCCAACTGGAGTTTGTCCTGGCACTGCACGATGAAACCACTCATTACTGGTATAGCGTGTCGCCCGGGGTCGAGAGCCTTAAACAGTTGAACGACTATTGCAAAACCCATGAAATTGATTTGCTACACATGTATTTAATTGGCGATGACGGGGATGATCAGGATGTATCGCACGAAGCCTTTTATTAACAAATTGTGGTGGGACAGGTGATGTTTTAATCACCCATCTCCGCTTCAAACTCTTCGAGTAAATCAAGCGGTTCTATTTCTTCACCGTCGAGTTCTTCATTCCAGTTGATGCCCACCAGCAAAACATCTTCATGCATACCGGGCAGCCAATCCTCCAGGAATTCCTCCAGGTCCACCGGCACCGGGTGATAATTTTTCCAGTCATCCACGCAATGTGTGCGGGCAAACGACTCTTGCGACCAGAATGGTATTACATCCACATCGTCATGATCTTCCGAGGCGCTCAGCGCCCAGCCATCCGGCCCTTGCAATCCCCACACACAGCCCAGCTCCATCGCTTCCACAATAAAGCGGTCAAGGTTTTCGGCGGGATCATCGCCCAGGGGTTCAATTGCGGTAGTGTCGTTCATGCTGTTTGCCTTTGGAGTTTTGCTTTCGGATTACAAACACAGCCGTGCGCCATTGGCTTTGAGCCAGGCCCTGTCAGTTTTGCAGCTGGGGCAGAGGCTGGTAACCAATGCCCAGAAATCGGCGCTGTGGTTCTGGTGGCGCAGGTGGCTGACTTCGTGGGCGACAAGATAATCGACAATAGCTTCCGGGGCTAGCAGTATCTGCCAGTTATATTGGATTGCGCCTTTGCTGGTGCAATGCCCCCATTTGGAGCGAGTGGCCCGCACGTTTACCGAGCTGAATACTAAACCGGCACGTGCACATAGCTCGGCTGTTTTGCGGGTAAGGATATGCAGCGCCTGTTGCTGGTACCAACGCGCCAGCAAGGCGCGGATTTGTTCCTGATCGCCAGCGCGTACCCGCGTCGATAAAATAAGATGCAAATCCTGCCCCACCCGCGCTACTGCCGCGCGCGCACCGCGCCCCAATACCAGCTGCAAGGTTTCATCCATAAATGCTATACGTGTGCCCTGGGCGTAAACCGGGGTGGAGGGCAATGAACCGATTAATGTTTGTTGCTCGGCGATTTTGGCCCTTACCCAGGCCGCTTTCTGTTGCAGGAAGGCGAGCAAAAACGTTTTGGCGGTATTGAGCGGGGCGCGAATCACAACCCTGGCGGCGCGAACCTCAATACTTACCGTGCGCCGGCGTGCCGAACGGGCGATGGTAAATTCAAATCCCAATTCCGCATCGGGCGAATTTTTCTTGAGACCGATAACTTCATCCATCGCGTTTAACCAAAATTTTTATCGGCAACGAACGGGTTGGTCGCCCGCTCTTGCCCGAGCGTGGACATGGGGCCATGGCCGGGAATAAAACGCACCTCATCCCCCAACGGAAAAACCCGCGTGCGAATGGCATTGATCAAATCGGCGTGATTGCCGCGCGGGAAATCCGTGCGCCCGATAGAACCTTTAAACAATACATCGCCCACCAGCGCCAACCCGGAGGCGCGATGGAAGAAAATCACATGGCCCGGTGTGTGGCCCGGGCAATGCAACACCTCGAGCACCTCACGCCCCAGGTTAACCCTATCACCGTGGTTCAATAATTGGGTGGGCTGGAAATTATCGACCGGGGCAAACCCCATCATTTGGGTTTGTTGTGGCAAGAGGTTGATCCAGAAGAGGTCATCCGCATGCGGGCCAATAACCGGCAGATCCAGCAATTTCACTAACGCAG
The DNA here is from genome assembly GCA_021151835.1 of Gammaproteobacteria bacterium. Classification (GTDB taxonomy): domain Bacteria; phylum Pseudomonadota; class Gammaproteobacteria; order Pseudomonadales; family Cellvibrionaceae; genus Cellvibrio. The sequence continues at coordinate 14,360 of JAGKWO010000013.1, forward strand.
CGGTACCGCCAACATGGTCGAGATGGCCGTGGGTAAGCAGGATTTTGGTGAGGGTCACACCGTGTGATGTTACGGCGGCCAGGATTCGGTCGGTATCGCCACCCGGATCAACAACGGCGGCTTCACGGGTTTGATCGCACCACAGCAAAGTGCAATTTTGTTGGTAGTGGGTAACGGGGATAATCTGGTAATGCAGCACAGTTGGACCTCGCGCTTATCGAGGCCGCCAAGATACCACAGCTAACGTATACGCATGAGCCGAGTGGCTTATCAAATAAATCAATAGAAACCCAGGGTGTAACCCTGGCGAGCGATATACACCGAGGTCATCCCTACTTCCATCCGGCGGGCGATGGACGCTTCGGCTTTTAATGTTCCATCGCGGAAATTATCCAGCGCGTTATAGAACATCGCCGTGAAATAGTCGGCATCGGTATCGCGGGGAGTAAATACTTCAATACGGCACATGCTGGTGCGGCAACTGATCGTGTTAACACTGACGCGCGCCAGGCCTTTGTGGGAAGCAAACATGTCGCGCAGGGATGCCTCATAAACGCTGGCCCACGCGGTATCGATCAGCTCCGCCTCAAACAGGTTGGTGGCTTTCTCGTAGACGTTGTTTTCCTTGCGAAAAACCGCCTGGCGCGCGGCTTCAGGTTCGAGCCCGACAACAGGCATTACGGTTTCCGGCGCCGCGGTTTCCCTCGTGGATGGCGGCAATTGATCGCGAATCGGTGCTGGTTGGCTAACCGGCTTGCTCACCGGTGCCGGAGCCTTGATGGGATGAAGCTGGATCGCTGGCACATGCCGCTGGTTATCCAGATAAAGACCTGTCACCAGGATTGGTAACAACAGAACGCCCCCCCAAAGCGGTAATTTGGTTTTTACAGCGTGCAGATTCACAGCAACACCTCACTTGTCCTAATGCTTGCCCAAAACTTACTCAAAGATGGGAACCCCTGGCGGCAACCCGCCAGGGGTTTATACCGTTAACGCGGCGCGTCGCACGTTACCTGACCGACGCAAGTCTGGCTATTCTCATTGCCCCAACCTGTGGTCTGGTTCTTACAGATTGGCACCTGCCATCCATACCAGTTGCAAGAAGCCGTATTTCCCACCGAGGATGCCGCCCGGCTGGACGAGCTGGGAGCTACACTCGAACGGCTGGAAGAGCTGGGGACTACGCTTGAACGACTGGAAGAACTGGGGACTACGCTTGAACGGCTCGACGAGCCGGGAACCACACTCGAGCGGCTGGATGAACCGGGCACCACGCTGGAACGGCTCGATGAAGTCGCCGGTGTTGAACTGGTATTGCCGCCACCACCGATCTGCACATCGATACAACCGTGGAACCGCTCATAGGTTGGCGGTTCGCGGCCCCACTCGGCGTAAATCACATGGCGACCGGTGCGCGACGGAACGGTACAGGTGGTGTGAATGTGGGCGCTGGCTTTATCAGCGCGCACATTTGGGTAAGCGCCCGGATTGTCGTCGTTGTAAGGAAGGTCGCAGAACGGCTGGTCCTCAAAGTCAGCCCAGGTCAGCTCCTTACCTACCTGATACACAAATCCCGGTTTGGTAATCCAGTAGCGGAAATCCGAGGTGTCATCAAAGTGTGGGCCGTTACTGATATCCCATGAGAACGTCAACGTACCGGAATTGATGTTATTGACGGGCCAGTTGATGGAATTGTCCCAGGGCGTCTTGCCACCCTTCCAGGTTTCACTGTCAAATCCGCACACATTCTTGGTGACCGGCCCTAATACCTTGCGGCCCTGGTGATGGTTGAGCACGCTCATATAGGAGTAGCCGCCGTTGGGATCAGACGCAAATGCATCGCCGCAGACCGGGTATTTGGCGACACCATTAGCGACTTCATCGGGCTTGGTTACCTTGCCGCAGAAATAGTTGCGTGCGCCGGGGCTATCGACAAACCCGTGGCCAAAGGTAACGGCGGAAAACATCAGCAACATCGCGCCCAGTCCGCTTTTTTGGATAACGTTCTTATTCATTATTCACACTCCTTCACTTAACCGGATAGAGAAGAAAAGATTCCGCTCGGGAACCAAATAACCTCCGGAAACCTGCCGTGGGAAACTGCAAGTAATTCAAGCAATGGACGAACTACCTGTGAAAGCCGCGAGGGCTTTTAGCTGGAATTACTTATCCACAATACGACGCCACTACAGCAACAAATTTGCCGGAGAGATTAACTTCCTCGGTAGTCCTGGCGTGCTTATGAACTGCAAAATCATCAGAGAGAAGCAGCGCTATTATTATTTTTTAAATGTTCACCACTGTAACCGGTGCACAAGTAGACAACCGAGCGGGTCGAGTTTTGCCCCTCAGAGACAGCGCTGTCAAATTGTTAAAAACAATACACCTGATCAATAAAATGAATTCGTATACCAACAAAGCGCCATAAAAAAGATTTAACCGCCAGATGAGTAGGACGATGATGATTTAACTGACGAAACAGCAAAAACACCGGTGTAATTGGCTCCATTCACAGTTCCATCCAACAACACTTTTACATAAATCGTTTGCTTTTCCTGCGGGTTGTCAACACGGACAATATAGTAGCCAAGTTTATTTTCGTGAATTTTGGCGTCATCTTCCGTGAGCGTTGCCCAGCTCGCCGGTAGTTGCCCCACCTCAAATGGCGATGGTTTAATCGAATAGTCTTTAAGGGTTTTCAGGCTGATGTCGAGCGCTGCTTTTATCGATACCGGGCCATGCTCATGCCCTTCGTGTCCATAGCTCGCCCCTGCCAGCAGGCTGGCAAAAGCAAACATCGCCACATGCAATAAATATTTCATTAAGGACTCCGGATTATTTTCAGGAATGGATTTTCGAATTGCGCACAATTTGTACACGGTGTATTCGAGCAGACATAACCGCTTTTGCATAGGGCAGGTGTAGCAAGTTTCACGCGCACCTTTCCCACGCGTAACCCGCAGAGTTTGCTACACTGCGGCCCGGTTTTGCGACACTCGATCAATCACCTGAATTTGACACTGGCCGCTTAGGAATTTTGTTACGCATGAATCCTCGTATTTTTATCGGTTTGCAACATCTGGTTCCACAACACGCACTGTCCCGTGCCGCAGGTTGGCTGGCCAGTACCCGGACACCCTTTATTAAAAACACCTTTATCAAATGGTTTGTGAAACGCTATCAGGTCGATATGAGTTTCGCGATGGAAGAAAACCCGCTCGCCTACAGTTGCTTCAATGATTTCTTTACCCGTGGCTTAAAACCGGGAGCGCGTCCGATTGATGCGCACAGCAACTCTATTGTTTGCCCGGCCGACGGGGCCATCAGCCAGCTTGGTGACATCATCGATGGAAAAATTTTCCAGGCCAAAGGCCAGGATTACACTGCACTCGAATTGCTCGGCGGCGATGAAGCGCTCGCGGCGGAATTCGCGGGCGGCAAGTTCGCAACCGTGTATTTATCGCCACGCGATTACCACCGCGTGCATATGCCCTTCGGAGGCAAATTGCGCAGCATGATCAGCGTTCCGGGCGAATTATTTTCGGTGAATACCGTAACCGCTGAAAATGTACCGCGCTTGTTTTCACGCAACGAACGCGCGGTTGCGATTTTCGATACCGATATTGGCCCCATGGCCGTGGTATTGGTTGGCGCGATGATTGTGGCCGGTATCGAAACGGTGTGGGATGGCCAGATCGCGCCCTTTGCCAGCCGCGATATCGCCACATCCAATTATCCCTATCAAAATATCATCCTGAATAAAGGCGATGAAATGGGCCGCTTTAAACTCGGGTCTACTGCGGTAGTGTTATTCGCCAATAATAAAATGCAGTGGGATAAAACGTTTGTCGCGGGAACGCCAACCAAAATGGGCGAAGCCATGGGCCAAACCCTTTAAGTTTTTTACCGCGTTGTTTATTTCCGGAATTGGATTAGTGACCTGGTTGACTGTAACGAGCTGACTGTAACGATAGGAAACGATCAATTCCGGAAAATCCCCACTTCCCTGTTCGCCATATTCTCTACCATTGAAAAATCTTGCTTGCGTTACATAAATCACGTAGTGTGACTTTCGCTCAGGAGTTTTACATCCGGAAAAGCGCTACCGCCGGTTTGGAGAGAGGTCTCCGGGCGAACAATAAAAATAATGTTGTGTTATCCCTATCGGAATTACCCTTGCTACCCAGCTTGGTTTCGGTCAATCCGTCTAACGTTAATAAATAATTAAGACGAGATTGTAACTATGTCCACTTTGCACCAGACAAAATCAGCCAATAAAAAATTTACATTAACAGCCATGGCGGCGGCGTTAGCAATGCTCGCCGGAGCATCCGCTATTGCTGCACCAACCGGCGGCTTCTCTACCACCGACGGCGGAAATGTGAGCGGCGCCCAATCATTTACCGCATCAACTTACGAGCAAATCAACATTATTATTGCCAACGCCAAACTGGATGCGAATGGCAGCAAGGTGAGTGGTGGCGCTTATCCGTTGATCATCACTTACACCGGTAATGAAGATGCGTTAATTAACCAGGTTATTAAAGATCACACCGTAGACGCGTCAGGCAATTGCCCGAAACCGCGCTGGAATGATGCCTATCGTTATGTGGAAATTAAAGAATTTACCAAAGGGATTACCATCATCGGTGCCAATGGTTCGTCCGCCAACTTCGGTATCGTCGTTAATAAATCCAGCAACGTGATTGTGCGTAATATGAAAATCGGCGCGCTCGCCGGTGCGAACAATGATGCGGATATGTTGCGTATCGATAGCGGCACTAACGTATGGGTTGATCACAACGAATTATTCGCCGTCAACAACGAATGTAACGGCTCACCGGATGGCGACCTGACCTTTGAAAGTGCGATCGATATTAAAAAAGATTCGCACAATATCACCGTGTCTTACAACGTGATTCGCGATAGCAAAAAAGTAGGCCTCGATGGTTCCAGCAGTAGCGATATCGCCGGCGGCCGTGAAATTACTTTCCATCACAACATTTATAAAAATGTAAATGCGCGCCTGCCATTGCAACGCGGTGGCTGGACACATATGTATAACAACCTGTATGACGGCATTACCGGTTCCGGTATCAACGTTCGCCAGGCCGGTTATGCCTTGATTGAAAATAACTGGTTCCAGAATTCACTCAACCCGGTGACCTGCCGTTACGACAGCAGCAATTGTGGCAAGTGGGAATTGCGCGGTAACAACATCACCAACCCCGGCGATTTTGCAACTTACAACATTACCTGGACCGCAGGCGGTACCGTCGATGCGACTAACTGGACAACGACGGCGCCATTCCCGATCAGCATCCCTTACAGCTACGCGCCAGTAGCACCGCAATGCGTGAAAGATAAACTCGCACAATACGCGGGCGTAGGTAAAAACAATGCAACCTTGACTGCATCAGCCTGTAGCGGCACCGCAAGTTCAGTAGCGAGTTCATCGGTACCGGTTGCGTCATCCAGTAAATCATCCAGTTCTGTTGCGGTCATTTCTTCCAGTAAATCGTCCAGTTCTGTTGCGGTCGTTTCTTCCAGTAAATCGTCCAGTTCTGTTGCTGTTTCTTCCAGCAAATCATCAAGTTCTGCCAGCGGTGCGCCAGTGTTAAGTGGTACCGGTGATTATCCGAGTGGTTTTTCCAAGTGCGCGGACTCGGGTGAAACTTGTGCGGTGGAATCCGGTGATGGCTGGGTAGCATTTGGCCGCAAAGGCAAGTGGGTTACCAAAAAAGTTACCGTTGGTGGTTCGATTGCGTGTACTGTTGCCGCGTTCGGTTCTGACCCAGGCGGCAACCCCAACAAATGTTCTTACAAACGCTAATCGTTAATTTTTACGCCGTCTATTTTTTGGTAAAAGTTAATTTTTTCGCGAAAAAAAATCGCCCGTCATGATGTATGCCGGGCGATTTTTCTTATTGGGACTTCAGTTTAAAACATTTCAACTTACGGCAATGTCAACACCAGGTTTTTTACGCTAATCGATTTAGCCGCAGAAGCGCTAAAACTTTCGCCGTAAGAATTACTTTTGGTCGTTGCACTGATGCTGGCAGTAGTGACCAGATTCGGCGCTTTCACTGTCCAGCTCACCGTTTTGGTTGCACCATCAGCAATACTGCCCAGGCTCTGGTTAGCCGTACCGGAAGCCAGGGTAAAACCGGATGGCAAATTGATAGTCACCGTCACATTGTGCGCATCCAGATCGCCAGTATTTTTTACTGCCACGGTATAAGTGAAATTAAAATTGCGATAAACACTTGTCGGTGCAGTGATGGTATTGGTGAACGCCGGGCCAGTTGCGAGCGCGAAATTTTCTTCGGTCGCCAAACTGTAAGGCTCGCTGCTCGCACCATCAAATGATGTGCTGTAGGCATACACTTTTACCACTGCGGCCTGGCTTGCGGTGGCCGCAACCTGATGCACATTATCTTTCACTGTAACATCGGAATCCAATTGCGCATTGGAGGCTTCGGCGTACAGTTTTAAATCCAGATCCGACAAGTTGCGGTAGCTAGTGGGAGTGGAGGCATTGTTGTAATCCACATCGCGCTCCCACACCAATGTTGCTTTATCGCCGTTATACATATGGCCTTTATAAAATTTATAACTGCCGGTCTGGCCTTTGGGTTTTACGCTACTGGAAAAATAATCATTGCGATGGAAATGGGCGTGCCATAAATCCAGGTAACCCCAACCGTAGGTTTTATTCCATTCCTTACCGGTTTTTGCACCGTCATCTGCTGCGGTGTCGGTGTTGTTATCTTCCCAGGAATCGGCAGTATTGATTAACACCGCTTTAATCGCACGCGGGTCCCAGTTACCACCGTCGGTTAACAGTAAGGTTGCTGCACCTACTTTCGGTGCAGCAGAACTGGTACCACCCAAATTGCCGTAACCACCGCTGCTGGTACAAGTCATGGTTTGTTGGCCTGGTGCCGCGAGGTCAGGTTTTTTCCGGCCACCAACAGTGGGACCACGGCTACTGGAATCCCAAATCACATCATCACTGCGGGTGATGGTGTTGTTATCAAACATATTGGCAACGGTTAAACCGTTATAGTTGTTTGCGGGAATCGTCATGGTGTTGGTACCGGCCCCCTGATTACCCGCCGATTTGGCCCAATTGGTTGAGTAATCAAATACCACACCATCCACAAAACGGGACAGCGAATGCCAATCTTCGCCGGTTGCATCGCCATTGCCCCAGGAATAATTAATGACTTCCGGATCATCGCCCGCTGAGCGTAACATCCAGTCAGCGCCGGCCATGGTCGTTGCCGCCGAGCCCGCATCTTCCACGAGAATTGAATCCAACCCGAACGCTAAACCGCGATGCGTCGCATGGGTGCTCGCATACATACAAGCCACACCGGTGCCGTGATTACCGTTACCGGAAAAATTTTCATAAAATGTGTGGCTCGATAATGCGGCATGGGTTTCCAGCACACCTTCATCAATAATACCGACATCCCACACACCACCATCAAACCCGGAAGCCCACCAGGTGTCAGCGCCCAGTGATTGGGTTTGATTGCTTAATTCCGCTTTACCCGGATTGTCGTAAACAATTTCAGCAACACCACCCAGGCTGGCAATTTCTTTCAACGAAGCCGCAGGGATTTGCGCGCTAATCGCATTCAGGGTTGCATATTTTTCCTGGATTTTTGCGCCCAGGCTGCTAATGCGGCTGGTATAAATTTTTTGCACTTCTGCCACGGCGGCAGCCGACTCACGCCCAATATTCTGGCGCAATTCACGCACTAATTTTTCGCGCTGCTCATTAAGCGTGCGAATTTCTTTTTTATCGGCATCGGTGACATATTGGCTGAGCAATTTACTTTGCTCGATCTCTTTATCTTCACCGGCGATGTTATCTTTAGGTAAATATTTATCATAAATACCGCGCACTCGCGCCGCCAGCGCATCAATTTGCGGCTCATATTTTTCGCCCAGTGCACGAGCAATTTTACGTTGCGGTTGTTCACCAAAAATAATAATAACGGGCAAAGTGGCTTGCTGGGCGGCAAGTCGTTCGAGGTAGGGATCTACTTTCACTACCGCATCAACTTTAGGCGCTTCAGTTTTCTTATCGTCATCCGCAAAACCCATCGTCGATGTAGTTGCCAGCGCGATGAAAATCGCGTGGGCGAGAGGTTTAAGCAATACGTGTTGTTGAGATTTACGTGAAATTTTCATAATGCGATCCTTCAGAAAAATGGATGGGATGGTTAATTCAACCAGGCTCCTGGCCTTATGCTGAACAAACCCAGTGTGCAATGATCGCGGAGGACATGCTGCGAAAAAACGCCTTTCGCCCTGTGAAATATTCACGCAGGAAATAATTAGTTGCAGGAAAAAAATGATGCCGAAGCAGAAAATTTATTGCGCTGGTTTTGCTATCGCGACGCTGTTTTTGCCGCTGTTATTTGGTAAAGGGAGAGCGGCGTGATGCGTAAATGCCGGTTGCGACAACAATGGTTAACAATGCGATAAGAGGCCCGAAACCCGAGGACTCGCGGTTGAGATCCAGCAAATCACCCAGCGTTTGCGCGCTCGGCACTGGTGCGGCGGGCTCGCAGTTATCGCTCGCACATCCGGTTGCCCCATCCAGAGCTTCCATGACATCTTCGCTGGCATCCCCTTGCTGTTGAAGCCCCACATCCTTGTGCAAGACCGCGCTTATATCAGCTGAAACAATGGCAGGATTTATTTCCACAGGTTTTTCATCCCGGGAAACAGCACCGGCCTGAACAGCCGCCGAAAAAGCAAGCAACACGCTGACGATGAGAGAGTGAGAGACCATTCGCGTAACTCCTTTTCCTTTGATAAACGCTAGATCTATGTCCTTTGGTATCAATGCCGGTGGTGACGCCAATCAACCTGCCTGAGCCTGATACGGGGAGCAAGCTTAGCGGCTTTCCACCCAACGGGCTGTGAAATATTCACATCACCAACCCCGTCCGATGAATGGTACTACGCAAAGTCAATGCATTGAATCTGCCGCAATCGAAAACCGTGACTGGATGCGGGATGCAGCATCACGCAAAATCGCTTTACCGTTTTCATTGGCATTTAATTTAGCTTCCATTGCCGAAATTACCGATGCATCACCCAATGACACCAGGGATTCAACAGCCATTTGCACCACCGTTCTATCTTTATCTGCCAACGCATCAATTAAACTTTGGGTTGCGCCGAAATTTTCGCTAAACGCCAAACGCTGCGCCGCAAGTGCGCGGACTTGCGGATTTTTATCCTGCCGCAAACTGGCGACGATGTACCTTAAGTCATCGCCGACAGGGGACATTTCCTGCAAAATGGCGATGCGTGTTTGATCATCGGCCGTAAAGAAATTTTTCCGTTTGGATTGCTGCTCCACAGGTGCATTGATATTTGTTGAAGGTGCAGCGGTTAAATTTTCTGCCGCTAATAACGGCTGGCTTTTTCCCAGCGGTGAACTTTCAACAGTTCGCTGTGTTTCTTTTGCTAAAAACAATGCCGCGATTTTATGAATAGCTTGTGCGGGAATGTACGACATGTCGAGCGAAAACGCTTTGCTGCCAATAATAGTGGACAGCGCATTTGTTATCGGCTGGTCCTGGATATTTACTGTTATCGGCTGCGCCCAATAATCAATATCCTGATCGGGCAAGCTAAAATTAAACGCCGCTGCCTCTGCTAATTGTTGAACAACCAGCAAGCGCGGTGTCTGCTGAATGCTTATCGAAACTCGCGCAGTGCTCGCATTGAAATAAACGCCGTCGGTGGTTATCGGTGCTTGCGCAACTGCACTTTTTTTTGCAGTCGTTGCAGCAACAGGAATGGATCCGGTTTTTTTTAACTCTACTTCCGCTTTACTGGTTTCGATAGCCTTGCTGTTTTCGATTGAACTGTTACCGGATAACCACCACATCAATAACAATAAAATGCCCACAAAAAAAATAGCCGTTTTGGGTGTTAATAGTGACGATTCCATATTCCTCACCTTATAAAAAATTGAAAAAACGGGGGCCTTAACAGCCCCCGCCGCGATTACAAACGTTTAAACCAATTGTCGATGCGGTAATCCGCACGGCCGGACGAATCGGTAAAATGTGTATCAATAATTACGCGCAACCATGCATCCGAACCGGACCAGATCTGCGCCCAGACATCGCGCGTTGCGAAGCCCTGGTTGTAAAAGAAATTTTGCCAATTGGCCGATGTACGCCGTCCCTCAACGCGCCCCCAATAACAATCTGTGGGCGAACATTTACCCCAGACTTTCACGTAATAGCGCGGTGTAACGCTATAAGTTACCGAGCAGATATTGCCACTACAGTTATAAATTGGCGTATCCTCGCACACCATTTCAATAACGACTTTTGTTACGCCATTGGTATTGGGGTCACTATTGACCCAGGTACCCACTTCCTTGGGTACAACACACAACCCTGCCGACGAAAAACTGGAATAAAAAAGTCCGCACATTAACAATCCAACAGACACCAAAACCCGATAATTTCTTATAAACGTAGACATAACATTTCTCCTTAACTCGTTTAAAAAAGAACATCACTGTGGTTAAAGCGATACAACCTGAACCCCCGTTTAAAAAACGGGCGCCCTATTCTTTTCGCAAAGACGAAAAGAATTCTGCGAGCAACTCGTCAAGAGTTCCCGAAAAAGGTTTGATGGATTACGAGGGCACAACAGATAAATGAAGTGTCATTCGCATAACTCCTTTTTACACAGAAAAACTGGATTTAATCCTTCAACTGAATGCTTTCAGAGGGATAACACAAGGGAAATTTGTAGCCGGGCGCCCTGCCGCATGGCTGAATACCTACCGCAAAACCCAAGGCGATTGGGGGAGGCGTAATGCCTGATATGCATCCTTGCCACCTTTGGTTTTGTTGCAAGCAGCGTCTTGTCCTTGAATATCGGAATACCTATTCCGCTCGCGTATCCTTGCTGACGCCCTGCTACTGATTGATAAGATATCGTGATCTTGATGAAAGATATGTGAGGTTTTGTAATAGGGGGGTGTGACTTATTCACGTGGATAAAAAAGCCGGCTGGCGCCGGCTTTTTAAAATTAATCTTCTCGTCTGATTATCATTGGCGGATCAAATTCCCTACCGTTCACACGAACACCGTAATTAAATTCAATTTCAGCGTCACGATATGACTCTTCAAAGAATCGCTTATCTTCAAAAATTTTCTCAGGAATCTTAATTGTTACCACACCATCTTTGGATTTGAATTCAGTTTTCTTAAAAGGAGTCTTCTGATCCTTAAAGAAAATACTGAATTCTTCAGGCCCAGTGAACACAATTCGCTGCCCGGGTCTCAATTCGAGTAGCTCTGTGACACTTGGAAGAGGATTCCCTTCCTCATCGATGGATATGGTTATTACTATAGTGTTTGTGCCGGATATTGCTTTGCATTTTTTCTTGACGCATGGCTCAGATGCGAAAGAAAATTCAGAAAACAATAATATAGAAATAAAAAAAACTAAAAAACGCATAAATAAACTCCTTTTAAAAAATTAATTAATCATCACGTCTAATAATCAGTGGCGGATCTAATTCTTTTCCATTGACAAATATAGAGTAATCAAACCTAACGTACTTCTTTTCTCTATATTCTCTAGCAAATTCAGGCTTATCTAAAATATCTTTAGGAATAGCAATAGTAATAGCACCACTCTTGGATTCAAAAAACAATTGCTGTGATGGAGCCCTGTCTTTTTTGAATTTAATCTCAAATCGATCAGGTCCGGCAAAAATGACTTTCTGCCCAGGCTTTAAAACAATTTCCTTCACAGTTTCCAAAGGAATTCCCTTTTTATCAATACCAATACCAACCACTGCTGTACTAGTCCCAGGCAAAGCATAAGCAGAAGGCAACCCTCTAGTAATCTCTTTTACCCTTTGGCTTTCCTCATTTATTCTTTGAGTCGCTTCGGGAATACTTTTTTCAGCGGCACACCCAGTTACGGATAAGACACATAAAAAAACTGCTATGGCACTTTTAAATTTCATGATTATGCTCCAACTCCTTAGTCAAAAATTAAAGTTTTAAACCTATCTTCATTTAAAATGCGGAAATCAGGATCTGCAATTAACAACTTCAATGAATATTCATTCTCAAGCAACAAACGTGCATACTGCAGAATTTTTCCATCGTTTTTCTCAGAAACAGCTATCCTTAAATGAGAATAATAGGATTCAGTACTAATTGAATTTATTGAATCAGCCACCTCCATCATCTTTTTTGCTTCAGACAAGTCCCCAAAATAAGCATAAGCTCTTGCAAGATATTGGTACGGCTTCGCTATACCCTTGTTAGCTTCCAGATCCATTAAAGCGTACTTGATTACGTTTCTAAAGAAAAGATCAGCATCTTTTTTTCTAGAAGGAATAAATTTATACGCATCGCCGGCATATGCCATCCATTGGTAGTTATTTGGCTCTAACCGCAAAGCCTTTTCATAAAAAACACTTGCTTTCTCTATATCACCTAACGAGTAATACATAGTACCCGTATTAACCAATACAGCACTGTCTATCTCTATTTCAGACGCTTGCTCGAATAACTCTGCTGATGCTTTAAAATCTCCAATGTACATATAACTAGTAGCCAGATTATTGAGCGCATTAATATTCTCAGGCATATACTTTAAAATTTTTTTATAATTAACTATAGCATCTTCATGCCTTCCGTTTCTTGCAAGAAAATATCCATATGCACTGTAGACTCTCCAGTTTTTTGGAAACTTATCGAGTGCTTTCAAATACAATTCTTCCGCGAGTTCTTTTTTCCCAATCAGATCATAAGTTCCTGCTAAAGTTATCGATGATGCATAATCGAAATCATCAATTTGAACCGCCTTTTCCAAGTATTCTAATGCATCTTTATAACGACCAACGTCTCTGTATATAGCTCCAATAGCTTTATATGTTCGGGAGGAATTTTCATCTAGAGAAATAGCTTTCAAGCAAAATTTTTCAGCTTGATTTAACCAAGCCACCGAATTTGTTAGCTCGTATTTTTTCCAATACGATGAACATAAACCGGTGTTGGCAAGCGCAAATTTTTCATCATGAACAAGCGCAGTATTGAAGTATTTAATCGCCTCATCAGCATTTTCATGTGATGTTTGATTATCAAGAAAATCCAATCCCTTCATATAAAAATCATAAGCCGTAATATCATTAGTAAGCCGTAACGGCGCCGGCCTGAAATTCTGCAATTGAAATTCATCCGCAAGATAACGTGCAATCTCCCCCACCAAACGGTCCTGCAAAATAAAAATATCCTGATAGGTTCCATCCAGTTTTCCGCCGGCGATTTGTACGTTGTCTTTGCGGCGGAATAATCGATAGGCGATGCGTAAATTGTCGCCGAGTTTTTGTACGCTGCCTTCCAAACGAATCGGGGCGTGGATGCCTTCTTTGGCATCGACGATATATACGTCGCGCATATCCGCGAGTTGCGAGCGGACGGCTTCGGTGATTCCGGCGGAGAAATAATCCGCATCGCCTTTTTCATTCATCAGATTTTTAAAATCGGCGATTTCTACATAGTTCGCCGCATAACCCGGAACTAACCAGCGCGGAATAAAGTAGATGCCAGCGGCGATGAGTGCCAGTACGGTGGCGGCGATCGGGTAACGATAGGCGACAATTTTTCTATTCAGGCCACGCAAAAAATAATGCAGGTGATCGCGCCAGCCAATGCCAGCGGGTTTGATTAAATAAACGCGCACTTTTTGCTGGATATTTTTTAACGTTTGCGCGCCCAAACGTTTTGCCGGTGCGGAGAGCGCAAAGCGAACGTCGTCATACACACTTTGCGAAATACAAATCCCGTCAGCAACGGCGAGCGGTTCGAGGCGCGCGGCGATATTCACACTATCACCAAATACTGCACCATCGCGGAGCATGACTTCGCCTTTATTGAGGCCAATACGGGTTTGCAAACGGGGAAGTCTTTTATCGCGCGCTTCATTAAAAGCGAGTAGATGCTGTTGGATGGCTATAGCAGCCGACACCGCTGCTGCTGCCGTATCAAAGCGCGCGAAAATTGCGTCGCCCACAAATTCCACTAATATTCCGCCCTGCGCTTCAATGTGCGCGAGCAAAATTTTGCGGTAATCGCCCAACATTTCCACCGCCAGCGACTCATTGCGCCCCATAAGGCGTGAGTAGCCGACAATGTCGGTGAACATCAATGTTTGTTCACAATGCTGGATAGAATCGGCGACCATGGTGCAGTCGGCTCTCCGTGCGATAGCGTTTAATGGTTAAGGGATAAATTATGATCCTTGCCTCGAATCATCGGGCAAACAAAGGCGAGATTATTGTGTGTTTTGGTGACAATAACAACCAATCAACGCGAGAGGATTGGTAACGTGAGACAATCCACAAGTTTTTGAAGAATTTGGCGCCAAAATTGGCGCTAATCTGAGCGGAGGCGTTATGATTGCCCCTGCCAATCAACTATTCCAAGAAGCCACCGCCATGTTAGAGAACGTCAGCTTGTTTGCCGATGTACCACCGCATTACCTTGCGGAACTGGAAAAGCTCAGTGTTCAACGCAAATATCCTAAAAACACTGTATTGGTCACGGAAGGCGACGAATCAACCCACTTATATATCCTGCGCAAGGGCACAGTCAGCTGTTACCTGAATAATGAGGATGGCCGCCAGGTCAATCTGAATTACATGCATGAAGGCGAATATTTTGGCGAGCTGTCATTGATTGATGGCAAGCCGCGTTCGGCGTCGGTTATGACCATCACCGATTGCGAAATCATCCTGGTCTCGCGCGCCAGCGTGCAGGAATTAATTCGCAAGCATCCGGATTTTGCAATGCAATTACTCACTGAAGTCACCCGGCGCGTGCGCGAACTGACCGACAGCGTAAAAGACATGGCATTGCTGGATGTATATGGCCGCGTGAGCGCCGCGCTGGAAAAACTGAGCGACGACAACAAGCGCATCCACAACCCCAAAGTTACCCACCAGGACATTGCCAATATGGTGGGCTCATCACGCGAAATGGTAAGCCGGATCATGAAGCAATTGCTGATTGGTGAATATATCGAGCAGTGCTCCGGCTACATTGAAATTAAAAAGCCCTTACCCCGCTATTGGTAATAAGGATGATGGCCATGAAAAAGTTGACAAGGATTCAGCAATTTATGGCCACTTTATTTTTTCTGGTAGTTCTCGCCAGCTTTATAGGGAGTGTTTTGGGATACTGGTTACTCCAGCGCAATGCGCAGGCCGATGTGCTTGCTGAAAGCCATACGAAAGAAAATGCGCTGCTGGAAAAATTGGAAACCATCGAAAAATTGCAGCGTGATACGCAATATCACAACAACACTATCGAACAAGCCAATAAAGAAAATCTTAACTTGCAACGAGCGCTCGAGTTTCATCAGCACTTGATGGATAAAGCCAATAGCGCCGACACTCCCTCCGCAAAACCAACGCATCCGCAGCATTAGAACTTCGCGCTCATCCAGCCTACACCCGCTTATACAGACAATTCCGTTAGCTTACCTTTTGCAACAGTATTCACGCGTTCCGGCAAAATAAAGATTAATAATCACCAGTCACTGCGAGGCACGCAACATCAAGAGCAGCGGCCTGGCAACTTTGATAATCGACAGTTGTCGCTCAACTCAAAGGAACTGCTTTTTATAAAGCAAACCTGTGGTAGCGGTTGCTTGTTAAAAAATACCACCCCTTACAAAAGCAACACATCGTTGTAGAAACAAACATTCTTTTTTGTTCAACATTTTCTGGCATGCATCTCGCCTTACAGGAAATTCGCATTGGGTTTCCAACAGTAAGTTCTTCACAGGTAGCGATATGCCGATTAAAACCATAATGTTTTCTACAAGTTATTTTTTGCTAACTTTTTTCGCTATTACATTAGCAAAGCACTCACTCAAAATATCAAGTTCGACAAAACTGATATGCGCAATAAAAAGAAAACCCGCTGTACGTTTGGCAAAGTGGATTCCGTTAGGATTTATTCCTGTGGTTAGCCCTCTTGTGACTGCGGAACAGGTCACTACTGAAAAAACGCCGGCAACTGAAATCGCCGAGCAATTAATTTTGCCAACGCCAACGCTGGCGCAAAACGGTGAAATAACAAATTCACCGGCACAAACCAGACTCGGAAAAGTTACGGTGACATCCAGAAAAAAAATTCCACCATTGCAGACAGTGAAAGAAGTTCCTGCATCTATTTCGATAGTGGCCGGTGAAGAACTTACCAAACAACAAACATCAAATTACCGCGATATTTTAAAACGTATCGGCAATGTGAAATGGGGCGGGTCCAGTACCAACCCTACCACCACAGCTTTAGCCGTGCGCGGCGTCGGCTATTTGGGTAGCGGCGGTGCATTGGGTTTTGACGGGAGTGTTAATACTACTGTTGACGATGTTCCGTTTATCCTTTCCAACATGGCAGTATTCAATAGTTACTATGATCTCGATTCTGTGGATGTTGCGCGCGGCCCGCAAGGAACTCGCGGCGGATATACCGCCAGCCTCGGAAAAATTTCGTTTAAAACCAAAGCCCCTTCATTCGAACCGGAAGCGGAAGGCTCCCTCACATTTGGCCAGCTGAATAGCATCATTACCCGCGGGGTGATTGGTGGGCCTATTATTGAAAATGTGCTTGCGTGGCGCGGTACGTTTTATCGCGAACAATCGGACGGCGCGTTTGAAAATTATTACTACCACACGGCCAGTAACGGTGGTAACGAGGTTACCTACGGCAATATTGATCGCACCTTCGGCAAGGTACAATTTTTATTAACACCGCGTGAAAATTTCAGCGCACGGTTAAGTATTGATATCACACCCAACAGCAAAGAATATGGTATTTCGTCCAACGGTGGATTCTTGCCGCGCGCGATCCCGGATTATTATGACTCACTCGATCCCGCCACCGGGAAAATTACTTACAATGATCGCAAAGTGAATCAGGATAACCAGGACACCGGCAAGCTTACTCGCCGCTGGTTTGCACAAAATCCCGGTTACAGTTACGACGGCACTTATTTACATAAATCCTATCGTGCGGAACATTATCCTATCGCTAACGACAGTAAAGGTGTTGCATTGCACCTGGATTGGGCATTGGGTAATTACCAATTGAAATCCATCACCGGTTGGCGCGATTACCATTTTGATTTCGGTAGCCCCAATTTCAGTTTACCGACACCATTCGATATCCTTGTTGGGCCATCATCCGGCCTTGGGTACTTTAAACAAACCACACAGGAATTTCGATTAACACACAAATCCGATTCCAGTATTGATTATCAGGCAGGTGTATTTTTTGCGGATGTGTTTAAAACCAACGGTGGTTTCGGTCGCGGCAATAAATTCGGCAATGATGCCGGCGCCTACTACGCGAGCAAGGCCCAATATGATGCGCTGGATATTGATGGCAATGGCCGGTATTTATTGAGCAATTCGTTAAATGACCTGGCTTCCAATACCTACGCCGAAAAAGAGGATCGGTCGCTGGGTCTTTACGGCAATTTGCAATGGCAAGCTACCGAAAAATTTATCGTCGATGTTGGCTTGCGCATTTCTGATGAAGAAAGGCGCAATGATGAAAACTACAATTTGATTTACAACCAGGGTGTCGCACCGGAATTAAATCCGGCAACGGTTAATAATGTGCAGCTTGGCGGCTTTGATTCAACCACGACGGGAACACTTTATTCAGGGAAAATCAGCGCTGCCAGTTCAACCAACATTGGTTTCCTATCCCCGGGCAACACACCGGAGCAGCGCGCATTAGCCGATGCGGCAGCAAAAAAATATTTTGGTGTGGCAAGTTATGGTGATTTAACCGGCGCGCAAGCGCGCCAGTTGGCCTATGCAAAAGCTATTCGTTTTGGACGCCTCAGCACGCTGTACAATTCAACGGCCGCCGAACCATTTAACGATACACTTTACACCACACACCTGAGCCCGAGTTATGCATTTACCCCGAACCATACCGGTTATATTTCCTGGCAACATGGAGAGAAAGCTGGCGTATCACAAATTGTTGGCGCCACCAAACTCGGCGGAACATCCTACCCGGTTAAGGCCGAAAAAAATGAAACCTTTGAGCTGGGTTTAAAATCTGTTTTCCTCGATCAAACACTGGTGGTAAACACCACGGTGTTTTACCAGGAAATCACTGATTACATTGCCAATCGCTTTGTATTTGATGAGGTGCAAACCCGCGTTAATAACGATGGTAATAATGTGTATATCACCGCGATTGGCAATGTGCCTGAAGTTAGCGCAAAAGGGATCGAACTGGATATTGCCTATAACATTAATAACACCAGCATTCGCTTATCCGGCGCTTACAATGATTCACGCTACGAAGATTTTAAAGAGGCCGGCAAGCCACTCGAGCTTGGGGGAACTAACACACCCTATTATGATATTAGTGGCCGCCGCTTACCCGGTGTCGGGCCAACCAGTTTCAATGCGTTTGTAGAACATACCTGGAGCTTCACTAACAAGCGCGAAATTTTTGCCAATGCCAATTACAACTACACCAGTAGTTATCTCACCGACCCGGCATTATCACGCTATAGCAAAGTAGATAGTTACGGGCTCACCGATATCGGTGCAGGTTACGGCACCAGCGACGAAAAATTCCAGATCAGTTTGGTCGTAAAGAATGTATTTGATGTGGAATACGGATATCAACCACTGTGGAATATCGCGATTCCCAGCACACCGCGCTGGGCAGGCATCACTATCAGCGGCAAATTATAATTATCAAAAAAGTAAGGGCCTATTCCAGGCCCTTACTTTTAAATATTGATCGCTGCGACATTTAATTGTTTGGACACATGATTAACCAAACAACCCGGATTCATGCAACCAGCGCATCAATTGCGGCATTGGTAAAGCACCGGAAACACGCTGCACTTCTTTTCCATGATGAAACAAAATCAATGTCGGAATACTGCGAATATTCCAGCGCTGCCCAATACTCGGCACGTCTTCGGTATTCAGTTTGGCGAAGCGAATATAAGGCTCCATACGCGCTGCCGCTTCTTCAAATATCGGCGCAAAGCCCTGACAGGGCCCACACCAGGGCGCCCAGCAATCGACCAGCACGGGAATATCATTACCCTCAAGAGTATTCGCGACATTGCCGGGATTTAATTCCATCGATTTGCCACTGAATAACTGGCGTTTGCATTTACCGCAATTAGGTTTGTCTTCCAAACGTTCGCCGGGCAGGCGGTTGGTAGCAAAGCAATGCGGGCAATTGATTTGAATGCTGCTCATAGGATTTTCCACGGATAACTAACAATTTCATTATTGGACGATTACAGCTTAACAGAATTCCGTCTGGCGATAAAAAAACAACCGAAAAAAGCCCGCTCGTGCAAGACCCAAGGGGTAGGAGCAACACGGCGGGCAAAGAGCAACTCTTTACAATGAAGGGCTTAAAGAGTCGGTTTTCCAAAATAAAAACAATAACCAGAAACGCAAGACAATACGCACGGAATCAATGATGACTTAAGGATTGCTTGCTACAGGATTCTGTTGCAATTCCCAACCACCACCCAGGGTTTTATACACCGCAACCAGGTTCAACAGCACTTGCATATCGCTCTGCGCTAATTGCGCGCTGACGTTTAGCTGTGAGCGCTCGGCGTCCAATACCGTGAGAAAATCGCTGCTGCCCACTTCAAACTTTTTGCGCGCAAAAAACGCGGCCTGGTTACTGGCCGCCAGTGCGCGTTGCAAACCGGTGCGGCGCTCTTCTTCGCGCGCAAAATTTTGCAGGGCGTTATCCGTTTCTTCCAATGCTACCAACACTTGTTGCTCAAACTCAGCAATGCGCTGATGCGTGCGTGCATCGGCAGCATCAATTTGCGCATCGACGCGACCGAGATTAAACGCGGCCCAATGGATGCGCGGCGTGAACGAAAAGGTTTCCGTTTCCTGATTGCCCAAACGATCCCAATCCGTGGAGAGATAGCCAAGGCCACCGGTAAAACTGATACCGGGATACAAATCCGCCACACGAATATTGTATTCAGCAACCGACCCCGCCAACGCTTGTTCCGCGCGGCGAATATCCGGGCGACGCTTTAGTAAATCCGCAGGATTTCCCACCGCAAACGACGCTGGAATTTCCGGCAGTGATTTCACTTCCGCTAACGACACTTTCAATTGCTCGGTTGGTGTACCGGTTAATACGCCAATGCGATTGAGCGCTGTATTAACTTGTGCTCGTAGTGCCGGAATAGTTGCGCGCGTTAATTCAAGCTGTGCTTCTGCGCGCGCCACGTCCAATTGGTCACCACGCCCCACCTCTTCAAACCGTTGCGTTAATTGCAGCGATTCTTGTTGGTTTTTGGCGTTGCGTTCGGCCACATCCAATAAATATTGATTACCACGCAAACTGATATACGCGCTGGCAACTTCCGCCGCTACACTCACTTGTGCAGCTTGCAAATCTGCTTTACGCGCAGCAACTTGCGCTTTGGATAATTTCACGCCGTTGCGCACACGGCCAAAAATATCCAGCTCCCAACTTGCATCAAAACCTGCTTGATAGGTTTCCGTAATCGGAGCATTGGCATCACCACTGATATCTACACTTTGGCGCTGGCGGGTGCCACTTGCATTAGCTTCAACAGTCGGATAGCGATCCAGCCTGCTGTTGCGTAAATATGCGCGCGACTCTTCCAACGATGCCTGTGCGATACGGATGCTGTGATTGCGCTGTAATGAATCCGCAATCAATTGATTTAATTGCGCGTCATGCAACTGCGCCCACCAATCAGCGACCGGCTTTTCTGCACTGACTCCCTGCGGCAAATTAAATGCCGCCGGAGTTGCTGGCAATTGCGCGAGTTGTTGCGCGTGTTCAACCGATTTAAATCCGCTGCATGCACTGATCATCAAGGGTAACAACGCCACACTGAATACTTTAATCAATACTTTTCGTTTCATGCTTTCACCTCGTGATGGGTAATTGCTGATTGCTGTTGAAAGTTTCCGGCGGTCTCATCGTGGTGATGATATTTACGGTTACCTTCCAGCTTGCGCAACAACACATAGAACATCGGGGTAAAGAACAATCCAAAGAAAGTCACACCCAACATACCGGAGAACACCGCGATTCCCATTACGCTACGCATTTCTGCACCGGCACCGGTTGAGAACACCATCGGCAACACACCCATAATAAAAGCGAAGGAAGTCATCAATATCGGACGCAAACGCATGCGGCTGGCAGTAATGGCAGCTTCATAGGTTTGCATGCCGCGAATTTCCAACTCCCGCGCAAATTCCACAATCAAAATCGCGTTCTTGCTGGCGAGGCCGGCAAGCACAAACAAACTGATTTGCGTAAAGATGTTGTTATCTCCATTGCTCACCCACACACCGAACAGTGCAGACAAAATCGACAGCGGAACAATAGTCACTACTACCAATGGCAATGCCAGACTTTCGTATTGCGCGGCCAACACTAAAAACACCAGCAACAAACACAATGGCAAAATATAAATTGCAGTATTGCCAGCCAATACTTCCTGATAGGTCAAATCAGTCCATTCATACACAATACCTGCAGGCAATACTTCATCCAGGATTTCAGCGATGGCATCTTGCGCTTGACCGCTGGAATAACCGGGCGCTGCATTGCCATTTATATCCGCCGCCAAATAACCGTTGTAATGCGCCGCACTTTCAGGGCCGTAGCTTTCTTTCATCGTTAATACTGCACCTAACGGCACCATGTCGCCCTGCGCATTACGCACTTTTAAATTCAACGCATCTTCCGGCGTGTTGCGATAAGGCGCATCCGCTTGTGCGATGACTTGATAAGTGCGACCAAACTGGTTGAAATCATTGACGTAGAGCGAGCCCAGATAAACCTGCATGGTGTCAAAAATTTCTTTTACGTTTAATCCCAGTTGTTTGGCCTTGGTGCGATCCACATCAGCATACAATTGCGGCACGTTGATTTTGTAGTTGGAGAACACGCTCGCCAACTCAGGGCGCTGCATGGCTTTTTGCTGCACTTGCGCAACAACTTCCGCAAGCTTCTCGTAACCTAAACCGGCGCGATCTTCAATTTGCAATTTAAATCCGCCTGTCGTCCCTAAACCGCGCACGGGTGGTGGAGGGAAAATTGCAATAAATGCCTCTTCGATGCCACCAAATTTCATTTGCAGTTTTTGCGAAATTGCCGCCGCAGAAAGATCATCGCTTTTACGTTGGTCGAAATCTTTTAACGGGAAAAACACAATGCCGGCACTGGAGCTGTTGGTGAAACCATTAATACTCAAGCCCGGGAATTGCACTGCATTTTCTACACCCGCTTCCGCCAAACCGATTTCCCCCATCTCACGAATCACTTTTTCAGTGCGATCCAGGGTTGCACCGTCAGGCAATTGCGCGAACGCGATCAAGTATTGTTTATCCTGCGCAGGCACAAAGCCTTTCGGGATAATATTGAAACCCACCACCGCAATGCCAAGCAAAATCGCATACACACCTACAGCAGCCATTTTGCGGCCAAGAATTTTTCCAACTTTGGTTGAATAATTTCCGGATGCACGCGCAAAACTGCGATTGAACCATGCGAAGAAACGGCCAAATATTTTATCCATACCAATGGTCAGGCGATCCTTGGGTTCGTTGTGGCCTTTTAATAACAACGCTGCTAACGCCGGGCTTAACGTCAGCGAGTTAATTGCAGAAATCACCGTAGAAATCGCAATGGTCAATGCAAATTGTTTGTAGAACTGCCCCGTCAAACCACTCACGAAGGCAATAGGTACAAACACCGCAATCAGCGTTAATGAAATGGCAATAATCGGCCCGCTCACTTCCTGCATCGCTTTATAAGTTGCCGCGATGGGTGTTAAGCCTTCTTCGATATTCCGCTCAACGTTTTCCACCACCACAATCGCATCATCCACCACGATACCGATTGCCAATACCAAGCCAAACAGCGAGAGCGTATTGATGGAAAATCCGAACGCCCACATCAACGCAAAGGTACCGATAATTGAAACCGGAACGGCCAGCAACGGGATAATCGACGCGCGCCAGGTTTGCAAAAACAGGATCACCACCACTACCACCAATGCCAGCGCTTCGGCCAGGGTTTTAATTACTGCTTTGATCGAACTTTTTACGAAAATCGTCGGGTCATAAACAACGTGGTAATCCACACCTTCCGGAAAGCGTTTTTTTAATTCCGCCATGGTGGCACGAACGTTATCGGAAATTTGAATCGCGTTGGCACCGGGTGCCTGGAAAATGGGGATAGCGACCGCAGGCTGGCTATCGAGCATGGAATTCAACGCAAATTCGGACGCGCCCATTTCCACACGCGCAACATCTTTCAAGCGCGTGATTTCACCATTACTGCCGGCGCGAATAATAATTTCACCGAATTCTTCGGGATTATCCAAACGGCCTTTGGCATTAACCGGTAATTGCACATCCACGAGATCAGTCACCGGCGCACCACCGATAATACCGGCAGCAACCTGCACGTTTTGCTCGCGAATTGCATTGACCACTTCATTGGCGGTGAGATTTTTCTCAGCGATTTTTTCCGGATTCAACCAGATACGCATCGCGTAATCGCCCGAACCAAACAGGCGCACCATACCAACGCCCTGCACTTTGGCGAGTTCGTCTTTAATATTCATCAACGCATAGTTGCGCAGATAAAGTTCGTCGTAACTTTTATCCGGCGAAATTAAATGCACCACCATGGTTAAATCCGGCGAGCTTTTTACTACGGTCACACCGCGCTGGCGTGTTACATCAGGCAAACGCGGCAATGCTTGTGAAATACGGTTTTGCACCATTTGTTGTGCAAGGTCAGGGTCGGTGCCGATACGGAAGGTCACGGTCAAGGTTAAACGACCATCAGTAGTCGCTTGCGAAAACATGTACAACATATTTTCAGTGCCGGCGAGCTGCTCTTCCAATGGCGTTGCAACGGTTTCCGCAATTACTTTCGGGTTTGCACCGGGATAGGATGCATTAACGACCACCGAAGGCGGAGAGACATCAGGGTATTCCGAAATCGGTAATTGAAACATGGCGATGAAGCCAGCGATAAAAATCAGGAGTGAAATCACACCGGCAAAAATGGGGCGATCCACAAAAAATCTGGATATGTTCATGGTGTACCTGCCAGCTTTTATGGCCAGGGTCTTATAGAGACCGGGGTTTTAATGGGATGAGTTTGGAGAGCACCGGTAAAATTTACCGGTGCCTCGCTGTGCTCTTTCAAAAATTAAATCGTTTTACAGAATGTCAGAAAACCAATCAGGCTAATGAATTGACGCAACCCGCGTATCTTCTTCATCTGATTTTTTGGTTACTGCAACGGTGGGATTCACGACACTTTTCGGTCGCACATGGGAAAGGCCATTCACAATTACTTTTTCACCGGCATTCACCCCAACCTGAATAACCCGCTGGCCTTCATAATGATCGCCAAGGGTCACTTCGCGATAATTGGCGGTGTTGGTTTCATCCACTACCAACACATATTTTTTACTTTGGTTGGTACCGATTGCACGTTCGGGCACTAACAGCGCCTGTAGTTTTTCCGCCGACCCCAAACGCACATTAGCGAACATTCCTGCGGTTAGTGCGCCATCCTTGTTATCAAAAATGGCGCGGGCGCGAATGGTGCCGCTGTTGGTATCCAGGCGATTATCGAACGCATAAATGTGGCCTTCGTAAGCGGATTTCGTATCGCCGGCAAGGCTCAACTCCACCGGCATAGCTTGCACATCTTTGGTGTTGCGCACCAACTGCACATAGGTGGCCTCGTCCACATTAAATTCCGCGTAGAGTTTGTCGTTGGCAACAATTTGTGTAAGTACCGGTGCATTCACACCTGCATCCACAACGTTACCGACAGTGAGTTCGGCGCGACCAACACGACCCGAAATCGGTGCGCTGATATGGGCGTATTCCAGATCAAGTTTTGCTTGATTCAATGCGGCATCCGCTTGCTTTACATCGGCCTGGGCAACTTGATGGGCGCTCAGGGCTGAATCGTAAACACTTTGGGATACCAGTTTTGCACCGATTAATTGTTCGGCGCGGGTCAGTTCATCCTGCGCGAGTTTTGCGCGCGATTGTGCTGTCGCCAATTGCGCTTGCGCGCGCTGCACCGATGCCTGATGCGGGCGTGGATCAATAACAAATAACGGTTCGCCTTTTTTCACCTGCTGGCCTTCGGTAAACAGCACTTTCTGGATCGTACCGCCAACCAGCGGTTTAATCGCGGCGCTCTCTACCGGAGCCAAACGACCTGAAAATTCAGCCCAGGAACGGATTTCCTGCGGCTGTAAAACGACAACATCTACAGCCGGGGCGGGTGGTACGGCAGCGGGATCGGCTGCCGCCACACCGGATACATAATGGACACTGGCAATACCTGTCAGTATGGCGATGGCTGCATAGGTAATAACTTTGCGGGATAGTATTGTGCTAGACATGATGGGCTCCTGTTGCTCTTGCAAATCAATGACGAGTTAAGCTCCCTTGGGGAAAACCAGAACGGAGAGGTTGAACCGGACATTTCGGCAAACTATACATACCGGTTGGTATGCTGGTCAACAGAATTTTTTATTTCAGTGGCCTATGGGCGCGGATGCAGACGCCTAAACCGGTCAAAACATCAATAAAATCAAGGGATTTACCGGGTTGCAGGATTTTTCACAAAACGGTATCTTTTCCGTACCGGCGGTTTAAACCACTAGTATGCGGTTGAAAAACATACCACCCGGTATCATAATAACCACAACATTTGTACGCCCACTTTTTTGAGCAACCCTGTTTATGAACTCCCCTGACACCCGAACATTGCTACTGGAAACCGCTCTGGATCTGATCTGGAACAGCAACTACAGCGCTGTGGGCGTAAATGAAATCTGCAAGCAAGCAGGCGTGACCAAGGGAAGCTTCTATCACCATTTTGAATCCAAAGCGGAATTGTTCTGCGAAGCAACCGGTCACCACTGGGAAAAAATTCGCCAGGATATGGATTGCATGCTCTCGCCCATCAACACACCACTTGAGCAATTGGAAAACTGGTTGCAATTTATTTACGTAAACAAAGTGGGCGAAGATAAAGACAACGTTCCCGGGTGCGCTTTTTTCAGTGCGGGTATGCAGGCGGGTTGCAGTGAGCCGCGCATTACTGAAACCTTGCAGCTGATGACGGAGCGCGGCGCCAAATACAATCAGGCACTGGTGCGCAGCTTGCTGAGCGGCAATTATTTGTGTGAACAAAAAGATATCGAACAAACCGCGCGCTTGATGCAGCAGTATGTGCAAGGCCTGATTACGCACGCACGCGTGACCCGCAATATTGATAATGTGCGCAGTGATTTGCCAACGGCAATTTATCGCCTGATTGGTTTGAAACCGGAATTCTGGTTTAGCGCAAAACCCACTTGGCCTTGCTCTGGCGGTGACAAATAATTTTCAACTATCCGCGATAGAAAATTAATTAAGGACAATTAATTTATTTTTTGTTTCCCACCTGTTCGCTCACATAGTCCAGGAAGCAAGAAATGCGTGAAGCCAGTGCCGTATTGCGATAATAGACTGCATTTACCGGCTGTAATACCTCTACCGTATCACCTTCCAATACCTGAACCAGGTTTCCTTTTTTTCTATCTTCGCTCGTCATAAAATCCGCCAGGCAAACAATACCTTCACCGGCCAACGCCAATTGCCGCAATGTTTCCCCGCTTGATGCGAGCACCTGCGGTGCAATAATAAATCTATCGCCTTGTGCGCTTCGCAATGGCCACGCATTCAAGGATTCAGGCCGCGAAAAACCCAGCAAGCGGTGCGACAACAACTCACCGGGTGATTTGGGCTCACCCATTTCACGCACATAACCAGGGCTGGCGAGAATACGCAAACGATTCGTCATCAATGGCCGCGCATGCAAACTGGAATCACCAAGCGCGCCGATGCGAATAGCGATATCGGTGCGATGTTCCAGTAGATCGATAATTTGATCATTGGTATTCAATTCGAGTTCTATATCCGGGTAACGCTGGCGAAAACCGCGCACCAATGGCACCAGCACATGCAACATAAACGGTGAAGCGGCGTTAACGCGCAATAAACCCGCCGGCAATTTGCGGCGAATTTCCATGTGTTCTTCCGCTTCTTCCACCGCACTGATTATTTTGCGCGCCTGCATAAGGAATACCTGCCCTTCTTCGGTTAATTCCAGGCGGCGTGTAGTGCGGCGCATCAAGGTGACGTCCAGCTTTTCTTCCAGGCGCGCCAGCGCGCGGCTCAATGCGGATACCGTTTGCCCCAGTTGATCGGCAGCGGCAGTGATCGATCCGGTATCTACTACGCGCACAAACGCCTGCATTTCATCCAGTGTTGTTTTCATCATTGCCTCATTATTGATTTTTTCGCAAAAATCTTATGCAGATAAGGCTATTTTTCTGCAAATATCAACCCACCACAATAGCGACCATCATTGATTAATCGTTATTGAGGAAAGATTTATGCGTATTCCCATCGCCTTGCTGGCGCTGACCATCAGCGCTTTTGCCATAGGCACTACCGAGTTTGTGATCGTCGGGTTGATCCCGACCATTGCCGCCGATCTGCAAGTAACCCTGCCTTCAGCAGGGTTACTCGTCAGCCTTTATGCCCTCGGTGTTGCGGTCGGTGCGCCGGTGTTGACTGCGCTCACCGGCACATTGCCACGCAAATTATTGCTGCTGGGTTTGATGTTGTTATTCACGCTGGGCAACCTGGTTGCCTGGCAAGCACCGGGTTATGAATCGTTGGTGATTGCACGAATTCTGACGGGGCTTGCGCACGGTGTGTTCTTTTCGATAGGCGCAACGATTGCCACCAATTTAGTTGCTAAAGATAAAGCGGCCAGCGCGATTGCGATTATGTTTTCCGGCCTTACGGTGGCATTGGTGACCGGTGTTCCATTGGGCACTTTTATTGGCCAGCATTTTGGTTGGCGCGCGACATTTTTAGCCGTGTCCGCGTTAGGTGTAATTGCTTTTATTGCGAGCTTGTTATTTATTCCACGCACCTTGCAACACAATAAGCCGGCGTCGGTTTTGCAACAGTTGCAGGTGTTAAAGCAACCGCGCTTGTTACTGGTCTATGCCATGACGGCGGTTGGTTATGGCGGTACTTTTATTGCGTTTACCTTCCTTGCGCCGATCCTGCAACAAATCACCGGCTTGAATAACAGCAGTGTCGCACTGGTTTTACTGGTGTATGGCGTCTCTGTGGCAGTGGGCAATATTTGGGGCGGAAAACTCGCCGATAAAAAAGGTCCGATTCCTGCACTACAAATTATTTTTGCCGGGCTGGCATTAGTGTTGTTTGTATTTACTTTTACTGCTGCGAATCCATGGCTTGCAGTGACAACCGTTTTAATCTGGGGTGCATTTGCATTCGGCAATGTACCGGGCTTGCAAGTGTATGTGGTACAGCAAGCGGCGCATCACACCCCCCATGCAATTGATGTTGCATCAGGCTTGAATATCGCTGCGTTTAATTTGGGAATCGCATTGGGTGCTTGGGCCGGGGGTTTGATTGTCGATAGCTGGGGGCTGCAACACACACCCTGGATCGGCGCGCTGATTGTCGTTGGCGCACTGTTACTGACACGCTGGAGCGGCAAGCTCGACAAAGCCAACCCATTACCCGCTGGATTACCAGAGAACGCCGTTGTCAGTTCGCATTAACATCGATTATTTTTTTACCATCATTCCAAAATATTTTTCCGGAGATACACCATGAGTACCGCAAATATTCCACCATTTGGCCTGGGCACATTCCGCCTGAAAGACCAGCACGCATTTGATGCGGTTTATAACGGCATTGAACTCGGCTATCGCCATATCGATACCGCACAAGCCTACCACAACGAGGCCGATGTCGGCCGGGCAATCAAAGCCAGCAAGGTTTCTGCAAATGAATTATTTGTTACCACCAAAATCTGGACGGATCGTTTTGCCGAAGGAAAATTAATTCCCAGCCTGAAAGAAAGTTTACAAAAATTGCAGTTGGAGCGTGTGAATCTCACCCTGATTCATTGGCCGTCGCCCAATAATGAAACTCCGGCGGCAATTTATCTGGAGCAATTGCTGCAAGCAAAAAAAGAAGGTTTAACCGAGTTAATCGGCATTTCCAATTTCACCATCAAGCACACACAGGAAGCGATCAATATTATAGGTGCCAATGAAATTGCTACCAACCAGATTGAAGCGCATCCTTTTTTGCAAAATCGCAAATTGATTCATTTCCTGCGCGAACAAGGCATTCATATTACGGCTTACATGCCGCTCGCCGTAGGCAAGGTTTTGCATGAGCCCGTTATCCAACAAATTGCGGAAGCCCACCAGGCAACGCCAGCACAAATTGCACTGGCGTGGTCCTTACAGCAAGGTTTTGCGGTGATTCCATCGTCGACCAAACGTGACAATTTGCAGAGTAATTTGCTGGCAGCGAATATCAAATTAACCGATGAAGAAGTAAAAGCGATTGCGGAACTGGATCGTGGCGACCGGGTTGCCAACCCGGGATTTGCGCCGGAATGGGATTAATGTAGCGGCACTTCGTACACCGTTTTGTGGCAGGACTTTATGGTTCGAAAACGCATAAATACATCTCTATGGCTCCCTCAAGTCGCCCCTGACTTGAGGGTTTCGAAACAGAAAGTCCCGCCGGAAAACGCACCTGGTTGCAACCGGAAAAATTAAAGCTTAACCCGCAATCCCACACGCGTAAGGCCAGCACCAATCAACATAATCACGCAGGAAAAAAACAAACTCCAGATAATTCCCGGCACACCCGCATCGAACATTTCCGGACGGAAATGAAAACCGAGAATCCCGCTCAGTGCGAACAAAATGTAGGGCAAAATATAAACCAGCAGAGGATTGGTTGCGGAAGGCTCAAAAAATGTGGTCCAGGCTCGTTGTTGTTTTACATCCACCAACCAATACACCGCACCAAAAATTGCACAGCAGAAAAACACACTAAACAAGCCCCAACTCGGGGTAGACCAAATTTTGGAGATCGGAAAAAACTGCCAGCTTGCAAGCGCCAGCAATCCCACTACCGCGGTAAACAGCCAATAATATTTAGCTTTCTGGGTAGCAAATTGCGGGGCATAAAATAATTGCGACAGGATAACGCCGGACAACACAATCGCTGCATGGGTGTAATTTCCCCCTTGCTCTTTTAACAAGGCGAGCAAGGGGGCACTGGCGGCATCCGCTTTAAATGAAATAGCAAATAACCCGAGTAAAACCAATGCAATAATCGCCAGGGTTAATACGCGGGCAGATGCAGAAACAATATTGCGACACAACAAAAACACCGTGCCCGCAATTAAATATGCCCAGCCAATTAACCCCAGGATTCCCCACCACTGCGGTGTCATGCCGGTACTCCCGGTGCCTTTATACAACCACCACAGCATGATTAAACCGGCAACACCAATCAACTTCGCGCCCAATGCAATCGCGGGCGAAATTGTTTTGGGATAATTCGACCAGATCAATAATACATAAATAAACATTAACAACGACCACAGCGGCATGGAGATACTCATCGCCGCCGCGTCATAACCGGATTCGGTATTAACCATAAACACCCCAATCACGATCAACCCGACACTGCGTAATGCGATGTGTTTAAAAATCGCCAGGGTCGAGTCGCCTTTGCTGGCGCGCGCCTGGATCGCAAATGGAATAGACATGCCGACAATAAATAAAAAGGCCGGGAAAACCAGGTCAACGAATGTCATTCCATCAACATCGGCGGGAAGGTGTTTCATCCATTGCGGGATGCCAGTCACTCCGGCCAATTCGTTAACAAAAACCATGATAAAAATAGTGATGCCGCGAAACACATCAATGGATAAAACGCGATTGGATAGCGCCGCACTGGCACTTGCTGGTGAATTCATAATGCTTGCCCGATTACAATTTATAAGAATTATGTAAAACGGCACGACAATAACGGAGCCAATCCCGTCGCCGCAAGCGATAAAGACAACGTTGACTTATTTTTTACACTTTTCAACAAAACCGGCGCCAAAATAAAAAAGCCCGCTGTTATACGCGGGCTTTTTGGTAACACAATGCGGAGCCAATTAATCGTGGTGATGGCCACCGGCACCATGGGCATGGCCATGGGCCAGCTCTTCTGCCGACGCATCGCGCACGTCGACAACTTCCAGTTCAAACTCCAGGCTTTTACCCGCCAGCGGATGGTTGCTGTCAATATCGACATTGAACTTGCCCACTTTCAATACGATTGCTTCCCACGGGCCATGCTGGGTGTTCACCGACACCTTAACGCCGGGCTTCAGTTTATTTTTGATTTTTTCATGGTCGAGCAAATGCTTGATCGGGATACGTTGTACCGCACCTTCCTTACGCTCGCCATAACCTTGCTCCGGGGTAACGCTCACGGTTACTTTATCGCCTTTGGCTTTACCATCCAGCGCCGCTTCCAATACTGGCAGCAGATTGTTGTGGCCGTGGAGATACAGGGTTGGATCGGCATCGTAAGAGGTTTCCAATTGCTCGCCGCCGGTTTCGCTCAGGCGGTAATGGAAGCTGACAACTTTGTCGGCAGAGATTTGCATGATGACTCCAGAAATAGATTCGTTTTTTAAGGGCGCGGATTGTCGCTGATTTATTGGATGGGCGCAAAGGTGAATCCCCTTGCGCGCGTTGCTGCTGCCGCTTAACGCTTTTGCTTTTGTTCCACTGCGGGCGCGGGTGGTGCTGAGGATGAAACCCAGGCCTTTACGAAGAGCCCCAACCCCAAACCGCCCAGGAACACCAGCCAAAATGCCAGTACCGGCAGGCCTTCCAACCCGCTGTGCAAATTCATTCCAAACACCGCCGATACACTCATCAAGGGAAAGGCCACAGCGGCCAGAATATTCAGTTTGTGCTGGGCGCGGTTGCCAATTTCAGCGGCGCGGGCCTGCGCTTCTGCGCTGCGCGCCAAGCGGAACTCCAATGCTAACCGCGCATCGGCCAGCAGCAGCTCAAAACCGCGCGCAATATCCACACTCCGGTCGCGCATATCGATAATGAATGCATCATTGCCGAGCGATTCCCGCGCCGACTGCAGGGCCAGTTTCATGTTGTTGGATGAGCGTGCGAGCGGAATCAGGCTATCGATAACAGCAAACAATTCGTCAATCCTGTTGGCTTTTTCAAAACGGTTTTCAAGTGCGGTGTAAAGCTGGTGATAATCTTCCATATACCGGGTCAGGGCGTGATCGCCGTGATCAATGCCTTTGTGCAACCATTTCCCCTGCGGCAAGCGCAGAAACACTTCGTGACCGCGCTCGTTGCCATCGGCTTTTGGTGGTGCATGCAGCACCAACAACAAATGCCCGGCTTCAAAAATAGCGCGCTGCGCTCCCCAGCTCTCGCTACCTAAACGCGCGCTAATTTCAGCAGGCAAATTCCATTTGTATTGGCTTCGTTTCATCAATTCCTCCGGGTTTTATTGCATTGCTTATTGTTGTAATCCAACCATCAGCGGCAGTGTAAGGTAAAAGTGCAACCCGGTAAAAATTCGCCAATAGACTTGTTCAGGTGCTGTTTTTGGTTTGGCAGGGATGTGCATTCTAGCAAGGCATTGCTGCGCAAATTACCGCTGTAAAAAAGCCCGCCGCAGCGGGCCAAAGAGGGGGGTACAACATACACTTAGAGGGAGTTGAGGAACGCTTTTAACGCGTTGCGATCTGCCGTGGATAAGGTTTCGTATTTCAAACGGCTATTAGTGGCTTCACCGCCATGCCACAGGATGGCTTCATCCAATGAGTGGGCGCGGCCATCGTGCAAATAACGCACGCTCGCATCATTGCCTGCCGAGGTTCCGCTCTGCACATATTTCAAACTACCCAAGCCCCATAGCGGCGCTGTCCGCCACATTGCAGCGGGCGCGCTGTCCTGCGGCAGGGAATCCGCGAGGTCAGGACCCATATCGTGGAGCAGCAAATCGGTGTAGGGGCGAATAGTCTGGTTGCGCAATTCAGCGAATGGATGGGTGTCACCGGTAACCAGTGTTGTTTTATGGCAGGCGACGCAACTCGCATTTTCAAATACCGTTTTACCCCGGGCGATGTGCGCCTGGTTCACATCGTGTTCAACCGAGACGCGCATGCCATTGGGATAACCGCTAGGGTAACTACGCTGCGCCGGTACCCCGAGCAATTGCAGGTAATTGGTCAGGCGCGTCAATTCCTGTTCGGAAACATGGGTCGTTACACCGGTTTGATGGCAATTGGTGTCGGTCTTCTGGCAGGAGCGAACCGGATACACCGGTGAAGTCACCCCCATATCCTGGACAAACGCTTCTGCAGCCTGGTGCCGCACACTGACCTTCGCCGCTTTCCAGCCAAAGCGCCCCAATTGGGTGGCACCGGTTTCCGGGTTTTTCACGAAGTTTGCCTTACCGCGTACACCATCGCCGTTGGTATCGTTCGCATCCACATTGGCGAGGATGGTTTCTTCGTTTACCGCCTCCAGCAAACCGGCACCAATCACTTGCGGCGCCTGGCGCACGGAATATAGCTGCGGCACAGGTCCGGTGAACTCATACACGGGTTTGTGCATATCGACCCGGGTGCCATCGTTGAGGAAGCGCGGGGTGACATCGTAGCGCTGCAATTTCACTGCGTTGTTCACGGCGCCTTTTTGCAGGACGTTAAAGCCGTAGGTTGGATCGGGCAGGTTTCCGGGCGCGCCGGTCAGGACCGACAGCGTATCCAGCGCCTGGCCGGCAACGGCGGCTTTACTGCGGCCGTTCAACTGGTGACAGGCGATACAACGCTCATCGTTAAAGTTGCTGCCCAACTGATTCTGGTGCGCGGTAAAGATGGGGTTCTGGGCCGGGAATTCCGAATGCTGGCCTGTCGCAAACGAGGTGTGGAACAGGCGACGCCCCTTGAGGAAACGGTCGGTGTTGGCGATACCGATATTGTTCGCCATTTGCTGGAACACCCGGTAAGGCTCCTCGGAATAGTTGTAGGAGATGCTGGTCTCGCCACCGAGCAACGCATCGTCCGGTACCGGTGCCGAATCCAGGTTTGGCGCTACGCCATACCAGGGACGCACGCCCTCGCCCACTACATACAACTGCTCGAAGGAGTAGTAGCGGGACCCACCACCATCAGCGCGGGCGCGGTTATCCGACTCGCTCATCTCCACCAGGCGCGGCGCTGGCGCCAGCTCAATACGATCGCCCATCACCAACGGGCGATGCGGATTGGGGCCAGTGTTCCAATAGGAATCTACGTCCATATAGCAATCTTCATTGCCGCCGTCGAAACAGCGCGGCAAATTACCTTCTTTCAAATTATTGAAACCGTAGTTCAACGCCCAACCAAATTCCGTCACGGTGGGATCGCTGGAGTTGCGGAACAAGCTGAAGGTAGTACCGAAGAACGTCCCTTCATTGATCAGCAGGGTGATGCGGATGTTTTTTCCGCCCGCCGGAATGGTATCGCGCACTTTCAAACCGAACGAACGATTCTGGAAATAAAACGGTGGGTAAGTGAAGTAACGGCCATCCGCTTCATTGGGGGATAGCCAGGCTTCACCGCGCTCACGCGCATGGCGCTCGGTGGAGCGCATACCGATCAAGGTCACCAGTGTGCCATCGGGTTCGCGATACTGGATTTGCTCGGTGACCAGGGTTCCTTCGGGAAACAAAGGCACATACCCAACAGGCGCCGGGCGACTCGATGACGATGAACTCGCAACCGAAGCACGCGATGACGACGAGCTGCTGACGTTGGCCACACTGCCAAATACCTTCAGCTCGAAAATCGAATAACCCCAGGCATTGCCTTGCGCAGGCCTGGTCGCATTTACGCGCACATAGCGATAGCTGCCGCTCACTGCAAACGTATCTGTGCGATTACCAAAAATACCGTCAGTTTTTTGCGCGAGGTTAGTCCAGGTGGAATTATCGTTGGAGCCTTGCACCTGATAGATCTCGGGGTTGGCGGCTTCCCACTCGACGACCACCTGCGCCAGGTTAGCCGCATTACCCAGATCAACGGTGAGCCAGGCCTGGCTTACTCCCTGGGTGGATTCCCAGCGGCTGTAAGAAGAGCCATCTACCGCATCTTTGGCCGCGCGCAATTCACTGCTCGCAAATACGGTTTTATTCAGGGCGAGATTGGTTTGTGCCACAGCGGTATGCGCAACGGGCAGTGAGCAGACGAGTGCTGCCCCCGCCAGAAGCAGGCGCCGCAACGCCTGTGCCGGTTTGATGATTGCCATTTGGTGTTGCCTCTCTATTGTTATTGATGCGATTGATAAAACCCGCCCCTGCCTGACAGCGACAGTAACGGGCAAACAACCGGACCAGTGTGGAAGCAAAAAAATAAATAGCGTTCGCGCAAAGGGACCGAACGAAAATTCTGGCGTTCGGCTAAATGGTTTCAGCCAAACCTGGCACTGAAAAACGACTGCGCATCAATAAGGCGGGATCAAACAGGATTGCGTATCATGGGCGCCCGCACCCAAGGAATCACCATGCAACCATCGCCTGAACTTCAACTCGCCCCACAGCCATTGCAACCCGGCCAGGTTCATTTGTGGCTGCTGGATGTGCGTCAATTCAGCAACCCGTTAGCCGAGCAAGCACTCTTATTAATGAGTGATGATGAGCGTGAACGCGCGCAAAAATTTATTCGTGGCAAAGAGGAATACATCGCCAGCCGCTGGCTGTTGCGCAAAGTGCTGGGGCAGTATCTGCAACAAGCGCCCGCATCGTTGGTGTTTAATCGCAGCGAAAAAGGCAAACCCTACATCGCTAACCATCCGCTGAAATTCAATTTAAGCCACAGTGGTCACTGGGCGTTGCTGGCACTGGCGCAGGAGATGGAACTGGGTGTGGATATCGAGCAAGTCCGCGATTCGCGCGACCTGCTGGGCATCGCCGAAAACTATTACCATCCGGATGAATACGCGCAGTTGCGCCAGCGGCATGGCGATGAACAACTTCGCTTTTTCTACCAGCTCTGGACCCTGAAAGAAGCCTTGCTCAAGGCGATGGGCGTGGGCATTTCAGCGGGGCTGGAGAATCTCAACTTTGATTTACAAAATCCGATCTCAGTCAGCTTATCACCGGTGTTACAGGCACAATCGGTTACTGATAAATGGCAGTTTCATCAATGGCAATTGCCCGATACCAGTTATTGCGCGCTGGCGGTCGCCGCCACGGATTCGCCACAAACCTGCTGGTTCGACCCACTCACAACACTGACCTGATCCACCGCTGCCACGCTTTTTACTTGACTCTCAGGTCTCCACTGCTAGCATGGCCGCCACCTGTCCCGACATTCAATAAGAAGATTCCATGCTGCCATTCCATGAGGCAGTGAAAGACGATTTCACTGCGGTAAACCAATTAATCATCGACAAACTCCATTCTGACGTGGGCCTGGTAGAAAATATCGGCCATTACCTGGTAGAAGCCGGGGGCAAACGCTTGCGCCCCTTGTTGGTGTTGCTCACCGCCAATGCGCTGGGTTACCAGGGTAAGGATCACTTGTCGCTGGCAGCAATTATTGAATTTATCCACACCGCCACTCTGTTGCACGACGATGTCGTCGATGTCTCCAGCCTGCGGCGCGGTCGGCCCACCGCCAATGCCCAATGGGGCAACGCACCCAGTGTGCTCGTGGGCGACTTCCTGTATTCGCGCGCCTTCCAGATGATGGTGGGGATCGGCAATATGGATGTAATGGCAATCCTCAGCGATACCACCAATATCATCGCCGAGGGTGAAGTGCAGCAACTGGTGAATGCCAAAGACCCGAATGTGAACGAGGAAAACTATTTCCGCGTGATCGACAAGAAAACCGCCATCCTCTTCGCCGCCGCCTGTGAAGTAGCGGCCGTCGCGTGCGGCGCAACCGAAGCACAACGCCAGGCACTTGGAATCTATGGCCGCAAGGTCGGCGTCGCCTTCCAATTGGTGGATGATGCACTGGATTACACTGGCGATGCCGCAACCCTCGGGAAAAACGTTGGCGATGACCTGGCCGAAGGCAAACCCACCTTGCCGTTGATCCATGCCATGCGCACCGGCACACCCGAGCAGGCGGACCTCATTGCTACTGCCATTCGCAACGGCGACGCCAGCAAACTCCCGGCGATCCTGGAAATTGTCCAGGCCACTGGCGGCATGACTTATACGCTGGATTGCGCCAGGCAACAGGTTCAGGAAGCCCTTGCCCAACTTGCCCAACTGCCGGACAACCGCTTCACCCAGGCAATGAAACAGCTTGCCGAATTCTCGCTGGCGCGCAGTTTCTAGCCATCAATCCGCTCGCTCCGGGGCGATGCTGGCATCGCCTTAACTGGACAACTTGGCCACAGCGGTTAGAATGGCGCACTTTTGCGCGGGGCCTGCAATTTCCGGCCCGCCCAGCTAACATCGAATGAGTAAATTCCATGACCAATTTTGAACCCAAAAGCTCCTACAGCCGCGAAGACCTGCTCCTGTGTGGCGACGGCAAATTGTTTGGCCCGGGCAATGCACAATTACCGAAACCCAATATGTTGATGCTGGATCGCGTAGTGCACATCAGCCAAACCGGCGGTGAATTTGGTAAGGGCGAGATCGTAGCCGAACTGGATATCAGCCCCGATTTGTGGTTCTTCGAATGCCACTTCCCGGGCGACCCGGTTATGCCGGGCTGCCTGGGGTTGGATGCAATGTGGCAACTGGTAGGCTTTTTCCTCGGCTGGAAAGGCAATCCCGGCCGTGGCCGCGCCCTTGGCTGTGGCGAAGTGAAATTCACCGGCCAGATCCTGCCAACCGCTAAAAAGATCACCTATCACATCAACCTGAAACGCGTGATTGAGCGCAAACTCATTATGGGTATCGCCGATGGCCGCGTTTCCTGCGACGGCAAAGATATCTATTTTGCACACGATTTGCGCGTTGGTCTGTTCCAGAATACCGACAGCTTCTAAGCTTTATAAAATAACGATAGGCGGCGAGCACACACCTGCTGTGGCATAATACTCGCCGTTTTATAACCCGTCAGATAATTACGCCAGAGTTCTGTTCAAACCTGCTGTTCAGGCGCTGTAGCAAAAAATGTAAGAGGTAGCCTATGAAACGCGTTGTTGTAACCGGTATGGGAATCGTGTCCTGTTTGGGCAATGATAAAGATGCCGTGTTGGATGCATTGCGCGCTGGCCGTTCCGGTATCAAATTTCAGGAAGCCTACAAAGAAATGGGGTTTCGTAGCCATGTTGCCGGCTCTATTGAGATCAACCTGGCTGAATTAATTGATCGCAAAATACTGCGCTTTATGGGCGATGCTGCAGCGTTTGCCTATCTCTCCATGCAACAGGCTATCGCCGATTCCGGCCTTTCCGAAGAACAAGTCTCCAATGATCGCACCGGCATCATTATGGGTTCCGGTGGTGCATCTTCAATGAATCTGGTGGAAGCGGCAGATATCCTGCGCGAAAAAGGTTTGAAGCGTGTAGGGCCTTATCGCGTGACCCAAACTATGGGTAGCACCACATCTGCGTGCCTGGCGACCCCCTTCAAAATCAAAGGCGTCAATTACTCCATTTCCTCCGCATGTGCCACCAGTGCCCATTGTGTTGGCAATGCGATGGAGTTGATCCAGCTCGGCAAGCAAGACGTGGTCTTTGCCGGCGGTGGCGAAGAGGAACACTGGACCCTGACTGCCCTGTTCGATGCGATGGGCGCCCTGTCCACTAAATACAATGAAACCCCGGAAAAAGCCTCCCGCGCCTATGATACCAACCGCGACGGTTTCGTTATTGCTGGCGGCGGCGGTTGCCTGGTGCTGGAAGAATACGAACACGCTAAAGCGCGCGGCGCCAAAATCTATGCGGAAGTCGTTGGCTACGGTGCAACTTCCGATGGCTACGATATGGTTGCCCCGTCTGGCGAGGGCGCGGTGCGCTGTATGAAACAAGCGCTGGCAACGGTGCAGGGCGATATCGACTACATCAACTCCCACGGCACCTCCACACCAGTGGGCGATCTGGCTGAACTCAAGGCCATCAAGGAAACATTTGGCAGCAATATTCCCCCTATTAGCTCAACCAAATCCCTCACCGGCCACAGCCTGGGCGCAACCGGTGTACAAGAGGCGATTTACAGCTTGCTGATGATGGAAAATGACTTTATCTGCGCATCAGCCAACATTGAAACCCTCGATCCGGAAGCGGAAGGTATGCCAATTGCCCTCAAACGCCAGGACAATGTGAAACTGACGCGCGTGATGTCCAACAGTTTTGGCTTTGGTGGCACTAACGCCACATTGGTGTTTCAAAAAATCTGATCCACCCCGGCGATTGATTGATAACAAAAAAGCGCGAGCAATACTCGCGCTTTTTTATTTTCTATAAACGGCAAAAATGCATTCACACATGTGCACCGCTTTAATGCATCCGCTCCTTCCAACTGGCGCTGATAAAGCACAATCCATGTGCCACTCCCTCGCCCTGCGATAGTTTTTGCAGACATTCCCGTAAATTTTACATTTCGTTCAACCGATTGTTCGACCAGCTCACAAAACCTGAACGCGCCCGATGAATTTGCTGCCATTTACCGGCTGGCACAGTGCCTGCATAGAGTTTTGCTGTTTTACACCTACAGGGAACAACCCATGAATTTGTTTGTCGTTGAAGCCCGCCAAAACTCCTTCTCTTTTCCTTTGCATGCATTACGCGGTATTGCGGCAGTGATTGTGCTGTTAAGCCATATCCACATGC
Source organism: Gammaproteobacteria bacterium (assembly GCA_021151835.1). Classification (GTDB taxonomy): domain Bacteria; phylum Pseudomonadota; class Gammaproteobacteria; order Pseudomonadales; family Cellvibrionaceae; genus Cellvibrio. The sequence continues at coordinate 54,240 of JAGKWO010000013.1, forward strand.
GGATTAAAGAGGCCTATCCGGAGTGGGCATTTGCTGCTGTGTTCAATGGCAGCGGGGCCGTTATTTTCTTTTTTGTATTAAGTGGCCTGGTGGTTGGCGCCGCCCTGGCCAAACAGGAATTGAGTGTTGATCGTGTGAGCACGTATCTGCACCGGCGCTTCTTTCGCATTATGCCGCTGCTGTTTGTCACGGTGAGTATCGGCGGGCTTTACCTGTTGCTGTTAAATGATTCCATGACCTACTCAATGTACGACGATGCTTACGGCGATTTTTCCTTTGCCAAATTCCTCGCCGCCTATATCGGTTATTCGCTCAAACCCAACCAGCCTATCTGGTCCATTTACATTGAGATTGTCGCCTCACTGTTAATTCCATTAATGATCCTCACTGGCACCAGGGTTCGTTACATTATCGCCACCACCTTGTTATGTATCGCTTTTTCACTTGTCCCCGTCGATTTCAAACACCATTGGAATTTTTACATCATCAGTTTTTATGTTGGATTAACCATTCTGGTGTGGGGCAAGCCATTGTCCCGCTGGGCATCCACACTGCCAGCAGCGGTATTCTGGGGGCTGGTGCTGTTATTTTTTGTCGCCTTTTACTGTGCGCGCCCGCTAGCCAATCCAACTTACGGTGACTTGTGGATTGTGTACTGGGAAACACTCACTGTTGCCCCGCTGGTTGCCGTTATTTATTACCTACCGGAAAAATTTTCCGTCCTTAACAAACGTTTGTTTACTTATTTGGGGGACGTTTCCTACAGCCTCTACCTGACCCATTGGATTCTGTTGGTGCTCGCCTTAAATGCCGTCACCTCCGTGTTAGGCACCAGCGGTACGAGTGCCCTGATTTTTTCTGCGCTTTCACTCTGTGTCAGTTTCGTCGTTGCACATTTTTCTTACCAATACATCGAGCTTAACGGCATCAAATTAGGTGAAAGCCTGCGCGGGGCGCCGCGGCAACTGCAAGGTTATTCCCAGTAATTTCTGCCAATCATTTTCCATGAACAAGTACCGTTATTGAGGGACTCCAGGATGAATATGTTTACCGAATCCGCACGGCAGCAGGGGTTTTCCATCCCCCTGCATGCACTGCGCGGCATGGCGGCATTGATAGTGCTCCTGTGCCATATCCAAGCACGAATTGATGAAGGCTTTCCACAATTTACCTTCGTCCACATCTTCAATGGCAGCGCCGCAGTGACGTTTTTCTTTGTGCTGAGCGGCCTGGTTGTAGGGGCATCGCTTGCCAAAACCGGCGTTACGACTAATACCACACTGGTTTATGCGCACCGCCGGGTATTCAGGATCATGCCGCTGATGCTAGTGACAGTGACGCTGGGAGGGCTTTATCTGCTCTATGTCGACCCGCACATGCCCTACTCACTCAATCCGAAATCCTATGGCGAATTTAATTTGATGAAATTTATTGCGGGATACGTCGGTTATTCATTGAAAGCCAATCCACCGACCTGGTCTATTTTTGTCGAGCTGGTTGCATCGGCGCTAATTCCGTTAATGATTCTAACGGGCAAGAACCTGCGCCTGATTGCCTTCGCGGTTGCTGCCTGTATCGCACTTTCGCTGCTGCCCTTCGAATTCCAGCACTACTGGAATTTTTACATGATCAGTTTTTACTTGGGACTTAGCCTGTTGTTGTGGGGCAAGCCAGTGGCCGCAATGGCCGCGCGCCTCCCGGCAAGCGCGTTCTGGTTATTAATTATTGGATTATTCACTGCATTTTATTTAGCGCGGTTGATAACAGGGGCCGGCTACGGCGATTTGTGGATTGTCTACTACGAAAGCATTCTGGTGGCACTGTTGATCGCGGTGATCTATTACTCGCCAGAGCGTTTTACATTTCTGTCCTCATCCACCATGAAATTTTTGGGCGATATTTCGTACAGCCTTTACCTGACGCACTCCTTACTGCTCATCTTGTTGCTTAATGCCTGCATCTACGCATTGGGCGCGACAACTATAGGCGCGATTGTATTTGTGGTCAGCAGCGTGGGGATAAGCCTGGTGCTTGCAACAATCAGCTATCACCAAATCGAAATGAAAGGGATGCACCTCGGCGAAGACTTACGCAAGCAAACATTGCGTTTGCAAAAAACATCCGTTTAACCGATCCGCTAAAAACTCTTGGCCAGTAATGATTACTGGCCAGCCCTCGTTTGCGTTTGCGCCTGCTCGCGGTTGTGAAGCCATTGTTTTACCAGCGGCAATAAACTGGGGCGCCAGGAACGCGCCTGAACCCCGAAAAAATCACGCACCCGGCGACAACCTAAAATCGCACTGGGTGGCTCATTGTCAGGGTCTTCATCCACCAGGGTTAACCTGGGTTCGGCGGTCAATAGTTGCTGCTGGATCAACAACTGCAACAGGTGTTCCGCGAATTCGTCCTGGGTACAGGCATCGCCGCTGCAATAGTGCATTACGCCCCAGTTCTCCGCTCCGCAACTGATTTGTTTGATCAGCGCCACCGCGATGCGCGCAGCGTCCGATAACGCCGTTGGCGCACCGCGCAAACGGCGATTCACACTGACCGATGCACCAGCCAGATATGCGCCCAGCAACCGTGTCAGCAGGTTATCGCCATAGGCACCAATGACCCAACTCAAGCGCAAAATAATGTGTTTTGGAACCGCGCTGGCAATAGCCTCTTCCGCTTGCACAAAAGCCCGTCCGGTTTCGTTGCGCGGCGCCACCGCATCTTTTTCACTGTGGGTACCTTTTTGGTCAGCGCCAAAGACGCTGTAGCTGGAGTAATGGATAAGAGGGATATCGGCAAGCGCGCACGCACTCGCCAGGACCTGCGCTGTTTGCACCAGTTCAGCCTGCCCGCCGGCATGAAAGGCAGCCTCCCACCCACGGCAATTCAGCACCAGGTCCACTTTATGCCGCCTGATGTAATCACCAAGGCTCAGCGGATCCGACCAGTTAACAGCAGCGCCCGGCACCAGGGTTTTGAAGGTCTCCCGCTCAAGCTCATGCTCGAGGGTTTTGCCTAAAGGGGAAATTGCATCCGTTAACAACAAGGTAAATGACATGCTGATCGACTAACCCGTAAAATTTTCCCTGCATATTAGCAGCAGAACATGCTGCTGCGGCAAGCGGGAAAGACTTATACTGCGCGCCCTGCCAAAACCGACCCTGTGGATTGTTAACTGCCTATGCCTGCGCCAGCTCCTTTGACTTTCGACCTCGCCATCATCGGTGGTGGCATTGCCGGTTTGTGGCTCGCCTGCCGTGCCAAAGCGGCGGGTTATTCAGTAGTGGTGTTCGAATCAGGCACGCTGGGCGGCGGCCAGACACTCGCGTCCCAGGGCATGATTCACGGCGGCATGAAATACACCCTTGCCGGCGCGCTGACCGGGGCATCCGAAGCAATTGCCGAAATGCCTCGACACTGGCGCGAGTGCCTGTGTGGCGACGGCGATGTCGATTTGCACCACACCCGTATTCTCAGCGATCACTTTTTTATGTGGTCGGGCGATGACCTGGGAAGCAAGCTATCCAGTTTCCTCGCCAGTAAAATCACCCGTGGGCGGGTAGAACCGGTGCACCCGGACCGCCGTCCGCCATTACTGCGCCATCCATTATTCAGTGGCAGCCTGTACCGGCTCGAAGACCTGGTGATAGATGCGCCCAGCCTGATCGCCAACCTCGCCCACAATCTGGATGGGCACTGCTTTCATATCGACTGGAACCATGCAAGCCTGCACCAAGATGACCATGGCCACCTGCAGCTGACGATTGATAACCCCGAACAGCCGCTGGAAATCCATGCCTCACGTTTCGTGTTCACGGCCGGAAAAGGCAATGCCGGTTTGCTGGCGCAAATCGGCCATTCACAACCCGCCATGCAATTGCGACCACTACAGCAGGTGATGGTGAAACATTTCCACCCGTTCGATTTTTACGGCCATTGCCTGGGCACAGATACAACACCGCGCCTGACCATTTCCAGCCATCGCCTGCCCGACGGCGGGCATGTGTGGTATCTCGGTGGCAGCCTGGCAGAGAAAGGTGCCAGCATGGCTGCGGAGGAACTTATCCAGCTTGCTGAAGAAGAGTTGCGGCGCCTGATTCCCTGGATCAACCTGCAGGGTGCCGAGTGGGCGACCTTGCCGATTGATCGTGCCGAACCACTGCAACCCGGCTTTGCTCGCCCGGACAATGCATTTGTTGCGCAAGTTGAAGGAACCAATTTACTGGTAGGCTGGCCGACCAAACTGACGCTGGCCCCCAATTTAGCCAACCAGGTATTGGAACTCCTGGCGCAAGATGAAATCTATCCCGGCGTGAACACACCTGACTACCAGCAGCTACACCAGTATCTGGCCCTGGCTGCGGTGGGAAAAACCCCGTGGGAAATAGCCTTCCCGCCCAAAATAAGCGCCGAAGATGCACTGGCCCTGCGCTTTAAAGAACCGGATGAAGACGACGAATGATGCCGCGCAAGCGCCTCGGGCGCACCGACATAGAAATCAGCACTTTTGGCCTCGGAACCGTAAAACTCGGTCGCAACCAGAGCCTTAAATACCCGCAACCGTTTGAATTGCCCGACGACGACCTGGTAAGGGATCTCTTTGCCTGCGCGCGCGACTTCGGGGTCAACTTGCTGGATACGGCACCCGCCTATGGTTACAGCGAGGAGCGTATCGGCGATTTACTGAAAAAGGAGCGCAAAGACTGGGTGATATCCACGAAAGTGGGTGAGGAGTTCACCCCCGATAAGTTTTCCGACGAAGGCCAATCCTATTTCGATTACAGCGCCAAACACACGCGCCTGAGCGTCGAGCGATCCTTGCGCCGTTTGCGCACCGACTACCTGGACCTGGTGCTGGTTCACTCCAATGGCGACGACGTTGAAATACTCGCCAATACCCCGGTTATCCAAACCTTGCATCAACTTAAGCAAGAAGGCTGGATTCGTGCGGTTGGAATATCCACCAAAACGCTGGAGGGAAGTTTGCTGGCCGCAGAGGTATGCGACGCCGTAATGCTGGTCCACAATGCCAATTACGCGGATGAGGAACCCGCCATCGCCAAATCAATGCAACAAGATGTTGCTGTTTTATTAAAAAAGGTTCTCGGCAGCGGCCATATCTGCCATGATGCACATCCCGCTGAAGATCCTATACAGGCAGCCCTGGATTTTGCCTATGCCCATCCAGGTGTTACCAGTGCCATCCTGGGCACTGTTAATTTGCAACATTTGCGCGCTAACCTAATAAAAGCATTGCGCGCACAAAAGCTGGCGTGAGATTCTATTGAGTAATTTATGAGCAGTTGGTTAGATGCTGTTAACTGGAACAGCGATGGTCTTGTTCCAGCGATTGCGCAGGACGCTAACACCGGCCGGATCCTGATGATGGCCTGGATGAACCGCGAATCCCTGCAATTGTCTGCCGAGCGCGGCGAAGCGGTTTACTGGTCGCGTTCACGCAACAAACTCTGGCATAAGGGCGAAACGTCCGGCCACATCCAAAAGCTCCACGAAATCCGCCTGGACTGCGATGAAGACGTCATTGTCTTGCAAGTTGAGCAATTGGGCGGGATTGCGTGTCATACCGGGCGGGAATCCTGTTTTTATCGGGTACTGAAAGACGGCCAGTGGCACACTGTCGATCCGGTAGTGAAAGACCCTTCCGAGATTTATTAACACAAGTATCAATGCAAGTAGATGTTTCATGAGTAACGATATTCTCAAGCAACTAACGGAAATCCTCGAAGCGCGCAAAAATAATGCGGATGCCGAGAACTCCTACGTTGCCAGCCTGCATAAAAAAGGGCTGAATAAGATTTTGGAAAAAGTCGGTGAGGAATGCACCGAAACCATACTGGCCGCCAAGGATGCCCAGGCCAGTGGCGACCATTCTGATTTAATCTATGAAACAGCAGACCTGTGGTTTCACAGCCTCGTCATGCTGTCTCATCTCGGCGAGAATGCCGATGCAGTATTGAACGAACTGGCGCGGCGTTTTAATGTATCTGGTCACGATGAAAAAGCATCGCGCCCGTCAGCATAACCACCTAATTTTTACGAGGGTATCACCATGGGTGTTAGTGGAATCAGCATTTGGAAATTGTTAATTATCCTGGCAATCGTCATTGCCCTGTTTGGCACCAAGCGCCTGCGTACGCTGGGTGGCGACCTGGGCAGCATGATCAAAGGGTTTAAAGACTCCATGAGCAATGCGAACAACCCGGAGGCGCAAGCACAAACTGCCGAAGCCAAACCGCAAGACGCACAACAACAAGTAGTCGCTGCACCCCAGGCAGCACCTGCCGCAGCGACTGCACAAACTGCCGATAAGGTTGTTGACCAACCAAACAAGGTTTAATCCGTGTTTGATATAGGTTTTACCGAGCTGCTGTTATGCCTGGTTGTTGCGCTGGTTGTTATCGGACCGGAGCAGCTACCGGGCACAGTGCGCACCGTGGCGTTGTGGCTTGGCCGGCTCAAGCGCAGCCTGGCGGAGACCCGCAGTGAAATCGAGCGTCAAATTGGCGCTGATGACATTCGCCGCCAGTTGCACAATGAAGAAATCATGCGCAACATTGAGGAAACTCGCGCGCAGATTGAAGCATCCATCCGTGAGCATGGGTTTAATGATCTGACGCAGGAGATTTCCAATAATGTCCAGGAAATCACCAATAGCCTGGAATATCCCAATGCGTCGGAACAGCAGAATGCATTGGAACATCGCCCCAGCGCTGCTGATTATGGCCCACCGGAAGAGTTACCCGATCACTCCCATGGCGCCCAGGCCAGCAACCAGCAAAAACCGGCGGCGGTAACCAATACAGTTACACCTGTTGCCAATACCGTGCAGCCTGCACCACCGCCAAGTGCACCGGTACCTGCCCAACAAAATAACCAGCAAAGCCAGGCAACCGTGGCACCAGCGACGCCCACCCAAAATACCGCAGGTGTCGGCCACTAAGGCAGTTAGAGATCCATGAATCAGTCAGTACAAGACGATAAAGAACAACCACTGGTGCAGCACCTGATCGAGTTGCGCAACCGGCTTTTGTATTCCGTGTATTTCCTGTTGGCGGTATTTATCTGCCTGTTTCCATTTGCGACAGATATTTACGCAGTCATCTCTGCGCCATTGCAGGCAGTATTGCCTGAAGGCGCGCACATGATTGCAACCGACGTGATATCCCCGTTTTTGACGCCATTAAAATTAACGTTTTACGTGGCGTTGCTGATGTCAGTGCCTTTTATCCTTTATCAAATCTGGGCGTTTATTGCTCCCGGTTTATACAGCCACGAGCGCCAACTCGCCTGGCCACTGATGTTTTCCAGCGTGGTGTTGTTTTTCTCCGGCATGGCGTTCGCGTACTTTGTGGTATTGCCGATGCTATTCAACTTCACCATGGGCATTGAGCTGGAAGGTGTCAGCGCGATGACTGACATCACCAAGTACCAGGATCTGGTGATCCAGATGTTTTTCGCGTTTGGCTTCACCTTTGAAATTCCGGTTGCCACGGTGTTGTTGATCCACTCGGGTATCGTCAGCCCGGAGAGACTGGCAGCAAGCCGTCGCTATATTGTGGTGGGTTGTTTTATCGTAGGGATGCTACTGACTCCTCCCGATGTGTTTTCCCAAACAGCGCTGGCCATCCCGATGTGGATACTCTTTGAGTCAGGATTGTTTTTTGGGCGCATGATCAAGAGGCGCGAAGAAGAACGTCAGGCAGCCGCCGAAAGCAGCAACGGACAAGAACATTAATCCTGTGATCTAGAGAAAGGCCAGCAAACGCTGGCCTTTTTTGTTTGGTGGAGAGCGTTTAGACCCTGGTAGCAAATGCCTCCTGCAACGCCTCCTTGTGTGCTTCAAATTTTTTCCAACCCAATTCGTGGAAGTAGAAGGCAACTGTGTTAATAGCAGGCTCGATCAACGCCAGCGCACTACCAACGACAATACTTCCCGTTAATGCATAGCCCACACTGAAAGCCACACTGAAATGGATGACCGCGAAGGTTGCTGTTTTAGCCATGATGGAATCCTCACTTATACTGAATTAAGTGGCTGATGAGTTATCAGCCGATAGATCCATCATAGGCAAGCGAGAATCATTATCAAAGAAAATTAACTCAAAGCAATTAATAGTCAATAGCTATTGATATTACCAACGCGAGTATGGCTGCGCAGCCAGATTTGCATTGTAGTAGCGGGGATCGCTGGTTACCTCAACGCCGGCCCATTGCGGTTTGGAAAACAAAGTATCTTCTGCCGGCAATTCAATTTCAGCGATAACCAACCCCGCGTTATCGCCGAGGAACTCATCCACTTCCCATACAAATCCTTCATGGAGAATTTTGCGGCGATATTTTTCAACCAGCGGTTGCTCGCACAATGCGAGTAAATTGCGCGCATCCCACAACGGAATTGGATACTCGAACTCTGCACGACTCGCACCGGTAGTAACTCCCTTGATAGTGAGAAACGCCTCCTCCCCGGCAATTCGCACCCGCACCGTGCGTTCTTTGGCACGGTTCAGATAACCCTGGGAATAAAAAACCGCCGGTGCATCGCGCCAGCCGTCGCCATGGACTAGGAATTTGCGTTCGATTTCGATCGCCATATCGATTTTTCCTTAAGAAAACCCAACCAGAAAAGTGCGATTATCCAGCATCCGGTGATCACACCGCCACCGCCGGATTTTGTTGCCTCATTAACAGCAGTAGAACTGCTACTTTGTGAAGACGATGAAATGGTAACCGGCTCATCCGGTTTATCAGTGATAGTCACCTGCAATAAATTCGGTGAAGCCAACGAAAGACCATGGCGCGGATTAACTAATCGCACAAAAAAATGCTCCGAAAATTCATTGCCTGCACCATCAGCGGTAATTGGAATCTCGATGGTTTTTTCACCGTTATCACCCGCCAGCCAAACAACCCTGCCTTCACCACTGGAAAAATCTTCGCCTGCGCGCGCATTGCCGGATTGGGTTTCATAAAAAACCTCTGCGCTACTGTTGTCGCTATTGATTCGTTGCAGGGCGACACGCAATGTTTCACCTTCTTTAACCGTCACACGCGCAGCAGAAAATTTTACGCTGCCTTGCACGCCGGCAGTTTTATCGCGAACAACATACAAGCCACTGTTGATGTCGCTTACCAGAATATTGCCACTGGGTAAAAATGGATAAGTACCCCAGGCGCCGTTAAACGAGGCCCAATTGGAAATAGGATAAGTGTCAAAAAAACCGGCTTCTTTCGGATTGCGCGGATCAGAAATATCCAGCACTACCAGACCGCGTTCGTAATTGGAAAAATAATAGCGATTGCCACGTACATAACCGTTGTGATCAATGGCCGCTGTCGGCCCCACGTATTCACCGGCAAGCTCCAGGTTGCGCAGGTTATCCAGCGAAAAAAAACGCACGCGTGTTTGCAATCCATAACGCTGCTCGTCCAATTCGTCGTGCACAGAAACAAATTTTTTGTCTTCCGTCCACCAACCGGAATGCACATAGGAAACGTATTGGTAACCATTGCGTGACAGTGTTGTCGGTTGTGTTTTGTTAGTGTTGTCCCACACAATAATTTCATTTTCGTTGTAGTCCACCACCAGATCACACGCATTATTTTTATCTATACATTGCTCGCGGCGCGCATCATTAATCCAGAGGCTGGTTAAATCGTGGGTGTAGTTTGCGCGTGCCGTCGCGGCATGTTTGTAAACCGATGCAGGCAACAGCGGATTTGCAAGTGAATAAGTGTTAAACGCACCGCCCTGCTTATCGCTGCCCGCCAAATGCAAATAAGGGGTAAGCCCTTCGCGTGCAACCCCGGTTGAATAATCTACGTTGCTGATATAAGTATTGTGCGCACTGGTATCGCTTTTGTCGGTGGCGACGTGGGTGACTTTCAATGGCAATTCATTTAAATCCAGGATCATGGTGCCGACCGTGGCCGCATCGGCACTAACGTAAGCGTAAGCCATCCAGCGGCGGCGTTCGGAATCGTAATATTGATAGGTCGACATATCGCGCCAGATGGTATTCTGGCTCGCAATAAAACTGACGACGCGCGGATGCTCCGGATCAGTAACTTCCACGATACTGATACCATTGGTTAATCCCATCAACGCATATTCACGTTGATCATTTAAATCGTAATGGCCCCAGATATCATTGCCGTGGGAATCGCTATTGCCTAACGTTGCCAACGGGACGTGGGCCAATAAATCGAGATTATTGCACTCAAATTCGCCGGCTTTTCCGTTCGTGCAATTTACAGCTGACTGCGCTTCCGCCATTGCTGCCAATTGTGTTTGTTTTACTTGTAAATATTCTTGCTGTTCGCGCTGCAACCCTTTGGTATCCGCAATTACGGTAAAACCTTTTTCAGCCAATCCTTCCGCAAACTCCGCAGGCACGCCCATCAGGATGGTAGATGCCGTTGCCGCAGATAGTTTTTGAAAAGATTTTTTTTGGTAACCACCGGTAACCGGTACAGCCGTTGAGGAGAGATAAAAAATAGTATCGGCGTCGACGACCGAATAGCGCCCTTCTGCCACCAGGATGCGGTCGCCCTTGCCCGCTTGTTTCGCCGCATAGGCAATGGATTTACAGGGCGATGCCATCAAATCACACCGGCCTTCATCCTTGCCATTCTCTGCTACATAACGGGCCTTATCGTGTTCCGCATGGGCAAAAGCAACCGTTGCCGGGCAGCAAATGTAACAACCGATAAACCCTATCGATAAACAGCGCAGCAATGGTAAACAACGAAGTGATGACAGACGGCTAAACGATAGCGACATAATTAACTCCCTCTGTTGGCAGGCTTAGAGCCTAGTCCATTGCAGCAGGCAGCTCAAGTCACTGATCGCGGTGAACAATACCAGGGAGATAATGGAGATATGAAGAAACAGCAAAAAAAGCGCAACGAATGCTGCGCAACATTTATCAACAGCGACGATAAATATAACAATGGAGACTCGAGACTTAGCTACCTGAACTCATACAAGTAAGCTGGATACATACTAGATGCTTTGCACGGGCAGCAACAAGTGGCTACATACGTATTCATCCAGCGCAATATTTTTTATAAAAAAAGCCGCGCGACTTTTACCCTGTAGTGTCACGCGACTTTACGTGTGGCAGGTGAGCGTTATTAAAATTTAATTCAACAATATTTTAGAACGTATAGTTTGCTCCGATGTAAAAAGTACGGCCAAACCATTGCAATGTCCGCGTTAATTCTTCATCGAACATATAACTCCTGTTAGGCTCGTTAGTCAGGTTGGTAACGGAGAAAATAACGTCCACACCGTTATCAAATTTGTACGATGCCTGGTAATCCAAAAGCGTTTCCGGTGCATATACAATTGGCTGCAAATTTACGTTGCGCGTCTCTCCCACAAATGAATCCTGGTAAGTAGTTGATAAGCGGGTTTCGAATGCGCCGTAGCTGTAAAATACGGTGAAATTTGCAGATTTCTCTACCAATCCGGGGAAGGGTAAATTATTGCGGCCTTGTACACTTTCTACCGGGTTAACTACACTGATCTCACTGTCCGTTAATGAGTAGCTGGTGCTCACCCCCAAGCCTTGCCACAAATCCGGCAAGAAATTAAATGTCTGGGTGTAGGAAATTTCCAGGCCGCGAATAAATCCGCCTTCTTTGTTATTGATAACCGTTTTGTAGTCGCCGTTACGTACTTCGGTTTCAACAATATTGCCGCCTTCATCGACAATATCCCAGGTATCGGGCATATCAAAACCATTCGCGCGGAAATCGTAATCCTCGTAAGTGATATCCTGGATAAACGATTTAATATCGCGATGATACGCCGCGATCACAAATGAACCGTTGGTTTCCGGCATGTAGTGCTCATAGGAAATATCAATCTGGTCCGCAATAAACGGGGTGAGGAATGGCGATGTCGCGGTGTCACCACCGTAATTGAAAAATGCTTCGTTGCCCACTACCGAGACCGAACCTTCCGAATCACTTGAGGCAAGGCGATTGATTGGCGGACGCGACAGTACCCGCGCCAGTGCCAGGCGCAATTGATTATTCTCGGCAAGGCTGTAATTCAGGTTTAGCGACGGCAAATTGTGATCGTACTTCGCCCCCAGATCCTGGAAGGAGTAATCCGATTTGCATTGTCCGGTTTCATCGCAAATTTCTTGCGCGCCTTTTTCCGGGTCGCCATTGACGTTGATCATTGCAGTGCTGGATTGATCGCTGCGCACATGGCGAATACCGATATTGCCAACTAAATCGCGCTCGAATAAGGTGGTGGCGATATTGGCTTGTAAATAAAACGACGTGATATTTTCATCAATATTCGACCGCTGTTTCATCGACCAATCGCGACCTTCGCCCCAGCGCGCCGCCGGTTCAATGGAACGCGGGCTCGCAACCGGATTGAGGTTGTCCGCGGTTACCGCCGGCACTGGCCCCAATACTAAACCTTTTTCATAAGCCTCTTGAATAATGGCATCACCATCAATCGCGATGAAGGAAGGAAAATGCGAGAACTCGCCTTTCCAATTCACTACATCCGAATTTTCGGTGGTGATTGGTAAAGACCAATCGGTAAAGATAGTTCCCGCTGCGCCATCGCCATATACAAATACCTGGCGGCGATCTTTGTGATTGCGCTCGGAGTAACGCACCCCAGCCTCTACCGAACTGATGAGCGGTACTTCCAATTCGTACTTAACATCAAAACGTACAGCGCTGATCACGTCGTCGTTAATGCGCGGATAGCGCTCGTAATTTGCCAGGCGTACATTGCTTACGCCATTGCTATCGTACGCGGTGTAGTCGCGGCTCATGCTGACACTGGGAACATTAATGCCATCCAGCAAATAGGTTACGGCCTGATCCGGATCACGCTCATAGGGATCGCTATTTGGAATCGCCGTTTCTTTGGGGCGATACAAATACGCGCGCACGACACCATCAGCCTGTTCACCGGACGCATCGGAGTGGGATAAATCCAGCGATGCAGTGAGCGCATCCTGTTGCCATTGCAAATTCAATCCGCCCGATAACAATTCATTGGTTTGCGTCACATCGTTGCTGTTAATTTGCAAATTAAGTGCGGTAGATGCTTTGTCATCGGTTTTGAATTCACCGCCGACCACCGCAGTGTTATTCCACAACACCATGCTGGCAATTTCGGCATTGCGTAATGGCTGCACGCGGAAGCCGCGCGAGTAACTATCGGATTCAAATTTTGAATAAAACACATCGGATTGGATGGAAAGATTTTCGGTAGGTTCGAATTGGATCGCCGCAACATAACCATCGCGGGTTTCCTCACCACCGGTTTGGAAAACTTCAAAACCTTCCGCCATGAATACCGACGCAGGACGATTGGCCGTTGGAACCGCATTGAAATTTTCATCGACAATCGCCGTGGCCAAACGCTCTTCCGGCGTAACCAATGAGTACGGTGTTGTCTCGTAATTGTATTGCTCGAAGCGCGTTGCCGAACGCGGCTGGACCAAACGGGCATAACCCAGCGCCACGCCGAGTTTGTCATCGAATAATTTTTTCTGGAAGGATGCCGAGAAGCGTTTGCCGTAAGGGTCTGCGCCGTAAATGTCGTCGGCCTGATCGTTAAAACTGCCGCGGATACCCAACACCACTTTTTGCTCGTCCTCCATTTCCAGCGGGTTAGCCGTTTTCAATTCCACCGTACCCGCCACGCCACCTTCAATCAGCGACGCCTTGGGCGACATATAGACCTCCACCGATTGGATCAGCTCGGAGGGGAACTGGCTGAACTCCATCGCCCGGGTACCATTGGGCGATACCTGCTCGCGGCCATTGAGGGTAGAGAACACAAAGCCCTCCCCCATGCCACGCACCTGGATAGTGCCCGCTTGCCCGCCGGAGCGGGTGACGGTAATACCGGGCACGCGGCCCAAGGCATCGGCAATGGACGCGTCGGGCAAGGCGCCCAGATCGTCGGCAGAAATCGCTTGCACCACGGTATCCGCGTTGCGTTTGATATCAATGCTGTTCTGGATCGACAAGGCGTAGCCGGTTACCACAACCTCTTCCACGCCTTCTTCTTTATCTGCCGACGCTTGCGCCAGCACGCCAGTGGACCAGGGCGAAACCGCCAGGCCGGCAACCATCAGTGCGAGTGGTTTTACAGGGAATTTTTTCATTTTTCGTATTCTCATCTTGTCCGTTTGCTATCGCTTGCAGCTCCCCGCCCGCAGCGGGGAACCATTGGATTTAGTTGCCCACCGCCGTGACGGTGATCGTCATGGCATTCGGGCTGGAAGTGTCCACCGTGAAGCGATAGTCCCCGGCACCGGGAATAGTGATTGAGAGGTTGTCATTGGAGCCTTGCACCAAATCACCCGGCTCACCGAGGACCAGCCCGCCACCACCCAGGTTCGGATTAGTCCAGGCAGCTTCGGCAACCTTGAATTGGTAACTTTGCGCCGCAAGGCTGAGCGTCAAGCTGTAAACACCCTTACTCTGATAGACCAATTGATTGACAGTACCCGGCTCTCCCCAGCCAGCCGATGTCAGCTCACCACGCAGGTAAATCGGCGTGCTGGCAAACAGGTCTTCGCGATACACCTTGATCACCGGTGCATCGGGATTGCGCGCATTGATTTCAAAGCGGTAAGTACCGGCGGTCGTCACATTGAGATTGATATTGCCACCGCCTTGAACCAGGGCCAGGTTATCGCCCAATACAACCGCTGAAGAGGCTCCCAGGTTGACGCTGGTCCAATCGCTGTTGGCGATCTTGAACTCATAGGCTTTGGCAACCAGCGGCACACTGATGGCGTAAATACTGTTGCCTTCGTAAGCCAGAAGGTTGCCCGCATCCGCGCCCCAACTGCTGGCGGTCACATCGCCGCGCAGGTAAACCGGTGTGCCTTTCCAGGTTTCCGGATCAGTCACGCGCAAGGTTGGCGCGGTGGTGCTACTGGAAGCATCCAGTTCAAAACGGTATTGGCCAGCCGCAGGCACGGTAATGGTGATGTTGTCATTACTGCCCTGGGTCAAGGTCAGTGAGCCGCCGATGCTGATCGTTTGGTTAGAGCCCAGGTTCGGGCTGCTCCAGTTAGCTTCAGCCACTTTAAAGATATGGGTGCCGGCGGGCACGTCCAGCAATACCGAATAGACGCCATCGCCTTCATAAGCCATGCGATTTGCAGCGGTGGCATCCCAACCGGCGGCAGATACCTGGCCACGTACATACACCGCCGTATCACCGTAGGGTACAACGCTGGTTGAACCAAGGCTCGCGCTTGCAGAAAGGCCTTCGCCCTGGGCACCGGATTGCGGCTTCACAAACACCGCCGTGGTATAGGCTGGAACACTGAAATTACCGCCGCCGTCAGCCGCCGCAAAACTGGCGGTGCGCACTACCGCATCGGCAGAGTTTTGCTGGATGCTGTGGAGCACAAAACCGCTCGCGGTTTTCACCAGCGGGGTCTGTGTCGATGAAGTACCGTTAATCACCACCACGATTGCATCGACATTCGGATCAAGGTCAGCGCGCGCGACTCCGGTTTCCCCCACAGTGCCCACGCCGTCATCAATGCTCATCACAATCACGCCGGCAACCTGCGTTTTGCCACCATCGTGGAAACCAACCCGATCATTCACTGCGTCTGCGCTTTGCAGGCTGAACAGCGGACTGCCTGATGCAATCGACAGGAACTCATCAAACACGGCAGACGCCTGGGCGATATGGTTCGCGGTCGGTTTGGTATTCGGGTTCGCGAATAATGTTTTGACGATCTCATCAGTCACACCGTCGCGCAATTCCGGCGGCAAACCCACGCCCCAGTTATTGGATTGTCGGGTGAAATCCACCGCGTTAAACCAATCACCGGCGTTGTAGGTGTTGGGTGACATGGATTTGGAGCGCAGCAGGTCACTGCCCATGTGGATAAACGGCACGCCCTGGCTTAGCAACGGAATCGAGTTGGTCAGGCTATGCACGCGCACGCGGTTGGCAATGGTCATATCCGCTGGCAAGGTATCGGGGCGATGCATCCAGTCCCACAGGGTTTCGTTATCGTGCTTCTCGACGTAGTTAACGGCTTCCTGCGGGTCCAGATTGTAAGCACCCAGGGTTTCGGCATTGATCACCGCACCGGATCTGGTTTTGAGTTTAAAGCTGCGGAGGTTGCCCGCCAGGCCAGCGCGGATGGCATCCACATTCTCACCACGGATCAGCGACAAGCGTTGCAGCGGGTTGCGGATGCGATCATTGAAGGTACCGATACCGGTTCCAGCCAAGGCCTCCTGGGTTGAGCGCACAGCAATACGATCACCGGAAGTTCCACCCGCCGGGGTCCAGGCTTCGGCGTAGAAATAATTATCCGGGTCAACCGCCTGTGCTGCCGCATAGGCATCCACCAACACCGATTTGGGCATATAGCCGGACTGGTCAAAACGGAAGCCATCCACTTTGTATTCCCTGGCCCATTGCGCCACGGAATCCGCCACGAATTTGCCCATCATGCGATGTTCTGTCGCCGTGTCCGAACCAGCGCCCGTGCCATTTTCGGTTTCGCCAGTCGCCGGGTTGATGCGGTAGTAATAACCGGGAACCACTTTATCGAATACAGAATTCGCAGCGCTGGAGCCCGATGACAAGGTGTGCGGATAAACCACGTCCATCACCACACGCAAACCCAGCTGATGCAACGCCATGTTCATTTCGCGCATTTCTTTCACCCGCGTAAAACCTTGCGGATTGGTAGCGTAACTGCCTTCCGGCGCGTTGAAATGTTGCGGGTCATAGCCCCAATTGAAGCCATCGATATCGGCAAAGGCGGCGATCAGCGAACGGGCGTTATCCGATTGCGGGTCAAAACCTTGCAGCACACTGCGAATCGTCGCGCCGTTACTTACCGATCCATCGCACACACTCACCTTGCTTTTATCTGCCACTCGTTGGCACAACTCAAAAATATAACTGTCGAGATTCACCTGCGAGCCCACTTCCTCATTGATAGTGGCACTGTCATTACTCGGCAGCACATGGAAATGCGTCAGGCCTGCTGCAACCAATTTACGCAGGTGCTCAACTGGCGCAGTATTGGTTTGGGCAAAGGCGAGATACTTACCGCGATACGCGGCGGGGGTGCTTTGGTCATTGATACTAAAATCGCGCACATGGCCTTCATAAATCGTCATGGCTTCCGGTGATACTACCGTTGGAATTGCGTGATTGTCCCAACCCGCCGGCTTCAAATCCGCATCATTCAAATTCACAAATTGTGAGTAGCGGCTATTGGTCGCCAGCGAAACCGAATAGGGATCCGTTACTTCAAGGCGTTGCACTTTTTTCGCTAATGCGTTGTAGGTCGTTACACGGTAGCGATAGTATTTGCGGTCCAATTCCGCCATCGAACCTTTGTAACTCCAGATGCCGGTATTCGCGTCCAGTTGCATCGCTTTGGTATCCGCTACACGCAAAGGCTCACCGGAATAAATGCGCAGCTCAACATTTTGTGCCGTCGGCGCCCATACGGAAACACCCACGCCATCGCTGTAATTCAGGCCGAGTTTTGCTTCATCAGCATCGGCGCTGCCGGCGGTATAAAGTGCATCCAGCACATGCGGTAATTGAATGCGTGTAGCGCGGCCGCGTTCAATGGTTACTGTCGCACCGGCTTCATTTTCTTCCACGGAATCGTAGCGGCCGAGAATTAATAATTCATCTTTCAATGCCGATTTAATCGTGTCGATTGAAATAGTTGAAGGCAAATCGTATGCAAGGTAATTACGTAAATGCGGGACCCGGGTTTGCTCCTCTTCGGTCATGGGGCGACCGGCAGCCAGCGTTGCCAACAATTGTCCGCCCTGCAAACTGCCATCTTGCGCGGCACTCATACCACCGGCAGTTGAACGATAGAGCTCAACTTTTTTATTCGCCGCAAATTCACGGTTCCAGATAATGGTATGCGGGCTAATCCAATGCGCCTCCATATCATTAATAGTCACCAGCGGGCGCTCGAGTGTGCATTTTTCAGTGAGGCAAACCGGAATGGTACTCAAGCGGCTGTTGCGCATATTACTGGTGTTAACAATCACCCACGCCATGCGATCATAGTCACCGCCACTGCGTTTGATGCTGACTTGCATATTATCAGTTTGCGCGGCACCACCGGGCGTTTTGATAATGAAATTGCCGCAAGTGCCCAGTTCACTGGTGGGGATAACAAAATAAGCCCCGTAATAAGGATCGTGCCGCACACCGGCAACACCGTCATCCTTACTGGTTATGCCCGGGCCATTAGGCCAGGTGGTGGGAATGGAATAGGTGGTGCCGGTTCCATCGGTAGCGGAACTCGCCCAACCGCCGCCGCAATCCTGCCACAGGTGCAGGTTATATCCGGAAAAGGCCGCAAATCTTTCGGCATCAGTACCTTCCACATTGACATAAATGACAACTTCATTCGCCGCCGGTTTTCGTTCCGGCGCCGGGAAATCCGGCACTACGCAATCAGCACCATCGCGTATTTGTCCTTCGGGACACGCCGGTAATTCAAAGGGGGGACGCGGATCGCCGCAGGTGCCATTATCCAAAACCACTTGTGGATCGCGGCAGGTCGGTAAATCTGTTTTTTTGTTGTCGGTGCCACTACCACCACCGCAACCGTTCAGGAGAACAGCCGCCAATAACAGGGGAAGAGATCCCTGTAATAGCCGCCGGATGTTAATTCGCGCGTTAAGGTTCATTTACTATCCCCCACAATATTATTTTTACATTGATATCAAAAAAGAACTGGAGTCCAGCAATCCGAATAAACCAAATTGCTGCGTATATTCCCGATCATCATGAGCGGTTTTTTATTTATCGCTCACCAACATTTGCCATCGGGCTATAGAAAATATGTGTGTACACCGGCTGTATGCCTGAAATGATTTTTTAGGAAATTAATCAATTAAATTATTTAATTAGTGATTAAAGCGTAGTCTAAGTTTGCAAATTTCCATTCGCAAACTACATACGTATGCAAAAGAGCGGCAGATAAAACAACGCCTTTGCATACGTATGCAAAGGCTAAAAAGGAGAATAAAAGTAACACCTGTAAAAGGTTGGTTCCAATCGCATTATTTATTAAAAGTATAAGCGTCGAAGCTTGTAATAATTGCTAATAAAAAAACGGCGCATAGAAATTATATTCAATCAACAGGACACACTGCCGCCAATTTTTTTGCGGTCCGGACTTAATAACCACTCACCGGCCGCTGATAACTGATGTCATCGCCGGAATAGTATTGTGCGATGGCAATAACGTTTTTAAATAATCCTGTGCTGCACGTTCCAGAAAAAACCGGCATCAGGATGGAAGGAAATAACCCTCGCGCAGCATTACCTCGCCAGGGTGTTAAAGAATATCTGCGGGGAGTCCGCTACCTGAATTTCCCGGTGCAGCCATTCAAATAATTTGCGCAGAATGCCTGACCGGATTATTGCTGCCACTCGCTATGTAGCGGTTCAACAGCGCGTTTAACGCTTATCAATTTTCCAACTGCAACACCAGCGATTCCAATGGCGCCAGTTTTATATTCACATACGCCGTTTTACCTTGCACATGCAGGGTTAATTGTTTGTTGTTGCCCAGGCGCGATCGCAATTTGTACTCAGCTGTTCCTAGCTGCCATTGCTCAATCAGGTCCGGTGTTAATTGCAAATTAAATTCACGCCTCTCTGTTGCACTGAAATTACCGATGACCAACCATTGTTGTTGCGTATTCCATCGTGCAAATGCAAATACCTTCCCATCATATCCGGCGCTACGGTAACGATTGAGACTATGCAGCTCGCGGTAATCACCGGTAAACCCGGGTTCATTTGCAGAAAGGGTTAACAACTGGCGATAAAATTCCCGCAGGGATTTTTCCTGCACCGATAATTGTCCACCATCAAATTTGCCATCATTCATAAAACGTTGATGCGCTGGTACGCCGGCATAATCAAAAATTGTCGTGCGTGAAGCGCTGCCAAAGCCTGATGCCAAAGCGCCGGCTTCCCCGACTTCTTGCCCGAAATAAACCATCGTTGGTGAGCGGCTGATTAACGCGGAGACTACCATCGCCGGTTTGGCTTTTTCAGCATCACCGGCAAATTCAGGGCTGGCAATACGTTGCTCATCATGGTTTTCCAGGAAGTGCAGCATATGGGCTTCAATATCCGCCATACCGGTTTGCACCTGTGCAATTACATCCGTCGGCGCGCGATCCTGAATAATTGCTTTCAAGCTATCGTAGATTTCCACTTTATCGTAAAGATAATCCATTTTTCCCAGGTGCAAATAATGGCGGTACTCTTTGGGGTTATAGACTTCCGCCAATAAAAATGCCGTCGGATTTTTTTGTTTTATTGCAGAATTCAAATAACTCCAGAATTCAACCGGCACCATTTCTGCCATATCGAAACGGAAACCATCAACGCCCTTATCCAGCCAATACTCAGCAATTTGACGGAATTTAACCCAGGAATCAGGAACAGATTTTCCGTGCCAGAATTGCGCGTGTGCAATGACATCCTGGTGCGCGTATTCCGCAGGCAATAATGGAAAATCTTTATGACCATCCGCACTGATTCCGTAATTAATTTTTACGGTTTCATACCAGTCATCAAATTTGGGTTGTGCCAGGCGCGAACCATTACCCGTCCATTTGGCGGGCACTTCATAAAATTGCCCGTCACTTAAAAAATGAGGTTCGCCGCCCAATGGCCGGTAGTGGTGGTGAGGTTCAGGGACTTTAAATGGTTGGCCTACGACATAATAAAAATTATTATCGCGCGCGTATTCAACGGCGGTGTTATCGCGCGCACCAAAGTCCTCAACGCCCGCAGGCTTGCTTAGCGAGTGATATGAGCGCGCAACATGGTTAGGCACAATATCGATAATAACCTTCATGTCCCAGGCATGGGTGCGCTGGATTAACGCTTCAAACTCTTGCAGCCGTTGTGCAGGGTCCACGGCCAAATCCGGGTTTACGTTGTAATAATCCTTAACCGCATACGGTGAACCTGCGCGGCCTTTTACAACGTCCGGATCGTCATTGGAAATCCCGTAAGCGGTGTAATCACGAATCACCGCATGGTGCGGCACTCCGGTATACCACACATGGGTTGTACCCAATGCTTTGATGGATTTGAGTGCGGTCTCATCGATATCATTAAATTTCCCCACACCATTTTCTTCAATAGTGCCCCAGGGTTTATTGGTAGTATTTTTATTGCCGTAAAGACGTGTGAATATCTGGTACACCACAGGTTTCCCCTGCATCACCACCCCCTTATTTACTGGTAACTCCTGGGCCGGTGTCACCCTTGCTGATGACGGCGCCTGCTCTGAAGTCAACGAACAAGCAGACAACGCCAGCACCATAGTGCTAACAAGTATTTTTGTTTTCATATCGGTTTCCGGATTGCAATAGCGGGCACGACACACAGTGTCGACCAGCCATGGCAACGATTTTGGACAATGAGATAGCGATTGAATTCATTTGTGCCGCTCCCTGGCACCGGTTAAGGCAAGTGATCACACCACTCGTTATTCCAATTCAAGCACCAGTGAGGATTTTGCTGGCAATACCAGTGATTCACCCAAGGTAACTTTTTGGTTCGCCACGACATTATGGGCGTTGGTTTTATTTTTCAAAAAAGAGTCAAAGCGCGCTAACGCCAGCGTTTTTTCCTGCCTGTTTTTGTTGAGCACCACCATCACCGCTCTATTATCGATATAACGGAAATAGACATAGATACCATCAATGGGCGCAAAGTGTTGCAATTTTCCGGTGTGGATTACCGCAGCATTTTTGCGCCAGTTAAATAATTTTTTTATAAATTGTTGCGCATCTTTTTCTTTTGCAGTCAGGCCTTTTCCGGTAAATGCATTTTTACTATCACCGTTCCAGCCACCGGGCATATCGGCGCGCACCGTGCCATCATCGCGTTCTTTCGGACTCGTCAGTAACACTTCCGAACCGTAATAAAATTGCGGGATTCCACGCATGGTCGCCAGGTAAACCATGGCCATTTTGAACAGATCCAGGTCTTCATCCACAATCGAATAAATACGTGCGGTATCGTGATTCTCCGGAAAAATAACTAAATTAAACGGATCGGGATAAATAAAATCATTGGCCAGGGTTTCATACAAACGAATGACTCCCGTGCTCCAGCTTTCTTCTTCACTCAAAGCCAAACGCAAGGCATCGTGGATCGGAAAATCCATCATACTGGGAATATGCGGAACATGGCCGCCGGGATTTTGTTTACCTTTTTGCCAATGGGCAACGATTGCCGGGTTGCTGCTCCACTCTTCACCGACCATATTAAAATGTGGATATTCCTCCATCACAATTTTCGCCCAGCGCGACAGGAAGGCAGCGTCTGCATAACCGTAAGTATCTTCACGCACCCCACTCAAACCGGCATATTCAATCCACCACAGGGTGTTTTGGATAAGGTAGGTTGCGAGGTGCGGATTGTTTTGATTTAAATCCGGCATGGTGGTTACAAACCAGCCGCCGGTAAATAACGCTTTATCGGCCGGTGCAGCGTAAGGGTCCTGAACTGTAGTGCGGCGATGTGAAGTTTCAGTGTATTTATCCGGAAAATTCAGCCAGTCTTTTTCCGGCATATCCGCCATCCACCAATGTTTGGAACCAATATGATTCAACACGATATCCTGGATAACGCCGATGCCTTTTTGTTTAGCCTTGTGCACGAAATGTTTAAAATCTTCATTGGTGCCATAACGCGCGTCAATTAAATATAAATCGGTAGCGGCGTAGCCGTGATAGGAATATTCCGGCTGGTTATTTTCCGTTAACGGGTTTGGCCAGATTTGCGTGAATCCCATTTTCGCGATGTAATCCAGGTGTTGCGTCATACCCGCAAGATCACCGCCGTGGCGCCCGCCTTTAAATTTTCGATCGGGTTGTTCGCTAAAACCCGGCACGGCATCGTTAGCGGGCTTGCCATTGGCAAAACGGTCCGGCGTGATTAAATAAATAGCATCGCGCGCGGAAAAGCCGATGCGCGCGGCGGATTTTTTTTCGCGCGCAAGCAACGCATAGGTTGCGCGACTTTTTTCCTGGCCATCAAGTAAAAAGCGAATCGGAAATTGTCCCGGCCGGGCTGATTCGGCAATATCGATAGTGACAAATAAATAATTGGGGTTATCCGCTGGTTCGGTGCGAATAATAGTGACTCCCGGATAATCAATTGCCGCTTGGGTTGCGCCAATATTCTCTCCGTGCACCAGCAGTTCAACCTGATCGTATTTCATTCCCACCCACCAATTGGCAGGTTCCAGATGCTGGATTTTGTAGGGTTCTGCATGCGCACCCAGCGAAAAGAATGTGCAGGCACTGGTAATGATCAACAATCGCAGAAAGATAATTTTTTTCATAAAAAGCCTGTTCTTATCATTTGCTTAAAGGAAAGGCGGAGCAATGAGATTAGTGCAGCCAACCAAATCCGCAACAAATCCCGGTCAACGGCTGAAAAGCGCCTGAAAAAAACCCTGCCAGTATTCACTGGCAGGGTTTTTACTCAAACCAACATTCGTTAGCCTTGTACCTGATTAGAATTTGTAATTAACACCTAACAGGTAATTAGCACCGAAATGCTGGTAGCGATTGATTTGACGTGAATCGGTTTCCTGGGTGGTAATGGTTTCTTCGTCGGTCAGGTTTTGTGCTTGCAATGTCAGCGTCAAACCATCCAGTGACTTGATGCCGGACTCACTGAAATCGTAACCGATTTGCGCATCCCACAATTCACCGCCCTGATCTACCGCAGGAACCAGGCTCAAACTGACGCCGCGCTCTTCAGTCAAATAAGCATCGCGTTTGCGCCCACTCACACGGAATTCAAAACCACCTTTTTCAAAATACACTGTTAATTGGTAGGATTCTTTTGAGAGCCCGGGAATGCGCTGCTTTTCACCGTCATAATCAATTTCACCATCCAGGAACGTTGCGCTGGCAAGCACACCAAAGCCATCGAGCGCATCGCTGAATACATGGAAGGGCAAACTGACCTGGACTTCATTACCGGCAACATAACCGCTACCGGCTTCAAATGTTCTGGTCGTTAAGCCGCTGGTAGAAACCAATTCCGGAATTCCCGCATCGTGATAACCGGGAATAATCCAGGACGAAAAATCGGTAACTACACTTTCCGATAAATGCCAGTTTTGCAGGTCTTTGTAGAAATAGGTTAACGACACAAAACCATCATCAGCAAAATAATATTCGTATGACAGGTCTGACTGGATTGCTTCGATTGGTTTTAAGTGCGTGTTACCTTCCGATGCATCCCATGCACTGAATTGCGGATCGGAACTGCTGCGACGCGCCGTGTCAAAACTGAAGCCGATGACGCTATTCGGACGCATTGCATCCATACGCGCACGCGATGCAGTTTTGGATGCAGCGAAGCGCAGGATTTGCTCATCGGTCAATTGGAAATTCATATTCACAGATGGCAACAATTTAGTGTACTTGTCGCTGTCCGATACGGGGATTGCCGTTACAAAAGTGTTCGCGCCGGTGTACGCATCAAAACCGGTACCGGATTGATCGGACGACACCACTTGCAAACCAATATTACCGGTAAGGATACCCGTTTCAAATTTTGCCAAACCGTATGCGGTGGTTACTTTTTCAGTGACTTCATACGTATCGCCTTTACGGTTGGGTTCGGTAGTAGTTGCATCAATTGAGCGATACAAACCATCTTTATAAATTCCGATACCGTCATACGCAAGGATGCTGCCCAAACCGAGGAAACCCAAATCGGCGGTCCCTACGATATATTCTTGTGGCACGGCGATATCGCCATTGGCAATGGTGACGCCATCAGCGGCATAAAAACCGGGGGCAATCAGGAATGCGCCGTAATTAACTTTGGATTTGGTGCGATCAGAATAATTAATACCGAATTCAACGCCGTTAATTATCGAAAATTCAACTTCACCTTCCGTCTGCAAACGCACAGCATCCAGGTTTTCTTCGAAGTACGGATTATTCACGAAACCGTCTTGCGCATTATTTTGTCCGCCGACCAATGGCGCAATGGCACCGCCCCAGGCTTGTGGACCCGCGAGGCGAATATTGGCGGGGTTGGAATAATCCGGTGTGGTCAGTGTTGAATGAGGCCCAAACACGGCACCTTTGGACGTTAACACGTAGGAGCGCGCCGCCGGTGCGCCTTGTGTTGCCGTGCCCGCACGGCCAACACCGGAATAACTTTCCACGTTCAACAAATCTTTTGAGGATTCACCGCTGGAAACATCCAGCGTTAGCGTCCAGTCATCGTTAACCAAATATTCTGCGTTGAAACCGAATGTGGTGAGCTCACCCTTTTTCACTTCGCCGTCGTTGCGAATAACACTGTGGAAACCGCTCCATTCACCGGCAGTCACCAGATTATTTTCAATAACGGAATGCACGTTGGTTACCCCGCCGCCCCACACGGTACCTTCTTCCATACCGCGGAATACTTTGGAATCGGTGAAGTCGATATAAAGCGCATCCAGTGCAAACGTCCATTGCTCATTAGGGGCAAATTGCACAACCCCGGCATAAGTATCGCGCTCCATTAACGCTGAACGCACAAACGAATCATGGCCACCCAATGCAACTACTTCATTGGGGCCTTCGTTATCAAGGTCGGCATAACCCCACCCGCGGAATTGTTCTTCCTGGCTGGGCGACTCCATCGTTGCAATTGACAGTGCAACACCGACAGTGTCATCGGCAAACTTGTCAGAATAAATAAATGCAAGGCGATGGCCAGTGTCATCGTAATCAGGGTTAGCAGAAGATAATTCGTTAAATTCGTAGTTCGCATTGAGCGTTACAATACGGTCGCGCTCAAGCGGGCGAATGGTTTGTAAATCAACAATACCACCGAGGCCCTGATGCACTTTGCTGGCATCCGGCGTTTTATAAACAACAGCGCCCGATAAAATTTCGGAAGGATACAAATCGTATTCAACACCGCGGTTATCGCCAATGCCGAGGATTTCGCGGCCATTCAATGTGGTAGCAACATAGTTTTCATTAAAGCCGCGCACCGAAATACCGCTGGTGCGGCCATCGCGACGCTCGCCGGTCAAGCCGGGTAAACGAGCTAACGATTCGGCAATACTGGTATCCGGTAATTTACCAATGTCTTCGGCAGTCAAGGCCTCAACAACAGAAGGTGACGCCTGTTTGGTAGCGATAGAATTTTGCAAGCTGGCACGAAAGCCGGTCACAGTGACTTCTTCAACTTGTTCATCGGCACCTTGTGCGTAAACACCTTGTGAACCCGCTACCATTGCCATCGTGGTAGCCAGAGCGAGCATGTGGTTAAAAGTGGGCTTTCTCATAGTTTTTCTCTCCGCGGAATCAATCTTTTATTGTTAGCCTGGGTGCGTTAACGACTCTCCCTGATACGCAACCTGCGTGGCTTTGTCGTTGAAAACGATGGTAGGCTCTTGCACCCGGCTATCACAATAGAATGCATACGTATTCAACTGATCGCATACGTATGCAATCGCAGTAATGGCGGAATCAGTGCAGTTGCGCAGCATGTAGCGGCATGTAGTAAAAAGATTAGTTGATTAATAAATGCAAACCAGTAATTGCCGGAGGATTGGACAAAAAGGTCGCATAAAATTTGTTGTAGTACGCCACTATGGAAAAAAAAGAGGGCACCAGGCCCTCAATATGGATCACAACATACAACAAGCAGACAGAATTAATTTTTTCGCGCGATAAATGCAGAGAATGCTGGCACATCAAGTTGAGTAGTGGTAGTCGTTGCTGAATAGCAACCATGCCCTGTGAGCTCTGTTAATGAATAGGTTGTATCAAGCGCAATCGATTTTGCCGATGCTGAAAAATTAAATGCGCACACAATACTTTCATCGTCATAATGACGGCTAAACACCAGGTAATCTTCCGCATCAGCAATAAATTGAATATTCCCTAAACGAATTGCCGGTTGCGCTTTGCGCCACTGCATAAATGTGCGATAGGCATTGAGTATTGAATCGCTATTATCTTCCTGCAAACTAACCGCCATTTTTTTGTGCGCAGCAGGAATCGGTAGCCATGTCTTGACGTGTGAAAAACCGGCGTGCTCATCAATATTATTCCAGGGCATGGGCGTGCGGCAGCCATCGCGCCCCTTAAAGCGTGGCCAGAAAGTAATGCCGTAAGGATCTTGCAATTCGTGTTGCGCAATTTCCGCTTCTGTTAAACCCAGCTCTTCACCTTGATAGGAACACACACTTCCACGCAGGGATAACAACATCGCATTCAATGTTTTTGCCAGTTGTGGCGCTTGTTCCCTACCGCCCCAACGGGACATAAAGCGCCGCACATCGTGATTGCCAATTGCCCAGCACGGCCAACCTTCGGTTAATTTACTTTCCAGTGTTTCTACTGTTTCGCGAATGTAGCTGCCGGATAATTTTTCCACCAACAATTCAAAACTGTAGGCCATGTGCAAGCGCGAATTACCGGTGGTGTATTCCGCCATGGTTTTTAACGAATCATCCGCCGAAATTTCCCCGAGCGTAACCGTGCCGGGGTAGCGATCCATTAATGCGCGCAGCGATTCCAGAAAGGCGAGATTTTCCGGGCGGGTATTGTCGTAAATATGTTTTTGGAATGCGTAGGGATTGTCCACTGAAAATCCGCGCCCTTTGCGCTCGGCTTCTGGTTTAACCGGGTTGGAGCGCAATTCTTTATCGTGGTAGCAAAAATTAATCGCGTCCAGGCGCAACCCATCCACACCGCGCTTTAACCAGAATTCAACTTCATCCAGAATTTGCTGGCGCACTGCATCGCAGTGGTAATTTAAATCCGGTTGGGTTTTTAAAAAATTGTGCAAAAAATATTGGCAGCGACGCGGCTCCCATTCCCAGGCCGAGCCACCAAAAATCGCGAGCCAGTTATTCGGCGGTGTGCCGTCCGGATTGGGATCCGCCCACACATACCAATCGGCTTTGGGGTTGTCGCGCGATTCACGGCTCTCCTGGAACCAGGCATGCATATCCGACGTATGACTCAATACCTGGTCAATAATAATTTTGATTCCGCGCGCATGGGCTTTGGCAATCAACTCATCGAAATCGGCAAGGGTTCCAAAAATCGGGTCGATATCGCGATAGTCACTGATGTCATAACCAAAATCTTTCATTGGCGATTTAAAAAATGGCGATACCCAAATTGCATCCACCCCAAGGCTGGCGATGTAATCGAGTTTGCTAATGATGCCGGGAATATCACCTATGCCGTCGTTGTTGGCGTCCATCATACTGCGTGGATATACCTGATATACCACGGCACCGCGCCACCAGGGAGTCGTTGTCATTGCGGGAATCTCTACTTTTTATGGATTTTACGAATCATTCCGGCACAACCGGTAGGATTCAAACTTCATATTTACACCATACGCGAGCCCCTTTTTTTCGCCAAGTGACTACATACGTATGCAAATAGCCACATCGATTTTTAATGCCGGAAATTCCATAGAATACGTATTCATAAATTATGTAATTGGCGCGCCGTAACAATATTTCCCGACTAGGCTTGTTTGCATACGTATGCAAGGTGAATACGTATGCACATGCTTGAGTTGAGTCTAGCCAAGGCCTAAGGTGACGAAATAGTCATTTCTGCTATGGCGGGACGAGCTTATAGCTAAACAAAAATGCCGGGGCCGTCCCTCCACTACCTAAATAAAAGAACATCAATAATAGTTTTTCCACGAGGTCTGGTATGAAAAAAAATCTTCTGGCATTAACCTTGGGTAGCGTTGTTTTATTAGGCGCCTGCTCGGATAAATCATCCAGCCCCCAACCAGCAGCACCCGGCGCACCCGGTAAAAATTCGCTCTGGTCGTATTCTGGAAAAACCGGCATCGGTACTTCCTTTGAACAATATACCAATGGTGCTTACAGCGATTCCGGTGCTACCGGTGTCATTTCCAAAGTATGGTTTTCAGTTGCGCAGGGAATTCTCACCGAAACAATGTATGGGTTAATCCATGAGGCACAACTGCAAGAGCTGCAATTTTTTATTCAAGGGAATGACCCGCTCGGCAAACAATGGCTCGATGAAGAGAAAAAGGATACGGTTTCTACCATCGAATATTTAAATACTGACCCACAGGGCCGCCCGACATCGCTCGCATATAAAATTGTGAACAAGGATAAAGAAGGAAAATATGAAATTGAAAAACATATTTTTACCGATCCTGATTCGCAGGCATTAATGATGCGCGTGCAATTTCGCGCATTCGAAAATGGCATTACGCCCTATATTTTCGTCAATCCTTCCATCGCCAATACCGGCAGCAATGATAGTGCCAGCTACGCAAACAACACCTGGACAGCGAGCGAAGGCAACGCCAGCATGAGCTTGAAAACCAATGCACCCGTCGTGCAAAGCACCGTTGGTTTTGAAGGGGTTTCCGATGGCATCAGCGAAATAAAACAAAACGGTTCGTTGACAAAAACCTACACGACGACAGGTAACAATAAAGGCAATGTTGCATTTACCTTGCAATTACATTCGCTGAAAAAAGCTGAAACAGCGCAATGGGATCTGGTGCTGGGCTTTGGCAAATCACCCGCCGAAAGCCAGGCCGCTGCCGAACAAACCCTGGCAAAAGGTTACGACAAAGTACTCGCCCACTATAACGGTGACGGCGATGCGATTGGCTGGCAGGATTTCCTCGCCAGTTTGCCCGCGCTGGAAAAATTGTCAGCGACCGCAACCGATGGTGGAAAATTACTTTATACCAGCGCGATGGTTTTGAAAGCGCAGGAAGATAAAACCCACGCGGGCGCATTTATCGCGTCACTTTCCAATCCCTGGGGTGATATTAAATCCGCTGAAAAATCCGCTACCGGCTATAAAGCGGTATGGCCACGCGATTTTTACCAGGTCGCCATGGCGATGCTCGCCCTGGGCGATACCCAATCACCGCGCGTCGCGTTTGAATACCTGGAAAAAGTGCAAGCAGGGCCAAACGTTACAGGTTATGTCGGAACACCCGGTTGGTTTTTGCAAAAAACCCATGTGGACGGTGAGGTGGAATGGGTTGGTGTGCAACTGGACCAAACCGCAATGCCCATTATGCTCGGCTGGCGCTTGTGGAAAGAAGGGGTGTTGAGCGATGCGGATATTGGCAACTGGTACAACAAAATGCTCAAGCCGGCGGCAAATTTTTTGGTGGATGGAGGAGCGGTAAAATTATTGTGGAATGACACCATCATCACCCCCCCTTACACCCAGCAGGAGCGCTGGGAAGAGCAACCGGGTTACTCACCATCAACAACTGCCGCGATTATTGCCGGCCTGGTTTCTGCTGCCGATATTGCGACCCAAAGTGGCGATGCGGAAAATGCAAAACGTTATCTCGCGGCGGCGGATAGTTATTCCAAAAACCTGGAATCATTGTTATTCACTACCAAAGGATCGCTTACCGGTGAGTCCGGCAACGGCAAATATTATTTGCGCATAAATGCCAAACAAAATCCGAATGAAATAGCGCCGTTGGAAGAACGCAATGGCCAAACCATTGCAGACCAATCGCAAGTCATTGATGGCGGTTTCCTGGAATTGGTTCGCTATGGTGTACGCGCGGCAACTGACAGCAGCATCCAGGAAACCTTGCCTGAATACGACAACCAGAAATTGCCGGATTTATTGCGCGTTAAATATGAATTTACCTTCCCCGGTGTTGAAGGCAGTTTTCCCGGTTGGCGCCGTTACGGCATTGACGGTTACGGGGAAGATACTGCAACCGGCGCCGGTTACGCCGCCCTCAATGACACCAGCACCAAAGAACAGCGTGGCCGCGTATGGCCATTCTTTACCGGTGAACGCGGCCACTATGAATTGCAGCTGGCGCAAGCCAATAAAAATCTCGATACAGAAAAATTGCGCAACACTTATGTCAAAGCAATGGAATTATTTGCCAACGAGGGCATGATGCTGCCAGAACAAGTGTGGGATGGCGTGGGTAATAATTCGGTCTATCACTTTACCCCGGGCGAGGGCACCAATTCAGCGACACCACTCGCCTGGACGCATGCGGAATATGTGAAATTATTGCGCAGCCTGAGCGATGAACGCGTGTGGGATCGCAACGCAAGCACTGAAGCGCGCTACGTAAAATAAACCGTTAATACACTAACACCGCAGGAAATCCCGTTTTCAACTGCAATTGAAAACGGGATTTGGCTTTTAAAAAGAATACGACAACAATCTTAAACAGTGATTACAATCCACTAGCGATCACACAATAAATAGCACGATAAAAGGTGATACACGATGAAACAGCCCGCACTCCCCTTCTGGCAAGTCTGGAATGTCAGTTTCGGTTTCCTGGGAGTCCAACTCGGTTTCGCATTGCAAAATGCCAACGTCAGCCGTGTACTTTCCGATCTCGGCGCTGACTTACATTCACTCTCTTTATTTTGGCTTGCCGCACCGATTATGGGTTTACTAGTACAACCCATCGTAGGCGCTGCGTCTGATCGCACCTGGAATCGTGTTGGTCGTCGTCGCCCGTTTATTTTAGGTGGTGCGATTGCGGCGGCGTTGGGGATGTTACTGATGCCCAATGCACCCTTATTTGTTTCATTAATGGCACCGATGTTATTTGGCGGTTTGATGCTGGCATTAATGGACGGTGCATTCAATGTCACCATGCAACCGTTCCGCGCCCTGGTTGCCGATATGGTTCCCAACGAGCAGCGCACCCTCGGTTATTCAATCCAGGCACTGTTAATTAATATCGGTGCGGTGATCGGCTCTATATTGCCGTTCCTGCTCACCAATGTGATCGGATTGGATAACACCGCGCCCAAAGGCGAAGTAGCGCCCACGGTGACCTGGGCGTTTTACATCGGCGCGAGTGCATTGCTTGGCGCGGTGCTATGGACGGTAATTCGCACCAAGGAATATCCACCGGAGGAATACAATCGCTACAAAGGTTTAACCGCGGTGGCGCCCGCAGAAAAAACATCGCTCGCGGTTCGCCTGGGAAACTTTTGGCAATTATTTATCAACATGCCCAAAACCATGCGGCAGCTTGCACTGGTGCAATTTTTTTCCTGGTTTTCGCTTTTTATTATGTGGGTCTATACCACACCGGCTATCACGCAATATATTTGGGGAATTGAAGCCAAATGGTTTGATGCGGATTACTTGCATTCTCTCGCGGTCATTCCGACGGAAATTGCGGCGGCCAAAGGTGCGGCCGGCGATTGGGTCGGAATTATTTTTGCGGCCTACTCGTTATTTGCTGCATTATTTTCCATTGTATTAACACGCATCGCTAATAAACTCGGCCGCAAATTAACTTACTCACTCGCATTGCTCGCCGGTGGACTCGGTTATATCAGCTTTTTGTTGTTCCAAAACACTGAAATTGTGCATGTAAATTTATTCATCACACAGATCGATATTCCGCGAGGCGCGCTCGATTTAATTATCCCGATGATTGGTGTGGGCATTGCCTGGGCAGCGATTCTCGCGATGCCTTACGCAATTCTTTCCAGCACCTTGCCTGCAGATAAAACCGGGGTGTATATGGGGATTTTTAACTTCACTATTGCCGCACCACAAATTATTTCCGGTTTGGTTGCGGGGCAGATTTTGAAATATGTATTCAATAATGAAGCAATTTATATCATCGTTCTGGCGGGAATTTGTATGATACTGGGCGCGGTTTCGGTGATGTTCGTAAAAGATAATGCAGAATAAGAAAACGCACGATGCGATAATTTAATATCTGACATTTATTGCATGCTATAGATCCATCATTAAATCTATAGTATGCAACATCTGGAATTGACCATCTATTCTTTAGTTATGCGCTCCAGGACCTTAATTTGATCATCAATCTTCGTAGCGATTCTTTTTGATCTATTTTCCAATCGCTTGAATCTAATTAAAAAATAAAGAAGTGCACTAATAAATATAACGGAAAGACCGATAAGCATCGCAAGATAAATACGACCCTCATTAATCCCAATATAAATTAAGCTTAATACACAAGAGGCACACAATAGCAAAAAACCAATCCTTCCATGAATAAGTAAGTATTTTCCACTATGCAACCCTCGAAGCTATGTTTTTGAGTGTTTAGCCCCGCAAGACCCACGCACAATCAATTTCGCCGGCAGTAACATTGACTCCGGTTTTTCACCCGCCACCAGTTTCAATAAATTTTCCACCAGCAATTCGCCCGCAAGCAACGTATCTTGTTGCACCGTCGATAGTGGTGGATGCGTGTAGGATGCCATGGGAATATCGTCAAAGCCCATCACCGCTACTTCTTGTGGCACGTGCAATTCCGCTTCCTCCAACGCTTTCATGGCGCCAATCGCAATTAAATCGCTCGCCCCGAAAATCGCATCGAACGGGGTGCGTCGCTGCAATAATTTTAGCGTTGCTTTGTAACCTTCTTCCTCCGAAGTTTCGGCGGCAACTTGCAACAGTGGATTGGGTTCTATTCCCGCTTCCTGTAAGGCTTTGCAGAAGCCGTGGTAGCGATCAGCAAATTCCGGGCTATGTTCGGAAACATCGCCGAGGAACGCGATATTTTTTCTGCCCAGTGCCAATAAATGTTTGGCCGCTATACAGGCGCTATTGAAATTATCGCAACCAATGGAAACACCCGGCTGCCCATCCAGCACCGGTCCCCAGGTAATAAAGTGAGCGCCGACCTCCGTAAGATAGGTCAATTTTTTTACGAAACTTTCGTAATCGCCATAACCTAAAAAGATAATACCATCGGCGCGATTGGCATCTTCATAATCCGCATGCCAGTCTTCGCTGAATTGCTGGAAGGAAATTAATAAATCGAAACCACGCCTGGCGGTCGCACGGGTAATGCTGCCAAGCATCGACAGGAAAAATGGATTAATCAGGGAATTACCAGTGCCCTGGTCTTCACATAACAAAAGTGCAATCGTTTTGGTTTGCTGGGAGCGCAAGCTGCTCGCATTTTTATCCACTTTATAATTCAACTCGCGCGCAATTTGCTGCACTTTGAGGCGGGTTTCTTCATTCACGAGTGGACTGTTACGCAATGCGCGCGATACGGTGGATTGGGATACGCCGGCACGGTAGGCAATATCAAAGGATGTAGGCTTATCATCTTTCACGCTCTGACCCTCGCTGTATAGCTGTTTTTTGTTGTAATTGTTGTTTTGTAATAAGGGGGATACTACATCAACCCCCTATTCAGGTACAGCCACAGCTACATACAGTGAAATCGATCAGATGGAACCAATCAGGCAGAGACGGATTACCGGACCATATTACCTTGGTAGATGCTACTTTGTTTAATATTGCCCTGCTTAAGGGTAAGCAATTGCGCATGCAGATTGTCAATGAAGCGACGAAAAGTCGTTCGCCACGCAAGATTTTGGGCCGCTTTATTATTGCCATCCTGCATGGCCGCAAGGTTGCCATTACTGGAGTTGCGTGCGTTCACTTCCAGTGTATCTTCAATGACAGCGACCAGTTCACCTGTTTTTGCATTCGCCAGCACTCCGCGCACAGTGATTTGCCCAATGCCGGCATTATTAGTCTGAGCTCCCACTGTACTTGCACCGGAATTTTCATAGCGTGCAGCGTAAGGCATAAAGTCAATCAAACTGAATTGAATGGCCAATACATCCTCATCACCGCGGGTAACCGGTACAAAGTCGCCATGGTCGCTAAAGATTTTTTGCGCGAAATCATCGAGCTGCTGGCAAATGGCATCCATCTCCTTCCAATTGGAATCATTCCAGTTTGCAGCCATTTTTTTATCAGCTTTTGCCGATATTGTTAATTTATCGAACTGGGTTGCAAAAAGAATAACCTTATCAAATTGTTTAAACGCTTCCGGCTTATTTACCAGAAAGCGATCAATTTTTTCACTTTCGATATACGTGTGCGTTGACCCTTCAATAGTTTTTACGGCGATATCTTTACCGGCAGGCGGCGCAGCGCAACCTGCCAGCAACGCTGTTATCAGTAATGCCAATAACAATTTCATCATAAACCTGTGCCTATTTTTTTAAATGACGGCGACGCAAAAACAAGGAGGCAAAACCAAACAATATCATGCCCAGGCTTGATGGCTCAGGCACGGCAACCGGATTGATTTTGCGATCTATCCAATCGATGAAACTACTGACACGAGTCGATGCGTAATAATCACCGTAACCACCAACGACACCCCCTGGCCGCTCTGCACCGCCAGTAAATGAATGGACTCCCGCCAGATAAAGCTGGCCGTTCTCAACTAAAAAAGTACCGCCGCCCGAATCACCGGGCGCAATAATCAGTTCAAGCACAGTAGCCAGGTCATCAACAGATTCGGATGGATTATCAAAAATATTAAATGAAGGATCAGTCGGATGATCAAAATCGGCGAACAACAATTGATCCTGATTGCCTTCCAGTGACACGGCAAAATCCACAATATTCGTGCCCGCGCGGCGCTGGTAATCGATAAATTGATTGCCGGTTTCGCCAGTGCCGGTAAAACCAAAGCCAACCGACACAATTTCCGCCCCCACTTCATTAAAACCGCGATACAACTCTGCCGGAGTTACATCAAGGTCTTCATTAAAATGCATCAGGCCAATATCCCAACCGCCGAAAGGATTTTCATAGACAAAATTTTCATGGGCGACCCAGGAACTGGCTTCATAGAAACGCCAGCTATCATTTTTGATTATATTCACGCCCATTCGATTCGCAGATTGCATGCAATGCGCTGCGGTGAGTACCCAGTTTTTATGGATAACGGTACCGCTACATGTACCACCGCCAGAGGGATTATCGATACCAACCAAACCCACACTGTGAAATGCAGGATCACTCCCCAATCCGGTATACCATGAATCCGGCAGGTCATGGCGAATCAATCCGGCTGATGCCGGTAAACTTACTGCAGCAATCAGAAAACCCGTAACATATTTCATACATACTCCTTATCATTTATTAATTTTCCGTAGATCCTGATTCTTCCGTGAGCGCTTCCGAATCACCCTACAGTGGGAAATATAACCAAGATTATTGGGTCTGGATAGCAATTTAAATTTCTATCGATTTCCGGTGAGCATCACGTTCATTAGCGCCACGACATCCAGGGTCTCCAACAATAAAAAAGCCGCTGCGTTGACAGCGGCTTTTTAAATATAAACACCATGATAATCTTCAAACTTCTCGCAATACGGTTGCCACCGGTAAACGGGCGGCGCGAATTGCCGGAAAAAATCCTCCGATAAAACCAATCACCGTTGCAAAAATAACGCCTTGCACCAACAGGTCCGGTGTTACTGCAAAATCAAAAACCACCTGGCTGAAGCTTGCAAAATTCAATGTTGAAACCGTGTAGCCATTGAAAACAATATAGACAACGATTGAACCAATGACACCGCCAATAATTGCCAACACTAAGGATTCGACCAGCGTTGAGATAGCCACCGGGGTCGAGCCAAAACCGAGCGCACGCAAGGTGGCAATTTCACGTGTGCGATTGGACACCGAGGTATACATGGTATTTACCGCACCAAAAATTGCACCCAGTGCCATTAGCATCGCCAACGGATAACCAATCATTTTTATAAATTTGCTCAAGGGTTCGGATTGCTGCGCGAGATATTCCGTTTCGCGTTTAACATCCAGGTTTAATTTTGGATCGGCAGCCACGGCGGCCTTAAATGCTTCAAAACCATTTTTATCATCCAGCTTTACACGCACAATTTGATAACTGTTGCCGCGACGATAGGCATTCTGCAAAATTTTTGCATCGCACCAGATTTCTGATTCTGCCAAACCACCACCCGATTCAAACGCGCCGACAACGGTCCATTCAGTTTGGCCAAGCTTAATCACCGAGCCTACATCAAGGTTGGCAAATTGGGTTTTCGCCCCGCGCCCGACAATCAACTCATTTTTTCCCGGTTCAAAATTTCTGCCCTCGATAATGTTAAATTGTTTGCGCGCGGAAAATGCCAATGGTTCAACACCGCGCAACGGCGCATTGCCACTCGCCTCTTTGTTGCGCATGGGAATATCGACAATCACAAACAATTCCGGCGAGCTCAATGGTTTTCCATCCTGTTTGGCGATGCCGGGTAAATTTTCAATGAGTTGTGTCTGCTCATAACTAAGGCCGCTATTCATTTCCGTCGTGGCACCCGCGCGCATTAACATCAACACATCAGCGGAGCCGGCATTAACCATGGTGCGCTGGAATCCGCTGGCCATAGAGAGCACACCGATAAAAACCCCCACCACACAGGCCACACCAAATACCGCCACGGAAGAAGTTCCCAAACGTTGCGGCAGATTGCGTAGGTTCATTACGGTGATAATAAAAATTTGAGCAATTCCATTAAACATGATTAGCGTCTCCGTAATGCAGCGACAATGTTTAGCCGCAAACCTTGCAGCGCCGGGATAATGCCGGTGAGTAGCCCGAATAACAACATCAGGCCAACACCGAACAGCATCATGGTTGTCGACAAATGCAGTCCGGGTAAAGTGGATGCCATTGCCGTCGCGGCACCGCCAAGAATAAATTTGGCAAGGAATAATCCCGCGAGCCCACCGATTAATGAAACAGCAATTGATTCCGCTAATACCATCAACATGACGGACACATCGGAAAAGCCCAGTGTTTTTAGAATCGCCAATTCAGGGATACGCTCGCGGAACGATTGCGCCATGGTATTACCGGCCACCAGCAACATGGTAAAAAATACTGCGCCTAGAATCAGCGTAGTAATCAAACCTATATCGCCAAATTGTTTGGCAAATGATTTGGCAAATTCTTTTTCACTGCTGGTTTTGGTTTCCGCTGGTGAGTTGGCAAAGAGCGCGTCAACTGCCGTAGCAATTTGCGCGGACTGCTTGGGATCTTTCACCCGGATAATTAACCAGCCCAGGGTACCTTTCGCATACTGGCGTGCCTCATCGAAATAATCGTAATGCATTAACATGGTGTTGATATCGGCACTTTTGCTTTGGGTTTCGTAAATACCTTCAACCACAAATTCCCACGTAGTGCTGCCACCCTCGCGCGGGAATAAGCCAATCAAGGGAACGCGATCACCTATTTTCCATTTGAACCTGTCGGCTAATCCCTGGCCAATAACAACGCCGACACGATTTTTTTTCCAGGCTTGCATTTGCGCTTCCGGTAAACTCACCATGTCTTTGTATATTTCAAAATAATCGTCGGCAATCACCGGGAATTGCGGAAACTGGTTTTTGGCTTCCTGGTAATAACCACCAAACCAGTTGGCAGAAGTCACTTTATCCACGCCGTCGAGCCCCTGTACTTTACCGAGGTAAGCTTCGGGCAGTGGCTGGATTAATGAAATTTTATTGATGCTGATTAATCGATCTTCACCGGCAATTTCTGCGCCCTGGTCAAACGCCGCCGCCAAACTACGCAATAAACCAAATAATAAAAATGCAATCAGAATCGATAATAGGGTTAACACCGTGCGCGCTTTTTTGCGCCCCAAATTGCTCAACAAAAATTGGAGGTAGTACATAATTAGTGTCCTCCGGCATTGCCATTGGTCACCAGCGAGCCTTTATCCATATGCCAGGTATGGCGCGCATGGTCCGCTGCACGCGGGTCATGGGTAACCATGATGATAGTTTTCTTTTGCTGCTCGTTGAGGGTTTGCAACAGCGACAAAATTTCATCGGCCGTGGCGCGGTCCAGGTCGCCCGTGGGTTCGTCGCACAATAATAAATCCGGGTCGCTCACCAGTGCGCGGGCGATGGCCACACGCTGTTCCTGGCCGCCGGATAATTCACTGGGATAATGCCTGGCGCGATTGGATAAGCCCACCAACTCAAGTGCGGCAGCGACATGATGCTTACGTTGTTTGCTGCTGAGATTCGTCAGCAACAGCGGCAACTCCACGTTCTTTTCGGCGGTCAGCACCGGCATCAAATTATAAAACTGGAAAATAAAACCCACATGGCGCGCACGCCATTTAGTGAGTTGCGCTGATGACATTTTATCCAGGCGTTGCCCACCAATAATCAATTCGCCGGAGGTAGGCGAATCCAATCCGCCTAATAAATTCAATAGTGTAGTTTTACCGGAACCTGATGGCCCCATGAGCGCCAGGAAATCGCCACGGTGAATATCCAGGTTTAATTCGGCGAGCACTTTCACCTGCTCCTTGCCTTTTTTATACGCTTTACTAACGCCTTTGAGTTGAACAAGTAATTCGTCATTGACGACATGGGATTCGAGCGCAGTCATAGATCCTCCAGGAAGTTAGACCAGCATTTAAAAAGAAATCGCTTACACACACGGGGCATCAAAAAAACAGATGGAACGAGAGATATTTTTATTCTTATCTAACCTCCTGCCAGCGTGCGGCAGGAGGTTTTCAGTTTTTAGCACTAGCGTATTATTTTTTTCTAACGGCTATTTTGTTTTTACGATATTCAACAATTATTGTTCGGCGTTTGTTGCCCAACTGTTATTGCTCAACTTTTATTGTTCAACTTTGGCGCCGTCTTTTAATTCCGGAGGAATTTCCACCACGAAATCTTCACCGGCACGCAAACCGCTGCCCACATAAATATCGTTGCCATAGCTTGCCTTAAGGGTAATTTTGCGCAGTTCTGCAACACCATCCTTAACCACAAAAATAAATTTATCTTCGCCTTCGTTACGCACCGCACTGATTGGCACACGCACGCCCAGGGGCTCTTTCGGTTTTTCTTCCACTTCGCGTTCGGCATTCAGGAAGGCAACCTTCACCCCCATGTCCGGCAAAATTCGCGGATCACTTACCTGGAAGCCGATGCGCACTTTCACAGTCGCTTTCTGGCGATCAGCGGCGGGAATAATCGCGATCACTTTCGCGGGAATTTTCCATTCCGGATAAGCTTCCAAAACCGCTTGCACCATTTGTTCGTCACGCACGCGCTGGATGTAGGATTCATTCACATCCACTTCAATTTCCAGTGATGACATATCCACCAGCGTACAAATACCGGTACGGGTAAAACCGCCGCCGGCCGAAATTGGCGAAATCATTTCACCGGGCTGGGAATCCTTGCTGATAACCACACCGCTGAACGGTGCGCGCAAGGTCAGGTCATCCAGGTTCTGCTGCTGCAAGGCGAGGCGCCTCTTGCTCACTTCCACATCGGCATTGCGCGCATCCAGTTGTGCATGCAGCGATTCAAAATCAGCGCGCGCTTTATCCAGTGCGGCAGCACTGACCAACTGCTGGCGGGCCAATTCGGTATTGCGTTCCAGTGTCAGTTTTGCCTCGGTTAAACGCGCTTCGGTTTCGGTCACCAGGGTTTTGGCTGAACGCAATTCGGCTTTGCTTAGATCCACTGATTTGCGCGTGTTGGAGTCATCCAGGCGCGCAACCACCTGGTCTTTCTCAACGTGCTGGCCTTCCTCTACGTAGATTTCGGCCACACGCCCGGTCACCTTGGATGAGACAGTGGAAATACGCCGGGCAACCACATAACCGGTGGCGTCCAATACCGTCGCCGATGAGGAGTCCGGTACCGCCATGCGCGCCATTTCAATTTTGACCTTTACCGGGTCCGGCTCATAAAAAAAACTGATTCCCAATGCGATAGCCAGGATCGCAACACCACCACCAATCCACAGCGGAGTTTTACTCTCGCCTGCATATGGCTGATCGCGATCTATACGTAATTGCGATAAAAGTTCGTCTTTATTAGTCACAGTGCACTTGCCCTTGTTTTGTGGTTTTTATCTGGAACCCTGCTCCAGGCGCTGCGCATTATCACGCAAGTCCGGAGTGCGAGCCTAGCAGTTTCACCGCGGGAGAGCACTAATTTGCGGGCCTGGCGAGGATATGGCGCCCGGCCCCATCCCTGTTATGGCAAACAGGATAGGGACGCACAGGCGCCAGGTAAAACCACGATTGTCATCGGGTTAACATGACAATTATCAGGAAGGTTTACATCAGCGCATTAAATCGCCGGTTTAAAATTCGCCATTTCTTTTGGCAATATGGGATTTTCAAGGATGATGCGCGTGCGCGTGGCCAGCTTCAATTGGCCCAATACTTCGCCGTAATAGCGATTGAATATTTTATCCAGCTCACCATTAGTGCTGATGGTTTTCACCCCTTCGGTGATGCGGTCTGCCAGCGCCGGTTGCTGCGGGTTCACATAAAACACCAGCGGGAATGGATAGTACACCAGCAGCGATGGCTCAATCATCAGCTTGCCGGATTTCGCCGCGCGCCCGGTAAATACACTGTTCACTTCATTTGCGCCAAAAGTGACATAATCAAATTCATTATTTTCCAGGCGCTGGAATACATCATCGAAACTGCCTTTTTCAACCACCGGATAACCATTGTGGCGAAATAATCCGGCATCAGCCCAGGTAGCGGGAATACCCATCCGTAATTTTTTTAATTCATCGGCCGATTTAATCGCTGCGAATTTTTGTGCATCGGCTTTGCGCACAATTAAAATCCGGTAGCCCAAAATACCTTTCATCAACGGTAAGGGAACCAGGATTTTTTGTTCACCCGCTAATTTCTGGTTGCCCGCTACTGTGCCAAAAAGATCAAATCCCTTGCTGCGAAATACACTGGCTTCATCTTCGGCGAGCGGATAATCCGTGCGGCTCTCTTCGATTGAATAAGGTCCTTTGGCGTTAGTCGCCGCCAGGGCGGCGTCGAGAATTTCGCGCTCATATTGCTGGCGCGATGGCGTTTTATTGCCATTCCAGAATTTAATGGTGGCTGCCGGTTTTAGGTCAGCGACAACCACGGTTTTATCCGCAGCAAATGTAACACTGGCCGCGCAGCAGGTAATGACTAGAAATAGCTGCTGCATTCCTGTTCTGCACGATTGAAAAAATGATGGTGATGACAAGGCGGTTGGTGACATGGAGAGCCCTCTGGTAATTGTAATTTTAATTGTCGTTAATGCCCACAATGATGAGCAGCAAGCCGGCACATCATAATCAATCGTTAGCCGCTTTACGAAGCTTAGCCGGTAACCAATGCGATACCGCAAAAAATCGGCTCTATACTGTAAAGCCACAGCCGTAAGTTCGCAGTAGCGCGCAAAAACCATACGATCCGACCCATGCCCAATATTTTCATCGACAGCGATACCCCCGCATTATTGCTCCACGGCAGCCACAATCCGTGGCTGGTCATTGTTTCTATTGTCGTCGCCATTATCTCCTCGATGATGAGCCTGCAAATTGCCGGCATGGCGCGCTCGGCAAAGGGGCGCCTGCTACATCAGGTCGCCCTGGTGTCCGGCTCGCTCGCACTTGGCGGCGGCATCTGGTCGATGCATTTTATCGGCATGCTGGCATTTGAATTGGGCACCCATGTGCATTACAGCCCGGCGATCACGGTAATGTCCATGGCGCCGTCGGTGTTCGCCTCCTGGGTGACGCTGCAGATGTTGTCCCACGACCGGATTACCCGGCGCCAGCTTGTGATCGGCGGCGTAATGGTTGGCGCAGGCATCGGCGCCATGCATTACAGCGGCATGGCAGCGATGCACATGGATGCCATCCTGCGCTACGACCTCACCTGGTTTATCACCTCAATTGTGGTTGCAGTTGTGCTGGCGATGCTCGCGCTCTGGATTCGCTTTGGGCTTACCAACCAGGCCCGGTTCAGCCCTGCACAAGCGACATTGCTGGCGGGTGTGATTATGGGGCTGGCAATTGCAGGCATGCACTACACCGGCATGGCGGCGGCGCGTTTTATCGGCACACCGGATAATCATTTTGCTGCCGATAACAGCCGCAATTTCCTCGCGATTATTATTGGCGTCACCACCGTGGCCATCAGCTTGCTGGTGCTCGCCGGCAACCTCGTCCTGCGCTATCGCCAGCTCTACAACCAAATGCAGGAAAATGAATCGCGTTTGCGCGCAATTGTGGATACCGCAGTAGATGGCATTATCACTATCGATGGCAACGGCAGCATCATTGCCATGAACCACGCCGCTGAAAAATTATTTGGCTGGACCTTCAGCGAATTAAAAGGCAAAAACATTAATATGTTGATGCCCGAGCCTTATCATTCCGGGCATGACCAATACTTGAAAAATTACCACACCACACACCAGGCAAAAATTATTGGCCTTGGCCGCGAAGTGACGGCATTGCGCAAAGATGGCAAACATGTGCCCGTGCGCCTCGCCGTTGGTAAAGCAGAAATTCCCGGGCAAAACCTGTTTGTCGGTTTTGTCAGCGACCTCAGCGAACGCATTGCTATGGAACGCGAATTATCATCGCGCGAGCAACAATATCGCACC
Source organism: Gammaproteobacteria bacterium (assembly GCA_021151835.1). Classification (GTDB taxonomy): domain Bacteria; phylum Pseudomonadota; class Gammaproteobacteria; order Pseudomonadales; family Cellvibrionaceae; genus Cellvibrio. The sequence goes on from JAGKWO010000013.1 coordinate 97,605, forward strand.
CTGATTGACAACATCCCCGGCGTGGCCTTTCGTTGCCAGGCGAATGCTCCCTGGGCCGCTATTTTTATCAGCGACGCCATTACTGCGCTGAGCGGTTGGGAAACAGAAAAATTTTATGCCGGTGAAATTAACCTGGGCGACCTTGTTCACCCGGATGACGCTGACCGGGTTGCGCAGGAACTGGCCCCTGCGATGATAAATAAAACCTCATACGTCATCGAATACCGGATCATCCGCCGCGATAAAACCGAGCGCTGGGTTTCTGAAAGTGCAAGCGGTGTTTACGACGATGATGGCAACCTCCACTGGATTGATGGCGTGATTATGGATATCACCGAGTCCAAGTTGCGCAATGCGGAATTTGAAGGTGTAGTGCATGCGATCAGCCGCGCACTGGCGGTAACCGAATTTGATATGAACGGCAACATCATCGGCGCCAATGAAAATTTCCTCGCGCTCACCGGCTATGAATTAACCGAGTTATATGGCAAACATCACAGCATGTTGTGCCTGCCCGAGGAAATTAACAGTGCAGAATATCGCGCGTTCTGGGATAACTTGCGCCAGGGAAATTTCCAAAGCGGTGAATTTTTACGCCTGGGGAAAGAGCGTAAAAAAATCTGGATCCAGGCAGTCTACAACCCCATCTTCGACGCCGATGGCAAGCCCTGGAAAGTGGTTAAACTGGCAACGGATTTATCCGAACGCAAAGCCATGGAAACCGATTTAATGATCGCCAAAGACCGGGCGGAAAAAGCGTCGTCGGCCAAAGGCATGTTCCTCGCCAATATGAGCCATGAAATTCGCACCCCGATGAACGCCATCATTGGTTTTACCGAAGTGTTGATTAACTCGCCCTTGCAACCGGAGCAATTAAAACATTTGCACACCGTGCGCCGCTCGGCCGGTTCGCTGCTAAGTTTGCTTAACGATATCCTGGATACCGCCAAACTTGAGCGCGGTGCATTGGAGCTGGATATTGAAGCCTTTTCGCTGAAAGAATTGTGCAGCCAGATTTTGCAGGAATTGCAAATCCAGGCGGATAAAAAATCACTCGCACTGGTGTTCGATTATTTGCCGGGAACACGTGACCATGTGCTCGGCGATGCATTACGCCTGCGCCAGGTATTAGTCAATTTGCTGGGCAATGCCGTTAAATTTACCGAGCAAGGCGAAGTAACCTTGCGGGTAATGGAAGATGGCCCGAATGTCAGTGTGAAAGTAATTGATACCGGTATCGGCATTGCAGAAGATCGCATCCAGCATATTTTTACGCCGTTCACCCAGGCCGATGCCTCCATGGCACGGCGCTTTGGCGGCACCGGTCTAGGCACTACCATCGCGCGGCAACTCACGGAATTGATGGGAGGCACAATCACTGCGACCAGTGCACCGGGCAAAGGCAGCTGCTTTGAAGTATCACTCCCCTTGCCTGCTGCACATGCAGTAAAAAAGGCGCTACCGACACAAAAAATTGTGCTGCCGATTTTAAATATATTAATTGCTGATGATGTGCCGCAAAACCTTGAAGTCTTGCAATTAATGCTCACCCGCGATGGCCATCGCACAGTAACTGCCAGCAATGGATTGGAAGCATGCCAGCGCTTCCAACAGCAAACATTTGATATCGTGTTAATGGATATCCAGATGCCGGAAGTGGACGGTTTGCAAGCGAGCAAAATGATCCGGCAATGGGAAGCGGCCCAAGCAAAACCCGCTACGCCGATTATCGCCCTGACTGCCAGCGTGCTGGAGCAGGATCGCAAAGATGCAAAAGCCGCAGGCATGAACGGCTTTGCGTCCAAGCCGATCAATTTAATTGAATTGCACAATGAAATGGCGCGTTGCCTTGGGGTGATATCATCCACCACTAAAATTTCGCCCGCCTTAACCGGTACCCGGGAAATTATCGATTGGGAAAATGCAGAATCGCGCTGGGGTGACCGCGCCGTGTTAACCAAAGCGATCCGGCAATTCTGCGCTGATAACAAACATTTTTTAGCGCTCATCAATTCTGCGGATATCCACCGGGTAAAGCAGGAAGCGCATCGAATGAAAGGCGCTGCCGCCAACCTTGGCCTCGTATCCCTGGCCACTCTTGCCAACCGGATCGAACTGGAAAATCCGCTGTCACCGTCGCTCTTCAATGACATAGAAACAGCATTTATTCACATCCGTTCAGAGCTGGATATTCCACCCGCAAACCTGCACCACACAACGCCACCAACATTTGACAGGATTGAGGTGAAATTATTGGAGCAACTGATGCAAGCCTATCAGCATGGAACTTTTGACGATGATGCTTATCGCACGCTGGCCAAAGCACTGCCGGCAACCGTAATAACACCGCTGGATGAAGCACTGGAACAATTTGATTTTGATACCGCCGTGGCACTGCTCAGTGCATGGATCGAAACCGCCGATTGGGTGACGAGGAACCAATGATTATTGCGCAACAGGATATTCGTCCAAAATTATTGCTGGTAGACGACGAGCCAGCCAACTTGCAAGTATTGAAGCAAATCTTGCAGCAGGATTATCGCTTGCTCTTTGCACGCGATGGCGAAAAAGCCTTGAGCCTCGCGCTCAATGAAAAACCGGATTTGATTTTACTCGATATTATGATGCCGGGAATTACCGGCCTGGAAACCTGCACGCGCCTCAAAAGTAATTCGGTAACTGCACATATTCCGGTGATATTTGTCACCGCGCTCGCCGATACGCGCGATGAAGCCGAAGGTTTTGCGGTGGGCTGCGTTGATTACATTACCAAACCGGTAAGCCCGCCAATTGTATTGGCGCGGGTTAAAACACAATTATCGCTGGTTAGCATCGATACCTTGCGCGCAACACGTTTGCAGGTCATCCATCGCCTTGGGCGCGCAGCCGAATACAAAGATAACGAAACCGGCCTGCATGTCATCCGCATGAGCCACTACGCCAGGGAAATTGCGCTGGCAGCGGGAATAAATTCCATTGATGCTGAAGAATTATTAAATGCAGCGCCTATGCATGACATTGGCAAAATCGGTATCCCCGATGTGATTTTACAAAAGCCCGGAAAGCTCACCGCGGATGAATGGGAAATTATGAAAAGCCACACAGAAATTGGCGCAACCATTATTGGTGACGACAACTCCAGGCTGCTAAAAATCGCGCGCATTATTGCACTTAACCACCATGAAAAATGGGACGGCTCCGGCTACCCCCATGGCCTCGCCGGTGAAGCAATTCCGCTTGAGGCGCGCATCGTCGCTATCGCCGATGTGTTTGATGCACTGACCAGCATTCGCCCTTATAAAGCGGCCTGGACCATTGAAGACGCAACTGCCTATATCAAAAAAGAATCCGGGCAGCATTTTGATCCCGCATTGGTAACGGCGTTTATCGCTGCCTTACCCGCCATATTGAACATTCGCGCGCAACTGCTGGATGATTAATATTTTCACGCGCCCCAACGAAACCTGACAGCCAGGCGCTTTAAAACCGCAACCAAGTCGCGATCACCACTGAAGCATTAAGTGCCACATTTCGTTTACCCGCTGCAATTTGCATTTACCAATCAGCATAATAAGCCGAGCAGGTCACAGTTCGCAGCAACGCCAATTTATCCGGCGTTGCAGTGCCCGTTAGAATGGTGACCCAATCCCTCCTCATGGAAGAGCTACCACTCAAATCGCCCCGAACAATTTTCCCGATTGGATCAATTGAAAGGAGATTATTGTGAACAGCCTCTTCACTGCCGCCATTAAGTACACCCAGGACAATCGTTCCATGCGGGTAGAAACCAGCCTGGGAAAAGATGTATTTCTCTTGCGGCGTTTACATGCAACGGAAGCTTTTTCCAAACTATTTTCGATCAATATCGATTTACTTTCCTATGAAGCCAACATTCGTCCGGAGGATATTGTCGGTAATCATATGGCGCTGTTTATCGGCGGCGAGGGGAATTCGCGCCCGTTAAATGGTTTTGTCAAAAGTTTTGTTTATACCGGCCTGGAAAAACAAGGGCTCTACGGTTACAAAGCCGAATTAGTTCCATGGTTATGGTTTTTGGACAAGCGAACCAACTGCCGCATTTTTCAAAATCAAACCGTGCAAAAAATTATTGAAACTGTTTTTACTGAACTGGGATTTTACGATTTCAAATTTACGTTAATCGATAATCACCCGCCGCTCGACTATTGTGTGCAGTATCAGGAATCCGACTTTAATTTCATCAGCAGGCTATTGGAACAGGAAGGTTTATTTTATTTTTTTGAACACCAGTCCGACAAACATATCCTAACCATTAGCGATAACGCCTCAACATTTGTTTTCCTGGATGAAAAAATGATTGAGCACAGTTCCGGCAGCCGCAGCAAGTTTTACCTCAATCAATGGCAACACCGGTTCCAGTATTGCTCCGGGGCATTTGCCCAAACCGATTATAATTTTGAGAACGCCAACCTCTCCTTGCTGACGGAAACGCCGACCTCAATCAAACTGGCCAATAACAGCGCCCTGGAGCGTTTTGAATTCCCCGGCAATTATAATGAAAGCCAACGTGGGCAAAACCTCACGCGCATCCGCATGCAACAGGAAGAATCCGGTTATCAAATCGTGCAGGCAGGCGGCAACCTCCATTACCTGGAAATCGGGAAAAAATTTAAATTAACGTCCGATGAAGCGCTAGTTGATGATAAAAAAACATTTGTTATTTCCGAAATAACTCACCAGGCGTTTGAGGGCAGTTACCTGGACGAAGACGAGGCCGGCAAATCATCCGGTTATCAAAATCAATTTTTATGTTTTCCCGAGGATGTGGTTTATCGCCCGCCACTCAACGCATTCAAACCCAGGATTGATGGCGTACAAACAGCAGTAGTCGTAGGCCCTGCCGGGGATGAAATTTATACCGATAAATATGGCCGCATAAAACTGCAATTCCATTGGGACAGGTATGGTGAAAAAAATGAAACCAGTTCCTGCTGGGTGCGTGTAGCCACACTGTGGGCCGGCAACAAATGGGGAACATTAAATATTCCGCGTGTTGGCCAGGAAGTCGTTGTTACTTTTGTGAATGGAGATCCCGATCAACCACTGGTGATTGGCAGCGTCTATAACAGCACGCACATGCCCCCCGTTACACTACCGGCCGGAAAAAATTATGCGGGCATGAAATCGAAAACGGTGAAAGGTGACGTTGGCGGCTCCAATGAATTTTCATTGGACGACACGGGCGACTCGCAACAAGTGAAACTCCATGCAAAAAAAGATTACAACACGACGGTTGGCAACGACCTGAATTCATCAACCACTGGCAATGCAACTTACAATGTAGACGGAAATAATTCATCGACAGTGAAAGGAAATGCCTCACTGAATGTGCAGGGAAATGAAAGCGCCAGTGTGCAAGGCAATCAGGATTCCAGCGTACAAGGCAATCGCTCTTTCACCACAGCCGGCAACAAAACCGAAAACACCAGCGGCAATACAGAATCTACGATTGGCGCAAACGAAAGCCGCAATGTTGCGAGCAACCAGGATGTCAGTATTGGTTCAAACCAATCAATTAATGTTGGCTCCAACCAAACCAATACTATCGGCGCAAACCAGCAAACCACAGTCAGCGGCAACCAGACATTTTCTATTACTGGCAAGCAGGAAATCAGTGCGCTCGCGCAAAATGTTTCTATTTCCACCAGCGCCACAACCTCCGCGTTATCTATTGCAATGAATGGGCAATCGCAAATTGCGCTGGCGGTAGGAGGCACCAGCATTACCATTGATCCGTCGGGAATTACTTTATCCATGGGCGCCAGCTCGGTAAAAATTGACGCCACCGGTGTCTCGGTAATGGGCCCGCTGGTCAAACTGAATTAACCTTACAGTTGACACGAATTCATGAGCACTTCTAACCCGATCCAGCGCGAATTGGAAAAACTGGACGAGCAATGGGAAGATTTTATCAGTAGCAAACAGCCTATTTTGCGCTGGCATTTTTCGCCTGATGATATCGAACTTGGCTTGGGGTTTATCAAAACCAAAGAGCAGCTGGATGAAAAAAATCCGGAATTGTTTATCCACCTGCATTCAGATTTCATCGCTGCTGAAACATTCAGCTACGCACTCGCGGAAGAAATGAACCGGATGATCGAGGAAGGAATTGCAGATGCATTCGAGGAAGAAACCGCATCGCAAACACCGGCGACAACAGACCATGGCTGGGCCAAACCGGACTTGCGCGATAGCCGCACCGGATACAACGCACTGTTTCGCAGTTGCATCAACGCATTGCACGCATTTGAAGATTACGTCCATTACATTGTGGTAGTAATTACCCCTGCAACAATAAAGAATCCACAGCAATACACCCAATGGTGGAACCAATGTTGTGAAATTAATTTACGCTACCAATGGCCGGACAATTTAAAGCTGGTTTTTTTTGACACTGAAAAAAATTCATCCCTGGCAACACTTGCGCAAGAAAAATCGCAGCATTTGCATAGTGTCGATGCACCCGTCGCTATGGATGAAGCAATCAAGGCCGTATTAAAAGCAGCGGATGATGGCTCACCGGGCGCGGCGTTTCGAAATATCACTGTCGATTTGCAAAAAGCGGTGGGCAAACAGGACAAACCCGCAATGGAAAAATTAGCGACGGACGCTATAGCACTTGCGCAAAAGCATCATTGGCTGGATATGTGGGTAGTCACACTGCTTACGCGTGCGGCAGGCTATTTAGGGTTGCAAAGCTATGATGCGGCGCTGGCAGATTATCGCGCTGCACAATTGCTTGCCGCGCAAGGTGAAGAAGAAAATATTCCCGGCTGCAATAAATTGCGTTTGCAGGCGCTCATTTGCGAGGGCACTTGCCTGTTCAGCGCCGGCCGCTTTGACGATGCGGCCAATGCTTACGCTAACAGTGCGCAACTCGCCGAAGCGCAACAGGATTTGTTAATGACCCTCGAAGGCTGGCGCATGGCCAGCTTTTGTATGGAGCGCGCCAATTACACCAACGCGGCGTGGGATTACGGCATGAAAGCCCTGGAAGCAGGCAGCAACATGGATGCGCAGCAACGCGCGCATTCCACCTTACCTTTTTTAGGGCAAGCGCTACTGCGCATTAGCCCCAATGGCGATATCGATCATCACATCAAGCAGCGTTTTGATGATTTGCTCGGTGAAGGATGGCTGAAAAAAATCGAGTCGATAACATGCTAATCAGTAAACATTTTGATCCGGTATTGGGAATCGATATTCACATCCTCGCCATTCCACCGGCGGGACCAATCCCTATTCCCCACCCGCACATCGCGTTGATTTTTGATGTCATTGATTACGTACCGATCCTTGGTGCAACGGTAAAAGTCGGTGGCTTGCCCCGTTCAACTGCCGGCACGGCGGGCAGACCTATTCCGCACATTCCCATGGGTGGCCCGTTTGTCAAACCGCCGATGAATGAGGATGAAATTTTTATGGGCAGCCTCACCGTGCTCGCGGATGGCGGCCCATTGAGTTTTACGGCATTACCCACACTGAGTTGCCACGACATTGGCCTGATTGCACCACCACGCAAAAAGAAACCGAAAAAATCCTTCGGGATGGTATTGCCAACCAGCGTGGTAATTTCCATTCCGCTGGGTATGCCCGTGCTGGTCGGCGGTGCGCCGACTATCGATATGATGGGCCTCGCCATGGCGGGCGGTTTCGCGGCCCTGGGCGGCGCGTTTAAAAAATTGCGCAAGATGCAAAAGAAAAGCAAGCGCATCAAAAAAATGTCCGACGCGATTCATAAGCGCGCGAAAAAGGCGATGGATAAATTGGGCGTGCCACCCAATGTGCGCAATAAAGTCCATAAAGGAATTTGTACGGTGACCGGCCACCCGGTCGATGTGGCGAGCGGAAAAATGTTTACCGACCATATCGATTTTTCTTTACCGGGGCCCTTGCCATTGGTGTGGGAACGCACCTGGTATAGCACCTCGGTTTACGATGGTCCGCTCGGTCATGGTTGGCATCACAGTTACGATGTAAAACTCTGTGAGCTGGATAATGCGGTTGCTGTGCGTTTGGCAGATGGCAGATCGATTGCATTTCCGGCGCTGGATATTAACGAAACCTGTTTTGATCGCCAGGAACGCATGACACTATTTCGCGATGAAAATGGTTATGCGCTGGATACCAAAGACAAGCAGCGTTATCGTTTTACACCGTTTAACGGACAACCGGATAACCAATTACTTACATCGCTCGCACAAACAACTAGCGGTGCGGCCATAAAATTTTATTACAATGAAAAAGGCCAACTGAATAAAATAATCGACAGTGGCGGCCGGTTGATCCAACTCAGCTACACCGATGACAATCGCATTCACAAAATCTATTTACCGGAACCGGAATCCAACGCAACCCGCGATCACACTAACCCCACATTATTCTGCGCGGTAGAACATCACTATCGCAACGGCATGCTTGTGCAAGTCGATGACGCGCTCCAGCAGCCGTTGAGTTATCACTACGACCATAAATTATTAATTAAAGAAACGTTCCGCAGCGGCCTCAACTTTTATTTTGAATACGATGGACTGAATCACAATGCCAGGTGTTTACGGACCTGGGGTGATGAAGGGATTTACTACCGCGAGCTTCGTTACGATCTTGAAAATAATATTACGTACGTAAAAAACTCGCGCGGTCACGTCACTACCTATTATCACAATGGGGTTTTACCGCATCGCATTGTTGATCCGTTAAATCATGCGAGCCTGACGGAATACAACGAGTATTCGGAAATTGTTTGTGAGACGAATGAACTGGGGTATAAAACGCGGTATGAGTTTGATGAACGCGGGAATAATATCGCCGTTATCAGTGCAGATGGTGAGGCAATAAAAATACAGTTTGACAGCCACGACAATCCTATAAAAATTATTGACAAGATTGGCAATAGCTGGACATGTGAATATGACCATAATAATCAGCTAGCAAGCAAAACAGACCCACTGAACAATAAATTGCGCTATGAATATCATCATGGATTATTGAGCGTTATTGAAGACAACAGCGGCAACCCGATTTTTTTCAAATACGATCAAAATTTAAATTTGCGCAGCATTTCGGACGAGAATGCAGAGCAGCTTGTTCAAGCATATGACGCATTGGGAAATTTATTAACCGTTAAAGATAATCGCGGCAATGAACGTCGCTATCATTACGACAAACTTCAGCGAGTTACCAGAGTAGACGAGCCTGACGGTGCTAATCGTGCATTTACCTATGATGCGGAAAATAATGTTATTCGCGCTCAAGATCAACAATATGATGTATCCATGGAATATCGTGGTATGGGCCGGATGGTGTCGCGCACGCAGGCCGGAACCATGGTTAAATTTGAGTATGACCGCGAAGAACAATTAATTGCCATCATCAACGAGCATGGTCGCGCCTACCAATTTGAATGGGATGCTAACGAACAGTTGGTTGCAGAATCAGGATTTGATGGTCTGATTCGCCAATTTACCAGAGACCCTGCGGGTCGCATTATTCGAATAAATGGTCCCGACAAGCGCTATTCATTATTTAACTTCGATGCAGTGGATAGACTTACACAAATTCACCATAGCGATGGCTCGGGGAAGAGGTTCAAATATCGCGCAGATGGAGAATTGCTGGAGGCGACAAACGATTCAATAAAACTTAGCTGGGAATTAGACCAACTCGGCAGAGTTACCAAAGAATTCCAGGGCGATTTCTGGATTGCTTCGGAATATGGCCCATTAGGTTACCGTACACACATACGATCATCTCTCGGTCTTAATCAAAAAATCGAACGCAATACGCGTGGTGATGTATTAAAAATTTCAACCGGTACCGACCAGTTCGAAGCTGTGTTCCAACGTGACAGTAAAGGACAAGAAATACAACGAAGTCTGCCGGGCGGCATTCAAAGCCGATGGACGCGCGACAAACTGGGCCGCCCGACTCGTCACGAAATTAATCAAGGCAAGACTATTCACAGCAGCAAAAACTATTTGTGGGGATTAAATAATCGCCTGCTTGGATTGATAGACTCACTGAATCGTGAAACCGTATTTCAGCACGATGCGTTAGGAAATTTACTGTCCGCCCGCTACAGCGACAACACGTTTGATTTACGCATGCCGGACGCAGTGGGCAATTTATTCAGAACTGTGCCACAAAAAGATCGCGAGTATGGCCCGGCAGGACAGTTACTCGCCGTGCACTCAAATCAAAGCACCACATATTACAAATATGATGCTGAGGGGAAACTTATTTGCAAAGAGGAGCCCGGCAATAAAATTTGGCGTTATGAATGGAATGGCGATGGAATGATGGCGAAAGTTATTCGCCCTGACGGCAAAGAAGTTACCTTTGAATATGATGCTTTTGGAAGACGGATTCGAAAAATATTCAATAACAAAATCACCCGCTGGGTTTGGGATGGCCACAATCCACTCCATGAGTGGGTGGAATATAAAACTGACGCTGCCAGCGCTCAATCACTTACCCGATTACAAGCCAGATTTGATGACATTGCCGTTAAGCAGCGCCTTGCCTTATTGCAGGAAGTCGATGCACAAGGCCCACCCAAAACATTTAGCATGGGCACAAAAGACCAACCTATTACCTGGCTATTTGAACCCGACGGTTTTGCACCTATGGCAAAACTTGTAGGAGATGAACACTACTCAATAATTAGTGATCAGCTCGGTGCACCAGCTACTATTTTCGATAAAAACGGTATACAGATCTGGTCTGCTGATTTCAGCGTATGGGGTGAATTACGAAACCTTCGGGGAGAGAAGGATTTTTGCCCATTCCGTTTTCCTGGCCAATATGAGGATAGTGAAACGGGTTTGTATTACAACCGCTTCCGTTATTTTGACCCGGTGGCAGGACAATATACGAGCCAGGATCCAATTCGGATTGGAGGAGGAATAACGCTATATTCTTATGTAAGTGACCCCACTACATGGGTAGATGTTTTCGGCCTTAGCGGGTGCCCTACACGCCAACTCAACGGAACAACCATACATGGCACAGGACAGCGAGACGGGACACCAGGGCATGATCAACTTTCAGAAATTATTGCCAATAGATTAGCCATGAGCGGCAAGTTCAAAGATATTTATTTGAACCGGAGTTACAACCTCCATTTCGGCAGTGGATCAACATCGTCACGCAGACCGGATGTCATGGCCGTTGATATCAATGGGAATGTTCATGCTATAGAAGTCGCATCGAGAACCGATGTAGGAAATAGGCTAACGCTGCTAACAACTCGCAATCAAACAGCAATGGCTAGTGTTCCCGCTGGCAACCGCGGGCAAATACTCGTGCTCAAACGGCCTTGGGATGCGAAGTCAATTAATAATATGCTTAACAATTTAATTGGATCAATTTAGGTAAAAAATGATAATCGGCATTGCACTTTATAATTGTGACCAAATTACTGCGCTGCAAGCTTATAACGTGGCGATGGAGTTTTTTAATGTTGCCTCCATAGAAATAACTGGTGCAGGTTATTACCAACTTTTGAATAATGGTGATCATCCAGGTGACCACGATATTATTGAAACAACACTGGAAGATCTGGCTCAACAGATTAAATGTGGCAACGCCACTGCATTTAGAGTTTATAAAGAGGGAATTAAACAACCTTGGGAGGCATCGTTCGGCTACATGACTAATGAGTTTGGCAGCTTCCATCATATAGATGTCCAATTTCCTGACAGCATTGGCGGTCACGATTTAATAACCTCCTTTTTTACAAACTCAGCGCGAAATCTCCTGGCTCCATATGGCATCACTTATTCTACAACTGATGTGCTTGATGCTTTTTATTACGCTACTGGCGATAATTTTGTGACAGTATTCCCCTATGAAAACACCATCCCCTGGCAGAGGGAAACACCAGGCCTTTACCAGGGAACTTCGCGCTACACGCATTCTTTATTAAGAATGGTTTATTCACATAATCTTCTGAATAGCAATCACATGAGCCTGGAGATTGGTGGGATCAACTTAAGCGATTGGATTTCCGCTGGTGGAGTTAACAGAGGCAAATTACAAGAGCTTGATAACAACTTTACGCTTTGGATTGTCGACAATGAGCTTATTGATGAACTGAATGAACTTTTAGGAAACGCGGGACTTTTAATTAGCTGGCAGCCGCCCAAAAATAAAATTAAAAAAACAATCCCTTGAATCTAAATAATTACTGCATTTATGTATTGTTAAAGTGTCCCCATTAACAACAAACCATCGAAATAAAAAAGCCCTGATTAAAGGGCTTTTTTTAGTTAACTTTTTTATTAAAGATACTAATTAGAAGGGAATATCATCATCAAACGAATCAAAACCACCTGCCGGCGGCGCATTGTGTTGTTGTGCTGGCGGTTGGTTATATTGCGGTTTTGGCGCCTGGTTGAAATTGCGATTGGCGGGTTGCTGCGCATAGCCGCCCTGGGCAGGCTGGTTGTATCCGCCACCCTGGCCGTAACCACCACCATTGTCAGGGCCATTGTTGTATTGCGGGGTTTGGTCGAACGCACCCATCGCTGCCGCCGCGCCCATGCCCTGGCCAGCACCGGCATTATCACCGCGGCCATCGAGCATTTGCATTTCGCTGGCGACAATCTCGGTGGTGTAACGATCCGAACCATCTTGTGCTTGCCACTTGCGCGTGCGCAATGAACCTTCGATATAAACCTTGCTACCCTTACGCAAATATTCGCCGGCGATTTCGCCCAGGCGATTGAAGAACACCACGCGGTGCCATTCAGTGCGCTCTTGTGGCTGGCCGGTATTTTTGTCCTTCCATGTCTCTGAGGTTGCGACGCTAACATTGGTCACTGCGCCACCAGAGGGCATATATTTCACTTCAGGGTCCTGCCCGATATTGCCGATCAAAATTACTTTGTTAATACCGCGAGCCATAATAAATTCCTCTTGAGTTACCGTGTATCCGCCGTCTGTTTTTTTGCATGCCGGCGGCATTCAGATTAATCGATGATCCCCTTGCAGGGGCTTGCACTTTACACCTGGTCGACTATCGCCGCCAGCGTTTTGCGATCCACCCGCCGCTGGTCCACCTTCAGGTAAGCAGTGTCTTCCGAGGTTACGATAACCACTTCGGCTACACCGTCTACCGCGCGCAATTTTGCGGCGATTTGCTGGTGATCGCGCCCGCGCAATGGAATCAATACGCTGGCCAGGAAGTGCGGCGGTTTCATCGACCAGGCTACTGCCAGCCAGATCACCACCAGGGCACTGTTGAGCAGGAACACCGCATTAGTGCCGTACTGCTGTAACAGCCATCCACCCAATGCACCACCGCCAAACACGCCCAGGACCTGGCAGGTTGAATAGATTCCCGTGGCCGTACCTTTGGCACCGGCGGGTGCGATTTTGCTGACCATGGAGGGCTGGGTGGCTTCCAGCACATTGAAGGCGATAAAGAATACAAACAACACCAGCAGTGCCAATATCAAATGCGTGGATACCAGCATCAGCGCCAATTCGGAAATCAATAACAAACCAACCGCCAGCAAAAACACACTTTTAATTTTGCGCCGCTTTTCCGCGATGATGACAAACGGCAGCATCAACATAAATGCAAAGGCAAGCAGCGGGAAGTAAATCAAACCGTGATATTCGCGCGCGATATGCAATTGATTTTGCAACATCAGGGGAAGGACAACAAAGCTGGACATCAATACGAAATGCAGGACGAAAATACCTACATTCAAACGCAATAATTGCGGGTGCCTGAGGGTCTCCCACAGCAGATTCGGAACAGCCACTGCCTCCCGCTTGGGAACGGAATGCCGGGCAACATCGGGAACCAGTTTTAGCAGGATGAACACACCCACCAACCCCAGGAGCGCCGTCAACC